>CAWEJJ010000007.1:0-8586 GCA_963809415.1 uncultured Ignavibacteriaceae bacterium | reverse complement strand
ATTGGAAGCAGCAACAAACTGGTTAATGCAGATTAGTTTTTATATTCCCAAATAAGTGTTTGGAGATCGTCTTAATACGACCTCACCCTTGTATTCCCTCTCCTTCTCAAAGAGAGGGAATTTAAAAGTCTTTCCCCTTTCAAGCCGAGGTTCCTGATTTCGGGAGTGAAGAATTTAAGGCTTGCACCGAATTTATTTCGGGAATGAGGTACTTCCTTTCACAACTTTTGGGTGCAGGTTATATTTATGCATTAAAACCAAAATTAATAATACACTAATTATTATAGACAGAATAACAAAAGTAAATATGAATGGAACGCCAACAATTCTGCTTGCCAGAACAAAATCCGAGTGATTTAAAAAATAGCCGATATAATTATCTACTAAATCATATAAAGGACGCAGGCATAACATTATAAAGATCAAACCGAACAGAAATGATTTTTTTATTTTATATCTAACAAGTATGTAATAGCCAAGTATAACCGAAACCAGGTCAAGTACATAAGGAAAAATCAGGACTACAAATGATTTCATATTTTCACCGTAACCTTCTTTTATATCCACATAAGCAAATCCAAAATTCCCTTCCCAAAAACGAGCAAACAACTGATAATCTTTAATTTCTAAACCCACAACAAAACAACCCAGGATATGCCCAAGTTCGTGAAGCGGTGCATAGAAGATATACCAAATTAACGGCAGAATAGTTAGATAGATTGAAATTTCCTTTTTGGACCAGCTGCTCCTTAAATAAATAATTATTAAAGGAAGTATCAGCAGAAAGAAGATTTCTAACAGTCTTAGAATAGGATTCATTTATTAAAATCCTTTTGGATTTGTAACACACAATAATAACAACTTTAATTGCAAACTATTATACTAAAAGTAATAGTGCGATGGTAGTTATGTTTTAGCATAATTTTTCTTTTATGGAGTGGTAAGTAACAGCCGAGAAAATGAAAATCATTCTATCTTTAATGGCGGACCTACAACCTGCATATCGTTATCTGCAAATATTTTTGCTATTTCGGTCTGTGTTGGTTCGTGATCGAGTTGAGACATTGTAACAAAAAAGTTTTCTAGTTTTCCTGCCGGTTGCAAAATCACTGTCATTTTTCCTTTTTCTGAAACTTGAGTCCAGGCGTGTGCAACTTTTCTCGGCAAAAAAATACTATCGCCCACAGCAAGATTAAATTTTTCATCACCAAGTTGAAAATAATATGCACCTTCAAGAACATAAAATATTTCATCCTGAGAGTTGTGAATATGCAATGGAGTTCCCTTGCCTTGAGAAAGTGAAGTTTGTTCAAATACTGCAAGCTCACCTTCTGTATCGCTACCGGAAATCTTTACATCAAGTATGTTTGCGTTTACACCTTTTAATTTAATATGGCCGTGTATTCTTCCTTCGCCGGAATTTATTTTAAATCCTTTGTTCATCCCGTGTAATCCTTTCTGTATTTGTGAAAATAAAAATGTTGGTGCGGCTGCTAATGTTATAAGTGATAGAATAAATTTATTTCTTTTCATAATTCAAAAACCTTTACGTTTATAAAAAAATATTTTTTTGCACCGAGGATAACAGATTACGACCGGTTTATAGGCTGTAAAAGAATATGAGTAGTGTTCGGAATCAGATTGTTATTGAAAATAATATAGATAAAGAAATGCCGGGCAACAAGAATATAAAGAGTATCTTTGCTAAAGATGACATCTTTAGGAAAATTCGTTGTATTTAGTTTACACAGTATGATGTTGATTGTGAGGAAAGAATTAAAATTAGGATTATTTAATTTCCTTTTTTATTGCTTTAATAAAACACCCAATTTTTTCAAATGCCATATTAGCATTACTTATAAATTCTTCGTTTGTTATTCTGCAAAATGTAATGCCATATTTTTCTAAATACTCCTGTCTGTAAGCATCATATTCTTTTTGATCAGGTAAATCGTGAACATTGCCGTCTAATTCGATTGCAAGCTTTAGTTCCGGACAGTAAAAATCCATAACATAATGATCAACTGAATACTGTCTTCTAAATTTATAACCAAGTGTCTTTCTATCTCTCAGGTAAATCCAAAGAATTTTCTCACAGAAAGTCTGGTTCTTTCTTAAATTTCTTCTTTTTTCTTTTTCGGATGTTTTGTTAAAGTTTTGCGTCATAATCCTAATCCGACCTCACCCTTGTTTTCCCTCTCCTTCGCAAGGAGAGGGAATTTAAAAGTCCTTCTCCTTTAGAAGGAGAAGGATTTAGGATGAGGTCGTGCCTTCCACAATCTTTATTTCTTCTACTTTCATAGAGTATCCGAGACAGCTGGGAGAAAACTAATTATACCCATCAGGTTTAAAAACGAATGTTACAACCTGATTTGAATTTTTATCTTTATAGTTATACTGAAAAATAGTTTTTAGTTCTCTTAATGTTAACATCTCTAAACTGTTTCTGATTTGTTTAGACATTGTTGGACGCATTTGATTTTTAAAGTAAGTGGTGTCTGTTTCTTCGCGTGTACTGTTTACTAAAGTGTAGTTGTATATGATCCTGTTATCATTGCCTAGTGTTACATTATCAAAGCGGATGTCTTTAGTAAGCATAATGGGTGCATCTGCATTTATAGCTGCGGCAAATTCTTTTAGCTGTACATTACCCACCGGGCGAATTAGTTTTGGTAGTAAGAATTGCGAGATTAATGCAAATACGATTGCGCCAATTATTACGAGTGTTATTGTTTTCCAATTCGCTTTTTGTGTCATAGTGTTATTATTCTGTCACCAAGTGGTTGGTGACAGCCGAGAAAAGTTATTCTCGTGTGCCTCTGCACCAATTTCTTGGCCGTTTTCTAGTTGTCCCTTTGCGTTTGTTATTTTTGACATCAATCTCTCTGATTAAAAACTGTCACGGAGTGGTCGTGACAGCCAAATAAAATCGGCTAATCACAGAAATACCTTTTACGGATTTACAAAAACAAATTAATTATACATAGTAATCTATTTTTGTCAATCTCTTTCGTATTTGTTCATAATAGATCTATCTAAAAATAATAACTTATATTTCGATAAATTTATTCGAAACGAATCGAATTCATTTAGTACTGCGAATATTTCGGTTTGTTTCTTGAGTAATTTTTTTAATGATTCAAAATATTTTGATGCATTTGAATTAAACAGGTCTTGATCCTTATAGTAAAACGAATTACCTGATATAAGAATATCTTGTAATGAAAGACATTTTGAAAGTAAATTAAGTTCATCCCTTTTTAACTTTATAAAAAACATAGTTTTATTAAATAACGATTCTTTTGTCAAGGAATCGATTAATTTATATTGGCTTTGAATTTCATTATAGTATAATATCTTTTCTTTCTTCCACTCTTCTGAATACACCACTGAATTAAATGTGGTATCATATATATTTGCAAAATCGTAATACTTTGATTTTCTCTCGTACTCTCTAATTGCTCCTAATTTATAATCAACTTCATTCCCAATTGGATCACTAAAAAGACTTAATTGTATAATATCAAATTTAGGAATTTTATCATAAGTAAATATGTAACCATAGATAAAGCCTGAGATAATAAATGCGATCAAAGCACTAAATATTCCAAGCACACGTTTTTTTACACCATGAGTGAATAAATATGGAAAATAAACCCAAAAAATAATTATATATAATATCGCTAGGGTGCTAGAGAATATTAGAAACAGATAATTTTCAAGAAATAAAAAGAGGGAATAAAAAATAATTGGAATTAATAAAAAAGAACATTTAAACATAATTACATAACTAATTATAATTCTAAGTTTTAATCTGCGTGCAATCACGAAATTAACGAGAATAAAAAATGGAACATTTAGAAGCATGAATACTATTTCGTAAAACAAGAGAGAAGCTATTGTGAATAAAGTCAGTTTTTCTTGAACTTTGGGAATAATAAGAAAAGCAAGAATGACTATGAACTCAAATAACATAAAGACAGATAAGAGCCTAATAATTACTTTTTTAATATCATCATCTTGAATGTCTGCAAAAAATCTACGAGGAGTAATTACAAAACTTACTATTGAGCTTACACCTTGATAAATAATATTAAAAAAAATCTTAAAGTATTGAAAACGCTCTATCATTTTCCTTCAACAATTTTTATTTCATCTTGATCCAAGCTACAAATTACCTAAACAAGCCCTTAAATTATTTGTACTTTAATGAAAAATACAAATTAATTATCCATGGCAATCACAACATTCGTAATCCATTTGTGTTAAAAAATGGTTTTGTATTTATATTTAAAGCAAAGGATATGTTTAAAGACATTTGCAAATTAGGTTTAAGTTTTATGAAACTCAATTAGCCCTCAACTTGTAGTATTAAAAAGAGCAAACCCTGTCGCATCAACTCAATAACAAAAACACACGCACAAAGTGTTAATAAATAAAACCCAAACCAGATTACACTTGCCAATTCTTAAACCACCAACAAGCACCCTTTTCCGGTAAAAGTAAACAGAGAGCAGCGACACTTAGTGTAAACTTAACCAAAATCCCAATTAAAAATTAAAAATGAACAATTAAAAATTTAGAATTCATTTAGTAATATTTATATAACGTAATTACTCTGTTAACATTGTGATACCTGTTAAATCCGCTTTCCCTGCTTTCAGGAATTCATAAGTCAGCCTATCAGCTTTACAATCAATAAACTGAATCCGTTTCAAATTTTTATTGTTTTTAAAGAAAATGTTAATCAAAATTGAATTCTGAAAAGTTACTCTTGTAAAGGCACAGTTTTCAAAATAGCAGTCCTCTAACTTGCCATCAAAAACAATATCTGCAATCTGTGCATTTATAAACGAAGTGTGTTTCCAAACTGCATTAGTAATTTTATTTTTCTCCGGGCCACCGAATTTATCTGCCACTCCAGTAAAACCACCCGATCTAATTTCAACCCCCGTAAAATCAGCACCGGTAAAATCACAGCCATAAATATAACTTTCCGAAAATTTAATAGTGGTTAAATTGGTACCGGAGAAATTGCAGCCGCTGATATTGCTCTTTGAAAATTCGGTTTCTTTAAGTGAACAGTCTGTAAAAAAATTGTTGAGTAAATTCGAACTCTTAATGTGGCTGTGGCTTATGTCGGAACCTGAAAAATCACAGCTATCAACATTATTACTTTTTAGAAGAAGCCCGGATAAATCTGAACCGATAAATTTGCACCGCAGCATATTGGAAGAACTGAATTTTTCTTGCAGATTTTTCAACCCGGAAAAGTCAGCATCCGCCCAATTCCCGCGTGACATATCCCAAAAAATCTTTTTCCCCGGTTCATTACCTGGCAATTCAGCTGATTGCTTTGCGGGTTCCATTCCAGAAATTTGAGACTGAAAGTTTTCTGAAAAATAGTTGAGATCAACTCCCAGGATTTCAGCGAGCCGGCTAAAAGTAGTAATGTCCGGCATTGATTCTCCGCGTTCCCATTTCCCAACAGCTTGTGCGCTGATGAATAAACGCTGCGCAAGTTGAGCCTGAGAAATATTTATTTTCTTTCGAGCTTCGGCAATTTTATTACCAATCATTTTAGTTTCCATAATTGTTACCTTTTTGTTTTATTTTTTTACGCTGCAAAGATATACTGATTGAATTCCAGAATCAGTAAAGATGCAAATCCTATTAGTTGTAATTGCGCTATTTGTAGTTGTTATTAACAACCGGTAGTTGTTAATTCATACTTACGTAAATCTTGTAATAGCATTTTCCCCTGGCTGGCTTTTTTGCGAATGTACAAATAACTACTGAATTATTAATTTCAACAGTCTTTATAATCATATCTGTATATTTTGTACTTTCAGATCAATACAGGGAAAGAAAAAGTAAACAGAGAGCAGCAACACTTCTGTGCCAACCTAACCAAATAAGGGTTTAATCTCAATTAACTTTTAGCAAAAAAGGTTGGTGGTCAACAATAAGCGGAAGGAAAGAGGATCATTTAAAATTCAAGTCTTCTGCTCACAGTTTGTTAAAAAGATGACATCTTTGGAATTTAATAAAAAGTAATCGCAGGAAGGGATTCGCCGCGGTGAACTGCGCTACCTATTATAACAAAAGCAATCAACAAGATGATCGTTTACCATTCCTGTTGCCTGCATATGTGCATAGATTATTGTTGAACCAACAAAATTAAATCCGCGTTTCTTTAAATCTTTACTTATCAAATCCGAAATGTCCGTTTTGGCAGGAAGTTCTTTTAATGATTTGAATTTATTTTTAACCGGTTTGCCGCCAACAAATCCCCAGATATATTTATCAAACGTTCCAAACTCTTTTCTTACAGCTATAAACGCTTTAGCATTTGTAACTGCACTTTCTATTTTAAGTTTGTTGCGGATTATTCCGGCATCTTTCATTAAAGAACTAATTTTTCTTTTATCATACCTGGCTACTTTGTTAAAATCAAAGTTATCAAATGCCTTGCGGAAGTTTTGTCTTTTGTAGAGTATTGTGCGCCAGCTTAATCCAGCCTGAAATCCTTCAAGTAAAAGAAATTCAAAAAGTTTTTTATCGTTGTGAACAGGAACTCCCCATTCTTTATCGTGATACTTAATATAAAGTGCATCGTTTGCAGGCCAGGGACAGCGGTTTATTATTGTCATTTTAAATATTTCCGTTTTATGACTGATTTTGTTTATTAAAGTTAATCATTCAAACCAAAATGAAACAAGAAAAATATTTTGTAATATTGTTTGTGCTTAATGGTTTGTATTTACATTTTTAGTTAAAACATTCAAAATATTAATCCGGAGTATATCAAATGAAAAAATTACTTTTTTTTCTTCCATTACTGTTGGTGTTGGTTCTGGGGTTTACTGCTGGAAAGTTTGTTGATGATAAATTAAAAAGGCTTCTTCAGCAATTTAAAACCGAAGAGGAAACTGCAAAATCAAATATATTTTATGCAGTAAGTGGACCATCGTTCTACATCCCAAACGTAAAAATATTAAAAAATCTTGCGATAGGAGACAGAGTTTCTCTTATTCAATCAATAGGAAATAATGTAAAAGAATATGTTTCCTCAAAAGAATTTGTTAATAAGTATAACCAGCTTAGAGATGATAGAAAACCAACCCCGCCAGAAGCACCAAAATATTCTGCTCAGCTAAAAGAAGAACAGCGAACTAATTTGCTTAAGAGCATTACCGAAACAGAAAACAGTAAAAAACAAATGGCTGCAGATCAGCAAGCAATGTTTAATGATATACTTAGTGTGTACAAACAGCAATTAGCCGATCTAGATGATCCTGAAAAAACAATGTTTAAACCAGAGATGGATGAATATTTAAAACAATCATACCAGATGGAATTAGATGACTATAATTCTAAAGTTACCGAGTGGGAAAAAGATTATCCGATCAACAATCCAAACAACCTGATTAAAAAATGGATTAATACTTTTTTAGAAAAAACAGCCGATATAAACTTTAACGCAAAAACTAAGAAAGATAAAGACGGAAAAATTAAATTTGTTGAACAGGAATATGAATACAAAGACAGTCAATGGAAATTGTATTACCGCGCAGGCAAAGAAACAGTAACCGCTGCAAGAACATTTGCAGCGAATTGGTTAAGTGAACTAAAATAATTTTTAATCCCTTTTTATTAAAAAACAATAAGAAGGGATTTTTATTGTTAGATAAGTATTATTTATCCAGACTCTTTTTCAAAAAATAATCTATAGGATCTTGCTTATAAAAAAGAGCTAACTGTTCGTAAAGTTCCGGATGATGTTGTTTTAGTTGAACCGGTTTTTCAAAAAAAGCTTCAGTAACCACTGCAAAAAACTCGGCAGCATTTGTTGCTCCATAAATATCAATATCCGGTTTCTGATGATGCTGGATTTCATTTAGCAGTTGCTGATACTCTCCGCCTAAAACTCTTGCCCACGCTATGTACCTTGATCGATCCGGAAGAAGAGGTGTTCCTTCATTTGCACCTGATTCGCTGTCAAGCTGATGAGCAAATTCATGAAAGACAACATTATGTGCGTCATTATGATCATGTGCTGATCGAAGGACATCGTCCCAGGAAAGAACAACAGGACCACGATACCATGATTCCCCTAATCGTCCTTGTTCTCCTTCCGCAATCAATCCGCCCGGCAGATGTTGCTTAACATGTGAATAAAAAGGATGCGGATAAATTAAAATTGTATGCAATGTTGGATAATAATCTGTCTCTCTATGCAGCAGCAGCACACAAGCTTGTGCTGCTATAGTAACTTTTATTTCATCGGTGATTTCTAATCCCTCAAAACCTTCAAACTCTTTTTCATCCAAAAATATTTGAATATGTCCCTTTAATTCTGTTTGATCATCTTTACTAAGATGATGATAATATGCAATGTTTTTTTCTAAAATTTCCTGCCATTTTTCAGGGAAAGGTAAATTACGAAGCCGTTCACGCCGTTTTTGTTTAAATCCGAACATTATATCTCGTTAAAAATATTAAATAAAGAAAAGTTAAATTATAAACACTTACTTTTTATTTACAGCCTCTTGATTTTTTCGGTTTGTTTAGCGCGCGTTATTT
>CAWEJJ010000006.1:0-10404 GCA_963809415.1 uncultured Ignavibacteriaceae bacterium | reverse complement strand
CCGGCCTGCAAATCAGATGTAAAGCCAGTTGTTGCAGAAAAAGTAAACCACGTTATCGTTTGGGTTCAAGGCAGAAGACTTAGAATTTATCATGAGCAAGCAAAGGTACTTGATATGCCAACAAATATTTACGATGGTGTTAAACTAAGCCGGCTTTGTTTTAGATTGAGCAGAGGAGCTTCTTCTGGTTCATACATATCTAATTTAAGAATTACTGATGCTGCACCCGATATGCGTAGTAAGCTCCTTACAGAAGGCAAGTTAGTTAGCTACGGTATTTACTTTGATGTAAATAAAGATGTAGTAAAACCCGAATCATACGGCACCATTAAAGAGATTGCAACAGTATTAAATGAAAATCCAACCGTAAATATTAAAATTGTTGGGCATACTGATTCTGATGGTGATAATAAATCAAATTTAGATTTATCTAAACGCCGGGCAGCCTCTGTTAAAGATGCTTTGGTTAAAAACTTTAGTATTGATGCAACAAGAATTGAAACGGATGGCAAAGGCGAATCAGAACCAATTGCTAAGAATGATAGTGGTGTAAACAAAGCGCTTAACAGAAGAGTTGAATTTTTAAAGTTATAGAATAAAATATTTATTCACATTATACGAGTAAATAAAATGAAAAAGATTTTGATTGCTGCATTGTGTGTTTTTTCTGTGCAAATTTATTCACAGACAGGTATTTATTTTTATAATCAATTGCCGGATTTGCCTGGTGCTATTTGTTTAGTAGATACCGCATTCAGGAGTCAGTTTACACGCCAATTGAGTTCTGTAAGTAAGCAGCTTGATGAGATATACTTTAAGAAAAAGAAGGAAGTTCAGAAAGAAGCAGACAACTTAAAGCCTGAAATGGAAAAGAAAATAGCAAAAGATTCTGGCTTATCTGATGCCGACATTCAAAAACTTAAAAACAAAAATGTTAGTAAGGAAGAGAAAAAAAAGATTGCTGACAAAATGTTGCAGAATAAAGCAAATATTTCTATGGAAGAAATTGAGCGACTGAAAAAAATGAGTAAGGAAGGAAAGGAAGCGTGGGCAGAGGCATACAGCACCGAGGTGATGGCTAATATGCAAAGCGGCGATTCTGTTAAAACAGAAGAACAAATAAAGATGGAAAAAGAGCTTGAGAAAAATTCTAAGCTTAATGAACTTGTTAAAGAACAAAAACTAATAATTGATAGAATTCATGCTGTTGATAAAAAGTTTGCCAACAAAATGGAGGAGCTTAGAAAAGAAGATTCTATTCAAACCGTTATTCTGGAGGCAAAATTAAAGCCACTAAGAAAACAGTTGGAAAATTATCCATCAAAAGAGCAGCAAAAATCTATTTATCAAGAAATGGCTGGATATTATTTAACTTATTGCAATAAGCTCTCTCCAATGAATATTAATATGATTGCAGATGCAAAAAATTCCCTGGTGCCATTGCTGCCCGAATATGATAGATTGGAGAAGCTCAATACTGAGATTAACAAAATTATGTTTGGGGCTAAAGACGGTCTGAACTCCCCTGGTTTGATGCAGCTTGGTGCTGTTAAATCGCTGATCGATATTATGGCTGGTGCGTATAGTTATACGATTCCACTTGACATAGCATTAAAGGTGAATGAGTAAACTATTCTAAATAGGATGTTTTATGAAATATTTTTTATTGATCTGGGTTTTACTATTTGCAGTCTCTGTTTTTGCACAGCAAATGGATGCAAATCAAATAAAAAAGAAAATGAGCCAGATAAGAAAATCTACAAATTGGGATGATCCTGTAGCCGCTAAAAAAGCAAATGATGAAATAAAAGAGCTTTCTAAAAAACTTATGCTTGCAGGAAAAAATCAAAATCCAACCAATCAAACCGATTCCTTAAAACTTGAACAGGAAAAAGAAAATATTGATTATAAACTAAAATTAATGGGACAAATTCACGAGTCTGTAAAGCAAGGCGAGGGTGGCGATATTTTATTGGGTAAACCAATAAGGGAAGAAATTATAGAAGAGTTTAAAGAAGATGAATCACCTAAAAATATCAATCCGGACTTTTTAAAAGAGATGACTCTTCTGGTAATTGATATGTCGGTACCAACCGTCCAACGCACAATAGATGTAATGCAAAACTTTAAAGGCATAGAAACATTAATAATTACTGCCGGAGATAAAAGTGCCGCGGTTAATTTGTCTGATATATTAAAGCGGGCATCGCATTATCCATTAAAGGAATTATACATTATTAATTTTGGTCAATTTGTAACAAGTATCCCAAAAGAGATTAATCAATTTAAAAATCTTTCTACATTGGCTGTGTTTAATAATAAAATAAATAAAGTGCCCGAAATGAAGGGTTTTGCATCTAAACTTGATTCACTTTTCATTGATATCAATCCCGTTAATTCTTTATTTCCAGCAATTGGCTCAATGAAAAATTTAAAAAAGTTGGGTATAGCAAAAACTTCTATCTCAGATTCGGAGATAAAAGAAATTCAAAAATTGCTGCCCGCTTGTGAGGTAATAATAAAATGAAAACCCGATATTTAATTTTGTTTCTTTTAATAACTACAATCGCATGCAATTCCTTTGCACAAAAAACCAAATTTTATATAAAGTCTACTGTGGGCGGACTTTATCCAAAAGAAATCGAGGGACTTCCAGCTTATTTTGCAACATTGTTTGAGGATTATTTAAAGGAAAAATATTCGTGTACTATTGTTATGACAACTTCAGATACGGGAGATTTGCTTGGATTGGAAAGACAAAAACAATTATTGGGATCAGGTTCTGAAGAAACACTCAAAAGTATAGCTGATGCATTGGGGGTAGATTATTTAGTGAACTTAGAAGTATCTGTTGCTGTTGGTGAAACGTTTATTGTAAATGGAACGATTATTCCTATGCGGGTCAAGCCGGCCTTCCCATTAGTTAAGGCATACGCATATAGCGATTATTCAAAAAAATCGTTTGATCAAGTTAACGTAAATTTAAATGACGTTGCAAAGAAACTTGTGGATGGTTTAAAGAAAATTGAAATCTGTCCATTTAAAGGAGATATAAACGTTAAAGTTGTAAGCACAAAAAAAGATAATCAGATCGAACAATATTCTGTTTATTGCAACAAAATGGATGGTTATTATAAGAAAACCACAAAAACTGATAATTATTCGGAAATTGACTGGACGCTTCGAAAGGTCTCCCGTAATGGTTCGACTGGTAATGTAAAAATTAATCTTTCTGAAGAGCTTATAATTGAAGAAGATAATCCTTGTTATGAATGTTCTCCAAAGAAACAGGGTTATAGAAGCTACAATGAAAAAACTACAAGTTATACCTATATCCAGGGTTTATCAAACGAAAGCGAAAGCAAGGGAATTAAGGTTGATGATGCACGTTGTTATCTCACTTTTCTTGACGATGGGACTTACATAATCCGGGTAACGGCTGCTTCAAAACAGGGAGACAAAAAGACAACAAAAGAGATCTCTGCCCAGGGTGTTTGTGATAACATAAATGAGCCGCCCCAAAAAACAACTAATAAAATTGATGCCGGATTAAATGAAGTCTGGGGTCCATTTTAAGGGTAACGCCCAGGATGAAATATTATCATATAAGGATACAATTAAACGAGTAAATCCAATATCAAAAGAAGAAATAACAATTGAATATGAGTTTAATTTGAAGAGAGATTAGTTTTTTCTAAGGGGATTAATATAAATTATTTTAGAAAACAACCATCTGGATTACTTTTCACTCTTTTTTGATTCAACTGCTTTTGCACAAGAATTGAAACTGATGAACGAAAAGGTGAAGTTGAGTTATTTGTTTTAAATAACGGCTTATTTTATAAAGAACTTAATCGGAGAGTCGAGCTTATAAAATTGCATTTTTTAAAATATCGTTTTTTGATTTAGTGTTTGAGAAGTTTAACTATCTTCTTTAATCAAAAAATGGTTTATAGTCAAAATATTTTATCACAATTGGACTTCATTCAAATGAAAAATTTATTGTTTCTCATCGTTTCAATTCTGGCTGCTTCGCTATCATTTGCCCAAGTTACCCCCGAGGCATTTATCGATTTGTTACCCTCCATTCCTGACAATGTTTGTTCAAAAGAAATTGCTGAACGAAATATGTTTATTAGTCAAACCGACTCGGTATCAGAATTAATTGATAACGAACGCTCCAGACGCGACGAAAACATAGATGCTAATTCTGGTGAGTATGAAAAACAGGCAACGGATAAATTGTCTAAACAATATGGTCTTTCGCAGGAAGAATTAGAAAAATTACAAAATGAAGATGGAATGACCGAAGAAGAAACAGATGAATTAATTAATAAAGCGCTGCAGAATAGTGAAAATATTTCCCTTGAGGAGATAAAGAATTCAGAGAAATTGAGTGAAGAAGGGAAGGAAGCCTGGAGTGAAGCTTACAGCACCGAGAAAATGGCCGAGACACAAGCTGATCCACAAAAGAATCAAGATCAACAGCTTCAAATTAAAAACAGGTATGAACTTGCTACACTGCAAAAACATATTATAGATAGTCTTACTGCTATTGAATCTAAATTTGCACAGCAGATTGCAGAACTTGACCGGGATCCTAATGCTAAAATTATGCTCGATAATATTAATAAATGGGACCTAGAAGCCACGGAAATGATGGGGGAGTTAAGTGAAAGTGAAGCGGCAAAGCTTGAAGCATTAGTGCAAAAAATACAATCTGAAAAAGATAAGTATTGCAATAAATATACACCTGCCTATCTTGATATTTTACACAGATATGAATCATACACAAAATCTTGTTTACCGGTTTGTTACCGTCTTGAAAAAATATCTGCCCAGTTAACAAAACTTCAGACAGGTGTTGATATGAAGCAGGAATCAGGGTTAATAGGAATCAAAAAAGTTTCCGATTACCTTGGACTATTGCGCGGGGCTTTCAAATATAACCTAAATAAAGATTGACAGAAATAATTAAGACGTTGATGTTTAATAACTTAAGATTAGATAGTACCATAGCTGGGTTAATCTTTTTACTTTGCCTATTCTTTGTCAGTAGTGTGACAGCGCAAAACCAGAGCCCTAACGAAATAAGACAAAAGATGGCTAAAATCCGGCAAAGTACTAACTGGGACGATCCGGTTGCATCTAAAAAAGCTAATGATGAAATTAAAAAACTGGCCAAGCAATTAATGCTGGGAGGACAGAATAATACTTCACCAAAAGATGATCAAACTAAAGAACAGCAAGATGAGGGTGTCGAGTATAAAATGAAACTCTGGGGTCAAATTTGGGAATCTGTAAGGCAAGGAGAGGGTGGAGATATTTTATTGGGTAAACCAATTAGGGAAGAAATGGTTGAGGAGTTTAAAGAAGACGAAAAAATTAAATTCGGTTCTTTGGTAAGAGATGAACTAGAGAATCTTGGTAATCGATATGTCCAATTATGGGGTGCAAATATTGATTGATAATATGGATTTATTCAAATATATTAAAAGGTTGCTCATTATAGGAGGAGAAAACTGCATTCCGGCTGATCTTACTTTAATTCTAAAAAAAGCTAAACATTATCCCTTAACCGCTTTATACATTGTAAATTTCAAAAATCACGTTAACTCTTTGCCTTCAGAAATTTCAACTTTTCAAGACCTGGATACATTAGGCATTTTTGGTAATAAATTGTCCTCTTTACCATCTTCCATTGAAATGTTAAAAAAGTTAAAAGTATTATACCTCGATAACAATCCTATAAAAACATTGTTGCCGGGAATATTACAATTAAAGGATCTTGAAAAATTGGGCTTGCTTAATACTTCAATACCTGAGTCAGAACTTTTGAAAATAAAAAACTTGCTGCCTAATTGTAGGGTGCTTAAACAATGAAATTTATAAAAATCATTACTTGCTTCTTTTTTATTTTGCTCATAACTGAAAGGATTGATGGACAGGAAGTTCGGTTTTTATTTATAGGAAAACCGGGGGGAGATATTGATAAACAGTACCTTTCCAGGGGTCTTAATGATATGTTCCTGACAGATGCTATAATGGCATTTCAGGAGAAATTTCCTTGCGTTGGCATAAGCGACCCAGTCTCAACAATGTATTGCATTGAAGAATTACGCCTTCAAAGTACGTCCGCATTTGGAGGGCGCGACGTTGTACCTATTATCAAAAATATGTCAACAGCAATTTCAAATGGCTATAAGGTCCGTTACAGCATATTTGCTATTTCTGAGGAAATGGCACACGCAGATGTAAAGTGTGAAGATAAAAAGGGAAATGTTCTCGTAGATTTTTCACAAGAATTTAATATTATGAGTTTTATTAATCAGGACCAGAATGAACTTTGTCAGTTACTTATCAAAAAACTCAGCAAATATGAAATATGTCCATATAAAGGCGAAATCAGTATAAAAATATTGAGCACAAAAAGGGATAGTCAAACGGAGGAATATCCGGTTTACTGTAATGGCAGCGATGGAATGTACCGAAAGACGACTACGATTGATAATTATTCAGAGAACGACTGGACCATACAAAAGAATGAGAAAAATGCTTCAACAGGAAATGTGAAATTGACTATTTCGGAAGAGTTTAAAGTTGAAGAACAAAATCCTTGCTTTGAATGCTCACCCCAAAAGCAAGGGTTAAGAACCTATTTTGAAAAAATAACAACGAAAGCAGACATTCAAGGTCTATCAAAAGAAAGTGAAAGCCACGGGATCAAAGTAACCGATGCCCGCACTTATATTACTTTTCTTGATGATGGAACTTATACTTTAAGAGTTACGGCTTCATCTAAACAAGGTGTTAAGAAAACTACAAAAGAAGTTTCTGCAAGCGGGATTTGCAAGAACATAAATCAAAAACCAAAAACTATTACTAACAAAATTGATGAAGGATTAAACGAAACTTTTGGACCATTTACGGGTACAGGTCTCGATAAAACTCTTTCACATAAGGACACAATAAAAAGAAAAAATCCGACGACTGGAGAAGAAGAGACTATTGTTTACGAGTTTAATCTAACAAGAGAATAGATATTACAAAACGATTTTCTCAAAAGAGAAATCAAATGAATAACAGCATATACTGTTTCTATTTTTAATTATAGACCTAAAGATTTCCCGGATTATATAAACCCGGGTTATAATAAAGAAAAGTTAAATGGGGTGGCAGAAAAAATCCGCGATTTGCTTTTGATGCCTGAGAAGAAAGAAACTATTGAGATTCCGGTTATTGATATATGATTTAATATTTATTTGTTCATATATCAAAGAGTGAAATTTTTTTTAATAATTAACAGTAACTGTTTTTTAATTATAGAAAGGGAAAAATCATGAAAAAAAATCAGGTCGTTTTATTTCTATGTGCGTTAATTTTTGTGTCAACCGGTGGCTTAACTCAAACCACGATTAATCAAAAGTTAAAGAACAATTTCACGGTAAAAGATCAGGCTGTCTCTATTATAAAACAGGATAATCTTGACAATACCTTGAAATCAAAAATAATAGTTAAGACTGTTGCTGTAAAAGAGATAACGTCAACAAATGCTACCTGCGGTTATTCCATAACTACCGAAAATGAAAAGGTTACACGACAGGGAGTCTGCATCGGGAAAGGACCGAATCCGACTATCGCAAATAATATTTTTAGTTCAAAGGGTTTGGGTCCGATTAATTTTTCTGCCGAGATAACCGGATTATCACCAAACACAAAATACTATGTAAGAGCTTTCGCCACTACCAGCTCCGGGACTACATATGGCAACGCATTATCATTTACGACACTGCCTGGAAAGAAATAATTACTAATATTGAAAATTTCTTCTTCAGACTAAAAGATTATAACAAATTTTAAGGTTTGATAAGATGAAAATTTATACTAATAGTTTATACGGAATAGTTTTAATCCTTTTCGTCTCCGTTGTTTCTGCTCAAGAACCCCGATTGGTACTTGATAAAAACGGTGATTTCAAAATCACCGCTTGGTCAATTTATTCCAGCTCTGATTGCGGTTATACAAAGACAGAAGAAAAAGCAAATTATTCTAAGCTGGCTGCACTTTCCGATATACTTCGTAAAAATCCTGTGCTAGAGGATATTAAAGGATTTGACTGCAATGTTATGCTGTATTCAGAATTCTATGGAGACAAAAAATTTGGCTATGGAATTCCGGGAAAAATGAGCGTTCAGTTCTGTTACTTCTTTAATGATAAAGGTAAAGTTGCCTCCGCTACAATTGAGCCCCCTAATTTCGGTATTCATATAAATCAACTTTCGATTACAAGTTGCAATAGTCTTGGGTTCCGCACTTCTGGTAAAATAAAGGATGCAGACAATCCAAATTTCAATCAGAAGAAATGGGATCTGGCGGCGGAAAAATCCAGTCCAATTTTTTTCATACCCGGAAAAAAAGAAACTCTTATACCTGGCGTTGATGTTTATGCTGACGAGACAGTAATCGTTTACAATCCTGAAAGACCCGATTATTGGTTGCCCGTTTTAATTAAAGAAATATTTGAGGCCTGGATTGATTTTTATAAATATGGGCCATATAAATATGAAAGCGAAATATCCTTGAAATTCCTTGAGGAAGAATATGCACTCTTTTCTGATGATGAGAAAAATTCAAACGCCTACCTGGGTGGGCGTGGACCAGCTCCACTTTTAAATGTAGATACAAATGTTAACGATGTTCAGGTTATGCGCCTAAATCCGAAATACTGGAACACAAATCTTTCCAAATCAGATATACAAATTCTTTCTTTCAATGTTTTGCAAGACAAAAATCGTTATACGACAGAAGCCAAAGAGCAGTTAAAATATAATGGTGGGTCCTATCACCTTACCCGTTTTTTAGAAGCGCTGGATATAAAATCACTTTTGTCCGTTATAGACAGATAAATAGTTAGTTTGTATATCATGGAGATTTAAAACAAGCTTTGGAAAAGGGTTTGATTTAAATCTTCCTGTATAATTAATAGTTACATAAACATTTAGAAATATTAGATCATTAAAAATCTTATAATAAATCAGGAGCACTAAAACGAAAACATTCTTCTTTGTTTTTTTTCTAGTAACAGGTTTTGCGTCCTTTTCTGTAGCCCAAGAAGATAACCCTAACTGTAAAGATCACCCACTCTTTACAAGACTCGATAATTTTTACATTACTAATTGTATAGAAAATTATAATGAACTTTCGTTACGCATAAGCAGTGATAAAACAGAAACCAAAGAAGGGAACCTTACTTATATTGATTACTATTATAACTATGATACTGGCGGGAAAGGGAAAAGTCCGCTTCAAATAATCAAGAATTATGAAAATGCTGTTGTAAAAAATGGCGGAAAGATGATTGATAAAAATTCTAATGTTCAGGATGCTGATCTTGAGGCAACATATTATTTAGCCACAAAAGATAAAGAGTACTGGGTAAAGCTTTTTAATTTTGGCGGAACTCCAAACGATGTTGAGCATTTTGGTTTATTTATTTCGGAAATGGAACAAATGAAACAGGAAGTTGATGCAAATGAAATGTTTAATGCAATTAATAAAGATGGATTTGTGGCACTGTATATAAATTTTGAAACCGGTAAGTCTGAGATAAAACCAGAATCGCAATCCATTATTGATCAGATTGTGAAAATGCTAAAACAAAACCCGGAATTAAAGGTTAGTGTTGAAGGACATACTGATAATGTTGGTTCTGATAAATCGAACAAAACTCTTTCTGAAAACAGAGCAAAATCTGTTATGAATGCACTTATATCACAAGGCATAGATAAATCAAGATTATCTTATAAGGGATGGGGTTCATCAAAGCCAATTGCCGATAATACAACTGAAGATGGAAGATATAAAAATCGCAGAGTTGAAATAGTAAAAAAATAAAAACATTTTTAGAGTGACAAGATTAAATTTTCTATTTGCCGGATTTTTAATCTCGTCCAAAATATTTTATGAAAACAATTTACATACATATTTTTTGGTGGTTTGCATTCCCGTTTGTTGGAATATTAAATGGTACTTTGCGAGAAGCAACTTATAAAAAACTTGTTGGCGATCTTCCTGCACATCAAATATCAACAGCAACAGGAATCTTTTTCTTTGGGATAATTTTTTATTTCATTTTTAAAAGATGGAAAATCGAATCTGCAAAACACGCAATTCTTATTGGTATAATTTGGTTTGGATTAACAATACTTTTTGAGTTTGGATTTGGACATTACATAATGGGTAATCCCTGGCAAAAACTTTTGTACGATTATAATCTTGCAGAAGGCAGAGTTTGGAGTTTATTTTTGGTGTGGGTTTTAATTACCCCATACATTTTTTATAAGATATTAAATAAGAAAATTGTAAAGTAAAATATGAGTAACATAAAATTTCAAATAATAGACT
>CAWEJJ010000005.1:0-490305 GCA_963809415.1 uncultured Ignavibacteriaceae bacterium | reverse complement strand
AAAAAGCCGCTGAATTTCTTCACCGGCTTTTTTATTTTTAAAAGATCTTAGAGTTATTCAGGACTAAACTTCTCTTCTTTGTTCTGTTTGCGTATTCTATTACAAGAGCGCTTGCCACGAATACAGATGAGTAAGTTCCAATTATAATACCGAAGAACAGAGTAAATGCAAATGCTCTTAATACATCACCACCTATTAGAAGAAGTACGAATACAGAAATTAAGGTTGTAAATGATGTTATAATTGTTCGGCTCATTGTTTGGTTAACACTTTTGTTTACCACCTCTAATCAAAGGAAGTGTTTTATGGATTTTCAAATTTTCTCTTACACGATCAAATACAATTACGGTATCGTTAATAGAATATCCTACAAGTGTTAAAAAAGCCGCAACAACAGTAAGATCAATTTCTAAATTCAAACCAGGTATTACTCCATATAATGCAGCATAAAGACCGAGAGTAATCAGTACATCATGAAACAAGGCTACCACGGCGGTAACAGCAAAAATAAACTTAAATCGGAATGCCAGATAGATCAGAATTACAACCAAAGATAAAAACACTGCAATAACTGCATCCCGTTTCAATTCATTTCCAACTTTAGGACCAACGCGATCTTCCTTTAAAACTTTAAATGAATTGTCTTTTATTTTATCCCGTAAATTTTGTTTTATCCAATCTGCTATTCCTATGTTAACTGCCATTTGAGTGTTTTGTTACAGGTTCCTCGGAAACCTTGCTGGTTTGAAATCCCGCAGTAAAAAGTTTGTCAGTGATTAAATTAGTCGTATCAGGATTAGGGAAAGAAAAAGTTATTGAATTTGATGTCTTTTCAACAATGTTATAAGCCACATTAGGGATTGCTTTTTTTATTTCGCTTTCGATATTGCTAACAACCTTTGGATAAACATTGGCAGGAATTTCCTGGAGTTCAGTTCTGATTAAAACTCCGGTTTCACCACCAAATGTTCTAACTTCAACATTTCCTAATCCAATGGTTGCAATATTTTTTCTTATTTGAGCGATATCTATTTGTTTATCAAATTGTAAAACAATTTCGGATCCACCCTTGAAATCTATTCCAAAGTTAAAGCCTCTAAAAACTACACTTATTACTCCTATCATAAAAAGTGTGGCAGATACTATATAGAAGAATTTTCGCTTACCTAAAAAATCAACATTTAAATTATGAAATACTCGCATTGATCAACATACTCCTAAATAAAATTTTATTCATTAACCGACGTTTATTTTTACTCCCCTCGATACGAGGATATCTAACATAACTCTTGAAACAACTAATGCACCGAATAAAGTAGTTGCAATACCAATCATTAATGTTAATGCAAATCCCTGCACGGGTCCGGTTCCAAATTGGTATAGAATGATACCTGTAATAAAGGTTGTGATATTGGAATCGATAATAGCTGCATTAGCACGAGAAAATCCACTATCAACACAAGCCTTCATTGTTTTTCCTGTTGCCATTTCTTCTCTTATTCTCTCGAAAATCAAAACGTTTGCATCAACTGCCATACCCATTGTTAAAACTATACCTGCAATACCCGGCAAAGTTAGAGTCGCCTGAAATCCTGCAAGTATTCCGAGCAGAGATAAAATTATAAAAAGAAGAGTTATAGTTGCAGTTATACCTGCCTGCCTGTAGTAAAAAATCATAAACAATCCAACAGCAATGTAACCGATTAAGGCAGAATTAAATCCGCTTGAAACAGAATCCTGTCCTAATGAAGGTCCGACAATTCTTTGTTCAATTGCATCAACAGGAGCAGGTAATGCACCGGCTTTAAGAACAATCTCTAAAAGTTTTGCTTCATCAAGATTTTCCATCCCTTCGATTTGAGATCTTCCTCCTGGAATTTTGCCTTTAACGTTAGGCGCAGAAAATACAACTCCATCAAGCATAATTGCTATTCTCTTACCAATATTGGCACCTGTAATTCTTGCCCAGTCAGTTGCTCCTTCAGAATTCATTTCCATATTAACTATAGGAGCAGAAGTATTAGGGTCTATATTTGCCTGTGCATTTGTTACTACGCCGCCTGTTAATTCAGGGGTTTTGTTAACCAGATACAACATATAAATACTTTTTGCCATCCTGTGAAGTGAATGACTTGGCTGAAAATACAAATTCTACGTTATCAGGAATAACTTTTTGTACTTCTGGTAAACTTAACCAGTATTCGATCTTATTTTTGTCCTCTTTGTTAACATAAGCATCTGCGTTGGGGCTTTGAGGATTTAGAACAGCGGCTGAGAAGAATGGATGCTGAATCTTAAATTCTTCTGCAGATAATTGTTTTGTTGTATCTGTAACGGCTGAAGTATCAGTTTTCTTTTGTGTTGTATCTAATGATGCTACTTCATTGCCGAGAGAATCTTTAACACCTGATTGAGTTCGTTTTGCTAAAACATCATCAATTCTTTGCATGATAGGAAAAGTTAGTTCAGCATCTTTAACTATTCTGAATTCCAGCAAGGCTGTACCTTGCAAAAGTTGTTTTGCTTCCTCTTCTTTTGCAACACCCGGAAGTTCAACAATAACTCTTCGGCTCCCTTGTCTTGATATCGAAGGTTCAGAAACTCCGTATTGATCAACTCTGTTTCTAATAATTTCCATTGCACGATTAACAGCATCCTCGGAGGATTTTGTTAAATCTTTTAGTATTTCGTTATCATCTTGTCTGATAGTTCCAAAGTATCTGCTGAGTCTTATACCCCTCTCTTTAAATTTTCTACCAACAATATCCACAACCGGTTCATCAGTTTTTGCTGCTTCTTTTTGAGCTTCAGCTAAAACTTTTTTGAAAACATCATCCGGATTATTTGCAATTTTCTCTAATAACTTTCCGGTGTTAACTTCAAGAACAACACGCATACCGCCTTGAAGATCTAATCCTAATTTTAGTCTCTTTTTTCTTGCATCAAGAATTGATGGATCGGCTACTTTGATGCTATCCTCAACAAGTGTAACCATCTTTTCAATCTGGTCTTTGGTAAGATCGGGATTAAGTTTTTTTAACTCGTTTCTCTTGGATTCCAAAGAAGCTGTTAATGATTTTGTATTCTGGTAATCCTGATAAGTTGGATAAAGCAGGTAAATGCTTAACAAAATTGCTACAACAATTATGATGATCCTAAATCTATATTCTTTCATACTTTAATAAAATTTTGTGACTAAAAGGGTCTTTAAAAAAATAGCTGTCAAACTTACAAGTAAAGGCTAAGAAAGTCAATAAAATTTAAGTGTTTAGGGTAACAATACTCAACACGTATTTGTACTAAAAGGTGGATTTCTGATAAGATAAAATTTTTTTTTCAATTGTAATAGAAATAATGAAATCATGGACTTTTATTCATCTTCATTTTCTTTTCAACTCTTCTGCAGTCGTAACCCCGTTTGTATGTTTGGTTGGTTTTACCAGCTAAAAGTAATAGTGTCTATTCTTCGTTCTATTACTATTCGAGTTTTTTGTTATTTTAATCAATTTGATTGTTGCTTCAATCTTCTTTAAAAGCCCTATTTGCATTACTCATTAATTCATCATTTGTGAATCTGCGAACAAATTTAACTCCAAACTTCTCTAAATATTCCTGCCTATGCTTATCATATTCTTTTTGAGCAGGTTCATCGTGAATGCTTTCGTCTAATTCAATGGCAAGCTTTAGTTCCGGACTATAGAAATCTATAACGAATTGATCTATGGAATACTGACGTAAGAATCTATAACCAAGTTGTTTTCTCCTTAGGTGTACCCACATAATCTTTTCGCAAAAGGTCATATCTTTTCTTAAGATTCTACGTTTTTCTTTCTCAGATTTCTTATTGTAATGTTTAGTCATAAAAGTTTTGTAATTAGAACTCCTCCTCTGTCCTCCCCTTTGGTAAAGGGGAGGATTTTAAAAGCCCTTCCCTTTTATAAAGGGAAGGGTTGGGATGGGTTAAGTTTTCCCTTCAATGATTTTTATTTCTTCTTCTGTTAAGCCGTAAAGCTGGTAAACAAGTTGATCTATTTGTTTCTCTTTCCTTTTCTTTCTTTTTTCCGCTTTTTCTCTTTTTTTTTTCTCTTTTTTCTTTTTTTTTTTCCTTTTTCCTTTTAATCCTTTGTTAATAACAGTTCTATTCATTTTTATACCATCTGATGTTTTTTTTTCCAAACCTAACCTTAGAATCGATACCCCCCCTGATGGGTTGCTTAATCACTTTTTCTTCGTGGGGCTCGTTGAAGAAGTAAAATTTTTTATATTTTTGGGAACATCAGTCTTAAAATTACTTTTATCCTGTTCTGCAGCTTTCAGGTAATGATAATCCCACTAATATATTTAAACAAAACTAACTCAAATCAACCAATAGTGGAGTTGCAGAATTATTTGAATCATTAAATAAGTCATAAAATAAATACGTCAGTCACTCCATTTTGTTATTTTAATGACCGCATCCAAAAGGTTTCGGCCTATCCTCGCAACAAGTATTGCTTTCAGTCAGGGATCCTTTCCTTTTTAGCAGTGAGTACCAGCAATTTAACTTATCGTTTTTCTTATACCGCTTTGCAATCTTACGATGTCCCCCCCCCCCCCCCCCCCCCCCCCCCCCCCCCCCCCTCCATTTGTTGCAATTGCTTTATATTATTCAAATTTCTATTCACAAGCTTTTCTATCTTATATCTTGGATTTGTTTTATATTGTTTCTAATATTTGCTATTATTAACGATCGATTGTATAAAATGGGCTATTATCCCCCTCTTCCCTTACTTTATGTTCTGTGGACTTGCCTCAACTGCTTCTCCAAAATCTGTGTCGCTGCTGCAGTCGTCAATTATTGCAGTAAACTCTCCATCTTTAATTTGCGCACTCACTCCATCAAATGCCTCCTTATGTTAGCTTTTTCTATTCTTCGAATTTTGCCATACCACAACATGCAAATTAATTCCTTGCTCCCCCCCCCCCCCCTCCATCTTTTCCAGAATCTTTTCTATCCTTATAATATACTTGGATCTTTCAATTGGTACCAAGGCACTCTTTTTGCTTCCATACTTCAGTCTTGATAACAATTCATCTTTTCTACGTTATTATTCTCCTGCATGATTATTCTAAATCAAACTATCTATTGGATGCTCCTGCTATAGATTTCTAATTCGAATTTCTACACCGCTTTTCAGGCCCATCTCATTATACCCCCCCATTCAAACCATTCTATTTCCTGTCCTGTTGCTGATTTCACTCCGTTGCTATTTCCCCCCCCCCCCCCCCCCATAACTCTGATACAACCTACCTAACTATAATCAGAATGTTTATCTATTTTCTACCTCCCCCTACCTCGATATCTTTACACTCATTTTGTTTGCCTTACTTTTCCTATTGTCATCCGGCATGAAGCTGCCTTACAAAAATACCGTATATGATTTGGATTTTCTTACATATTTCTTAAACACTTTATTACTTTACTGTTACTAAAATGAAAACTATTGTCTCTAAATATTATAAGTCCCCCCCCCCCCCCCCCATAACCACGACAATTATGAGTTTGCCCCCCCCCCCCCCCCCCCCCCCCCAATCTCATAATACTGAATCTATCTAAACTATTTCTCCCCCCCCCCTAATCCTCTCTTACAAGGAAGCTTATTGGAGGGTTCACTTACCTTTTCTATCTTCAGAAAATATAAATGCAAGGTTTTATGTTGATGATAAGTCTCTCTCTTTGTAGAGAGATTAGGAGGTTAATTAAGTACGTTTAAAAACTACACCCCTGATCATCAGCGCCTAAAACAATACGTTATTCAAACTGTGAGATAAGTTAAAACGAACTCATCCTAATCCTTCTCTTAGCAAGAGAAGGACTTATTGGAGAAGTGAACTTACCTTTTTTATTTTGACAGAAAATATAAATGCAAGGTTTTATGTTGATGATAAAGTCTCTCTCTTTGTAAGAGAGAGATTAAGAGAGAGTTAATTAAGTACAAGTAAAAATTAAACCCGCTGATGATTGAGCGAACTAAAACAATACGTTATTTAGAACTGTGAGATAAGTTAAAACGGAACTCATCCTGAACAGTGGGCAATCTCTATCTTTCTTAGCAAGAGAAAGAACTTATTGGAGAAGTGTAACTTACCTTTTTTATCTTGACAGAAAATATGAAATGCAAAGTTTTCATGGTTGATGATAAAGTCTCTCTCTTTGTAAGAGAGAGATTAAGAGAGAGTTAATTAAGTACGTTTAAAAATTAAACCCGCGGCGAGTTGGTGAGTTTATCTTATAAAAAAAGTTAATTCCCGGTAATCAGTAGCAATTTTAAATACAGTGCAGGAAAGGATTCCTGCACTACGTTTATAAAGATTTAATAACAGCTTTTATCAATCTTGCAAAAGTATCTTTAACTCTGTCTGCTGTTTCAGTTACCTCTGAGTGAGAAAGTTTTTGTGTTGATATTCCTGCCGCAAAATTTGTTATGCAGGAAATTGCTGATGTTTTCATTCCAAGATAAGATGAATAAACTGCTTCGTGAACTGTGGACATTCCAACTGCATCTGCACCATACTTTGCAAAGAATCTAATCTCAGCAGGAGTTTCATAAGTTGGACCTTTCGTGTACCAATAAACTCCTTCTTTAAGATTTATGTTTTCTGTATTGAGCTGCAGATTTAATAAGATTATTAAAATCAGGATCAGGCAGATTTATAAAATTATTTTTTCCTGTTAGATTTGTTAATCCGATTAAATCTGTAAGTTCTTTTTTTATCATTATTCCGTTTAATGAAGTTGCAAGCATCAAATCACCGGGAATAAAATTTTTATTTATTCCACCGGCAGCATTTGTTAGTAAAAGATTTTTAACACCAAGCTTATAGGATATTAAAACCGGAAGTAATACATTCATTAATATTATATCCTTCATAAAAATGTATTCTTCCCTGGAAGAGAATTATTTTTTTATTTTCATATTCAGCAAAATGGATTTTACCTTTATGTCCAGCAACTGTTGAAACAGGATAACCAGGAATATCCGATGTTGAAATTGATTTATGAAGTTGTAATTGTTCAGCAAAATCTCCAAGTCCGCTGCCAAGAATTATTGATATTTCAGGAATGAATGGAGCTTCCTTTTTTAAAAAATCTAAAAGTGTTTTATATTTAAAAGATAAATCAATCATTTAGAATGAAAAGAATAATCCTCCTAATGTTGCAGTTAATAATGTAGTTAATATTCCGCCAATAACTGCTTTAATTCCAAGAGCTGCAATATCAGATTTTCTGTTTGGTGCAAGTGGTCCAAGTCCACCAATTTGAATTGCAATGGAAGAGAAATTTGCAAATCCGCATAAAGCATAAGTTGCCATAAGAATTGATTTTTCATTTACAAGTTTTCCAGCTTGAACAAGATTGCCCATATCTGAGTATGCAACAAATTCATTTAAGACTATTTTTGTTCCAAGTAAACTTCCGAAAGTTAAGCGATCCTGCCATGGGACACCAATACCATAAGCAACAAATTGTAAAACCAATCCAATAATCAGTTGAAAACTTAATGGTTGTCCAAAATTTGAAATCAAATATGAATTTAATCCTGTTAAATCTCCTAATCCATTTAAAAGAATAATTAATCAATGCAATAAAAGCAATAAATGCAATAAGCATTGCACCAACATTTAAGGCTAATTGCAATCCATCACCTGCACCATTTGCTGCAGCTTCAATTACATTACTTGAATTTTTTTCAATCGCAACTTTTACGGTTCCTTTTGTTTCCGAATCAGAAATTTCAGGAATTAAAATTTTACCAATCATCATTGCACCGGGTGCAGCCATAAAACTTGCACCAAGTAATTGAGTTGCAAACATTTGCTGTGCTTGTAATCAATGCAACTCCATGTGAAGCTGCATAAGCACTTCCAAGCATTTGAATATAAGCTGCCATTACTCCGCCAGCAATTGTAGCCATTCCGCCAATCATAATTGTAAGCAGTTCACTTTGTGTCATTCCTTTAATAAATGGTTTTATCATTAATGGAGCTTCTGTTTGTCCAACAAAAATATTTGCTGTACAGGAAAGAGATTCAGCACCGCTTGTACCCATAACTTTTGCCATAACCCATGCCATTCCCTGAACAATTTTTTGCATAACTCCTAAATAATAAAGTACAGACATTAAGCTTGCAAAGAAAATTATTGTAGGAAGAACCTGGAATGCAAAGAAGAATCCGAGATTGCCTTCATTGCCGGGAGCGAGTGCAAGATTTCCGAAAACAAATTTTGCACCTTCAGTTGTAAAATTTAATATCAAAACAAAAACATAACTGACACCATTAAAAAAATCTTTTGGCCAGCCAAGTGGAACAAAAAAAGTGCGAAGCGAATCACCGCGAAGAATAAGAATTGCAAATATTATTTGAAGTACAAATCCGGAAATAACTAATCGCCAATTTATTTTTTTCTTGTTGTTGGATAGTAGAAATGCAATTCCAATTAATAATGCTAAACCAAAAATTCCACGGATGAAAGATTCAAAATTCATTAATGTTTCTCTTCAGTTGGGATGTAATGACATTTACGGCAGCGTGCTTCATAAAAATCAGCCGCACCAACAATTACTCTTTCTGATGAAGCAGTTTTTCTTTGAGTTCTGTCTGCAGGATTTCCACATACAACACAAATTGCAAGTGATTTTGTTATGTACTCAGCTACTGATAAGAATTTGCGGCATTGGTTCAAATGGAATTCCGCGATAATCCATATCCAATCCGGCAACTAAAACCCTTTTCCCTTCATCAGCAAGTTGATTGCAAACATCAATCAAATCATTTGAAAAAAATTGTGCTTCATCAATTCCAATTACCTGGGCATCTTCAACCAAATCTAAAATCTCTTTTACATCTTTGATTAAAATTGATGGAAGAGATTGTTCGCTGTGAGATACAATTGAATTGTTTGAATATCTTGTATCAATAATTGGTTTAAAGATTACAACCTTTTGCTTTGCAATTTTTGCTCTGCGTAATCTTCGGATAAGTTCTTCAGTTTTACCGCTGAACATACAACCTGTTATTACTTCAATCCAGCCTGTTTCTTTTGGCACTGCGTGTGGAGTTGGTTCCATATTTATTTCTTTAAATCCTTATCCCCAAAAGCAAATGGTAATAATTCTGATGTTTTAAAAACTTTATAATCTTCTTTACCGTTTGTACAGATAATATCAATCTCGCCGCAATGATCATAAATTATTTGTCTGCAAGCACCGCAAGGAGTTATGAAATCAGGTGAATCACTTGCAATTGCAATTGCTTTAAATTTTCTTTCTCCTTCTGAAATAGCTTTGAAGATTGCTGTGCGTTCTGCACACATCGTTAAACCATAAGTACTGTTTTCAACATTACATCCGAGATAAACTTTATCGTCTTCTGTTAAGAAGTGCAGCACCAACATGAAAATTGGAGTAGGGAGGAAGCGCATTTGCTTTAGCTTCAACTGCTTTATGTGCAAGTGTTTTATAATTCATAATTCTGTTTGGAAAAATATTCTTTAAATGTTTCAGTTCAAATTTATAGTAAAATCTTTTTAAGCGATCTTTGATTGAGATATCTTATTTGTCATTCCTGAATTGAAGATTCAGAATTAATCCGTGCAAAGTGGCTTTCACTTTTTAATCAGAATTATATAAAATGTTGGTGTAAAGTATTTATTCATTAAATCCAACTTTATCATTTGCAATTTTGTTTAATAGCCAATCCAATTTAAGAAGTTTGCAAAAAGAAATTAGTTTTAAGATGAAAATCACTCCAAACAATTCCTTTATTGCCGTTAAATAATTCCTTAACAGAAAATTTTGTATGGAAAGTGAAATATTAAAATTATTCTGAAACAGATTTATTAATTCACTCAAGGAAAAAAGCTGTGCAATATCATTTCGGTTATAATCATTTTTACGAAAATATTTTAGAAAATATTTTTTAATTGATTCACGTTTAAGATTGAAATTATTGGTAATCCAAAATGCGGATCGCTGAAAAAGTTAAAGATAGAAAATTTATTTGGTGTGCTTAAATAAATTAGTTCCATTATTTTTTAAAACTCTTTTTACTTCAAAGTAAAATTTATTTATGTCAGCAAGATGTTCAATCACATCCTGAATAATTATTAAATCAAAAGAATGATTTGCGAATGGAAGTTGTAATGCATTGCCATTTACTGTCAATACTATTGGAATATTCTTGTTTGTCATTTCGAACGAGTCCTCGAGAGAGAAATCTTCTTCAATAATAGACAGATTTCTCCCTTGGTCGAAGTGACAGGTTCTAATTCTTAAGTCCGCTTTTGAAATGACAGAATGATTTTGTCTCTGCAAACGGATCAGACTTAAATCCAAACTTACAACAAAATTATTTTCTGAAAAAACTTTTGCAGTTCCACCTTCACCTGATCCTAAATCTAAAACAGATAAATTTTTTGTTTTAATTTTTTGATTAACAATTGAATGAACAAACTTTCCACGTTCAATCGAAATGCTCACGCGAACGTTTCCATCTTGCATAGTTTGGATGAGATTCATCAAGCCAGGCTGGGTTTTGCTTTATTCACTTCCATTCAGTTTTTCCGAAAAGGGAATTGAAAAAATTGACAACAATAAAAATTTCAAAAATTATTTGAAGATAAATTACTTCATAAAACTTAAATGAATGTCCAAGTTCTTTTTGAATGCCTCATCACCATAAATAAATCATAAATAAGTTTAACTGCAAATGGCAGTGCAAAAACCGGCGATATAAAAATCAACAAAACAGAGAAAAGAGAAATCAAATTTATCAAATGCCAGAAACCTAAAAATATTTTTTGTTTTAGCAAATAATGAAATGAAGTCTGTAAATGTCTTTTCTTCTGTTTAAAATATTCATTAAAACTTTTTGGTGCTTCGGAAAAAACAAATGCTTCCGGTTCAATTACAGTTCCAATTAACATTTTATTTTTAACAGCTTCTCGTAACAATAAATCATCATCACCGGAAAGTGTTTCCGTTGTGTTTGAATATCCTCCAATTTTTTCAAAAGATTTTTTTCTGAACGCAAAACTTCTTGCGGCAGCAGAGTAGGGGATATTTAATCCAACTGCAGCAATTGTTAAATAAGTATTTCTTAAATTTTCAAAAGCAGAAAATTTTTGAACTAACGATTTGCCTGATTTAATTGGTGCAACACCAAAAACAAAATCAAATCCTTCATCAAGTTTACTTGCAATTGCTTTAAACCAATTGATTTCCGGTTTACAATCAGCATCAGTAATTACGATAAAATTATTTTTGGCATTTTCTATCCCAATCGTCAATGCACCTTTTTTTCCTTCAAGTTTTTTTTGATCTGCTTTAATTAATCTATAATTATTTTTTCCTGAAATTCTGGATTGAATTAGTTGAATAAGTTTTATCTGTTGAATTATCATCAACAAAAATTACTTCAAAATTTTCTTTTGGATAGTTTAAGTTTCCAAATGAATCAATAAGAGAATTAATATTTTCTTCTTCATTCTTTGCCGCAACAATTACGGATAATTTAAAAGAGGTTCTATATAATGTTTGTTTTTTAAGCTCTGACTTAAATCCATTATAGATAATAATTGCAAGCAATAAGAAACTAAAGGTTAGAAAATAAATTATATATATCATTTCCATTTAATATAATTAACAAGTAAAAGATCATTTGATAATTAAGCAATTATATAAAGTTAAGTTAAAAATAAATTTAAAACGATAATAAAGCTGATTGTATGATATTCCAAAATTAAAAATGTCCAATTGCCTGATATTTAATTTTTATTTATTTAATTTTAACTACACACTTATTGGGGACATAATTATGAAATCAAATATTATACTTTGGTTGTTTGTACTTCAGTTAGCTGCCCTGCCTCAAAATAATTTCATTCAGCAAATCACCAATGGTGATTTTGATGCAAGAAATCCGATTTATAGAGCCAGAATTTTTTATAACTGATTCGTTAAAAGTATTTTTTGAATTGCACAAAAACGGATATTCAAATATTTATTTCATTAAATATAATTCGTCTACTCAGACTTTTGGTGATACAGTTGCAATTACAAGAGACTTTGCAATTAACATTAATCCGTCTTTTAAATCTAACGTAGGATTAATTTTTCAGAGTAATCGAAATGGGAATTGGGACATTATGTTTGCTACCGGATAGCAATTACTGTTCGGTGAAATATAGAAACTTATTAATAGTATCTGAAAATGAAGTTTCCCCGAAATTTGTGAAATATTTTCTAGATGGTGGTCCATTCGATTCTACATTGGTTCTTTTTAAGCGGGGTAATGATATTGTCTTATTATCATTGAAGAATAATAGACTTACAGAGCAGATAATCTTTAAAGGAGATAGTCTGCATTCTTATACCGAATTTAGTGGAATGTATTATTATGATTTATGGGGTTTACCAAGAGGTGGATTATACATTTTTGCTATTGAGAAAGATCTAAATAATATTAAGAGGATAGTAAGCAGATATAAAGGTAGTAATGGATGGGAAGAAAATAAATCAGTTGTTAAGATAGTTGCGACTGCAGTGGACTTGACAATACGAAGACTCCATCATTACCTGTTGGGAATGTTCCAATATATCAAGATTCGCTTAAATGGAAATCGGAGATTATTTTATTTGAGAAGATTGGGAGACTCCGAAGAAGCCTCTTGAACTTCCGATCAATTATGATGGGAATATTTACTGATCTTCGAAGTCTATATGTCAGCACAAGTAACCAAAATTTCAAATGTTCATTCAACTATTTCTGAGTTTTATTTTCCCCACACTTATTTAGTTGAACAAAATGGTAAATTTAAAGTCCTATTAAATCTTAATGATGATGCCTGGTGGTGGCAAGATACTTTAGTTGAATGTTCATATAATTTACCAAATATGGCCATTGGTCCTGTTGGTTATGCACCTTACCGTGGTATTAGTTATTTACACTGTTTGGGAAGACAGTTTAAATGGGCACATTCAATTATTTGGATCGAAAAGAATATGCAAGTCCTGGTTCTGTTGAAAATGAATCTGTTGCTAAATGATTTTGTTTTATATCAAAACTATCCCAATCCATTTAATCCAGCTACAAATATTGAATACAAAATTCTTAAAGGATCTGAGATAAGATTTAATGTCATCAATATTTTGGGTGAAAAAGTTTTTGAACAAAATTTTGGATATCAATCAGCAGGCAATTATAAGATAGATTTTGATGGCAGCAGTTTATCAAGCGGAATTTATCTTTATTCTATTATTACTGAAGAAAACAGATTAAGCCGTAAGATGATATTGGTGAAGTAATATCATTAAGTCATTACGAGCGGAGTGAAGTGAACTTTTAAATAATTTACAGATTGCTTCGCTCGATGATTCGCTCGCAATGACGTTCGTGTGTTAAAAATCCTCTTCCAAGCAGCCAGCCTTCAGCTAAATCAGGAGTTATATCTGAAATAAATCGTCGATGGTTTTGATAGTGTCATTCCTGCTTCACGATCGTAAAGATTCATTGGATAAGTAACAAATAAATTATTCTTTGCACGTGTTGAAGCAACGTACATCAATCGTCGTTCTTCTTCTAAAGTTTCCAGATTTTCAATCGATCTCGCAGAAGGGAAGTAACCTTCAACAGCGTGAATGATAAAAACCGAATGCCATTCCAATCCTTTTGCAGAATGAATTGTAGAAAGTGTTACATACTCTTCTTCTTTATCAGTCGCTTCAACATCAACAACACTTTCAATTATCGGTTCAATTGCCATATCAGAAAGTAAAGTATCAACAGAAGTATAATTTTCAACAATGTTCTGAAAAATTTCTAAATCTTTCTTCCGTTTATTCCAGTCATCATAGTTTGCTTTGAACAGATCATAATAATAATCATAAACTTTTTGCACCATTTCAGATGGAAGTAATTTCTTTTTCTGAAGTTCGTATAAAAGATAGAATAACCTGACCGAGACTTGTGATGTTTAAATTCAGACTGTTGATCAGGTTCAGCTTTAATTGTTATTCTTGAAGTTGCAAGTTCATCCAGAATTCTTTGCGCAGTTTTCGGTCCAACACCTTCGTGCAAAAGTAAAACCCTGTACCAGCTTATAACATCTTTTGGATTAACTGCAATTCTTAAAAAAGCCATTACATCTTTAATATGAGCAGTTTCAACAAACTTCATTCCGCCAAACTTTTGAAATGGAATATTTGCTTTTGCAAGTTCAAGTTCAAGATCAAATGAAAAGAAAGATGAACGAAACAAAACAGCAATATCTTTTAACGGAACACCTTCTTCTCTAAGATCAAGAATTTTTTCAACAATAAATTTTGATTGCAGATTTTCTGTTGATGCAGCAACAATGTTTGGAAGCTGTCCGCTTCCTCGTCTTGTAGTAAAGATCTTTTTTATATTTCTCAATTGCTGCTTCATTAATCCTGTTTGCAAAATCCAGTATTGATTGAAAGCTTCTGTAATTTTCTTCCAGCTTAATAATCTTTACATCATCAAAAAGTTTTGGGAATTCCATAATGTTATGAAAATCTGCACCGCGGAAAGAATAAATCGACTGTGAATCATCGCCAACAACCATAACATTTTTACTGTACTGTGCTAATCCTTTTACAATTTCTGCCTGCAAATGATTTGTATCCTGGTATTCATCAACCATAACAAATTTTATTTCTGATAAGTAATGCTTTTGCTGCTGCGACCACCTTTGAAAAGAAATTCGCGCAGATAAACCAGCAAATCATCATAATCGAGAAGATTATTTCTTCGTTTATAATCAGTAAATATTTTTTGGATTTCTAAAATCTTATCAAGCAATGGAATAAAATGCGGATAATCATTTTCAATTATCTCTTCAACTTTCTTTCCAGTATTTACACTTAAGCTAAAAACTTTATTAAGTGTTTGCTTGTTTGGAAATCTTTTTTCTTTTGTGATAAATCCATCCTGTGAACGGATAAGATTTATTACATCAGCAGTATCACCCTGATCAAGAATTGTGAAAGAAGAATCAAGCCCGATTGACTTTAGCATATTTTCTAAGAGTAAGATTTGCAAAGGAATGAAAAGTTCCGCCGCGAATTTTGGAACATCTGTCATCAAGCAGCATTGATGATCGTTTCATCATTTCATTTGCTGCTTTACGTGTAAAAGTTAAAAGCAGAATTGAATTTGGATCGTAACCAAGTTCAATCAATCTTGCAACACGGTAAACAAGAGTTCTGGTTTTACCGGTTCCGGCTCCGGCAATAATTAAGATAACATCCATTAACAGCAGATGCAGCTTCAAATTGTGAAGTGTTTAATTCTTCTCGGTAATTAATTGTAAAACGGGCTTCGTCTGTTTGCTGAACTAAGCCCGTTTGTCCAAGTCTTTTTAAAGTATATTTTTTCTGATTCATCTACGCAGTGCTTTTGGCTTTCCTAAAATTTCTGAAAAAAAATATACTCTCTAACAGTTCTGGGATTTTTTAATTTACGATTGAAATCAGTAATAGCAGCTCTTTGTTTGCGTGGACCGGCTAAAACCCGTTCAAACTGCTTTTGCACTTGATTCAATTTTGGGATCAATTATTCGTGCCTGTCTTTGTTGATCTAATCAGATTTTCTGTCTGCATATTTTTTCATCATAAGTTTCTCTGGAGCCAATTGGATTTTTATCTTCAACACTGCGCTGCATTCGTTTATCAACAACCAGATCAAGATCTTTATCTTTTATTTCATGTGATTTATATTCATCATATTGTTCAGCTTGTTTTGGTTTTTGCTGCTCCGGAATTGTTTAAATTTCCCTTTAAACATATTTTCAAGTTCACGCAGAATATCATAATCATCATTTCTTTTGAGACAGCACATAGGTTCTGTTTCTATACTTTGTTCGACTGATATAGAAGTCCGAGAATCAGTTGCTGATTGTTCGCGGCAAAGGAGTTTGCTTCGGCGGCTCTTTCTTTTTGAAGAAAGAGCTTAAAAAGCTATAATTATAATATATTGCAATAAATATCAAATATTTCAAATAATATTATCCATCGGTTTTCTTCTTCTCTTCAGGTTGTGCTATTGAAGTTCTCATTTCAGTATCAGCTTGAATATTTTTAAGATTATAATAATCCATTACACCAAGTTTACCGTTTCTAAAAGCATCAGCAATTGCTCTCGGAACTTCTGATTCAGCTTCAACAACTTTAGCACGCATCTTTGCAACTTCGGCAATATTTTCCTGTTCAGTTGCAACTGCTGCTGCACGTCTTTCTTCAGCTTTTGCACGTGCAACTTTAAGATCAGCTTCTGCCTGATCAGCCTGAAGAATTGCACCGATGTTTTGACCAATATCAACATCAGCAATATCGATTGAGAGAATTTCAAATGCTGTTCCGCTGTCTAATCCTTTTGCCAAAACTGATTTAGAAATTTTATCAGGATTTTCAAGTACATCTTTATGAGTAGCGCTTGAACCAATTGTTGAAACAATTCCTTCTCCAACTCTTGCTAAAACTGTTGCTTCGCCGGCACCGCCAACTAATCTTTCAATATTTGCACGAACTGTAACTCTTGCCATTGCTTTTAACTGGATACCATCTTTTGCAACAGCAGAAACCATTGGTGTTTCAATTACTTTAGGAACAACAGACATCTTTACTGCTTCAAGAACATCTCTTCCTGCAAGATCAATTGCTGTTGCACGTTCAAATGTTAAACCAAGATTTGCTTTATCCGCAGAGATCAAAGCATTAATTACTTTTGTAACATTTCCTCCTGCAAGATAATGTGCTTCAAGTTTTGCCTGATCAATCGTTAATCCGGCTTTTGTTGCCGTAATCATATTTCTAACAATTAATACCGGCGGTACTTTTCTTAATCTCATTCCAATAAGATCTCTAACTATTTTTACCTTTACTCCGGAAAAGTAAGCGGTAATAAATAATCCAAGTGGAACGAAATAAAGAAAGAGAAATAAGAATAAGACAACCGCAATAATTATTACGATTGATAATCCTGTCAATGCTTCCATCTTTACTCCATATATTCTAATTTTTATTTTACTTATCGAAAATACTTAAATTAAAATTGATTTAAGCTCTTATAGTAAAATTAACGTGAATATTTGTCTTGCAAATTCAGCCTTTATGATAGATAATCATATATAATGGCATAGAATGTAAAATAATTGACATTGTGAAAATTTTTACCTGCAAAATTTATTTGCAGTAGCACTAAGTTTAATGGCATTGGTCTTGAGATTTGTTTTAATTCAAGTTCACGTATAGAAATTATTGTACCAAACTATGCTGGCATCTGATTGAATCATGTTAAAAATAATGTTGAGCAAAGTTATAAATTGCTAAACATTCAGTGAGATCTGAGAGTTTGCAATTACAAAAGGAGGCTATTTTTCATTAGTCCTGGCTTGATTGAAGACTTGCACTTATTTTATATTTCAACTGTGAAACGAATTTGGAGCAAAATTTTGTTTCATTTATACGATCAAATTAAGGAAAAATTATATGGACGGAAATTTCTCGGATAGATTGCAGGATGTAATTAGGCTTAGCAGGGAAGAGGCTTTACGGCTTGGTCATGATTATATTGGAACAGAACATCTTCTTCTTGGAATTATTCGTGAAGGACAGGGAGTTGCTGTAAGAATTCTAGAAATCTGGATTGTGATTTATAAAATTAAAAAAAGCAATTGAAGATACAGTTAGAACTTCCGGCGGAACTTTAACAATTGGAAATATTCCGCTTAACAAAACAAGCAGAAAAAGTTTTAAAGATTACACAAATTGAATCTAAAATTTATAAAGCTGATGTAATCGGCACAGAACATCTTGCTTCTTTCTTTATTGAGAGATGAAGATAATATTGCAACACAAATCCTACATCAATTTAATGTTACTTATGATTCTGCACGATCAGAACTGAATGCAATGTTAAGTGCAAAGAATCCAAAAGATCCAGTTAATCAAAAGATCCACCTCAATTGATAAGAAAAGCTGAGAAAACTAAAACTCCTGTACTGGATAATTTTGGTCGTGATCTTACAAAACTTGCAATTGATGATAAACTTGATCCGGTTGTTGGAAGAGAAAAAGAAATTGAACGTGTTGCACAGATTCTTAAGCAGAAGAAAAAAGAATAATCCTGTTTTAATTGGTGAACCGGGTGTTGGTAAAACTGCTATTGCTGAAGGATTGGCTTTAAGAATTATCCAAAAGAAAGTTCCAAGAACTTTGCAGGATAAAAGAGTTGTTACTTTAGATCTTGCCGGACTTGTTGCCGGAACAAAATACCGCGGACAATTTGAAGAGAGAATGAAAGCTTTAATGAATGAACTTGAAAAAGCTGAAGATGTTATTCTATTTATTGATGAACTTCATACAATAGTTGGAGCCGGCGGTGCTTCAGGTTCGCTTGATGCTTCAAATATGTTTAAACCTGCTTTGGCTCGCGGTGATATTCAGTGCATCGGTGCAACAACTTTAGATGAGTACAGAAAATTTATTGAAACTGATGGTGCGCTTGATCGACGATTCCAAAAAGTAATGGTTGATCCACCAACTTATGATGAAACACTTCAGATTCTTGAGAACATCAAATTTAAATATGAAGAACATCATCACGTAAGATATTCTAAAGAAGCAATTGAAACCGCTGTTAAACTTAAGTAATCGTTACATAACCGACGTCATCTTCCTGATAAAGCAATTGATGTAATTGATGAAGCAGGTTCAAGAGTTCACATGGGAAATTTTGAAGTACCGCAGGATATTCTTGATCTTGAAGAAGAAATTGAAGGTGTAAAAAAAGATAAAGCACGCGTTGTTAAAATGCAGGATTATGAAGAAGCAGCGCGCTTACGTGATAAAGAAAGAAATCTTCTCTCTGATCTTGAAACTGCTAAAACGAGAATGGGATCTGAAAGACCAAAGATATCGTTCATGATGTTAGCTGAAGATGATATTGCTACTGTTGTTGCAATGATGACAGGAATTCCTGTTAACAGAATTGCACAAACAGAATCTGAAAAACTGTTAAAGATGGAAGATGCATTAAAGAAATCAATTGTTGGACAGGACGAAGCTGTTGCTAAACTTACAAAAGCAATTCGCAGAACAAGAGCAGGATTAAAAAATCCAAATCGACCTATTGGCAGTTTTATTTTTCTTGGACCAACAGGTGTTGGTAAAACTGAATTGTGCAAAGTTCTTGCAAAATATTTATTTGATAACGAAAATGCACTTGTAAGAATTGATATGAGCGAATATATGGAAAAGTTTTCTGTATCAAGATTAGTTGGTGCGCCTCCCGGATATGTTGGATATGAAGAAGGCGGACAGTTAACAGAAAAAGTTCAGACGCAAACCTTACTCGGTGGTTTTGTTTGATGAAATTGAAAAAGCTCATCCGGATATTTTTAGTATTTCTGCTTCAGGTGCTTGATGATGGTGCATCTGACTGATTCAGCCTTGGAAGAAAAGTTGATTTTAAGAATACAATCATCATTATGACATCAAACATTGGAACTAAAGATGTTAGAGAACATTAGTTCAATTTGGATTTGGCGCAGATGAAGAGAAAGACCGATCAATATACAAGCTCTTAAAAATACTGTTGAAGATGCAATGAAGAAGGCTCTTTAATCCTGAATTCTTAAACAGGATTGATGAAACAATTGTGTTTAGAAGTCTTGATAAAGAAGATATCATAAGATAATTGATATTGAGATAAAAGATCTTCTTAAAATATTAAAGAAAATAAATTAAGCCTTGATACTTGATGAATCTGCAAAGAATTTTTAGCTGAAAAAGGATTTGATGAGAAATTTGGTGCACGACCTTTACGCAGAGCAATACAAAAATATGTTGAAGATCCGTTCGCTGAAGAAATTCTGCGCGGATCATTTAAAGAAGGAACAACAATAATTGCAAAATACGTTGAAAATACTGAAGATTTGTATTTCTTTGATGAATCATTAGAACATCCTAATCCAAATGTAGAACCGGAAAAAACGGATACAAGTGGAAATTGAAATCATCATTTTATTCAACCATTTATAAGCCCATTTCTTTAGGATGCGCTTTTTTTTGTTTATTTTTACATCACAATAATTAAAAAGTCATATTTTAATGAGTAAATTAAATCAGGATCAAATCAATTCTAATTTATCAAAACTTACTGGTTGGAGTTTTGAAAATAATTCAATTCAAAACAATTTCAGTTTAAAGATTTTATAGAAGCATTATCTTTTGTAAATAAAGTCGGGATGGAATCTGAAAAAATGGATCATCATCCTGATATTTTAATGTTTGCGTGGAATAAAGTAAAAATTACTATTTCAACACACAGTGAGGGGGAGTAACAGAAAAAGATTTTCAATTAGCACAAAAAATAGAGGAAAGAAAAAAATGAATACCCGGTTAGATGATCTTTTTGAAAAGTATGATGAAAATCCTTTGGATGCAAATATCATATTCAGCATTGTAAAAGAATATCTTAAAAAGCTAATATGGATGACGATGCTGAAGATTATTTAAAGGATTTGCTGAAAAAAGATCCAAAGTTTGTTCAAGCTTATATAACTTATGGTAACCTGAAAGAAAATCTGAATGAAGTTGAAGATGCCGTTATTTTTATCAGCAAGGATTAAAAATTGCCAGGGAATTAAAAGATACAAAAGCAATTAATGTACTGGAGGACTATCTTGACGAACTTGAGTGAAATTAGTGTTCTAAATATTTTTAGAAATACCGGTGCGTTACTAGAAGGACATTTCCTTTTAACATCAGGAAGACACAGCAATCAATATTTTCAATGTGCAAAAGTTTTGCAATATCCCGATTACACTGCTGAAATTTGTTCGCTTATCGCACAGCATTTTAATAATTATGAAATCGATACAGTTATAGCTCCGGCTATGGGCGGAATGATTGTTGGATACGAAGTTGCAAGACAACTTAATAAGCGATCTATCTTTACTGAAAGAGAAAATAAAGAAATGACCTTACGCCGTGGTTTTACATTAAATAAAGGTGAAAAAGTTTTAGTGTGCGAAGATGTTATCACGACAGGCGGTTCTGTAAAGGAAGTAATTGAAATTGTAAAAAAGTTTGGTGCTGAAGTAATTGGAGTTGCAAGTATTGTTGATAGAAGCAATGGTAAAGTTGATTTTGGTTACCCGCTTTTTCAGTACTTTAAAACTTGATGTTGTATCCTATGAACCTGCTGATTGTCCTATTTGTAAAGAGGGGAAAATAGAGTTGATAAAACCAGGTTCCAGGAAAATTTCATAGTTTTTCAATTAACAATTATAACTAGCGCAAGATGTCACACTGAGCCTGTCAAAGTGTGATCAATAATTAATTATCAGTCTTCGGCAGGCTAAGACTGACACAGTTTAGTGAAAATAATTATGAAAATAATACTTGCTTTAATATTACTAACTGCATCAAACGTTTTTCCGCAAATTAATTTTGATGATTATTTTCAGAATAAAACTTTAAGATTGGATTATTATCATACAGGCAATTCAACTGATGACAGTTATTCTTTTGATGAATTGATTGAAGAACCATATTGGGGCGGTTCGAAAGTTAATTTGCTTAACCAGTTTGACTACGGTAAATACGAGTTTGTTGTAAAAGATGCTGGCTCGGGTAAAGAAATTTATTCACGCACATACTCGACTTTATTTAGTGAATGGCAAACTACTGAGGAATCAAAAAAAACAACTAAAACTTTTAGTGAAACAGTTACATTCCCATTTCCTCAAAATCCTGTTGTTGTAGAATTTTATTCCCGGGATAAAAAAAATATTTTGCATAAAAAGTTTGAACTTAATGTTGATCCTGAAAATTATTTTATAAAAAAAGAACGTGCTTTAGAATTTAAAAACTTCAAAGTTCATTACAGCGGTGATCCATCAGTTAAGGTTGATATAGTTATTATTCCCGATGGTTATACAAAAGATGAAATGCAAAAGTTTAAAGATGATTGTAATAAGTTTTCTGATTTTCTATTCAATACATATCCCTACGAACAAAATACGGATAAATTTAATATCTGGGCAATTGAAGCTCCATCAAAAGAATCCGGCACTGATATTCCCGCAGATAATATTTGGAAAAATACAATTGCAAACTCTACATTTTACACCTTTGATCTTGAGCGGTACCTGATGGTAATTGATAATAAAAATCTGCGTAATCTAGCATCCAATGCTCCATACGATCAGATATTTGTTTTAGTTAATACGAATAAATATGGTGGTGGTGCAATCTATAATCATTATTCCGTTTGCAGCAGTGATAATGACTACAGCGATTATGTTTTTACTCACGAGTTTGGACATGGATTTGCAGGGCTTGCGGATGAGTACTATACTTCAGATGTAGCTTATAATGATTTTTATTCACTGGATGTTGAACCACTTGAACCAAACATTACAACTCTTATTAACTTTGATTCAAAATGGAAAGATATGATTGCAGAAAATATTCCAATTCCAACGCCTGCTACAGAAATTTATAAAGATAAAGTTGGCGTATATGAAGGCGGCGGATATGTTGCCAAAGGTGTTTACAGACCGATGCAGAATTGTTCAATGAAATCAATATCCGTAAATAATTTTTGTCCTGTCTGTAAAAGATCGATACAAAGAATGATCGATTTTTATTCAAAATAAGAAAGGTAAAATTTGGATCAACGTAAACTGCATAAGACAATTGAGACAATAGCATCTCAAAAATTTGCTTCTGAAAAGGAAATGCTTGTAACAGTTCTAAATGAAATTGTTAATGATAAATCAATGGATATTATCGGTGGCAGGCTTTGGAAACTTGATCCGGAAATTGCTGGTTACAAAATTTTATATCAAACAGGTAAAATCGATAAAATCAGGCTAAATTTTATAATTGAAATAGATGACTATCCATCCTTTGATAAAATAGCTGAAGCGCGCACAATTTTAGGACATGAATCAAACGAAGAGTTGAGGAGTAAAGGGATTTTTAGGTATTCGGCTTCTGGTGTTGGCTATAAAATCAAAATAAAAAATAAACCTTACTATGAATATGTACTTGCACTTAATAGCAGTCATATTGATGAAGAACTACGACTAAAGTTAAATATCATTGCAACTGCTCTAACATCACAAATTAAACAAAGACGGTTATCACTTAGTGCAAATCATTTAAAAGCTAATATTGATAAAGCGCGGGAACTTCAAAAAAGTATTTTGCCCGAACATGAATATAAGTTCCATCATTTTGATATTTATGGCGTTACTGTTCCTGCCGATATTGTTGGTGGTGATTTTTTTGATTATTTAGAAATTGGTGAGGATAAAGAAAGAATCGGAATTGCTTTAGGAGATGCTGCAAGTAAAGGTGTTGCAGCAGCAGCGGAAGCGATGTATATTTCCGGAGCTTTACGTATGGCAAGTAACTTCGAAATTAAAATTTCTCCGCTGATGAAAAGAATGAATAAACTTGTTAATAAAATATTTGAAGATGATAAATTTACCTCACTGTTTTATGGCGAGCTTTCGACAGATCAAAAAGGTTTGTTTTTATATGCAAATGCCGGTCATAACCCTCCGATGTTTTACAATTCACTAAAAAATAAAATTGAACTGCTGCAGCCGACAGGTCCTGTTCTTGGTCCTTCACCCGAAGCGAGTTATTTTATCGAAAGTATTAATATCCAGTTAAATGACATATTAGTAATTTATTCTGATGGCGTTGTTGAAGCCTCAAATAGCAAAGAAGTTTTTTATGAAGAGCAGCGGCTTGCAAATCTTATCAAAAAAGTAAAAGATAAAATGCCCAAAGAAATTGTTTATTCAATACTCGATGATGTGATTAAGTTTTCTAAAAATGGCGTATATCAGGATGACAAAACTCTTGTTGTTATAAAACGAACATCTTAATTATTTATCGTTTAACAAAATACATCGGTTAAATTTTTCGCTGGGTTTTATAATACAAACTGTAATGATCTTAAAGTGGCAAAAGTGATGAACATTAGAAATTAATCTATTAACAAACTTAACTAAACAATTATATGTTAACCTCAATCAATCCCGCAAACAATAAACTGATAAAGCAATATGATGAAATGACCGGTGAAGAATCTGAAAAGATTATTTCACTTGCAAATGCATCATTTAACATGTGGAAAGAAACTTCTTTTGAACATCGTTCTCAATTGATGTTTAATGCTGCAAAAGTTCTTAGAAAAAATATTAAAGAATATTCCGAAATAATGACGCTTGAAATGGGAAAACCAATTGCTCAGGCACGTGCTGAGGTTGAAAAATGTGCATGGGTTTGTGATTATTATGCCGAGAACGCAGAAAAGTTTTTAGCTGATGAAGTTATTAAAACAGAGGCAGCTAATAGTTTTGTTTCTTATCAACCGCTTGGAGTTGTACTTGCAATTATGCCATGGAATTTCCCTTTCTGGCAGGTCTTTCGTTTTGCTGCTCCAAATTTAATGGCAGGTAATGCAGGTTTATTAAAACATGCTTCCAATGTTCCCGGCTGCGCATTAGCGATTGAAGATGTTTTTAAAAAAGCCGGCTTCCCTGAAAATATTTTTAGAACCTTGTTGGTTACTTCAAAAAATGTTAAAGAAGTAATTTCACATAAGCTGGTTCAAGCGGTAACTTTAACAGGAAGCGTTCCTGCAGGTAAATATGTTGCTTCACTTGCAGGTAGTTTAGTGAAGAAAACAGTTCTGGAATTAGGAGGAAGTGATCCCTATGTTGTGCTTTCAAATGCCGATTTAGAAAATGCCGCAGCGGCTTGTGTAACATCCCGTTTGATAAATGCGGGACAAAGCTGCATCTCTGCCAAGAGATTTATTATTGTTGAAAGTGTTTATAATGAATTTGAAAAACTATTTTTAAATTTAATGTCAAATAAAAAAATGGGCGATCCACTTGATGAAAATAATGCTTTAGGACCTCAGGCGAGTATAACACTAAGAAATGATTTGCATGAACAAGTTTTAAAAAGTATAAAGCAAGGTGCTGAATTAATCCTTGGAGGTATTATTCCTGAAACAGATGGAGCTTATTATCCGCCAACAATTTTAAGAAATGTAAAACCCGGTATGGCTGCTTTTGATGAAGAATTATTTGGGCCAGTCGCTGCACTTATAAAAGCAAAAGATGAAGATGAAGCAATTGCATTAGCAAACCAGAGTATGTTTGGATTAGGATCGGCTGTTTTTACCAGGGACTTGGAAAAAGGGAAGAGGATTGCAAAAGAAAAACTTAATGCGGGCAGTTGTTTTGTAAATGATTTTGTAAAATCCGATCCTCGTTTACCATTTGGAGGTATTAAAGAATCAGGCTATGGCAGGGAATTATCACCTTTTGGCATTAAAGAATTTGTAAATATTAAAACTGTTTTTATTAAGTGATTATAATATACTTTTTACAATTCTTGTTATACTATCAAAATTTCCATCTTCATCATAATTAGCATTAATGGCCAATTGTGCTGAAACTTTTTGCCCATTTATTTTATAAAATTCAACCCAGCGTGAAGCGATCTTTTTATTTTCAGAAAGTTCTTCAATTAATAACTTAGTTTCATTCTCGTGAAGATTCATTGGTGTTAATGATTTAATCGTCATTCGTCTTAAATCGAACAAAGTATAACCAAGAAGATCAATAAATTCGCGATTCGCATCAATTATTTTACCTTCAACATCTGTTAAAAGCAAAGGCTCAGTGATTTTAGGAAATATGCTTTTGTATTGATTGATTATTTTTCTGTGATTTTTTCTCTCCAATTCAAGATCATAAATTTTAGATTTTAAATTTGTCAATTCACGGATCAGTTCTTTTTCTGTAAGAACTACTTCATTAGAAAACAACTGGTTCATAATTCACCCCAAAAACATTGTTAAAAATTGTTTGGTCGTTTATAATAAACTAAATTAAAAGTGGAAAGTAAATAGTCAATTTTGACTATTTTTTTACAGAAAACCTTAAAATTTGCTCAAAATAAATTGATAACTCCAAATAGTTGTTAGAGGCAAAAATATTTTTTAGTAATTAACTGTTTCCTTCTTCAAGAAGGCCTTTAGAAAATAAAATAAATTTGTTTGCAAAGAATACTATTGAAAAAATCAATATATAAAATCCAAATTCCTATTTTCGAAAATTCTTTTTAAATCTTTAAAATATACTTTTATGTGTTTTTAATCAGTGTGAATTTTTTATAGTTCACTTTGTAATTTCAGAAATAACTCCCGCAATAGCTATTGGATGCCCTTCATCGTTTAGTATTAGTGAGGTAGATAAGCGGATAAGAAATTCTTCTCCATCTTTTCTAACATTAATTAATTCACCATTCCATCCACCGGCAAGTGTTTCCGGTAAAACTTTTCTAACAACTTCAGGATCATTTTTTTCTGATCTTATAACAGAAATATTTTGGTTTGATAGTTCGGCTTGAGTGTAACCATAAACTCTGGAAAAGGATTTATTTATAAATTTAATTCTGTCTCTCAGATCGGTTATACAAACACATTCAGTTACGCAGGTTAAGGCATGTGCAAGGATTTTAATTTTTTCTTCAGCAATTTTTCTTTCTGTAATATCAGTAATAAATCCTTCAAGGCAAATTAAATTATCGTGTTCGTCAAAAATTCCTCTGCCTTTTTCCCACACCCAATTTTCTTTGCCGTCAGATGTGATAATACGGTAAACTAAAGTGAATGGTTCTTTATTAATTATTGCTTTATGAACACCTTCGCTTACAAATAATTTATCATCTTTTTGTATCAGGCTGGCATAACTTGTAACTTTATCATTAATTAATTCATCGGGTTTATAACCGGTTAATTGAAAACAACCATCGCTGACAAATTGCATTGACCAGTTGATATTATTCTGACATCTATAAGCCATTCCTGGTAAATTACTCATAAGAGTATATAATTCTCTCTGTTGATCAGTTATTGTTTTTTCGGATTTTTTTCTACCTGTAATGTCTCTAACTATTGCCTGAAGGTAATGAGCTTTATGCAATTCGATTTTTTTAAGACTTACCTCAGCATAAAACAAACTGCCATCATTTTTTTTATGAGTCCATTCAAAAAACTGTGGTTTATCTGATAAAGCAAGATTTATTTTATTTAACGCCATTTCATTTGACATCAAGCCATTAGGCTGATAATCGGGAGAAAATAATTGCGGTGATTTTCCGATTAAATCATCTTTAGTACAACCGAACATTTCTGCCGTTTTCAAATTACAATCAATAAACTTATCATCTTTCATTAAAAATATTGCATCATTTGCAGATTCAAATAATGTCTTATATTTCAATTCACTTTCGATTAATGCACTAATTACTTTTTGTTTTTCAGTAATATCTGTAAAGAAAACAGCAATAGTATTTTCTGTAAGCCGCATGGCTGAATATTCATAATATCCTGTAAAGTGCTGGTCATTATACTTAATCATTTGGTTTTTTAATGGATGACCCGTTGAGATAACAGCTTTAAATTTATCAACTACACCTTCTTCAACAAGCCCCGGGAAAATATATTGAATTTTTTTTGATATTAATGAATATAAATCGATCTGCAGAATATTTACTGCCGATTGATTAGTACTAATAAAAATTAATTCATTATTCTCATCTAATCTATAAACTAAAACACCTAATGGAGAAGCATCAAGCATATTTTGAAGGCTTCGTGCAAGATTTTTAGCTTCAGTTTCAGCATTTTTTTGCCAGGAAATATTATCGCAAACAAAAAATATTATCGGTTGATTATTTTCATCAAACGAAGAATAAATTGTTTCACGTACCCAGAATTCCTGCCCGTTTCGTTTAAGCATTTTCATTTCATGAGAAGAAGTTGTATCCGGATTATCAAGAACATTGAGTATCTGATTTTCTAATCTTTGTAATTCAACGGGGACAAACAAATTAGAAATATTCAAATCAATCAATTCAGCAATTTCGTAACCGAGATCATTAGCACCTTTTTTATTAATTGATGTAATTTTTTTATCGCTGTTAACTGTGATGTGAATTAACGGATAATTTTCATACAAAGTTCTATACTTAGTTTCACTTTCTATCAAAGCCAACTCTGAAAGTTTTCTTTTTGTTACATCCCTGCATAATTGAAGTATAGTGTTATCACCTTTATATTTTATTACCAATGAATTTACTTCAAGGCAAATTTCCTTTTTGTTTGATGTAAAACGAAAAGTTTCAAAATTGATTTTTGTATTATTTAGTAAAGTTTCATTAATCTGTTTTCTTTCAAATTCAATATTTTTTGAAATATCACTTAGTTTTTTGTTGATGAATTCCTTTTTTTGAAATCCAAATATTTCAATGGCACTGTTATTAACTTCAAGGATGCTTTCGTCAGAAGGAGCAATTATTAATATTGCATCATGAGTAGAGTTGAAAACCTCTTCAAAATTACTTATTGAGATTATAGTTCCTGATTTTTTTAATAGTGGCATGAGATGTTCAGTTTGGTTAAATATTCATTAAAAATATATTAGTACATCTTGCTTATTCAAATAAGAACAGATTTCTATTCAGACAAACAAAATTTATTGTATAGTTGATAATAATTTAAAAATAACTGATAGTAAACTAAATAAAGCAAATATTTTATTATTAATGACATTATTCATTCGTTAGAACGCAAATTCAATTAAATCCTTAAAATAATTGTAACATCTATTTACGTGTTTTATCTTTGCGAGTAAGAAAAAATTATATAAACATTTAGCTGCTGTATTGAAGAATTATAAATTATTAATCCAATATGATGGAACAAATTATGCCGGTTGGCAAATTCAAAAAAATTCAATAACAGTTCAGCAGAATATTTCAGAGGCAATTAAAACACTTCTAAAGGTTGATGTAAATTTAATAGGCTCAGGAAGAACAGATTCAGGTGTTCATGCTCTTGGGTCAGGTTGCAAATTTTAGGACAGAAAATGAAATTGATATATACAGGTTTAAGCATTCATTAAACTCTATTCTTCCATCAGATATTTCAGTTGTAAATATGGAAGAAACAAATGAGGATTTTCATGCCAGATTTGATGCAAAAAAAAGAAGTTATATTTATTTAATGTCACAGATCAAATCACCTTTCTATAAAAATTATTCATATTTTTATCCTTCAAAAATTGATTTAGAAAAATTGAATGAAATCAGTAAACATTTTTTAGGTGAAAAAGATTTTACTTCATTTAGTAAAAAAAATAATGAATTAGATAATAAAAATTGTACGGTATTTGATTTGCGATGGAAGAAAAATGGGGATCTGATTTTATTTTATATTAAAGCTAATAGATTTTTACATGGAATGGTAAGAGCAATTGCCGGTACAATATTAAAAGCCCAGATATCTGAAAATTCTGCTCAATTAATTATGGATATATTTAAATCACAAAACCGGGAAGCGGCATCTGATTCAGTGCCATCCAAAGGATTATTTCTATATAAAGTGGAGTATTAAAAATGCTAAATTTAACTTCAAAAGTTGTTTTAATTACAGGGGGATCCAGAGGTATTGGTGCTGCCTGCGTAAAATATTTTTGTATGGCTGGTGCTTATGTAGCATTCACTTATAATTCAAATTCTACGTCAGCAACTAAGTTGGAAAAGAGATATAAAAATATTGCAAAATGTAAATCCTACAAGGTTGATATTACAAATGAAAATGAAATTAAGGATGCTGTACAACAGGTTTCAAAAGATTTTGGCAGCATAGATATTCTGGTTAATAATGCCGGGATCTGGAAAGAGGGAAAGTTTGGTAAAATGAATTTAGCTGAATGGGAAGAAACTATTAAAGTCAATTTAACATCGATTTTTTTATTTTCTCATTATGTAGTGCCCAAAATGAAAATTAAAAGATGTGGAAAAATAATTAATATATCTTCTACAGCAGGACAAAGAGGAGAACCCAATTACTCGCATTATGCAGCATCTAAAGGAGGAATTATTTCATTTACAAAATCTCTTGCTAGTGAATTAGGACCATATAATATAAATGTTAACAGCGTTGCTCCGGGCTGGGTTATAACGGATATGACTAAAAAAGCTTTATCCAATAAGAAAGTTGTTTTAGATGAACTTAAAAAAATTCCTTTGGGCAGGATTGCAACTGCTGATGATATTGCAGGACCAGTTTTATTTCTTGCCTCTGATTTGGCAAGGCATATTAATGGAGAAATCCTGAATGTTAATGGCGGTGCTGTTTTAGTCGGATGATTTTTATGGAATTTTTAGCAAATATGCACCCAAAAATTGTTCATTTTCCATTAGCATTTTTAATGCTGTATCCTGTAATTGAGTTACTTGCTTTAGTAAGTAAAAAAGATTTTTTTTCTAAAACGGCAAACTTATTTTTGATTATTGGTACCATTGGTGCTTTTCTTGCTGTGTTTACCGGAAATCAGGCTTATGCACTTGTTGATGGCTGGCAGAAAGAAAGCTTGATTATTTTTAATTCCCATCAAACATTTGCCAATTATACAATGTGGTTTTTTGCTGCGTTGTTGGCTTTTAGAATTTATCTTTATCTTAAGAAAAAGATAAATCGAAAAACAATGCTTTTATTATTTTTGCTATCATTATTTGGAGGCTATTTAGTTTATCAGACAGGTTATTATGGTGGTAAATTAGCCAGAATCAGAGCAATTGAAAAAAATTCAAGTTCAGTAATCAAGTAATAAATTTTTGTTAAAATTATATTTTATTAACTTTACTTTAAGATGTTACACACTTTAAAATATTTACCAATACTTTTTATTTTGATTTCCCCGGGTTCATTTTGTGAAAAGCCGCCTGCAGATAAAGCAGCAGGATTTTTTGTTGCATTCGGTGTTGGACCAAGAGTACCGCTAGGTAATTTTGCAAATTCTACTGATTTAGGTTACGGATTAAATATTGAATTTTCTTATACAAACCTGGAATATCTGCCTGTTTTTCTGTTTGCTGATATTGGGTATGAACAGTATCCAGGTTCACAAAATTTTTATCAGGAAACTGATTACTCTAATTTTCACACAAATTCACTGCCGGTTAATGTTGGTGCAAGATATTATTTCCCACCTCTCCTTGAAAATATTGTATTACTCATGCCAATCGTTCAAGTTTCAGCTTCTTATACTTATTATCAAAAACTTCATGAATTTGAAATTGGAAGCGGGCGTAATAATTATTTAGAAGAAAACTCAAAATTTGGTTTTAGCATAGGTACAGGCGTTTCGATGTTTATGATGGAATTATTAGCAGCCTATAATTATAATCCTGTTGATCAATTTATTTCTGTTGATCTAAAAGTAAGAATACCTTTATACATTAATATGTGAGATAAACATGGAATACAAAAATTTATTAATCGATGTTAAAGATCGGGTAGCTGTTGTAACTTTAAATCGTCCTGATAAACTTAATGCGCTTAATTATCAAACACTTACTGAACTTCGTTCAGCGTTTGAAGAACTGGATTCAAATTCTGATGTATTTGTTGTAATCATAACCGGAAGCGGTGAAAAAGCTTTTGTTGCTGGTGCAGATATTTCTGAGCTGAACAAATTGGATATGCTTGCAGGCAAAAAGTTTGCAGAGTTTGGACAAAGTGTGTTTTCATTTATCGAAAATTTTGATAAACCTGTAATTGCTGCTGTTAACGGATTTGCACTTGGCGGTGGCTGTGAGTTGGCATTATCATGCCATATCAGATTAGTAAGTGAAAATGCTAAATTTGGTCAGCCCGAAGTTAATCTTGGTATAATTCCCGGATATGGTGGAACCCAAAGATTAACAAGACTCATAAATTCCGGACGTGCGATGGAAATGATTTTGACCGGAGAAATGGTTGATGCTAACGAAGCTTTTAGAATTGGTTTGGCAAATAAAGTTTATCCTCAATCAGAGTTGATGAGCAAAGCCTGGGATATGGCAATCAAAATATCAAGTAAAGGCCAGCAGGCAATTCGATTGGCTGTAAAAGCTGTAAATGTAGTTGATGAAGTTTCATCACAGCAAGGACAAAATGTAGAGGCAGGTTTGTTTGCACTTTGCTGCGGTACTGAAGATTTTAAAGAGGGCACGTCGGCGTTTCTTGAAAAAAGAAAACCTTCGTTTAAGAATAAATAGATAATGTATTAGTAAAATGTTTGGAAACTCTTTCTCAAAAAAAATTGCTTTAATTCTATTCGGGGTAGTTTTAGTTTTATTAGTATTGAATATTGCTGTTAAAAAAATAACTGAAAATGGTGAGCCGCCTAAAAACAGGGAACCATTAAGCGGGGTAGAGATTGATCATTCATTTCATACAGCTTTAAAAAATTATGGATTTTCTGAAAGCTGGGTTATACGAAAAAAAATAAAAAATATTTCGGATGACTCACTTTATTCGACTTACTTAGTTAAGGTTCCTAAAAATTTACCAATACCTTTACTGATTTTGGAACTGCGGGATTTATTATGGGATGATGATGTTAATGTTAGCGCGGAGGAATTTACTCCAACAAATAAAACAATAATAAAACTATCATCACAAAATCATTTAAAGTTGGCAGCTGAATTTGTCTATGATAAAAACACATTCCGTGCATTTGGAACGGTATCCTTTCTGGTTTACGATTTCCCTACAGAGGACAATAATAAAATAGATGAGTTGTTAAAAACACCCGAACCTTTCTATGTTATTTTATTACCGGCAGAGAGTTCTAAAAATCAAATTAATAAACTTAATAAATCAAATAAACGTTACGCAGTTTTACTTGATGATAATATTGACGAATTAACTTATAAGTTGGATGAAAAATATTCCGAGGACAGGTTAAAAAGGTCTATACGAGAAATTGTTGGAACTTTTTCTAATGCTGTTTTCTTTATAATTGATGATCGTTCTGATCTCTTTGAATCAGAGAAATTTAGGTTTATTGAAAATGAGTTCAGAAAGCGGAATATAAAAATTGTTTACAAAAGTAAGTTGTCTTTGCTTGATGCAAACAGTCTTAATGTTGATCGTAAATTTCAGGATTTTATGTTAACAGTTCAAAAAAATGATGAAAAAGTTTTATTAGTTAGTGCTGATGAATTTTTATCAATTGCACAACTTATTCCATCATATCGAAAAATTGGTTATAAGTTTATTTATCCGGGTGATATTATTATCAAAAAATAACTAATTGATTATCTCCCCGTTGATATCGACTTCAGAAGAATCAAAACCCAAATTATTTATTTTATCTTTTATCAAATTCTTATCACCGACCAGTACAATAACAAGTTCATTATTGTTAATGCTTGTTTTAGCAATATCCTCTACTTCGTTTTTTGTAACGTTACTAATTTTATCTATGTAAGTTTCAAAATAATCATCAGGGAGATCGTATAAAATTTTACCCGAAACATTGGAAACAATCTGTCTGTATGTTTCAAAGTTCATCGGAAATTTTTTGGTGATTGATGATTTTGCAAATTCTAATTCCTGATCTGTTATACCTTTTTTAATATTATCAATCTCAAAAAGTATTTCTTTTAAAGCATTACCGGTATTTTCTGCTCCAACTGAAGTAGCTACTTGAAAAAATCCGGTTTCTTTAAAATATTGAAATCTTGAAGTAGCTCCGTAAGTGTAACCGTTTCTTTCACGTAAATTAAGATTTATCCTGCTTGTAAACTGTCCCCCAAGTACAGCATTTAACAATAGTTTTTGGAAATAGTCTTTGCTGTCCCGTTTTTGTGTAACCTGCCCGACCCTAATTTCAGTTTGAACAGCCTCTGCTTTGTGGTGCATAAAAAATTTATTCTTTTGTGAAGATGAATTAAATGATAAATATTTATTGGTTGATTTATTTTCCCAACCGGGCAGATATTTTTCAAGCAGTGATATCAATTGTTCTCTTGGTGTATTCCCAACTATTACTAAAAAAGAATTTGATGCAGTGAAAAAATTATGGTAATGATTTATAATATCATTCAGGTTAATTGAATTTACAGAATCTTCATATCCAATAACCGGGAATGAGTAAGGGCTTGAAGTTCCGAAAATTATTTTATCAAAAATCTGATCTGCAAGATAATCCGGTTCATCCTTACTTTGAATTATTTGAGTAATTAGTTTTTTCTTTTCTCTATTAAAGTCATCCTCTTTAAATTCTGGATATAACAGCACTTTTGAAAATAATTCAAATGATCTTTCGAAATTTTCAGTTAAACATTGTAAGCTTAGATTTATTGAATCATTATCAGTTGAAACATTAAAATTTGATCCAAGTAAATCAAATTCATCGCTTAACTCAAGTGCATTCAATCCATCTGCCCCTTCATCCAGTACAAGTGATGTTAGGTATGCTAATCCTTTTTTATCGATTGGATCGTACTTGCTTCCTGCATCAATCATCAGGTTTAACCTTATTAAAGGAAGTTTATCTTTATAAAGGTAGAAAATTCGTAAGCCATTTTTGAATTTAATTTCTTCAATAACTGGTGGAACAAATTCTAATCCTGTCATAGAAGTTGGTTTTTTTGTTCTATCTAGACTCATAAAATATTTTCCTTGGGTGTAATGCGAAGTTCAACATAAGGTTTAGTGAAATAAAGTTGAGTTGCATTAATTAATGTTTTATTATCAACCTGGTTATATCGTTCAAGATCAAACTCGAATGAGTTTGGTTCATTCAAATAGTAGTTATAATGGTTCAAATAATCTGCAACGGTATCTAAATTTTGTATTGAATAAATAAAATTAGCTTTTATTCCGTTTTTTGATTTCTCAAGTTCTTTTGATGTAACTCCATTATTAATCAAATTATTTATTTCATTAAAAATGATTTCTTTAATCTGGTTAAGATTCACTCCGGGTCTGGCAGTAGAAATAATCATAAAATGCCCTCCAAATTTACCCGAATACTGAAATGCAGTTATATCCTGAGCTATCTGTAAATCAAACACAAGCTTTTTATAAAGCCGGGAATTTTTAGAACCAGATAGAATATCTGCAGCAACTTCTAATGACGCATCATTCAATCCATAAATTAAATCAGAGTGCCATGCGAGATAAATTCTATCCAGCTGCACATTATCTTTATGTTCAATTAGAATATTTTCTTTTAACTCTGGTTTTGAAAAAATAATAGAATGATTTGATTCAAATGGTTTGATGGGTTCAAAATATTTCTTTAAAAGATTGACTGCTTCATCAATATTAAAATCTCCGGCAATAACAATACTTGCATTATTTGGAGCGTAATATTTTTGGAAGAAAGATTTTACATCATCAAAAGTGTAACCTTCAATATCCTTTAAAAAGCCAATCGTTGACCAGCTATATGGATGATTTGCAGGATAGAGTTTTGTAATTAGCAGTTCCCAGGCTAATCCATACGGCTGATTATCATATCTTTCTAAACGTTCATTTTTTACAACATCTTTTTGGTTATTTAATTTTTCTTCAGTTAATGATGGAAGAAAAAACCCCATCCTGTCTGATTCAAGCCATAAAGCCAATTCAAAATTATTTGCAGGAAGTTTTTCAAAATAATTTGTTCTGTCAGTACTTGTAGATCCATTCAAAGTTCCTCCTGCTTCCTGAACATATCTGAAGTGCATTTCTTTTGGAACATTTTCAGAACCTTGAAACATCATGTGTTCAAACAAATGTGCTAAACCAGTTTTACCTTTTGTTTCATATGCTGATCCGACTCGGTACCAAATATTAACCGAAACCAGCGGTATTGATTTATCCAGGTATAAAATATATTCGAGACCATTTATTAATTTACCTTTTACGCAGTTAAGATTAAGGTGATTCAAAATTTTCCTTTGACTGTTGTTAATTATTTTGTAACTAAAATTTTATTCTGATATTTATTTCAACAAAAACCCAATTCGATCAAGTTTTCCATCAATCATATTGTTCGGAAATATATGAAGAATTTTTGCAAGCAGAGGATAAATATCGATGTTGTTAATTGTTCCGGTACTGTATCCATTTTTAAAATCAGGTCCAATTGCAAAAAATATTCCTTGCATATCCAATGCATTATTATCATATCCATGATTTCCGCCCCAATTTCTGTTGCTTTGACGCTCAATTTCTTTTCTGGTCATTAAACTCCAGCCCGGATCTGCAATCAGAATTAATTCCGGTATTAATGGATTTTTTGAAAAATGATAATACTCAGGCATTTCCTCTTTTTTATAAACCTTAAAATGATTTTCGGCAGACTTTAATTTGCAATAAACAGCATCAAATTTCGCTTCTTCAGGAACAACATACATAATAGGTCCATTGTCCATAAATTTTGGTTGGTAACCGCTAAGGATTTCTTCAACATTTATTACTCTATCCTTGCTGATATTTGCCATTCCATGATCCGATAATATAATAACATCGGTACTATCATTAAGATTAATCTTCTTCAATCCATCAAAAAGTTTTCCAATCAAGCTATCCAACTTCATAATGCTCAAATTCACTTCCTTTGAATTTGTTCCAAAAGCATGTCCGTAAGTATCGGTAGCATCAAAATAAAGAGTAATAAACTTAGGACGCTGCGCGTATGGCAGTGATAACCAATCCAGCACGCCTTTTACCCGTAGATTATAATCTCGCTTATGTTCATATTTTTCATAATATGTTGGTCTGCGATAATCAAGATTTAACTCGGATCCTGGCCAAAAATAGCTTGCAGTAATTAAACCCTGTCGATTTGCTGTTTCCCAGATCGCTTCACCTTTATACCAAAAAGGGTTTCGTACTGCTGCTGTATCTCCGATGCTATATTTTTCATGAGTAAATGGATCAATAAAACTATTTGCAATTATTCCATGATTTTCCGGATACAATCCCGTAACAATTGTATAATGATTTGGAAAAGTTTTGGAAGGGAAGGAGGGTTTTAAAGAAATTGCGTGCACACCGTTTTCTTTGATAAAATCCAGATTTGGTGTAATTCCTCTGTTTGCATAATCCCAGCGAAATCCATCGAATGAAATGAGAATGACATAATTACTATTTTGTGCAAAAACCGAAGTTGAAATAACAAAAAATAAAATTATCGCAAAACAAGATTTTTTAAACTGATTCATATTTAAAACCTAAAAAATATCGATATGGTATGAATTTATACAAAATTCTCTAATTATTCTTCAAAAATAGAAATAAATTAAAATGCAAGGTTTAAGATAATGTTAAATAAATATTAAATTTAAAAAAATAGGTTTCATTGCTTGCATGAAAATATGATTAGCACAATATTTAGCACATCTTTTAAAAAGAATCTTTTATTTTAACTTCTATGGTGCAAATTTTTTTACTAAATGTACTTTTCTTAATTATCTTATCCCAAATTATTTCAAGGAGAAATCATGAATAACCGTTACTCATTGTTTTCAATCTGTTTGATACTCCTTTTTGCTGTATTAGTAATGCAGGTGCCAATAAATGCGCAAGGCGTTTCTACTTCTGCAGCAATTACCGGATTGATTACAGATTCAAAAGGTGAGCCGCTTCCTGGTGCAAATATAATTGCGGTTCACATCCCTTCAGGCACACAATATGGTGTTACCTCCAGAACAAATGGAATGTATAATTTAACAGGCTTAAGAGTTGGTGGACCTTATGAAATCACCGTTTCTTTCGTTGGTTATCAGAAACAAACAACTACGGTTCCAAATCTGGAATTAGGACAAAGCTTTTCATTGGATGTAAAACTTTTTGAAAGCAGTGTTGAAATTTCCGGTGTTACTGTTGTTGCGGATAGAAGTTCGATTATAAATGATTCAAGAACAGGATCTGCTCAAAACGTTTCTTCAAAGCAAATTGCTGAATTACCTACTATTAGCAGAAGTTTCCAAACCTTTGCTAAATTATCACCAATGTTTTCCGGACAGAACCTGCAAGCCGCAGGAAGAAGCAACAGATATAATAATATTCAGATAGATGGTACACAATATAACGACTTGTTTGGTTTAGGTTCTTCAGGAACACCAGGCGGACAGGCAGGAACAAACCCTATAAGTTTGGATGCTATCCAGGAATTTCAGGTTGTTATTGCTCCTTATGATGTAAGACTAAGCGGTTTTACCAGTGGTGGTCTTAATGCTATTACAAGAAGTGGTACAAACGAGTTTCATGGTTCAGTTTTTGGATATGGCAGAAATCAGGAACTTGTTGGTAAATATTATAATAACCAAAACCTTGCAATAAGTACATTCAACGAGTTCCAGACCGGATTTCGTTTGGGCGGTCCTATTTTGAAGGATAAAATCTTTTTTTTCGTAAATGGAGAATTAACGGGAAGAAATACTCCGACCCCAAATCTTTCATTAAACTCAGGACCAGTAAATACATTGGCTGATGCTCTTACAATCCAATCAATTTTAGCAAGTCGCGGTTTTAATACCGGTGGATATGGTGAATTTACAACCAAACAGCCTACAGGCAAATTGTTTGCAAGGTTGGATTTCAACATTTCAGAAAACCATAAGTTAAATCTTCATTATAACTATGTTAATGCTAAAAATGATATTCTTGGAAGCAGATCTTCATCTTCAACTTTTAGCTTTGACTCATATTTATACCAATTTAAAGATGTTACAAACAGCCTTGTTGCACAATTAAGCAGTACGTTTGGTAACAATATGGCAAATGAATTAATTGTTGGTTATACAACAATCCGTGATAAACGCGGACCTGACGGTCCTTTAACTCCTGAAATTCAGGTTAGACAACCCGGTATCACGTATGAAATGGGAACCGATCAATATTCATCTGCAAATTCATTAGATCAAAATATTTTTGAATTTACAGATAACTTCTCTTATTACTTAGGTAACCATACATTTACAGTTGGTACACATAACGAATTCTTCTCATTTACCAACTTGTTTTTGAGATCTTTTGCAGGATATTATCAATATAATACTCTTGCAGATCTTCAAAATGGAAACGTAAGTTCCTATCAAAGAGTAGCTGCAAGAAATGGAAAAGACCCCGCAGCTAATTTCCCTGTAGCACAGTATGGTTTTTATGCACAGGATGACTGGCAGATTAAACCAAACTTCAAATTATCAATTGGATTAAGAGTTGATATCCCAACATTCCCGGATTTACCATTCCAGAATGATTCTGTATCAAAATACTTCCCTGGTCTTGCAACTAACACAGTTCCTAGCGGAAACCTCCTCTGGGCACCACGTGTTGGTTTTAACTGGGATGTTTTTGGTGATAGAATGACACAGGTTAGAGGCGGTATAGGAATATTTACTGGAAGACCTGCTTATGTTTGGATTTCAAATCAATATGGCAACACAGGAGTAACACAGTATCAAGTTACTGGCAGCGGCACTGCTATTGTATTCTCACCTGATGGTTCAAATTTACCTGATGTTGGTGATCCTGGAACAGGCGCACCGAGTTATACTTCAGAAATCGACCTTTCAGATCCAAATCTTAAAATGCCTCAGGTTATGAGATATGATATCGGTGTTGATCATCAATTACCTATGGGATTTGTAGGAACTGTGGAATTCCAGTATTCAAAGACTGTTAATGATTTTGTTTACAATAAATTAAATATTATTAATATTGATAACCCATCAACTTTGTTACAGGATGGAAGACCATATTATGGCGGAACTGACAAAAAGAACAATAACTTTAATGATATTATGTATTTAAAAAATACTGATCAGGGTTACTCTTATAATCTTTCATTCCAGTTACAGAGAAATGTAGCAAGAGGTTTCTCAATCAATACTGGTTACACTTATGGAAGAGCTAAGGACCTTAATAGTGTAAATTCATCACAAGCACAATCTCAAATGAGATATAATCCAATTGCCGGTAATCCGAATGATCCGGTTTTATCAACATCACAGTATGAAATTCAAAGTCGTATTTTTGTCTCTCTTACTTACGTAGAGGAATTCTTCAAAAATGCACCAACCACAATTTCATTATTCTATAATGGTGAGTCAGGCGCTCCTTTCTCATATATTTATGGAAGTGATGTAAATAATGACGGATTTGATCAGAACGATTTATTCTATATTCCAAAAGATAACAGTGATATATTACTTGGATCTATTGTTGGCGGTGCATATGTACCTAATGCCGGAATGTATACAGCATTCAACAATTTTGTAAACAATAATGCTTATTTAGCTTCCCATAAGGGACAGATTGCTGAAAGAAATGCTGACAGAAATCCCTGGGTAAATTATGTTGATTTACATATTTCCCAGGACATTCCAATTATTGAAGGTCATACTTTAACAATCAATTATGATGTGTTAAACCTATTGAACTTACTTAGCAGTGATTGGGGCTGGAACAGTAGTGTATTCAGCACGTACAGAGTAGCAAATAAAGTTGGAACAATTACAACTGGCACAGATGCCGGGAAAAACGTGTACAGTTTTGCAGCTCCATCAAACAATACTCCTTTCACAGCAAGTAACTTATCTTCACGCTGGCAAATGCAATTAGGATTGAGATACTCATTCTAATTGGCATTAGTTCTTTTTTCTTAAGGCGATCTTCGGATCGCCTTTTTTATTGACTAAAACAACAAACCCGGTTTCAAAAACCAGAACGGATTTGTAATAAAAGTATTTCCGATCTTATTGATTCGAGTAATTTAATTTGTCCAAAGCAATAAACCCAGTTTCTCAACGAATTTGTTACAGAAGTCAAATCGAGGTCATTTCGACCGAAGGGAGAAATCTTTTTCGTAGTATAATTGAAAGATTTCTCCGTCGAATCCGCCGCGGCGGACATCGAAATGACCCTTTGGGAGTTATACAACAAATCCAGTTTCTCAAAGAAACTGGGTTTGTTGTAAGAAAATAGTATAGAAAAAAAGATTGGGAGTTTTAATGCAATAATTTTAAAACTCTATCAGGTCTTATTGATCCGAGCAATCTAAATATTTGGGAAAATGGAATATCTCTATCCCATGAAAACAAAGTAATAAATGCTTCTCCAACAACAGCGTCGCGAGGTACAAATCCCCAAAAGCGGCTATCTAAAGAATCATCCCGGTTGTCTCCCATCATAAAGTAATAATCCTTTTTAAAAGTGTATGATGAAACCGGAATTCCATCTATAACAATGGAATTATTTTTTACTTCAACAACCCTTTTGCCGTATTCTCTATCAATGATGTTTCTCCATTGTTCAACATTGTAGATATTGATTGGAATCTTCATACCTTTTTTGGGTACAACAAGGGGTCCATAATTATCTTCATTCCAGGGCATCCCTTTGGGAAATATTCTTGGTTCTGCAACACCCTTTGGAATAGGTCTAAGATAGTTTGCGTATTGACCGCGATAATATTTAATAAATGGCGGAATCCAAAATTGTTTATTCATTTACAAACACAACTTTATTATTAATTTCAACAGTATCTCCGGGAGTTCCTATACAACGTTTTAACATAATTAACACCTTTTTCAGTTGGCTTCAAGTTGGTCACGGTCACCAGGAAACTCAAAAACAACAATATCTTTAGCCTTTGGTTCTTTAAATGCAGGCAGAGTAAAATATGGAAGCGCTACTTCTGTAAAAGGGATGAAGTGCGGTGAACTCGATCCATAAATAAATTTATTTACAAGAACAAAATCTCCAACGAGAATAGTGTCTTCCATTGAACCGGTTGGTATTCTCGTATTCTGAATAATAAAAGTGATTATAAATAATGCTGCAATTCCTGCAAAGAATAACTGTTTAAAAAATTCAGCTATTTTTCCACCAATAGTTGTTGGTTTTACTTTTTCTTTTTTCTTAAAGAAAGTTTTTCAGTTTTTCCTGAAATGACAATTTATTTTCTCCGTTATTTGATTAAAACGTAAAATTAATTCTTATAATATATAGTAATTCTGTTTTTGTCATTTCGACCAAAGGGAGAAATCTGAAAGCAATACTTTTAAGATTTCTCATCCCGAAAGCTTTCGGAACATTTGAAATGACTTTCTTAAAAATGCGCAAGACAGACTTTAGTCTGTAATTCTATTTTTACAAGTATAGTCACAGACTTTCCAATAGGAATGGCTTTGCTAAAGTCTATATTACTATCTCAACATTTTTCTTAAAATTTCATTAACCAGTTTTGGATTTGCTTTCCCCTGGGTTTCTTTCATAACCTGTCCAACAAAAAAACCAAAAACTTTTTCTTTACCTGCAAGATACTCCTGAACCTGAACTGGATTTGATTCTATAATTTTTTGAATTATTGATTCGATCTCCGAAGTATCAGAAATTTGAACAAGATTTTTATCTTTTACAATTTGTTCCGGATCAGAATTACCCTGAAGCATTAGTGCAAAAACTTCCTTGGCAATTTTACCGCTTATTGTTCCAACTTTTATAAGATTTATAAGCTTACCCAAATTTAAGGCTGTAATAGGGAAATCTGAAATGTCAATTTTTTTCTCATTTATTACTGCAAGAACCTCACTAATTACCCAATTACTTGCAGTTTTATAATCATCTGTCACTTTAATGATCTCTTCATAATAAGCAGCAAGTGATCTGGTTTGTGTCAAAATCTCTGCATCATAAATTGGAAGCATAAAATCAGATACAAATCTTTTTTGTTTTACTTCGGGCAATTCAGGCAAAAGTTTTGCAATTTCTGCTTTCCATTTTTCATCAACAACAACCGGCAATAAATCAGGATCAGGGAAATATCTATAATCGTGGGCTTCTTCTTTACTACGCATTGGAATAGCTTCATTTAAATCAGCATCCCACAGTAAAGTTTGCTGAACAATATTTTCGCCGTCTTCAATCAGATCAATTTGTCTATTAATTTCATAGTCAATTGCTCTTTCAACATTTCTGAATGAATTCATGTTTTTTATTTCAGTTTTAACCCCAAACTTTTTCTCACCTTTTAATCTTACGGAAATATTGGCATCACATCTAAGCGAACCTTCCTCCATATTTCCATCACAAATATTAAGGTACTGTACAATTTGTTTTATCTTGTTTAAATAAAGATAAGCCTCTTCGGGTGTGCGGATATCAGGTTCACTTACAATCTCCATCAAAGGCACACCGCATCTATTAACATCTACAAGCGTGGCACTGCTTTGATCGTGAATGGATTTACCGGCGTCCTCTTCCATGTGAATTCTTGTTATCCCAATTATTTTTGATGAACCGTCCTTTGGATTAACTTCGATAAATCCATTTTCACAAATAGGCTCCTCATACTGAGAAATTTGGTAGCCCTTTGGAAGATCAGGGTAAAAATAGTTTTTTCTTGCAAAGATAGACTGTTGATTAATTTTGCAGTTAGTTGCCAATCCCATCAGTACTGTAAACTCAACAACTTTTTTATTTAACACAGGTAAAACGCCTGGATGCCCGAGGCATACCGGACAAACATTACTATTTGGTTCGCTCCCAAACTTTGTTGAGCAGCTACAAAATATTTTTGATTCAGTTAAAAGCTGCGCGTGGACTTCTAAACCAATAACGGCTTCGAATTTTTTATTCATAATTTTATATTACATTACACGGTCAAATATATAAATGAAGACTAACATATTGAAAAAATTAAATTATTTTGAACCGATAAATCGAGCAAATAATTGGACGAAGGTTTTATATTTATCCAGTTATAACTATTTTTCAATCAGATAACCAGACGGCTTAAACTTGTATGAAAAAAGTTCAAACAATTGGATTTATATTAGGTTTAATTTCTTTCCTCCTTATACTCTTATTCTTTAATCCTGTCCATGCAAAGCCAGAGGTTGGAAAAGTTGCAGCAGTAGCTGTATTGATGGCAATTTGGTGGATTACAGAAGCTTTACCATTAGCTGCAACGTCTTTGGTTCCATTGGTGTTTTTCCCTTTGCTTGGTGTTCTATCCGGTTCGGACATATCAGCTTCTTACATAAACTCTGTAATTTTTTTGTTTATCGGTGGTTTTATGTTAGCAATTGCTATGGAAAACTGGGGACTTCACAAACGAATTGCATTAAAAGTTATCTCTACTTTCGGAGGTTCCGCAAATTCTATCCTATATGGATTTATGTTATCAACTGCATTTCTTTCAATGTGGATTTCTAATACAGCCACTGCAGTAATGATGCTTCCTATTGCACTGGCAGTAATTACAAAAATTGAAAATGAATTTGGCAGAGAAGAAACCAAAAATTTTTCAAAATCAATTTTGCTCGGAGTCGCATATTCCTGTTCAATTGGCGGGATAGCAACACTAATAGGTACCCCGCCCAATTTAGTATTAGTAAGGATCGTTAAAATTGCGTTTCCAAATGCTCCGCAAATTTCGTTTGGTAATTGGATTTTGCTGGCTTTTCCAATAATGGTAATTCTTTTAATAGCTGCAGCATTCCTTCTATCTAAAATTATTTTTAGATCGGATAAGAAAATTATTTTAAGCAAGGATTTTATTAAAAATGAATATAGTTTACTTGGAAAAATTTCTTATCCAGAAAAAGTAATAGCCATAGTGTCATCAATAACCGCTTTGCTTTGGATATTCAGAACTGATCTAAATTTTGGTATTATAAAAATTCCCGGCTGGTCAATACTATTTCATTTCCCTGACTTCATTGATGATGGAACGGTTGCAATAACGATGGCATTTTTACTTTTTCTTTTCCCATCTAAAGATGAAAAACAAAAAACAATACTTGCTGTAAATGTATTTGAGCAAATTCCTTGGGGAATAATATTATTATTTGGCGGAGGATTTGCACTTGCAACAGCATTTAGTTCTAGCGGGTTATCAGAACATATTGGAGATAATTTACGTGGATTAGCAAACGTGCCAACTTTTATTTTGGTGCTAGTTGTTTGCACAATTATTAATTTTCTTACAGAGTTAACTTCTAATACAGCAACTACACAAATGATTCTTCCAATACTGGCATCTGTTTCAGTTGCAATTGGAGTAAATCCGTTGCTTTTAATGATAGCGGCTACACTTTCAGCATCAATGGCTTTTATGATGCCTGTTGGAACGCCCCCAAACACAATTGTTTTTGCGAGTAAAAGATTGAGAATAATTGATATGGCCAAAACCGGGTTTGCCCTGAATATTATAAGTATAATTATTATCTCAATTCTTGTCTATTTCATTGGTTCAATAATTTTTGATTTAAATACTTTTCCTGTATGGGCTAAAATAAATTGATATTTAACTGTAATCCTGATTGATAATTTGTTTGTAGGGTTGTATTAATAATGGGTGTAATAAAAAATTACTTTACTTATATTAATTCCCGCTTATACAAAATTAAATTTTGGTATAAAAATTCATTCAAATTATGGTAATTAATTAATCGCAGGTCCTATCATTTAAAATTTTCTTAAATAATTTATTATTGGGGTTATTTATGCACAAATATGATTTATTCAAAAAACATTATAGTCCGGAAGGTCAAACTTTGCAGGTTCCGAAGCGTGGGGATATTGATGAAAAATATAAATGGAATTTAGAGGATATTTATAGCACAGATGAAGATTGGGAAAAGGATTTTTCCTGGACAGAAGAAAACCTGAATAATTATGTAAAGTTTGAAGGGACTCTTGGTACATCTGCAAAAAACATTTTAGCCTGCCTTAAATTTGATGAAGAAATCGGAATCAAGCTTGAGCGTTTATATCTATATACTATGCTTGCAAAAGATAGTGATATGAGCGTATCAAAATATCAGGGGATGGATGATAGGATAAAAAGTCTGTATACAAAGGTAATGACTTCCAGTTCTTTTATAAAACCGGAATTGTTAAAAATTGAAACATCAAAACTTTTGGAGATGATAAATTCGCTTCCTGAACTAAAAATTTATAATCATTCCATTAATGATCTGCTACGATTTAAAGCTCACACCTTAGATAAGGATAAAGAAGTATTACTGGCAATGGCTGGTGAAATCGCTCAGGTTCCTTACAATGCGTATTCAATTTTCACAAATGCAGACTTGCAATTTTCAAAAGTAAAAGATGATAAAGGAAACGATGTTGAAATTTCACATGCCAGATTTTATTCAGCGCTTTATTCAAAAGACAGAGCATATCGTGAAAAAGCCTTTAAATCTTATCTTACAGCATATAAGAACAATGTAAATTCAATTTCAACCTTATTTAATGGAAATCTTAAATCCAATATATTTTTTGCGAAAGCCAGAAAATATAATTCTGCACGGGAAGCCTCATTGCATAAAAATAATATACCTGTTTCGGTTTATGATAATCTGGTTGAAGCAGTGAATAAAAATTTTGAACCAATGTATCGCTGGGCATCTTTAAAGAAAAAACTTCTTGGCGTAAATGAATTGCATCCTTATGATGCTTATGTAACATTATTCGATCAGAAGCTGGAAAAAAAGTATTCATATGATGAAGCAAAACAAATAGTGCTTAATTCATTAAAGATAATGGGCAGTGATTATTTAGACACAATTAAAAAAGCTTTTAATAACAGATGGATTGATGTTTACGAAACAAAAGCTAAAAGAAGCGGGGCTTATTCTTCAGGCACAACTTTTGGTGTTCATCCTTATGTTTTACTAAACTGGACCGATTTGCTGAATGATGTTTTTACTCTTGCCCATGAAATGGGACATAATATGCACTCATATTATACAGGATTAAATCAACCATTCGCTTATGCTAATTATTCAATCTTTCTTGCCGAAGTTGCCTCGACTTTTAATGAAAATCTTTTGCTCGATTACCTAATTGAAAATTCAAACTCTAAGGAGGAAAAACTTTTTTTACTTGAAAAATATTTTAACAATATTACTACAACTGTTTACAGGCAAGTTATGTTTGCTGAGTTTGAATCGCTAACACATAGAAAAGTTGAAAAAGGAGAAGCTTTAACACCTGATATTTTGTGTGTACTTTATAAAGAACTTTATCAGAAATACTGGGGACCTGAAATGGTAATTGATAAAGAAGAAACTTTTACCTGGGCAAGAGTTCCTCATTTCTATTATAATTTTTATGTATATCAATATGCAACAGGTTTTGCAGCATCAGAAGCGCTAGCAGCTAAAGTTAAATCAGATGGAAAACCTGCGGTAGATAAATATCTTAACTTTTTAAAGGCGGGAAGTTCTGATTATCCGATAAATATTTTAGAAAATGCTGGTGTTAATATGAACTCACTTGAACCGGTACTTGCAGTAGCTGCAAAAATGAGCATGTTAATTAGCGAAATAGAAAATCTAATTTGAAAAACTTATAGGAATTAAATGAAAGTCTACACAAAAAAGGAACTAAATGAGTATAATCAATCTTTAACTTATGATGACATAAGTTTAATCCCTACTCAGATTTCAAGAATAAAATCGAGGACAGAAGCATCAACAAGTTGTAACTTTCTGGGAATAAAATTAAATGTTCCCGTAATATCAAGTCCGATGGATTCAGTTACAGGGATTGAAATGGCAAAAGAACTTTCTGAGCTAGGATGTCTTGGAATTCTAAATCGTTTTGATTCATCTTTAGAATCTTTATTGAATGCAAAAAATGGAAAAGGAATTAAAGCTGTTTCAATTGCATTAAATACTGATATGCGAACAGTTGAAAAGATTGCTGAGAAAAAATATATAATTTGCATTGATACTGCTAATGCAAATAATAAAGAAGTACTAAAGAAAACTGAAAGATTAAAAAGAAATTTGATGTAAAAATAATTGTTGGAAATATTGCTCATGGCGATAGTCTGGATCAGCTTGAAAATGCAGGTGCAGATGCAGTTCGTGTTGGAATTGGCAGCGGTAGCGTTTGTACTACTTCCATTCAAACAGGAATTGGAATCGGGCAGGTTTCTTCATTGCTAAATATTTATCATATAAGAGAATCAAAAAAAATTAAAAATAAAAATTATTGCTGATGGTGGAATTAAAAGTCCCGGGGATGTTGCAAAAGCCATTGCACTTGGTGCGGATGTTGTTATGCTCGGAAGAATGCTTTCTGGAACAAGGGAAACTCCCGGTGAAGTAATTAAATATAACGGACAGCTTTGGAAAAAATATCGAGGCTCTGCATCCTTTGGTGTGAAAATGCGGAATGAATTTATTGAAGGTGAAGAAACGATGGTTGCATATAAAGGTGCTGTTAAAAATGTGATTGATGGAATCTCGGATGGACTTAAAAGTTCTATGAGTTATATGAATTGTTTTAATCTGGATGAACTTAGAAAAACAGAAACTTTTGCGATCTTAAGTAACAGCTCATATTTAGAAAGATTACCTAAAATGTAATCCGAACTGATTTATTTAATATTTAAAAACCGGAGTTGCTCCGGTTTTTTTATATCTTCATTCTTTTAAGTCTTAAAGAATTACTAACAACTGATACCGAGCTAAATGACATTGCTAAAGCAGCAAACATCGGATTAAGTAATCCCAATGCTGCAAGCGGGATGCCGATTACATTATAAATAAAAGCCCAGAAAAGATTTTGCTTAATAACTCGCAATTGTCTGTTTAGAAAGTTTAAGCGATTTTACAATTCCTTCAAGATCGCCATTCATTAATACAACATTGGCACTTTCAATTGCAACATCTGTCCCAGTCCCGATTGCAATTCCAATATCACTTTGCATTAAAGCTGGAGCATCGTTAATTCCGTCTCCAACCATCACAACTTTTTTGCCTTCTTTTTGAAATTTTTTAACGATGCTGGATTTGTTTTCCGGTAAAACTTCTGCTTCAAATCTAAATATTCCAATTTTTTCAGAAACACTTTTAGCAACTGAAAAATTATCACCTGATAAAAGTATTGGCTCTATATTATTTGATTTGATTTCGCTAATCACTTTTGCAGAATTACTTTTAATTGAATCGCTAACAGTAATGTATCCTTTTGCATCATTATTTATTGCCAGAAAGACTATTGAAGAATTACTATCGGAATTTGTTTTTATCTCACCCAATAAAAAGCTCAAATCGATATTGTTTTCAGTCATAAAATTTTCATTACCTGCTAAAATAATATCATTACTATATCTGGCTTGTAATCCTTTGCCGGGTTTAACTTCAAATTCAGTAATCGTTTTAATATTGATGTTTTTTGAATTTGCATAATCAATAATTGCTTTTGCAATTGGATGTTCAGATTTTGATTCTAGTGAAGCAAGTAAAGAAAGAAATTCTTCCTTAGAGATATTATTAGAATAAATATTATTAACAGATAAAATTCCATCAGTTATAGTTCCTGTTTTATCAAAAATCATTAAGTCGGATTGATTAAGAATTTCTAAACTTTGTCCATCTTTAAAAGGATTCCATTTTGTGCACCTTTTCCCATCCCGACAATTAGAGCTGTTGGGGTTGCTAATCCTAGAGCGCAAGGACAGGCTATAATTAGCACTGCAACGAAATTCATCAGAGCAAGACTAAAATTACCAGGAGCTAAAAACAACCAAACAACAAAAGTAATTATTGCAATCAATACAACAACCGGGACAAATACAGCGGCAACTTTATCTGCTAAATTTTGGATTGGTGCCTTTGAATCCCTGTGCTTCCTCAACTAATTTAATTATCTGACCAAGCACTGAATTTTTTCCAATCTCTGTAATCTGAAACTCAAATGAACCCGTTGTGTTAATAGTTCCGCCAATTACTTTTGAACCAAAAATTTTTTCGACCGGTAAACTTTCCCCTGTTATCATTGCTTCATTAACACTTGATAAACCGGAGATGACTTTCCCATCAGCAGGAATTTTTCCACCAGGTTTTATAATAACAATATCTCCGGATTTCAAATCATCAATTTTCTTTTCAACCTCCCGGTTATTCTCTTTAACAATTGCAGTTTTAGGTTGAAGCTCAATAAGTTTTTTTATTGCAGTTCCAGTTTTTGATTTTGCTCTATTTTCAAGCCATCTTCCTAATAAGATTAAAGTTATTATAACTGCTGTGGTATCGTAATAAACATGGTACTGATTATGTGGATGTCCTAACCATTCAGGAAATAAAGTAATTATCAAACTAAATACAAATGCTGCCCCGGTGCCAACAGCAACCAGTGAATTCATATCAGCGGTAAAATGTTTTAGATTAGTCCAAAATATTTTATAAAATCTTTTACCTGGTATAAATACAACAGGTGTTGTAAGGATGAGTAATATTTTATTTATCTGATCAGTGTCTAAAAAATTTTTAAGAAAAAAGCCGTTCCACATTATTCCCATATTAAGCAATAGTATTGGAACAGTAAGAACTAAAGCAAATATTAAGTCGTGTTGTAATTCTTTTAAATAGGAATCAACTTTTAATTCCTTCACATTATCCGATGGAGCTTTTTTATCAAGTGCAGACAAATCAAGTTTATAACCGGCATCCTCAATTGTCTCGGCTAATTTATTTAAATCAACCAGATTTGGATCGTACTCAAATGAAGCTTTTTCAGTAGCTAGATTTACGTTTACACTTTTTATTCCATCAAACTTTGCAATTGTTTTCTCAACACGCGCCACACAACTTGCACAAGTCATTCCTTCAACTGGGATGGATAATTTTTCAATTTTTAATTTTTCCATGGCATTATCTTTATTTATTCTACAACTGAATATCCCGCGTTAATTATTGCTTGTTTAATATCCGAGGGTTGAACTTTTGTTTCATCAAATTGGACTTTAGCCTCACCAATTTTGACTTCCAAATTATCAACATTCAGTTTTGATATCTCTTTTTTAACTGCCATCACACAGTGCTGGCAAGACATCCCTTCAATCTTAAATACTTTTTCCATGATAAAACTCCTGTTTTTGTTGAACCAAAAATATAACTATACAAGTGGGAATGCGTTATAAAATAATTAAATAATGTTATATAATTTTCAGTATCAATGGATGCTATCGAGTGCCTGTCGGTTTTTGTTTTTTAATGATTTGAAATATGATGGGGTCAAACCCGTAATTTTTTTAAATTGATTTGATAAATGCTGAACAGAACTATAACCTAATCTAAATGAGATTTCACTAAGAGTTAACTCACCATAAACTAACAGCTCTTTAACTTTTTCTATTTTTAGATGGATAATATATTTCTCAATTGTAATTCCTTCTAACGATGAAAAGAGTGTACTTAAATAATGATAATTCAGTCCTGTTTCTTCTGCAAGATATTCTGAAATGCTAATATTAATATCTTTTCCGGAATCAACTGAACTAATCAAATTGATAAGGAGTACTTTTGTTTTCTCAATAACCCTTGAATTTTTATTATCTAACAACTCAAAACCATTTGTTACTAAAACTTCACTAATCCTTTTCATATCCAAATTCGCTTCGTCGTTTACCACCTCTACTTCACCAAGCTGGATATTCTTAACAACAAGACCAAGTTTTTCAAATTCCTCGCGCACAACTTTTATACAACGATTGCAAACCATATTTTTTATATAAATATTTTTTGTTTCTTGATTTTGCATAAAATTCAAAATTGATTGTGGTATTTAAATTCACTTCCGGATAAATAATTTTTAAATAATTATCTGATTTAATATAACAACGGATTAAAATACAGGTAAGGAGCTATATCACAAATAAACTATGATAAAAACTATGGATGGCTAATATCTTATTTTTTTATAAATAGTGTTCGCGGAAAATGTTTCTTCTTTATTAAAATACTTTTCTCCTCCGTGTTCGATAAATTCGGATTAAAGACTTTGTACTTTTGAGATTTATCTACCTGCGCTGGAAATTCCGGAATATTCTCTTTTCCCTCCAAAGTAATTGCTTCAATAGAACCAGGGTCATTTTTAATAACAGTATTATTATCAGAAAATGAATTGCCTCTATTTTTTTTCTTTCTTTTATAGCCAAAGTAGGAAACAAAGAAAAGTATTAAAATTAACGCTGCAAAACCAATTAAAGTAAGTTGGACAATTTCTATAAGCTGCAAAATTATTCTCCTAAATCATATTTAACGCTGCAATCTTTATACCAACAAATTTAATATTTATTTGCGTAAATATTTTTATTTGAGCTAAAAAATAAGGGAAATGACAAATCATATTGAGAAATTTAATCAATAATGAAACAATTTAAGAGTATTGTTTTATCTAATTTATTATAAAATAAGCAGTTAAGGTTGATTTTAGCATAAATGTTTAATAATTTTCCCCTCTTAAAAAATTACATAATTGGAATAATTTAAGGTGAATTTATGACTAAAGCGGATATTGTGGATAAAGTTGCAGCAGGAACAGGACTTACTAAGCTTGAGACTGAGGCAATTATTGAAGGATTTTTCTCCACAGTTATTGATGCTTTAAAAGACGGACATGGTATTGAAATTAGAGGTTTTGGTAGTTATAAAGTGAAAAAGAAAAATGCAAGAAATGCACGTAACCCAAAAACTGGGGATAAAGTATTTGTTGATGAACATTTTGTGCCAACCTTTAAATTTTCAAAAGAGTTTAAAGATATAGTTAATATTGGAATGCAATGAAAATAGGAGATAAGTAAGTTGGCTAATCAGAAATTCTGCTCACATTGCGGATATAAGTTTGATAAGGATTACAATTTTTGCCCTGAATGTGGAACAAAAGTTCTTGGTAAACAGACAGAAAAAAATAAAAGAAATGTAAATCAAAATGTTGAAAAAAATACTTTAAATGATTCTAAAAATTTAAATCCTAAAGTGCTTTACGGAATTTTAATTGGTGGTATAGCAATTATTGTTTTAATTATTTTTTCATCTGGAATTTTAGATTCAACATCGGTTTCCGATACCGTTAATCAGGTGCCTGGGCAAACAGAGGTATCATCAGGTGTAAACCTTAATAATATGCAAGCTATAAATGATCTTGAAGAAAAGACGAAGCAAAATCCCGAAGATTATGCAAGCCTTTTACAGTTAGCACACCTTAAAAATGACTCTGGATTATTTGATGCAGCAATTCTAAACTATAAAAAATATTTGGAAAAACACCCTGAAGATGCAGATGCCCGAGTAGATATGGGAGTTTGTTATTTTAATTTACAAGATTATCCTGATGCAATTAAAGAAATGGAAACCGCTTTAAAGTATGCTCCCAATCATCAAATAGCTTTTTTAAATTTGGGAGTTGTAAATCTTGCAGCGGGTAATGTTGAAAAGTCAAAAGAGTGGCTGAAAAAAGCCTACGATTTAAATCCAACTAATGAAGTTGGACAAAAAGCAGAACAATTATTGAAAAATCATTTGTAAAATTTATTAAAGGAGAAGAAGCCAATGCCTTGTGGTAAAAAAAGAAAACGTCATAAAATGTCTACGCACAAAAGAAAAAAAAGACTAAGAAAGAACAGACACAAAAAGAAATTAAGATAGTCTTCGTATTACTTTAGAAAATGATAGGCGAAGAATTTTCTCTTCGCCTTTGCATTCTTATATTGTAACAATTGTGTCTAGATTAAAAGCCAACTTAGCTCAGCTGGTAGAGCAACTCATTCGTAATGAGTAGGTCGCCGGTTCGATTCCGGCAGTTGGCTCAATTTCATCAAAGACTCTCCTGGTATTCATTTCTATTTTAAAACTTGTTACACCAATCCATTTATATCAAACAATTTATCTTATTTGCTTTTTTGAGAAATAACCGGAGTCAGGTTAATCTAAAAATTTTATTGAAAATTTTTAAAATTTTTCTTGACTTTAGCTTAAATTTTCTATTATTTTGGGTTGTAGTGGGGAAAAATGGGGAAATATCATTAGCAGAAGGAGAAAATGTTTAGAGGTCAATTTACATATTCAATTGATTCTAAAGGCAGGATAGCAATACCAGCCAAGCTAAGAAAGCATATTTCTGCTGATGCAAATGATACATTTGTGATGACGAGAGGTTTGTCTAATTGCATTGATTTATATCCTTTGGATGAATGGCAGAAAATTGAAGAAGCACTTTTACATTTAAATTCCTTTCAACCTGATGATGCAAGATTTATTAGAATGTTTGTTCAGTTTGCTGCTGAAGATGTTATGGATGGACAATCAAGAATAATGATTCCATCAACTTTAATTACTTATGCAAAAATTGAAAAAGAAGTTTTAATTCTTGGAGCTCTAAAAAAAATAGAAGTCTGGAATCCAAAAGTTTACGAAGAATATTTACTTCAATCAGCCGCAAACTTATGAAGAGATTGCAGCCAAAGTTATGGCTTCTAAATGAGTGAGCATCATACTCCTGTGATGCTGAAGGAAAGCTTGGATTTTTTAATTACTGATCGGTCCGGTGTTTACTTTGATGCAACTTTGGGGTTTGCTGGTCACTCAAGTGAAATCCTAAAAAGATTAAATACTAATGGACGATTAGTTGCATCAGATGTTGATAAAGATGCATTTGAATTTTCGACAAAACAAATTTGCTGAAAAATCCGAGAGTTAGTTTGTACAATTTTAATTACTCTTTTATAGATGTGATTGCAAAAATAGAATCAATACAATACTTCGATGGTATACTTGCTGATTTAGGAGTGTCTTCCTTCCAATTAGATAACCTGAATCGGGATTTACTTATCGAAGCAATGCCTTGCTTGATTTACGAATGGATAAAACAAAAAAAATTACTGCTGCAGATATTGTCAACACTTTTAAAGAAGAAGATTTAGCAAATGTTTTTTATAAGTATGGTGAAGAAAAAAATTCCAGAAAAATTTCAAAAAGCATTGTTGAAAAAACGAACTTTGACAAAAAAGATTGAAAACCACCAGGGCAATTAGTTTCAATAATTAAGATCTTGTTCCCCAAATTTTCAAAGAAAAACTTTATCAAGAATTTTTCAGGCTCTAAGAATTTATGTAAATGATGAATTAGGAAACCTTTTAATTATTTCTTGAAAATTCCTTGAAAGTTTTAAAAAAAGGCGGACGAATTGTAGTTATAACCTATCATTCCTTAGAAGACAGAATTGTAAAAGATTTTTTTAAAGCAGAAACTATTATAAGCCTTAAGTCCGAAAGAAGATCCGTTTAGGATCAGTTAAGAAGGAAGCAAAACTAAAATTAATTAATAGAAAACCAATTGTTCCGACTAGCGATGAAGTTAGAAATAATTATCGATGCGAGAAGTGCAAAACTTAGAGTAGCAGAAAGAATATGAAAAAGAGTTCCAAAGCCAATAATTTTTATTGTTTCTTACTGCTTCTGATCATAACAGCGTTTGCATTGTTAGTGTTAGCGAATAAAATTAAAGTACGAACAATTAATCCTTGCAAAAAGATACAACAGAGAAACAATTAAAAATCTGAAACTCAAAAGAAAATTAAACTTACTGCAGAATATCAAACCGTAACTGCTGAAGAAAGAATCGTTAAAGTTGCAAAATCTGAATTGGGCTTAATAAGAAATATTGAAGCTCCTGTAATAATAAAATATGATTTGCTTAAAGTTGAAAAATTAAGAGAAATTATAAAAGAAAGTATGAATAACTCACGCGCATTACTTGTAATAATTTTGCTTGTTTTTATTCTTTGTGGCATTGATTGTCAAATTGGTTAACATCCAAATTGTCCGAAGTGAAGAGCTTAAATATTATGCCCAACGTCAGCAAACGGGAGTTGAAAAAATCCTGCTGATCGTGGGTTGATTTATGATCGCAATAATGTTCTTCTGGTTTACAATCGATCCGGATATTTCGTTTTATGCTGATTTGAGAATGGTTTCGCAAAAAGACTAAAAATGAGATTGGCTACTGCCTTTGCAAAGAGTTCTTGGTAAGCGGGGAAACTTACTATTTGAATTTGATGAAGGGTTCTAAAAAAACAATTTGTTTAGAAAAAAAAGTCCCTGTTGAAATAGCATATTTATTAAAAGAAATTAAACGTGTCGGATTTTTTTATAAAGAAGATCCTACAAGAGTTTATCATTATAATAACCTTGCTGCCCATACTCTTGGATATGTAAATAATGATCTTAAAGGAGTGATGGGAATTTCAGAGTATTTTGAAGAATAATTAAATGGTGAAGACGGTTCAAGATCAGTAGATAAGAATGCATTTGGTGGATGTTGTTACTGTTGCAGGATGAAACTAATCCGGCAATTCCTGGAAATAATCTTTATTTAACTATTGATAAAGATTATCAATTTATTCTTGAAGATGAATTAAAAAATGGTGTTGAAGAAGTACGGTGCAGTACCTCCGGAACCGGAATTATAATGAATCCCAATACAGGCGAAGTTCTTGCACTTGCAAACATTGATGATTTTAATCCAAATGAATATTGGAAGTACAATGATTTTCAAAGAAGAAATCGTGCCATAACAGATACTTACGAACCCGGTTCCACATTTAAATCATTTACTATTGCTTCTTTATTGATCAGAAATTATGCAGACTTGAATGAAAAAATTATATGTTGAAAATGGAAAGTACAAATATCAAGAATGTAAACATTAGAGATACACATCCATTTAACAGCTTATCTGTTACAGATATTATTGAACAATCCAGTAACATTGGCGTGGCAAAACTTGTTCAACGAATTGATGATGAAAAATATTTTAAATATTTAAGAGGCTTTGGATTTGGCAATTATACATCAATAACGCTTCCCGGTGAAACAGCGGGACACTTAAAAAAGCCAACTGAATGGTCAAAGGTTTCAAAAGCATATCTTTCTTTTGGTTATGAAATATCTGTCACACCAATTACAGATGTTAACTGCCTATTGTGCATTAATAAATGGCGGAGTTCTTTATGAACCACAATTAATTCAAAGAGAGGTTACATTTGACGGGAAATTTAGTTAACGAATTTTCTCCCAAAGAAGTTAGACGAGTAATATCATCAGAAACCTCTACGGTTATAAGAAATCTTTTAGCAGGCGTTGTAAAAAGTGGAACTGGAAAAAAAGCTTATTCAGAATTAATATCAATTGGTGGTAAAACCGGAACATCACAGAAACTGGTTAATGGCAGCTATTCTAAAAAAGATTATAATTCTTCATTTGTTGGATTCTTTCCTGTGGACAATCCGCAGGTTGTTTGTTTGATTTTAATTAATTCACCAGATCAAGGAAAGTACGGTGGATTGGTTGCTGCGCCGATATTTAAAAATGTTGCAGAGCGTATTGTTCGAAGCTGATGTTGATAAGTTTCAGCAGTATATAAATTCTGATTTGCTAAATAATTTAAAATTCGCAAATGAAAAAAATCTGAAGGCAACCCGGTACACGATAAAGAAACAACTTCAGTGAATGTTAAGCCAATAAATTTTTCGACAAGCGGGAAAATGCCTGATCTTATTAACTCCTCATTAAAGATGCAATTTATGCTCTAACAAAACTTGGCGTTAAATATAAAATTAAAGGTACAGGTATAATTATTTCTCAAAGTATTCCTCCAGGAAAAACTTTAACGATCAAATGAAATTTGCATTCTTGAATGTTCAGAAGTTTATGTTAAAGGAGCTTCACTTTATTAATGGAATTAACACAATTATTAAATAGCGTTCACGCAATTCAAGTGATAGGTGAAGTCCAGAGAAGAGATGTCTCCAGTATTCAGTATGATTCAAGAAAGGTTCAAAAAAATTCTGTGTTTGTTGCAATCAAGGGATTCAAAACAGATGGACATAAGTTTATTCCGATGCTATAAACAAAGGTGCTGTTGCTGTTGTTGTTGAAGATGACAAAATCAGTTCCTGATGAATTAATATTACATTCACAAATTGCAAAAATTATTAGTTAAAGATAGTCGAATAGCATTAGCAGAACTATCTAAAGGTTTGTTTAATGATCCATCCAGCAAATTAAAATTGATTGGTATTACAGGCACAAACGGTAAAACAACAACATCATTTATCTTAAAAAATATTTTGCAGCAAGCTGGAAATAAAACCGGATTAGTAGGCACTATCGCAAATTATATCGGTGAAACAAAAATTGATTCCAAACTTACAACTCCGGAATCAAATGATTTAAATCTATTCTTACTTGAAATGATTAATCAAAAATGCTCACATGCAGTTATGGAAGTATCATCGCACTCATTGGTATTAAACAGAGTTTATGGATTAAATTTCTCAGTTGCCATATTTACAAATATTACTTCAGACCATCTTGACTTTCATAAAACATTTGAAGAATACTTTAATGCAAAGAAAATTTTGTTTGATAATCTCTTCTCAAATTCTTTTGCAATTCTTAATTCATGATGATTTAAATGCATATAACATTGTTAAAGATTGCAAAGCGAAAATTGTTAGCTTATGGAATTTCTGAAAACTCAGATTATCAAATAAAAAATATCAAGTATGATTTAAGCGGAACAGACTTTACAATTCATAACAAAGGTTTTGAATACATTATTCATACTTCTTTAATAGGGACTTTTAATGCATATAATGCAACAGCAGCATTTGCAGCTGCACATAGTCTTGGGGATTGATGAATTGAAGAAATAATCAAAGGAATAAATATCTGCTCCTCAAGTACCCGGAAGATTTGAAGTGCTTGGTAAAGGAAACGAAAAAAGTAATAGTAGATTATTCCCATACAGCAGACAGTCTTGAAAAAGCTTTACAAGCAGTTAGAGAAATAGTTAAAAATGATTATCAAGTGGTAACAGTTTTTGGCTGCGGAGGTGATAGTGATAAAACAAAACGACCAGTCATGGGAAAAATAGCCAGTGAATTAAGTGATAAAGTTTTTATCACATCTGATAATCCAAGAACTGAAAATCCTTTTGAAATAATTGAAGATATCAAAAAAGGAATTTCAAGGAATAATTTTGCAGTTATTGAAAATCGGGAAGAAGCAATTAAAAAAGCAATAAAAAGTTCAAATAATGATGCTGTGATTCTTATTGCAGGTAAAGGACATGAAAATTACCAGGAAATAAATGGTGTTAGAAATCATTTTTCAGATCAGGGAAGTTGCAGGAAAGTATTTGGCTGAATGAAAAAAATTACTTTAACTATAGAAGATATTTTCAATATTCCATCAGCGGTGATCTATAATCCTGATTTTTTTAAAACAATTTATAATGTTTCAATTGATTCCAGAAATATTAAGAAAAATACTTTATTCATTGCAATAAAAGGGGAACGATTTGATGGACATGATTTTGTTGATCAAGCTGTGCAAAATGGTGCTTCTGCAATTCTTATTAATGAAAATTATCTAAAGCATATTAAGGATTATCAGTTAACATTTATTACCGTTAAAGACACAGTCATTGCATTGGGTGATGTTGCAAAAATCTGGCGAAAAAAATTAAAAGCAAAAGTGATTGGAATTACAGGAAGTGCCGGTAAAACAACCACGAAAGAAATATCTGGCAACAATACTTTCAGAAAAGTTTAAAGTAAATAAAACAGTCGGAAATAATAATAATCACATTGGTGTTCCGCTAACAATTTTAAGTACAAATGAAAAACATAAAGTGTTAGTTGCTGAACTTGGTACAAATCATTTTGGTGAAATTACATTATACTGCAGCAATTGCTAAACCTGATTATAGCTTTGATTACAAATATCGGTGATTCACATTTAGAATATTTGAAAGAATCGGAAAGGTGTTTTAAAAGAAAAATCAGCGTTATTTAATGAAACCCTTCTAAACGATGGTAAAGTATTTATTAATAATGATGATGCATTATTAAAAAGTTTTGGAAAAAAAATTAAAAATAAGATTACATATTCCCTGCAATGAAAAAGCTGATTATAAATGCAAGATTAATGGCTATGACATAATTGGCTAGACCTGAAATTGAAATTAAATCAGGAAGGCAAACAATAAAAGTTAAACTTCTGCTAAGCGGAAAAGCAAATGTTGCTAATTATCTTTCTGCATACTCTATTGCTTCAGAACTCGGGTTGGGATAGAAAAGATTTTAAATGCAACAAAAAAAATAAAATCAGTTGATAAAAGACTTGAAATAAAAAATTATAAAAATTTTACTTTGATTAATGATACGTATAATGCTAATCCTGATTCGATGAAATCTTCATTAGAACATTCTTGCTAAAATTGAAAACGAAAAAAGAAAAATTGCTGTGCTTGGAGATATGTTTGAACTGGGGAAAGAATCGAAAATAAAACATCAGGAATTAGCAACATGTAATTAACGAGACTGAAGATTGATGAAGTTTATACAATTGGCTCAGATGATGAAATTGCTTGAATAAAAAATTAAATGAGAAAATTAAAATTCATAATCATTTTTCTGATAGAGAATCATTAAAGAATTTTTTAAATAAAATTAACTTGATAACTCAACAATTCTTGTAAAAGGATCAAGAGGAATGAAAATGGAAGAATTTGTTACAATTATTGAATCAGAAAAAATTAAATGCTGTACTATTTTTTTGAATATATAAATAAAACTTTTAATCCACCCGGATTTGAGATTTTTCGATTCTTAACATTCCGTTCTGGCATTAGCAGCAATAACAGGACTTATTCTTGCATTTTATCTTGGACCAAGGATTATAAAGAAATTGCAGGCACAATCAAATTGGTGAAGCAAAAAAAGCTGATGGACCAAAATCTCATTGGTCTAAAGCAGGCACTCCAACAATGGGCGGATTGATAATTCTTCTTTCCGTTACAATTCCCGTTTTACTTTGGGGTGATATAAAAAGCATTTATATAATTTTAATTTTAGTTGGAACACTGTGGTTAAGTGCGGTTGGATTTCTTGATGATTATTTAAAAGTGATTAAAAAATATCCGAATGGATTGATTGCAAGATATAAATTATTAGGACAAGTTTTAATCGGATTAATTGTTGGCATCAGTAATTTATTTTTCTCCTGAGTTTGAAGGATTATAATACATTAACAACTGTTCCATTTCTAAAAAATGTTAATCTTGATTTTTCATTCCTATATATTCCGGTAGTTGTATTCATAATTACAGCAACATCAAATGCAGTAAACTTAACAGATGGTTTAGATGGACTTGCAATAGGTGTAATTGTAATAGTAATGATTGCACTTAGCATTGCTTTCATACTTCAGCGGTAATGCAATCTTTGCAAATTATCTTGAATATAATTTATCTGCCGGGTGCAGGCGAATTAACAGTTTTTATTGCTGCGTTGGTTGGTGCTAGTTTAGGATTTCTTATGGTTTAACTCTTATCCCGCACAAGTTTTTATGGGTGATACTGGTTCACTTGCACTAGGCGGTGCATTTGGAATTATTGCTGTGCTGATAAAAAAAGAATTATTCATACCGATTCTTGGTGGAATATTTTTTATGGAAACAATTTCGGTCATAATTCAAAGACTGTATTTCAAATACACAAAGAAAAAATTTGGCGAAGGTAAACGAGTTTTTAAAATGGCTCCAATTCATCATCACTTTGAAATGATTGGCTGGCCTGAACCAAAAATAGTTGTTCGTGCTTACATCATTGCAATAATTCTGGCAATAGTTAGCTTTAGTTTCATTTAAGATTAGATAATAAATGATAGACATTAAGAATAAAAAAATATCAATTATCGGTGCTGTAAGAAGTGGACTTGGTGCTGCTAAGCTTGCAAAAAATCTTGGTGCAATTCCATTTGTAAGTGATGCAGGATCGGAAGAAAAATTAAAATCATCGATTGAATTATTGAAAAATGAAAAAATTGATTTTGAAATGTCGAGCATTCATAGAGAAAGTATTTGATTGTGATTTGATGGTTGTTAGTCCCGGTGTTCCTTCAGATGCAGAGGTTATTAAAAATGCAAAAAGTAAAAATATAAAAGTCATAAGCGAACTTGAATTTGCTTCATCTTATTGCAAAGGAAATGTAATTGGAATTACAGGAACTAACGGCAAAACAACTACAACAAGTTTATGCGGATATTTATTTAATGAATGCGGGAATGAAAACTTATACTGCAGGAAATATTGGTCTTGCCTTTTCTGAAATCGCAACTGAAGTGAAAGAAAATGAATTTGTATCACTCGAAGATTTCAAGTTTTCAGTTGGATTTGATTGATAAATTCTAAACCAAAAGTTGCAATGATATCTGAATATTACTCCTGATCACTTAAACAGATATGAAAACAGTATTGAAAAATATGCATTAATCAAAACTCAAGATATTTGAAAATCAGGATGCAGATGATTATTTGATATTAAATAAAGACAGTGAATTATTAAATCAGTATTATCAAAAAAGCTAAGAGCAAAGTATTTTCTCTTTCTCAACGACATAAAAAAGTTTCTAATGGATGTTATCTTGAAAATGAAAAAATAAGATTTGTTCAGAAATGATAATGTAGAATTTTCATGTAAGGTTTCAGATATTTTTATTAAAGGTGAACATAACATACAAAATGCGATGGCTGTAATAATTGCTGCAAAGATTTTTAATCTTGATAATAAAAAAATTATTGAAGCATTAAAATCATTTAAAGGAGTTGAACATAGATTAGAATTAGTTAGAGAAATTGAAGGAGTAAAATTTGTTAATGATTCTAAAGCAACAAATGTTGATTCTGTAATGGTTGCATTAAAAAGTTTTGATGAACCAATCTTTCTTATCCTTGGCGGACAGGATAAAGGAAATGATTATTCGATGATTGAAGATCTGGTAACTGAAAAAGTTAAAAAGATTTATGCAATTGGTTCATCAGCCGAAAAAGTTTTTAATTACTTTCACAGAAAGTAAAAACAGAAATAAAAAAAGATTTTGATGAAGTAATTAATACAGCATTAAGTGAAGCAAGGGATGGTGATATTGTTTTGCTTTCTCCTGCTTGTGCAAGTTTTGATATGTTTGATAATTACGAACATCGTGGAAAAGTATTTAAGCAAATAGTAAACAGTAAATGAAAAAATTAGCTATCACAGTTTTCTTCGCAACTTTCTGTCTTATACTTATAGGATTGATAATTATAATGAGTGCAAGCAACACTTACAGTGCAACTAAATTTGATAGCTGCTTTCCATTTATTTAATTCGCATTTAATTCAGAGCATTATTTGGGTTAGTTAGTTATGGGTGTTTTTTGCTTTATACCTTATGAGTGGTATAAAAGAATAAGTAAAGCTGGCAATACTAAGCAATTGCTGTTGTTTTATTCATTACATTATTATTGCTCCGCAGGTTAAAGGTGCAGGAAGATGGTTAAATCTTGGATTTATAACTATTCAGCCTGCTGATATTGCTAAGATTATTCTTAATTATTCATCTCGCATATTTGATTAGAAAAGAAACAGAGATGATATACAAGATTTTAAAAATGGATTTATATTTCTTTTTCATCTGGGTGATTATAATTGCCGGATTAATTTTCTTTCAACCAAATGTAAGCACATGCAGCTTTTAGTAATTGTAATATCATTAACAATGCTATATGTGGGTGGTGCAAAACTAAAGCACATTCTTGCTTTCTTCATTTGGTTTGATAATTACTCGGTGGTTCTTTTGCTATGATCTTTTCCCACTCACGAAAAAGAATTTTAGGATTTTATCAGTTCATTTCGGTGATGGTGGAGAGATTAAATCATCAAGTTAAACAAGTGTTTACTAAGTCTTGGCAGCGGTGGAATATTTGGTGTTGGAATCGGTAACAGTAGACAAAGTAATCTTTTTTTACCTGAAGCATATGGTGATTTTATCTTTGCAATACTTGGTGAAGAAACAGGATTTCTTGGAGTAATTGTTGTTTTAGTTTTTTACATGGTTTTATTTATTGCAGGAGATCTTAATTGCTAAAAAAGCTAAAGATAAGTTTGGTCAAATGCTTGCATTCGGAATTTCATTTTCAATTATCATTTATGCTTTTGTAAATGCTGCTGTTGCAACCGGATTATTTCCTACAACAGGATTGCCGCTTCCATTTATTAGTTATGGCGGAACATCAATTATATTTCTTCAGCGCTTCAATTGGAATTTTGATTAACATTGCTATTTATAATCACGAAACTGAGAAAGACAAAAGAAAAAGCAAATAAATCCTGAGATATATAATAAAACTGTAATGGCTTTTGAGGAAGTGAGAAGATGAAAACTCAAGAACTCATATCGTTTTCTATTTGCCGGTGGTGGAACAGGCGGACATCTTTATCCTGCAATTGCTGTTGCCGATGAAATTAAAAGATTGAAACCGGAATCAGAAATTATTTTTGTTGGTACAAAATCTAAAATTGAAGGAAGAGTTATTCCACAATCTTGGTTATGGATTTAAATCGATTTGGATAAAAGGTTTTTCAAGAAAAATTAACTCTGTCAAACTTTTTGTTTCCGGTAAAACTTATTTGTTTCAGTTATTCAATCATTATTTATTTCATTTAGATTTAAACCAAGATGTGGCAATTGGATCAGGCGGATATGTTGCAGGTCCGGCAATTTGGGGAGCATCAGTGATGGGTGCAAAAATAATTTTAATGGAATCAAATAGTTATCCCGGTGTTACAACAAGATTGCTAGAAAAATATGCTGATGAAGTTCATATTACTTTGAATGATTCAAAAAAATATTTAAGAAAACCGGAGAAAATAAAAGTTACAGGAAATCCTGTCAGAAAAGAACTTGGAACATTAACAAAAGAACGAAGCAAAAAAATATTTCGGTTTAGATGAAAATAAATTAACAATACTTGTTCTTGGCGGAAGTTTAGGTGCAGCATCAATTAATGAAGCAGTTGCAGATTGCGTCGAAGATTTAGAAAAAAATAATTTGCAAATTATTTGGCAGACCGGAAAAAATTATTATGATAACTATAAAAAGTTTAATTTTACATCCGTAAAAATTCTGGATTTTATTGATGATATGAACAAAGCTTACTCGGCTTGTGATCTTACTTGTTGCAAGGGCTGGTGCAACAACAATTGCCGAGTTATCTGTTCTTGGAATTCCATCAATACTTATTCCCTCGCCACATGTTGCAGAAAATCATCAATACTTATAATGCCAAATCTCTTGCAGATAATGGTGCTGCTGTGTTGATTCCGGATTCTGAACTAAAAGAAAGTTTGAAAAATAAAATTTTAGAGGTTGTGAGGGATAAAAATTTATTAAATACGCTTGAGTGAAAATGCAAAAAAAATTGCGAAACCAAATGCGGCAAATGAAATTGCAATGAGCGCAATTAAATTATGGTTAAGGCTTTATGACAGACGAACAATTTAAACATAAAAGTAAATTCAAATACAATATGTCGTTCTACTATCAATCAACGATAATTTATTTTATTGTATTTGCTGCTTACCTGATTATTCGAGGACAGTTTGTAGATAGCTCATATACATCTTATTACAAAAGATCCGATAATTTATTTGCTCGCAGCTATTGTAGTTATCTCATTGGTTTCTTTGATGTACAATCTTTATAGTAATAAATATATTGAATTTAGTGAAGAAGGAATCACATTCCGTGATAAATTTAAATTCAGAGTTAATTAATAAAAATGAAATAGCTGAAATTAAGTTGAGCAAAGATAGAAGATATGCAAAATCAAATATGTTAAAATTTATCAGGTTAAAACTTAAAACCAGAAGACGCCCAATTATTATTAGACCTTCTGATTATGAAAATGAAAATGAGCTTATAAAAAAGTTTCATCAACTAAAATTGGAAATAGAAAATTTATAGATGTTTAAGAATATTAAAAAAGTTCACTTTGTTGGAATAGGCGGAATTGGAATGAGCGGTATCGCTGAAATACTTGTGAATCAAGGATTTGAAATCTCAGGTTCCGATAAAGCATTAAGTGAAGTTACTGATAGATTAGAAAGTCTTGGAATAAAAGTTTATGAAGGTCATTCGCCTGAAAATTTAAAAGAAGCAGATGTACTTGTTTATTCTTCAGCAGTACAAATTGATAATCCGGAAGTCAAAGCAGCAATTGAAAGAAAAATTCCTATCATAAAAAGATCGGAAATGCTTGCAGAAACAATGCGTATGAAATATGGAATTGGTATTGCTGGTACACACGGAAAGACAACCACTACTTCAATGGTTGGATTAACTTTAACTGAAGGAGGAATTGATCCAACAATTATAGTTGGAGGAAAACTTAAGCGGGCTTGGCGGTACAAATGCACGATTAGGTAATGGTGAGTTTATTGTTGTTGAAGCTGATGAATTTGATAGAACATTTTTAAAACTTACTCCAACAATTGCGGCACTTACAACTTTGGAAAGCGAACATCTTGATACATATAAAGATCTGGATGATATAAAATCAGCATTTATTGAATTTGCAAATAAAGTTCCATTCTATGGGTTTGTTGCATTGTGTTTGGATGAACCGGCATTGCAGGATATTATTCCGCATTTAAACAAAAAAATTATTACTTATGGATTAACTGCACAGGCAGATGTTCGTGCTATAGATATAATCCCAAGTGGATTTACGAGCAACTTATAAAGTAAAATATTTTGACCAAGAGCTTGGTGAAATAACACTTAAAATTCCTGGTAATCATAATGTATTAAAATTCGCTTGTTGCAGCTGTGATTATCGGAAAAGAGCTTGGTGTTAGATTTTAAGATTATTAAACATGCGCTTGAATCTTTCTCAGGTGTTTACAGAAGATTTGAAGTTAAGTACAATAAAGAAATTTTGGTTATTGATGATTATGCTCATCATCCAACAGAAACAAGCTGCAACGTTAAAAGGAATTAGAGATGGCTGGGATAGAAGATTGATTGTGGTCTTTCAACCGCATCTTTATTCAAGAACAAGAGATTTTTATCAGGAGTTTGGAAGAGCATTTCTTAAATTCTGATGTTTTTATCTGTACTGATGTTTATCCGGCACAGGGAATTACCGATTGAAGGTGTTACCGGAGAATTGATTGCAGATACAACAAAAAAGTTTGGACATAAAAATGTTCATTATGTTGCTGATAAAAAAGATATTCCGGCTTTACTTAACCGAAATAAAAAAAGATGGTGATATAATTGTTACAATGGGTGCTGGAGATATTTGGAAATACGGTGAAGAATTTATTGCAATGTTAATCAAAAAATAGTGATGGAAAAAGATTACGGAAAAATATTTGGAATTGTTCTTTTATCTGTGATTATAATTTCAATTTTGTATCTTGTCTCTTTTTACATATAACGAAAAGGGAAAAGAGGAAATCAAAATGATAAATATTCAAGGGAATAACCTTCTTAAGTAAAGAAATTATACTTAGATTTGCTGATTTAGATGAAAAATCTATTTATGATGATTTAAATCTAAATATCATCAAGAAGAAGAATTGAAGAACATCCTTACGTTGAAAAAGCTGAAGTCAAATCTGACGGGCGAGGAAATGTTGACGTTAAAATTAAAGAGAAAGAAATTTATGCTGTGCTGCTTAACGGTGGCGAACCTTTTTTCTTATCAAGTGATTTTGAATTACTTAAAAATTTATGAATTACACAACTTATTCTGATATTCCGGTTGATCAGCAATTTTAGAGTTTCAGAAAAACTTACATCCATCAAAAGTTTTAAGAATGAAGATATAATTGAAGCATTCAGGATCATTGATGCAGCAAAAATTACAGATATTGAATTTAGCAAAAAAACTATCTGAAATTAATCTAAAATACGGTGGAGATGTTGTATTAACTTTTTCCGGAGTTAATTATCCAGTTGTTATTTGGAAGAGGAAACGAATCAAAAAAAATGATTTATCTTAGTTTAGTCTGGGAAAGGATAAATAAATTTAAGCACTGATTTGCCAAAATACAGAATACATTGATTTAAGATTTGCAAATGAAGCATACATTGGTAGAAAAGAAAACACGGGTTTGATTTAATGAAAAAAGAAATTATAGTCGGATTAGATTTAGGTACAACAAAAGTGTGTGCAGTAATCGCAGAAAAGACTGCCGGACCAAAACCGAATTGATGTGCTTGGATTTGGTGTAGCTCCATCTGAAGGATTACATAAAGGATTGGTTGCTAATATCGGTAAAACAGCCGAAGCAATTAAAGCTGCAGTGTCTATTGCAGCTAACAGGGCAGGGCATTGAAGTAACTGTTGTTAATGTTGGTGTTGCCGGTGAACATATTACAAGTATTCGTCATAGAAATTATGTTACCATCAACAGAGCTGAAAAAGAAATAACCAAAGAAGATCTTGATCAGATTGGAAGCTGATGTTAGAACAATTAGAATTCCGAGTGACAGACAAATTCTTCACATTATTCCGGAAGAATTTTCTGTGGATTATCAAGGCGGAATTGAAAATCCGATTGGAATGTCAGGCTCACGATTAGAAGCAAGTAATCATGTTGTTCTTGCATCAATTCCTGCAATGGAGAATATAAGAAAATCAGTTGAACGTGCAGGATATCAGGTTCAAGATTATATTCTTACAACCAATTGCTTCAAGTGCATCTGTTTTAGAAGATAGCGAAAAAGATCTTGGTGTGGCATTAATAGATATTGGCGGCGGTACAACGGATATAGCTATCTATCATAAAAAAGCAATTAAACATACAAGAGTTATTGGAGTTGCCGGTAACCAGGTTACAAATGATATTCGTGAATCACTTGGTGTTATGACTGAGGAAGCTGAGACGACTAAAAAAAGAATATGGATATGCAAGTGAAAGTGCAATCATTAAAGATGAAGATATTTTAATTAAAGGTGTTGGTGCAAGAGGAAATACAAAAATTCCAATTAGCCTTTTAACTCAGATAATAAGTTTAAGGATGAAAGAACTTTTTACAATTGTTGATAATGAATTAAGAACTGCCGGATTCAAATCCAAAATTAAAGCAGGAATTGTTCTTAACCGGTGGAGGTTCATTATTAAGCGGTGTAACAGAATTAGCAGAAGAAGTTTTTGGATTACCCGCAAGAATTGGTGTGCCGCAAGAATTGGGCACAGGTTTATCAAATGAAATTGAAAGTCCGGAATTTGCTACTGTAGCCGGTTTGATAAGAGGAATTCCGGGCGGTAAAGTCGAGCGAATATCAGATTTTGATAAAAAAGAATAAATCAAAATCGGATAATCAGTTCGAAAAATTAATTAAAAAAGTACAAGATTTTTTCAACGAACTATAAAATCACTTAGAAGGAGGACCTTATGTCGCGATTTGCAACCATTGATAAAGAAAAACCTATGTCAGCAGTTTTAAAAGTTGTTGGTGTTGGCGGTGGTGGATGTAATGCAATCGAAAGTATGATTGCACGTGGATTGACGGGTGTTGAGTACATTGCCGATTAATACCGATGCTCAGGTGTTAAGAAGCAGTACTGCTACTCATAAAGTTCAGTGTGGAGGTGCAATTACCCGTGGATTGGGTGCTGGTGCAGATCCTAACATTGGGAAGAAAAGCTGCGGAAGAAGATCGTGATCAAATTGCAGATGTTCTTGCCGGAAGCGATATGGTTTTTATTACTGCTGGAATGGGCGGTGGAACAGGAACCGGTGGCTGCACCTGTTATTGCTTCGATTGCAAAAAGTATTGGCGCATTAGTGGTTGGAATCGTAACAAAACCTTTTAGATGGGAAGGCAAAAGCAAGAATGATGAATGCTGAAAAAGGCATTCAGGAATTACGACAGCATGTTGATAGTTTAATCGTAATTCCAAATGAAAGATTGTTAAACATTCTGGATAAAGCTACAAATGCTTTTGCTGCTTTCGATAAACCAAACGAAGTTCTGTATGAAGCAACCGCGGTATCGCTGATATCATTACTATTGAAGGTCTTGATTAATGTTGATTTTGCAGATGTACGTGCAGTAATGAATCAGAGTGGTGAAGCATTAATGGGATGTGGAATTGCAAGCGGTGAAAATCGAGCAATTGAAGCTGCACAAAAAGCTATTTCAAGTCCATTACTTGAAGGAGTAAATATTAAAGGGAGCAAAAAGTGTATTGTTAAATGTTACAGGTTCATCTGTAATGACAATGCAGGAAATTAATGAAGGTAATAATGTAATTTTTGAAGCTGCTGGTGAAGAAGCAAATGTAATTTTTGGTGTTGTTAAAAAAGAAGAAATGAATGATTACATCTCATATACTGTTATTGCAACAGGTTTTGACAGTGCAAGAAGAAATTATAGTCCAGAAAACTATTGCTACGAGAAAATCAGCTACCACAAAATTATCAGAAAATATTAATAGCGGATTTAATTTCTTTGGTCAGGAAAATATTGATAAAAGGATTTGGATGTTCCTACAATTTTAAGGGTAAATAGTCCTAAAGTCTCGCTTGATGATGATGAAGAAAAAAATACTCCAAGCGGTTTTAGTGTTGAAACATTCAAGATATTCCTGGGCAAAAGAAAGAGCAGAGAAAAAAGATGACTCAAAGGATGAAGATAGTTCATCGTTTTTAAGAATGATTATGGATTAGTTTTTAGGTTAAAAATTAAATATTTTCAATCTTTTGAATTCAGAGAGGATTTATGAGTGACCTTCATTCAAATTCTGAGTGTGAGAATACTCTCTCTTCGGATGCGATTGAAATAAATAAGATTAATTTTAAGGAGTACACCGAACAGTTAGATAAGATTATTGCTTCAAAAGGTAAACTGGTTGTGTACCTTTCAATAATTTATGGTGCAATTGTTTTAGCAGGATTAATTTATCTTTTTCTTTTTTAATATAATATAAATATTCATTCGTCGATGAGTCGTGATTCAATCATCACATTTTCATCCGAATCTCTTACGACGATCACTCGGTTTGGTCGGCAACAAACTCTGCAATCTTCTATAAAATCCTGTTTCCCTTCGACAGTAAGATCTATCCAAACTGAATTCTCTACGCCGCAATATTGGCATGTCCAATTTAGTGTATCATCTGTTTGCATTTCATCCTCACACAATAAATTTACACCTGTAATAAGGCATTTAAATTGTTTAAAATCAATCCTTATAAAAAACTTATTAAAATAGATTTTAGATTAAGAAAAGTAAAATTGTAAAGAAATTTCGTTTCTACTTAAAGAAGGAAGTATATGTGATCAAAACAGATTATTTCATATTTACAAATTGAGTAGGAAAATCAAGGTCAGCTTCCTTCACCAATTTGATTACATCTTGAAGATCATCAATTTTGGGTGCAGTAACTCTAATTTGTTCATCCTGAATTTGTGCATTTACCTTAAGTTTGGAGTCTTTAATCATTTTAGTAATGATCTTTGCGTTTTCTTTTGATATACCGCTTTGGAGATTGATGACTTGTTTAAGCCTTCCGCCAGCAGCAGCTTCGGGCTCATTAAACTTTAAAGTTTTGATTGAGATATTTCTACGAATGAATTTTGTTTCAAGGATATCAACTGCAGCTTTTAAAGTATAATCATCTTTTGTATTAATATTAATGAGTTTATCTTTTTTGTTAAGTTCTAATTCAGTGTTAGAATCCTTAAGATCATAACGTTGATGAATTTCTTTTAATGCCTGATTAACAGCATTGTCAGCTTCCTGAAAATCAATTTCAGAAACAATATCGAATGAATGATTTTGTGCCATAATTTTCTAAATATTAGTTTTAATAAAATTTTATAAGAATTGTGGGAAAATGGAGTGATGGAGTATGTAGTGAAAACAACAAAAATCAAATCTCAAAAAACCAATTTCAAATTCTACAATTCCAGTATTCCACAATTCCACTAATCCAATTAAAAGAGTCGGGGTGATAGGATTCGAACCTACGACCTCTTCGTCCCGAACGAAGCGCGCTAGCCGGGCTGCGCTACACCCCGAAAAAAGTAACAATATGAGATAAAATACAAAAAACTTACAACCTTTCAGGCTCAATAACGGATCGTAGTCTATCCTGATTTTTGGTCAGGTTAGGATTCTTAAAAAACAATCCTACTGCAAATATAAAAATAATTTTAAACAAAGCTGTTTTATTCTTTACTTTATAAATTAATACCATTAAGTTTGATGCAAATAATATTAACCTTTAACTCTATCCAGAGAGATGGAAAAGGATGAATCAAATATCAAATAAAATAAGAATGAACCTCTGAGGATTATTAATCCGAAGAGGATTTTTTGTATATGGACGTAAAATCAAAAATAATAGATGCAGAAGGATTCGATAGAATCCTGACAAGAATTGCACACGAAATTCTTGAAAAAAATAAAGGTTCACATAATCTTGTGTTGATGGGAATGAGAACCAGGGGCGAATTTTTAGCAAAAAGAATTACCGAAAAGATCAAACAGATAGATAAAGTTGATTTACCTTTTGGTGTACTTGGATGTTACTCTTTATCGGGATGATTTTAGAACCAGATTAAAACAACCCGAAGTATCAGTTTCAAATATTACATTTGATATAAATGATAAAGATATAATTCTTGTTGATGATGTCCTATTTACAGGAAGAACAGTGCGCTCTGCGTTAAATGCTATTATGGATATGGGCAGACCAGGTCAATCCAGCTTTGTATACTTGATTGACAGAGGTCATCGTGAACTTGCCAATTCGAGCCGATTATGTTGGTAAAAATATTCCCACATCCCAAAATGAAGAAATAAAAGTTAAAATAAAAGAACACGATGGCGAAGATGCCATTTATATTATTGAATCAGAAAAGAAATAAAAATATATGCCATTATCAAACAGACATTTATTAGGATTAAAGGATGTACCCAAAGAAGACATCCAATTAATTTTAGATACGGCAACAACGTTTCGAGAAATTCTTGAAAGACCAATTAAAAAAGTTCCAACATTACAAGGGAAAACAGTTGTAAATCTTTTTTATGAAAGTTCAACCAGAACAAGAATTTCATTTGAACTGGCTGAAAAAAGACTCTCCGCCGATTCGATAAACTTTGCAATTTCCGGAAGCAGTGTTAGTAAAGGAGAAACGTTAAAAGACACTGTAAAAAATATTGAAGCAATGAAAGTTGATATGATTGTTGTTACGACATGCTGCGGCAGGTGTTCCGTTAATGTTACAAAAATTTCTGATGCAAATGTTATTAATGCTGGTGATGGAATTCACGAACATCCAACGCAAGGTTTACTTGATATGTACTCCATTCGCGAAAAACTTGGAAAGTTGAAGGATTAAAAATCTGCATTGTTGGAGATGTTGCACATAGTCGTGTTGCACTTTCAAATATTTATGGATTAAAAACAATGGGTGCAAAAGTTTCAGTTTGCGGACCATCTACAATGATCCCAAAATATATTGAAGAACTTGGTGTTGAAGTAATTTATGATATTGATGAAGCTATCCAGGAAAATGATGTACTTAATGTTTTAAGAATCCAACTTGGAAAGAAAAGCTAGAGAATATTTCCCTTCAATCAGAGAATACTCACGATATTTTGGAATTGATAGAGACAGACTGGAAAAAAATGGTAAAGATATTTTAATACTTCATCCTGGTCCTATAAACAGAGGAGTTGAACTTTCATCAGATGTTGCTGATGGAAATTCTCAAATAATTTTACAACAAGTTACAAATGGAGTTGCTGTAAGAATGGCAGTACTTTACTTACTTGGTACACTAAACTAGAGAGCTAAAAATGAAATTGTTATTAAAAAATATAAACTTATTAAATCCATATCAAAAATTAAATCAAACAAACACAAATATTTTGATTGACGATGGAATCATAAATAAAATTGGGAAAATTGATGAAAATGATTTAAAAAATTGTAAAGTGCTTGAACTCGACGGAAAATATATTGTTCCGGGTTTATTTGATATGCATGTTCATCTTACGTGAACCCGGCAGAGAAGATGAAGAAACTGTTAAGACCGGATGCGACAGTGCTGCTAATGGCGGATTTACAGGAATTGCTTGTATGCCCAATACAGAACCTGCAATTGATTCCGCAGAAGTTGTTTCATTTATAAAGAAAGAAGCAGCTAATCACCTGGTTGATGTTTATCCAATTGGTGCCGCTACAATTGGAAGAAAAGGTGAAATACTTTCTCCAATGGCTGAATTAAAAGAAGCCGGAGTTGTTGGATTTTCCGATGATGGTGTTGCAATCAAAACAGCTTCTATTTTGAAAAGAGCATTTGAATATGCTAAAATGTTTAATCTTCCTATTATTGAACATTGTGAAGACGAATCACTTGTCTGGCGGTGCAATGAATGAAAGTATAAATTCAACCTTACTTGGGCTTACCTCCAATTCCTTCGGTGGCAGAAGATTTATTGTTATGAGAGATATTTTGATGGCGGAATACACAGATGCAAAAGTTCATATTGCACACATAAGTACTAAAAAATCTGTTGAAATGGTTCGTGAGGCAAAGAAAAAAGGGATAAAAGTTACTGCCGAAGTTACTCCGCATCATTTTACATTAACAGATGATGCAGTTAAAACTTATGATACAAATGTAAAAATGAATCCGCCTTTAAGAACAAAGCAGGATGTTGATGCTATTTTAGGAGGATTAAAGGATGGAACAATTGATTGTATCGCTTCTGATCATGCACCTCATTCCATTGAGGAAAAAGAGATGGAATTTGAATATGCACCAAATGGAATTATTGGTCTGGAAACTCAAGTTGGGTTAGCATTTACTGAATTATATCACAAAAAAATTCTCTCATTAGAAAGTCTGATAGAAAAATTATCCATTAATCCAAGAAAAGTATTAAATCTTCCTATCCCCAAAATTGAAAAAGGAGAAATAGCTAATTTAACCATACTGGACATAGATGCCGTTTGGACAGTGAATAAAATGAAATTTTTAAGTAAATCAGTAAATACTCCTTTTGATAAAAAACTTTTAACCGGGAAATCTCTTGGTATAATCAATAAAAACAAGATATTTTTTGATGGACAACTTTCTGATATCTAATCCTTATTGTCGTTAAAATTAAGTTTATTGTTCATTTATTTGTACAATAACGAAAGTTTTTCTTCGTTTCAAATCAGGATTTGATAGTTTTTTATGGCATTCATTTTGGGAAACCTAAAGTAAATTTAACGAGGAACAACAATGAAAAATATAATATTAGCCACTTTCCTTTTTAGCGTAGCATTTTTGCTTAACTCCTGTAATGTAAATGATTCAAATTATAATGATTATACTCCACCTTCACCGCCAACTGGAATTAGTGTTTTAAATGGTGATAACAGAGTTGATTTAAGCTGGAATCCAAACAGAGAATCTGATATTGCGGGCTATAATGTTTACTATAGTTATACTTATGACGGTAAATATACTTTAATCGGCACAACAAAGAATACTTATTTTATTGATAATGGTGCGGTTAATGGTACAACTTATTATTATGGTGTAGCCGCTTTTGATTATAACGGGAATGAGAGTGATTTGAGTCATGATGTTGTTTATTCAACGCCAAGACCCGAAGGATTTAACCAAACAATTTTTGATTATAGAAGATTTCCTGATTTGAGCGGTTATTCATTTTTTGATTATACTGTTGTTCCTTATGATGATCAATATGCTGATTTATTCTGCGACTATGACCAGGGAACATTTTATTTAGATGTTTGGGATGATTCTGACATACAGGATATGGGACCTACATCTGATATTTATGATATACCATATGCTCCAACAACGGGATGGTCAACAACTAAAGATGCTATTGCGATAGTTGGACATACTTATGTTATCTGGACGTTTGATAATCATTTTGCAAAAATAAGAGTTAAAAATCTTACTGCTGATAGAATAGTTTTTGATTGGGCTTTCCAACTTGTTCAGGGTGATACTCAATTAAAAACGTCAGTAAAAGATCGATCATCCAGAGTTTTGAATAAAGAACGATTAGTTAGATAATACTGTTTTTATTAATTTTGTCGTGAACTTGTGTTTAATATCTTATAAGAATACGGTTCACGACAATTTTTTATTTATCATGAAAATAATTACCTACATATTTATTATAATTCTATTCTCAACAATTACTTTCTCACAGCAAACAAAACTGAGATCTAATTCAGACTTAAATAAAAATGCTCAAATTGATTCACAAGTTTTTAACGACTTAGAATTGTGTATTAAGGACGGAAATATAGCAGGAATTTCAAAGTATTTTGGGCAGCAAACTTATTTTAGTTTATCCAATGGAATAAGTGGATATTATAGTTCAAATCAGGCATTTTATGTTTTAGAAGATTTTTTTAAGCTTTATAAAGTAACTTCATTTAGATTTGATCATATAAAAGTAGATAAAAATAGTTCGTATGCAACAGGTAAATACAGTTATGATAATAAAGGGAAAAGAAATAGTGCGCAGGTTTACCTATCGCTTAAAAAAATTGGTAATAATTGGAATATCACACAACTAACAATTAATTAATGTTTAGGAATCTCATCTTAAAATTCAAAGGCGATAGGAAATTTTTCTCTATCGTCTTTTTTATTTTAATTATCATTGGTGTATCAGGCATAATTACAGAAAAAATTATTAATGATACTAAAACAAACTGGAATAACCAGTTAATACAAAAAACATCAAAGCTTGAACAATCTGTTAAAAAAGATTTTGAGATTAAGCAGAATGATTTACTTCTTAAATTAAATAACCTTCGTAGAGAACTTAGAAAAACTACTTCAACCTGAAAATGAGTCTTATAAAGAATTAGTAAAACTTGTTAATCGAGAAAAATTTAACAACTATTCAGTCGAAATATTTGCTCCAAACGGTAAGTTAATTGCATGGAATCAGTTAATAGCCGTAAATCAAAACGAACTTTTCCCATTGAACTTTCCTTTAGGTGAAACATATTTCCTTTCAAATTACTTGCTTACTTATTTAACTATCATTGATACAGTTCATATCCAGAGTGATGTTTTTTATCTTTCACTTTCTAAACCAATTGAAAAAAATTATGTTTTAACAAATCAGTACAACAAGCCATTAAGTTTTACTCAAGATATATCAGCCAATTATCAAAATGATTTTACTATAGACTATTCACCTTACGCTGAGAAAACGAAGGATGGAAGAAAGTATTCTTTTCAATTATCCAACAATAAAAATATTAAAATAGGAATTGTAACCTTTTTTAAACCAACATTAAGCAGCACAATAAATAATATCAAAGAAGAATCTTCAAAAGTTCAGTCACTTTTAGTTTTTTTAGCAATGCTTTTTATCGGTTTAGGATTAAAATCTGATTTTAGGAAGTTAGAATCTAAAACACTAAAGTTTTTACTACTGCTTTTTTATTTGTCTGTATTACGCACAATATTATTCATTGTGGGAATACCTTCGAAGCTTTTAACCAATTCGTTAACTGACCCTTCTTATTTCTCATCTGCCTTTGCTTGGGGAATTGTAAAATCACCGCTGGAGTTTTTGACAACAAATATCCTGATTGTCATACTTGGCATTCAATTTTTCCGGTATTCAAAGCAATATTTTTTATTTGATAAAAATAGAAAAAGTAAATTAATAGGAGCTTTGATTTCCATTGTTTATACGGTTTTAATATTTTTATTGATAAGAGGGCTAAGTGCTGCGATAAGAAGTGTAATATTTGATTCAACAATTCGTTATTTCAAAGAACCCAATTTGTTTCCGGATTTACCCTCGCTAGTAATGAATCTAAACATACTGCTTCTCGGATTTGCCGTTGTAATAAGCATTGTAAGTCTGATAAATCTTATCACAAAATATTTATTTAAAAAACCAGAAGAAAAAAGTAAAATAAAATTAATTATAGTTTTATTCGCAATAACTACGATTGTTTTTCTTTCGTACTTTATTAGTAATGACCCCCTGATTACACCATTCCTGCTTTTAGTTTTTTTGTTTTTGGTATTCTTACTGCATTATCAGATTATCATAAAAAACAAAAACTCGGTTTATAATTATTTATTTGCATTGCTAATAGGTTCAACGATTTCAATTACGTTGTTAAACTATTTTAATACTAAGCTTGAACGGGAATCTTTAAAAACAACAGCTATTGAAATTAATAGAGTGGATAGAAATTTTTTAAGTTTTATGATTGATGAAACTTTGCGCAATGCTCTAACTAACAGAAATGTCTTGCAGAGTTTTGGAAATAGATATGAAAACTTTGATGCACTTGCTTTTAGTATCTGGAGCAAAAGCTCGATGCAAAGAGAATCGCTTAATTCAGGAATCAGATTTTATGATCGTAATCAAAATGTTTTAGGTGGTTTTCAAGTTGGTTTAAACCCGGGTAAGGAAATATTTAAGTTCGTTAAAGATAATGGTGAACCAACTATTGAGGGTTTCGATTTAAAAGATGATAAGCCTATAAAGTATTATGAGGGCATTGTTAAGCTAAAAGAAAGAGGAATTACAAAAGGTTATATAACTGCTTTTGTTAGTTTTGATATTGAATCTATTAGTGCAAATGATATTCCTGATTTTATAAAATCAAACCTTTCAATTTTTAATAGAGTTATCGATATAAATCAACTAAAAATATTTCAATTTACAAACTCTAAGCTCACACAGGTTTATGGCGATATCTACCCATCCCGTGATCAAATTAAGCAAATTGTGCAGGCTGAAATTGATTCTAACTATAATGATAAATGGCTTAAACTAAAATTTGAAGGTGAAAATTACGAGGCTTACCTGCTAAAGGATTTTTCAGGTGAAAACGAAACAATCACTACAGTTTCTGTAGCTGAAAGAGCATTTTCCTGGGATCTTTTTAACTTCTTTAAAATATTTATTGTACACTCAATCTTCATCTTAATCACCTTCTTTATTATTGTATTAAGCAGGTTGGGAAAACTAAGTTTTACATTTAAAAGTAAACTGCTATTTACATTTCTTTTCATTTCAATAATTCCAGTTATAATTCTTGCCTGGTACAATACACAAATTGTAAATGAGCGCGGAAGGGAAGGTATTTTCAATGAGCTGAGTCAGAGAGCTGACTATGTTGAAAAACAATTAAAATCTCAATTAACAAAAAATAAAAGTAAAGATGTTATAACAACAAGCCAAAATGTTTCAAGAGATCTGGGAATTTCATTTGCAATTTATAACGGTACCGATCAGATTTATAATTCACAGGATCTGTATAACCAGATTGGATTTTTTGACCAAAAGATTAATGCAAGAACTTACTATTATCTATATTATTTGCGATATAAAGAGTATCTCATTTCTGAAAAAGTAAATGATTATAAATACGATAACTATTATAGAACCATCAATCTTGCAGGAAAGGATTATATTTTATCTGTTAATGACGCTTTTAATAGAATTAAAATTTCCACCTCTACTGTTGGGGTTAATGTTGTTATTTTTGGAATATATTCTTTCGCTGTAATTATTATTATAATCATAAGTACTTTCTTTGCAAATCAAATATCACAGCCAATTCAGAGATTGACAAAAGCTGCAGAGGCAGTGGGGAAAGGAGATCTTAGTGTTAAAATTGATCATAAAGAAAGAGGTGAATTAAAAGATTTGCTTGATGGCTTTAATTTGATGACTTCTGAATTGAAAAAGAACCAGATAGAACTTGCAGAAATGGAAAGAGAAACTGCGTGGAAAGAAATGGCAAAGCAGGTTGCACACGAAATCAAAAATCCTTTAACACCAATGAAGCTTGCTTTACAGCAATTGATAATATCCTATAAAGATAAAAGTCATGATTTCGATAAATTGTTTGAAAAAGTATCTCAAACAGTTCTTAACCAAATTGATAATCTAAACCAGATAGCATCAGAATTTTCAAGATTTGCTAAAATGCCCAGTTTAAAAATTGAAGTAATTGATTTGGTCACAATATTAAATGACACAGTTAACATGTTTATTGATGAAAAAACCTCAATAAAAATTAATACCGGTTTACTTAAAGCTGAAATTGAAGCTGATGTTAGCCAGCTTAGAAGAATGTTAATTAATCTTATTCGAAACTCACTGCAGGCAGGTGCAACAATAATATCAATTGATCTTACACAGGAACAAAGTAATTATCAAATATTAATCAGCGACAATGGGCAAGGAATTTCAGTACCCGATAGAGAAAAAATATTTGATGAGAACTTTACAACAAAAAAACAAGGAATGGGATTGGGGTTAAGCTTAGCGAAAAGATTTTTAGAAAGTATTAACGGTGAAATTATGCTCCAATCAACTTCACCAACTATCACTGTTTTTAGAATTATTATTTCTGTTTATAACAAACAAAATGATAATCAAAAATGAGTGAGCTAACACCGCATCAACAAAAAGCATTAACCACTGATGGACACTTAGCCCTTACCGCAAATGCCGGTTCAGGCAAAACCTTTGTTCTTGCCAGAAAATATTTATCAGTTTTATTAAATAATAATATAGAAGCGGCTAATGTTGCTGCAATTACTTTTACAGAAAAAGCAGCGAGTGAACTTTATTATAAAATATCTTTACTGATTGATGATAAAATAAAATCCGCAATAAATATTGCAGAAAAGAAAAAGCTTGAGCGAATAAGGCGACAACTTGTAAGCGCTAATATTTCAACAATCCACTCTTTTTGTATTGATATTCTTAAGCAATATCCGGTTGAAGCACAACTTGATGCCCGTTTTATTCCGATTGATGAAAATCTTTCTAATGAGTTGATCGAAATGTCAGTGGCTGAAACTGTAAGATCTGCTTTTGATGATGATCTTGTAAAAGAAGATTTGAAATACCTTATCCGAATTTTTGCTTCGAAATCAAGATTGGAATCGGAAATTGTTAGTTTGATTAAAAACCGTAAAAATGTTTTTACAGTAAAAGAAAATATTTATTTAAAGAAGAAAAACAGATACAAGAATATTTTACAGATATGTTTAGTAAATATTTTTTGTTGATCTGGGAAAGAAGAAAAAGAAGTTTTTTTTACAAGCCTAGATAAAATAAATTCACATTGTATTTGCTAATGATCTGGTAAAAATAAAACTGCTGTTGAGGTAAAATATTATTTAGATAAACTTAGAATAGAAATAAAAGTTCCAATAATCATCTCATTGTTAAACCAAATTAAATCTTTAGTCTTCACAAAAGAAATAACAATAAGAAAAAAAGGGTATCTAAAAAGTGATTTAGGCGAATCCGTTTCTGATGAAATTACCATTAGCCGAAAATTTAATGGCTGATTTAATCAAGTTCGAATTACCTGAGGATCATAAAAAAATAGAACTTGAACTTGCAAAATTTGGTTCAATTGTTCTTAAACTTTTTTGATCAAGCATTATTGATTTATGAATCGAAAAAGAAAGCCGAAGGATTTATTGATTTTGAAGATATTCTCCTTCACACAAAAATATTGCTTCAGAACGAAAATGTCCAAAAATCGCTTTCAGCAAAATATAAATTTATAATGGTAGATGAATTTCAGGATACAAATGAAATTCAATATCAGATATTTCTACCCATACTCGATTATTTGAAAAATGGTAAACTCTTTATCGTTGGTGATGAAAAACAAAGCATTTACAAGTTTCGCGATGCGGAGATTGAAATATTTAACCTTACTCGTGATAATATTCAATCAGAATCCGGGATTGAAAGTCTTTTAAGTTTACCTGATAGTTTTCGTATGACTCCCGCAATTTGCACTTTCACCAACTTTATATTTAGGAAATTATTTTATAATCCGGTGGAATTATTCGGAGAAGTGCCAAACACTGATTTAGTATGTGCAAGAGCAGATAATATTTCAGGTAAGGTAGAATTTCTTAATTGCAAAAGTTGAAAATGATGTTGAGGCAATTGCTGAAGCAGATATTGTCGCTAATAAAATTTTGGAAGTTGTTAAAAATGGTGTTTATTCATTTCAGGATATCTGCATTCTTGTGCGCAAAAGAAAAAATTTTGATGAGTTAGAAAGATCTTTTCTTAAACGTAAAATTCCTTATACAATAGTTGGTGGAAGAGGATTCTATCAGCGTCAGACTATAAGTGATGTATATAACTATCTTTCTTTTCTGGTGGATGAAAATAATGGACCGGCTCTGGCTGGAATTTTAAGATCTCCCTTCTTTTCAATATCTGATTCAAAACTATTTGAAATATTCCTTACAAAAGGGGAATAACTTCTGGAGAAAACTAAAATCATTTGTCAGTGAAAAAAATGATTTACAAAATTGTTTGGCTATACTCGAAGAAAACATCAAATTAAGCAACTCAATTGAACTTCCTCAGTTATTAAAAAAAATATTAATTGACAAAAATTATTTAGCGGTTGTTGCTTCACGATTAGATGGGAAACAGGAATTAGCAAATCTTGAAAAGCTAATCTCCATTGCAAGAAATTTTAACTCTAAAGGTTTTAGAAATTTATATGACTTCATTACTTACCTAAAGGAATCAATTACTGGATTAGATGATGAAGCACAGGCAGCATTTTCCTGCAGATAATAGATGCTATACAATTGATGACCATTCATCAATCGAAAGGATTAGAATTTCCGGTTGTATTTATCTATAAAACTGCAGAAACAAGTCTATCCGGCTCATTAAAGTCCGGACAAATCCAGATTGATAAAAAATTTGGACTTTTGGCAAAACTTCCGGTTGATGATAATTTCTTAGATGAATACCGTTCAGCCCCAATTATTTCAATTCATAATTACCTGGAATCAAAAAAAAATATAGCAGAATTAAAGAGACTTTTATACGTGGCTGTAACAAGAGCAAAGGATGAGCTATATCTTAGTGCAACAATTGATGATGGGAAATCCTTCAGTAAAGATTCTTTTATCTCACTTTTAAGTATTGGGCTAAATGATCAATTAAATGGTGATAGAATTATAATTAACGACAGATTGGATTATTTAATTAAAAATAACAATGAATATAAAAATATAAAGAAGTCATCAGAAGTAATAATTCCAATAGTATCTAAAATAGATTTTGAACAAGGTGTAATCAAAGAAAAACATTTTCAGCCCAAGAAAAATATAATTGAAATTGAAGGATTAGTAACTCAGGAAAGCGGTGAAATAATTTCTGCGTCCAAAGTTTCAATATTTAATCAATGCCCATTAAAATATTTATTAACTTACGAATATGGTTTTAGTAAACTGAATGCGGAAAAACTGAGTTATAAAAGGCAATTACGAAGCATTGGTAAATTAAATTCTTTGAAGATTGATAATGAGAATGAGGATGACGAGCAAATTGAATTATCAGACGAACCTGAAATGATTATGAATTTTAACGCTGCCGTGTATGGGAAATTAGTGCACAGAATACTTGAAAAAGAGATCTCGCTGGAAAATATTGAAAAATATTTGAGTAATAGTAATGAAATTAATAAAGATAGTCCGACAATTGATAATCTGCATTTAGAAAAACTTAAAAATGATTTAACTAATTATTTCAATTCAAAAACCTTTAAGCAAATTAAATATTATCTTGATTATAAGAATGAATTTGAAATCTATGTTAAAGAAGATGATTATTTTCTTCACGGTATTATTGATAAAATAATATTTGATGATAAAAGGGTTCTGATACTTGATTATAAAACTGATGATATAACTGAAAATGAAATTGGAAAACGAGGCGAATATTATTTAATGCAATTGAAATTTTATTTATATATTGCAAGTAAACTATTTGAAGGATTTGATATTTTTGAGGGAAATCTTATTTTTATTAAATATCCAGAACATCCGGTAAGAATTTTATTTGATAGTTCAAAAATCAAAATGTTACAAGAAGAAATTAATTCAATAATAAAAGCTTTAAGACAAAAGAATGTTGATAAAAATATTACACATTGCCCAATGTGTGTATTCTCCGGTTTCACAAATAAATGTATTATTAACTAAGGGGTTAAAATAAACGGTATTGCAATTATGAAAAAACAAATAACACAAATTAGAGACATAAACGAAATTGAAAAGCTAATTAAGGAAGCAGCAACAGGTGTGCTTTGCATTCATCTTGATAATGAAAAACTAATGCAGCTTGCTTGTAACTTCGTTTATTTAGATAAAAATATTTACGCATTTCTTGATAATACAGATGAGAATTTTGAACACATTAAATACGGTTCAGTGGGTAGTTTTACGATTTATAAAAATGAGAAAGCTAATGGAAAATCTAAAGAATTCACTTACAAGCTTTCATTTATAACCGTGAATGGCGAAATAAAAGATATTGACGACACTAAACTAATTGATCAGGTTAGTGAATTGTATAGATTAAAATATTCATCCGCAATAAAAACAGAAGACTATCAATTAAGCGAAAATCTTAAACCAATTATTCTTGATTCTAAAGAGATCAAATCCGTGATTGAAGAAGGCATTTGATTTCTCACATTTAAATAAATATTCCGTAATAAACCAGGGAGTTCCTTTTGTTAAATTATGTTTGGTTTACACTTCTTTTCCTTGGAATAGCTTCCGCCGTTTATATTGATGTATCAAACCTTTCTGAAAATACTTACAGAAACGATGTCCCCTTAAAAGTATTAATAAAAAAAAGTGATGTAAATACTAAAAATGGTTTTGATCTTCAAGTAGATATCTCCCCGGTAAATTATAACAGATTTTGTGATGCTCAGGAAAAATCAGAAATTGTAATAAATGGGGTTGGAACATATTCCTCTAATAAAAAATCAATTCAGCTATATCTTACAGTTAAACAATCTTCACCTGAGTTTTTAAGGACTCTTGCAGGTGCTACCGGTAAAGATGATGATCTGCTAGCGAACGCTGTAATTATGTCTAAAGTTGATTCATCATCGTATTTCGCAAATGTTTACTTTGAAAAAGTAAGTTTTCTTACCTTGAAAAAAGTAACGAATGATTCAATAGGAATCGCAAGTACAGCGGTTGAAATAGCTTTGGGATTAATTGGAATTATGGCCATGTGGCTTGGAATAATGAAAGTTGCTGAAGAAGCTGGTTTGATAAAAATTATTGCCAAAATTTTAAGACCAATAACACAAAGGCTGTTCCCCGATGTACCGCCTGATCATCCAGCTATCGGATCAATGGTTATGAATATTTCTGCCAACATGCTGGGCTTAGGAAATGCCGCTACACCATTTGGTTTAAAAGCGATGGAAGAATTAGATAAGTTAAATCCCAATAAGGGAACTGCGACAAACTCGATGGTCACTTTTCTGGCAATTAACACTGCCGGTATGGTTTTTATTCCTGCTACTGCAATTGCAGTTCGTGCTGCAGCGGGTAGTGCTGATCCTACTATTATTATTGCTACATCTTTGTTCGGATCGACCTGTGCAACTATAGCCGGCGTTACAGCAGCAAAAGTCTTGGAGAAATTTCCGGTCAAGAAAAATGCATTTGGCAACTGGTTAAAGAATAACGTTAAATTTTTGATTACAATTATTTCACTTATTACAATTATCATTTTAACATTTGCAACAGGATTTTCAAAAACCATTGGCTCACTTCTTAGCTTTATTTCACCATCATTATTTAAAGATATAATCACAATTGTTTCAACGTTAGCAATTCCATTTTTAATTTTTGTTTTTATCGGGTATGGTGCAATAAAAAGAGTTAAAGTGTATGAGCAATTTGTTGAAGGAGCAAAAGAAGGATTTAATATTGCGATAAGAATTATTCCTTATCTTGTTGCTATGCTTGTTGCAATTGCAATTTTTAGAGCGGGCGGGGCAATGCACAATTGGCTAATTCCTGTTTTACGAATTGTAACGGATCCGCTTGGGATGCCTGCCGAAGCACTACCAATGGCGCTGATGCGTCCGCTTTCCGGAAGCGGCTCGTTGGGTGTTATGGCTGAAATTATGTCCGTTCACGGACCGGATTCATTTATCGGAATTTTAGTCTCAACCTTTTATGGAAGCTCTGAAACAACATTTTATGTACTGGCAGTTTACTTTGGTGCTGTAAATATAAAAAATACAAGACATGCATTGGCTGCCGGTTTAATTGCCGATATTGCCGGAATGCTAGGTGCGCTGTTTATTGTTAAGCTTTTATTTGGTTGAGATTGATGAAAATCTTCATAACCCGCGAAATACCAGAAGTTGGAATTGATCTTCTTAAGATAAAGGGATATAAAATTTCTGTATATAAAAAAGATAAAGCAATTTCTAAAAAAGAACTTATTAACCAAATAAAAGATTGCGATGGAATTATTTCATTATTATCAGATAAAATTGATAAAGAAGTAGTTGATAAAATGGGAAAGTGTAAAGTTATTGCAAACTATGCAGTAGGTTTTAATAACATTGATGTTAATTATGCAAAGAGCAAAGGTATTGTTGTAACTAATACTCCCGATGTGCTTACAGACTCCACTGCTGATTTAGCAATGTCTTTAGTACTTGCCTGTGCAAGGAGAATTCCAGAGGCTGAACAACTTATCCGAAGTAAAAAATTTAAGGGATGGGAACCAAAATTATTTTTAGGAATAGAATTGCGAGATAAATATTTTGGTATCCTTGGTGTGGGCAGAATTGGGTCCGCGGTTGCGAAACGTGCACATGCGTTTGGCTGTAAGATTCTTTATTACTCTAATCACAATAATATGGAATTGGAAAAAATACTGGATGCTAAACGAGTTTCGTTAAATTCAATTCTTAAAAAATCGGATATACTGTCAGTTCATCTTCCATTAAACAAAAAAACTCATAATCTTCTAAATGAATCAAATCTACCTCTGTTAAAGAAATCAACGATATTTGTGAATACAGCAAGGGGAGAGATAGTTGATGAAAAGATTTTAATATCACTTCTTAAAGAGAAGAAAATATTTGCAGCCGGTTTTGATGTTTACGAAAATGAGCCGAATCTTAATCCAGAATTTTACAAACTAGATAATGCAGTTTTACTTCCGCACATTGGCAGTGCAACAGTAGAAGCGAGAAATAATATGTCTTTACTTGCAGCTAAGAACGTGATTGCGGTTCTAACTGGTAAAAATGCATTAACTCCTGTATAATAAAAAGTTAGTGACAGCTAAAATTAATAAGTAAAATAAATTAAACCGTAGTAACATTTTTAATTCAAATCTATTTCTGGTTTTCATCAGGATTGATCACGGTTAGAACTCAAGTAAATATTCTAAAATAACTGTTTTAACTGTTTAAGTCTGAACAATTAGCTTGAAGAATTGAAAGTCTTAACTTCCATTGGTAATTTTGAAACAAAAAAAGAGATAATTTAAATGAGATTCAGCATACCTAAAGAAACTCTTTATGAAGAAAAAAGAGTCGCATTAGCACCAGCAGGTGTTGATGCTTTAGTCAGAGCCGGTCATATTGTTTATTTTCAAAGTGGTGCAGGTGAAGGAAGCCATTTTAGCGACGAAGAGTATAGAAAAATAGGTGCGCAAATTGTTTACTCAGCAGATGAAGCATTTGCCAGAGCTGAAGTAATTGTTAAAGTTGCTCCTCTTTCAGAAGCAGAGTCAGAAATGCTTCAAGAAAATCAAACACTATTTTCATTTCTCCATCTTGCTGTTGGTAAGAAAAAAGTAATTGAAAATCTTTTAAAGAAAAAAATTACTGCAATTGGATATGAACTTATTGAGGATGAAGAACGCCTTCCTGTGCTTCATTCAATGAGTGAAATCGCAGGTCAGCTTGCAATTCAAGTTGCCGAAAGACATCTGGAAAGTTTTAGCAAAGGCGGTAGAGGAATATTACTTGGCGGAATTACTGGTGTTGCACCTGCCGCTGTTGTTATTCTCGGTGCTGGTGTAGTCGGTATATCAGCTGCAAGAGCAGCTTTGGGCAGGGGTGCACAGGTTATTGTGATTGATAAAGACCTTCAGAGGTTAAGACAAATTGATATTAATTTTAGAAAAAAAGTTACAACCGTAATGGCTAATCCTTATACAATATCGCGCGGAGTAAAGTTTGCCGATGTTCTTATCGGTGCTGTTTTGATAAAAGGTGAGAAGGCTCCAAATCTTGTTACAGAAGAGATGGTTAAAGAAATGAAAAAAGGCGCAGTAATTGTTGATGTTTCTATTGATCAGGGTGGATGTATAGAAACCAGCCACATCACCACACTTTCTGACCCGGTTTATATGCTGCACGGAGTTATTCATTATTGTGTACCTAATATGCCCGCAATAGTTTCTCGTACTGCAAGTTATGGATTAAATAATTCTTCATTGGATTATATACTGCAAATAGCAGAGAATGGTTTATCCAACGCTTTATTGGGAGATTTTGGTTTGCAGAAAGGTGTTTGTACTTATAATGGCTATTGTTGTAATGAAGCAATAGCTAATACATATAATGTAGAGTATAGAAGACTTCATGTTTTTTCAACTAATTGAATTTTAAAATTAAAACTTATTTGATAATACTTATTTAGAAATGAGCGATTTATGACTGGTACTGAAGAAGTAACATTTAAAAATAATATTCCAACTAACCTTCTTAGAATTTATAACCAAAAGCTAACTACTGCTGATGAAGCAGTTAAACATATTAAATCGGGAGATAACATTGTCGTTCACCCTGGGTGTGCTTGTCCAAATGAATTAGTAAGAGCTATGGTTGATCGTAAAAATGAATTAGAGGACGTTACGTTGTATCATATTTTAATTGTTGGGGACTTGCCTTACTTACATTCCGGAATGGAAAAACATTTTAAACATAAAGCATTTTTTATTGGAGCAAATTCTCGTAAAGCGGTTAATGAAGGACGATCAGAATTTATTCCAATATTTCTTTCAGATGTTCCACTGCTTTTTAAGCTAGGCAGAATTCAAACAGATGTGGCTTTGTTAAATCTTTCTCCTCCCGATGAACATGGTTTTTGTAGTTATGGAGTGGATGTTTCAATCAAAACAATGGCTGAAAAGTCTAAAATTATTATTGCTCAGATAAATAAAGATATGCCAAGGGCACTTGGTGATAGTTTTATCCATATAAATAAAATTAATCATATAGTTGAGTATGATGATCCAATCAGAGAATTACCGCAAGTTGACCCGGATACATCACCCGAAGTATTAGCAGTGTATGATAAGATAGGGCAAAATATTGCAGATCTAATTGAAGATGGTGCAACTTTACAAATGGGAATCGGTGCCATTCCTGATGCAGTGATGAAACATCTGAAAGGTAAAAAAGATCTTGGAGTTCATACAGAAATGTTTTCAGATGGTATGATTGACCTTGTTGAATCAGGAATTATAAATGGTGAGAAAAAAACTTTGCATCCGGGTAAAATAATCGCCGGATTTGTTCTAGGTACAAAAAAAACTTTTAATTTTATAGATAACAACCCGATAATTGAATTTCATCCTCAGGAATATGTTAATGATCCGTTTATTATTTCAAAAAATAATAAGATGGTAGCCATCAACTCTGCATTGGAAATTGATCTTACCGGACAAGTTTGTTCCGATTCAATTGGAACAAGATTTTATTCTGGTATAGGTGGGCAGGTTGATTTTATTAGAGGCGCATCTCGTTCAGAAGGTGGTAAACCGATTATTGCTTTGCCATCATCAACAAAAGATGATACTATTTCGCGAATAGTACCGATGCTTAAACAGGGTGCCGGAGTCGTTACATCGCGGGGTGACGTTGATTATGTCGTTACTGAATATGGTGCTGTAAATCTCTGGGGAAAAACAATTCAGGAAAGAGCTAAGGCATTAATCTCAATATCACATCCTAAATTTAGAGAAGAGCTTGCAAAATATGCTAAAGAAGTTTTTAAGGTTTAGTTAAAAATGATTGCCGTAATTGGTGATGTGCATGGTTGTTTTTATACTCTTCAAAACCTTGTTGAAAAGATTAAAGAAAAATATCCAGGCATAACTATTTATTGTGTTGGTGATTTGGTTGATAGGGGAAACCACAGTTATGAAGTTTTTGAATATATAATTTCTGAAAAAATTGTTTTTACACTTGGCAATCATGACTATATGTTCTATTCCAACATGCGTGAACCAAACAGCCTGATGGCAAAATCCTGGAAGTATAATGGAGCGGAGACCACTTTAGCTTCATACCAAAATAGACTTGACAGGATAGACACACATTTAGACTTAATTAATTCCTCACCTCTTTTTCTTAATCTTGATGATTGTTTTATTTCACACGCAGGGATATCACTGCATTTGAGAAAAAAACTACCGAATAATTTTTTAGAAAATAAAATTGAATTAGATAAAATTTTAAGAGAAGATTTATTCGATCAGGATAGCATAATCTGGGCAAGGGGTAAACTATTAAATATTGGTAAACTTCAGGTTGTGGGGCATACACATCGGAAAGAAATTTATTTTGATAAAGATTCAAATACTATTTATAACGATACCACTGCTTACGGTAATAATAAACTTACCTGTGTCCTTATTGAAAAAAATAAATTGATTGATAAAATTGAGCAAAAAACCTCTATTGATGATGTTAATCAAAATTGGATTTATCAATTTTAAAAATATCTTAAATTTGTAAAATTTTTATGAATCCGATAACGCCTGCATAGATAACTTTTCAATTTTACTTCTTAAAGTAGTCCGTGGAATTTTTAATATTTTTGCAGCGCCTGTAACATTATTCTCCGATTTGTTTAACGCCCAGGCAATTATTTCTTTTTCTTTAGTCATCATATAACCATCAAATCCCTCGTATTCTCCCAAAAAAGTTTCACTCGATTTTTCTTTTGATTTAATATTGAGCAATGGTTCGAGTACGGAAACATTTAACTTTTCATTGGTAGAAAGTGCCAGCATTCTCTTTACCATGTTTTCAAGTTCTCTGATATTTCCTTGCCAATCATAATTTTTAAGTATTGAATAAATTTCATCGGACAAAAATGGAATTTTTTCTTCACCGCCGTGTTTTTGGAAAAAGTGAATCACAAGTTCCGGAATATCTTCTTTACGATCTCTTAATGGAGGAAGGATAATCGGAATTATATTCAATCTGTAAAACAGATCTTCACGAAATAATTTTTGTTCAACTCGTTCTTTTAGATTGATTTTTGTTGCACAAATAATTCTTGCATCTATAGAAATATTTTCTGTACTTCCAACTCTTGAAATTTCTTTTTCCTGAAGGACTCTTAAAAGTTTTACTTGCATATAAAGAGGAAGGTCGTCAATGTCATCAATAAATAGAGTACCACCGTTTGCTTTTTCAAAATAACCTATGTGTCTTTTAATGGCTCCCGTAAATGATCCTTTTTCATGTCCGAATAGCTCACTCTCTAATAATGTTTCCGGGATAACTGCACAATTTATAGCAATAAATTCTTTATCCTTACGCGATGACAGATTGTGTATTGTCCTTGCACATAATTCTTTTCCGGTTCCACTTTCACCCTGAACTAAAATTGTATGATCCTGCGGAGCAATAATTTTTATCATATCCATAAATGCTTTTACTTTATTGGATGATCCTATAATATTATTTTTCTCCAAAAGTGCAAGTCTGTTTTTTAATTTTTCATTTTCCGTTAAAACATTACTTAATAGTTCGATATGTTTTAGAATACTTAATAACTGCTCAGGAGAAAATGGCTTAAGAAGGTAATCATAAGCTCCAAGTTTTAATGATTCGATTGCGGTTTCAACTGTTGCAAAAGCCGTAATAATTATAACAATGGTTTTAGGACTGATTTCTTTTGTTTTCTTAAGAATTTCTAAACCATTTATGCCAGGTAGTCTTAAATCAGTGATAATAACATCATAATAGTTATTGCCCAGGTAATTAAATGCTTCCGTCCCATCGCTGAAACTATCTACTTCATAGTTCTCTTTTTTGAGAATATCAGTAAGAGTTTTTCGCGTTATTTTTTCATCTTCTACTAACATTATTTTCATTTTAAACCTCTGCCGGAAGTAATACTGTAAAAATGGTTCCTTTATTTTGTTCGGACCTAACGATGATTTGACCGCCATGGTTTTCAACAATTCCCAGACTGACCCAGAGCCCTAAACCTGTTCCTTCTCCAGGATCTTTTGTAGTATAAAATGGATCAAAAATTCTCTCTAAATCTTCTTTTTGAATTCCAATACCATTATCCTCAATTGAAAAGAAAATATTCTTTTGATCTATTATTCCCGTTCTGATTTCTATTTCTCCATTGGGTTGGATTGCATCATAGGAATTAATAAACAAGTTCATTATAACTTCTTGAATGAGTTGATGATCGGTTTTAATAGTTGGGAGATCATCAAGTAAATTAAGGCGAACTGCAGCATTTTTCTGCTTAAGCTTATAATCAAGCAGGCGATATACATTAAACACTAACTCGTTTAATTCTAGCGAATTTGAAATTTGTGTTTGTGGTCTGGCAAATCCTAAAAGTTTTTTTATTACGCTTTCAATGTAGAATATTCCTTCGTTTATTAGAGAGATATATTCTTTCGTCTGTTCTTTATCTTCGGGATCCTTCTGAATGGCATAGACGCAGCTTTTAATTCCGTTTAACGGATTATTGATTTCATGCGCTACTCCTGATGCAAGTCTACCAATAGAAGCTAACTTTTCTGACTGGTAAATTTGTTTTTGTGCAATTGCTAACTGTTCTTTTGATTTTTTTAGGCGCTTAAGTAAATCATCAAATCTTTCTATTAAAAAACCTATCTCGTCTTTTCCGCTGCTTAACTTGATTTCTTCACTGCTGTTAAAATCAATTTTATCAATTTGCTGAACTAAGTTATTTAAGGAAAAAGTTATCCGATTGATTAAAAGATAAAGGACAGATAATGTTATAATGGAAACAAATATAGTTAAACCAAATAATACGAAAAAAATATTTTTAATTTCATTCCGTATCGGGTTTGCATCGAATCCGATTTTTGCCACACCCCATTTTTTATTTGCTATGCTTAAAGGTGCGTAAGCCTCTAAAATCCAACCATAAATTGGAGAATGATAAATAATAGTTTTATAGTTATCTAATTGAAGCTTTTTAGCTTTTTGATTTTCGACTATATAATTTCCATTCCTATCTTCGCTTGCAATTATTTTCAAGCTATCATCATAGATCTCTATGTAATTAATTTGTTTAACCTGCTGCATAAAATTTTCTATATAAGTTTCGAGTAAATCGTTTTTAAACAATTTACCTTGTTCAGCGTAAATCATTGCGTCAAGGGCAGGAACAGTAAATGCATTTGTAACTGATTGAGCGTTTATGATTTCCTTCTCAATCAAAATCTTTCTCCACTGATACATAATTGCTAAGGAAATAATCATCATTATCAGAAGGATAACAGAGCCTGTAACAAAAAGAATACGTGTTTTAAGACTATGTTGAATAGAGATCATCTTTTTATTTGATCCCCGAATATTTTCTTATTGGATAATAATCAGCATCATTAGCCTCTACAAATCCGTAAATAAATTCTTTATCCCAGTTTTTTACTAATGATTTATAATATGGTTTTGTTAAATCGACTTTTAACAAAAGAGATTTTATGATATTGATCACTTCCTTATTATAATTTTTAATAGCAACTATTGGTGAACCAGGTAATGGTTCGGAATATGCAATTACCTTTACATTGCGATCCTTATACTCTTTTAGTACTTTCTCTTTTACTACTCCTGCGTCAAATGAACCGTTTAGAACTTGAAATATTACATTTTGATGATATGCGAAATTATGTATTTCACTAAAATCGGATTCAATCATGTTATACTTTTTTATTTCATACTGTATTAGCCAATTACCTGAAAAAGATTCATTTGAAGGAAAAGCAACTTTTTTTCCTTTAAGATCTTTTATTGAATTAATATCACTATTGCTCTTTGTAAATAAGACTGATTTAAAAAAGGGTTTAAAATCTTCATTCAACGGCTTTAATATCGGAATAATTCCATATCGTTCGTGTGCATTTATGTAAAGCAAGGAACCAAAAAAAGCTATTGAGACTTCCCCCTTAATTAATTGATTAAGTGTTTCAGAATAAGTTGTACTAAGTTTCAATTCGAAATGATATTTATCGTTCTGATTTAGATAATCTATTATTGGCTGATAACCTCTAAAAATTATATTTGGCGGGTAACGTGATATTACTCCAACGTAAAAAAGAGTTTTCTCTTTTCCCTGTTTGATTTTATCTTTTTTGCTGTCAGCTAAATTGACTGCGGAAATATCTACGGCATATATATAGAAAACCGTAGTTGCAATTGAGGCAATCAAGACTAATAGTGTTAATATGAGCAGATATTTTTTACGCATCGTTGGTGAAGAATTCTTAAAAATTATATTTTTAAATCTGTTCAAATACCAGTCCTAATTTTATTTCAATTAAATTGATTATTTAATGATTTAAACCTAACGAAACGGACGAATAATCGCCACAGTGACGACGATTATTCGCCAATCTTTAGTAATTAAACTAATTCTTTTATATAAATGATTGAAATGAATACGAAAATCACGAGAAAAAATCTTCAATAATTTTAATCCTTCCCGGCACTATCCTTGCCAAATAAGAATACTTATTTAACAAAGGAGTGAGTATGGAAAATATAATTCCTCGTTGGGAATGGCGTACTTTTACAAATGATCTTGGGAAATCAGAAGAAAATATTAGAAGACACCCCGAAGGGAAAACCAGAGAAAGTGATGAAGTTTATATACTTTCAGAAGTTAGTATGGATAATACAAAAGTTCGCGATGATTTGATGGACATTAAAACTCTTAAGCAGGTTAATGAGGATAGATTGGAACAATGGATGCCTATTATGAAAGGAACATTTCCTCTTTCTGTTTCTGATATTGAAAAAGTATTTAAATGTTTCAGAGTTACATTACCGAAATTTGAACGCACAGAATATTCATTTCAACAATATCTTGCTGAAATAATTCACCCTTCAAAATTATTAAAGGCAGTAAATGTGCACAAGAAAAGAACAGGCTTTACTATAAATAATACAATCGTGGAAATTGCCGAAGTAACTGTTAATGATAAAATCATTAAAACAGCAGCGGTTGAAATGGAAGATCCTGAATTGGTTATAAAAACAGTAAGAGAGTTAGAGCTTGATAAATTTCCGAACATTAATTATTTGCGCGGATTAAAAAATTTGGTAGAAATGAAATAAGGAGAAAAAAAATGGCCAATGAAATTGAGCGTAAATTTTTAGTTAAAGGTGAGTTTAAAAATCTTGTCAACAAAGAAACCAGAATTGTACAAGGTTATCTCTCTTCTATTCCGGAACGCACTGTTCGAGTTAGAATTAAAGGCGATAAAGGCTACCTCACTATCAAGGGCATTGGAAACACTTCAGGAGCTACCAGGTATGAATGGGAAAAAGAAATTCCAACTAATGAAGTTGAAGAACTTCTAAAAATTTGTGAGCCCGGTGTAATTGATAAAACCCGTTACCTGGTTAAAGTCGGAAATCACACATTTGAAGTTGATGAATTCTATGGCGAAAATAAAGGATTAGTCATTGCAGAACTTGAATTGTTATCTGAATCAGAATCCTTTGAAAGACCTGAATGGTTGGGTGAAGAAGTAACAGGAGATACTAAATATTATAATTCTATGCTGATGAAAAATCCTTATTCAAAATGGTAGTCAGAACATCCATATTCTCAAATTATTATCATATCATTTATCGAAGTTGTTATGACAAAATTTAATCCACTCGATATGAGTAACTATCGTATTGAGAAACTTCCAAAACGTGAAAAATCAAAACTTGAAAAGTGGTTGGCAATGGCGGGGCCAATTTTAGCATTAGTTGCTTTCATCTTATTTGCTTTCATAATAAAATTACCCTTCCTTTATTCTATTAATCCAGAAGAACTAGTTTCAGAATCCGCAAAGCAAGCTTATGAAAAATTCGGTTCAGCAGTATTTATACGTAACAATGAATTTATGCTGGCGATATTTGCAGCTTCAATAATTCTTTGGATGACTCAAGCGATTCCTAATTATTTGACATCGCTTATGTTAATAATAGCCTTAGTTCTTACGGGTGTACTATCTGAAAATACTGCCTATGCTCAACTGGGGCATCCCGTTATGTGGCTGAATATTATGTCATTCATACTTGCCAGTATGCTGGTTGTAACAGGTCTTGCAAAACGATTTGCATTATGGCTAATAATTAAATTTGGAAAGAATGCCAGCACTATTTTTATAAGTTTTATTGTGATTAATCTTGTCTTATCTGCATTTATTTCAGCAACAACTGCAAAAGCTGCAATACTGTTACCTATCTTTATGGTAATTGCGGCTATTTATGGTGCAGTAGGTGGAGAAAATAGAAATAATTTTGGACGAAATATTGTTTTACAAAATCTTCTCAATATTAATATTGGAGCCGGTGCATTTGTAACTGGTTCAGGTGCTAATTTATTAGCCGCCGCTTTAATAGGTGGTGCAATAGGTGGAAAAATTTACTTTTCTAATTGGATGTTGGCGATGTTTCCTATTATGCTTGGTTTAATGTTTGTCGGCTATCTCCTGGCAATGAAAGTTTTTTTCCCTTTATCTCCTGAAGAACGATTACCGCATATTGAAGGCGGTATGGAGAGTTTGAAAAATGAGTATGAAAAACTTGGTCCATTAAGTTTTTTGGAAATTAAATCTGCTATTATTTTTATTGTAATACTTGCGCTCTGGGCTACCGATAATATTCATGGAATAAGTGCTACCGCAGTTGCATTCGCTGGAGCAATTGTTGCTCTCTTACCTAGAATTGGAATTGTAAAATGGAACGATGTAGATATTCCCTGGCATCTCATGTTATTCTCCGCTGGTGCATATACACTAGGTGCCGGTTTGGACATTACCGATCTTCCATCGATTAGTGTAAATGCTGTTTTTGATCATCTGGGAATAGGCAAGCATACAAGTTTTTGGCTATTATATATGATTTTAACTGCAGTTATGATTTTTAGTGCGCTCATTTTTCAATCAAAAACTATGCGTGCTATGATATTTATTCCGATTGCAATTGGTGTTGCCAATAGATTCGGTTATAATGTTGTAAGTCTGGCTCTTCCCGTTGCTTTTATGATTGAACATGTATATGTGCTTCCATTTAACAGCAAACCAGCCGCACTTCTCTATGAAACCGACCATTATAGTCTAACGGATACCTTCAAATTTGGATTTACATTAATGGTAATTGCATGGCTGCTGAATATTATTGCAGGAGAAACCTGGTTTAGATATTTGGGGATAACCCCGAATGGTGTTTTCGGAATATTTTAATTTGTTAATAATACTTTAGTTATTCATTTCTGATAAAGTGAGATTAAATTGAAGAAATTTATAAGGATTATTTACTTATGTTTTTAAGGAAAACCAGAAAATTAGAAACACAAATTGATGAATATCTTGATTTAGTTATTACGGGTGGGCTTATCTTTAAATTAGGTATAAGGTGTTACCTTGATAATCAAATTGAAGCATTTGAGGGGCATTTAAAAGATCTGAGAAAAATTGAAGCAACTGCAGATGATTTACGTAGAAATATTGAAATTAAACTTTACTCAAGAACATTGATCCCCGAAGCAAGAGGTGATGTTCTCGGACTGATGGAAAGCTGCGACAAAGTCTTAAATATTACTGCTGAAACACTTTTAGAATTTTCGGTTGAAATACCTAATCTACTTCCTGAATTAAAAAATGATTTTATGGAAATAGCTGAAACGTCTATCTCATGTCTTGAAAACACAGTCAGCGGAATCAGATCATATTTTAAGAATGTTGATGCAGTACGAGATTATGTAACAAAAGTTCAATTGTATAAAAAAGAAACCAATAAGATTGCTGAAAGAATTAAGCGAACAATATTCAGAACAGATCATGAACTTAGCTTTAAAATACATACAAGATATTTTACTTTTCACATTGAGAGAATTGCTGAACAATCAGAAGATGTTTGTGATAGGTTATCAATCGCTATTATAAAGAGGTTAGAATAATCTTGGATATAACAGTCTGGTTTTTTATTTCAAGTGGTTTATTTCTTGGTTGGTCTCTTGGAGCTAATCACGCTGTAAATGTATTTGGCACAGCAGTAGTTTCAAAAATGGTTCGATTTAGAACTGCTGCGATAATAGCTGGAATCTTTGTTATCCTTGGCTCAGTTTTCAGTGGTGCGGGCACCACGAAAACCTTAACTGATCTCGGTTCTATCAATGCAATTGCGGGAAGTTTTTCAGTAGCTCTTGCGGTTGGTATTTCTGTAACATTAATGACACGAGCAAAACTTCCCGTTTCAACTTCACAAGCTGTAATTGGTGGTATAATTGGTTGGAATTTATTTACAGGTTCGCCAACTGATTATAATTCATTAACTAAAATATTATTTAGTTGGTTTACTTCCCCGATAATTGCAGCATTCTTTGGGTTCACATTTTTTATACTGATAAAAAAAACAGTTCTGAAATGGAAAATTCATTTGCTTGAGCTTGATAACTACACACGCATCGGGTTAATAATTGTTGGAGCATTAGCGTCTTATTCTTTAGGTGCAAATAACATCGGAAATGTTATGGGTATGTTTATTTCAGCGCCGCTTTTTGTTGATTTAAATATCGGAAATTTATTTACTCTAAGTGGAGTGCAGCAATTATTTCTTTTAGGTGGATTGGCGATTGCTGTGGGGATTTTCACCTATGGTGATAATGTTATGCTGACGGTTGGGGCAAATCTTTATAAAATTTCCCCAATTACAGGATTTGTTGTTGTACTAGCTGAGTTTATAGTTCTCTGGTTATTCACTTCACAAGGATTAGAAAGATTTTTATTAAAAAATAATCTACCTGCAATTCCACTTGTTCCTCTTTCTACTACCCAGGCATTTATTGGTGCTGTAATAGGAGTTGGATTAGCTAAGGATCCACACTCTATTAACTTTAAAGTACTTGGTAAAATTGCAATAGGCTGGGCCGTTGCTCCATTAAGTGCAGGTATTATTACTTTCGTCTCCTTATTTTTTATTCAGAATGTATTTGAACAAAAAGTAATTCTTCCAGTTCCATATCAAATCTCAGAATCTGTAATTAAAAAACTACAAACAGAAAATATTCCCACTCAAAATATCACTGATCTTCTTAATAAAAGATTTGAAAATAAAAAGGAATTCCGAAACGAGCTTCTAGGAAGATATGATTACACCAATGATCAAATTTACACCATATTTAATTATGCTCTGATTGACAGTTTCAAAGTAGATTCAAACCTGGTTAATCAAAAAATTGATCCCAAAGAATTTTCTTCTTCGCAGATCAGTTCATTAAAGAAATTACATAATAAAACTTTCTCACATAGGATTGATTTTGAGAATTCAGTCTTTGATGGAAATGGTATTTGGAAATCAACAGGTAATAAGTTAGATGACAAAAAAATTAAAGAAAATAAATTGATTATAGAGCAGCTTTTTAGAGTTAAAAAAATAAAATAATCACAGTTAAATCTTAATCACTAATTAAAGGAGTTAAAATGAGTAATAGAAAAAATTTACTGGTTATGTTCACGGCAATACTTTTTCTATTCATGAGCATTACAAATATTTTTGCTCAGGATGCAAAGGTTCCGGGTGGAGATCAGAAAGTACCATTGAGTACTGAAATGAAAAATGGAAAACTTGTTTTTGAATCTGAAGACGGAAATTTCCGTTGGTGGATTGATTCAAGAATTCAAGTTGACGGGGCGATATATTTTGAAAATAAGAATGCGCTGAGCAATGGTGTTAATCTTAGAAGATTAACATTTGCTTTAAAATCGAAGTTATGGAAAGATTGGGAAGCGGAACTTGATATTGAATTTGCGGAAGCAGTTTCGACAAAATCACAGATTGAGTTAAGAGATATGTTTATTAAATATACATTTCCCAAATTCAATCTTTCTCTTTTGGCAGGTAATTTCAAAGAACCTTTTGGATTGGAAAGATTAAATAGTTCTAGGTTATTAACATTTTTAGAACGATCCGCAAGCTCTTATGCTTTCCCTTTAGGAAGAAGAGTTGGAGTATCAGCTAGATATTGGACAGATTTTGCGCAAATCACTGCTGCGGTAATGGGTCACGAAGCAGGAACAAGAATCGACAAAGGACAGAGAGATGAAGGATTTTCAACGGACCTTCGCGGTACAATTGCCCCAATTAATCATTTCGGAGAAAATCTTCACTTCGGCTTGTCGGGTTCTTATAAAGTCCCCGATGCAACATCTGAATTAAGACCTAACACCATTGAAATTAATGCGCGAACAGAAACTTATGTATTCAATCAAAAATTTTTACATACCGGTGATATTTCAGATGTAAATTATTACAATCGCTATGGTGCAGAACTTTTATATATCAATGGACCAATTTATTTTCAGTCTGAGTTTATGGGTACAAGCATTTACAGATGGTACGGAAATCCTACAGTAAATTTAAAAGGCGGCTATGTAATGGCAAGCTGGATGATTACAGGTGAAACTCGTTATTATTATGTTGATGAAGGTGAAGTTGGACCTATTGAAGCTCCTATAAATTCAATTGGTGCTTTCGAAATTGCGGCAAGATACAGCGTTACTAATCTTAATGATATTCCTGCTGGTGTAAAAGGTGGTCAGGCAAATCAATTAACATTTGGTTTTAATTATTATCCTAACCCGAGCATTAGATTAATGTTTGATTATTCTTATGTTAATCTTGATGAATTCGCAACAAGAAAAGGTAATCTTTTAGGTAATGATGATCACTCATTTGTTCAGATGAGAATTCAGGCATCATTTTAAAAATAAATGGAGATTAATATGAAAAAAATATTCTTAACAGCTATACTAATATTTTCAGGATTTTTCCTCTCTTGTTCAAGAGATGAACCATTTGTGGCTCCCGTACCACCACCTGAAGTTATTACTGTAAAAATAAATGAAATTTATTCTCGTGGTACTATTGGTAACGAAGATTGGATTGAGATTTATAATCCATCCACATCTCAGATTGATATTAGCGGTTATAAAATTTACGATAGTGGCGGCAATAGTGGAAGTAAACCCAAAAAGGAAATTGCAACAGGTACTGTTATTCCGGCTGGTGGTTTTTTTGTGATAATTGTTGATGATACATTGGATAATGGATTTGGTTTAACATCGTCTGGCGAAAAAGTCTGGTTGGAAGATGCAGGCAATGGTTTGATTGATAGTGTTACTTTTCCTGCTTTAGGCGTCGATACATCATATGGAAGGAATCCAGATGGTTCTTCAAATTGGACAAAACTTACTCCTCCGACTAAAGGCACAACAAATGGAATCAGTGGAGGGTCAACATTACCTGTTCTTATGAATGAGGTATTTTCAAGAGGAGCTGATCCTGATTTTGACTGGATTGAAATTTATAATCCCAACCCTGTTCAAGTAACTCTTGCGGGTTATAAAATTTATGATAGCGGAGGAAATTTGGGTACAAAACCTAAAATGGAATTCCCAGCTGATGCAGTTGTGTCTGCAAATGGATTCTATGTTATTGTCGTTGATACACAGGATCCTAGCGGTTTTGGATTGTCAAGCGGTGGTGATGAAGTTTGGCTTGAAAACAGTAGTTCAGTAATAGATCATGTTGTAATCCCTGCTATGCCTGTTGCCACAACATCCTACAGCAGAGTTCCTGATGGAAGCACGAATTGGTTAATCTCAAATACAATTACAAAAGAGCTTCCAAATCAACCTTAAATATTAAAATGATGATAGAACCAAACTTGGTTTGGTTCTATTTATTTTACGGATATTAAATGACTAGAAATGTAACTTGCAAATATTTATTAATTCCTGTAATCACTACACTTATATTCTTGGGATGTTCGAGAGATAATCCGGAAATAATAACCAATCCTATTGCCGTTCAAAAAATATTTCCAATTGCTGAATACACACTAGATATTCCGGAACCTTCCGGTGTAGCTTATAATTCAAGAAATAATTCATTAGTGGTGGTTTCTGATGGGCAACCCAACATTTATGAAATTAATTTTACAGGAATTACACAAAATACAATTCCTGCCACTGGTTCCGATATGGAAGGTGTAACCCTTTCTAAAAATTGTGATACAATTTATGTAGTCGAAGAAAAGAAAAAATTAGTTACATCATTTGATTTAAACGGAAACAAGCTCGCATCATTTAGTGTTAATGTTGCTATAAGTGATAATAGCGCTCTTGAGGGGATTACATTAGAGAATGCAAACAACGAATTATTTGTAATAAATGAAAAAGATCCTAGAATGATTTTAGGTTTCTTGAACGCAACAGAAATATGGCGTAAAACAATTGATTACTCCTCCGATATTTCGGATATTTACTTTGAGGAGTTCACAAACTGTATTTGGCTGATTAGTGATGAGTCAAAAATGATTATTAAACTATCAGCGACAGGTGATTTTCTAAAACAATGGGAAATACCTTTTCTGAAGGGGGAGGGTATTACCATAGTTAACGATAAAGTATATGTGGTTAATGATCAGGATGGTAAATTGTATATATTTCAAAAACCTAATTAGTTAATTAATTGTATTGATCGCAACTTATTTTAATAAGGAGTAAATATGAAAAAAAACATTATACTGACTACTTTTGCATTGGTCTTTCTTTTGGTGGTTGGAACTTCTTTTGCTCAATCATCAATAATGATGAATGAGATTTATTCCAGAGGGACTGTGGAAAATCTTGACTGGATTGAAATCTACAATTCATCAGCAACCGATATTGACATTTCTGGATACAAAATCTATGACAGCGGCGGGAAAAGCGGTTCAAAATCGAAAAAATTGTTTCCTTCCGGGACGATAGTTCCTTCAAAAGGATTTACCGTCATCATTACTGATACGATAGATTTTGTGGGAGATGATTCTGATTTCGGGTTATCAAGCGGCGGTGAGACCGTCTGGCTAGAAGATGCATCCGGAACATTAATTGATAGTGTTGTATTTACGGCAATGGGAGTGACACAATCCTTTGGAAGATATCCCGATGGTAGTGAAAATTTGCAATTAATGAATTTAATTACCAAAGGAGCAACAAATGTTCCGGTTAAAATGAATGAAATATATTCCAGAGGTGTAACCGGAAATCTTGATTGGATTGAAATTTATAATAGTTCAGAATCACAAATTGATATTGGCGGCTATAAAATTTATGATAGTGGTGGGAAAAGTGGTTCAAAGTCAAAAAAGCTATTCCCATCAGGGACAATAATTCCTCCAAAAGGATTTACTGTTGTCATTACTGACACGATAGATTTTGTTGGTGATGATTCAGATTTTGGATTATCAAGCAATGGTGAAACTGTTTGGTTCGAGGATACAATTGGTGTAGTAATTGATACGGTTGCATTCACCTCAATGGATGTTACACAATCTTATGGAAGATTTCCTGATGGTTCAACGAATTGGCAATTACTAAACACCATTACTCGCGGTACTGCAAACTCAATTACTTCTGTTGAGAATGATAATATTGTTATTAGTGAATTTAAGCTCAATCAGAACTATCCGAATCCTTTTAATCCAACGACAACATTCTCTTATGCGATTGGTAAACAAGGATTTGTTACTTTAAAGATATTTAATGTTTTAGGGAAAGAAGTTGCAACTCTTGTTAATGAAGTTAAGAGTATAGGTAATTATGAAATTAAATTTAATGCAGCAAATCTGAGCAGTGGTATTTATTTCTATAAATTAACTTCTGGTACTTTTACTTCAACTAAAAAACTTACATTAATTAAATAGACTGTTATCACTTTGAAATAGTGGATTAAGAAATAGTAGAATCAATAAAAGAGTTCTTGTTATTATTAATAATAACCCGAACTCTTTTCTATTTTAAACTAAATATCTTTTTGGAATGATTTCAATCCAGCCTTGATAGAAATCGAACTAATCAAGAAGGACATAGCAAAAAGTATCAATGTTGTTGCTAATAAATTCCATATCGGGGCTCTAATTCCTCTTGATTGTAATTGGAAGAAATTAAAAACAGGTATGAATAGAATTACAATAAGCAGAATTAAATAAAACAGAGTAAACAAAAATGTAATTGATGCACCTTGGGAGGAAGCTAATCTTATTGCATTTTTTTCCTGGTAGTTTGCAAAAATACCACCCATCCCAAAATTCATAGTTATAAGAGAAATTGAAATGATTGCAGTATTAATCTGGGCGATAATTGAAAGCTGAATCGGAAAATGATTGTTTGAAAAAACACAAATTATCTGACCAATAAAAAAAATAATTAAAAAATAAATTGCTAATCTCTTTATCAATAAATGATTAAAGTTAATCGGTGCACTTCTTAACTTCCAAAAGGTGTCCCCTTCAAGACTAATGAGCGGGAAAACGAATCGTAAAGAAAGTGATGCAATCAGGAAAACATTGAATAAAGTTAAGACTAAATAAATTATTGTCTTTAAATATTCATTATAAGATTTTAGAATTATTACATTTATTCCTGATATACTTGAAACAAAAATTATGATTAAAATAATCATTACAGTCAAATGTGCCCACTGACCGGGTTCTCTAAAGAATAACCAGAATTCTCTTTTTAATATTGATTCATCAAAAGAATTTAATGTTGAAGTTTTATCAAATCTAAAAAATTTATTACTGAACCGATTTTTAATACGTAAATCAGAGTTGATATTTAGCGAGGTTAACCATGTTTGATAGTACCATTTCTTTGCAAGAAAAAGCGTTAAAATAAAAAAAGCAATTGATGTGATAAAATTTGCATATATAAATGGAATTGCCCGTGTAAATTTATCTTCCGAAATCCAGTAAAGGGCATCCGCAATCCAGTAGTTTGGTAAAAAACGAATGAGGCTGTTTTCAAGAAATCCAAAGTACTGATTTATGTTGGGATAATAATCAAAAACTCTTTGTATCAAATCAATCGGGCTGCTTATAAAATAAAAAGAAATTACTCCTGATAAATAAATTAGGGAAATTAAAGTAAGTACTTTTCTTGTTCCAAACTTTGAAGATAGTTTTAAAATTATAAGTAGAATTATAACACCTAAAGATGCAGCAGTAAACATAAAAGGCAGGATCAACAGGAATAAAGCAATTGGATAGAAAGTCCAGCTTAGGTTGAAATAAGATGCGTATCCAATAAGTACTGAAGTAATGATTAATATTAGAGTGGTTGAACTATAGAAAAAATTATCCAGAAACTTTATCAAAAATAATTTGGTAAAGGATAATGGTTTTGTAATTAAATAAATAACTTCTTTTGATTTATAGAGTGTCGAAAATGAAACGACAATATTCCCAACATTTATTGTAACGAAAAAGATGAATAAAACAATCAGTATAAATCGATGTAGTAGGAAAGAGCCAATTTTCACAGTAACAAGTAAGTATTCGATTGTATTTAATGTCAGCAAGTAGCATCCGTATGCAAAAATAATATAAACTATACCGGAGCCTGTGCTCTTTAAAAAATTTGAGAAGTTAAAAGGGGAGTTAACTTTTAAGAAAATAATAATTTTATAAAACAATATGTGGAAAACATCTTTCATTACTTTGTGAGATGTAAAAACAATGATTCTAAATTCTGATGATCCGAACCTTTTATTGTTTCAACAACTTCTTTTTTATCTTCAAAAATCATTCGTCCATCTTTAATAATTCCAATTCGGGTACAAATTTCTTCTGCAACATTTAAACTATGAGTTGACATAAAAATTGCTACACCATTATTTGCTAAATCTTTTAAAACATTTTTTACAACCAATGCGCTTTGTGGATCAAGCCCTACCATTGGCTCATCAACAACTAATAATTTAGGATCATGTAATAATGCTGATGCAATGGTAATACGCTGTTTCATTCCCTGTGAATATTCTTCGGTGCGTTTATCAACCCACTCACCAATTTGGAGAACACCAATTATATCATCGATTTTCTTGGTAAGTTTATTTTTAGCGATCGAATAAAGTCCACCACTAAAATAAAGAAACTCACGACCTGTAAGTTTATCATATAAAAAAGGTTGATCAGGAATATAACCGATTAAAGACTTTGCAGCGATAGGATTTTTATAGATATCAATATTGTTGATAAGTACTTGACCTTTGGTAGCTGTGTACAAACCAGTTATCATTTTTATTGTTGTGGTTTTACCAGCACCATTTTGTCCAAGGAATCCAAAGAAATCCCCAGCCTTAATGCTTAAGTTGATATTATCAACTGCTGTAAATGTTCCGAACGTTTTGGTAAGATTAATTAAATCAAGCATAATAATATTTTGAATTATGAGGGCAATAGTTACTGCAAATACTTTGAGAATGCAAACAGAATATTAATCTTAAATTTTAAATAATCCTGAAAAATCTTCATAAATTATTGTCATCAGATCCTCATCCTTAGGATTTTTAATGGACAATATTCGTTCTTCCTGATTTGTAATTGCTTTATTAAGAATTTCTTTTACAGTGCGAGCGTTATAAAAATTTCTGTTTTTGTCTTTTCTTAGTTCCGATAATAATTCCAACATTTGCTGCCAGGCGCCTTCTTCGAGCTGATAATTTTTTTTCTGACAAATATTTAAAGCTATTTCCAGCAACTGTCTGGTTGAGTATTGTCCAAAATTAAAAATGTTTGGGAATTGGTTTTCGATAACAGGAACATTTGAAAACAATTCTTCAATATCATTATTATTGCTGGAAAGAATTACCGTAACCTTTCCATCGGACAGATAAAGTTTTTTAAGAAAATATTGGAGAAGTGAATCGCTGAAATCACTTTTTGCTTGCAAGGTTAATATTGAATCATTTATAAGAATAATTTTTCCAACCGAATCCTGAAATATTTTATCAATCAGCAGATAAGAATCAATTTTATTTAGTCCATAAAAAACTGAACTATCAATTTCAACTAATTGCCCGTTTTCAAGCAAGGTTAACTCTTTAAATATTTTACCAAACAATCTAGCAACGGTTGAAGTTCCTGAACCTTGTTCTGAAATAAATATGGAATTTAAGTTTCTAGGTGTTGATGCTATAGATCTTTCTTTCTTTAACTGCTCAACTTTTATAGAGGCAAGTAACTTGTTGAATTTATTTTTAACGTCATCTAATCCAACGAGATGGTTTAACTCATTAGTATATTTTTCTAATTTATCTTCGCTAAGGATTAATCCGGCATTATGCTTGTTGTAATAATTAAAGGCGGATAATATATCTTCTTTAATTATTGTGGACATAGTTGAAAAATTTCTTTCATCGTAAGCAAGTGCCTGATATCGCTTACTAAGCTGAACTTTTGTTTCATTAAAGAGATTTCTTACAAATCTTGCATTACCAAAATTTTTATCAACATCTTCACAAATTAATTCAAGTTTTTCATTAAGAAACTTTTCAGCTTCTTGAGTAATAATAAATTTTTCTTTTGAAGAAAAGAGTTTATAGATCTCAGTAAGTTCTTCAGCGGTATAATTATCAAACGTAAATAAATGAGTAAATCTTGATTTTAATCCCGGGTTAGACTCTAAAAATTTTTGCATTAAATCAGGATATCCTGCAGCTATAACAAAAAATTTTCCCTGCAAGTCTTCCATTCGTTTAAGTATAATATCAATCGCTTCCTGCCCAAAATCTTTTCCACCATTATCACGTTTAAGAGTATAGGCTTCATCAATAAAAAGGATTCCGCCTAAAGCCTGGTTTATAATTTTTTCGGTTTTTTGAGCCGTTTCACCTATAAACTCACCTACTAAAGCAGATCGATCGACTTCAATTACATGCCCATGTTCTAATAATCCAATAGATTTAAAAAATCTACCGAGAAGCCTTGCTACAGAAGTTTTGCCGGTTCCCGGATTACCAAGGAAAATACAATTGGCTGATAAATTTTCTTTAATATCAATTCCTTGTTTATTTCTTTCCTGAACAAAATTTAAATAAGTGATAAAATCTGAAAGTGAGTGCTTAAGAGTTTTCAAGCCAATAAAGTTATTCAACTCTTCCATTATTACTGGAAGCGAATTATTGTCAATTGATGGTTGCTTAAATTGCACAACTTGTTTGGACTCGATAGTTGTATAATTCTTAAATGCTTCCTGTTCTTTTAAGGAGTCATTCTGAAAATCAATTATTTGCGTATCTCCAACAGAAAAGAAGTGGGTACATGCTAATTTATTTTCTATAAAAACTTCTACTTTGCATTCCCCGTTTTTCCAGAAGCCGGGGAGTGGTGTTCCCCAGCTCTGAACGATTTCAACAATTTCCCAATCTTTTTTTAATTCGACGTCAAAGTTATTTCTGCCAACCTCTTCATCTTCTATATACCAGAAAGTTTGGCCACTACAAAATAAATCTCTTTGTTTGAAGTATGGATTTAAAATTAATATCTCTATAGCAACATAGTTGGTTTTTTCTCTATCAAACGATTTAAGGCAAGTTCTCTTTCCAAAATTTATATTATCCTGCATATCAAATACACTTGTCTTTAAGACTTTGAATATATTATCCGGGAAAAATTTATTTATATCTGTTTGATTTTTAATTTTTGCAATATTTGCTGAAAATCGCGGTTGTAATTTATCTTCAACTGAATAACCAGGTTTAGAATTATTTATGGCATTTGAATTCATAATTTTAAATGTTTAATGGATAATGATAGATCAACATTTCATAACATTTAGCAAAATCCTTGCCATAAAAAACTATCGTTTAAAAACAAAAAAGGCGAGGAAAGACCTCGCCTTGTAAAAATAACAGAATGAAATTCGGTTAATACATTCCGTCCATACCACCCATACCTCCAGAAGGCATAGCCGGCATAGATGATTCTTTCTCTTTCTTCTCATAAACAACAGCTTCAGTTGTTAGTAATAGTGCTGAAACAGAAGCAGCATTTTCAAGAGCAGTTCTTGTTACTTTTGTAGGATCAATAACTCCTGATTTAATCAGATTTTCATATTTTTCAGTAGCAGCGTTAAAGCCGAAGTCATCTTTACCTTCTTTAACCTTCCATAGGACCACTGCGCCTTCGATTCCAGCGTTTTCCACTATTTGTTTCAGTGGTTCTTCAAGAGCTTTCTGTACTATTCTTATACCTGTTGTTTGGTCAGGATTTTCACCTTCAAGTTTATCAAGCACATTTGAAGCTCTAACTAAAGCAACACCACCACCAGCAACAATGCCTTCTTCAACTGCAGCACGTGTAGCATGTAAAGCGTCTTCAACTCTGGCTTTCTTTTCTTTCATCTCAACTTCTGTTGAAGCGCCGATCTTTAGAACAGCAACTCCACCGGAAAGTTTTGCCAGTCTTTCCTGTAATTTTTCCTTGTCATAATCTGATGTTGATTTATCAATCTGAGCTTTAATTTCATTAATTCTTTTCTTAATGTCATCAAGTTTACCAGAACCTTCAACAATTGTGGTGTTATCTTTATCTATAACAACTTTTTTAGCTCTACCTAAATAATCTAATGTTGCACTTTCTAATTTGTAGCCTTGTTCTTCAGAAATAACTGTTCCGTTAGTTAGAACTGCAATATCTTCCAACATTGCTTTTCTTCTGTCACCAAAGCCAGGAGCTTTAACAGCTGCAACTTTTAGGGTACCACGAATTTTGTTTACTACTAATGTTGCAAGAGCTTCACCTTCAAGATCTTCAGCAATTATCAACATTGCTTTACCTTGCTGAGCAACTTTTTCAAGTACAGGTAAAAGATCTTTCATAGCTGAGATTTTTTTATCGTGGATAAGAATGAATGGATCTTCTAATACTGCTTCCATTGATTCTGTATCTGTTACAAAGTAAGGAGAAATATAACCACGATCGAATTGCATACCTTCCACTACTTCAAGCACGGTATCAGCTGATTTACTTTCTTCAACAGTAATTACACCATCTTTGCCAACTTTTTCCATTGCATCAGCAATCAGGTTTCCAATTGATTTATCATTATTTGCTGAAATTGAACCAACCTGTGCAATTTCATTTCTACCTTCAACATCTCTGCTGATAGATTTTAAGTGAGCAATAATTTTCCCAACTGCTAAATCAATACCTCTTTTAAGATCCATTGGGTTAGCACCGGCAGTAACGTTCTTCAAACCTTCTCTATAAATAGCCTGGGCAAGCACTGTTGCTGTTGTTGTTCCATCACCTGCAATATCACTGGTTTTAGAAGCAACTTCACGAACCATTTGAGCACCCATATTTTCGATAGGATCATCAAGTTCAATTTCTTTAGCAACAGAAACACCATCTTTAGTAACAGTTGGTGCGCCAAATTTCTTTTCTAAAATCACATTACGTCCTTTAGGACCTAAAGTAACTTTAACAGCATTTGCCAGTTTATCAACACCTGCTTTTAAGCCGGCTCTGGCATCTGTATTATAGACAATTAGTTTTGCCATATTTTTTTCCTTTTAATTATTTTTATACTTATTCGATTATTTAATTACTTGCTTAAAATTCCAAAAACATCACTTTCTCGCATTATAAGATATTCTTCATTGTCAATTGAAACTTCGGTTCCGCTATATTTTCCGTAAAGAACTTTATCTCCAACCTTTACTTCCAATTTAATCACCTTACCATCTTCAGCAACTTTTCCAGGTCCAACTGCAACAACTGTCCCTTCTACCGGTTTTTCTTTTGCAGTGTCAGGTAGAATAATTCCAGCGGCTGTTTTCTCTTCAGCCTCGGCGGGTTTTATCACAATGCGGTCCGATAGTGGTTTAAACTTTAAATCACTCATATTTTTACTCCTTAATTTTTACCAAAGATTAAAATTGTGTTAGTTCTTTTAATTAAAATTAGCACTCTTAAAAGACGAGTGCTAAAATAATATTCATTGATTGGTTTGTCAAGAATTTTAAGGTTAGGTGTGACAAAGATTGCTTAAATTTGCATTAAAAATAATTTAATTTGACAAAATGATTCTTCCAAAGTTAAAGATTGAATTAAACAGGCTAATTGGAACAATTAAAGAACTTGATAGGAAAGTGATTCTTATTTTTCTTTCTATAGCAATTCTTCAAACTATTTCCTTTTATTTTACCTCAAGAAGATTTTTTAGGGAAAACCTGTTCGAGCATTTTCAAGGAATGTCGCATCAACATTTGATCGAATATCTTTACTGGTTTATTGGGGATTTCTTTACTTTATTTATTTTTAGTGCGCTCATAATAAAATTTGTATTTAAAGAAAAGCTTTCTGATTACGGATTACAGTTTGGTGATATTAAAATTGGACTTTGGTTCTCATTAATTTTTCTTTTAGTGATGATTCTTCTAATCTGGTTTGTTTCTGCAACTCCGGCATTTGCGGAAAAATATCCACTCCTTAATTCTGCCAAGGATTCATGGGGAATATTTCTAATTTTTGAGGCCGGGATGCTTGTTTATATGATCGCATGGGAGTTTGTTTGGCGCGGATTCATGTTGTTCGGATTAGAGAAAAAATTTGGGTACTACTCAGTTTTAATTCAAATGATTCCCTTTGTTATTTTACATAATGGTAAACCATTTTTGGAAACATTTGGAGCTATATTTGGCGGTATTGCTCTTGGTATTCTTGCTTTAAGAACCCGATCAGTTTATTATTGCATTATTATTCACCTAGGTGTAATGTATTCAATTGATGTAGTATCAACTCTTCGATTTAGAGCAAATGATTATGGAATTGGGTTAATATCAATTTTAAATTTAATTAAGCACATATTTTGAGGTAAAAAAATGAAACTTTTACTTAATGTTGATCATATTGCTACTCTAAGAAATGCCAGAGGCGAAACTCAGCCAGATCCGATTACTGCCGCATTAATTGCCGAGCAAGCCGGTATTGATGGAATTGTTGTTCATCTTCGGGAAGATAGAAGACATATTAACGAAAGGGATGTTAGATTATTACGTGAGCTTATCACAACAAAACTTGATCTGGAGATGGCTGCAACCGAAGAAATAATAAAAATTGCATGTGATGTCGGTCCCGAACTTGCTACCATCGTGCCTGAAAAGAGACAGGAGCTCACTACTGAGGGTGGAATAAATGTTATTGATAATATTTCATTGTTAAAGGATTCTATTTTAGAACTCCATAATAATGAGATTGAAGTATCTTTATTTATCGAACCAGATTTAAGACAAATTGATGCAGCAGCAGAAATTGAAAGTGACTTTATCGAAATTCATACTGGAGTTTTTGCTAATGCAATTTCTGAAGATGACCAATTTGATGAGTTGGATAAAATCAGAACCGCAATAAAACATGCTAAAAAATTAGGTTTGGGTGTAAACGCCGGTCATGGTTTAGATTATCAGAACATAAAAGTCTTTAGAGAATTGTCTGATATCGATGAACTTAGTATCGGTCACGCAATCATTGCTCGTGCTGTGTTTGTAGGATTAAAACAAGCAATCAAAGAAATGTTTGATTTACTGAACAATAGATTCTAAAAGTTATACAGAACCAAAAAAATGTTAATTATTGGAATTTCGGAGAATATGAGTGTATAGGTATAGAATTTATATTTTCATTTTTGATTCCCTGGTACAATTGTCAAAATATTTGAAATTAACACCTGAAATTTCAAGAAATCGGGGTTTCGGCAGCTAGTTATTGAACAGACTAGTCAAAAAAATCATTTTTTGATCAAAAGAAGTAATAAAAAAGAAAAAAAATTTTACAAGAAATAAAAAATCTCTTGCATTCTCATAATACTTAATTTATTTTTACGATGTCGCTAGCAGAAGGTTAACCCCCAGACCTTTTGTTAGGACAAGCCCGGTAGCTTCGGTTGCCGGGTTCTTTTTTTTAAAGGATATCATTGTTTAGATAAGATTTAACCAGATTATTCCTAAAATCATAGTAATTATGGTGATAGGAATGCCAGCTTTTAAATATTCCATAAATCCAAGCTTTATTCCATATCTCTTTGCAGATTCTGCGACGATTAGATTTGCTACTGACCCAAGCAGAGTTAAATTTCCAGCGAAAGTTGATGACATTGCAAGTGTAAGCCAAAGATTTTCAGCATTATTAATTTTTAAAAGTGCACGACTAATCAACAAAACAGCGGGAACGTTGGAAATCAGATTACTAAGTGCTGCGGAAACTAAGGAAAGATCAAAAACCATATTCCCACTAAATAAACTTTGGTTTAACTGAAAATATTTAGAAATAAAGTATTCGTTTAATGTGTGCGTGATTATAAATAGACCAGAAAAAAATATAAGAAGTGACCAATCGATTTCCAGGAAAACTCTTTCCGGTTTAATTCTTCTTGTAATTAGAAGTAAAGATGCACCACCGAGAGCAGTAAGTGCGATTGGAAATCCAATATTAAATGCGATGAGCATTATCCCTAGGACTATTGTGCTCTTTATTAAAAGTGGACGATAGACACGATATTCAGGTTCAATTCCAGTAAAAAGTTTTTCGTTACCAAATTCAGATTTATATACTAAGACAATTACAATCCAGATAATTGCAAGTCCAATTAAAGCTATCGGTGTAAGTTTAAATGCAAATTGAGTGAAAGATATTTTAGATAAGATACCAACAATCATATTCTGTGGATTACCAACAATTGTTGCAACAGAACCAACATTTGCTGAGGTTGCTAAAGCAACAAGATAGGGAATGGGGTTTCTTTTGAGTGATATAACTACACTTATTATTAATGGCGTAAACATGATAACAATAGTATCATTTAGAAAAATACTGGATAAAAGACCGGATGATAAAATTATTAACAATAAAAGTTGTCTTGGTGTTTTTGCAAATGAAATGATTTTTGATGTGATAATGTTAAAAAATCCTGACAATCTCAGATTGATGTTTAATATCATCATTGAAAATATAAGTACAATAGTGCTGATGTCTATAGCTTTGAAAGCCTGATCAAGTGTTATTGCTCCGACAATAATTAATGCTGTTGAAGCAACAAGAGCAATTGTTGCCCTATTCATTCGGAAATTAGGATAACTCCCTATTGCTATACCTATCAAGGCAAGTGATATTATAATAAATGTTAAGGCTTCTATCAGCATGATCTTTTCAATTAACAGGTGAATTACAATTTAAATATAAATCATTATTTAGTTCAGAAAAATTCTAACATTAAACTTTAGATATTCTCAATATAAATTATTTATTGTTGTACATCACCAAACACTTATCTAATTATTTATTTTGGTGACTTAATAATATTTTTCAAAGGATAATTTTTTAGATTTCTAATGAAGCTAATATCAGGAGCAACAATGCAATATAATCTTATAAAAAAATCAGAGTTTGATAGAGTTAAATTTTACAATGGTGATTGGGCAACTAAGATGCTGCTTTTTGCTGATATGTGCAGATACAATACTTTGGTAGCAGTTAAAAAAGCTGGTTCAGGACATCTTGGTTCAAGCCTAAGCGCATTGGATATTACAACTTATTTATACTTAAATGAAATGAACGTATTTGATGTAGGATTAGATTCACCTGATCGTGATATTTATTTTTCGTCCAAAGGACACGATGTTCCGGGACTTTATTCCTTGTTTTATGCTCTTGGAATACTTCCGGAAGAAAAATTATTAATGCTAAGAAGATTGCACGGTCTTGATGGTCATCCTGAGGTAAGACAAAATGGAATTGAAGCAAGCACCGGTTCGCTTGGTATGGGCATTTCTAAAGGTAAAGGAATGGCCTGGGCAAAATCCTACCAAAAGAATAAAGGTCACGTTTATGTTCTAACAGGAGATGGTGAATTTCAGGAAGGGCAAATTTATGAATCACTGCAAGCTACAGCACACCAAAAAGTAAATAACATCACCGCAATAATGGATCATAATAAATATCAAACAGATATGCTGGTGGCTGATGTAAATAATATTGAGGAGATAGTTCAAAAAGTTTTATCTTTTGGATGGCACGTAGTAAGAATTAATGGTCATGACTTTAATACTTTGAAAAAAACTTTTGATGAACTTAAAAAAGTTACTGATAAACCAAAGATGATAATTGCTGATACAATTAAAGGGCGGGGGGTTTCATTTATGGAAAAACCTCTTACCGAAACCTTTCAGGGAAAGACCCTTTACAAATGGCACTCGGGTGCACCTGATGACGAAAGTTATGTAAAAGGATTGAATGAATTAACGGCGACTATAAATAAACTTGCCCAAAATTTAAAAATTAGTAAAATTGAAGTCCCTGAAAATAAACCTGATGGAAAAGTTGCCACAAAATTAGAAAAAGAATTTGTTACTGATGCCTATGGTGATGCTCTTGTAGAAATAGGCAAAACAAATAAAAAGTTAGTTGTTCTTGATGGCGATCTATCTGCAGATTGTAAACTCCGCAAATTTGAAAAAACTTATCCGGACAGATTTATTGAAAACGGTATTGCTGAACAAGATATGGTTTCGATGGCTGGCGGATTAGCACGAATGGGATTGATTCCTGTTGTAAATACTTTTGGAAGTTTTCTTGCAGCACGTGCAAACGAACAGATATACAACAATGCCGGTGAGCAAACGAAAGTAATTTACACATCCCATTTTTCAGGAATGATTCCTGCAGGACCGGGCAAATCTCATCAAAGTGTTAGAGATATTTCTTTGTTCGGTTCTCTTCCAAATATTACAATTATTCAACCTTGCAATGGTGAGGAAACAAGGTGGGCAACTGAGTATTGTGTGAATCAAGCAAATGAAAATTGTATGCTTAGATTGGTAATCGGCCCATCCCCAGAAAAGATTGAGCTTCCTTCAAGTTACAAATTTAAGATAGGTGTTGGGGCTGAATTGACTGATGGAGAAGATGCCATTCTGTTTAGTTATGGACCTGTTATGTTGCACGAAGCATTGGTTGCTTCAGATTATTTAAAGAAAATTAAATTTGGTTTGAAAGTTGTGAATATGCCATGGTTGAATAAAATTGATAAAGTTTGGTTGAACGAAATTGTAAAAAATCAAAAAAGAATTTTTGTTTTAGAAGATCACTCTGCTGTTGGTGGACTGGGTGATAGACTTTTGAATTGGTTAGTGGAGATTGATGAGATCAAAAATAAAGAATTTACAAACTTTGGATTGAAAGAATATCCTGAATGTGGAACTCCGCTAGAAGTTCTTGAATTTCACCAGTTAGATGGAAAATCTTTAGCGCAAAGGATTTCCGGAATTAAAGAAATTGAAACGTCTGATTCAGTTAAACAAAAATACACTGCTGATGCACCTCAGTAATAGAGAGATGTCATTGCGAGTCCCATTAGGACGAAGCAATCTTTAATGTTGGTAGATCACTTCGCTCTGCTCGTGATGACATTAAGTATTAGATTTTTTAATTGAAACTCATGTCTAATTGGATGAAGTACTGCGTGTTCTAACATAGCATCGATGCAATAATCAACACCCCAATTGGATTTATATACTTTATCTTCAAATAATTCTGGTGGAACATCTTTAAGCGGATATTTCCATATATCAATTAAATATTCAATGTAACTTTGTGCTTTTTCTACAACGATTTCGGGCAATGGCGATTCATCAATTTGCGGATCTGGCAAGTTAAGTTGTTTACACATCCAGATCATATAACCTCTTGCTGATCTTAGAATATGATAAAGTAAAGTATCTAACGATTTGTAATAAGGATCATCAGTTTTTGGTAGCTTAACTCCAACTTGTTTTGCTTGCTGCCAGGTACTATAAAAAGATTTTAAATGGATTTCGTGTAGTGCAACTAATGCTTTTGCCCCATTATACTTATATGGAATATCTTTCATTGGTTAAACCTTAACTTTGATAACCACTTTCTTTACATAAGATTTTTCATCAACTTTAATTCCGGGAAGATGAACATCAGTAGGGAAGAAGATTGCAAACATTCCTTCGTCAACTTGTGTGAAAGATTTTTCTCCGCTATAAAAAGTTATGTTGTTTTGTTCATTGTATTCATCAATAACTTTTTGGTTTTCTAATGGAGTATAACCCATGAGCTCTTTCCCCTTAGCAACAAACTGAACATCAATATATTTTTTGTGTGCTTCAAGTTTTCCTTCATTTTCATTCTTAGTGTTGTATTCATTAACTAAAGCAAAAATATTCTCACCATCAATTTCGTACTTGCCTAGTTGCATTTTGGTGAAATCAGTTTCTTTTAGATAGGTAAATGCTTTGTTAAATTTTTCGCCAAGTCCTGAATAAAGATGCGAGTTTGAAAGTTTGTCTATAATCATAAAATCCTTTTGATATATTTAACTGTACAAAGATAAGCTTAAAAATTTCAGTCACGACTTAGTTTGTGACTGTGAGAAAATTTAGAATAGAGAATTAAAGTTTTTTACAAATAAAGATAGTCCGTAATAATCAGTTTCCATCCCTTTATCAATGTAGTAATTTGAATAAGAAAATCTGAAAGCAAAGTGATTAGATAAATAATTAATTACTGATTCTTCTTGGGGTTGTGCAATTAATTTAAGAAAGCCATCAGTTTTGATTTCAAATCCGTTTGTTTTAACATTATTAAATCCTCTACCACTGAGATGACCGTGACGATATGAGAATATTTCAGATAATTCTATTTCGAATCCAACTTTGGATAACACTTTATCATCTCCTTTAATACCCAAAATATTTTTTCCAATGTTTATATCGCCAAGAAAGGATTGATAATCATTAACAACAAATGTATCAGCTGAAAAGTCAAAGTACCTATCAACTAAAATATCCTCTGCATCTACAGTAAAATCGAAACCTAATACCTTTAATGTGTTTTTTTCTAATGGCACATTTAAACCCATAGATAAACCATAACCAAGTTTACTCAAACGTGGAAGTGGATCAGCCTGAGCTGGATCGATATAGTATATTTCATCACCATTGTTTAATTGAGAATAACCAGTTGAAAAATTAAAGAATGGGTATAAAGGATTATTTTTAATAATATCAAACTGTAAATCATCTTCAATAAGTTTTAGAACAGGTACATTTAATAAAAAACCAAAATCAAATGCATTTCTAGAAGCTTTAGCATCCATTAATTCTTGACTTGAGGGAGGAAAATTGAAGATTGAGGAAATATGTTTAAGACTTATGCCTGCATTGAATTGTATATAATAATCGATGCCAACACCAAATGATAAAGTGGAATAGATATCATCTTGGTTCCAAAAATCACCAAACGAAAAACTACTTCTAGAATAGCCTAAACCAATACTTAATGGGAAATTCAAATCGTCTTTAAAATTATAACTGAGATTTAAGGCACAGCTATTAAAAGTATAAGCATCAAAACCCCATAATTCTGAACTACCAGGGTAAAAGGAAAATGAAAGATTTGTTGTTTGACTTATATGACCAAGTTGTGCAGGATTAAGTAAAAATCCGAATGGATCATCATTTGGTAGAGAAGCCCCAGTTACTCCCATTCCTGTTGTTGCAGGTGAAACTGGGAAGATAAGAAATGGCACAGCGTATTCTTCCTGCGAGAATGTTTTATTTGTAAACAAAAAAAATGAAAAAAGACTAAGAAAAATGACTGCAGCTTTCATAACTCTCCCAATAAAATATTATAAATAAATCTATTATAAATTATCCTAATATGAAAGCAGATAAAATGTTTGGCATAATTAAGATAACTAAGACAGTCTCGAATTGTTTCGTGATAGTTTAGGAAAATTATAAACTAACACTAAATGCAAGCTTAGCAATAATTTGTTTTCTAAAATCACCAGAGAATAAATGCGAATCGGCAATAGCTAAATTGGCTGAAAAAATATCGTAATTAAATTTTAAGCCAGCCATTAAAAACAATGCATCTAGCTTTTCATTTATATCAAAAATATTTTCATCAAAATTCTTATCTGTATAATAGAAACCAAACGAAGGAGCAAACATTTCATTTATTCTATAAATACCACTTACAGAAAACTCAATCTGATTTTTTAACTGATCGTTATCACCTTCCCACAGCACGCCCGTTATCATTGCATTTAGTCTGAAGGATTCTGTAAGGTCAGCAGAAACATCTAAATTAAATTTATCAGGAACATTGCCAATAAGATTAAACTTACTGTTTACCTGTATAACACCTATTGTATCAGGATTAATGTTAATTCCACTATATATATACTCAAACTGCTTTTCAAAATCAGGTCCGATTTCATAAGAAAAACCAACTTTTAACATTCTGTTTTCAGAAATTGTATTCGAGTATTGAATCCCAAGTGCAAAGCTGCCAACATTTGAAGTTTCGGTTGATGACATATACCAAAGTTTACTGTAATACTTTAAATGATTATATGAGTACCTAATTCCAAATACCAATGAGGATGATTTGTTAAATATTTCAGGACAAGAATAAGCTGCTGAGAATGAGTATGACTGCACTCGTGTCTGAGACTCAAAGGTAAAATATTCTCCAGTACCATCCGGGTCCTCACGTGTTGCTATAGGAGTTGGTTCAGAAAATAAACCGCCATTATATTTCTGTCCAAAACCGATCCCTAAACTAAGCTGGTCAAATTTATAGATGGCACCAGCAGACTGAGGCATCCAATCATTTTTCCTTTTTGTCCCAATATCAGCAATCCATCCATCCTCAATTTCAGAACTTATTTGATAGGACAACCCAAAGGAGTAATTAGCAAAATTTGAAATTGCTGCTGGATTCATAAATCCAATGTTGGATATATCATTATCTATTGATGAGTTACCTTTGGAGTTAAGTAAGTTTATTCCAAACCCTTGCGGTGCTATGATAGCCTGTGTATCTGGATTTTGCGGAAGTAGAATTGTTGTATAAACTAAAGCTAAAAACAAAACCAACTTTTTCATGGAACCCCTTAAAATAAATGTTTTTGAAAAAAATCATCACAATAGCATAGTAAGAAGTGATCTTCTATATTTAATAGATTGCTTTGCCCCGATGAATCGGGCAAAGCAATGACATTTGCAAGAAATTATTATATAATTTTCTTTTCTCTTAAAACTGTTTCAACTGTTATGGCACCAATCTCCTGTAAATCATATTTTACACGGGTGCTCGGTTTCTTAATCTTAATATATCTGCCAAGATCAATTGGTGTCCCGATTACGACTGCATCACATTTAGTGTTGTTGATAGTTGTTTCTAAATCTTTTAACTGTGCCGCGCCGTATCCCATCGCAGGAAGTAATGTTCCAATGTTAGGATATTTTTGATAGGTAGCAGTAATTGATTTTACTGTATATGGTCTTGGATCAACAAGTTCTTTTGCACCAAGTTTTTGTGCTGCAACAACGCCAGCTCCGTATTTCATTTCACCATGAGTTAATGTTGGTCCGTCCTCAACTACAAGAACACGTTTGCCTCTGATCATTTCAGGATGTTCAACAGTAACAGGTGAAGCAGCTTCAATAATTGTAGCCGTTGGATTGACTTTACGGATATTATCTCTGACAGTATTAATACCTGTAACATCAGCAGTATCAATTTTATTTATTACAACAGCATCGGCTAATCTTAAAGAAGTATTGCCCGGATAATATTTCATTTCGTGTCCCGCTCTATGTGGATCAACAACTGTGAAAGTTACATCGGCTTTGTAAAATGAATAATCATTATTACCGCCATCCCATAAAATAATATCAGCTTCTTTTTCTGCTTCGCGTAAAATAGCTTCATAATCTACACCGGCATAAATAACTCCACCTCTTGCAACATGTGGTTCATATTCTTCAATTTCTTCAATTGTACATTTATGTTTTTTAAGATCAGCATAAGTAGCAAAGCGCTGAACTTTTTGTTTTACCAAATCACCATAAGGCATTGGATGCCGGATTGCAACTACTTTTTTACCGGCTTTTGTTAAAATTTCAACAATCTTTCGTGATGTTTGAGATTTACCGCAACCAGTGCGTACGGCAAGAACTGCAATAACAGGTTTCGTACTTTTAACTTCTGTTTGGGCAGCACCAAGTAAACTGAAAGTAGCACCGGCAGTATTAACAATGGAAGCTTTTGTCATAACATACTCAAAAGGAACGTCGGAATAAGAGAAGAATACTTCATCAACCTTTAATTTTTTGATTAATGATTCAAGTTCCTTCTCTTCATAAATTTTTATTCCATTTGGATAAAGCTTACCGGCAAGTTGTTTGGGATATGTTCTGCCTTCGATATTTGGGATTTGGGTTGCAGTGAATGCTACTACATTGTAGTCGTTGTTGTCTCTGAAGTAAACGTTGAAGTTGTGGAAATCGCGTCCAGCAGCGCCCATTATCAACACGTTCTTACGAGCCATAGAAATACTCTCCTTTGTGCTTTTATTTTGAGTTGTTGTATAAAAAATTTTTGGTTCATCATTCTTTAAAAAACATTAAAAATTACTATTATAAATTTAAGGGTTTTTGACAATAGTTTCCTTGTTGTTAGTATTATTAATAGTATATGAAATCTGCTTTTTAGGAATTGAAATTTAAAAGATGCGTTTAAGTTGAATAGGGCAATAAAATGGTTATACGTATTGAAAAAAAAATTTATGGAAAAAAAATTATTCTTACAGGAATATTTATAGATTTAAGGCAATTATTTGGATAATTTATATTTTTAAGGAACGACTATGAAAAATCAAATTCCACAATCCGTGACTATCTTGAAACTTCATTCGAGAAAACATTTTATACATAATCTTACTCGCAGTTTTTTTATTGGATCAGGGCTTATAATATTTTCACTTGGGATTGGAGGATTGGGTTATCATTATTTCGGGAACTTAGAATGGCTTGACGCTTTTCTTAATGCTTCAATGATTTTAACAGGTATGGGTCCCGTTAACCCTATGATCGGTTCAGCCGGAAAACTTTTTGCAATTTTCTATTCGCTATTTAGTGGTGTTACTTTTCTAATAATTGCTGGAATTATTTTTGCTCCGATTTATCAGAGATTTCTTCACAAATTCCATTTAGAAATTTATGGCTCTGATAAAGAAGATGAGTTAACAAAATAATAATAAGCAGATATAACCTCGAATAAAGTATCGTAGAAAAAATTGTAATTTATTTTGATCATATATATAAAAACCGGAAATGATGTTACATATTACTTTAGCAACATCAACTTAAAGTTTTTGGATTGTTGATTTGTCTGAATTCTAACAAGATAAATTCCAGAACTAACTTTTGTTCTCAGGCTGTTTTCACCGTTCCATACTATTTCATAAGTGCCTGCTGGTTTTTCTTCATTAACTAAAGTTATGATAACATTCCCAAGTACATCATAAACAATCAATTTGATATTCAGATTTCTCCCTTCGGTCGAAATGACATTTGGTACTGTATATATAATATTAGTTGAAGGATTAAATGGATTTGGATAGGCGCTTAAACTAAATTCAGTTGGGAGAACTTTATTATTACTAATTGAAGTAATATTATTTGTACTTCCGGGAGTTGGAACCATAGCTACCCAATTTGCTGATCCATCGGTTAATCTTCCAAAAGAAATATTTGATATTTGAGGCCCAAATGAAATTGAATCAATTACTGTAATTCCATCATTTTCAACCAGAGCAATAAACTCACCACTTGCGCTAAGTTTAAAATTTGTATGAATACCTTGTTGTGTCTGTTGTTCATCGCACCAGATAATTAAATAATTACTCGGATTTAAAACTAAATTTGGTTGAGCGAACTGATACTTAACTAGATTATCCTTCTTATCTGTTAAATATCTGCCGGTTAATGTAATTGGATTGTTGGTTGGATTATATAGTTCAATCCAATCATCATATTCACCATCCTGATCTGCGAATGCGGAAACATTGTCAGCCAGGAATTCGTTTATTACAATATCATTTGAAATAGTTCGTGGAGTTTTAACTTCGATTGCTTTTTTTCTTGGATAAAGCTGGTATTGATTTTGAGAATCTTTAACATAAACAAAAAACTTTCCGGTTTTACCTACTCCAAGTGGTGGAATAACGGCTACCCATTGATCTGCTTTTTCAACTTTTCTTGTATTTGAAACAGGAGCAAAGTTCATCGGGTAAATTTTTGTTGTTGATGAATCAGTTTCCTGAAATTGAATTGATACTTCACTCAATCCATCATTATCAAATGCCGAAACAGAAACATAAATTGAATCATTTGGTCCCGGATTCTTTGGTTCGTAATCAATCATATATACAATTGGTTTTGCGCTTAGATAAGATAACTGAGCCGGTAATGAGCTGTTTCGAAGATTAACAAATTGTTTTAGCCCATATTTAACGTGTTGATTCGAATATCCTGCCGCAGAGTAAGAATTAAAAAAATCATTTGCATCAAAACCATAGTCCTTTGTACGAAATGTATCGGCTAAAGCCGATCCGGTAATTATTTGTTCTAAGCTATCAATGTGGCTTTCCCAATTACTTAATTGATAAACATTATTTCTGTAAAATTCTAAAAAGTGCGTATAAAGATTTCTATACTGTGCATTTTGCATAAGTCTTTCTGCAAGTGGCCTATAACCAGCGTTAACTTTCGGATAATTATAAGGATCAGTATTTGCCCAGTTTATTCCAAACCAATCAATACCCAAAGTGTTATCATAATCATAAGGGATTAAATGAAAAATATCTTTTGCCGGTTCGTGATATAAATAATAATTATTCATTAATGACCAGTAATCATCCCACTCGCCAAATAAAATATTCATTGCAAAGTATTGAAGCACTTCTCGCACATCAATTACTGATTCCAGTGAATCTGGAAGTAATATGTCTGGTGTATTATTCAATATTGTAATTAAATGAGCAAGTTTTGAAAAATCACCAGCGACTTCATTCGTCTTTAACTCATAAGTTGGTCTGCCTGAGTTATTTAAGTTTTTATAAAGATCCGGGTCATTTCCAAGATAATTTAAGTCAGCAGGATAAAGACACTTCCACAAATTTCCTGAATCATCAGCAAAATTTTTATTTAGAAATTCATCATCAACATGCTCTACAGAAATGTATAAGCCATAATATTTTTCGTTGATATAAACTTCAACATGACTTGCTCTGCTTGCTTTCATTCCAATTGTTTGATAATGATCAAAGCATAATTTGCTTCTTATGATTGAAGGATCATTATGTTCGCCGTTAAGGTTGAGTTTATCAACACCATAAAATTCTCTTCCAGAAATAAAGGTATTAAAAGAAACTTTAAATGATTTTTTTTGTGAATCACGTGAAGTATTACCTCTCAATCTAAACCCTATTGAATCTATAGTTTCGTCAATCCAACTATTTTGAAATCGAAAAACCGCGTAATGTTCTATGTCACTATTAACATTTTCATAAATCCATTTTAAAGTATCCGGATTGATTGTAATATCGACTCTTGCAACTTGCGAATCATCATAAATTTTCCAGCTTTCATCTTGCTGAGGGTAGGAAAAGATAGAAGTTAAAAGTATGAGCAATAAAGAGATTTGAATTGAAAAAAGTCCTGTATAAATGTGCATTTAAAGTCCAAAAGTTTAATTCATAATTTCCTCTCCAAACTTCATTAAAAAATTGGTAATTTACTATCACAAAAAATCGCTTTACGTTTAAAATTTAATGAGTGAACTAATGAAAAATTTATTTTTATTTCTGATTCTTTCTTTCTCACTTCTTGCTCAGAATAACCCAAAGTTCGATGATTATTTTAACAATGAAACGTTACGTATCGATTACTTTCATATTGGCGATGCCAAAACTGAAATGATTACAATGGATAAATTATTCCGATATGGAATTTGGGCCGGAAGTTTGACACATCTTGTAGATCATCTAAACAATGGTAAATATTATTACAAAATCTATGATGCTACATCAAACAAATTAATTTATTCAAAAGGATTTGACACTTTCTTCGGGGAATATGCTTCGAGTGATGATGGAATGAAAGGAATTATGAAAAGCTTTCAGGAATCAGCAATTATTCCTTTCCCTAAAAACAAAATTATTTTTGCAATTGAAAAAAGAAATGATGCAAATAATTTAATTGAATTTTTTAGGACCGAAGTTGATCCTCAAAGCATCTATATTATAAAAGATAAAGTTGCTGATGCCTCTGTTGAAATATTTAAACCTGTTCAAAATGGTGATTCGCACAAAAAGGTTGATATAGTTATTCTTGCAGAAGGCTACACAAAATCTGAAAGAGAAAAGTTTATTAAGGATTTAAATCGTTTTATAGGATATTTCTTTGAACAAGAACCATACAAATCACAAAAAAATGATTTTAATTTCTATGGTGTTTTTAAACCATCGGAAGAAAGCGGAACAGATTTACCAGGCGCAGATATTTTTGTTAATACAATTCTGAACACAACTTTCTGGTCGCTTGGTTCTGAAAGATATTTAATGACGGAAGACAATTTAACAATGCGCAATCTTGCTGCTAATGTTCCTTATGACGCAATTTATATTCAGGTTAACCATTCACGTTATGGCGGAGGCGGAATATATAATCAATATTGCACTTATAGTACGGATAATCAATTTGCAAAATATTTATTCACTCACGAGTTTGGTCATTCATTTACCGGACTTGCAGATGAATATTACACTTCTGATACCGCTTACAATGATTTCTTCAAACCAACTGTAGAACCTGTTGAACCAAACATTACTGCGTTGCTTGATCCTAAAAATATAAAATGGAAAAAATATTTAAGTGCAGGAATAGAAATTCCCACGCCATGGGAAAAAGCAGATTTTGATAAATTTAGTTATGAGTGGTTGAAGGAAAGGAACAGATTAAATAATCATATTGCTGAGCTGAAAAAAAATCGCGCGTCTGAAAATGAAATAAAATCTGCCGAAGATGAATATGCTCTTAAAGATAAGCAGCAATCAGAAAAAGTTGATAAATTTTTAATGAGCAGTAAATACTGGGGAAAAGTTGGAGCTTTTGAAGGTGCTGGTTATTTATCAAATGGAATGTATCGCCCGATGTTAGATTGTATAATGTTTTCCAAAGGTGATAAACCATTTTGTAAAGTGTGCGAAGAAGCGATAAAAGACGTGATTAAATGTTATACCGATTAACCTTGCTTTTGCAGACAGAAAGATTACCTTTTTTATAAAGAAACAAAATCTTATATATATTAAAATATATATTGATTTATTTTTAGTATTGATATTCAAAATAAGTCCCTGTTTATAATAATTGATCAAATATGTTGCTAAAAATAAAATATAATATTAAAATAGATTTCGAAAGAATATTATTAAGACCACTTACGTTTTAAGGCAATAACTTCATTTTAAAATTATCTAAACGGATAGAATTTTATGAGCTTATTGATAATTTCAAACAGGCTTCCTTTCACAATAAATCATTCTGGAAATGAAATATCTTTAGTGCCAAGTACTGGTGGTCTTGTGTCTGGTATAAGTTCATATCTTGATTACATGAAACAGTCTCCAGTTTCGGATTTTGAATATCTTTGGGTAGGTTGGCCTGGAGCATACATGGACGAATCACTTCAAAAAGGTTTTGCTTCTCATGTCAGGGAAAAGCAAAATGTCATTCCTGTTTTTATAACCGAAGAAATAATGGATAAATTTTATCTTGGATTTTGTAATTCTACTATTTGGCCGCTATTTCATTATTTCCCAACATATGCTAGATATGAAGAAGAACATTGGGAAGTTTATAAAAAAGTAAATAAATATTTTAGCGATAAAATATGTGAAGTTGTTAAAGACGGCGATACTATATGGATACATGATTATCATTTGATGCTATTACCGGATATGTTAAGAAAAAGACTTGGTAAAAAATTTAAAATAGGATTTTTTTTGGCATATAGTTTTTCCATCATTTGAAACATATAGGATAATGCCTTCAACATGGAGAAAAGAAATTTTAGAAGGGATATTAGGTGCTGATTTAATAGGTTTTCATACTAATGAATTTACATACTCTTTTCTTAGATCTGTTCTAAGGATTTTAGGTTTATCAAATTCACTTGGAAAAATAATTTATCAGGATAGAATTGTAAAAGCTGATACTTTTCCGATGGGGATAGATTTTAAAAAATTTAACAATGCAATAGATAATAAAGATGTTGAGAAAGAAAGAGAAGAATTAAAATTTAAACTTAAAGATAGAAAGCTGATTCTTTCTGTAGATAGACTTGACTATACCAAAGGAGTTATAAATAGACTTAAATCTTTTAGTAAATTTTTGTTAGATAATCCAGGTTATAGTAAAAAAATTGTATTTATGCTTATAATAGTCCCTTCTAGAATAGGTATTGATCAGTATCAAGAAATAAAAAATAATCTTGATAAGTTGATTAGTAATATAAATAGTGAATTTGGTGATTTAGATTGGCAGCCTATTATATATCAGTATAAATATATAGCATTTGAAAATCTTGTTGCGCTTTATAATTTAGCCGATGTTGCCTTAATAACTCCTTTACGAGACGGGATGAATCTTGTTGCCAAGGAATATGTAGCATGCCAAAAAGACTCACCAGGTGTTTTAATTTTAAGTGAAATGGCGGGCGCGTCAAAAGAAATGCCCGAAGCTTTATTAATAAATCCAAATGACATAAAACAAACCGCTGATGGTATAAAAGAAGCCCTTGAAATGAAAAAAGAAGATGCTTTTTCGCGTATTCATAAAATTCAGGATAGGATTCGTTATTATGATGTATTAGAATGGGCTAAAGATTTCTTATTGGAAATGGATAAGGTAAAAAATGATAATAAAAGAATTGAAATAAAAATGCTTTCAGAAGATGATAAAGCAAAAATAAAACTTGGTTTTCAAAATGCTCAAAAAAAATTAATACTATTAGATTATGATGGTACGCTGGTGCCTTTTAATAAATTTCCACGGGATGCTAAACCCGATAAAGAACTTTTAGATATTTTAAAAGAAATTTCAAAGAATGCTGAACTAGCTATTCTTAGTGGAAGAGACAGTTCTTTTCTTTCTGAACATTTTGATTTTCTTAATATAAATTTGTGTTCCGAACATGGCGCTTTCATAAAAGAAAAGAATCAAAATTGGTATAGTTTAACACAAGTAGAAATTTCCTGGAAAAAAGAAATGAAGTATATTTTTGAAACTTTTTCCAGAAGATTGCCAGGTTCTTTTATAGAAGAGAAAAATTTTTCAATAGCACTTCATTATAGAAATTGTGATCCTGAATTAGCTGAAATAAGAGTAAAAGAATTTTTTGATGAAATGGTAAACTATACTTCCAATTTAAATCTTCAAATCCTTCAAGGTAATAAAGTTGTAGAAATTAGAAATTATAATATAAATAAAGCCAATGCAGGTATGTATTTTATAAATAAAGAAAAATACGAATTTATTCTTTTTATTGGAGATGATTGGACAGATGAAGATCTTTTTGATTTTTTAAAAGATAAAAATGCTTTTACTATTAAAGTTGGTTATGGCATTTCAAAAGCAAAATTTAATGTATATAACTATAAAGACGTAAGAAATTTATTTATGGAGTTATTATAATGGAATTTGATTTTAAAATAGAATTACATCTCCTTAAACTTTTGGGGATTAAAGCTAAAAATATAGAAGAGCTTTATGAACAATTTCAAGATATTCCTTTAAGTTCAATTTATTATCATACGCATAGATTTTTAAAACAACATCATTATCTTTCTCCTGAACCACCTAATGATTTTGCTTACTGGATAAAAAATACTTTAAATATTAAAGACTTAAGTGAGGCAATAGCAAGTATTGATACCATAAAATATCAAGAACTTAAAGAACTAAAAAATGAAATTTCTTTAATTTTAGAAGGTTATTTAAAAAAAACAAATATAAAAAATGATTGTCAAAAAGGAGACGAATTTCATTTTGTAAGTTGTCAAACCTTTGTTTTGCATACTGGTTATAAAGCTAATAACTTACAGGAATTTTATGAAACAATAAAATTAATAGATATAGGTTCTATTTATTTTCATATTTTTGAAGCAAAATTAAGATTAAAAAAAGATGAGAATGATTTTCAGGCCTGGCTAAATCAAATAGGAGAGACTACTCTTTCAAAGCAATTTATGAATTTAGATCCATATAATATGACACTTGAAAATTTAAGAAAAAAAATACTTAAAATTATCGAAAAAAGATTATGATAAATATTAATGATTATGAGGAAATAGTAGGTAAAAATACTATAACGGAATTATATTCTTTAGCGGATAAGCTAAAAGGTAAAACAATTCAAAATATAAATTCAACAGCTGTTGGCGGTGGAGTAGCAGAAATACTAAGCAAAATGGTGCCGCTTTTAAAACAACTCGGTCTTAATGCTGATTGGAATGTTATAAAAGGAGATGGCAAATTTTTTGAAATAACTAAAAAAATTCATAACGCTTTACATGGCAGAAAAGAAAATGTAACAAACGAAGACTTTGAATATTTTGTTGAAATTAATAGAAATAATATTTCTACTTTAGACTTATCCAGTGATATTATGTTTATTCATGATCCACAACCTATTGGGCTTATCGAAAAAAGAAAAGATTATCAGAACAATTGGATATGGCGATGCCATATTGATATAACCTCGGCGCAAGAGGATATTTATAATTTTTTTAAAACATATATTTTGCAATATGACTCTTGTGTCTTTTCAGCTCCCGCATTTTCAAAAAAAGATTTAGACCTCCCGCAGATTTTGATTTCACCCTCAATAGATCCTCTAAGTGATAAGAATAAAGAATTAACTGAACAAGAAATTACAAGAATATTTGAAAAATATGGATTGGATTTAAATCGACCTATAGTTACACAAATTTCTCGCTTTGATTACCTTAAAGATCCAATTGGTGTTATTAAAGCATATAAGTTGGCAAAGAGATATAATGATTGTCAATTAATTCTTGCCGGAGGTGGTGCAACTGATGATCCGGAAGGTATAAAAGTGTATGAAGAAGTGCTAAAGGAAGCTAACGGAGACAGTGATATTCATATTCTTCTTCTTCCTCAAGACGATTTAACAATAAATGCACTTGTTAGAGGCAGCACTATCATATTGCAAAAATCAATAAAAGAGGGTTTTGGACTGACAGTTTCCGAAGCCTTATGGAAAGAGAAGCCGGTGATCGCTTCAGCAGTTGGTGGTATTCCTTTACAAATAACTCATAAATATAGTGGTATTTTAACTTATTCTATTGAAGGAACTGCTTTTTATTTAAAACAATTATTAAATGATCCTGAGTATGCTAAACAATTAGCTAAAAATGGGAAAGAACATGTTAAAAGTAATTTTCTTATTACCAGGCATTTAAAAGAATATCTATTACTTTTTCTATCAATGTATTATAAAGAAGATGTTATTTATTTTTAAATGTGGTTGAATGGTTAGTATATGTTCGTCAAAACTTTTTAAGTTTTTTTAGGTTTAATGAAACTGCTTAAGAGGAATAGAATCACGGAGCTAATTTTAAAAGTTCTACAATTGAAGAAATGAATTTTGCATCAGTTCCACAACACCCGCCTAAAATTTTAAGCTTATATTTTTTATTTAAGTTGACCATCCCTTTAGCCCAATTAGCCGGAGTATCGGCATCAAGTTCTTCAAGCAAATCAAGTTCTTCCGGTCTTTTACTAGAAGCATTAGCCTGAATTCCAAATAATCTTTTTTGTAATATATTTTCTTCATCTTTAACATTCAGGAAAGAACTATGAAGTACATCAGGATGAATACAATTTGTCAGATAAAAAGTTGGCGGAGTTGAAAGCGAATTGTCTATTATTTTTATTGCTTCCGGTAAAGGTGTAGTATCAAGTAAACTTCCATCATCACGAATTACAAAACTTATTATATAACTGATTTTTGTTTCACTCATTGCTTCTGCAATACCCTTTGCTTCACTTAAAGCTGGAAGTGTTGAGGCAAAAAGGAAATCTACACCAGCATTTGCAAGTATTTGCATTTGTTCTTTATGAAACAGATATGCTTCATCTGTATTAAGTGCCTCCTCGGGTTTATAGGCATCACCTTTACAGCCGGTTAATCCACCGATAAAAATCTTTTCTGAAAAACCGCCATAAGATTTTCTAATTGCATTCACAAAATCAAAAGCATCAGTGTTGATTTTTTTTATATCAACATTTGCTTTAATTGTTCTTTCTTTATTTGCCCGCCAGGTTGGAGTTAAAAGCATAATTGGTATATCAGATGATTTAGCAATATCTATATATTCACGATAAATCTTCTCTAACAGATTTTTTCCTTCATCATCGTAAATCATCAAAGAGTTGGATAAAAGTTTATCAAGTGGATAATGAAATTCACGTTTTAAACGTTCAATTATAGAACCTTCAGTAATGATAGTGGGAAAGTAATCTATTGCTTCACGAAAATTCATTTTGTCGTCATTAATATTATAAGTTGTAAAATATTTTTTCTAATTTCGTTTTGTAATTTACAAACAAAAAAGATTGCTATGAAAACAAAACTTGATATTGCAAAAAACTGGCTTCCACGCTATACTGGAACTAAGATAGATGAACTTGGCGATTATATGCTATCTAACTAATTTCCAAAATTATGTTGAGAAGTTTGCTGAAAGATTTAATTGTGATATAAATGGAATCGCCAGACCAATGCAAACCGCAACAAATACAAACGGACTTTCAATAATAAACTTCGGTATTGGTTCTGCTAATGCTGCTACAATAATGGATTTACTTGTAGCCCGAAAACCAAAAGGAGTTTTATTTCTTGGTAAATGCGGCGGATTAAAACACTCGACAGAAATTGGGCATTTTATTCTTCCAACAGCTGCAATTCGAGGCGAGGGAACAAGTGATGACTATAAACCGAAAGAAGTTCCGGCACTTCCATCATTTAAACTTCATAAATTTGTTTCGGATAAAATTATTGATCACGGGGTTGAGTACCGCACTGGAGTTATTTATACAACTAACCGGCGGGTCTGGGAATGGGATGAAGAATTTAAGAAGTATCTAAAAAAACTTTCTACAATTGCTATTGATATGGAAACAGCAACTTTGTTTATTGTTGGGCTGGTAAATGAAATTCCACGCGGTGCTTTATTATTAGTCTCGGATGTACCTATGATTCCCGAAGGCGTGAAAACAGAAAAATCAGATAAAGAAGTAACAGAAAAATTTGCTGATCTTCATCTTGAAATTGGAATTGAAGCTATGACTGAATTAGGTATTAAGGGTGAGCAAATAAAACACTTTACCTATTAAGAATAATCTTATGATCTAATCTTAAAAATAATTGCGTAAAAGTGTACCAGGACAATCCCAAGGACCATCCGGCAATTACTTCCGTAATTGTATGACTAGCACCAACAAATTTGCTGATTCCAACAATAACGATAATTATTGAAGCCGAGATAAAAAGATATTTTTTTACGCGATAATTTTGATCTTTTGAAGAAAAGTTTTGCGCGATTGCAAAATACAATACAGTGGCGATAAAAGAATGTCCGCTTGGAAAATTAGAAAGTGATTCGGTTAACACAGCGTCCAAATTTAGCTCTGCAAGTTTTGAGGTAGTAGACTTTACAATTAGTATTAATATAATTCCAAATCCAACTGTAAATAAAAAATTTTTGGCTTCATACTTTTTCCCACTTATCTTCAAATAAAAGTAGCTAAAGACGGTAAAAATTAATACAAGTTCACGGCTTCCTAATGAAGAAATATCACCTATCATCCCTACAAACCATTCTGGACCATATGAATGCGACCACTTGTTAGTGTAGCCGAATGTCTTATAAAGTGATTTAGCTCCTAATGCTGAAAGTCCATCAAATAATCCAAAACAACTTAAAAGATAAACGAATAGACCAGATAGAAAAATTATTAATAAAGTTTTGTTTTTTCTAATAATCATAATGCTCTTTTTAATGAAGTGGGTGAGCAAATATAAAGATTAGAATTGAATAACGTAAAAATTTTTAAGGGTGGATATATTAAAATAAAAAAAGAAGAGGCGTATTTACACGCCTCAATCTTTAACAATTATTTTGTTTCCGCTTTTTGTTCTTCTTCTATAACAATTTTTTCGATCTTTCTATTATTTGAATCTTTACTATTACTGGAATCTACATCTGTAAGATTTTCATTCTCCGTATTTTCTAGATATTGATCTGCTGCCTTACCTTCATAAATCTGAATATTTTCTTGCCCGTTTTCTTTAGTAATCACCTTTACTGATTTTTTACCGTTGTCATCGTTTGCAATAATCCTTTTTTCTATAATTAAATCATTATCTGCTGCTGAATCAGGGTTATCATTTCTTATAACTATATCTAAAAAATTATCGTTCTTGTTTTTGTCTTTAAACTGTTTGAAAAATTTCTCTATTAAACTATCTGATGAAAAGAAATGATCATTATTTTCAAAGAATTTAAATCGTTTAAAAATATCATCCTGCTTCATAGCCTGGAAAAGGCTTTCCGCATCATCTCCTTTAAAATTGTATTCTTTCCCATCAGATTTAATTATAATCTCATCAACTTTACCTTTTATATCTTTAAGTAATTTATCCGTATCAGTTTGTGCATGTAAATAAAATGGAATTAGGATAATAAATACAGCGGGAATTAATAATTTTTTCATATTGACTTCTCCTTAATAATTTATGTTTATTTTGACGAAGAAGCTGATAAATTGTTCCTAAAAATTATTTACTTAAAAACTAAATTCTTCTTCTAAATCCTTCACCCATAACTTCGTGAACATTGCTTACAGTAACAAAAGCATTTGGATCGACTTGTTTTATTATACCTAATAGTTTTGATAGTTCTTTTAAAGTAACAACAGTAGTAAGCATTTCACGGTCAATATTTCTGTAAAGTCCGCGTGCTTTTATTGCAGTTGCACCACGACTCATATCATCCATAATTGTCTTTGCAATTTCATCATTTTTGTCTGACATGATATTAACTGAACGGGCATAATCAAATCCATCCATAATTGCATCAACAAAACGACCGGAAATAAAGAGCAGAAATAAAGCATAAAAAGTTAGTGTAACTAGCAGAGCGATCACCTGCGAGACCTTTAAAATCAATGATAAATCCTGCAAGAAGAATAACAAAAAAATCAGTAATCATAATTGCCATACCTGGTTTTACACCAAATTTTTTTTGCATAATTGCCGCAACAATATCAGAGCCTGCAGTTGTTCCTTTAAACTTAAAAACTATTCCTAAGTCCCAATCCCAAGTAACGCTGCACCGATTAAAATTAAAAACATAAAATCATTTTGCTGAAGATTTTTTATTGTTGGTGTGTCTTGCAAACGTATAAATGAAAATCCAGGAATATCACCTCTAAAAAAATCTATAAAGAATGAGTTAAGAGTAAACCCAAAAAAGGTTCTTATACCAAATTCTTTACCTAGTTCTCTTAACTCCCCAAATATAGAGTGGAATGTTAAACACCCAAATCATCAATCCCACAGGCAAGCCGGTAAGTAATGAATGCTCATAGAAAGTCCGCTTACTCCACCGGGAACAACTTTTGCATCAACTAAAAAAACACCAATTCCGATTGCCATTATTGCTGCACCAAAGGTTATTGCTGCATAATCAATTATTGGATGCTCTTTTAAAATTTTATTGTTCATTTGTTTTCCTGAAAAATTATAATTCAAAATTATATATAAAACGTTAAAGCAGGAAGTAAGAATTTCAGAAGTAACCCATTCTGTTAATAGTAACTAATTAGTTGTTAAAAATATTGATTAAGTCGTATTATCTTTGCGAAACAAACTTAGATATTTATTGATAATATATTTTTATGAATCTTAAACAAAAACTGGAATATCACTACAAAGCTTTTGATAGAACTAAACTTGAACCTGATCCGCTTCAGTTTCTTCATCTTTATAAAGATGAAAGAGATATTGAGGTAGTTGGATTGTTCGCTTCAATCTTTGCTTACGGCAATGTTAAGCAGATTGAAAATACTTTGAAAAAATTTTAATCTTTAATTCAGGGTAAACCTTATTTATTCATAAAAAATTTTTCTGTTAAAAATGATTCAAAAAAACTGTCAGGAATCAAACACAGATTTTATAGTGAGGATGATATTATAAAATTGTTTATTGTGTTGAGTAAAGAAATCAACAAATCATAAATCAATAAAAAATATTTTTCTAAATGGTTACAATTTTTCCGATGAAAATGTAAAAAACGGAATATCAAATTTTTCAAATCATTTCTTAAACTCATTTATTGAAACATTTGGAGAAGTTTCTAATGGTATCAAATTTATGTTTCCTTTACCCGAAAAAGGCAGTGCGTGCAAGAGAATGAATTTATTTTTACGCTGGATGGTTAGAAAAGATGAACTTGATTTTGGGTTGTGGAATGAAATTGAAACAACTAAACTTATTATACCTGTTGATACTCATATTGCAAGAATCTGTAAATCATTGAAGCTTACAAAAAGAAAAAATGTAAGCTGGCAAATGGCTGAAGAGATAACACAAAATCTTAAAAAATTCGATGAGCGACGATCCCGTTAAATATGATTTTGCTATCTGCCATATTGGAATAAGAAAATTAAAGTTTTAAGTTTAATAACAACAAAATTTAAATAGAATGAGAATGAAATGAAAAATATCACTGAAGATCGATTTCCGTTAAAGTATTTATTGTATTTTCTGGTAGCTGCCGTAATAATATCTATTGCCGGATACTTGTTTTATACAGATAGAAAGAATGCAATTGAGGACGAACTTTATAGACACGTTGCAACAATAAAGGAAATCAAACTTGCTCAAATAGATAAAGAACAACAGCAAAGAAAAAAAACTATTTCTTCCTTTCTTCTGTTGCCCGAAGTTAAAAATGGATTTAAATATTACTTTTTACACAGAAAGTAAATCCGTAACTTACCACAAAGTATTACAAAGTGGTCAAATGAATTTAAAAGAGATTTTGATTTTGTTAGCTATTAATTTTTTTAATAAAAATGCCGATCTGCTTTTTTCAACCGATAGTACACTGGATATCTTTCAAAATTTTCTTAAATATGAACTGGTAGTTCTTCTTCAAAAAGATTCTTCATCCCTTTCAAATCTTTATTTAGGGAATAACAAAAGTTTAATTCAAGCTATAATTACACCTGTTAAAAATTCTGGTGAAATTTTAGGGTATATGTGGACTGAAGTTTCATTCTTTGAATATCTGTCATCCAATTATATCTTATACAAAAAAAGAGGCAGGTGAAGTTGAATATATTCTTATTAAAAGATAAAAGTGATCTTGGATTTATTTTAAAAGATGTATTTGAGAAAAGATAAATTATGTAATACGTCCACTACCAATTAAGTAAAAAGGATAAAACAGAACTTGAATCATTTATTAAAGGTAAAGAGTTTTTTAAGGATGCAAAATTTAAAGGTTCAAAAATTTTTGCATCAGTTAATAAAATTCCCGGAACTGATTGGATATTGATAGCAAAAATTAACCAGGAAAAAGTTACAGAATCAACAAGAAATGCTGCAATTGTAATTTCTCTTATTTCACTATTATTAATCATTCTTTCTGCAAGTGTAACATATGCAATCTGGAAACGCAGTCGTTTACACTTTTTAACCAGAACATTCAATCTTAGAAAAGAAAAAGAAGAACTGACAGAGCGTTATACTTCCCTTACCAAGTATGCTAATGATATGATATTAAGTATTGATAAAGATGGAAAAATACTTGAAGCTAATCAAAAAGCATTTGATGCTTATGGATATAACACGGATGAATTATTAAATATGACATATACTTGATTTAAGTTTTGATAAGAAAAAAGATGAAGAAATATTTTCTGCTTCTCTTAACTCTAAGGATGGAATTTTATTTGAAACTAATCATAAAAGAAAAAACGGAACTACTATTTCCTGTTGAAATAAGTGCAAAGTTTATTAACCAAAGCGGTGAAGAATATTCTTTTGGCTATAATACGTGATAATACAGAAAGGAAAAAACTTGAGTTAGATTTAATTCTTGCAAAAGATAAAGCTGAAGAAATGGATCGTCTTAAAACTATTTTCCTGTCAAATATGAGTCATGAGTTAAACACACCAATGAGCGGTATAATTGGATTCTCAGAATTATTGCTTTCAGAAATGGAGGATAAAAACCATCGAGAGATGGCTAAAATAATTTACAAAAGCAGTAAAAGATTAAACGAGACACTCAACTTCAATTCTTGATCTTTCAAAGATTGAATCGCAAAAACTTGATTTAAAATTTAGTTCGGTTGATCTTGTTACGTTACTACAGGAGTGTAAGTATGCATTTTCTGATTTAGTAATACAAGAAAGGAATAATATTTAACGTTTCATTTGAATCAGCAAAAAATAGTTATAAATTCTGATGGAAGTATTATTCATAAAATTTTGTGCAACATTATTGATAATTCTGTAAAATACACTAACAAAGGAGAGATAAGTATAATAGCTTAGTGATTCTATTGAAAGTGCAATTATAAAAATTAAAGATACAGGTATTGGAATTCCGCAAGAGAGTATTGATCAAATATTTGAACCATTTAGGCAAGGCAGTGAAGGACTTACCCGAAAATATGAGGGAATGGGACTTGGATTGACCATTACTAAAAAATTTGTTGAACTGATTGGCGGTAAAATAAGTATTGAAAGTGAACAAGGGCAGGGGACAACAATTACATTAATGTTTCCTAAAAATTAGTTTTAGCTTCTAATTCAGAATTAATTTTTAACTTTACAGGATAAAATAAATACTAAAAATGTGTTGAGAATGATAAATTTTCTTGCTTAAATTTATCCCACTATTTTAGAGAATGTGTGGCTCTAACCACAATTTAAATTGCTCAGTAACAGGAGAAAAAAAATGGCAGAGCAAAAAAAATTTGTTCCTTTTGTCTCACCAGAAACCAATATGGCGGAATTTACTATTCGTGCACTTTTAATCGGATTAGTACTTGCCGTTGTACTTGGTGCTGCAAATGCTTACTTAGGATTAAAAGCTGGAATGACTATAGCTGCAACTTATCCTGCCGCAGTTATTGGTATGGCTTTAATCAAATTAATGAAAGGTTCAATATCTAGAAGAAAACTTTACCAGAACTGTTGGTTCGATAGGTGAATCAATTGCTGCCGGAGCGATCTTTACTTTGCCTGCATTTTTTATTGCAGGAATTTGGGATCCTTTCTTTACACCGGGTAATTATATGATATCAGCCGCAATTATGGTTGCTGGAGGTATTCTTGGAATTATGTTTGTTGCTTTACTTCGAAGAGTGATGGTTGAAGATGTTGAATTACCTTTCCCTGAATCAGTTGCAGCTGCTGAAATTCATAAAGCAGGACAACATGGCGGCGGTGGTTCAAAATTTTTATTCAGTGCTATGGGAATCGGAGCTTTGATTCAATCCTTAGGTCAGTTTAAATTATTTGCAATTTCCTGGGATAAACTTATTTCAGTAGGTAAAGGACAATTACTTTTTAGATCTCCTGATATAAGTCCGGCATACATAGGAGTTGGATATATTATTGGTCCTCGTTTAGCTTCACTTAACTTTAGCGGTGGAGTTCTTGCCTGGGGATTATTAACACCAATGATTGCTTACTTCAAATATTATAATCAAGAATTACCTGCAGATTTTGACTGGGCTGCCACAATGATATCAGTTTGGAAAATGTATGTAAGACCAATTGCAATAGGTGGAATGCTGGTTGGTGCAGGATTTACTCTTTGGAAAATGAGAAAAAATTTGATAACCGGAATATCACGTTCCGTTAGCGATGTTAAAAAAGCTGCATCCGGCGAACATGTAGAAATCAGAACAGAAAAAGATATTAACTTCAAATGGGTTATGATTGGTATTTTAGGAACTGCTATTGCTACATTTTTCATTTATAATTATTTCGCTCAAAATGTTGTTGCTGCATTAGTTGCAACCGTTGTTATGATTGTTGCAGGATTTTTCTTTGCCGCTGTTTCCGGTTATTTAGTTGGAATCATCGGTTCAAGTAATAATCCAATCAGCGGATTAACATTATCCACACTTAGTTGTTGCTGCAATTCTTATGGTTGCTCTTGGAATGAAAGGAACACAAGGTGTTGCCGCTGTTCTTGGTGTTGCTGCAGTTGTTTGCGTTGCTGCTGCTGTTGCAGGAGAAATGCTGCAGGACTTGAAAGCCGGGCATATTCTTGGTGGTACTCCATGGAAAATGCAGATTGGTGATATTATTGGCGTTGTTGTTTCTGCTTCAATTATGTTTATTCCACTTTTAATACTTCACGAAGGAGATATTAAAATGGGCGGAACAGGATTTGGCGGTGATAAATTACCTGCTCCACAAGCAAGTTTAATGGCAATTCTTTCACAAGGAATTGTTGCAGGTAATATGGAATGGATTTTAATTTTTGTCGGTATGTTGATGGGTGTTGGTTTTATTATGATGAATGTAAAAAGTCCGATGCTTGTTAGCGTTGGTATGTATTTACCATTAGGAACTACATTTGCAATTTTTGTTGGCGGATTAATAAAAGGAATTGTTGAAAGAGTTAACGCAAAGAAAAACTTTAATGATGGACAAAAATCACGTGTTGAAAATAACGGAATTTTGCTAGCAGCAGGATTGATTGCCGGTGAAGCTCTTATCGGACTGCTGTTTGCGGGCTTCGCATTTTTCGAGGTTCCATTGTTCAGTTTCTTTGCTGAGCCGTCATTTATTATAAGTTTAGTTGTACTTGCATTTATTGCCTGGTTGCTTGTTCAAATTCCTGTTAAGAATGCAGGTAATCCTGATGATCCGGCTCCACCGCAAGTTTCTATGTAATTATTTGATTAGGCATTTGCAAAGATGAATGTTTTTTGAAAAGTAATATAGTACTGTCTACGATAGTATTCCAGAGTCATCTTGAGCGAAGTCGAAAGATGACCGTTGCCAATTTATTTCAATTAAGTGTCACACTTCGACTTCGCTCAGTGTGACATTGATTTTTTTGAAGCAAGTTCTTCTTTTTTATGCCATTATCATTTAAAGAACGAAAAAAAATATTAAAGAGTGCTAATACACTTGATCTTACTCCATTTAGACTTTATTCTGAGGAAAAAGATAAAGATGAGTTGGTAACTGTTATCGTACCAAAATTTAAGAACAAGATTGCAGTAAAATTAATCTCACCAAAACTTAAAAGTGATCACTTTAATATTAAGCTTGATAAATTTGGTTCTGCGGTTTGGTTAAAAATTAACGGCAAAACAAAAGTCGATCAAATTATAAAAGATATTAAGAAAAAATTTGGTGATGATATTCATGAAGAAGAAGAAAGAATTACAAAATTTATTTTTCAATTATATACACAGGGATTTATTTCATTTAAAGAATTAAACTAAAAAGGAGTCTATTATGGGATCAGTATTAGGTCATTTAAAACCAGAATTGGTCTGGTATCATTTCGAGGAGATTTGTAAATATCCTCGTCCATCAAAAAAAGAAGAAAAGATTGCAGAGTATGTTGTTTCAGTTGGAAAACGATTAGGTCTTCAAACTGAAAAAGATAAATTCGGCAATATTGTTATTCGTAAACCTGCAACACCAGGAAAAGAAAATCTCAAAACTGTTGTTCTTGCAGGGACACATTGACATGGTTTGTGAAAAGAACAGAGATGTTGAACACGATTTTGATAACGATCCAATTTATCCATACATAGATGGTGATTGGGTAAAAGCAAAAGGTACAACACTCGGTGCAGATAATGGAATTGGTGTTGCATGCGCTCTTGCAGTTCTTGAATCAAAAGATATTGAACATGGTCCAATTGAATGTCTTTTTACTCTTGATGAAGAAACCGGATTAACCGGTGCATCAAGTTTGAAGAAAGGCTTTTTGAAAGCTGATATTCTTATCAATATGGATTCTGAAGAACTTGGTACTTTGTTTATTGGATGTTCAGGTGGAAAAAATACTGCTGCTACTTTTAAAGCAAAGTTAGAAAAAACTCCAAGAAATTATTCTTCTTTTGAATTGAATGTTGCCGGATTAAAAGGCGGACACTCCGGACTTGAAATTCATGTTGGAAGAGGAAATGCAGTAAAAATTCTTAACAGAGCAATCTGGAATTACTCACAGGAAAATAAAATTCACTTATCAGAAATAAATGGTGGTAACAAACACAATGCAATTCCGCGAGAAGCATTTGCTGTTGTTCTCGTTCCTAAAAATGATGAAAAGAATTTGAAAAAATTTGTAGCTAAATATAATGAAACTGTAAAAGCAGAATATGCTGCAGTTGAACCTGATTTGATCGTTTCAATTGAAAAACATGCAGCACCGGAAAAAGTAATTGATGAAAAAACTCAGAAGCATTTAATTAATGCTTTGTATGCAATTCCTCATGGTGTAATTAAAATGAGTAATGATATTCCTGGTTTAGTTGAAACATCAACAAATCTTGCTGTTGTAGAAACTGTTGGTAAGAATATTAATATTGTTACAAGCCAGCGAAGTCCTGTTGCATCCGAAAATGTTGATATCACAAATATGGTCACTTCAGTATTTAATCTTGCCGGAGCTGATATTAATCATACGGTGATGGATATCCTGGTTGGGCACCTGATATTAATTCTGATATTCTAAAAGTTTTCAAATCAACATTTAATCAGATGTACGGCAAAGAACCGGAAGTAACTGCTATTCATGCAGGACTTGAATGCGGAATCATAAAAGAAAAATATCCTGAAATGGATATGATTTCATTTGGTCCAACAATGTTTGGTGTTCATTCACCGGATGAAAAGTTGCAAATTTCTACTGTTCCGGAATTTTTTAATCAGCTTGTGAATGTTTTAAAAAATATTCCAGCTAAATAAAATATGTAATATCTGATTAAATTTAAGCAGATACTTTAATTGAAGTATCTGCTTTTTTTTATATTATTGCTATTATTGATTCGTAAAACAAATATGCTGTCACGTTGAGCTTGTCAAAACGTGACATTCCAAATTAATTCAGTCTTCGACAGGCTCAGACTGACAAATAAAAAATATTATGAACACAAAAGAACTTTCTCTAAAACCTCAACCATCATCTTTTTTAAGATGGACAGCATTGCTGCTGATTAGTCTTAGCAATGATGGGCAACTATTATATTTATGATAGTATCAGTCCGCTTGCTGATTTGCTTAAAACACAACTTGGATTTTCTGATTCAAACATCGGTTTGCTGAATGCAATTTATTCATTCCCTAATATTATCATGGTTCTTATTGGTGGATTGTTGATTGATAGAATCGGTACAAAAACATCCGTACTAATTTTTACTGCATTAATAATGTTGGGTTCAATCGTAACAGCAATAACAGGAAATATCTGGTTGATGTCTGCAGGAAGATTGATTTTTGGTCTTGGTGCTGAATCAATGATAGTTGCAATCACAACAATTATTGCACGATGGTTTAAAGGAAAAGAATTATCATTTGCATTTCGGATTGAATCTTACTGTTGCAAGGTTAGGATCATTTCTGGCACTCAACTCACCAAGCTGGGGAAAAAGTTTGTACGAATATTGGCAATCACCACTTTGGATAACAGTTGCAGGCGGAGTATTTGCTTTTATTTGTGTTGTCATGTATTTTTTCCTTGATGTTTATGCAAGCAAAGAATTATGATCTTCCAAAGGAAGGTGAACAAGATGCAATTTTATTTCTGAAATTCTTAGAATAAAAGAAAAAACACGATGGTTTATCTATTGCTGCAATTACGCTGTAATGGTCATATTAACTATTTATCAATCCAGATAACTGGGCAATTTATCTTATTATTCTTGATTGTATGTGCTGCTTGGATTTTTTCTTAAAACAAAATCATTTTCATACATCATTTTGGTATATCACAGCATTGTGCGTAACATTTTATTCCGCAATGTTTCCATTCCAGACATTTGCAATTAAATTTTTTCAGGAAGCACACGGAACAACAAGGGAAGTTGGCGGAAATCTTTCCAGCATTCTAACTCTTGCTGCAATGGTTTTCACTCCGTTGTTTGGTTTGCTTGCAGATAAAATTGGTAAGAGATCTTTATTAATGATGTTCGGATCGCTGCTTAATAATTCCTGTTTATCTTAATGATGGCTTATCAATTTGGTAAACCGGATGTTATGGGTGAATAGTGATTTTATTCATATTAGCATTAAATTTTTTGATATAAATGCTGCAATACCAATTTACCTGATTTTACCAATGGCAATGATGGGAATTGCTTTCTCACTTGTACCTGCTGTTTTGTGGCCATCTGTTGCAATTATTGTTGATTCATCAAAACTTGGTACTGCTTATGGATTGATGACGATGATACAGAATATTGGTTTATTTGGATTTAATTTATTAATTGGTTTTGCAAATGATTATTCAGGTGCAAGTGCGTTGAATCCGGGTGGCTATAATCTGGGTATGTGGATTTTTTCAACGCTTGGATTTTTAGGACTTATCTTTGCATTCTTACTCAGAAAATCTGAAACTGGTCCAAATGCGCACGGACTAGAAATTGGTATGAAAAAGTAATGTGTTTAGTAAATTATTTTACTATAATTGTAATAAATAAAATATAGATAGCAATGCTTAAACTATTTCAGAAAATATTTTTACTTATTACAATTCTTGCATTTCCTATTTTACCTCAGGCATTTGGCTTTGGCTGTTTAGGATTTGTCGGTGGTTTTGGCGGGTACAGTTACCAGCAATATCAGCCGAATGGACTCAACAAATATGTTGCTAATTTCAATTCGACTTATTCAGGATATCCCCTAAATCAAATGGCTGATTTTAGCAAGGCAACTGGTTATCGTGTTGGCATAAATGTTTTTCGGGCAAAGTTTACCGGACTTTTTATCACGGCTAAAGGATATTTTCAGCAATTAATGGAAGAGCATAATGCGATCACTCCATTGGAAGTTGATTATAAATATAATCTCAAACTAAAAAGTTGGGGTATTGGTGTTGATGTGGGAATTCCTTTAACCAATAGATTAAGCTGGAAAATTGTTGATGGAAGTTTGCTGATTAACAGTGCAAGTTTTACGGAAACAATAAATTCTTCACTTGGAACTGCTGTGAATAAATTTGATAATGATAAAACAGAAATTGGATATTCAATCGGTACTGGTTTTATTTTTGATATAATAAAAGATTACATAAGCATTGAAGGCGTTGCAAGTTATTCACTTTTTGAAATTAATAAAATGAAAACTGAAAATGGGCTTGAACTTTTGTATAGTGCTGATATTGCTGCAAACACAGACAAATTCATCAGGGCCGGGGGTTTTAGTGCTGTTGTTCAGCTTAACTTGGGTTTCCCTCTATAAATTTGTTTTTGGCAATTATTATTAACAAAAACTCAATTTTACAAAACTCATAAAATATTATTATCTCTAATTGTAATTTTATCTTTCCAACATCTGCTACAAAAATTATAATTAATTGAGAATACATTATTGGTTAAAGGATTGGCTAACATGAAAAAAATAACAAAACTTGATTCGGCATCTGCAATTGCTATTCGCGATTGTATGGGTACAAAAAAGAATGAAAAAATTCTTGTTATCACAGATGAAATTAAAAGAGAAATCGGATTATCTTTACACGAAAATGCTTTAAGATTAGGTTACAACTCTTTACTTGTTGAAATGAAATCAGGTAAAATTAATGGTGAAGAACCAAGCGATGAAATTGCTGAGTTGATGCAAAAATTTGATGTGGTCTTTTGTCCTACAGCAAAATCGCTGACGCATACTGATGCAAGAAGAAATGCTTCTGCTAAAGGTGTCCGTATTGCTACCTTTCCGGGGATTACAAAAGAAGTTATGATTCGTGGAATGAATGCTGACTATAAATCTATATCAAAAAGAACAATTAAGTTAAAAGAAATTTTAGAAACAGGTAAAGAAATTCATGTAACTGCTCCGGCAGGAACAGATATTTCTTTTTCTATTGCTGGAAGAAAAGCGTATGCAAGTAAAGGATTATTCCATGCAAAAGGGGAAAGTGGAAATCTACCAACAGGAGAAGCGTTTTTAGCTCCGGTTGAAGGATCATCAAATGGAGTTTTTGTTGTTGATGGATCAATGGCAGGCTTAGGTTTGATAAAGAATACTAATTTAAAAATTGAAGTGGAGAATGGTTTCGCGACAAAAATTTCCGGCGGAACTATTGCTAAAAAATTGAAAGTTATGTTAGATAAAGTAGGAAAAGATGCCCGCAACATTGCCGAGTTTGGAATTGGCACAAATGATTCAGCAAAGCTTAGCGGTGTTTTACTTGAAGATGAAAAAGTAATGGGTACTATTCACATAGCCCTTGGCAATAATGTTTCTATGGGCGGTAGTGTTAATGTTCCAATACATCTTGATGGAGTTGTAAAAAAGCCAACCGTTTGGATGGATAATAAATTATTGATGAAAGATGGAAAACTCCTAGTTTAATGCTAAATGTTAAATGCTGAATGTTCAATTTTAGAAAAATTATTTGAATGAATCATTGAACATTGAAAATTGAGCATTTATCATTTTGCATTTAAGTTTCTAATTAATCGCTTATTTTTTATTTTTGAATAGTTATTATTTAATAAATGATTTAAGGAAATAATGTCCATTTTACCAATAACTGTTTATGGTGATAAAATACTTAGGAAGAAAGCAGATCTTATTACAAAGATTGATGATAGAACCATTGAGCTTATAAAATTTATGTTCGATACAATGCACAATGCTAATGGGGTTGGGTTAGCTGCCAATCAGATTGGAGTAAATAAATCTGTTTTTGTGATTGATCTTTCACCAGTTGAAGGTTATGAAAAATATAAACCTATTACAATGATCAATCCAAAAATAGTTAACCGTTCGGAGGAAACTGAAGCTGTTGATGAAGGATGTTTAAGTATTCCTGATGTTCGTGCTGAGGTAATAAGACCAAAGGAAATTACCATAATATATCAAGATATTGATCTGACTGAACAAAAAATGGATGCTGCAGATTTTTTAGCAAGAGTTATGCAGCATGAATACGATCACCTTAAGGGAATTTTATTTATAGATTTAGTTAGTGAAGAAGTTAAAAAGCAAATCAAAAAATCTCTTTCAAAAATTCAAAAAAGAAAAATTGATATTGATTACCCGATTAGCGAAAGTATCGATTATAAGTTAAAGTAACCGGAGTTGAAATGAAAATTATTTTTATGGGTACTCCGGAGTTTTCAATTCCCTCATTAAAAATTCTTATCGAAAATAATCACGAAATTCTTGCAGTTGTTTCTACTCCCGATAAAGAGCGGGGGAGAGGACAACGAGTAACGTTTACTGCGGTTAAACAATATGCAATTGAACACAATATTCAAGTTTATCAACCCAAAAAATTGAAAGATAATATTGAGTTTGAAGAGCAAATGAAGCAACTAAACCCGGATTTATTTGTCGTTGTAGCTTTCAGAATTTTACCAAAGGAAATATTTGTAATCCCAAAGTTTGGATCATTTAATCTTCACGGATCTTATCTGCCAAAATATCGCGGTGCAGCTCCAATACAATGGGCTTTGATTAATGGAGATGATGAAACAGGTTTAACAACTTTTAAACTTGCAGAAAAAGTCGATACTGGAAATATCTATCTACAGGAAAAAGTTGAAATAAATCCTGAAGATAATTTTGAAACACTTCACGATAGAATGAGCATACTTGGAGCAAATTTAGTTTTAAAAACTGTTGAAAAGATAAAAAACGAGAATTATGAATTAAAGCAACAAGATGATTCACTTGCTTCACCTGCACCAAAAATTACTAAAGAAATTTGTTTAATCGATTGGAATAAGTCTGCTGAAGAAATACATAATCTTGTAAGAGGACTTTCACCTCATCCTGCAGCATTTTTTGATTACCAAAATAAAGTAATTAAAATTTATAAAACTGAAATTGTAAAAAACCTTTCACTTAAACCTTTAGAGATTCATCAAACAAAAACTGAACTAATAATTGGATGTGGAAAAGATGCTTTACGAATTCTTGAAATCCAGCAGGAAGGGAAGAAACGATTGACTACTGAGGAGTTTTTGAGAGGGTTCAAGTTCTAGTTTTTATTCCTTTCCTTTATATATATATGTTGGATTAATCACTTGCCTGATTCTCTCTCTTTCATCAATCAATCATTTTATTTAAAATTGCTTTACTAATATTCAATAATTAAGCAAAGATTTGAAATACAAAAACAATATACTTGAGCAAATTGGTAATACTCCTTTAATTAAACTTAACAAAATCAATAAAGGTTTAAAGCCTCAGATATTTGCAAAATTAGAATCTGCAAATCCCGGCGGAAGTGTTAAAGACCGCATTGGTTATTCAATGATTATGGATGCTGAAAATCGAGGTGAACTAAAGCCTGGCGGAACCATTATTGAAGCAACAAGCGGCAATACAGGAATCGGACTTGCACTTACTGCAGCAGTAAAAGGTTACAAATCCATTTTTGTTGTTACCGATAAAGTAAGTGATGAAAAAATAAATTATTTAAAAGCACTTGGTTCAGAAGTTATTGTTGTTTCCCGTGCAGTTGAGCCAGATAATCCTGAATATTATGTTAAATGTTGCAAAACGATTAGCTAAGGAAATTCCAAATTCATTTTTTGCTTATCAATATTCTAATCCATCAAATCCGGAAATACATTATCAAACAACAGGTCCGGAAATTTGGGAACAAACTGATGGAAAGATAACTCATTTTATTTCCAGCATTGGAACTGGCGGAACAATAAGCGGAACGGGAAGATTTTTGAAAGAGAAAAATCCAAACATTAAAGTCATTGCCGCTGATCCTCTTGGTTCTATCTTCAAACATTACAAAGAAACCGGTGAGATTATTAAAGGCACTCCATATCTTGTTGAAGGAATAGGACAGGATTGCTTACCGGAAAATGTTCACTTCCAGTACATTGATAAGATTTATAATATAAGTGATAAAGAATCTTTTACAGCCGCTCGCAGATTAACAAACGAAGAAGGAATTTTTTGCGGAGGAAGTACAGGAACAATCGTTCACGTTGCTTTAGAGGTTGCAAAAGAATGTTCATGAAAATGATGTAATTGTATTTATAGTTTGTGATACCGGTGAAAGATATTTATCAAAAGTGTCATAACATAGAATGGCTAAAACATAAACAGAATGCTTGAACCTGAAGTTGAGAACATTACGCGATCTTTCGGATATTAAAAAGCAAAAAGGTTTTGAGGAAATTATTTCAGTTAAAGAAACAGATTTTGTAAAAGATGTACTTGAATTGATAAGTAAAACAGGATACTCTCAAATTCCTGTTTTGGAAGGAAGACAATCAATAGGCTGCATTAGAGAAAATCGTTTGCTTACCAAAGTTGGTTGATAATCCATTGTTATATAATTCTCCCATTAAAGAAGTAATGGAAGAATCACTTCCAATTCTGGAAGCAAAGACCGAAATTGAAGAAGTAAAAAAATATTTAAAAACACAGTCAGCAATTCTTGTAAGTGATTTTGGACTTATCACTGATATAATTACAAGATACGATTTGATAAATTTAGATAATAAATAACATTGTCATTGCGAATCCCCGAAGGGGTGAAGCAATCTACTGTATTAGTATAGATTGCTGCACTCGAGGACTCGTTCGCAATGACTTAAAGCGAAAGAAATACAATGGGCTTTTCAACAGACGCAATTCACGCAGGACAAATTCCTGATCCAACAACCGGAGCCGTAATTACTCCCATTTATCAAACATCTACTTATGCGCAATACGAGCTTGGTAAAAGCACCGGATTTGAGTATGCAAGAACTCATAATTTAACACGCCAGGCACTTGAAAAAAATATTGCTACACTCGAAAAAGGGAAATATGGAATTGCTTTTGCTTCTGGTCTCGCTGCAACACATGCTCTTAATGAGCCTGGTAAAAGCAGGTGATCATATTGTAATTTCCAACAATGTTTACGGAGGCACTTACAGGCTTTACGAATTGAATATGAAAAATTATGGATTGGATTTCACTTGGGTTGACAGTACTGATTTAAAAAATGTTGAAAGTGCAATTCGTCCGAATACAAAAATGATTTATGTTGAAACACCAACAAATCCGATGTTAAACTTAACAGATTTAAAAGGTGCTGCCGAGATTGCAAAGAAAAATAATTTAATTTCTGTTTGTGATAACACTTTTATGAGTCCTTATTTTCAAAACCCTTTAACATTTGGAATCGATATTGTCCTTCACAGCACAACAAAATATTTAAATGGTCATAGCGATATAATTGGTGGAATGCTTGTTACAAGCGATGAAAAAATTCACCAACGATTGCGTTATATACAAAATGCGGCTGGTGCTGTTCCATCACCATTTGATTGCTGGCTCGTGCTTCGTTCTACAAAAACTCTTGCTGTAAGGATGAAACAGCATGAAGCAAATGCTAATGTATTTGCAAAGTTTCTTACTGAATCTGGTTATGCAAAAAAAGTAATTTATCCAGGATTAAAAAATCATCCGCAACATGAACTTGCAAAAAAACAAATGCGTGGATTTGGCGGAATGGTTTCTGCTGATTTTGGAACACTTGAAAAAGCAAAAAAAGTTTTAAATGGTGTTAAGATTATTTACATTAGCAGAAAGTCTTGGTGGTGTTGAAAGTCTTATTTCACATCCTGCTTCTATGACTCATGCATCAGTACCAAAAGACAGAAAGAGATAGATTAGGAATTACAGATAGTCTTGTCAGATTTTCAGTTGGTATTGAGGATATAGAAGATTTGATTGCAGATGTTCAACAGGCATTAAAATAAAGAGGCTACCACATTTATATCTTTCAAGCACTTCTTGCAATACCGTTATTTGAAATACTAATTCAAATTTATTGCTTTGCATGTCTAATGGATTAGGAGATTTAAATCCTTACTGTAAAATTTTTAGCTCCCAGGTCTTAAATAGTTATCCCTTTTTAATTGTAAAGTATAAATAATTAGTTAACTAAAATTCTTCCTGAACTTCACTTTCGTTTTCATCACGCTCGGTTTTGGATTTGTAGTTGTTCAAATTTAAACGGACATTTAGAATTAAAATGGGCGACTCATGTTCAGAAAAATTGTATGAATAAAAATCTGGACCTGAAGAACTTGATTCGTGTTTTGCTGTATGTAATAAATCTCTAACCTGTAATGTTAACGCTAATTTTTTTTCAAATAGATCTTGTTTAACAGAAACATCGGTTGTCAAAAATCCTTCCCATTTACCTTGAGAAGATACACCTGGACTATTATAATTTATATTAACCTGTACTTGAGTACTTGCTCCTATTTTGAACATATTATTAAATCTTGCATTCCAATTAAAACTTTCCCTCGAAAATGGTTCGTTATACAAAATGCCTTCAATTTTATAATTATAAAGATTAGCCATCAGATTAACATTCCAAGGCTGGATTGGGTTAAAAATAAACATAAACTCACTGCCTGTTGAAAAATCTTTCCCAATATTTTCAACAGAATTGAGACTTATATTTTCTGCATAAACAGACCGAATACGATCAATCTTATTATTTGTAACTCTATGATAAACTTCAGCCGAAATTGATACTTTTCCAAAATAAGTTTGAATACCGGTTTCATAAGAATCTATAAATTGGGGTAGAAGTGCGGGATTACCAATCCTTACATTATTTGCATCAGTCCAGGTATAAAATGGTTCAAGTTCCCAGCCGTGAGGTCTCTGTATTCTTCGGGTATAACTTGCCATTAATTGAGTCACTTCAGAAAATTTATATGATGAATGAATCGTAGGAAAATAATCCCAACGGTCAATCTTAAATTCCTGATTTCGATTTAACAAAGTAACCGTTCTATATGTGTACTCCGCTCTAATTCCTAGTTGAGCTCCAAATTTTCCAAATTCATTATTGTACGTTGAATAAATTGCATGATAAGAATCTTTGTACCTTGTGGAATTACTATAAAGTGTTTGGAATAAATATTCACCAGTTTGAGTATCTAACTCAAACAGATCATTATTTTCATCTGAATTTTCAACCTCACTATTCAAACCAGCTTCAAATTTACTAACCTCAGAAAATGGTAATGAATAATCAATTTTGAGTTCATAATCTCGTGAGGGTCCGAATTCAGTTGTTTTTTTGCCATCAAAAAATAAATTATCTTTTAATGATTCAGTTAAAGTAGATTCATCACCATCGCTATACCCAAAATTAAATTCACTTTTTAATTCATGACCAATACCATTAAACTTGTGGATGTAGGTTAGATTAGTTCCGCCAAACTGCCCGGTTCTACTACTATTACGGATACTTTTATAATATAAAATATCCGGGACAGAACTTGACCAATTGCTATAATTTAATGTTGAGTTTTCATTCCCATCTCTGGTTCCGTATCTCAGAATTGCGCTTAAAAAATCAGACTCACTAAAATTAAATTCTAAACCACCTCTAATACCAAATCCAATTCTACCTCTTTCAGAATTACCATTAGAGTTTAGATATGAAGTTGAATTTTCATACAGGTACGTATTTCTGGAAATGCTTGTACCGGGAAAGTCTCTCTTATTATAATCTAATCCAAAAATATAATTCAAACCAGGGGTTTTATATTGAAACAAAAAATTACTGCCATATTTATTATTTAAACCTGCGCTTGCATTTATAACTCCGCTTAAACCCAAATTTTCATTTTTCATTAAAATTATATTAATAATTCCTGCAGTTCCTTCAGGATCATATTTTGCAGATGGATTTGTAATTATTTCAATATTCTGAATTGAGCTTGCAGGAATCTGCTGCAGTGCATCCTGCGCGCTAATTATTGAAGGTCTGCCATCGATTAAAACTGTAAAGTTAGTACTTCCGCGAAGGCTAACATTCCCTTCGATATCAACAGTAACTGATGGAACATTTTGAAGTACATCTGCGGCATTACCTGAAATTACTGTTTGAATCTTATCTACATCTATCACCTTTTTATCAATCTGGTAAGAAACCGGTAATCTTTCTCCCTGCACCACAACGTCATTTAATTCCAGCGCATCTGGACTTATAAAAATATCTCCAAGATCAATAGTTTTATTTGCAGATGTAATTTCAATATTAAACAATTTGCTCTTATAACCAAGGAACCTGATTTCCAGCAAATATTTACCTTGCGGAATACCTGAAAGAACAAATTGACCGCTTTTATCAGTAATAGTTCCATTGATTAGCGAAGAATCGATAATGCTTAACAATACTATATTAGCGTATTCGATTGAATGTTTGGAATCTCCATCAAATACTTTCCCCAAAATTTTTCCGTCATTTGATTTATCACTATTACGCTGTGGATAAGTTTGGATGGTTAAAAGAGAGATTATAACTAAAACTATAAGGTATAAATTTTTCATAAATAAAAATACAAATTTCTCTTTTAGACAAAAAATGTTCATTGTTGGTTTAATCGGTCTTGAAGTTCTTTAATTTTAATTATTAAAAATAAAATTTTCAATTAATCAAATAATCCCATCATTTTATTAACTTTAGAATATCAATTTATAAAATCAAAAATTAGTGATGAAAAAAATATTTTTAATTCTTTTTATAGTCTTATCAACAGATCAGATTATCACCGCTCAAGATAATTCTGATAATGACTCGACTGCAATGGAAATATTTTTGATTGATGCCTATGTAAAGCCGGAACCTCCTTATTATTTTATTTTAAGTTTTTATACAAGTAAAGTATGTTTGAGCAATGTTATTATTGATGGCAAGTACGAATTTGTTGTTTCTAACGGATTAAGTGAAGCCCATTCTGCAAAGATTGATCTGACTGGATTAAAATTTCTTGATAAAAATGTAAACTTTGTTATTGAAACCATTGATTCATTAGGAAATAAATTTATATCAGAAGAATACGAATTTGATCTTCCCTATGAGCCGATAATCAAAGAAGGTTCGACTTTATGGACTCTTTGTTTATTTGCTGGTTCGGTGTTTTTAGTCCCGGCACCGGGCTATGTTAATTTGCATGGTGATAATTATTTCAGTTTAACTAAAGAAATACCTGTAATTTCATTCCGTTCAAAAAGCCGAAATTATCCAGCAAGTTATTTTTCCTTAGAATATACCCATATTTTTAACGCTCCTATAAATAACTTCGTCCGTTTTGGTTATAAGAGAATATTTGAGACTGGATTTATAGAATATATTTCACCTGGAGTTACAACGTATACAAATTTTAATGGGCAAAATGGAATTGGCGCAGAAGTTTCTTTCGGTTTATTTACTATGTTTGATACTTTTACTTTATACACTCGATATCGTTATAATTTTAAACCCGGTGATTCCAATTCGAATTTTCACGAATTAAATCTTGGGTTTTATACACGCTTTTTCTCGTTGTATTTCTAAATATTTATTTCAATTTAAGAAGTAGATCCTTTCTGAATTTTAGCAAGATTTATTTGTAAATTTCCACACAAAATTTTTTAAATATTATAAAGTGATAATGAAAAGATCATCTCTTTTATGGCTAATTGCAATTATACTTACAGTTATCACAGCTGTATACCAGAGGGTTACCGGACCAACTTATCCGATGACTGGTGAAATTAAGTTAGGTAATCAAATAATTCATTACAAGCTTGACCGAGCACACGCCGGAGATAAAGATTATGAGGTTAAGATTGAAACGAAAGATCCATCAGTATCAGCAATGCTTTTGTGGAAAAGATTTAAAACCAACGATACATGGCATCAGCAGGAAATGAAATTTGAAAACGGTTATTTAGTTAGTACACTTCCTCATCAACCACCGGCTGGTAAATTAATTTATAAAGTCATTTTAAATAATACCAAGCAGCAAATCACAATTCCAGATGAACCTGTTGTTATCAGATTTAGAGGTGATGTCCCAATATTTATTATTATTCCTCATGTAATTCTGATTTTTTTAGCGATGCTTTTATCAACCAGAACAGGTCTCGAATTTTTTAATATTAAACCTGACTATAAAAAACTTACTTACTGGACTTTTGGTTTATTAATAGTTGGAGGCATGATTTTTGGACCGCTGATGCAAAAATATGCATTCGGAGCATTCTGGACTGGAATTCCATTTGGTATAGACCTTACTGATAATAAAACATTAATCGCAGTTATAGGTTGGATAATTGCACTTATTGCAATAAAAAAATCTTCCAATCCACAACGATGGATAATCTTTGCGTCAATATTAATGTTTATTATCTATCTCATTCCGCATAGTGTACTTGGATCTGAACTTGATTACAATAAATTGGATAAACAAAATCAAATTGAACATAGAGTTGAATAATATTATATAATGAGCAAAGCACAAGATCAAATATTTTCTGTAAGTGAAATTACTAATTCAATAAAATTTGTACTTGAATCAACTTTTGAAAAAATTAATGTTAAAGGAGAGATTTCTAATTTTAAGGCCCACGGTTCAGGTCATTGGTACTTCAATCTTAAAGATGAAAATGCAGTAATTAATTGTACAATGTGGAAGGGGACTAACAGTTATGTTTTTTTCTCTCCTGAAGACGGAATGAAGGTTATTGTAACCGGAAGAATTACTGTTTATCCGCCACGCGGTAATTATCAAATTGATGTACGTTCAATGAAACCTGCCGGGGTTGGTGAATTACAAGCTGCTTTTGAAAGACTTAAAAATAAACTTCGGGCACAGGGACTTTTTGATACTGAACATAAAAAAGCTATTTCACAATTTCCCAAAAAAATTGGATTAGTTACTGCCGCTGATGGCGCTGCAGTTAAAGATATGATTTCTGTTGCAGAACGCCGTTATCCAGTGGTAGAATTAATTGTTGTGCCTACCAAAGTTCAGGGTGCAGGAGCTGCAGAAAATATTGTTGAAAATATTCATAGATTGAATTTATTAGGCGACATAGATGTTATAATTATTGCACGCGGTGGTGGTTCGATAGAGGATTTATGGGCATTCAATGAAGAAATTGTGGCTAATGCAATCTATAAATCAAAGGTACCTATAATTTCAGGCATTGGGCATGAAATAGATTTTACTATCGCTGATTTTGTAGCTGACCTAAGAGCCCCAACGCCATCTGTTGCAATGGAACTTGCAACACCGAATGTTGAAGATATTGGAGAATTTATTAGTGAAACTTATTATACAATTTATAATCTTATTGAAAAAAAAATTGAAGATTATAAATCTACCATTTGGGATAGTATTAACTCTTATACTTTTAGATATCCTTTTGAAAGAATAAGAAAAAATTCTCAGACGGTAGATCATTTTTCATTTTTAATGGGTAAGGAAATTGATAAAATATTATTAAAAGCAAAACATCAAATTGCTTTGATCGCTAAAACTATCGAAGCTAATGATGTAAATAGAACACTAAAAAAGGGATTTGCAATAATCAAACAAAATTCAAAATTTGTATATCGCAAAAAATATTTTGATAGGCAAAAATCTGCCATAATTAAGTTTTATGATGGAGAAATTGAAATAAAATGAGCAAAAAAAAATCCAGCTATAATTTTGAAGATAAACTTTTACGGCTTGAAGAAATAACTCAATCGTTAGAAAATAGTGATTTAGGTTTAGAACAGTCAATCACACTTTTTGAAGAAGGTGTTTCACTTTCCAAGGAATGTTTATCTATACTTGCAAAAACTGAATTAAGAGTTAATGTCTTAAAGAAAGATTTAGATTCACTTAATATTTCGAATCGGGATTCAACATTGAGTAATTATTGGAGTAGCTTAATGAGTGATGCGGAAAAATATCCTGTACTTTCAAAAGTTAATTATCCTTCTGATATTAAAAGATGGATATTACTCAACTGAAGTGTTATGTAAAGATATTCGAGAATATTTGATTGATACAATTTCTGAAATTGGTGGACATTTTGGCGGTGGTTTAGGTACTGTTGAATTGACTGTTGCAATTCATAAAGTATTTAATACTCCCTACGATCTTAGTCGTTTGGGATACAGGGCATCAGGCTTATCCACATAAAATTTTAACCGGAAGAAAAGAAGCACTAAAAAAAATCAGAAGATTAAATGGTATAAGCGGATTTTTAAAAAGAAGTGAAAGTGAATATGATGCTTTTGGTGCAGGTCATGCAACTACTTCTATTTCTGCTGCACTTGGAATGGCTGTTGCAAGAGATCTTAACGATCAGTCTAATAGAAAAGTTATTGCAGTTATCGGCGATGGCGCAATGACAGGTGGAATGGCTTATGAAGCAATGAACAACTCAGGTGTTCTTAAATCGGATTTAATAGTTGTTCTTAATGATAACAATATGTCTATCGCACCAAATGTTTGGCAGATTTCCAATTACTTTACCGAAATGATTTCACATCCGGAGTATAATAAGTTTAAAGGACAAATTTGGGATCTTACCGGTAAACTTGATCAATTTGGAGACAGATTAGAAAAATTGCAGCACGTCTTGAAAGCGGAATTAAAGCGGTTGTTACTCCCGGAATGTTATTTGAAGCATTAGGTTTTAGATATTTTGGTCCTGTTAATGGACACAATCTTCATCAGCTAATTAAAATATTTGAACAAACGAAAACAATTTAAAGGTCCAATTCTAATCCATGCTATCTTACAGAAAAAGGAAAAGGATATAAACCTGCTGAAGATCATGTTCAAAGACTGCATGCTTCAACTCCTTTTGATAAAGTAACCGGTGAAGCAATTAAAAAAGCTGGTGTCTCTTCATCATATACAAAAATATTTGGTGAAGCTTTGGTTGAAATTGTAAAAAATAATCCTAAAGTAATTGGAATTACCGGCGCAATGCCCGATGGAACCGGATTAGATATTTTACAAAAACATTTTCCTAAAAATTATTTTGATGTGGGAATTGCTGAAGAACATGGTGTAACATTTGCAGCAGGTATGGCAACACAAGGAATAATTCCCGTTGTTGCAATATACTCAACATTTTTGCAGAGAGGATTTGATCAGATAATTCATGATGTTGCATTACAAAAATTGCACGTTGTTTTTGTACTGGATAGAGCAGGATTAGTTGGTGCAGATGGTCCAACTCATCATGGTGTATTTGATATTACCTATCTTACGATTGATTCCTGGAATGGTAATTATGGCTCCGAAAGATGAAGCAGAATTACGTGATATGCTTTTTACTGCTGTTGAATATAAAAATGGTCCTATTGCAATAAGATATCCAAGAGGATCTGCACTTGGTGTTGACGTTAAATCAGGATTTCGATTAATTGAAATCGGCAAAGCTGAAAAATTGATTGAAGGTGAAGATGTTGCTTTACTTGCTCTTGGTTCTATGGTAGATTACTCTTTAAAAGCTGCTAAAAAATTAAAAGAGCAAGGAATAAGTTGTGAAGTTATTAATATGCGATTTGTTAAACCACTTGATACTGATATGCTCGATAATGTTGCATCAAAATTTCAAAAAATAATTACACTTGAAGAAAATAATTTACCCGGTGGATTTGGAAGCGCGAGTCGCTGAATATTTTGTTAACAAAAATTATAAAAATGATATCGTAATTGATCGGTTTACCGGATAAGTTTATTGATCATGGGACACAGGAAGAATTGCATCAGATTCTTGGAATTGATCCTGACGGAATTGTAGAAAAAGTAAAAAAGTTTATTGATCAGAAGAATATAAAATCAATCACGAGGTTTCTCTCTAATGGAAAAAACAAAAATTGGAGTTATAGGACTTGGCGGTGTTGCGCAATTGGTTCATCTTACCAAATCTTTCAAAGCTCCCAAATGTTGAAGTAAGCGCTGTTGCTGAAATAAATAAAAACCGACTGCAATACCATTTCTGAAAAATTTAATATCAAACAAAAATATTCTAACTACAAAGATTTGCTTGAAAAAAGTAATGTTGATGCTGTTATAATTGCAACACCAACCAGCACTCATAAAGATATAGCTAGTAGATTGTCTTGCAGGCAGGCAAAGATGTACTTGTTGAAAAACCGCTTGCAAGAACGTATCTGGAAGCAAAACAAATTGCTGATGCAGCAAAAAAGATTAAAGAGAAAATTAATGGTTGGAATGAATCTGCGGTACAGACCTGATACAATGCTTTTAAGAAGTTTTATTAATTCAAACGAAATTGGTGAACCTTTTTATATCAAATGCGGCTGGATTAGAAAACAAAGCAGCAGTGAAAAATGGTTTACTAAAAAAGAGGAATCGGGCGGAGGTGTAATAATTGATTTAGGCATACATCTTTTGGATTTGGCTTTATGGCTTCTTGGGTTATCCGGAAATTGCATCTGTTTCAGCGACAAACTTTCATCATTACACAAAAAGTGTTGAAGATACTTCCATTAGCTGTATTAAGTGTAAAAATTCTGCAGTTATTAATTTAGAAGTTAGCTGGTCATTACCAGTTGAAAAAGATCATTTTTTCTTTGATGTTTTTGGAACAAAGGGAAGTTTTTCATCAAATCCTTTCAGATTGTACAAAAAAGTGGAAAATGATTACATTAATTTAACACCAACTCAAGTCTGATAATCCGTCCAGTTTTATTTAAAAAATCCTATCTTAATGAACTAAAAAGTTTTATTGGTGCAATTAATGGATTAAATCCCGTTTTTTCACCTGGTGAAGAAGCTGTTGCATAGAATGAAAGTAATTGAAGCAATGTATGAATCTGCTAATAAAAAACATGAAATAAAACTATAATTATTTATGAAAAAAATTCTTTTAGTTGATGATGAACAAGATATAGTTGAATTTCTAAAGTACAATCTTGAGCAGGATGATTTTGAAGTTATTGTTGGATACAATGGGGAAGAAGCTCTTGAAAAGCTTAAGCGAAAAACCTGATCTGATAATTCTTGATATAATGATGCCTAAACTGGATGGATTTGAAACTTGCAAAAAAATTCGTGAAAGAAAAGAATTTGAAAATACACCAATAATTTTTCTAACCGCAAAAGCCGGTGAAGCTAACGAAATTAAAGGACTGGAATTGGGTGCAAGCGATTATATTCAAAAACCAATTTCTCCTAAAAAATTAATTGCACGTGTGAAATCAAATCTTAGAAAAGCAGATAGTTTAATTGCACATAAATCAGAACCGGTAAAAATTAAATATGGCCCGATTGAAATAGACAGAGAAAAGTATGAAGTATATATTGATGGAGAGAAAAAAATATTTCCACGAAAAGAATTTGAAGTGCTTTATTTTCTAGCAAATAATCCTGGACGAGTTTTTGGCAGAGAAATTTTGTTAAAAGAAATTTGGGGTTCAGATGTTTTTGTTGTTGATAGAACAGTTGATGTTCATGTTCGAAAAATCCGCGAAAAGCTGGACAAACATGCTGATCTCATTGAAACAATTAAAGGCGTAGGATATCAGCTTAAAAAGTGTGGAGTGAAATTAAATCCAATATTTCTTCTGCTTCGGTTTTTTTTAGGGAATTTATTCTTTTCTTGATTCTTGTTGTCATTATTATTTTTCTGCTGATTGAAAAGCTTTCTTTAAGTCTTCCATTAATTCTTATTACTTCTTATCGTTGGAATAATAATACTAAATTTTATCGGGAGAAGAAGACGCAAAGAAATTGATGAAATAAAAAACATTATTTCTTTTATCCGCCAAAATAAATTTCAATCATCTGATGAAATTGTATTATCTAAAAATCTTGCCGGACTGGAAAATGAAATAAAAGAAATGTTTGAAAAAGCAAAGAGCGATATTGAATATCTTGAACGTTTACAAAGAATGAGAAGTCAATTTTTAGCAAATGTATCCCACGAACTACGAACACCGATTTTTGCCATTCAGGGATATATTAGAAACTTTACTTAACGGTGCAATAGACGATCCTAAAGTAAACAACCATTTTCTACAAAAAGCTAATAACCATACAGTAAACCTTAGTAATTTGCTTAATGATCTTATTGATATTTCTATGATTGAATCCGGTGAAATGCGAATGAGTTATAGATATTTTGATATCAATACATTCATAAATCAATATTGTAGGTGAATTCAGTTCTGATGCAGATGAAAAAAATATTAAACTTAATTTTTAATCCTGCAAAAGAAGGATTACAGGTTTTTGGTGATAAAGAAAACTAAGACAAGTAGTTGTTAAATCTGCTTCAAAATGCAATAAAATATACCGATGAAGGAAGTGTGGAAATTACTTTAGAAGAAGAAAAGAAATTTGTAAATATTGTCGATTAAAGATACCGGAATAGGAATTCCAGAAGAAGATTTGAACAGGATTTTTGAAAGATTTTACAGAGTTGATAAAGCACGTTCCCGTGCAGTTGGCGGTACAGGACTAGGCTTAGCAATTGTAAAGCATATCATCGAAGCACATAATTCTAAGATAATCGTTAATAGCAAATTGGATGAAGGAAGTGAATTTTCCTTCAAATTGAAGAAATAGTTTGATTTTTGAAAAATTTTGCTGATAAAAAGTTTGACATAAAACCTTTGTTTCATTAACTTTACCGCCCTAAAATTAGAAATTATGAGGAAAAAATGATCGCAGTTGTTGATATTTTAGGACAACAATTTAAAGTTTCCGAAAATAGCAAAGTACTATGTACCACGTTTAAATCAGGAACCGGAATCAGAAGTTACTTTTGATCAGGTTTTATTATTAAGTGATGGTAAAGAAACAAAAATTGGTAATCCGGTTGTTGAAGGTGCAAAAGTAACTGCAAAAGTTCTTTCGCATTTAAAGGATGATAAAGTTTTAGTCTTTAAGAAGAAAAGAAGAAAAGGCTACAGAAAACAAAACGGACACAGACAACAATTAACAAGAATTGAAGTTACCCAGATAGGATAAAAGGAGATTTAAATAATGGCACATAAAAAAGGTCAGGGTTCATCACGTAACGGAAGAGACAGCAATGCGCAGCGTCTTGGTGTTAAAAGATTTGGCGGTGAAAATCTGTCTTAGCCGGTAACATTTTAGTTAGACAAAGAGGAACAAAATTTCATCCCGGAACTAACGTAAAAAAAGGCAGTGATGATACATTATTTGCTGTTGCTGATGGAATTGTAAAGTTTGAAAGAAAACGCGATGATAGACAATTTGTTAGTGTTCATCCGGTAAAGTAAAATTTTAATTAAATAGTATTTAATAAAAAACCCGATTCAGAAATGAATCGGGTTTTTTGTTTTAAATTATAATTTAGTTTGACTATCAGAAAATATTTTCTTATTGTCCTAAGGTAAATATTTGAGGTTATGGTGGAATGGGTTCAAATAGATATACATTACCCTGTTATTAAAATTTTCTGGCACTATTTTACTCTCTGCTCTCTCTCTGCGATTTTTAACTTGGGGTGGAGAGATGGGGTTGATCTATGTTTTACAACTTCTCAATAAATTGTATGAAGTTCTTAAAACATTCCACATACAAACTAATCAATCATCTTATCCGCTGAATTTTACATTGTACATTCTGAATTAGTACATTGATAATTATCCAACCGGTTTTACATAACTTAAATAGATGCAGAGTTTTATGTTAATTATTCCTTTGCACCTGAAAGGAGATTTTACAAACATTGCAGAAGTACGCTTTTTACTTTTTAAATCTAGCCTTTACTTAATTGTGTTTTCGTTTTCGCAAACACCCCAGATCTCTTACAAATTCTTCTCCGTTCCTTAAGCTGTAGGGAATGCTTTGGGAATATGACCAAGTCTGGGGCTTTGCAAGAGAAGAATTATATAAAGATTCAGTTGACGAAGGACGGGTATCATAATATATTTTTTACGTATAATAATTACTACACACCATATCCAACTTTTAAAATCGATCCTCTTAACTTTATAGTCTATTACATACCGTAGAATTGGCAATTGGTTATTCTATAAGCTTAATGCAGATTCCGGTGATCATTGGCATGGTTAGACCAGAAATCGGTACTGATCTCCAACGTATGGAAGCATTAGTAAAGGCAAAATACCCTTCTGTATTTTTAGGACGCGAAACTACATACTTGATGGAAATAACCTATTATGATTTGAATATTTGCGGGAGACACAGTAATAGTCCAAATATGCCTCGAGCCAAATTTACAATGACATTAAGATAAGATAGCCCAACTGCCCACGCATAGTGTGCATTTGTGCCAAATAGTGTAAGGAAGTGATCTACCTCGGCTGGTTTCAACGTATCAACCGTCCAAGCATAATCGCGTCTGCCGGGTTGCAGTTCGGGTGGGGTAACAATATTACCTTTACTACAGCTAGAAGCTGTGGTTAGTAAAAATAGAATAAAGAATACAAGTGCATATGAATGGAAAATATTATTTTTCATTATTACCCCAAAATGTTTTCTAAATAAAATTCGTTTTAAATGAGCTGTTTCAAAATTATCCGAATCCGTTCAATCCACAACATCACTAAACTATTCAGTGAAAGTGAAGCAAGAACCGTAGCAAAAATAAAAAAAAAGTCTATGATGTACTTGGACAGTTAAATTTCAATAGTAAACCAAATAAAAGAATCAGGTTATTCATTCCAGTAAATAATGCCTCCTTTACCCAGTGGAATTTAATTCATAATTTGCAGGTAAATGAATTTTCTGCTTCTAAATTCTGAAGTAAATTTAAGAGGTGAGTGATTATTCCTTGATAAGTAGTTAACAAACCCAATTCTTGCACAGAATTGGGTTTGTATTTATAAGGATTAAAATCCTAATCTTTCCATATCTGCTACTAAATCTTTTACAGCTTTTGCCGAGTTATCAAGCAAAGCTTTTTCTTCTGCATTCAATTCAAACTCTACAATTTTTTCAACACCGTTTGCACCAAGCACAGCAGGAACTCCAACGTAATATCCATTAATTCCAAATTCACCTTTAAGCAATGCACAAACAGGAAGAACACGTTTTTCATCATTTATAATTGATTCTGCCATTGCAATTGCTGATGAAGCAGGTGAATAAAATGCTGATCCGGTTTTTAATAATTTTACAACTTCACCGCCGGCAGCTTTTGTTCTTTCAACCATTGCTTTCATAACTTCTGCAGCTTTGGTTTTATCATTATATTTTCTTTCAAGCAATTCCATTGCAGGAATTCCATTTACATTTGCGTAACGTACAATTGGAACCATTGTATCACCGTGTCCGCCCATTACCATTGCATTTACATCTTTAACAGAAACACCAAGTTCCCATGCAATAAAAGTAGAAAAGCGTGATGAATCTAAAATACCGGCTTGTCCCATAACTCTGTTTTCAGGAAAACCGGTAATCTTTTTGAAAAGAGTAACCATAGCATCCAATGGATTTGAAATGATTATAACAATCGAATTTGGTGCATACTTTTTAACATTCTCTGCAACTGTTTGCATAATCTTTGCATTAGTAACAAGCAGATCATCACGGCTCATTCCGGGTTTACGAGGAAACCCTGCGGTTATGATTACCAGATCAGAACCTTCAATATCTTTATAATCATTTGTACCTTTTACAGATGAATCGAATCCATCAACTCTTGCAGCTTCTGCAATATCAAGAGTTTTACCTTGAGGTAAGATCTTCAACTATATCGAACATTACAACATCACCTAATTGTTTTTGTGCAATTAGCTGAGCGAGAACACCACCAATTTGTCCACCGCCGATTAGGGAAATTTTTTTACGTGCCATTTTTCTCTCCTATTAAAAAATTGATTTAGAATCTCTGTAAAAATAGATAAGACTAAAAGTAGATGCAAAGAAATTAAAATTGGAGTATGAAAAGTGGAATAATGGAATTTGAGAGATGAAAGAGCTGTGTAGATTTTATAGTTTTAGAATTGTTTCTGTTCCTTCGGGAGTTTGATTATAACTTAATCCATCCATATAAACTTTCATCAGGTATAAACCACGTCCGGAATCTTTAAGTAGGTTTTCAGGATTTGTTGGATCCGGTACAATTGAAGGATCAAACCCTTTTCCCTCATCTTTAATTTTAATTGTTAGAAATGGATTTTTCAACAGTAACATAAATTCTAACTAATTTTAGACTATTATTTTTGTTTCCGTGAATGATAGCATTTGTTGTTGCTTCAGTTACCGCCAAGAAGCAATCCATTTATTTTTTCTTCATCTAATCCTAATCAACAGCAAAATAATTAACAAACTCTTCAACAATTATAAGATTGTTAGGACTGCTTTCTATTTCTAAATAATAATTTGATTGAGCCAATGTATTTTTGTTAAAATTTGTTTATTGTCAATATATCTGTTTAAGTTAAAATTTCCAATTAACTTGCAATGTAAGTTTGCTTGTTCTTTATCCTGTATAATTTGTATTTGAAATAAATTCATAGTATCCCTAAATACTAAATTTAAATTTTTCCAGAATAGTAAATCAATCTGATGCAATAGGACCAATACTTAAGATATTCAGATATCAAGAATTTGTTTCGCTTTTATTATCCGAAAAGTATTTAAGAGAAACAATCTTAATACCAATAGAAAAAATGAACTATGTAATGTCAAAATAAATCTTGGTTCCAGATATATTTCTTCTAAAAATCTTGTTGGTCTTGATGTAAAATTATTCCCATCTAAAATCGCCAATTTCTGATAGTTTTAAATAAGCATAGTTAAATAATGATAATCTTTATCTAACCAGTTTAATTGTTGTAGAATCTATTGCTGTAAATTGTCTGAAAGAATAACTTTGGTAATTTGGAGTGACATCTTCAAAATCATAAACCGTGTAATTAGCAGATAACTTCAAAACTATTAGTATGATTTTATAAACGAACCAAAATAATCACCGCCAGCCCGAAATCTTAAAATTCGGTTTTGATTATTGTTTGAACTTTTGCTTGCAAAAAGATAAACAGTATGTCCATAAGTTCCCTCCAGCATTTACGAATGCAGTAAAATAGGGACTTAGACCTTGTGAATAATCTAATCTTACAATGGAAAGCAGTTCATCACGTCATCATCATTTAAAAGACTAGGCGTATTGTAAATTAATTTACTTTGATATAAGCTAAATGTAAACAATATCATTTTTGATAATCTAACATTGCCGGATAAAGAAAATGTTGCGCGGCTTGAATTATTATTTTTTTGATCTTCTAGTTTCTGATTTCTGTTCAAAGAATTGTTTCGCTTATGCTTTCTACTCTTTTAGACAATATTTTTTTCATCCCGTCTCATAAATAATTAAATCTTAAAATCAGCATCAAATGATTTTGGATGAGTATTTGAATTATAGCATCAACTCTAACTTAAGTTCATCAACTCTTGTATCGTAAGTTGATTTGGAAGTAATTCTGATAATTTTATACCTGGTATCACGATCAATTTTTCTCCAATTAATTCCTCCGCAAGATCAAGAGAAAATATATCAAGAAACCTGTCATAAGATAAGTCTATCCTGATATTTGATAAGCCGTTTCTGTTCTGCTTTGTAATATTTTTAATGATATTAAATTGTGATGACGTTATTGAATCAGCATCAAAGTAAAAATCTTTACGGCTTTGAGAAAATAATGTTTTGATATTGTTTGCAATATTTCGATCAAAATTATTAGAAACTGATAAAGCATAAAATCGTATTAAGATTCCTTCTCGGTAGAACATCTTCATTTCTAAATCTTAACTTTGAATTGATTTTCAGATCTGATAAGAGTAAAATCCTTCAGTAACTCTTCCAATCCATATACAACTCCATTATCAGTTGTACCTAACTGGCTGTTATTTGAGTATCCGCCAAATGGACTTATCCTTAAATTATCGATTGGTGTTAATTCCCCAAATAAAGATGCATAATTTACTGCAGTTTCATTTATTCCCAAAAATCGATTATCAGATAAAATAGAACTGCTTCCAACTAAACCTAATAGCAAAATTTTTAGAAAGTAAATATTTTGTATTAAGATTAAAGTGCTGTTCATCTCTTGTATTTTTTGATTCATTCCTGATATAAGTTGATGAAAAATTTTCATTTATTCTGAATTATTAAATCATCGGTAATCTTCAAACAGTTGAAACATAGAATTTAAATAAAATGTATTAAGCTGTTTGTCAAATCTGGTGTTAAATAAAGAAATCTTAAAATATCTGCCAAGATATTCAAGGCTATCAACTCTTGTTTGTGGGTATACGGTTTTTATGTCAATTAATAGAATTGAAATTAAAAAAAATAAAATAGTTAAAACGGATTTATATTTTTTGTCTATAATATATTTCAAAAAGTACTCATAAACTTTTAAGCTAAATTCTGCACAATTATAAGGTTTCCTCATATAATATACCACTAGCCTAAAACCCAACAAAAATGAAATAGACAGAAGAAAACTTGACAAGGCCCTTGAGTTTAAATTGACAATCAAGCATATTTTGGATAACTTTGCGCACAATTTTTGATAAAAAAAAGATGATTGAAAACTACATACCAATATTTATTGTTCTTGCAATTGGAGTTCTGTATTGCCGTTGGAATGGTTTTTTCTTCCGTGATATTTGGACCTCAAAGACCAAACAGCGAAAAACTTTCCACTTATGAAAGCGGAATGAAACCGGTTGGTACAACACATGAAAGAATTTCAGTTAAGTACTACCTTGTTGCAATGCTTTTTATCATTTTTGATCTTGAAGTTATTTTTATCTATCCGTGGGCAATTCAATTCAAAAGATTATTTAGTGAAATTGGAATTTCTGTCTTCTATTCTATGTTAATATTTTTGATCGTGCTTGAGATTGGATATTTATATGTTTATAAGAAAGGTGGATTTCAAATGGGATTAGAAGCAAAATTAAATGGTGATGGTTTTTTTGTTACAAAGCTTGATGCAGTAATTGCATGGGCAAGAAGAAATTCTGTTTATCCGATGCCGATGGGAATTTCCTGCTGTGCTATTGAAATGATGGCTGCTGCAGATCCAAAATATGATATTGCAAGATTTGGTTCTGAGGTAATGAGATTTACTCCGCGCCAATGTGATTTAATGATTGTTGCTGGAACTGTTACTTATAAAATGTCTCACGTTGTAAAAAAAATTTATGATCAGATGCCTGATCCAAAATGGGTAATTGCAATGGGCGCTTGTACTTCTTCCGGTGGAATGTATCGTTCATATTCTGTTGTGCAGGGAATTGATCAGTTTCTTCCAGTGGATATTTATCTTGGCGGTTGTCCTCCTCGTCCTGATAATCTTTTAAACGCTCTAATTCAGATTCAGGATAAAATCGGAAGAACACGGGCAAGAGATTTCCAGAATCTAAAACTTCCTGAATTGAATGTAATCCAGAATAATTGATTATGGAATTAAAAGAATTAATCTCACAAAAATTACAAACCAATTTTCCTGAAGCTGAACTTGAATTTTCTGAATTCAGAGGTGAGTTCAATGTTAAGTTTAATAAAAAATTTATCAATCCAATCTGCAAATATTCTAAAAGAAGATTCTGAACTTGAATTTTTACTTTGTGAAGATATAACGGCAGTTGATTGGGCTAAAAGAAAAAACAGATTTACAGTTGTTTATCATATCTTTTCTCTTAAAGCATAATTTTCGGTTAGTTCTTAAAGCAGATGTTGATGAATCTGATTGTAATATAGACACTGTTTCATCGATTTGGAAAACATCTGATTGGCAGGAAAGAGAAACTTATGATATGTACGGAATAAAATTTAACAATCATCCCGATCTTCGAAGAATTTATATGCCGGAAGAATTTGAATATTATCCTTTAAGAAAAGATTTTCCTCTTAATGGGCATTCCTGGTTCACTACCATTACCAAAGAAATAAAAGTTTATGGATAGATTAACAAAAGACGACGTTCATCCCAAGATATTACAGAAGATTATTAGAAGATACTGATATTACTATTGAAGATGCTCTTGAAAATGAGATGATCCTGAATATGGGTCCACAGCATCCGGCTACACATGGAGTTTTAAGATTACTTCTTAAGACTGGATGGCGAAACTGTTATTGGCTGTGTTCCTGAAGTTGGATATTTGCATCGCGGTTACGAAAAGATGGCTGAGAATATGAGTTACTATGAATACATTCCTCATACAGATCGTTTAGATTACATCTCTCCTATGGCTAATAATGTTGCATGGGTTCTTGCAGTTGAAAAGTTAGCTGGGATTGAAGTCCCTGTTCGTGCACAATACATAAGAATGATTGTTGCAGAACTTATCAAGAATTGCATCACATCTTGTTGCAATAGGTTCTTTTGCAATGGATGTTGGTGCACTTAACAGTTTTTCTTTGGACTTTGCGTGAACGTGAAAAAATATTAGATATCTGGGATATTCTTTGCGGTGCAAGATTTACAAATAGCTACACTCGAATTGGCGGTGTTGCAAATGATGCACAACCTGAAGCGACTTGCATTAGTTAAAAAGTTTATTGATGAGATTGATGAAAATCTTTCTGAATGTGAAAGACTTCTTAATACAAATAGAATTTTTATTGAACGACTTGATGGTGTTGGAGTTATATCGAAAGAAGATGCATTGAGTTATGGATTTACTGGACCAAATCTTCGAGCAAGCGGTGTTGAATTTGATTTACGTAGAGCTACTCCGTATTTACAATATGATAAAGTTGATTTTAAAATTCCAACTTATACAGAAGGTGATTGTTTAGCTCGTTATTTTGTTCGTGCTGATGAAGTTAGAGAAAGCGCAAAGATTGTTAGACAAGTTTTACAATTAATGCCGCAAGGTGAAATTAAGGCAAATCTTCCTAAATCAGTTCTTCCGCAAAAAGCTGAAGTTTATTCTAAGATGGAAGAACTTATTCATGATTTTATGATTGTAAATTTTGGTATAAATCCTCCAGTTGGTGAAGTTTATCAGCGCAATTGAAGGTTCTAAAGGTGAACTTGGTTTTTATCTTGTAAGTAAAGGTGAAGGACATCCATGGAAATGTAAAATTCGTTCACCCTCGTTTATTCATATTCAGGCATTACCGCACTTAGTAAAAGGACATATGGTTTCAGATGTTGTTGCAATCATTGGAAGTATTGACCCGATAATGGGTGAAGCGGATAAATAAGCCAATGTAAGGGCATGGATGCATTATTGCATAAAGGTATGATGGATGTTTGATTGAATTGTTTGTAGAGATTTTTGTTAGTCTTTCTTACACTCATTCAACAATGCGATCATGCTTTTTAATTTAGAATTAAAAAACAGATTAATGATTTCAGAAAATGATGGAATTCAAATTTACTACTGAAAATATCGAACGAATTAATAAAGAGATTCAGAAATATCCTGAAAAAAAACCGGCTGTAATGGCAGCTCTGTATATCGCACAGGAACAAAACGGATATATCTCAAATGAAGTAATTGAAGAAGTTGCAGCTATTCTTAGATATGACTTGTGAAGATGTTCTTGGGGTTGTAACTTTCTATACAATGTATCATCAAAAACCGATGGGGAAATTTCATATTCAAGTTTGTACAAATGTTTCCTGTATGCTTCGTGGCGGTTATGAAATTTGGAATCAGGTTACAGGATAAGCTTGGGTATTGATAATATGGAGTTACAGCAGATGGACATATTTTCACTCGAAGAAGTTGAATGTATGGGAAGCTGCGGCACAGCCCCAATGTTAGCTGTTAATGAAGATTACTATGAAAATCTTTCTAAAGAAAAAGTTGAAGAACTTATCAATTCCTTAAAGAACACACACTAAATGGAAAAAATAGTTTTACCCGATATAAAAGATATTCACCTTCTTGATGTATATATTCAGAATGGTGGATATACTGCTGCTAAAAAAAGCATTTCTCCAATCATCGGATGATATAATAGATCAGGTTAAAAAATCTGGTTTACGAGGAAGAGGCGGTGCTGCTTTTTCGGCAGGTTTAAAGTGGAGCTTTATGCCGAAAGAGCAACGGATAAACCAAAATATCTTTGCGTAAACGGTGATGAATCTGAACCAGGTTCTTTTAAAGACAGACAAATTTTTGAGTATAATCCTCATCAATTGATTGAAGGTATTTTAATTACCTGTTATGCAATTGGTGCAAAAATAGCTTACATCTATATTCGTGGTGAATATCATAAATGGATTAAGCTTATGCAAAAAGCTTTAGATGATGCTTATGCTGCTGGTTTGTTGGTGAAGCTATGAAAGAAAAATTCGGTACAGAATTTTTCTGCAATATTTATATTCACAAAGGTGCTGGGGCTTACATTTGCGGTGAAGAATCTTCCCTTATGAATTCAATTGAAGGGAAAAGAGGATATCCTAGAGTTAAACCTCCATTTCCAGCACAAAATGGTTTATGGGGATGTCCAACAACAATTAATAATGTTGAAACGATTACAAATATTCCTCCAATTATTAATAAAGGCTGGGAATGGTTTTCAAAAATTGGTGAACCTAAACATCCGGGAACAATTTTATTTGGAGTTAGCGGACATGTTAATAAACCAGGAGTTTATGAACTTCCTTCCGGAACTTTATTAACTGATATAATTTATAATTATGCAGGCGGAGTTCCTGGTAATAAAAAAATTCTTTGTGTAATTCCCGGTGGTTCTTCAATGCCTCCATTGCGTGGTGATCAGCTTGAAGGTGTAAAGATGGATGCTGAATCTCTGAAAACTGTGGGTTCTGCAATTGGTACAGGCGGTATTATCGTAATGGATGAAGATACGGATCTTGTAAAAGTTCTGGCACGAATTGCTCATTTCTATCATCATGAAAGTTGTGGACAATGCACACCTTGTCGTGAAGGAACTGGCTGGCTTGAAAAAATTCTTAATAGAATCTTAGCTGGAAATGGTTCAGTTAGTGATATTGATTTATTGGTAACAGTTGCCAATCAGATTGAAGGAAATACAATTTGTGCTCTTGGTGAAGCCGCTGCCTGGCCAGTTAAATTTATGGTAACAAGATTCAGAGATTATTTTGAAGCAAGAGTAAGTAAAGAAGTTGATCTTCAAGTTGCAAATAAAGTTCACTCGATGAGACATACCGCTATACCATTGAGCTGAAGTTAAGAATTAAAATTAGTAGGGTGTGGGTATGCTTGATTTTTTTGCTGAAATTGTACTTGTGTTCGTTGGTTACAATGTTGGATATTTTTTTCTAAAGTTTTTTTCAGGCGGAAAGTATCCTAAAGAATATATGGAAGATGGTGGGAATTTGAAGATTGAGATATTTGGAATCCTAATGATTATAATTTTGTTCATTATTTTTTCTTTAATTTTTTTATAAAAAAAATCCTCTCGAACGTTGAGAGGATTTTTAGTTTTAATCTTAATTATAGTTCTATTTAACAGCCAGTGAAACAACTCTTGATCCAATTCATTATCAAGCATATACAAACCACTTTTATTATCGCCAATCATTTCTAATTTTTGGATTATCTCGTCAACATTAGCTTCTTCTTCAACTTGTTCTGTAACAAACCATTGAAGAAAATTATTTGTTGCATAATCTTTTTCATGCATTGATAGTTCCACAAGATTATTGATTAAACTAGTGATTTTTTGCTCATGTTTTAACGAATCTGTAAATACTTCGAGAATAGAATTCCATTCTACTTTCGGAGCATCAATTTGCTGTAAGTGAAACCTTACCGCCTTTTTGTAAAATAAAATTAAAAAATTTCATGCCGTGCATATTTTCTTCCTGGCTCTGGATTCTGAACCAATTGGCAAATCCCTTTAAGTTCTTTTCTTCAAAGTAAGCTGCCATTGAAAGATATAAATATGAAGAATAAAAGTTCTTCATTTAACTGCTTATTAAGTGCCTCTTGCATTTTTGTAGAAATCATTTAAACCTCGAATAAATGTGTTTGAATCTGATAATTAATACAATCAAATATAAAACATTAAAGCCAAATAATTTCCGAAGCATTCATTGTTTTCAAATTTATGTGTCAAATTTCACATAATTTGTTACTAAATTGAATTGATAATAAAACGCTGTTTAGCTAATTTTGTTTGAGCTTATTTTTAAGATTAAATTCAAATAGGAGTTATAAAATGGCAGTTAAAGTAGCTATTAACGGGTTCGGAAGAATTGGAAGACTCGTTTTACGTGCAATGGCAGATAAAGGCGTTTTAGGCAAAGAGATTGATCTTGTTGCTCTTGTTGATATAACAAATGACGCAAAATATTTTGCTTACCAATTGAAATATGATTCAGTTCACGGAACATTTAAAGGTGAAATTTCTTCAAAGAAAAGTAAAGCTGATCTTGAACATGATGATGTTCTTGTTATAAATGGCGAAGAAACAAAATGTGTGCTTGCCACAAAAGATCCTTCACAACTTACCATGGAAAGAACTTGGAGTTGATTATGTTATTGAATCAACAGGTCTTTTTACTGATTCTGAAAAAGCAAAAGGACACATTACTGCAGGTGCAAAAAAAGTTATTATCTCTGCTCCTGGTAAAGGTGATGTAAAAACAGTTGTTATGGGTGTTAATGATAATGAACTAAAACCTGAACATACAATTATTTCTAATGCATCCTGTACAACAAACTGTTTAGCCCCTGTTGTTCATGTTTTATTGAAAGAGGGAATTGGAGTTGAAGTTGGAATAATGACAACAATTCACTCTTACACTGCAACTCAAAAAACAGTTGATGGTCCTTCAAAGAAAGATTGGCGAGGTGGAAGAGCGGCAGCAATAAATATTATTCCATCACAGTACCGGTGCTGCAAAAGCTGTTGGTGAAGTTCTTCCTGCAGTAAAAGGTAAATTAACCGGAATGTCATTCCGTGTTCCTACAGCTAATGTTTCAGTTGTTGATTTAACTTTCCGTGCAGCAAAAGATACTTCAATAAAAGAGATTGATGGATTACTGAAGAAAGCATCAGAAACCTATTTGAAGGGAATTCTTGGTTATACTGAATGAAGAATTGTTTCAACAGATTTTAATCACGATGAACGTTCTTCCATTTATGATTCCTTAGCAACTCTGCAGAATAACTTTAAAGATGAAAAACGATTCTTTAAAGTTGTTAGCTGGTATGATAATGAATGGGGATATTCAAGTAGATGCGTTGATCTTTTATTAAAAGTTGACGAAGATGTAATTATCAGAATCTTTAAGGCGATCTTAAGGATCGCCTTTTTAATATTAATCTTTTTTATTAGATAAATGATAATGAATGTTATTTCGACCGAAGGGAGAAATCTGAATCCAACATTTTTGTAGATTACACAGTCGAAGACTCCTTCGAAATGGCTTTAAACAATTTCTAAAAATTGTGTCTATTTAAGTTTTGAAAAATTCTATATAAACTTTTTAAAAATTTATCAGGGAAGAAAAATGAATAAGTTATCAATTGATAAAGTTAGAACTTAAAGGTAAACGCATTTTAGTTCGCGTTGATTTTAATGTTCCTCTTGATGAAAATATAAACATTACAGATGATATAAGAATAACTGAATCGCTTCCGACAATTAAAAAAATTGTTGCCGATGGCGGTAAAGCAATTTTAATGAGCCATTTAGGAAGACCAAAAGGTGGACCAAATCCCAAATATAGTTTAAAACCTACTGCAAAAAGATTAGGAGAATTACTTGGTAAGGAAGTGAAACTTGCTCCTGATTGTATTGGTGCCGAAACAAAAGCAATGGTTGATGCAATGAAAGACGGTGATGTTATTATTCTTGAAAATGTTCGCTTTCATCCGGAAGAAGAAAAAAATGATCCAGCTTTTGCAAAACAATTAGCAGAACTTGGTGATGTTTACATTAATGATGCATTTGGAAGTGCTCATAGAGCACACGCATCTACAGAAGGTGTAACAAAATTTATTAAAATTTCTGCTGCAGGATATTTGATGCAGAAAGAACTTGATTATCTTGGCGGTGCAATTACAAATCCCAAAAGACCTTATGTTGCAATTCTTGGAGGAGCAAAAATTTCTGGAAAGATTGATGTTATAAACAATCTTCTTGCCAAAGTTGATACTTTGATAGTTGGAGGGGGAATGGCTTTTACATTTTACAAAGCCATGGGAAAAGAAATTGGAACATCCTTACTTGAAGCTGAAAAAGTTGATCTTGCTAAAGAAGTATTAGAAAACGCAAAAAAATCTGGAATCAAATTCTTACTTCCAAATGATGTTGTAGTTGCAAGCGAGTTTAAAAATGATTCTCCCGCTTTTGTTGTAAGTGTTGATTCAATTCCTGCTGATAAAATGGGATTGGATATTGGTCCTGAAACAATTAAGTTATTTTCAGGTGAACTGATGAATGCAAAAACGATTGTCTGGAATGGACCGATGGGTGTTTTTGAAATGGATAACTTTGCTAAAGGTACCAATGCGATTGCACAAGCTTTGGTTGATGCAACTGCAAAAGGTGCAGTTACGATCGTTGGCGGTGGTGATTCTGCAGCTGCTATTGCAAAAGCAGGATTAAAGGACAAAGTTTCACATGTTTCAACCGGCGGCGGAGCATCATTAGAGTTTCTTGAAGGTAAAGCCTTGCCCGGTGTCGTTGCACTAAATGATATAAAATAAATTAAGGATTAGCTTGAGTAATTATTATCAACCAAGAGGTTTTGGAGGATTCTTTTCTTTTCCTCCTGTTATTAAAAATCTTTTAATAATAAATGGCGTTATTTTTTTTCTGCAGCTGCTACTGAATAATTTAACATTTAATGGATACCCCGGATGGTATATACTAAATAGATGGTTTGCCTTAAACCCGATTTCAGGTTTTGATGCGGCAGGACATCCGTATAATTTTCAAGTTTGGCAGTTAATAACTTATCAATTTATGCATGGTGGTTTTGCTCATATTTTTTTCAATATGTTTGCTCTATGGATGTTTGGACCAAGCATTGAAGATTTATATGGCCCCAAAAAGTTTTTAAGTTTTTATCTTCTGGCAGGAATTTCAGCTGGTCTGTTTCAATTATTCTTTACACCCTTATTTGGGGAAGCACCGGCAGTAACTATTGGAGCATCTGGTTCAATATTTGGTGTAATGGTTGCATATGCTTTGTTCTTCCCGGATAATTTAATCTTTCTATACTTTTTGATTCCTGTTAAAGCAAAATATTTAATCGCATTTTTAGTAATACTTGAATTTTTTGCCGTTGATAGTGCGCAAAGTGATGTTGCTCATTTAGCACATCTTGGAGGTGCCCTATTCGCATTCCTATTTATTATGTTTGATAAGAACAGTTATGTTAGTTTAAAGAATCATTTTAGAAGTGCAAACTACACTCGATCTCGTTCTGGTAGAAATATATTTGATAATTTCCCATTTAAATCAAAAAGCTCAAATAAGAATTCTGAGGAAGCTAAGTTTTACGATATAAAAAATAGTGATGATAAAGAAATTTCTCAGCACGAAATTGATGAGATACTTGATAAGATAAGTAAAAGCGGGTATCAAAATCTTACTGAAAGAGAAAAAAGAATTTTATTTGAAGCAAGCAAAAAGATGAATAAGAATTGAAAAGTTTTTTATCTATCTCATTAATCACTATTGTTTCCTTTTCGATTTTACTTTCATGCGAAAGTAAACCGACAATTCCTGAAGAAAATTTTATCAGAATTTATGCGGATATGACTATTATGCAGGATACGAGTACGCTTACTCAGAGAGAGATTAGCAAAAAAGTTTTATCAAAATATTATTATTCAGAAAAGGATTATAATCAAACGATTAAAGTTTATAATTCTAATCCTGAGAAATGGGCGATTTTTTTTGATAAGGTTATTGCTTACGTTGAAAATCTAAAGACCAAATCTAAGAAGATTGAACCTTTAGTTTTGCCAAAGCGATACGTATTAAAGGATATGTGAAATCTTGAGGAAGTTTATTCTTTAATTCTTTAACTGATGTAATTCCATTTTCATATTCTTTTCTAATTGCTTCAATCATATTATCATCAAGTAAGCCAGAAATATCTGTGTCTGGTAAATATTCAATTATAGTTTCAATTTGCATCGAAATAACCGCTTCAGTTAACTTCCTCAGTTTTGAAATCTCGGATAAAGAATATTTTTTTATCAATAAGCTATAAGTGTCTAAAATATTTGATGGAAGTTTCTGTTCTGGTTTTTGTTTTGTTGTATTTGTGGTATTGGAATATGAATTAATTATTTCAAGAAAGTCATTGCCGACTTTATTAAACATTCTTTCATTAAATCCTTTGATACTCAACAACTCATTTTTTGTTTTCGGTTTATCCTGAGAAATTTTTGACAACAGCGAATCGGGACAAATAATATTTGGTGATTGAAGAAATTTCTTTGCGGCATTTTCTCTTACCTCACGAAGCAGGTGAAACAATTCAAGATTTTTCTCATAGGAAATTTCTTGATTCCTTCCGATAAAAAGTGTTTCCGGTTTTGCTAAATGATTTTTGGATAAATAATATAACCTTTCATTCTTTACTCTTTTTTGATCAATAATGCCATCATTTTCCAGAATCTTTAATGATTTAATAATATCATTTTTATTGTAGGAACTTAGGGAGGAATAATTTTTTAATAACTTAAAATTATCATCAACAGTTTTACCAGTTAAAATATTTACAACATCCTTTTCACTTAACTCTGTATTGCTTTCCGAAAGTATATCCAAAATATTTTCATTGATATAATTATAAGAAATATCAGACATTCCCTTCTCTCTTAAACAATTATCGCATCTTCCACACAGGTAATTATCAGCTTCCTCACCGAAGTATTTTAAAATATATTTAAACCTGCACTCCTGTGTGTAAATATAATCCACCATTTTATCAAGCTTTTGTTTGGAGCTAATGTATAATTCATTAATTAGTTTATAATTAAGTTTAAGATCATCTGATTTAATTCGTGGCTGCAATAAAGAAACCGTTTCTTTCCCATCAGCTTTGTTGAATTCTACTATCCCTAGAAATTCAAGAGTGTTCAAAGTGTCATTCACTTCCTCTTTGGTAAATCCTGTCTGTTTTTGCATTTCATCAAAATTAACTATGACTGATTTGATGAAAATTTCGTTTCCGATGTTTTTTATCAAATAGAGGAGCATGTCCCTCATTAGCTCATTAGGTGTTTTTTTGATAAAACTTTTCAGCCGGCTTTGTTCAAAAAGGATTTTAATCTTATTTGTTGATTTGTAAGCTGAGTTCACTCTAAAATATCCGGCATCCTCCAAATATTTTAGAGAAGAGTAAAGAAGACCATTTGAAATATCCTGCTTTATATAAAGTTTTATGTATTTAATATTAATGCTGATTTCTTTAATAGGTTTATTTCCAACAGCAATCTGAGCGGAATCACAAATGGCATCATAAATATTTTTTATTAAATCTTTTGTAGGATATGAATTTGAAATAAAATAATTATGAATCTGAACATCGTTTTCATCATAAAGCAGATAAGTAAACGAATTGTTTCCATCTCTGCCAGCTCTGCCAATTTCCTGATAATAATTTTCAATTGTCCCCGGCATGTTATAATGGATAACCAATCGGATATCTTTTTTATCAATGCCCATTCCAAAGGCATTTGTAGCGATTATTATTGGCAAACGATCCTCGATAAAATCTTCTTGAATTTTTTTGCGTATAATTGGATCAAGACCTGCATGATAATATTGACAACTTATCTTGTTCAATGAGAGAAATTCAGAAAGTTCTTCTGTTTTTTTTCTGGAGGATGTATAAATAATTGCCGGTGATTTATGCCGATGAATTAATTCTAAACAGCGTTCATTTTTCTTCTTAGTAATTTCGACATTTACAAAAAGGTTGTCTCTTTCAAAACCACGAACAATAAGTTTTGCATTTTTTAAACCTAACTGCTTAATTATATCTGTAACAACCTCGGGAGTAGCAGTGGCTGTAAATGCTGATATTTTTTTAACTCCCGTAAACTCAATAAAGTTTTTTAGCTTTGTGTAACTCGGACGAAAATTATGTCCCCACTCACTGATACAATGTGCTTCATCAATAAAAAGGAATTGTGGATTTAGATTTTTTAAGCGAAGCGCAAAATCAGGATTCTCAAGTCGTTCTGGTGCAATATAAACGATCTTTATTTTTCCGAAGCGTATATCATTTAAAACCTTTTCAGTCTCATAAAAACTTTGCGTGCTATTAATAAAGGCAGCTACTTCTTGAGATTTGTTTAGTGAATCAACCTGGTCTTTCATTAAAGCGATAAGAGGTGAAATTACAATTGAATAATTATCACTTATCAATGCAGGAATTTGATAGCAAATAGATTTGCCCGCACCGGTTGGAAGAATGGTTAAGACGTTTTTACCGTTTAAAATTTCATCAATAATTTCAGGCTGCCCGGGTCTGAAATCCTTATAACCAAAATATTTTTCTAATGCTTCTAATGGATGCACTGTATAAAAATCCCTATTTCTTAAGTTGAACATTTATCTTGATAAATAGTTAAAGAATGAATAATTGGATTTCCCATTAAGTTGTTGGTTACTAAAAACTAAATCCTAATATTCTCTAACCGTTTGTCCAATGGAATCCTTGGGACAACAGATTTTATCAATAATATATTTAAAAGGTTAATTTAAATCCTTTTTATTAAGAATCACAATAAAATTAAATGATTGTGATTCTTCCTTTAAAAATACTAAAATTCTTATATCCATTATTTTACAACAATAACAATCTTTGTTCACCCCTTTTTTATTGTTAATTTTGGTTGTGAAATTTTTAATTTATTAAAGTATTTAGATGAAGCAGGCAAAGAGAAAAGCCTTTATAAAAAACAATATTACGTTTTATATTTATAACAAAAATTTAGTGGTTCATCATATTATTAAATCAAGAATTATCGCATAAATTTATTTGAAAAAATATGCAAGGGAACCTAAATGCAAGATGAAAAATTAAGATTAGAAGATTTACTTGAATCATCCAAGTCCGTTGATAATTTGGATGACCGGATAAACAATGTAGCAATTATAGGTGCCGGAATTATGGGACAGGGAATTGGACAAACAATTGCTTCCCAGGGATTTGAAGTTATAATTGTTGAAATGGATGCTGAACATCTTAAAAATGCAAAAGCCCAGCTTACAGAAAACATTAATCGCGAAATTAAAAGATGGGCAATGACTAATTCAGATAAAAAGGCAATCTTTAGCAGAATAAAATGGGAAACAAACATTGAAACTGTAAAAGACTGTGATCTGATTATCGAAGCTGTTCAAGAGGATTTTGATGCAAAAGCAAATGTCTTTAAACAAATTGATAAAATTGCACAACCAGATGCGATCTTTGTTTCTAACACTTCAACACTAAGTTTAACTAAATTATCTGAATTAATTAAAAGATCTGATAAAGTGATAGGAATGCATTTCCTTAATCCGGTTCCTAAAATACCGATGGTAGAATTAGTTAAAAGTCTTCATACTTCAAATGAAACAGTTTTTAAAGTAAAAGAGTTTGCATCAAGAATTGGGAAAACACCAGTAGAAGTTTACGAATATCCGGGCTTTATCACTACGCGTGCGATTGTACCATTAATTAATGAAGCAATGCACATGCTGCTTGAAGGAATTGCAACGGCAAAGGATATTGACACAGCTTTAAAACTCGGTTATAATTTCCAGTATGGTCCTTTAGAAATGGCTGATTCAATGGGTTTAGATGAAGTTCTAACCTGGATGGAAACTTTGTGGAATACACTTGGAGAACCTCGTTACAGACCTAGTCCGATGTTAAGGAAGCTTGTGCGTGAAAGAAAATTAGGGAAAAAAACCGGCGAAGGTATCTTTAAGTACGATGAACATGGTAATAAAATAAATTAAAAAGAATTTTTAAATTTTAGTTATATGGAAATAATTTTATGAAAGTTCTTGTATTGAACTCAGGTAGTTCCTCAATTAAATATCAATTTATTGATACTGAAAAAAAATTAGCTTTAGCAAAAGGGTTAGTAGATAGAATAGGAATGACCGGTGCCGTCCTTACTCATCAGCGTTACAATGATGAAAAAATTAAAATTGTTGGCGAAATATTGGATCATCAAATTGCTGTTGAATATGTGCTTGGAGTAATGTTAAGCAAAAATCACGGTGTAATTAGTGATAAGAATGATATCGAAGCGATTGGTCACAGAGTTGTTCATGGAGGTGAAACATTCTCTGATTCAGTACTGATTACTGATGAAGTTGTAAAAGTTTTGCAAGATAATATTGAATTAGCGCCACTGCACAATCCACCCAATATAAAAGGTATTCAAGCTTGTCAACGGATACTTCCTGATAAACCACAATGTAGTGTTTTTGATACCGCGTTTCACTCGCATATGCCGCCGCGATCATATTTATATGGAATACCATATGAACTTTATAAAAAATATAAAATAAGAAGATATGGATTTCATGGTACTTCCCATCTTTATGTTTCTGAACGTGCAGCAACTATGCTGAATAAAGATATAAAAGATTTAAAACTAATTACAGCTCATCTTGGAAACGGCTGCAGCATGGCAGCAATTAAAAATGGTGTATCAATTGATACAACTATGGGCTTTACACCGCTTGAAGGTTTGCTTATGGGAACGAGAAGCGGTGATCTGGATCCTTCACTAATATTATATATTATGGGCAAAGAAGAATTGACTATTAATGAAGCCTCAACTCTTTTAAATAAGCATAGTGGATTAATTGGAATCAGTGGTGAAAGCAGCGATATGCGTGAGATTATTGCGGCGGTAAAAGATAATCAGCAGCGTGCTAAGTGGGCTTTTGAAATATTTTGCTATAGAATAAAAAAATATATTGGGGCTTATGCCGCAGCTATGGGTGGAATTGATGGACTAATTTTTACCGGAGGAATTGGAGAAAATGCTGCTGAAGTGCGAACAGAAGTATGTAAGGATCTTGAGTTTCTTGGAATTGAACTTGATGAATTAAAAAACCAAAATTCAGAGGAAATTATTTCTAAAGATAAATCTAAAGTTGCTGTAATGAGGATTCCTACTAACGAAGAATTAGTTATTGCTTTAGATACAGCAAGAATAGTTACCGAATCAAAAAAATAAATTTCAAAGATTAAATATGGAACTAGGAATAAAAGGCAAAACAGTCTTAATTACTGCCTCGAGTACAGGTATTGGTAAAGCAGTAGCAGAAGTATTTGCAGAGGAAGGCTGCAATATTGTTATCTGTTCACGCACAAAAGAAAAGCTAATTGAAACTTCACATGAAATAAAAAACAAGTATAATATTGAACCATTTTGGGGTGTGTGTGATTTAAGTAAGCAAAAGGATATTGAAAATTTTTATGAAGTCATAAAAAATCAATTTGGCAAAATTGATATTCTTGTAAATAATTGTGGTGGACCTGTCCCGGGATTTTTTAGGGATCTTTCCGAAGATGATTGGAACGATGCATTTAAGCAAGTGCTGATGAGTGTGGTTAGATTCAGTCATCTTGTTTTACCCGGAATGATTGAACAAGAATGGGGAAGAATAATTAACGTAACTTCGATAGCTGTTAAGCAACCTGTTCACAATTTAATGCTATCAAATTCACTGCGTGCTGGTGTAACGGGATTTGCAAAATCACTCAGTAATGAGTTTGCGAATAAAAATATTACTGTGAATAATGTTGCTCCGGGTTACACATTAACTCATAGATTATATGAATTAGCAGTTAATCGTGCAAAAACCTCTAAGACATCGCACGAAGAAATTTTAGCAGAAATGGCTAAAGATGTTCCAATGAACAGACTTGCAGGACCTGAGGAGATAGCTGCTTTAGTATTATTTTTAGCATCACAAAAAGCAAGTTATATTACAGGTACTACAATTCAGGTTGATGGTGGATCAACGAAAGCAATATTCTAAATCAAAATTCCTTTTCCTCCTAAATAGAGGACAGTATGAAGAAACAAATCGAAATTACTATTCGTCCCGAAGAAATTAATCTCCCAGAAATTTTACAAATTAAATCAGCATTAATTCTTAACGTTGATAAAGAAAAAATTAATGCAATAGTTCCCCAAAAAAAATCTATTGATGCAAGAAGTAAATTTCCTGTTTTCAGATATCTACTTGACGTTTATGTGGATGAAATACCTTCATTACAAAATAAGGCAATACAATACAATCCTGTTACTTCAAATAAAAAAGTTATAATAATTGGTTTTGGACCTGCGGGAATGTTTTCGGCGCTTAAACTAATTGAATTAGGTATTAAACCAATAATTATAGAAAGAGGGAAGGATGTTCAATCAAGAAGAAGAGACATTCGTGCCATTCAGCAGGATCAGATAGTTAATCCTGATTCAAATTATTGTTTTGGTGAAGGTGGTGCCGGGGCTTACAGTGATGGAAAACTTTATACTCGTGCTACCAAACGTGGAGATGTAAAAAGAATTTTAGAAATATTAGTTCAACATGGTGCAAATAAAGAAATTTTATTTGATGCTCACCCACATATCGGATCAAATAGATTACCTAAAATTGTAACAACAATACGTGAAACCATTCTTAAAAATGGTGGAGAGATAAAATTTAATTCGAGAGTTACAGATTTTATTTTAAAGAATAATAAACTTATTGGGGTAAATGTAAATAATGAATTTGATGTTCTGGGTGATTCCGTAATTCTAGCTGCAGGACACTCCGCCAAAGATATTTTTTATTTACTGCATCGTAAAAAAATAGAAATTGAACCAAAACCGTTCGCAATGGGAGTACGAATAGAGCATCCACAAACATTAATAAATGAAATTCAATATCATTCAAAAGTAAAATCTGAAAATCTTCCCGCTGCGAGCTATTCTTTAGCCTGTAATGTTAATGGAAAAGGAGTATATTCTTTCTGTATGTGTCCGGGTGGAATTATCGTACCATCTGCCACCGCACCGAATGAAGTTGTGGTAAACGGTATGTCATTATCAAAAAGAAATTCGCCATTTGCAAACTCAGGTTTTGTTGTTGAAGTGGGTGAGAAAGAGTGGAGTAAATTTGAAAATGATTATCCCTTTTCAGGCTTATTACTCCAAAAAGAATTAGAACAACAAGCCTTTGTCCTTGCAAATGAATCACAAAGTGCACCAGCACAAAAAGTTACAGACTTTGTAGCGGGTAAGTTTTCGTCGTCACTTCCAAAATCTTCCTATATTCCTGGATTGACCTCGGCAGAACTTCATAAAGAACTTCCAGAATTTATTTCAACAAGATTAAAAGATGCTTTAAGAATATTTGATAAAAAAATGAACGGATACTATTCAGAAGAAGCAATTTTAGTTGGTGTTGAATCAAGGACAAGTTCACCGATTAGAATTCCACGTGAAAAGGGAACTATGATGCACACACAAATATCTGGATTATTCCCTTGCGGCGAAGGAGCCGGATATGCCGGAGGAATAGTTTCCGCTGCAATTGATGGGGAAAATTGCGCTATTGCTGTGCATAATTATTTAAATTAAAACTAATATTTAGTTTAGTCTTTTAACTTTCCGATTTATTTGCTTTAACTCTGATTTCAAAATTTTTGGTTAATTTATTTTCGTAAAGTTGCAACTGAACTTTTGTGCCTTTTTTATGCAATTGAAAATCAGAAGTACTTACCGAATCAACAGCAAACCCATCTTTTATCGAACCGGAAATAAATGAATTAATAACTGCCCGGGCTTCTGATTGAGTATCAAACGATTTTGTAGCTTCCGCTTGATAAACACCATTTTCATCAGAAACAAAGATCATAGTAGATGCATTATTTTGGTAGAATATACAATTCATAGATGGATTGCTATCATCTTTATGCACAGGGTTTCCATAAGCTCTAATTACATCCTTTTGTGATTTCCCTATAAAGTTATGGACTTCAATATTCTGTGCAGTAATAAAAGATGGAAATATTATCGATAGCAGGAAATAAAACAGAAATGTTTTTTGTGTTTTCATAATTATCTCCTAATAAAATTGGTTTTAATTCTAAGGTTAGAAAAATGATATTGGATTTTATGGAAGCGTATAGATTTAGATTGGAGTAGCAGATGAAATTTTATTTGAAAACAGATATTGCACATTTTAGTATCCAAACTAAAATTTACAATTGTATTTTAGCACAATAAAAAATAAGAAGCAATAAGATTATTTTAATTAAGCAGCAGAATAATATTCACTTAATTTTCTACTGTATGAATTATTGATGATTTTTTAATTTTTCTTTTTCTTAAAACTTACTCCTTTCTTCTTCAATGATATTTTAGTTTCCTTCTTTAAAGTCTTTTGTTTTTCCTTTTTAATAACTTCTGTTTTAGAAATTGACAACAGTTTTTCTACTTTATATTCGCTTTTATTTATTCTATCTGAAATATTCAAATAAGTTTTGTAAAAAGTTTTTAATGTATCTGTGAATTGTTTTACAGAATTTTTCTTTGTCCTAAATTTCAAACCAGAATTATTAATAACTAAAAGAATAAAATTCCATCTAAAATAATCTTCTATTCTTTCTTTATTAAAATACTTGATACCAGCATAATCATTTACTTGCAAAAATTTATTGATCATATCAGATTCAAAAAGTTTATGGAAGTAATTTTGGATATAATCCTGCTTATTATTTTTACTTGATTTACTTAATGCAGCTTCATTATTCTCAATTTGAAAAGACTCCGTTGAGAACAGAGTTTTACTTAATTCATATGATTTACCCGGATCATCATATTTAAGAAAACCTGATATTTCAAAAAACGGTTTCCAGAGCATAAGTTTATCAAAGATATTTTCATGTGAATTATTATTCTCAAGTGAGTTCAATATCCTGAATAGAATTGTATTTAATAGTAAGAAGGATATATCCTTTTTCCGTTTATTATCATCTTCTACCCAAAGAAATGATATTGTTTGATTAATCGATTTAGTGCCATTTTTACTTGATGAAATCTCTAATAAAGAATTATTAAAATCACGAATAATAGAAATATCTGTGATAATATTTTCGAGTAGCTCATCAGCAGAAATACTAAACTTATCAATTTTACTTAAGTCATTATATATTCTTGAAATTTCATCATCAATTTCAGGCAGCTCAATATAATCTTCATTGCTAAAATCTAAAGCCAGTAATAATCTACTAAACTTTATCGATGTGAAAAGATGACCAAGAGAGTTGTGTAATGGGGCAAGATTCATTTCACCTAATGTCCGTTCAATAGAATCTACACCTCTTCCATTTAAATGCTCATTAATAGCTTTGTACTTCCCGTCAAAATCATAAACTTCTCTGAAGTCCAGCAAAACTTTTCTTTGATAACCCATTAAGTGAAATAAAAATCCGTTTGAACCTATTTCTGAACCTGAAATAATATATTCTAACTGCTGAACGAAATCTTTAAAAATGTAGTAAAACCCATAACCTAAATTAATTCCTAATGCTTTATCAATGGATGTTGTCGTAGTTCTTCCTTCTTCGCCGTATGCCCGTTCGCAGGAGTAAGTAATATTTCCATGCGCTTCGCTGTAAGAGTTATTATAAATGACAAGTGAAATTTCATTTCCGTTTCTGTTTGAAAAATGCAAAAACATTTTCATTAATATTTCCATGTACATCAAAAAAATCATACAACTCAAAATTTTCAACCTTACTGAATAAATATCTTCTTTTCATTAATGGAAATATCTCTTTTTCATGTCTGACAATAAGATTGTCATCTATAAATTCATCATAGTAAGACCGTTTATATTCCATTCCATACTTTTCTGAAAATCCTTCTATCTGGCCGTGGGCAAACATTGGTAACCCGGGTAAAGTGATTAGCATAGTTGCAACACCAAAATATTTATCACCTTTACCAAATTGATTTATTGCGGTTTCTTCATCAGGATTACTCATAAAATTTACATAGCGTTTTAAAATTTCAGGATTAAAAGCAAGAGTATTTTTGATAAGCAATCTGTACTTATCATTTTCTTCCTTCATAAACATGTGCATAAACGCACTGTTATAAACACGGTGCATTCCAAGTGAACGAACAAAATAACCTTCCATCAACCAGAAAGCTTCTGCAAGTAAAAGTGTATTTGGCATTTCCGCATTAATTCTATCAACAACTTCACGCCAGAATTCCTGGGGCATAATTGCATCAAACTGTGTTCTTGTCATTGCATAATCGGAACGTGATGGAATTGCCCCACCAGTTCCGGGAATAGGGAACCATAATCGCTGAAAATGTTTTTTTGCCAGTGTCATCGCTGCATCAAATCTTATGATTGGAGTTTTGCGTGCAACGTGCATTATTGTTTGAATTAAGCGATTCCCGAACTTCTGCTTTCATCAAATCTAATTGAGCAGTATCATTCCACGGCATATTTGTTCCGTCGTTACCGTGATAAATGTATGTGCGGTCACCGGTAAATTTATCAAGTCTTTCAAACACAACTGCCGCATCAGTTTTGCATAATATTGATCCTCAATTCTTACTTCAACTCGGTTATCATCAGAAAGATTTGGTCCTGTAAATTTATAATTTGGATAAGGAGGAACTTTATTCTGAATAAAGTACTCTGGTTTTTCTATAACCCACTTAGAATAAATTCCGGTATGATTTGGAACCATATCACTGGATAATCTAATTCCTCTTTGCCAGGCACGGGCTTTTAAGTTTTCAAAAGCAGCTTCACCGCCAAGTTCATTTGCAATTACATAATCATAAAGTGAATATGCAGAAGAAGCAGCTTCAGGATTTCCCATCATCTGTTTTATTTTTCTGGATGCAGAACTTCTTTCCCAGATTCCAATTAACCACAAAGCTGTAAAATTCCATCGTGCAAATGTATCAAGTTCTTCATCAGGAATTTGATCTAATGTTTTTATTTCTTTGCCATACTTTTTTGATAAGCTGATGCAGCCATACAAAAGCATTTTTTGCAATCATCACAACTTGCGGCATCCAATCAAGATCATCAGTAAAACGATTTATTTCGAGTTGGTAATATTCATACTCCTCCGGCGAAAGTTTTTTACCTGCAGCAAGTTTTGCTTTTAATGATTCAAAATAATTGTAATCAAATTCGTAAGAGGGAACAGGCGGTGTTCCTTTTTCACCTCCGCCATGCTGTACAAATAATTTGTAATCTTCGTGAATCAAATCTTTGCCTAAAAGAATTTTATTTAAGATTGTCTTCATCAATAAATGCATTCCAGTTTGTGCGGATAAAATCAAGCTGTTCTTCCATGTTATAAGGACTTTGAATAATTGGCTTTCGTAAGAAATGAAATCAAATTAAATCCGCCAATCTTTGGTTCATTCTCAAAAAATAATTCAGTATGTTCAATTATCTCTCTGTACTTGGTTTCTTTAACAAGCTTTTCATCAGTATAAAGTTCTTTTAAGTTGATGAGTGGCAGGATTAATATTTTCAAGATTTAAAATGATAAGTTCTTCAAGAATAATCTCTCGGTTATTCTTTGTTCTCTGTTTTCCCAGCCTAAGATATTCAATCGCTTTCACTTTGTTTTGATAAACCGGAAGTGGAGGAAATTCTTCAACAAACTTTAAAAGTGTTTTATCTAATTCATTTTCAGTAAGATTATTTTTTAAGTAATCAATTCCATTTTTAAAAACGCTTTTGTTATTTGTTTCTTCATACTTGCGGATAAGCAAGATGAAAAACTTCGTGAAGTAAACCAAGAGCATTTATTTGTCCTGCTGTTACCTGCAGCTCAAATTTATTTTCATCTCTTCTAACTGAATTTATTTTTTCAGATAACAATCTGGCAGTACGGAAATCCGAAATAACAAGATTGCCTTTAAGTGCGAAAAAGATTTTCTTCAATCTTGTATTTGATTCTTGAATCTTTTGTAACGTGGAAATAATAAGTAATCATAATGTTTTGCTAGTAGTTAATAATGCAACAGAATAACGATGATTTGAGATGAAATATAATAAATTATCAGTATAAAATGATTGTCGGATTTTAAGATAATCTATGAAGTCTGTGAAATGATTACAAATAATAGAAGCTTAATAATTGGGTTAAAGAATCGTTTATAATTTAAGGGAATAGAACTGGTGCATCTTTTACCGTTTCGGCAATTATTTCTGAAATATTGTAAATTAAAGATTATCTTACTTAGGTATTAAATAGTTAATTTTCTTTTTTATCTAATTTTTGCTCAGATAGAAGTTGTTTATTGTTACAAATTAGTGTACAGATTTTGAAAAAATTTCATTCAATGCTAATTAAAACATTAATTAATTCGTAATTACATAATCACTAATTAAGGACAAACTATGTATAAATTCTACAGTTCTTTTCTTGTAATATTTTGCTTTTTCATATTTTCAATTCAAAATGTTGGATTCGCACAGAGCAATAGTCGATCTGCAAAAGAAACAAAATATACATTAAGTAACTTATCTCTAATGAAAAAAAGTCAATCATTTTCGACTACATTGAACAAACAAACTTCAGTAGTTCATAATTCAAAAGTTGAAAATGTTTTCTTCTCAGAGGATTTTGATGGTATTCCGGGTTCAACGGCAGGCGGACCCGGGACATACGCTTTTCCTACAGGTTGGGTTTTAACTAATGTCGATGGATTAACTCCTGATGCTTCTGTCTCTTATATCAATGCTGCATGGATTAGAAGGGAAGACTTTGCGAACAATGTTGCTGATAGCGCAGCATTTAGTACTTCCTGGTATAGTCCTGCTGGTCAGTCTGATGATTGGATGATTTCTCCGCCTATTACTATTGGGGCTAATACAGTTTTAACATGGAATGCTATAGCTTATGATCCTGCATATACTGACGGATATGAAGTAAGAATTTCAACAACAACTCAGAATGTAAATGGCTGTTTAGCTAATCCCGCATTATTTTCTGTCCCTGCAGAAAATAGTTCCTGGACTGAACGATCTGTTAATCTAAGCGTTGCGGGTTATTCTAATCAGACAGTTTATATTGCATGGAGAAATAATTCTAATGATAAGTTTTTACTTTTAATCGATGATATAGTTGTAGAAGAAAATCTTGATTATGATATTACGCTTACATCTGTTATACAGCCTTCAGAATATACACGAATTCCTGTATGGCAAAATTATCCATTAAATTTGGGTGCTACCATAGAAAATAATGGACTAAATAATTTGACGAATGTGACGGTTACTGCAAAAATATATCAGAATAATTCACTCGTTCATACTGAAATCAGCAATCCGGTTGGTTTGTTATATCCAGATTCAACAATATCTGTAGATCTTAATCCTTACATTCCAGTCGATACCGGACTGGTTGAAATTGAATATACTGCCTCTTCAGATGAAATTGATGCGGATTCAACAAATAATAGCGGGTTGTCTAATCAAATTTATATTACAGATAATGAATTTGCGCGGGATGACAATAATATGATCGGTACACTTGGTATAGGTGCAGGTAATGGTGGAGAGCTGGGGCAGAGTTATGTTATTAATAATGCGGGATATATTAGAAATGTGAAATTTTATTTTGGATCCTGTTATCCAGACCAGCCAGTTCACGCAACTATTAGAAGTTTTCTAAACGGAAAACCTTCAAATGTAATTGCAGTGACAGATACATTTTACGCCCCTGATACTGATGGCAGATGGATAACATTGAATATTGAAAATGGAGAGGCTGCAATTTCAGCGGATACTATAGTTGTGACTGTTAGTGAAGAAGATTCTACATTAGCCCTAGGATTAGCAAATAATATATTTACTCCCAAAACTGCATGGGTAAATTGGCCCACAAATCCATTCGGTGATTGGGCTAATAATGAGGATTTTGGCAGCTCATTTAGTAAACCATATATGATTCGTCCATTGATTTATAAAAATCAATTGGCTACAGGAGTTAATTCGTCCACCTCTATTGTAAAAGAATATAGATTATCTCAGAATTACCCAAATCCTTTTAATCCTGCAACTCGGATTAGCTTTCAATTAGCAAAAAGCTCAAATGTTACTTTAAAAATTTATGATATTATCGGAAATGAAGTAGCTTCACTAATAAATGATTTCAGACCTTCAGGAGACTATAATATTGATTTTAACGGTTCATCACTTAGCAGCGGTATTTATTTTTATGAACTGAAGGCAGATTATTTTAGAAGTGTTAAAAAAATGATTTTGATGAAGTAACAATTAAAAAATGTCCTTTAAGGGATAACATTTTGATAGGAATGTTATCCCTTTTTAATAACCTACGGGTGATACGCAATACTTGAACCAACCCATGTTTTGTTTTTGTTAAAATCTACTCCCATCATTTTCCCTTTGCTAGTACGGATAAGATTATTTACAAGTAAAGGTTTCTCACTTTTATTTTCCCATAAAAACATCATTCTGATTTCTGCCTTCGAATAACCATCGGGGGTTTCAATCAAAGGTGCGTATTCTACTTTTTGCTGCAAAATATAATTGCTTTTGTTTTCTATTGCATCAAGTTTTTCTTTTGTTACTTCAACATCAACTCCAAGTCCGGCAAACGAGAAAAGAGGTTTTAAAACAAAGTCATTAAGATTTGCGGGATACTTTTCAAGTTCATTTAAGAAATAACATTCAGGAACATAATTACCTTTTAACATTGGTAAAGAAAACTTACTGATCTTAAAAAACCAATTTGGATGACCAGCCCATTCAGCATCAATCTCATCCTTAAAATCAAAATCAAAATTTAGTTTTTTTCTTTCAAGTTCATCAAAAATTACACGGTTATAAATGCGTTTTATCTGAATGTCTTTGCCATCTTTAAATAAAATAGTTTTCTTGCCGCGCTTTTTAATTTTAGATATACAAACAGTTGTAATTCCTGTTAGCTTTTCAGTTGCAGCAAAATCAATTCTGTGTCTTTTGCTTTCTCCGGTTCAATCTCAAGAAGAATTACATTTTCAGGATCGTGATTGCCAACAATTAATTTTGTCAGTAAGCTGACTGATACGATACTTTATTAAGTCCACTAAAGTAACTATGAAATCCAACAGGAATATCAAAATGTTTTCTGATAACTTCATTTAAGTAAACCTGGTATCCGTACAAAGAAGGAAATGCCTGCAGTTCAATTAACCTAGGAAAAAACTTTTCTCCATTTTTTGTAATTGCAAAATCCAATTGCAAAAAAGGCGGATGCTCAAAATCATTTGGCACTTTTAAATGTGGTGGAATTGCATTTTCAGATTTTTTTAAAAAATCATTTCTGCTGAATTTGAGTGATTACATCATCACAAGCTTTTAAAAGTTCACTTGTTAATTCTCTTGTTAAGAACAGGGGAGTTTCACAAACACGAAAATCAATGGGATATTTTAGAATCGAATTTAAGATCATACTAAAAATTCCTGATAAATTTTTTCTGAAAAATCATTATTAAATTTTTTTCTGATTTCCGGAATCATTTTAAACCGTAATTGAGATTAAATCGTTAATCGCATTATTTAATAAATGCCGGGATAACAGTTTTACGAGTTATTTTTATTTTATCAGGATGTTCAAGAAATCCAATCATTTCCCAGTACTTTTCTTCATTGTAACGATCGATTATAAATTTTTTTCTTTCATCCTGCTTAAAGTGATATAACATACTTTCAGGATCAGCTTCGGGATGGAATTGAGTTCCAGCTATTTCATTTGAAATTCTTATTGCACGTAATTGCAGGATTGTCTTTGTTTTCTTCTTCAGGAATTTCCCACGAAAGAATTTTTGCTCCAAATTCATCAATCATTTTTTTATTTGGATTTACTACCTGCCAATGTCTGATATCAGCGGCGTAAAAAGGATCAGTAAGATTTTTTAATATCGAATCGTTCTTACCTTCTTCGGTTTTGGTAAAGGCATATACTCCAAATGAATTGATAAATCGTTTATTTACTTCACCGAATTGAAAATATCTTGCCATCATCTGGAAAGAATGGCAGATAAAGAAAATATATTTTTTCTGTTCAGAATTATTTCTGGTTGTGATTCCAGATTTTATCGATTAAAGTAAAATAATCTTTATCCCATTGTTTGATTCTTCACCTTCAAATGGGCTTCCGGGTCCACCTGATGAAATAAAAATATCGTAACTTAAATCAGGTATATCATCCTTTGTAACGAGTTTCAAATACATTGTATTTTAAATCAATATCAGGATTATTTTTACCAGCATCTGTAACAATTTCTCTGCATGCAGCGCATTCCTTCATTAGGTTCGTTGTTGTAAAGATCTATTGTTGCGACTTTTATTTTTGTGTTTATTCATAATATTCATATCCCGAACCCCACCCACCCTCCATTTTCTGAATGGAGAGGAGTGAGGAAGATTATAATTTTAATCCGTAATGTGTTTCTTCAATAATATAATCAACTACATTTTTAGTATCGTGTGATTGTTCCCAAACTTCAAGTTGTCTATCGGCTCCTGTTCCCATTTCTAAAATTTTATAAATGTAATTTACTTCTTCTCTTGAGCCGAGATCATCAACAACATCATCGATAAACTCAAGTAACTCGATAGCAAGTAATTTAAAATCGACTTCTTCATTTTTACCAAAATCAATTAATTTTCCATGAATTCCATATCTGGCAGCACGCCATTTATTTTCGGCAATCAATGCTCGGCGATATAATCTAAAACCAAGATTTTGTTTTATAAGCTTATGAAGCTTTGCAACAAGTGCTTGCATTACTGCAGTGAGCGCGATAGTTTCATCAACACGCATTGGGATATCGCAAATTCGAAACTCCAAAGTTTTAAATACAGGATGAACACGAATATCCCACCATATTTTTTTTGCGTTATCAATACAACCTGTTTTAATCAGAAGATTTACATATTTGTCGTACTCAGATACACCATTAAAAAAATCGGGAATACCTGTTCTCGGAAATCGATCAAACACTTTGCTTCTGTAAGATTTAAAGCCAGTATTTCTTCCAAGCCAGAAAGGTGAATTAGTTGATAAAGCAAAAATGTGAGGTAAAAAATATCTTGCTGCGTTCATAATATGTATTGCAACTTCACGATCTTCAACACCAACGTGAACATGCAAACCAAAAATCAAATTGGCACGCGCAACCTGCTGCATATCATCAACAATAACTTTATAACGCGGATGTTCGGTTATTTTTTGATCTTTCCAATGAGAAAATGGATGAGTACCGGAAGCTGCAATTCTCAATCCATTTTTAATTGCAAGCTTTGCAAGATCAGTTCTTAATTTGGTTACCTGCTCTCGTGCATCTTTAACATCATAGCAAATATCTGTTCCCATTTCAACAACAGATTGATGCATTTCTGCTTTAACATTTTCAGCAAGAATCAGTTTTACCATCTTCAAGTATTTGCTGAATATGAGATTTTAATTCCCGTGATTGTCGGATCAACAATTTGAAATTCTTCTTCAACTCCGAGTGTAAACAATCCTGCTTCTGCCATAACTACTCTTCTTTCTTATTTCAAAGGTTTATTATTTGCAAACGATGTAACAAATGAACCCCACGTAAGATTATTCTGTCCGGTTTGTGTGCTTTGGCTCTTCTAATAGCCATATTGGCGGCGTGTTTCAACAATCCATTCAAAGTTTTCTTCTCCGACAGAATTAACATCTGCATCCGGTGCAGGATTTCAAAAATCAATTGCATACGGAACACCATCACGTATTGCAAACTCTACTGTATTAAAATCATAACCTAATGCTTTGTTAAGAGCAAGAACTCCTTCATTAACATTATCCAATCAATTTTTTCTCAAGTGGTTTTGGATTTTTTACATAACGTAAATGATGTGGTTGTCTCGGATCGTACTGCATTATATGAACATCTCTGTCTATCCAAACAATAACATCGAAAATATTCTGTAAATATAATTTCTTCCTGAAGCATCATTACAAGCTGTCCTGTTTCGTTATAAGCTTTAAAGAATTCATCCCTGTTATTAAGCTTATAAACATTTTTCCATCCACCGCCTGCAAAAGGTTTGAAGTAAGCAGGGAATCCGATGTACTCAAAAATTCCTTCCCAATCTAAAGGATAAGCAAGATTACGGAATGATCTTTCATTAGTATCAGGTGGATGCTGATTTGATGGAAGTAAATACTGTTTTTGGAACTGCAACTCCTATTTTTGTAGCAAGTGCATTATTAAAAAATTTATCATCTGCACTCCACCAAAATGGATTGTTAATAACTGCTGTTCCACATGATTGCAGCATTCTTTAACATTGCACGATAAAAAGGAACATCCTGAGAAATTCTATCAATCAAGACGTCATAATCGAGTGGTTCTCCCTGTATAATTTTGTTGATATGTGCAAGTTCAGCAGTAATTCCATCTTCCTTTTTTGCATTTACTCTATCGACAAATGCTTGAGGAAAAGTATTTTCCTGTCCGAAAAGAATACCGATTTTTTTCATAAATACTCCGATTAAATCTTGCACTTAAAATTATTGCGAACTTTAATTTCAGATATAAATGAAATTTTTAGTTCAACAAAATTCAAATTTCCTTATTGATCTAAAATAATTATTCAGGAGCTGTAGCGTTGTTACACAATCTATTGGAAAGATCACTTTAATTAACAATAAAAATTTGAAACCAATATTATTTTTAGATTCTTAAGTGAAGGATTCCTTGAAAATAACATTTACACCTTCTCCAACAGTTTCTAAATTTGTGAGTACGGAAAAATTAAACATCAATTTTTGATAAATACTCAGGAAACATTTCCTTCCACCATTTCCAATCATGACCAGAATTTTTTCTTACATCCAGCCAGTGTGGAATTTGTTTCTTGTTTAAGATATCAGACAAAACCAAATTTTCCTCAAGACAAATATCATTATCACCAGTTCCAAGAATAATTTGCATATTTTTTATTCGATCTAGATACCAATCGTCGGTTAAATTAGTTAAGTAATCCGGAGGATTATTGAAGTAACAATTTTCATCATAATAACCATCTAAAAATCTTTTAACATTTGATGCTCCGCTCATTGAAATTAAAATTCCAACTTTATCCGGGTATTTAAACGCAATGTTAGCGGCGTGATATCCACCGAAACTACAGCCGGCTAATGCAACTTTTTTTGAACCGGTTTCATGCAATGCATAATCAATTACATCTTTTAAGAATAACATGTTCATACGAAGTATGATTTTTAATTCTTTCTGCAGGATGAATTGATTCGTTATACCAGCTTTCATTGTCCATACTATCAGGACAGTAAATTTTAACTTCCCCCGATTCAACAAATTTTGAAACAGATTCAATTAATCCAAAATCTTTTGCCTGGTAGTATCTTGCTTTTGATGTGGGAAAAATGATTAAAGGATAACCTGTCTTTCCAAAAACAAGCATCTCAAACTCCCGGTTTATAAACTGGGAATGCCATTTATGATATTTTTCTTCCAACATTCAACACGGATTAAAAAATGAAAAGAGAATGATTAGCTAAGATGTATTATACCATCAATCTTACTAATTACAAGCAAATATATGAAAAAAAGAATTTATATCAATCCCTTATAATTTTTCAAATCTTAAACGAAAATCAGGTCAAAATTTCTGATAAATAATGGATTCATATTTGAATTCGGAAATCACTATTTTTATAATTCAATTATGAAAAGTCATAAACCAGCAAACGCCGTTAATGGCGCAGTATTATAAGATAAAACAAGCACATCCGGATACAATTTTGCTATTCAGAGTTGGGGATTTTTTTGAAACTTTTGAAGCAAGATGCAAAAATAGCTTCAAAAGTTTTAGGAATAACTCTTACTAAACGATCTAATGGTTCTGCAGAAGATACACCGCTTGCAGGATTTCCGCATCATGCAATTGATACATATTTGCCAAAACTTGTTCGTGCTGGCTATCGAGTTGCGGTTTGTGAGCAGATGGAAAATCCAAAATTTGCAAAGGGAATTGTAAAACGTGAAGTAGTTGAAGTTGTAACTCCGGGTGTAACGCTTTCAGATAAACTACTCGATCATAAAAAAAATAATTATCTGCTTTCTATTACAATTATTGATCAAATTTGCGGACTTATCATTTTGTGATATTTCTACCGGTGAATTTTATGTGTTTGAAATTCCAACTTCTCAGCTTGGGGAACAAATTGAATCGATAAATCCGTCAGAGTTTTTAATTCCTAAACGAGATAAAGAATTTTTGGGGAAATTGATTGAAAGAATTAATCCGAACCTGAGAATTACCAAGCTTGATGATTGGATTTTTAATTTTGATTTTGCAAATGAGTTATTAAAAAATCACTTTAAAACTAAAACTTTAAAGGGATTTGGGATTGAACATCTTACTGCGGGAATTATTTCTGCAGGTGCAGTTTTAAATTATCTTAACGAAACTCAAAGAGTAAATCTTTCTCATCTTAACAGAATATCAATTTATAATCCTTCCGATTATATGATTCTTGATTATTCAACAAAGAGAAATCTGGAAATTACTTTTTCAATGAATGATGGTGGGAGAGAAGGATCGTTAATTTCTATACTTGATAAAACACAAACTGCGATGGGCGGAAGATTATTAAAGAAATGGATTTCTGCTCCTTTGCGTGATTTAGAGCCAATAAAGAAGAGACATGATAGTGTTGAAGAATTATTAAAAAATAAAAAAGTAAGAAAAGAATTAAATGAAAATTTAAAAGAGATTGGTGATTTTGAAAGACTGATATCAAGAATATGTACAAACAGAGCCACGCCCCGCGAAGTTGTTGCGTTAAAATCATCTTTGAAAAAAATTCCAGCAATCAAAAGTTTTATTAAATCAATTTAAAGTTTTAACATTAAAAAATATTTCTGAACAACTTGATCCTTTGGAAAATATTGTTGAGAAAATTTCTGCTGCAATTATTGATTCTCCCCCGGCAGCTACAAATGAAGGTGGAATTATAAGAAATGGATTTAGTCCCGAACTTGATGAACTTCGTGATATTTCACTTCATGGAAAAGAATGGATTGCAACACTTCAGCAAGACTGAAAGAGAACGAACAGGAATATCGTCACTTAAAGTGAACTTTAACAATGTCTTTGGATACTATATTGATGTAAGTCATACACACAAAGATAAAGTTCCCGATAATTATATACGCAAACAAACACTTGTAAACAGCGAGCGATATATAACTCCTGAACTAAAAGAGTATGAAGATAAAATCCTTAATGCTCAGGAAAAGATAAATGAACTTGAATCGCAATTGTTTAATGAAATCCGAGCAATCGTATGCAAATGAAGCTGAAATTATTCAGAAAGAATGCAAGAGTAATTGCAATGCTGGATTGTCTTAACAGTTTTGCTCAATGTGCAGAAGAATATAATTATGTAAAACCAATTGTTGATGAATCAGACAAAATAAATATTGTTCAAGGACGTCATCCAGTAGTAGAAAGAATTCTTGAGCCCGGAAATAAGTTTACTCCTAATGATTGTTTGATGGACAATGAAACTCAGCAAATTATTTTGCTTAACCGGACCAAATATGGCAGGTAAATCTGTTTATTTACGGCAAATTGGTTTGATTGTTTTACTTGCACAAATTGGTTCATTTGTTCCTGCAAAAGAAGCAAGTATAGGAATTGTTGATAGAATTTTTACTCGTGTTGGAGCAAGTGATAATATAACTACCGGTGAAAGTACTTTTCTTGTTGAAATGCAGGAAGCTGCTAATATTTTGAATAATGCAACTTCACAAAAGTTTAATTTTGTTGGATGAAATTGGAAGAGGAACAAGTACATTTGATGGAATTTCCATTGCATGGGCAATTACAGAATATCTGCATGAGAATCCTGATATATCAGCAAAGACTTTGTTTGCAACTCACTATCACGAATTAAATGAAATGACTGAACTTTTTCCGAAAATAAAAAACTATAAAGTTGAAGTTCGTGAATATGATGATAAAGTTGTATTTCTTACATAAAGTAAATCCTGGCCGAGCAGATCACAGTTACGGAATTCAGGTAGCACAAATGGCAGGCTTACCAATTTTTGTTACAAATCGTGCAAAAGAAGTTTTGGATAATCTTGAAAGCAAAGAGCTGACTCCTTACGAAATCAAAAAAGAAAGATTAAGAAAATTAAAATCTGAGAATGATAATCAAATTAGTTTGTTTGAATTTAAAGATGATGAGCTAAGAACTGAAATAAATAAAATGGAACTTGATAAGATTACTCCATTAGAAGCCCTTAATAAATTAAATGAACTAAAAAAGAAAATGAAAAAGATAATTAAAAAGTATTATTTATTTTTAACTTTAGTCCTGTTATTGTTGTCCTGTCGTGATCAGGAAAACGTAGTAACGCTTGATGAACAATATGTTAATGATCTTAAGAAGGAAAGAGAATCTAAAGATTGGGAGATGAAGGATGATACTCATTCTCCATTTAATGTTGATTCATCTGCTAAATTTGAACCATTAAAATATTATGAACCTACATCAGAGTTTATTTTTAAATCCAAACTTTATATAAATAATAAACAGGATACAATAAAAATATTTGGAACTCGTGGTGAAGAAAGAAAAGCTATTATTGATAGGTTATGTTTTACTAAAGTATAAAAGGAAAGATTATAAGTTAAATATTTATAAAAGTTTTGGATCTCAAGGACAAAGTTATTATAGTATATTGGTTCACTGATAAAACAACTGGTAATGAAACTTATCCTGTTGGAAGATATTTGGATTTTGAGTTAAATAATGATCCCGAATTTATTTATAAATTGGATTTTAACAGGGCATATAATCCATATTGTGCGTATAGCGATTTGTACACTTGTGCAATCCCTACTAAAGAAGATTATTTAGATTTTGAAATTAAAGCAGGTGAAAAAACTTTTCATTCAAAATTAAACACGGAGAAAAAGTGATAGTAGTTCTTAGAAAAAAATATAACTGATAGAACAGCTAAAAATTATAATTAAACATCTTAAAGATTCTGGATTTGCAGTTCACAAATCTGCGGGTGAAGAAAAAATGATACTTGGTGCAATTGGTGTTCAGCCAAATTTTGATACACGAAAATTAAAATTCTTGAAGGCGTTGAAGAAGTTTATAGGATTACAGAACCATTTAAACTTGCAAGCAGGAGTTTTAAAAAAGAAGATACAATTATTAAAATTAAAGATGTAACAATTGGTGGAAATGAAATTACTGTAATTGCTGGTCCTTGTTCTGTTGAAAGTGAAGAACAGATTATGACAATTGCTGAACTTGTTAAGAAAAACGGAGTTAAGATTTTAAGAGGTGGTGCATTTAAACCGCGAAGTTCACCATACTCATTTCAGGGATTAGGTGAAGAAGGATTAAAATTTTTAAGAAAAGCTGCTGATGAATTTGGTTTACTTGTGATTACCGAAGTGCTTGAAAACTCAATGATTGATCTGGTTTATAAATACACAGATATTTTTCAAGTTGGTGCCAGAAATATGCAGAACTATTCTTTGCTTAAAGAACTTGGTTCATGCAAAAAAACCGGTTATGTTAAAACGTGGTTTATCAGCAACAGTTGAAGATTGGTTGATGTCTGCAGAATATATTTTATCAAATGGAAATCCGGATGTATTTCTTTGCGAAAGAGGAATCAGAACATTTGAAACATACACAAGAAACACATTTGATATTTCTGCAATTCCGGTTGTTCATAAACGCAGCCATTTACCTGTGTTTGCTGATCCATCTCACGCAACAGGATTACGAGATAAAGTAATTCCAATGGCACGTGCTGCAGTTGCTGCAGGTGCTGATGGATTGATGGTTGAAGTTCATCACGATCCTGAAAAAGCATTATCTGATGGACCACAGGCATTACTTCCAAATCAATTTGAAGAAATGATGACGCAGGTTAGAATTAATTGCAAAGTTATAGGAAGAACAATGTAATCTAATTTACAATCTTTCTTTTTGAAGTTTGGGTTTTGATAAAAAGACTTATCTTTGCCTCAAAAATTTTACCAGATAAAAATATATTTTTAATATTTTTTTTAATATGTATTGTCTATCATGGTGTGCAGTATCGAGTCCTCGAAAGGGTAAAGAAGCACTTAGTGATATTAATAACTTTAGTACTGTATAATTTAAAATCTATGATAAATCAAATAGTCCCCACATATAATATGCGCAATAATTTTTTGTATTTAACCTATTAATTTTATTCCTTTTATTTTTATCTTCTATTTCTTTTTCTCAGGAAAATCCATACAGAAAAATCACTAAAACATTTTATCCGATGGTACGACTTAAAACCGAAGGTGATTATTTGTATGATAGACTTGATGGACATTATAAAGAATTTTATCCGATGGAAAATTTTGGAAAGACTGGAATTATGTTGATGGAAAAGAAGAAGGAATTTCAACCTGGTACTTTGAAGATGGTAAAATCAGTATTGAATGGAATTATGAAAATGGAGTAAAGGAGGGAGTATCTAAATGGTATTATGAAACAGGTGAACTTTGGGCTGAACAAAATTATAGCAATGGTAATCTTCAGAGAATAACCCGTACATATTATAAAAGCGGGAGAACTTCAAGGTGAATGGAATTTTGTTGATGGTATTCTTCAAGGAATTTCCAAAACTTTTTATACAAATGGAAATGTTGAGATTGAAAGAAAATTTGTTGATGGAAAACAACATGGAACTTCAAAAATTTATCATGATGATAAATCTTTGGCGCTCGAGGCTTTTTTTATTGATGATAAATTACAAGGTGATGTTTTAATTTATGATAAAATGAAAAATCTTCGGGTACGCGATACTTATTTGAATGATGAACTAATTAATCGTATTAAGTATAACTATAAAGGTAAAGTCGAATCAAAGGAAGAAATGGTTAAAGATTATTATCCCGACGGGAGACTTAAAGATGAAATTTATCTAGTTGATGGAATTAGAGACGGTGCGATGAAAACATATTATGAAAGCGGATACTTAAAAGAAGAATGGAATTATGAAAAGAGTATTCTTAATGGAAGATCTTTTGAATATTATGAAAATGGTGTGATGAAATATTCAACTGATTATATAGATGGAGTAAAAAGCGGTAATGAAAAAGCATATTATGAAAATGGCATACTTAAAGCAGAAACAATTTATGAAAACAATTTAAAAAATGGAATCTGCCTCACTTATCATCCTAATGGAAATCTTGAAAGCATCGGCAACTATGTCTTGAATAGTTTAGAAGGAAGTTATAAAACATATTATGATAATGGTCTTTTAAAATCAGAGGAGTTGATAGAAAATGAATTACCTTCTGGTAAAAGAAATACATATTACAAAAATGGTGGGCTTCAGCGAATTGAAAATTATGTCAATGGAAAATTAAGCGGCTGGATTAAATCATATTATAATGACGGCTCAATGATGAAAGAAGAATATTATAACGATGGTAGAATTCAGAGAATGAAAGAGTATGGGCAGAATGGTTTGATGATTTCAAGCTTTGGTTATAACTAATTTTTTTAGAATCTAAAAGATTAAATTATTTTTATTATCTGCATTCTTTCCGATGAGTCTTTTTTATATTTGGACCATCAATTTCATTCATATTTAATCAGGATCAAAAATGAGATCAACTTTCATCCTTTTATTCATAACTTTGTTAGCGATTCAAATTTATTCACAAGAAATCAATTCGATGGAAAAAGTAAACAAAATAATTAAAGAAGTAAAAGAAAAATTTGCACCGGATAAACGTGTCGCAATTTTTAATGTCGAAACAGAAGCCGCAGGAAATCAGTTACAAATAAAAGGGGAAACGAATATTCCTGAGGCAAAATCAGATTTTGAAAAGATGATGAAAAAATCCGGTATAAATCTCGTTAATGAAATTGAGATGCTTCCATCCCAAAAATTAGGGAATAAGATATACGGAGTAATAAATCTTTCGGTGGCAAATATCCGTACAAAACCTGATAATCCTGCTGAATTAGCTACTCAAGCTATACTTGGAACACCCATTAAAATTTTCAAGAAAGGGGAGGACGGATATTTCCTGGTACAAACACCAGACGGTTATATAGCCTGGTTAGACAATGATGGTTTTACTTTTATGAATGAAGAAGAATTTAATTCCTGGAATAGTTCCTCAAAAATTATTTACCTGAATGAATATGGTTTTTCTTTTTCAAAATCCGATGCTAACTCTCAACATGTGTCCGATTTGGTAGCAGGTAATTTGTTAAAGCTAATAGGAGAAGAAGGAAATTTTTATAAAGCTAATTATCCCGATGGCAGAGAAGCCTTTATCAAAAAAGATGAGGCAAAACTTTTTGATAATTGGTATAAAGATATTCATCCAACAGGTGAAACAATTTTAAATACAGCTTGTCGGTTTATCGGCGTTCCATACTTATGGGGTGGTACTTCTACAAAGGGAATGGACTGCAGCGGTTTTACAAAGACGGTTTATTTCTTAAACGGAATTATTCTATCCAGAGATGCATCTCAGCAAGTAAACACAGGACAATTAGTTGATACGAAAGATGGCTGGCAAAACTTGCAACCCGGTGATCTGCTTTTCTTCGGAACTAAGGCGAAGGAAAACAGAAAAGAAAGAATTACGCACGTTGCAATTTACATCGGTGATGGTGATTTCATTCACTCATCAGGAAGAGTTAGAATAAATAGTCTAAATAAAAATAAATCATACTATAGTAATTATAGAGATAATATGTTTATTAGAGCTAAAAGAATTTTAACGTCAATTGGGAAGAATGGGATCGAAAGGATTTCAGATAATAGTTTTTATAAGTAAGCCTAATTAAAAAATCTTTGCGCCCTTTGTGGAAAAACTTTCACATATGGGCGCAAAGAAAATACTTTGTTGCAGGTCAAAATAGAAAACCTATCATAAGAATTAATTGTTAAAACCAAATCTTTTTATCAAAGCCTCCGGTTTTGGTTCCCGTCCTCTGAATTTAATATAAAGATTCATCGGGTCTTCGCTCCCACCTTTTTCTAAAATATTTCTCCTAAAAAGTTCTGCCGTGTTTTTATCAAATAAGCCGTTTTCCAAAAATGCCCCAAATGCATCTGCATCAAGAACGGCAGCCCAATAATAGCCATAATAGCCTGCTGAGTATCCATCACCGCCAAAGATATGATTAAAATTTGTACTTTGATAACGTGATGCAATTTCAGGAATCAATCCAATTTTATTTAAACTTTCTTCTTCAAACTTTGCAGGATTAATTGTAGATAAATTTGTGGCTGTATGCCAATCCATATCAAGGATGGATGCAGCTAAATATTCAACGGCTTCAAATCCCTTATTAAAATATTTCGACTTGTTGATCTTCTCAATTAGTTCATCCGGAATTGATTCCCCGATTTGATAATGTTTTGCATACATCTTTAATACTTCTGGATGTGACGCCCAGTTTTCCATTATTTGGGATGGAAGTTCAACAAAATCTACAGGAGTTCTTTTTGCGCTCGGGTAAATTGATTTACCAAATAGTCCATCAAGTGCGTGACCAAATTCATGAAATAAAGTACGAACTTCATCAAAACTTAGCAGAGCAGGTTTACCTTCCGTTGGTTTGGAAAAATTTCCTACATTAATTACAATCGGTGTTATAAATGCTCCATCCATATTTGATTGTTCGCGGAAAGAACTCATCCATGCACCGGCACGTTTACCATCTCGTGGATAATAATCTGTATAAAGAATTCCAATATGAGTTCCATCAGCTTCTTTAACTTCGTAAACATCAACATCAGGATCATAGACAGGAATATCATTACGTTTTATGAACTGAATTCCATACAATTTGCTTGCAACATCAAAAGCACCTTTACGAACATTTTCCATCTGGAAATATGGACGAAGCATTTCTTCATCTAGAGCATATTTTTCTTTTTTAACTTTTTCTGCATAATACCACCAATCCCAGCCGGCTAATTTTGAAATTATTACCTTCAGAATTAATCAACTTTTGCATATCAGCAACTTCCTCTTTTGATTGTTCCAAAGCGGGTTTCCATAAATCATTTAGAAATTTATTTACACTTCCGGGAGTCTTAGCCATATTTTTTTCAAGTTTAAAATCAGCATAAGTTTTATAACCAAGTATATTTGCTTTTTCATTTCGTAATGCAATTATTTTCTTAATAATTTCCTTATTGTCAAATTCATTATTGTTGTTACCGCGATTAAGATAAGCTTTATACAGTTTTTCTCTCAGATCTCTTTTTTCAGAATATTGTAAAAATGGAGTAAAGCTTGGACGTTGAAGATTAAATGCCCACTGTCCTTCCAATCCATTTTGTTTTGCAAGTGCTGCAGCGCCTTGTATAACTGCATCCGGTAAGCCGATAAGATCTTCTTTATTATCAATCACTAATCCAATTGCATTAGTTTCTTTACGAAGATTATCCCCAAACTTTAAACTTAGCATGCTTAATTCTTCATTAATCTTTCTTAATCTGTTTTTCTTTTCTGTATCAAGTCCAATTCCTTTTCTTACAAAATCAGAATAATAATTATCCAGTACTTTTAACTGTTCAGGACTAAGATTTAAATTATCCTTTACATCATTAATAGATTTAATTCTCTCAAATAATTTTTCGTTTAGATAAATATCATTATTTAGCTTTGATAATTCGGGTGTTATCTTTTCAGCAACTTTTTGAAGTTCTTCATTTGAGTTTGAACCATTAAGGTTAAAAAACACACTTGATACCTTATCTAAAAATTTACCACTTTTTTCAATTGCCTCAATTGTATTCTCAAAAGTTGGTTTATCTGTGTTGTTTAAAATCAGTTCAATCTCAGTGCGTTGAACTTTTATCCCTTCTTCAAATGCCGGCAGAAAATGATCGTTCCTAATTTTATCAAATGGCGGAGTTTGAAACGGAGTTGTATATTCTTTAAAGAATGGATTATCTGCTGAAGAGGTTTGTGCATTCATCTTAATTGGCATTAAAAAAATCAGAATGATTAATAAAAAAAATAGTTTTTCCACGTTTTTTTCTCCCTTGATTAAAAAAAATTGTTGTCATAACTAGAATAAAATTCTTAACTAACCTTAAATATTTTAGTGTAAACCTTGAAGGTTTTTCTAACTAAGTTTTGTCAAATTAATATATCACATAAATTTTAAAGTAAAATCAACAAGGTTTAGCTTTTTTGCTTTTTAAACTTTTGCCATCTCTTCTTTTTTCTTTCCGAACTCAGGATCAATCTTAACCAACGCTGCCACAATAAATCCGGGAATTGTTGAAATAAGGACCCAGATGAAGAAATGACTGTAACCAACAAGTTCTTGCAGCCATCCGCTAAACATTCCCGGCAGCATCATACCAAGAGCCATTATTCCTGTACAGATTGCATAATGCGCAGTCTTATGCTTGCCCTGAGAAATCATTATCATATACATCATATAAGCGGTAAAGCCAAAACCATAACCAAATTGTTCAAGAGCCACTGAAGTAATAATGATGAAAAGATTTTGAGGTTGAAAATAGGAAAGGTAAACAAAAACAAGATCTGGTGCATGCATAACAATTACCATAGGCCACAACCAATATCGCAAACCTTTTTTAGAAATTAATATTCCCCCTAAAATTCCACCAAACATTAAAAATCCAACACCGATAGTTCCATAAACAATTCCAAGTTCTCCTAAACTTAATCCCAAGCCTCCTTTAGCAAGCGGATCAAGTAAAAACGGTTGAACAAGTTTAACTAATTGAGCTTCCGCAAATCTATAGAACAAAAGAAATGCAAGAATTGTCAAGATTTCCTTTCTCTTGAAAAATAAAACAAATGTGTCTCCAAATTCCTTTAAAACTGTTTTTGATTTATCCTGGAGAGTCGGGAAATCAGTTGTTGGATATGGAAGTATCGTGCGATGATATACAAATAAAATAAAAAATATTGATGCCATAACAATAAAAACAATTGACCATGCAATTTGATTTCCCATACTATATCCAAGAAAACCTGCAAGCATAACCATTAGACCTTGGCCGGCAATCGTTGCAATTCTATAAAATGTACTGCGTATTCCTACAAATTCGGCTTGCTCACCTTGTGATAATCCCAACATATAATAGCCATCAGCAGCGATGTCATGCGTTGCTGAAGCAAATGCCATTAGACTGAATACTAAAATGGTTAGAATAAAAAAATGTGATGAAGTAACAGCTGCAGCAATGCCGAATAAAGCAATACTTAAAAGAAATTGAGTTATTGTAATCCAAATTCGCTTAGTTTTAAACATATCAACGAAAGGACCCCAAAGAAATTTTATTGTCCAGGGTAAATAGAGCAGACTGGTAAAAAATGCTATATCTGTATTTGAAATTCCAAGAGACTTATACATTGCAACTGATACCGTCATAACCATTACATAAGGTATTCCTTCAGCAAAGTACAAAGTTGGAATCCAAGACCAAGGATTTCTGTACTCAATTTTTTGTTTGGACATTAAAACTCCTTTTAACTTTTTCTGTCATTGCGCATCCCGATTTATCAAGCAGAGGCAATCTGTAAAACTTAAGATTGCTTAGATTCCAAATGGTCATTCACAACAACTTAATTTGATATTTGTTTAGCCATTAATGCTGCACCAAACTCAGGTGAGTGTTCTGCCTCTTTGATTTGAACATCATCGAAATTTCTGACAACTTTTTCATTAAATAAATAAGAGAAATAATTTGCTGTGGTAAGCAAGCTACCAATTAATGAAACTTTTAATAGTTGAACCTTTAATTTTTCTTTCATTGTAGTTATATGAAGCAGCAATTCATCTGCCTCATCCTCAAGAATTCGCTGAGCAATCTTATCACCACTTTCAGCAGCATCAAATACTAGTGGAGCAACAGAAGCAATATTAAAATTATTTCTATAAACTTCTGTTATCAATTCTTCTGCCGATGAGATAGAAAATTCTTGTTCAAGTAAGTCTGCAATTTTTGTTTGTTTTGCTCTTCCGTCATAAGCACGAGCAACAGCATTCAATCCTATTCTTCCAATTCTATAACCGCTGCCTTCATCACCAACAAATCTGCCAAATCCACCAACGCGATGAATCTTTCCTTCCTCATCTTTGCCAAACATTATAGATCCTGTGCCTGCAATTAAGATGCTGCCAGCATTTCCGGAGAACGCTCCTTCCAGTGCAATTCGTGCATCACTTTCTACTTTAACGCGATTTACTTTTAGACCTTTTTTGGATGCATCGCTCAAAATTTGATTTTCTAATATTTCCGCATCGCTTATTCTACCGCCGCCCGTTGTACCGATAATGATAGCTGCAATATCAGGGGATGAAATATTTTGATCTGATAAACATTCATCGATTAGCTTCAGAATTGTCTCAGAAACTTTATCTGTTCCAATTACTAAAAAATTTGATGGTCCCCCCATTGTTTCATAAATAGGATTAAGATTAATATCTGTGAGGATACATTTAGTTTTGGTTCCTCCGCCGTCCATCCCGATTAAATATTTCATAAAATATTCCTTCACAGATTTTAAAAAATTGTTATATCAAAATATAGATTTTCTACTCTATTATAAACATCTCATTGATGAGCAAGGATTAAAAATGTAAATTTGTTCATAAAATTATATTTGTGTTAAACATTTAGGAAAAAATAAATGTATTCAATTCTACGAAACCTTTCTTTATTACTATTATCTATTATAGTGTTTGCTTGTTCTGCTAATATTAGTAATAATATCAACATCTCAGAATTGCAATATCCCGATGATCTTAAGGTAATAGCAAGGACTGAATGGGGTTGGCAGCCGCTTAATAAAGTTTTACCTCAACATTCCATCAGAAAAATTACTATTCATCACAGTGGAGAAGTCTTTACAGAGAATGAAGATATGATTAAATATCTTCAACATCTTCAAAACTGGAGCAGATCAGAAAAAAAATGGATTGATATTCCTTATCATTTTATGATTGATCTTAAAGGGAAAATATATGAAGCACGACCAATAAATTACCCCGGTGATACAAATACCGATTATGATGTAACCGGGCACGCTTTAATTTGCGTTGTTGGTAATTATGAAGTTCAAAAAATTAATGAGCAGCAATTAAAATCTCTCGCAAAACTTACTGCATTCCTAAAACAAAAATATAATGTGCCATTAAAGGATATCAAAACTCATAAAGATTATACAGAAACACTTTGCCCGGGTAAGGATTTGTATAAATACTTTGAAGATGGTTCATTTCTGAAAATGGTTGAAGCAGAATTAAATCAAACAAATATTGAGCACACTTCAAAAGTTAAAACTGGCATCGAAGTTTTGCGTGATAATAATTTTGATATCCTTAAAGGAAAGCGAGTCGGTTTAGTAACTAATCCAACCGGGGTAGATAGTAAATTAAAATCAACAATTGATATTCTTTTTGAATCAAAAGAAATTAATCTAACTGCTTTATATGGACCTGAACATGGTGTACGCGGAAATTATTCTGCTGGTGAACATGTTGATTATTACATTGATGATGCAACACAGCTTCCGGTTTATTCACTTTATGGAAGCACCAGAAAACCAAGTTCCGAAATGTTAAAAAATGTTGATGTGATAGTTTTTGATATTCAGGATATTGGCAGTCGATCTTATACTTACATTAGTACAATGGGATTGGTGATGGAAGCCGCTGCAGAAAATGACAAAGAGGTTGTAATTCTTGATCGCCCGAATCCACTGGGTGGAAATAGGATTGAAGGTAATGTTGTTGAAGATGGGTATTTCTCTTTTGTAAGTCAGTTTGCCATTCCTTATGTGCATGGTTTAACCGTTGGCGAATTAGCAACTTTGTTGAATGAGGAAGGTTTACTTAAAAATAAAGTGAAGTGCAAATTAAGTATCGTTCCAATGGATGGCTGGAAGCGTAAGATGTACTTTGAAAAAACAGGTTTACCATGGGTATTAACTTCTCCTCATATTCCACATAATAATTCACCTTTTTATTATACTATTTCCGGAATATTAGGTGAGCTAAATGGCGTTTTATCAATTGGGGTTGGTTATACAATTCCATTCCAAACATTTGCTACTGAATGGATTAATGCAGAAGAGCTTACCGCTAAAATGAATTCCTATAATTTAGAAGGAGTAATATTCAGGCCAATAACGTATAAACCATACTATGGTTTTGGTAAAGATAAAATGCTTCATGGAGTTGAGATTTATATTACTGACTATTCAAAAGTGGATCTGATGCCAATTCAATTTTATTTTGCTCAAGCTGTTAATGAACTTTATGGGAAAAATATCATTTCGGAAAATGAGGGCAGATTTGAAATGTTTGATAAAGTTCTAGGAACTGATAAGATAAGAGAATTATTTATGCAAAGATTACGGGTTGAAGATATACTTCCTTATTTAAATAAAGATGTCCAAAACTTTAAGACCATTTCCAAAAAATATTATTTATACGATTAAATAAATCATGATCATACTTTTACTTCGCTCAGTATGATCTTTAAATCAGACATAAAACTAATTGTCACTCTGTGCGAAGTCGAAGAGTGACCGTTGTTAAATCATTATGAAACAAGGATTGATTTACATAATTAAATGTGCCGATGAAAGTTATTACTGTGGCTCAACTTCAAACTTAGAACAGAGAATAAACGAACATATATTTCACAAATATTCTGGTTATACTTCTGCTCGATTGCCGGCTGAGTTAGTTTTTTCGCAAGAGTTCGCAGATATCAATGATGCGATCAGAGCAGAAAGACAAATAAAAGGTTGGAGTAGAAAAAAGAAAGAAGCGTTAATCAAAGGTGATTTTAATTTGTTGCACGAATTGGCAAAGTGTAAAAATGAAACTTCATCATACAATAATTAAAATTGTCATGCTTCGACTTCGCTCAGCATGACTTTAGAATTTATATTAAACCCATAGTCACTCTGTGCGAAGTCGAAGAGTGACCTCATTTAGATAAAATGGAAATATGTATCACCTCGAAAACGAATTTATAAAATACAAAAACAATCAACTTTACGTTGAAGGAATAAAAGTTGAAGATTTAGCAAAAGAGTTTGGAACACCGTTATACATCTATAGCAAAAATCATTTTGTTAATCAGTACAAAGATTTTGAAAATGCTTTCAGGCAAATAAATCATAAAATATTTTATGCAATGAAAGCTAATTTCAATCTAAGTGTTATCAATACATTTGTAAAACTCGGTAGCGGAGTCGATGCAAACTCAGAAGGGGAATTATTTCGTGCCCTTAAAACGGGAATTAGTCCTTCAAAAATAATTTTAACAAGTGTTGGTAAAACCAAAAATGAAATAAAACTTGGCTTAGAAAATGATGTACTGATGATCAAAGCTGAATCCGAAGAGGAAGTGGATTTAATAAATCAGATTGCCACAGAAATGAATAAAATTGCACGTGTTGCAATTAGAGTTAACCCAGATGTTGATGCAAAAACTCATCCATATATTTCAACAGGTTTATCAAACAATAAGTTTGGCGTTGATTCCCAAACAGCTTTATCGATTTACCAGAGAAGAAAAGATTTGGCAAACATTGAATTCACTGGAATCGACATGCACATCGGCTCACAGATAACTTCAATTGATCCATTTATGGAAGCTGTTCAAAAACTATCTGAACTTTATTTTAAATTGAAAGCTGATGGGCTTGCTCTTGCTCATTTTGATGTTGGGGGAGGAATGGGAGTTAGTTATAATAGTGAACAATCTTTCACAATAGAAGACTTTGCGGCAAAAACAATTCCACTTTTCAAAAAACTAAATTGCGAAATTATTTTTGAACCTGGAAGATTTATGACTGCTAACGGCGGCATATTAGTAACCGAAGTTTTATACAACAAAACAAATGGAGAAAAGAGATTTATCATTGTTGATGCAGCGATGAACGATTTGCTTCGTCCATCAATCTACCAGGCGTATCATCATATCCAACCCATTTATAAAAGTGGTGATAGAAAAAATATTGTTGCGGATATAGTTGGACCAATTTGCGAATCCGGTGATTACTTAGCCCGCGAAAGAGAAGTTACAGAAGTAAAATCAGGGGAGTTACTTGCTGTAATGTCTGCCGGAGCTTATGGAATGGTAATGAGTTCAAATTACAACGGTCGCCGCCGCCCGGCTGAAATTATGATTGATAATAATAAAATTTCGGTTGTTAGAAGCAGAGAAACCTTTGATCATTTAATCTGGGATGAAAAGATAATCGACTGATACAATTTATTGCTTAGATTTTTCTCTTCGTTCGAAATAACAAGTCAAGATTTTTTCTGAGACTTCAACAATTGCTTTATAAGCGTAACCGGATGAAGTACTTCAACATCAACATTAAACTTTTGGGTTCCGTGCTTTATCTGTCCCATACAACCAGGATTACCTGTCAATACGATATTTGCATGAGTATTTTTAATATTCTTCATTTTTCTTTCTAACAATTTCATCGAATCATCATATCTTGTTACATTATAAATACCGGCACTACCACAGCACCAATTTGCTTCTTCTAACTCAGTATAATTAATCCCTGGTAAAGATTTAATTAAATGACGTGGTTGTTCAGAAACTTTTTGAGCGTGAACAAGATGACATGCATCATGATAAGTTACGTTTCCAAGTTTAAGATCAAGTTCATATTCAATTTCTTGAAGTGCTTTTTGTTCGGTTAAAAATTCTGTAACGTCTTTAACTTTAGATGAAAATATTCTGGCTTTTTCAGCATAAACCGGATCATCTTCAAGTAGGTGGGCGTAATCTTTCATAAATGCACCACAACCAGCTGAGTTTGAAATCAGATAATCGTAATCGTGTTTTTCAAAGGCAAGTATATTTTTTCGTGCAAGCTTCAGAGCGAATTCCATATCACCGTTGTGCCCCATCAGAGAACCGCAGCATACCTGATCTTTTGGTGTAATTACCTGGCATCCACATTCTTTAAGTACATCAATTGTATCGATATTAATATCGGCAAACATTGTATTCATTAAACAACCGAAGTGGAAAGCAGTTTTAAATTTCACTTTCCCATTTGGCAATTCAATTTCTTTTATCTGAATATCAGAAAATTTATTTGCAATTACTGGCGATAGTTTTTCAATTTCAGAAAAATTATCAGGAAATAATTTAAGTATTCCGCTTGCACGGATTAATTTTTGTAAACCAGTTTTTTGATAAATCCATAATAACCTGGAGACAAATTTAAGCGCTATCCTTGAAGCGACAATTTTCCGTAACAAAAACCTTTTAACAATTAATCCTAATTTTGATCCGTAACCAGCTTCATCAACAACAACACGAGCTGATTCAATTATCTGACCGTACTTTACACCAGCAGGACAAGCAGTTTCACAAGCCTGGCAATCCAAACAAAAGTTCATTTCATCTGCAAATAATGGGCTTAATCCCATCTCACCTCTCGCAACAGATCTTACCATTCTTATTCTGCCGCGTGGTGAAGAGCGTTCGAGTTTTGTAAAATCATACGTTGGACAAACTGCAAGGCATAACCCGCAATGAATACATTGTTGAAGAACGTCATCATTCGGAAGAAATTTTGATAAATTAAAATTTTTAATTTCTTTAGGCATGAAAATCTTTAATTTGTTCTCGTTTTGTTGGAAGAGCGCCTTCACATTTAGGAGAAAGTGTAAATATTTTACCTGGATTCAGGATATTATTTTCATCTATTGCAGATTTAATTTTCTTCATCATATCTACACCCACAGGTCCGGCAAGTTTTTCCAGAAAATGTTTTTTTGCTAAACCGGTACCATGCTCACCTGTGATTGTTCCACCAAGCTTAATTGCTTCATTAAAAATAAAATCAAATGCTCTATGTACTTTATCAATTTCAGTTTGATTTCGCTCATCGGTTAAACAGGTTGGATGAAGATTTCCATCACCTGCGTGTCCAAAGTTTCCAATCATAACATCAAAAATCTTTGCAGCTTTGGCAACCTTTTCTATCATAACAGGTAATTCACTTCTTGGAACAGTAGCATCCTCTAAAATAGTTGTGGGCATTTTTCTGGCAAGTGCACTGAATGCTGTTCTGCGTGCGGTTTTTAAAATATTGGCTTCAGATTCATCTGCAGCACCTTTAAGCGCTGATGCGTTATTCTTTACGGCAATGTTTCTGATAATTTCTGCGTCTTCCTGAACTTCATTTCCTCTTCCGTCAACTTCAATTAATAATATTGCTTCGCTCTTTCTTGGTAATCCTATCTTTGCATAATCCTCTACGCAATTGATCGTTGTATTATCTAAAAATTCCATCATCGAAGGAACTATGTGCGATGCTATTATGTCTGAAACAGTTTTCCCTGCATCAACAAGTTTATCAAAAATAATTAATAATGTAATTGATTTAGATGGTTTTGGAATTATTTTTAACAAAACTTTTGTTACTATCCCAATTGTCCCTTCACTTCCAACAATAAAGTCACGAAGATTATAACCTGCTACATCTTTCATATTTTTTCCACCGGTTTTAAGAAGTTCGCCATTTGGAAGAATCATTTCAATACCAAGAACATAATTTTTCGTAACACCGTATTTTAATCCACGTAAACCACCAGCATTATTAGCAACATTCCCACCAATTGTGCAAACATTTAAACTTCCAGGGTCAGGCGGATAAAAAAGTCCTAATTTTTCAACTTCTTTTTGCAAAATACCTGTAATAACACCAGGTTCTACCCAGGCAGTAAGATTGTCTGCATCAATTTCTAAAATTTTATTCCACCTTGTCATTACGATAACAACTGAGTTATCAACAGGAATGGCGCCACCGCTTAATCCAGTGCCCGATCCACGGGGAACAACATTAAATTTTTCTTGATTTGCTAATTTTAGAATTTTTGATATTTGCTCATCGTCTTGCGGAAATAAAACAGCCTCAGGCAAGTGCTGATAAATAGGCGTTCCATCATAGGAATAGACTAGTTTATCTTCGTTAGAATCAAAAAAATTATTTGAGCCAACAATCGATTTTATTTTTTCCTTAGTGTATTGATCCATAAATTTTCCTGATATTGTGTACTAAACTTAAGCAAAATTTTTAAGTGAAGTAATTAATAGTTCTAAAAGTCTTAAAGAAAAATTATTTAATTAAATAATTTTTACACAGGAGAAAGCCTGAATAATCGAGGTTTCCATTTTCATTTAATCCTTTTGTTGTCACTAAGCAACAAATATTTTAATAAAAAAACATTTAAATCTACTTTTCTTATCGGTTTTAGAAGTCATTTACTTAAATTTGCAATGTAAAATTAAATGATAATTGTTAATTTGAATTAGATACTGTTTAACCTGATTTTTTACCATTAAACCGATATTTATTTAAATAAATGTTTTTAAAAATTATATTGCAAAAAAAATATTGAGAAATACATGAATCAAAAAAAAACTTTTTTTATTTACCATTTTAACATATTACTTCTTCTAATCAGCTTTGTGCAATTTCCATTAACAGCCCAATCAAAAGTTTTAACATTAGATGATGCTATAAATATCGCTCTTAGTAAAAATAGGGATATTGCTATTTCTGTATTGAATGTTAAGAAAGCTTCTGCTGCCGTTGATCAGGCGTTCGGTTATGCTTTACCAAGTGTAGACCTTTCGGGCAGTTTTTCTCGCTTTCTTAAAAAACCATTAATGTCTTTTCCCGATTTTGGTACTTTACTACAGAATGCCACGTACGCTATTTTATTTGATGAACATCTTATTCCACAAGATAATAACAAGTATAAACCTGTTGAAAATATTCTCCAATCTTTTTCACAAGCTAATAATTTTTCAACTGGAATAACGATTACCCAAACCCTTTTTAGCTCAACAGTATTTAAGGGAATTGGGGCTTCTCATATTTATTTTGATTTGGCTAAGTCTGAATTGGATAACACTGTTTCAAAATCTGTTCTTTCAGTCCAAAAAGCTTTTTATGGAGTTCTACTTGCAAAAGAAGTTTTAAAAATTACAGAAGAAAGTTTTATAAATGCGAAAGAAAATTTTGATAATGTTAGTGCTTTGTATAGGCAGGGTATAGTATCAGAATTTGATATGCTTCAGGCAGAAGTTCAGGTCGAAAATGTTCGGCCGGTTGTTTTACAGATGGAAAATATTCTAAAATCAGCAAAAGATGGATTAAAGATTATACTTGGTATAGATCAAACTGAGGATATTGATATTAACGGTGAATTTACGTACCAACCCTATGATGTAACTAATGAGGAAGGAATGATTAGTGAGGCACTTACATCCAACCTTGATATTAAAAGTTTAAATCTCAAAAAGCAGGTGGATGAAGCCTTCATTCAATTGGATGTTGCAAACTACTGGCCCACAGTTTCTGCTTTTGGAAATTATACTTATGCAGGCGCTTCAGATACCTGGGATTTCCAAAATTATTCTTCTGCTACAGTGGGTCTAAACCTTTCGATTAATCTTTGGCAAGGTAACCGAACTAAAAATGCTGTCGAGCAATCTACCATAACCTTCGAACAAACTGAACAGCAACTCAATCAATTAAAAGAATACACAATCCTTAGTGTAAAGGCTAAAATACAAGAATTAAAAAGAGTTCAATTATTATTAGAGACACAGGAACAAACTGTTAAAATTGCAGAGCGCGCTTTCCACATTGCTAACGTTAGATATAAGGAAGGGGCCGGAAGCCAACTCGAAATTCAAAATGCTGACCAAGCACTTAAACAAGCAAGGTTGAATAGAATTCAATCAATAAATTCATATCTTACTTCTAAATATGAACTTGAACAATTACTCGGAAAAACTAATCCAGCCTATTTTTCAAATTTTAATGAATTAAAAGATTAAGACTTAAGTTTAATTTTTATTGTAATCAGGAGAATAATTTTTTTATGAAACAAAAACTAAAACGCCATTTGAAACCGCTTTCAATCATAATGCTCTTAATATCATCATTATTAATTGAATCTTGTGGTGAAAAACAACAAGATCAAAACCAGGGAAATAAAATTACATATACTGATACGATAGCTGTTGAGACTCAACCGGTTAAATTAAATGAACTGGTAATTTCAAAAAATTTTTCAGGTTCATTAGAAGGTAAAGATCAAGCAAATATTTTTGCAAAGATACCTGAAAGGATTATTAAGATTAATGCAAAGGTCGGAAATTATGTTAATGCCGGTGATGTATTAGTTGAGTTAGATAAGGGTGGCGCATCGTCACAATTTTATCAAACACAAGCAGCATTTTTGAATTCACAAAAGAATTTTGAAAGAATGCAAAACTTATTAAAGGAAGGCGCCGTATCTCAACAATCTTTTGATGCCGCCCAAACACAATATGAAGTTTCAAAAGCAAATTTTGATGCAGCAAAAAATACTGTAGAAATAACGACACCAATTTCTGGAGTTATAACTTCAGTAAATGTAAACATAGGTGATCTTGCTAATCCACAAATGCCAATGGCAGTTGTTGCAAATATTTCAAGGATGAAGATCAAATTTAGTGTTGGCGAAAACGACGCCCCAAGTTTTTACATCGGACAACCAGTTGAGATATATTCAGAGATGAGACCAAATGTGATTCAATCAGGAAAGATAAGCCAACTATCAGAATCCGGCGATGTCCAATCTAGATCATTTGAGATGCAAGCGATGTTTGCAAATTCATCAGATAAATGGTTTAAGCCCGGAATGTTTAGCCGGATTAAAGTTAATCTTGAAACAAAAAAAGATGTGCTAACAATTCCACTTTACGCTCTTGTTAGAGCAAATAATGAAGAGGGAGTTTATATAATTAAAGACAATAAATCCTATTATCAGAAAGTTACTGTTGGCTTGGATGATGGGAAATATGTAGAAATTACTTCAGGTTTAAATGTTGGGGATGTTATCGTTTCTTTAGGAACAGAAAATTTGAAAAATGGTTCAGTCGTTATTGTTACAAATAAAAAGTAGAATAATTATTTAAAAAGAAAATTGGGATCTTAAAATGAAATTAGCTGATGTGTCTATAAAACGCCCTGTCTTTGCAACAATGATGATTATGTCTTTGATTGTGCTCGGGCTTTTTTCTTACATCAAATTAAATGTGGATTTATATCCAAATGTTGATATTCCATTTGTTGTGGTTACAACAGTTCTTCCCGGTGCCGGTCCGGAACAAATTGAAACTGATGTAACAAAAATAATTGAAGATGCAGTTAACCCCGTTGAAGGAGTTGATTACATCCAGTCAACATCACAGGAAAATGTTTCAATTGTTATTATAGCGTTTAAGTTAGAGATAAATGGCAAAGATGGCGCTCAGGATGTTCGTGAAAAGATTGCAGCTATTCGTGCAAAACTTCCCAAAGAAATTGATGACCCCGTAATTCAACGATATGACCCTGCAAGCCTGCCAATCATTTACCTGACTGTTTCCGGTAATATGTCGGATAAAGACATAACAAGTTTTACAAAAAACGTGGTAAAGAAAAGATTAGAAAATATTCCAGGTGTTGGTTCAGTGGATCTTGTGGGAGGTTCTGAAAGGGAAATTCAGGTTGAAGTTGATGCCATGAAATTACGCGCTTATAATATATCTATCCAGGATGTAATAACGAATATTGGACTTCAGAACGTAGAGATACCCGGTGGTAATATAATCGAAGGTTCCCATCAGTTTCTTGTTAGAACGATGGGTAAATATAAAAGTGTTGATGATTTTAATAGGGTAATTGTTGCAACACCAATGGGCAGAACTGTATACTTATCAGATGTTGCAAAGGTTGTAAATGGAGTAAAAGAGCGAACTAGTTTAACAAGAGTAAACGGGAAAATTGCAGTTGGATTAAATATCATTAAACAATCTGGCAGTAATACTGTGCAAGTTGCCCACGCTGTTAATAAACAAATTGATTTATTAAAGAAAGATATTCCTGCCGGCGTGGATATCTCCATAGCTCAAGATAACAGTATCTTTATAGAAGAATCAATTAAAGATGTGTTATTTGATATTTTATATGGAGGTCTGTTAGCAGTAATAGTTATCTATCTTTTCTTAGCAAACTTTAGGGCAACAATAATAAGCGGGCTGGCATTACCCACCTCCATTATTGCAAGTTTTATCCTGATGTTTGCACTTAACTTTACTTTAAATATGATGTCACTGCTTGCTCTTTCACTTGCAGTAGGATTATTAATTGATGATGCCATTGTAGTTATTGAAAATATTTACAGACATATGTCTCAGGGGGAAACCGCAATGGAAGCTGCAAAATCAGCTTCTGAAGAAATCGGACTCGCGGTAATGGCAACAACCTTTACAATTGTAGCTGTATTTGTTCCTGTTGCATTTATGCCGGGTATTGTTGGAAGATTTTTTTATGAATTCGGTATAACTATTTCTGCTGCAGTACTTGTTTCTTTATTCGTAGCATTTACTTTAACTCCAATGCTTTCATCAAGATGGCTCCACAGGGAGGATGAATCATTATCAAAAAAAGGGAACATATTACATAAATCTCTTTACTACTTTAATCATTTCTTTGAAGTGCTGAACAGTAAATATGAAATTGCTTTACGCTGGTCGTTACAGCACAGAAAAACGATAGTATTTGGTTCTATAGGGATTTTTGTGATAAGCTTTTTTATAATGGGAATGCTTGGCTCGCAGTTTTTTCCTGAGAGCGACCAAAGTCAATTTAATGTAGTTATTAATGCATCACCCGGAAGTTCAATTGAACAGACAAGTATAATATGCAGCAAAGTTGAAGAAAAACTAAGGAAAAAACCCGAAGTTAAAACTGTTCTTACAACAATAGGATCGGGAAATGACCCTGTTACAAGAGCTACAATATTAGTTAAGCTTGTTCCAGTAAAAGATAGGAAAAAATCTGATCAACAGATAATTAATGAAATCAGAAGTGAATCAAAATATATTGCCGGAGCTGACTTCAGCTTTCAAATGCAGGGCGGTCCTGGCGGCAATGAAAAACCGGTAACATTAAGTATCCGTGGCGAAGATATGCAGCAACTTCAAAAAATTGCTCAACAGGTTGAGGTTATTGTCAAATCTACACTCGGAGCAGTTGATGTGGAAAATAGTCTTCAACTTTCAAAACCGGAAATAAGAATAAATATTGATAGAGCAAAAGCTTCTGATCTAGCAGTTAATCCTTATTTAATAGCATCTACAACCAGAAGTATGATTGATGGAACTATTGCTTCACAATTTCAGGAAGGTGATGAACAAATTGATATCAGGGTAAGATTAACGCAAAGAGATCGGGAAAATATTAATGACCTATCTTTGCTGACTGTAAAGAGTAATAAAAAAATCGGACAACGAGATTTTCTAATACCAATTACAGATGTTGCAACAATTACACAAAATGTTGGTCCTTCGGAAATTAATAGATATGCAAGACAAAGAGAAATTCGGGTTGATGCAAATCTTGCCGGCAGATTTTTAGGAAATGTTTTAGGGGATATAACTAAAAGAACATCAAAAATTAAACTTGCACCAGGTTATTCTATTAATATAATTGGTGAAGGTCAAATGCAAGAGGAATCATTTGGTGATATCCTCATATCACTGATGCTTGCAATTGTATTTGTATATATTGTTCTGGCAGCTCAGTTTGATAACTTCATTCATCCATTTTCAATTATGCTTGCTTTGCCAATGTCCATAATCGGGGCAGTGCTAATGCTTTTGATTTTCGGAAGTTCATTATCAGTTATGTCTTTTATTGGAATAATAATGCTGATGGGTCTGGTAACTAAAAATGGGATTTTACTTGTAGATTACACAAATGTTTTACGAGAACGGGGTATGCCCAAATTAGAAGCTTTATTAAAGGCTGGCCCAACCAGATTACGTCCTATTTTGATGACAACATTTGCTATGATTTTTGGTATGATACCCGTTGCCTTGGCACTTGGTGAAGGTGCCGAATTTCGTGCACCAATGGGGCAGGCTGTAATTGGAGGCTTAATTACATCTACCTTATTAACATTATTTATTGTTCCTGTTGTATATTCAATTCTGGATGACTTGGGCAGTGCAAGTTTTTCAAAATTCTTTAAAAAAATACTTTCAAGAAATTAAAAATAAATCTGGAATTTAAAATGAAAATTATATTTTTAGTTTATCATGACGTTCTTGATGATCGTATTTCAAATACGTTGACAGAACTGGATATTGATTTTTATACTAAGTGGGAAGACGTAAAGGGTAGCGGTCATAAAACAGATGCTCATTTAGGTAATCGTCCGTTTCCCGGATTTAATTTTGTTCGGATGATTGCTTTCACTGAAGAAGAATTGTTAGAAAAGCTTGCTGACAAAATAAGTGAATTAAACAAACTAGTTGAAAGAGAAGACGATAAAATTAGATTATTCCAAATACCGCTTGAAAGAATGGTTTAATTTTTTTACAACTTACTAAGGCACTTCTTATTGAAGTGCTTTAGTTTCATTGCTCTTGAGTCAATCATTTTCCCACAATTTTTCCCGGCAGTTTTTTTTGTCCTTGTATTAAACTTTATAATAAAAAAAGCTAAGTAACTGTCCTTTTTCAAATCAAATAAATTAAAAATTAATTTGATTGCAATTCTTTACTAATCCAATTAAATTTTCCAATACAAAAAATAACTAACATCCACAGGAGAAAAATCGGTGATAATTTCCATCCCAAAAGAAATACTGTCCGGTGAAAACCGTGTTGCTTCTACCCCCGATGTTGTCGTTAAGTTGATAAAAGCAGGATATGAAGTTCAGATTGAAAAGGATGCCGGGTTAAATGCCGGATTTACAAATGAACAATATTCCGCTGCAGGCGCAAAAGTTATTGATAAAATTGAAGACCTTTATGCGAATGCTGATATAGTCTGTAAAGTACAACGTCCGATTGATAATCCAGATCAAAAAAAACACGAATTGGATTTTATGAAAAAGGGAAGTTTGCTAATTGCATTGGCTTACGTTCGGCAGTACACAGAAGTTTCAAAACAATGTGCTGAAAGAGAGATAGATTTTATTTCTATGGATATGATTCCACGAACGACCCTGGCGCAAAAAATGGATGCATTAAGTTCACAAGCAAATCTTGCAGGATATAAAAGTGTGTTACTTGCTGCAAATGAGCTAAGAAAGATATTCCCAATGTTAATGACTGCAGCAGGAACAATTAAACCTGCCAAAGTTGTAATTATGGGTGCCGGCGTTGCTGGTCTTCAGGCGCTTGGTACAGCTAAAAGATTAGGTGCCGTTGTGGAAGTTTCCGACGTTCGCCCGGCTGTAAAAGAAGAAGTTCAAAGTCTTGGCGGCAAATTTATTGAAGTTGAAACTGATGCAAGCATGCAGGATTCCGGTGGATATGCAAAACAAGCTTCCGAAGAATTTTTGAAAAAACAAAAAGAAGTAATCTTTAAGCATGTTACTGAAGCTGATATAGTAATTACAACCGCGCTTGTACCAGGTAAAAAAGCACCTGTACTTGTAACTGAAGAGATGATTAAGAATATGAAACCAGGAAGTGTTGTGCTCGATATGGCTGTGGAATTCGGTGGTAATTGTGAGCTTAGCGAAATTAATAAAACAGTTGTAAAGCATAATGTAAAAATAATTGGCGAAGCAAATTTACCAAGTCTTGTGGCTACAAATGCGAGCGAAATGTATTCCAAAAATGTACTTGCACTTATTTTGCATCTTAGCAAAGATGGATCATATAAACTTGATGAAAATGATGAGATTGTGCGTGCTGCTTTAGTTGCTTATAAAGGGAATAATAGATTAACAATCTAAATCTGAGTTTAAATTTTAGGAGATTATTTATGATAAATCGAAAATCACTTTTTGTTTTAATGATACTTATTTTTTCTTCCAGTTCTATTTTAGCGGCTAACAATGAAGTTACTACCCCCGATTACTTTGGATTAATTTTTGTTTTTATGCTTGCTTCATTTATAGGATTGGGAGTAATTACCAGGGTTTCAAGATTACTTCACACACCTTTGATGTCATTGACAAATGCAATTTCTGCCATTGCTGTGGTTGGTTCTATAATGCTTACAGGACATGATTATCCGGGTTACATTACAATCCTTGGAGGGGTTGCACTATTTGCATCAATGACAAACATTGTGAGCGGATTTTTGATTACTGACAGAATGCTCAAGATGTTTAAATCGAAGGAGACTAAAAAATCATGATTTACTCGATTGTACAAGTTGCATTCATAGTCTCAACCGCACTATTTATTTTTTCACTTCATTGGATGAAAGATCCCAAAACTGCAAGAAGAGGAGTATTTGCTGGTATTGCAGCAATGGTGATTGCAATAATCAGCACAATGATTGATCCTAAAATTGTAAATTGGGATTACATCAGTCATAGCAATAGTTCTTGGTTTTGTTGTTGGAATTCCACTTTCCAAAGTACCATTAACTGCTGTGCCGCAACGAACTGCATTATCTCACGCATTTGGTGGTCTTGCTGCCGGACTAGTTGGAACAGCAAAATATTATTTATGGCTTTCAGAAGGTGTTGAAAACTTAACTACTTTCAGAATGGTTGCAATTATTGCAGAAATAATTCTTGGCTTTTTAACATTTACAGGAAGCTTAATGGCTGCCGGTAAATTGCAGGAAATTAAATGGATTCCACAAAGACCTGTTACGTATAAATTTCAAAATATAATTAATCTTGGATTATTAGGAATTGCAATTATCAGTGGAATACTTTTAGTTATTAGTCCGGCTTGATTATAGTTATCTGTTTCCTGTAATTATTGTACTTGCATTATTATTTGGTATTCTTTTGTAATTCCAATTGGTGGTGCAGATATGCCGACTGTGATTTCACTTTTAAATGCTTATGCAGGATTATCTGCAGTTGCAATGGGATTTGTGCTTGATAATAAATTATTAGTAACTGCCGGAGCACTGGATGGTTCCTCCGGTTTGATACTTTCTATAATAATGTGCAGAGCAATGAACCGTTCATTTACAAATGTATTGTTTGGTGCATTCGGTCAGGTTCAAAGCTATTGCAGCGGGAGTTGAAAAAAGATTAGCTAAAACAGAAACACCTGAAGGTGCGGCTGAAATTTTAGAGCAGGCAAGTAAAGTTGTTATCGTTCCGGGTTATGGAATGGCTGTTGCACAAGCTCAATATAGAATCAGAGAGTTATATGATTTGCTTACAAAAGCTGGAGTTGAAGTTCAGTTTGCAATTCATCCTGTTGCAGGTAGAATGCCCGGACATATGAACGTACTTCTTGCAGAAGCAAAAATTCCTTACGAACAATTAATTGAAATGGATGATATAAATTCTGATATGCCCCAGGTTGATGTTGTAATTGTTGTTGGTGCAAATGATGTTGTTAATCCAGCAGCAAGACACGATAAAACAAGCCCGATTTATGGTATGCCAATTATTGATGCAGATAAAGCTAAAATGTGTTTTGCAATAAAGAGATCAATGAATCCCGGTTTTGCTGGAATTGAAAACGAACTTTATTATGCAGAGCATACATTTATGTTATTTGGCGATGCAAAAGCTGTAATCGGAGATTTGGTAAAACAATTATCCGGAGCTGGCAGCCACTAATTAAATAATACAAAAATTCTTGAATTTGTTAATTCAAAAAATCCCTTAACCAAAATGATTAAGGGATTTTTATTTTCCAATCTGCCCTCTGTTTAACCTCAGTTTTAAGGTATATATTTGTAATAAAAATATCTGAATTTAATGAACAGATATTATGTTTTTACATTAGGCTGTACCATAAAATTTAAAATTTGTAAAGTTAATTGTAAAGGAAAACTTTTGAAAAAAATATTCTTCATTTTATTTATTCTATCAAGCTCTGCTCTTTTTGCTGAGGATATAAAAATCAAAAGTTTAAATGCTTATACAAGTAATGACAAATATTCAATTCCCGTATTAACTTCCCCAAAAGATTTTCTGTACATAGATTTTGACGTGCAGTCGGAATATCCACCAAATCTAAATATCATATTTAAGTTTTGTGACAGAGATTGGAAACCGACAGATAACATATTTTTACTTAACCAGGGGCAAAATACAGCGTTCGATTTAAATTTCTTTCGACTTCCAACAACAGTTGAAGCTGCACAATATCATTATTCTAATCGGTTTCCCGATAACATAGGTTATGTAAGTTTTCCATTTTCAGGCAAATGGCGTTTTTATATTGTTGATCCGCAAGATACATCAATAGTTTATGCAGAAGGTAAATTTTTTAATATTAGAGCAGATCAGCCATTAAAGATCGATATAAAAAAAGAAACTCTTGATAAAATTTTTAATCCGCCGCAGCTTGGATATGTGGATTGGATTATTGCAGAAACTAATTTAACTCAGGTGTATTTTCCTTTCTTTGTTGATGAGTTGGAAATTGTACAAAACCATTTGATTGATTATCCAATTATTGTTTCAAGAAATTCAACAAACTCGGATAGGGTGTTCGAGTGGGATGGCGGATCGGAATTAAAATTTATTGCTAAAGATGTTAGACCGGGTAATGAATATCGCCAGGTAAATCTTGAAAATATTAATATTTATAATTCGAAAAATGTGAAAGCACAATTTGACGGAATTGAGTACAGCCGGTTCTTTATCGAAGGTAAGCAAGATATGAATGGTGCTTTCAAGTTAGATCCGCCTAAAGATATTAATTCAACTTATCTTAATGTTACTTTTCAGATAAAACCACCTGCAGAAGTATATGGTGATATTTATCTTGTTGGTGCATTTAATAATTGGAAATTATCAGATCAATATAAAATGAATTTTAACGGCGATTTTTATGACATTACAATCGAGTTAAAAAGAGGCATCTATGATTATCAATATGTTGTTGTTAATGGTGATCTGAATAATCCTGCTAATCAGGATTGGTATATTTTGGAAGGTAATAGCTGGGCAACAACCGATGAGTACAATATTTTTCTCTGGTATAAAGATCAGGAATTTGGCGGATATGATCGAATAATTGGTTATTCAAAAAATCAAACGAGATAATTTTATGGAAAAACTTTCTGTTGGTGTTATTGGTGTGGGGCATCTTGGTAAACTTCATACAAAAATGTTTAAACAAATTGAAAACTGTGAGTTAACCGGAGTATTTGATACAAATCCTGAGCAGGCAAAATTAGTTGCGCAAGAGTTTGGAGTTCACTCCTTTAGTTCTGTTGAAGAATTAATTACTAAAGTTAAAGCTGTTTCAATTGCTGCAACTACAAGTTCTCATTATGAAGTTGCCAAACAGTGTCTTGAAAAAAACATTCATGTCTTTGTTGAAAAACCAATAACAACCACTATTGGACAGGCAGAAGAATTAGTTAAGATTGCCAAGAATAATAATCTAAAATTACAGGTCGGGCATATTGAAAGGTTTAACCCGGGATTAATTTCACTTGAATCTTATATTTCTGAACCAAGATTTATTCAAACCGACCGTTTGGCACAATTTAATCCTCGCGGTACAGACGTTGCCGTTGTACTGGATTTAATGATTCACGATATTGATATTATTTTAAGTTTAATAAAAAGTAATGTCAAGCAAATTGATGCCAATGGTGTAGCAGTTGTTTCCGATCATATAGACATTGCAAACGCAAGAATACAATTTGAAAATGGAGCTGTTGCAAATGTTACAGCAAGCAGAATATCACAAAAAAAACTTCGTAAGATGAGGATTTTTCAAAAGGATCATTATATATCTCTGGATTTTGTTACAGGAGTTTCAGAAGTCTATCGTTTATTGCCGGTTGAACAATCTGCATTACCAAATTCAATATCATTTGGCGAAATAGGGATCGGGGAAAAGAAAAAGCGATTAGTTTATGAACAACCGGAGTTTAAAGAAATTAACGCTCTTAATTATGAGTTACAGCTTTTTATTGACTCAGTTTTATATAATAAAAAAATCGTTGTATCCGGTGAAGATGGATTACGGGCACTTAAAGTTGCTGAAATAATAATAAATAAAATTGAAGAATCAAGAGAAATGTAAAATGAAAAAATTTATTGTTCTCATTATGTTATTTGCCTTGGCAATTTCCGGTATCCAATGCAGTGTTTATGAAACCATTACCAGCCTGTCACGCCTGGAATTTAAGGTCGGTGATGTAAGTGGTTTCGAAATAAGCGGAGTTCAATTGTCGGGTAAATCTAAGCTTGGGGATTTTTCTGCAATAGATTTATTAAAACTTTCTTCTTCATTTGCTGGCGGATCTTTACCTGCATCATTTGTGCTAAATGTTGATGCTAAAAATCCCAATGATGGGAAAGATGGTTATAAAAGAACTGATGCAACTATTCAGAATTTGAAATGGAGACTATTTCTTGATGATAAAGAAACTATTACCGGGGATTTAGATCAGCCTGTAACCGTTCCCGGAACCGGCGAAGTAACAATGATTCCACTAAGAATAAACATTGACCTGATGAAATTTTTTAAAGATAAAAGTTACGATAGTATTATAAATTTAGCCTTAGCCCTCGGAGGAAGTAAAGGTTCATCATCAAAAATAACTTTATATGCAACGCCGACAGTTAGCTCTTTATTTGGCAATATTACATATCCGGGTGAACTTAAAATTGTTGATTATGCATTTACAAAGTGATTTAAAATTTAACTAATTAATTTTATGAGTAAATCTAATAAATACGCCATAGGAGTTGATCTTGGTGGAACCAATATAAAAATTGGTATTGTTTCCAATCAAGGAAAACTAATCGAATCAACTTATTTTAAAACTGAAGCTGAAAGCGGACCAAAAAAAGTAGTTGCTAACATCAGCAAAGGGATAAAAGAAGTTTTGAATAAAAATAAATATAAAATTCAGGGAATTGGTATTGGATGTCCGGGAGTTGTTTGCACAAAAAAAGGTATTGTTGAAAATGCACCTAACTTACCTGGTTGGAAGAATATCAAACTTGCTTCAATTATCAAGAAGGAACTTGGATATGATGTTTATGTGGAAAATGATGCAAATGCTGCTGCTATCGGCGAATTAATATTTGGAGCAGGGAAGAGATATTCATCTTTTATTATGGTTACATTAGGCACCGGTGTTGGCGGTGGAATTGTTTATAATAAAAAAATATTCCGCGGTGATTTTGGCGCCGCCGGTGAAATAGGGCATGTCTCTATTGATTTAACCGGGGCAAAGTGTAATTGTGGTTCAACCGGTTGTATTGAAGCTTATTTAGGCAATCAATACCTGAAACAAATTGTTAAAAATGAATTAGCCCAGTATCCTGACTCAAAAATTTGGGATTTAGTTGAACGGGATTTGACAAGAATTTCTCCCCGAATTATCCAAAAAGCATTAGAGATTGGGGATGATTATTCATTGTCAGTTGTTGTTAGAATGGGAAATCAGCTTGGTGTTGCATTAACATCGGTCTCAAATATAATGGATATCAGTACGTTTATTATCGGTGGTGGTGTTGCTGGATTTGGGAAACCACTTTTAGATGCAATAAGATTGACAATTTCAAATAGAGTTTTATTACCAATGAAACCAAGAGTCATTGTTATTCCTGCCAAGTTAAAAAATGAAGCCGGCATTAAAGGTGCATCTTCATTGGTGTTTTATAAAAGTTAATTTTAATTACGTTAAAAAATATATTAATCTTTAATCTAAAATTTTTGTTCTGTTGATGTATTGTACTAAAGTCATTTTGAAGTCAACTGTGGCAGATTTGCCGGTTCGGAGGATTCATTCTGAAAGAAATCTAAATACTAATCTTTGCCGGATTTCTAACTTCAATAGGAATGAAGGATAAATATAATTCAATATCAGTCTTAAATATTTTTTCGGAAGATGAAAAGTAATTTCAAAATAATATTTCTATTCATAATATCATTTGCACTTTTGACGGAAATTATTTTTTCTCAACAAAACGATTCGCTTTTTGTGCCAAACGATTCTCTATCAATTCAAAAAGATTCTTTGGAGGTTGAAAAATCCAAAGGTAAAGCTTATGATGTTGATACTACAGTTTATGCCTCTTCAAAAGATTCACTTATTTTCCTTGTAAAAGATAAGAAGATGCTTATTTACGGTGATGGAATTATAAAATACAAATCTACAGAAATTAAAAGCGCAGATATCTTAATTGATTTTAATAAAAGTTTAATATTGGCTAATGGTATTCCCTCCGACTCTGCTAAAGGTAAAATGACAGGCTTACCTGTTTTAAAAGAAGGCAATGAAGTTTACAATGGGCACAGTATGAAATATAATTTCAAAAATTCAAGCGGAGTTATATTAGCAGCAAAAACAGAGCAAGAAGGAGCTAACTATACCGGTGAAAAAATTAAAAAAGTAGATAAAGAAACATATTTTATTGAGGATGGAATTTATACTACCTGTGATGAGGAATGCCCGCATTATTATTTTTCGGCTAACAAAATGAAAGTGATCCACAAAGAACAACTAATTGCTGAGTGGATTTTTATTCATTTTGGTGGGGTCCCATTTCCTATACCTATTCCATTTGCAGTATTTCCTATCGAATCTGGAAGAAGATCCGGAATATTACCACCAGCATTTGGAAGCGATGCTATCTATGGGACTTATTTTTCACGCTTTGGATATTTCTGGGCAATAAATGATTATATGGATGTTAATCTTACAGCAGATTATTACACACGCGGCAGTTTTAAATTAGGTAGTCGATTTAGATATTCTAAACGATATAATTATTCCGGAAATGTTGAAGGTAGTTATGGTAAGTTTATCAGTGGTGAATTGACAGATCCAAATAGAACAGAAAATACTGATTGGCGTATACGATGGAATCATAACCAAACCTTTACGCCGACTTTAAGATTAGATGCTAAGTTGGAGTTTATTTCGGGCGCAAATACTATAAGAAATATAAATGACTTTAATGAAATATTAAGAAATGATGTTGTTTCTAATGCAACTCTTTTTAAGCAATGGGATGAATCAGGAAATAGTTTATCATTAAGCTATTCAAGAAATCAAAATTTGGAAAACAATAATATCTCTGAAATACTTCCAAACTTAACTTTTTCACTTGCACAAGCTTACCCGTTCAGAGATAACTCGGGAGATCAGCAGTGGTATGAATCTTTTGGATATAATTACTCCGGTCAGTTTCAAAATAATAGAAATAAGATTGCGGGTAACTTAAATGTGCGAGGTGGAATTCAACATAATATACGTCTGACCATAGCCCCGAAGATAGGTTACTTTAGTATCACGCCAAATTTTAATTACAATGAAAGCTGGTATAACAAGCATATAACTAGATCAATTGCAATCGATGATTCTGGTAATTACTATATAAAAACAGATGATGTAAAAGATATCAGTCTCGTTAGAACTTTTTCAATGGGTGTTTCAGCATCAACAAGATTTTATGGAATGTTTAATATTAATTCGCTTGGTATTAGTGCAATAAGACAAACAGTTATTCCTTCCATCAGTTATAATTATTCGCCGGATTTTTCAACACCATTTTGGGGATATTATGCTACTTACCTTGATAGTCTTGGTAATACTGTAAAGTATGATAAATTTGAAAGAGAAATATTTGTTCATCCATCAAATCAGGAACAGCAAAGCATAAATTTTTCTGTTAGCAACTTATTTGAAATGAAAACTGTTGCTGATCCTACAGATACAACATCAAAGGTTAATAAATTACAGTTATTAAATCTAAATGCTGGTTTTAGTTATAACTTTGCTGCTGATAGCCTTAAATTTTCAGATTTGAACTTAAGTTATAGAACACAAGTTGGTAACTTTTTTAGTTTTTCCGGTGCAACAACATTTACGCCTTACTCATATACAGCCAATAGACCGAGGATTAATAAATATCTTATTAATGAAGGGAAAGGACTGTTGAGGGTAACAAATTTTTATATTTCGCTTTCGCTAACATTATCCGGTGATAAAATTGCTCCAAAACAACCATTACAAAATAGCGGGCTTGCTCTCAAACCTGATCAGAATTTGATGGATTCTGAACGAAGTATTTATCAAGGACTTTATAGCAATGATGAACCTAATTTTTCTATTCCCTGGGATCTTACATTAAATTATAATTATAATGAATCCAGACCGACTCCATTAAATGTTTCTAAAAATTCAAATCTTAGCGGAAGTTTTAATTTTAATTTAACACCTAACTGGAAATTTTCATTAACGGGCAGTTATGATTTAGAAAGAAATGAATTTGCAGCCCCTCAAATCCGAATATCAAGGGACCTGCATTGTTGGGTAATGAATTTTACGTGGAATCCTATCGGTACGTATCGTGGTTACAGCTTTGAGATAAGAGTTAAAGCTCCTCAACTGCAGGATCTTAAAGTTACTAAACGCGATCAATTTTTTGAGGGGAGATAACGTGATTAGCTATATTATCGATGGGAATAATCTGATAGGCAAGATAAAATCATTAATGGATTTGCAGAGCAAAAATAAGCAAGCCTCCAAAGAAAAATTAGTTTATATGCTCGATCGTTATTTTAGTGGTAAGAAGTATCTTGTTACGCTGCATTTGGATGGTCATCAAAATGGGAAAATTAATTCATCAGTTATGAAAATTATTTATTCTGAAAAACTTTCGGCGGACGAAAAAATTAAAGACCAAATTGAGCACACATCTTCAAGAAAAAATACTATTGTGATTACTTCAGATTCTAATATTGCTGAATTTGCCCGTGTTTGCAGTTGTAAAATTATTCCCAGTGAGGAATTTGTATCTATAATTAGAAATATGAACAAAGAAGATGATGAAGAGAATCGGATTAAACAAATGAATAATGATGAATTTATTAAGCTTTTTAATCCTGAATAAAACCTGATAAAATAAATCTACCTAAATACCTAAAAGTTTTTCTGAAAATTTAATGTTAATGTTGTCGGTAAATTTTGATTAGGTTTAACACCAACTGATATATCCCAGCTAACTTCTTCATTAAGCTTACTATTATATTTAGACACGAGCCTTACAGCATTGATGGCGCTGACAACTCGGTTTAAAATTAAGGCACCAACAACAAATCTTACATTGTTAAAAGTTTGTTCGCTTGAAACCCACATACTGCGATAACTTTTTCTATCTTCTGTCGAATTCCATTTCCAATAATATATTTGTGAGTTGTACATTTCATCAAAATTTCTTTCTATAGCTTTTACCTCATTATACTTATCAATATCTAAATAATCACCAATAGTAGCGTAATAATTATCATCTTTGTAATCCGTAGTTATTTTAGCATTAGCCTGTGCATATTCAATGTATCTATCCTTTTGCCAATTCCCATATACATTCATTCCAATCAAAGTGCCCCACAAAACTCCGTCGGCAATAGTAAAATAAATGCCACTGTTATAAGAATCGGCATAAAGTTCACCCATACCCGGAAGCAGCAGGGAATAAAGGATTGCCATGCTAGTACTTTTTTTAGTTTTTATATCATCCACAGCAAATTTTTGGTTTGAAAAATCACCTTCTTTAATTCCTGTTAAAGTTTGTTGCTTAAAAGAATAAAATGAATCATCGTGATAAGTTTGAGAAAAGATTGGGAGGGAAATCATTAAGAAAATAAATAGAGTATTTTTCATTTTTTTTATTGTAATTTTATAGTGAAGATGTTTCTAAAGCAACTGAATTTTTAATCTCTTTTATTTCACCAGAAGCAAGTTGGTTTTTGATATTTAAAATTTTAACAATTGAAATCTGATTTGAAAGACTCTCACCAAATTTATTTTGTACCCTAACATAATTTGAAGAAAAACCTTTAATCATTCCATTCTCTGCTTCAGTTTCAAAAAGCACCTCTAATTGTTTCCCGACCATTTCATTGTAAAATTGATTTTTCTTTTTATCACTAAGTATTCTAAGCATATTATTTCTTCTTTTTCTTTCTGAAGGAATAATGGATTGCTTAAGTAATATAGCTTTTGTGTCGGGTCTTTCAGAGTAAGTAAAAACATGCAAATATGAAATCGGTAAATCAAGAAGAAAATTATAAGTCTCCATAAATTCTATGTCGGTTTCTCCAGGATATCCGACTATAACATCAACCCCAATTCCAACATCAGGAATACGGGTTTTTAGTTTTAGAATTACTTTTCTATAATCCTCAACATTATACCGCCTTTGCATAGATTTTAAAATAGTATTACTTCCACTTTGAAGCGGGATGTGAAAATGGTTACAAATTTTATCGGACGATGATGCTAAATCAATTATCTCATCTGTTAAAAGGTTTGGTTCAATTGAACTAATTCTGATTCTAAAATCGCCATTTATGTTTACTAATCTTTTTAAGATTTTATCGAAATTTGCATCAACATTTTTTCCATAATCACCAACATTTACACCTGTTAAAATAACTTCTTTATAACCCTGGTTGATAAGATTAGTAAATTCTTTAATTACTAAATCAGGTTCCATACTCCGGCTTTTGCCCCTTGCAAGTGGAATGGTGCAAAAAGTACATTTATAATCACAACCATCTTGAATCTTAAAGTAAGCCCTGGTTCTACTATCAGCATCAGTTGAACTTGCCTTGCCAAAATAATTTAGGTTATCATTTGGTGAAACGTAAATGCAGGAGAGTCCTTTTTTATTAAAATCTTTCAGAATAGAAAATATCTCAAACTTTTCATTGTTCCCAAGAACTGTATCCACACCATCGATAGCTGAAATTTCATCGGGTCTAAGTTGGGCATAACAACCGGTAACAATAACATAAGCTTCAGGATTTGTGCGTAAAGCCCTTCTGACTAATTGTCTGCATTCCTTCTCAGCATTTTCTGTAACAGTACAGGTATTAAAAACATAAACATCAGCCTTGTCATTAATATCAACAACAGAAAATCCATTTTTTAAGAACTCATTGCCAATTGTAGATGTTTCAGCAAAGTTTAATTTACAACCTAATGTATATAATGCTACTGTTTGGGACATAACGTTAATTTTATTTTTATACATAAAGAAAGAGCGGGATATTTTCCCGCTCTTAATATAAAATATTTAATAATATTTTACTTTATTTCTTCTTTTTTCTGATTTTCTTTATCAGATTCAGGAACTTCAAAAATCGGGAATTCAGAAGAATCAATTGTACCCATTTCGGCATTCATTATGTTTTGAACTGTAACTCGCTCAAGTTTGAAATTCTTGATGTAGTTTTCAATCTCTTCATCAGTTTTTTCTTTAAGAGCAGCAATTGCACTCAAAACAATTTTTTTACTTTCCTTATCAAATTCAATAACCTTTAATGGTAATGTCGCGTCAATAGGGAAGTGATTTGCAATATTTTTTATTTTTGATGTAGAAAGTTGAGTTGTAGGAACAAACCCGTCAACATGATCGGGGAGTTCAGCGATTAATCCTTTTTCGATTATTCTAACTACTTTACCGTCTGTAATTTTTCCAACAGAGTAAGCATTTTCAAATGTATCCCATGGGTTATCCATAATTTGTTTATGCCCGAGGGAAATTTTTCTCTGATCAACATCAACGCTTAATACAACAACTTCAATCTTTTCGTTCTTTTTAACAACTTCACCGGGATGACGGATTTTCTTTGTCCAGGATAAATCAGAAATATGTACCAGGCCATCTACACCAGGTTCTAATTCAACAAAAACTCCAAAGTTTGTTAAGTTACGTGCAATACCAATATGTTTTGATCCAACTGGATATTTAGCCATCAATGTTTCCCAGGGATCCGGTTCTAACTGCTTAATTCCAAGTGAAATTTTCTTTTCATCTTTATCAAGCGAAAGAACGACAGCTTCAATAACTTGCCCCATAGCAACAACCTGTGAAGGATGTTTAATGTGTTGTGTCCAGCTCATTTCTGAATTATGGATCAAACCTTCGATGCCTTTTTCTATCTCAATGAAAGCACCGTAATCGGTTAACGAAACAACTTTTCCTGAAACCTTATCTCCAATTTTTAATTTTTCATCAATCTTTTCCCATGGATGAGGTAACAGCTTTTTGAGTGATAATGAAATTCTTTTCTTTTCTTCATCAAAATCAGTAACAACAACTTTAATTATTTCATCAAGTTTTACAACTTCATTTGGATGATTAATTCTACCCCAACTAAGGTCGGTAATATGAATTAGTCCATCAACACCGCCTAAATCAACAAATACACCGAAATCTGTAATTGCTTTTACAGTACCTTCAAGTATTTGTCCTTTTTCAAGGCTGTTAAGTATAGCACTTCTTTGATCTGAAATTTCTTCTTCAACAAGTACTTTGTGTGATACAACAACGTTTTCAGTAGGAATGTTTACTTTAACTACTTTAAAGTCCATTGTTTGTCCAACGAAAGCATCAAAATCTCTTATAGGGCGAATGTCAATTTGAGAACCTGGTAAAAATGCTTCCATTCCAAGAAGGTCAACCACCATTCCTCCTTTAATTCTTTTAACAATTTTACCCTGAATAATTTCGCCTGTATCGTGGGCCCTAATTACTTTTTCCCAGATTCTTAAGAAGTCAGCTCTTTGTTTGCTAAGAACAAGATTCCCTTCCTGGTCTTCAACACTTTCAAGAACAACTTCAATTTCTTGTCCAACTTTAAGTTCAGCACCTTCAAAAAATTCATTTTTTGGTATTGTACCTTCAGATTTAAATCCAACATCAACAATAACGTTATCACCCTGGATTCTGACAACTTTCCCCTTAATCATTTCACCTTCTTTAACATCTCTAAAAGAATCAGAATAGAGTTTAGCTAATGCTAAAAATTCTTCCTGAGAATATTCTTCATCGTTAAATTTAGCTTTTGCTTTTTCAAACTCATCGGGAGTCACAGCTTTTAGAGTCGTTTCTTTTTCTTGGGACATTAATCCTCCTAAAAATATTTTTCTGTTTTGCTGAATCTGTACCGGGAAGATCAGGAAAACAGATAGTTTAGTTTAACATTTTGTTTAGCCGGCAATAAATTAAATCTCTTTTTTTTGTACTACTTTTTTAACTGCATTAATTATTAATTCTACTTGTTGGTCAACGGTAGTTTTTGTAGTATCTACCACTATTGAGTCCGGTGATTTAGTTAATGGACTGGATGCACGATGAGAATCAATGAAATCACGGTTCTTTAAATTTTCTTTTACCTTTTCAAAAGGAATATTTGTACCTTTTTCAGAGAATTCTAATGCGCGTCTCTGAGCTCTCTCATCAATTCCGGCAGTTAAGAAAATTTTGACATCTGCATTCGGAAAGACAACTGTACCAATATCTCTGCCTTCCATAACAACCCCGCCAGCTTTACCCATTTCCTGTTGCTTTATAACAAGTGTTTTACGCACATTTGCAATGGCACTAATTTCACTCACATTGCTGTTTACTTCAAAAGAGCGAATTTCTTTTGAAACATCCTCACCATTAACAGTTATTTTAGTTTCACCATCAATAAATTCCAGAACAATATCTAAATTTTTAGTCAGTTCACTAATTTTTTCAATTTGTCCCATTAGATTATTTCTAAGAACAAATAATGTAACAGCTCGATACATAGCTCCGGTGTCTATATAGAGATATTTTAATCTCTGAGCCACCAATTTTGCAGATGTACTTTTCCCTGAACCGGCTGGTCCATCTATGGCAATGATAAGTTTTTTTGTCATAGGTATCAAAAATATATATAACTATTTAATTTTCAAAAATTTAAGAAATACGGAAATCAGAAGGAAACAGCAGTTTTAGGTGGTTATTTCAATTCCGCCTAAATCATTTTTTATGACTGTTTCATAAGGATCAGCAATTTTGTCATTTGTGGGTGATTCAATTTCTTCATTTTTGGATTTAATAGATTTTTTAGGTTTTTGTGAACCCATAGTTTCAAATTTTACACTAATCTTTTTGCCAAAAAATTCCTTCGATTTTTTATCAATATATTCTTTGTGTAAAGATAAGGAAGAATTTGTCGCTTCATCCGGAGTAACAATGTGAAGATTAACTCCATCAAAGTTAATGGGTTTTGAATCACTAAATAATGGTGTTAACAGAAATGATTTTTCTACACATACATCTGCAATAAAATCTTTCCACTTTTTAGTTATCATTTCAAAGTTTAATTCATTGCTACTTGAAGCACTCGTTAAACTTTGGTATGATTCTGAAATAATTTCTGTCCTTTTAGAATTGTTAATTTTTAATTCTGTTTTTTTTTCTACTTGTTCTGTTTTAGCCTGATATTTTGTTTGAGGATTGTCCCTGCTAATCTGAGGTTTAACTTCATTATTAAATTCCAGGTTACCAGATTCCAATCCGGAGATTATCTCTGAGATTGTTGATGATTTTTCAAGCCCAATAAGATTTGTTAAAGCAATTTCAATTCTCAATTTCTGATTATTTGAGTATCGTAAATCTTGCTGAAGTTTTGTGAGGTAATTTAAAATTCTCAGCAAATCGCCTTTAGAAAAAGATTGTTTATAATCTGAATATTTTGCTCGATATACTTCAGCAGTTTCAATTAAATCAGTGTGCTGGGTAAGAACCACGGAAAGAATATTTCTGAAATGCTCGGTCAGTCCATCTGTAAAATCAATAAAGTCCCACCCATTTTGATATATTTTATCTGTCGTAACAAACACAACCGGAAAGTCTTTATTAAGAATTGCATCAGAGATATCAAAAAACAGTTCATCATCTATTAAATTCAGCATTTTAGATACAGTTTCAGAATCAATCTTATCCCCGCAAAAAGACACTACTTGATCAAAAAGACTTTGTGCATCACGTAAAGCACCATCAGCTTTTTTTGAAATAAGTGTAAGTGTTTTATCATCGATAACAATATTTTCTCCATCTGCAATTTTTTTTAGCGTTTTTTTAATAACATCTAACTGGATTCTTCTAAAATCAAACCGCTGGCATCGTGAAATAATAGTTAGTGGCACTTTATGAATATCTGTTGTTGCAAAAATGAAAATTGTATGAGCAGGCGGCTCTTCTAGAGTTTTAAGGAATGCATTAAATGATTCCTTTGTTAACATATGAACTTCATCTATAATATAAGTTTTATATTTACCTCGTGTTGGTGCATATTTAACAGATTCTCTTAGAGTTCTAATTTCATCAATACCACGATTAGAAGCAGCATCAATTTCAATAATATCCATTGATTGATTATCGTTTATTAATTTGCACATTGCACATTCATTACAAGGTTCAAAATTAATAGGATTTTCACAGTTCAAAACTTTTGCAAGTATGCGGGCAGTTGTTGTTTTGCCAACTCCTCTTGGTCCCGTGAAAAGATACGCATGTGCAATTCTGCCGGTTTTAATAGCGTTTTTTAAGGTAGCTGTTATATGTTCTTGCCCAACAACATCTTCAAATTTTTGCGGACGCCATTTTCTGGCTGTTACCTGATATGCCATAAAATTTATAAAATTTCTTTAGTTAAAAGATCAATTATTTCTTCAAGATATTTTTTATCAATATCATTAAATGAATTATACTCAATGCTATCAAGATCTAAAACGCCAAAAAGTTGTTCGTCTTTATAAATTGGAACAACTATTTCAGATCGTGAATCAACATCACATGCAATATGTCCGGGAAATTTATCAACATCGGGAACAATTATTGACTCTCTTTTTTCAGCGGAAGTACCGCATACACCACTGCCAATTTTGATTTCAGTGCAAGCTACCTTTCCCTGAAATGGTCCAAGGTAGAGTTTTTTCCCATCAAAAAGATAAAAACCAACCCAGCTAATTTTATCTAAACTTTGTTTAAGTGCAGCGGTAAGGTTGGAAAGATTAGTTATAAGATTATCATTTTTACTTAAAAGATTCTTAACCTGCTTTATTAAAAGCTGGTATCGTTCATCTAAAGTAACTGAGGTATTTATAATTAATGTTTCAGACACTAACTTTTTCTTTTCGATTTTGACTGTTTATCTTTATTTACTTTTTTAATTTTTTTCATCTCTGGAAAAACATAAGGGATAGCATCTTCAAGCTTTTCGATAGTTATAATTTTTAATCCTTCTTTAACCTTATCCTGCATTTCTTTTAAATCAATTTCATTATCCTTTGGGATTAACACAGTTTTTATATCGTTTCTTTTGGCTGCAAGCAGCTTCTCATTCAATCCACCGATAGCTAATATTGTCCCCGTTAATGTTATCTCACCTGTCATGGCTATATTATTTGAAGCCGGCATTCCGCTGATTGCAGAAAGCATCGCCATTGCCATTGTAATACCTGCAGATGGACCATCTTTGGGTATTGCCCCTTCCGGTAAGTGAATATGAATTTCTTTACCTTTAAAGAAATCAGGACTTAATCCCAGTAATTTTGCTTTAGATCTTAAATAGCTTAATGCTGCGTGGGCAGATTCTTTCATAACATTACCAAGCTGCCCTGTAAGTGTAAGCTTTCCGGAGCCATTCATAATTGTTACATCAACTGTTAAAATTTCTCCGCCAACACTTGTCCAGGCTAATCCTGTAACACTTCCAATTTTGTTCAGCTTACTGTGTTTATGCGTTCTAAAGCGTGGAGTTTTTAAATACTCTTCAATTTGTTTTTCATCAATAAGATATTTTTGGGAATTGTTTTTATGACCATTTGAAGATTCTTTCAACACAACATCACGTGCAATTTTTCTGCAAACAGTTGCAAGCTCGCGTTCAAGATTTCTTACGCCTGCTTCTCTTGTATATTCACCAATAATTTTTTTTATTGCTTCATCCGAAAAGGTTACATTCTTATTTTGTATGCCGTGTGCAGCTAATTGCTTTGGCAAAATATGGCGTTTAGCAATTTCTAATTTGTCATATTCTAAATATCCCGGCAGTTCTATTATTTCCATTCTGTCCTGAAGTGGAAGCGGAATGTTGTATCTAACATTTGCCGTTGTAATAAACATTACTTGGCTTAAATCATAATCAACTTCTACATAATGATCATTGAATGAATTATTTTGTTCTGGATCTAAAACTTCCAGCATTGCTGAGGATGGATCACCACGAAAATCCATACTCATCTTATCTATTTCATCCAATAGAATAACAGGATTTATTGTCCCGGCTTTTTTCATCGATTGAATTATTTTCCCGGGCATTGATCCAATATAAGTTTTTCGGTGCCCACGAATTTCAGCTTCATCTCGAACTCCGCCCAAGCTAATCCGGATAAAATTTCTGCCAAGCGCACGCGCAATTGATTTGCCAAGAGATGTTTTCCCAACTCCGGGAGGACCAACAAAGCATAAAATCTGTCCCTTCATACTCTGAACAAGATTCAGAACAGCTATGTGCTCAATTATTCTTTCTTTAGGTTTTTCAAGTCCAAAATGATCTTCATCTAAAATTTTTTGAACATGCTTTATGTTTAGATTATCTTTGGTTTTTTTAGACCATGGAATTTCAACAAGCCAATCAAGATAATTCCTGATTACCGTTGATTCAGGTGACATTGATGGTGTTTTTTTTAGTTTATTTAGTTCTTCAATAGCCTTTGCCTCAACATCTTTAGGCATCTTGGCTTTTTTGATTTGATCTCTGATCTTCGCAAACTCCGGTGAAGTATCTTCATCTTCACCCAGCTCATCCTGCAATATTTTTATTTGCTCTTGAATAATAAATTTTCGCTGTGATTTTGAAATGTTTTCCTGAACTTTATTATCAATTTCTTTTTCAATTTTCAATATATCAATTTCTGAATTGAGCACTTTGATAACTTCATAATATTGTTCTTTAAGGTTGTACTTGTTCAGAATATTCTGTTTTACTTCAATTGATTGATTGATGTTTGCCGCTGCATAAAAAACTTTTCTATCCGGTTCTTCAATGTTATCAAAAGCAGCGATAGTATCATTTGGAACGTTCCTGCTTATCTTAACGTAATCTTTAAACAGTTGAGACATCTGTCTGATTAATGCATTCATTTCATGATCATTAACAAGGTCGGGAATAATTGTTTCAATTTTTCCCTCAAAAAACTCTTTACGATTTGTAAACTCAACTATTTTCCCTTGCAGTAAACCATCAACTAAAATTTTAAGAAGTCCGTTTGGTAATTTTAAAATTTGCACAATTTTGGCAATAGTTCCTTCAATGTAAATATCTTCTGGTCTGGGATCTTCTATATTTGATTTTTTTTGCGTGGATAAGAAAATGTATTTGGTGTTATCTAAAGCATAATTTGCAGAATTTATTGATTGTTCTCTTCCAACAAGTACCGGGAAAATCATATATGGAAATATTACAATATCCCTTAACGGAAGAATGGGTAATATTTCAGGAATTTCATCAATTAGACTATTTTCATTTGATTTTTTTATTTTCATAGGTTCAGCTTGATCCAATTTTTCTCCTTTTTTAGATCTAATTTATACTCAAATATACCCAAATTGATTAGTGCTATCAAGGAAAGGTAAATACTCTAATTTATTCTTGTGATGTGGAGTTTTTATATTTGAATCAAAAGGAAAAACAATTATGATAAAAGATATTTTAGAGATCAGCGGAATAGCTGGTGAAATAATCCGTGAAGGATTTGGAAAAAATTTTCAAATCGAATATAAGACCAATGAAAAAAATCTTGTTACCGAAATAGATAAAAAATCTGAAAAGGCAATAATGGATTTTATTACAAAAAAGTATCCTGCCCACGCAGTACTTGCTGAAGAATCCGGGGAACATAAAAAAGATTCAGAATACCTATGGGTTGTTGATCCTCTTGATGGAACTACAAACTTTGCACACGGGCTGCCAATTTTTTCTGTTTCAATTGGCGTAATGAAAAAAAATGAAATAGTTGCTGGAGTAGTTTATGACGTTATGCAAAATATTTTTTACTCTGCAGAAAAGGGAAGCGGTGCATTTGCAAATGGTAAAAAGATAAAAGTAAACGGAAATGATAAATTGGAACTTAGCGTTTTGGTTACAGGTTTCCCCTATAATATTGCAGATGCCCCGGACAAAGCATTCCCAAGATTTGAATCCCTGACAAAAAGAGCAAGAGCAGTTAGAAGACTTGGTTCTGCGGCAATAGACTTTTGCTATGTTGCGCGTGGAGTATTTGATGGATTTTGGGAAGTTTCACTTCATCCGTGGGATATTTGTGCCGGTAAATTAATAGTTGAAGAAGCAGGTGGACTTGTAACAGATTTTAATGGGAAAGAAATAAATATTTTTACTCCACAAATTTTAGCAAGCAATAAAAAAATCCATCAACAAATGATTGATGGACTTAATGTTTGAATTGTACTTAAACAAACCCAGTTCCTTTGAGGAACTGGGTTTGTAAGAACTTGTAACACCAATTAAATTATTTTAAAAGAATTAATTTTTTAGATAATCTCTGATTACCTGCTATCAGTGAATAGATATAAACACCACTTGAAAGACCACTAGCATCAAATATTACTAATTGACTTCCAGATGATTTATATTCATCCACAAGCACCTTGATCTCTTCACCCAAAAGAGAGTAAATAGTAAGTTTTACTTTTTGTGGTTCTGAAATACTGAATTTTATTGTTGTGTTAGGATTGAACGGATTGGGATAGTTCTGAAATAATTCAAATGAATTTACAGTATTTTGCTCACCTTCTGCTGAAGTAATTACACCCATTTTTACGCCATTTATAATAGCGCCTTGTAAATAATAACTTCCATCATTAAAGAGAAAATGCCAGACTATTCCTAGTCCTCTGTTTAAAACAATAGGGAATGAGCCATCAGATGGGGTCCATATTGTATCGGTGGAAGTAATTTCAACATCTTCAAATTGCTTTGCTTCATTTGATTTTTGTAAAAAGTTGTAATAGGTATTATCATAAAACGTTGAGGCAATCCCTCTAGCGTACTCAATTACAGTGGGACAAGTTAACCATATCATTGAATCTTCTATCATAAAATCCAAGTATTTATATTCCATACAACTTATTGAGTCCCCGATATACCGATATACTTTGTTAGAATCTTTTCTGAAATACCAGACAAAATCAGAAGAAGTATCAAAATATTTCTTATAAAATATTTTGTATTCTTTACTATTTGGCATAAGAGTATCACCAATAACTTTTACACGGCCCATCACCAGTCCATGCCATGTATTCCCAGTAATTGCCAGTTTGCATAGGAAACCAATCTGTGGTGTCCACTTGTGCTGCTGTTAAACTTACTGCAAATAAACTAAATAGAATTATGTTTTTTATTTTTTTCATTTTACAATTCCTTGGTTAAAAATTTAAGTTGGCGTTTATTTTTTAAGCTATGTAAAACCAGTTGGATAATTATCAATGTACAATTCAGAATGTACAATGTAAAATTCAGGGATAAGAGAGTGATTAGTTGATTGTATTGAAATTTTAAGAACTTCATACAATTTATTGAGTAGTTGCAAAACATAAGTCAGCAGCATCTCTCCACCCCAAATAAAAATTGCAGAGAGAGAGTATATCCGTCGCGGCGGAGTGCCAGAAAATTTTAATAACAGTAATTATATCTATTTGAACCCATTCCACCATAACCTCAAATATTTGCCTTAGGACAATAAGAAGATATTTGCTGATAGTCAAACTAAATTATATTTAAAACCAACAAACCCAGTTTCCCCGAAATCGGAATCTTCGACTTTAAGAAACCGGGTTTGTAAATATGAAATTTTAATTTATCGGAACAGATCTATCCAAACTTTGGTACATTTGTTCAATCAAATCCTGGTATCTTTCCTCAACATATTTGCGTTTAATTTTTAAGCTTGGTGTAATCTCACCGGATTCGATTGTAAAAGGTTTATCAAGCAAAACAAATTTTCTAACCCGCTCATAGTTTGCAAGTTTTTTCTGAAACTGATCCATTTCCTTATCCAGCATTTTATAAATTTCTTCATCTCTCACTAATTCTTCAACTTTTTCATAAGGAATTTTATGCGAGTCAGCATATTCCTTTACAGCTTCAAAATCAGGAACAATGAGAGCAGTTAAGAACATTCTTCTATCACCAATCAGTACAAACTGATCAATGTATTTGCTTGCAAGAAACAGACTTTCAATTGGAGTTGGGGCAATGTATTTACCAGCCGATGTTTTAAATAAATGTTTTTTTCTATCGGTAATAATTAAAAATCCATCAGCATCAAACACTCCGATATCACCGGTGTAAAGCCATCCGTCCTTAATTGTGGCTTCGGTTTCTTTTTTATTTTTATAGTAACCTTGCATAATGTTTGGACCCTTTGCAAGAATTTCGCCATCTGAAGCAATCTTAATATCAACACCGGGAAAAGGTTTGCCAACAGAACCAAACTTATAATCCTCATACCTGTTTGCAGCAATTACAGGTGAAGATTCTGTTAATCCGTAACCTTCAATAATAATAATTCCGATCGCTTCAAAAAATTCACCCATTGCTCTTGGCAATGCAGCACCACCGGAAATAAAGAATCTTAAATTACCGCCTGTTTTTTCCTGGAGTTTTTTATAAACAAGTTTATCAGCAAGTTTGTATTGCAATGAAAGTGATAAGGGAATTTTTCCTTTTTTCTGTGCATCTTTATATTTTTTACCTGCTTCCATTGCCCAGTAAAATATTTTTTGTTTTTTCTCCGGTTGTGATTCTACATTTTTAATAATCTTCGAATGAATTCTTTCAAACAATCTTGGAACTGTTGTCATAATCGTTGGTTTTATTTCAATAAGATTTTGTGCGACAGTTTCGATACTTTCAGCATAACAAACAACACATTTGGCTGCAAATGCTGTATAATATCCTGCCATTCTTTCAAAGATATGGCATAGCGGAAGGAAAGAAAGAAAAATATCTTTATTGCTGATAGGAAAAGAATCCAAAGCTGATTGAACATTAGAAAGAATGTTATGATGTGTAAGTACAACACCTTTTGGTTCACCTGTTGTTCCGGAAGTATAAATAATTGTACAAACATCATCAGGTTTTATATGCGTTAGATTATCTTTGAGCAGCGATGGATGCGATTTGTAAAAAGTTCTTCCTAGTTCCTGGACTTTACTGAATGCAATCAAATCCTTGTTGTTCGGGTCGATATCCTTTTCATTAAGTAAAATAATAAACTTAAGAGTTTTACATTTATCTCTAACCTTTAACACTTTATTTAGCTGGAACTTTGTTGAGACAATAATTCCTTTTGATTCTGAATTGTTTAAAATAAACTCTACTGATTCTGAAGTTAAAGATGGATAAAGCGGTACATCGATTGCCCCCAAATTTAAAATTGCCATATCACTATAAACCCATTCTGGACGATTTTCAGAAATTATTGCAATTTTATCTTCTTTCCTTACTCCCAGTGAAGCGAGGCCAAATGCTAACGAATCGGTTTCTTCCTTAAACTGGTCATAAGTTATACCAACATATTTGCCATTAACCTTATGCTTAATTATATAGTTGTTTGTTTCTTTGCTGTATTCTTCAGTAAGATGATGATAGAGTTTAGGAACAGTGGTTAAATAATTTAAATTAGCCATAAATTTACCTCTCTCCAGTAAAGCACTGAATTATCCCCAAAATTCATTTGTTAGTTTAAGAAAGCAATATCTTTAATAAATATTTAATGATAAAATAATATCAAAAAGTTTAATTGCAAAAAAGGGAAATGCAATATGGGGCAGATTACCGGTTGATCCAAAACCAAGGCAATTAATGCATAATAATCCCAAATACGGAATAGACAGGATTAAATTTCATACTAAATGCCATTAATCTTCAAATTGATAATCCCGCCCAAAAATCAGTAATTTTTCAACCACAATTTTTAATTATGAGGTTATCAAATGTCAAACGCATATTTCAAAGTTCCGCAACCAATCAATGAACCTGTAAAAACCTATAAACCGGGCAGTCCGGAAAGAGAAGAATTAAAGAAAAAATTAACAGAATTAAAATCTAAACAAATTGAAGTTCCGCTTATTATTGGCGGCGAAGAAGTTAGAACCGGCAATACCGAAAAAATGGTAATTCCTCATAATCACAGCCACGTTCTTGGTGTTTATCATAAAGCTGGTAAAAAAGAAGTTGATATGGCAATTGAAGCTGCGCTGAAAGCTCGCAAAGAATGGGCGGAAATGCCGTGGGAACATAGAGTTTCTGTTTTCTTAAAGATCGCTGATTTGTTAGCTGGTCCCTGGAGATCAACAATAAATGCGGCTACAATGCTCGGACAATCTAAAGTTGCTTCACCAGGCAGAAATTGATTCTGCCGCTGAGCTTATTGATTTCTACAGATATAATTGTTATTTCATGGCTCAGCTGATGGAAGAACAGCCTTATTCCCTTATGGAATGTGGAATCGGTCAGAATATCGACCACTTGAAGGATATATTTTTGCAGTAACTCCTTTTAACTTTACATCAATTGCAGGCAATCTTCCAACTGCACCTGTAATTGTTGGTAATGTTAGTTTGTGGAAACCAGCATCAAGCGCCGTTTATTCAGCGTACTGGTTAATGAAATTATTTGAAGAAGCCGGCTTGCCAAAAGGAGTAATAAATTTTGTTCCAGGTTCCGGCGGACAGGTTGGAACTCCGGCAATGACAAATCCAAATCTTGCAGGTATTCATTTTACAGGATCAACAGAAGTTTTTCAGAATATGTGGAAAGTTATTTCCGATAATCTTAAAAATATGAAATACTATCCACGCATTGTTGGTGAAACCGGCGGTAAGGATTTTATATTTGCTCATAACTCCGCAGATGTTGATGCTCTTGTTGTTGCAGCTTTACGCGGTGCTTTTGAATACCAGGGACAAAAATGTTCTGCTGCTTCAAGGATGTATATTCCAAAATCTATCTGGAAAGAGTTTAAAGAAAAATATGTGGCAGAAGTTGGAAAAATAAAAATGGGTGACGTTGAAGACTTCACAAACTTTATGTCTGCAGTAATTGATAAAGGTGCATTTGAATCAATAACTGAATATATTAAATATGCTAAAGATTCTAATGAAGCAGAGATAATAACCGGTGGAAATTTTGATGATTCAAAAGGATATTTTATTGAACCAACCACAATTGTAACAACTAATCCTAAATTCAAAACAATGGAAGAAGAAATTTTCGGTCCTGTTATGACAATTTATGTTTATGATGATAACAAGTTTGATGAAGCATTAACTTTGTGTGATGAAACTTCTCCTTATGCACTAACAGGTGCAATCTGTGCGCAGGATAGGAAAGCAATAGTTAAAATGTCGGATAGATTAAGAAATGCAGCAGGTAACTTTTATATAAATGATAAACCAACTGGAGCAGTAGTTGGTCAGCAGCCGTTTGGCGGAGGAAGAGCTTCTGGTACAAATGATAAAGCCGGAAGTGCAATGAATTTAATGAGATGGATGACGGCGAGAACAATTAAAGAAACTTTTGATCCTCCGAAAGATTGGCGTTATCCGTTTATGAGTGAAGAAATAATAAAAAGCTAAGTCATCTGACGCAGACGAAGGAGAATTTTAGTCTGTGAATAAAAATTATAAAAATTTAAGACGCTCAGATTAACATCGTGATGACAACAAATATTTATAAAACTAAAATCTAAGGAGTTAAATGAAAATACATGAATTTCAAGCAAAGGAAACATTAAAGAAATTTGGTGTTCCTGTTCAGGATGGAATTGCAATTAAAAGTATGTTAGAGTTTGATGATGCGATTGCCAATCTTCAACAGCGTGGAATAAATCAGTTTGTGGTAAAATCACAAATACATGCAGGCGGAAGAGGTAAGGGAATTGTTTATGATGTAAGAAACAGAGACGTTGTTGTTCTTGAAGGCGGAGTTAAGTTTACAACATCTCCTGAAAAAGCTGCTGAGTATGCTGAAAAAATTCTTGGTAATGTTTTGGTTACACATCAATCCGGACCAGAAGGAAAAGTTGTAAAAACACTTTTTATTACTGAAGGATTGGATTACAAAAAAGAATTATATCTTGGAATTCTTTTAGATCGTGCTGTTTCTAAAAATGTAATTATGGTTTCTACAGAAGGCGGAGTTGAAATTGAAAAAGTTGCTGAAGAAACTCCGGAAAAAATTATTAAAGAATGGATTGAACCTGGTGTTGGATTGCAAGCTTATCAAGCTCGCAAATTAGCTTTTGCATTAGGATTGGAAGGAAATGCTTTTAAGAGTTTTATTCCTTTCATCAAAGCTCTTTATAAAGCTTATGAATCTACTGATGCATCAATGCTGGAAATAAATCCTTTAGTAATTACAAATGATGATCGTGTTGTTGCTCTTGATGCAAAAATGAATTTTGATGATAATGCTACATATCGTCATCCTGAAATTCTTGAATACAGAGATTTGGATGAAGAAGATCCTTTGGAAATTGAAGCTTCCAAATTCGATCTTAATTACATAAAGTTGGATGGAAATGTTGGCTGTATGGTTAACGGTGCAGGTCTTGCAATGGCAACGATGGATATAATCAAACTTGCTGGCGGTGAACCGGCAAACTTTTTAGACGTTGGCGGTGGAGCAAATAAAGAAACTGTTGCAAACGGATTTAAAATCATTTTATCTGATCCGAATGTTAAAGCAATTTTAATTAACATCTTTGGCGGTATTGTAAGATGTGACAGAGTTGCTCAAGGTGTTATTGATGCAGCAAAAGAAATGGAAGTAAAAGTTCCAATTGTTGTAAGGCTTGAAGGAACAAATGCTGAAGAAGCTGCAGAACTTCTTGATCAATCTGATCTGCATTTTGAAGTAGCAAAAAGTTTACAGGAAGCAGCACAAAAAGTTACAGCGGTTTTAAGAGTTAACTAAATTAAATTCGTTGCTCAATTTTGTTAGCTTACTAGACAATTCTGATTAACTGGAGTCATTTCGAAGATTATTTCTAATAATTAGACAATGTTCAGATCATAAATGTCTGCAATTAAAGTAATATTTATTATTTTCAGTACAAAAATTTTTAACTAACTAACAAATTATTCCTTACCTTGATTTTCTTTTTTATTAGTTATAGATTTTTCCTGAAACAAATTTCAATTAGGAGAACTTGATGTCCTTTTTCGATTCAGAATTTTCTGATGAAGAAGAATTCGATCTGCCGCAAGAAAAAGTTGATGAAGAATTAGCTGCCTGCAAAGCAATTCTTGAAAGCGGATATATTTATGATTCAGTTGAAAGAATTGAAGAACTTATACAAGTCTGTATTGATATAGACAGGTTTGAAGATGCTTTATTTGTATTAGAAAAGTTTTTAGAAATATTTCCGTATAATTCTGAATATTGGTTAAAAAAGGGAATAGTGTTAAACGGATTATTTAGATTTAGTGAAGCTCTGCTTGCTTATAACCAATCATTATCTCTAAATCCTAACGATGTTGAAACTCTTATAGATAAATCGGCTACCGAAGAAAATCTTGGTTTATATGATCATGCACAAGAATCTTTAGAAAAAGTTTTGCAGCTTGATCCTGAAAATGATGATGCTTTGTTCAGCCTTGGATTGCTTTTTCAGCATAGAGCAAATCTTAAAAAAGCAATAGAGTATTTTCTAAAAGTTGCAGCACGGGATCCTGAATACTCAGAAGTTTATTACGAACTTGGGTTTTGTTATGAAAATTCTGCACAACTCGATAAGGCTTTGGAAGCCTATGATAAATTTTTGGAGCTTGATCCTTATAACCCAAATGGCTGGTACAATCGCGGTATTGTACTTGGTAAAGATGAGTAAGCTTGAGCAGGGAATAAACAGTTATGATCTGGCAATTTCGATTCGCGAAAACTTTTCAAGCGCATGGTTTAATAAAGGTAATGCTTTAGCTGATCTTGGACGTCTTCAGGAAGCAATCACAATGTTTTAGAAAATCTTTCGAGTTAGATAAAGATGATGAAACTGCCGTTTATAATATTGCTAACATTTATGAAGAACTTGATGATCTTCCTGCAGCGATAAAGTATTACACTGAATCAATAAAGCTGAATGATGAATATTATGATGCATATCTTTCACGCGGATTTTGTTATGATTCAATGGGAAAGTATCAATTAGCTCTAAGAGATTTTAATAAAGCTATCTCACTTTCACAAGACAGTGCTGAAGCGTGGTACGCAAAAGCCGATCTTGAATATTCTCTCGGGCAGATTCAGGATAGTATTGTAAGCTATAAGGAAGCTGCAAGAATAGAACCTGATAACTATGAAGTTTGGTTTAATCTTGCTGAAACATATTTTGAATGCGGTGAATGGCTTGAAGCATTAAAATCTTTTGATGAATGTATTCGTATCAATCCAAAAGATGCTACTTCATTTTATGGTAAAGCAAAAGCTAATTTTGTTCTAAGCAGAACACAGGAAGCAATTGAGTGTCTAAAATCAGCATTTTTATTTGATCCATCCATAAGAACTGAGTTTGAAAAAGATTATCCTGAAATTAAATCATCTAAACTTTTTAAAAGACTTTTAGGTGAAGTTTGATTTTATTTTTTATCTATTAGATCTAATTGTATGCAAAACTCATTTTATGCAAATACAGAATTAATTGGTTTGATTGGCTATCCAATTAAACAGAGCTATTCTCCATTCATTCATAATGTAGCTGCTGAACTGACCGGCACAAAAATTATTTATTTGCCTTTCGAAGTTCATTCAAGTAATCTTAAAAATGCAGTAAGAGGTATGGTTGCTCTTGGTTTAAAAGGATTTAATGTAACTATTCCGCATAAAGTTAAAGTTGTTGATTATTTAAATAAACTATCTGAAGAAGCAACAGTAATCGGATCTGTTAATACAGTTGTTAATGAGCTTGGGAAATTAATAGGTTACAATACGGATGTTCAGGGAATATACGAAACTCTTTTGCCTTATAAATCAAATATTAAGCGGAAATGAAGTTTGTGTTATTGGTGCCGGTGGATCGGCTCGGACAGTAATTTACACACTCATTAAAAATTTTAAACCACAAAAAATATATTTAGTTAATCGCACCGAGCAGCATGCCGATTCTCTGAAGCATCACTTTAAATCAAAGATGAAGTATGATTACATTGTTACCAAAGAATTACAACATCCCGATTTAATCGGTTTATTAAATAACTGTGCATTGATAGTAAATGCCACTCCTGTTGGTATGTATCCTGCCACAGATGATAGTGTTTTGAGCACAGCTGAAGTATTTGTTAAAGATCAGGTGGTTTTTGATCTGGTCTATAATCCCACCAAAACCAAGTTCTTACAATTGGCTGAATCTAAAAATGCTATTGCGTTAAATGGTTTAACTATGCTTGTTCAGCAGGCAGCAAAATCTTTTAACTTGTGGACTGGAAATGAATTTCCTGTTGAAAAGGTTTACAAGTCCCTTCTTCTTTACTCAATAAATAGGCTAGTGGATTTTATTCAGAGCTTTCTTCAATCTGAAAATTGCTTCATGTAGATGTTCCATTGAAGTTGCATAAGACAATCTTAAATATCCTTCCTTGCCAAAAGCACTGCCTGGAACAACAGCAATATGAGCTTCGTATAGTAAGTGCATAGCAAAATCAAAAGAATTTTCGACTTTTAGTATCTTTGATTTTGTGTGAAGGTAATATGAAATATTCGGAAAAAGATAAAATGCTCCTTCCGGTTTATAACAAGTTATTCCTTTTATTGAGGTTAATTCGTGATAAAAATATTCGCGACGATTTCTAAATTCCTCCAGCATTTCACTGATTGACGTACTGCGGACCTGCAACTGCTTCGATTGCTGCATGCTGAGAGATTGATGATGCATGTGATGTTGTGTGACTTTGAATTTTGTTGATAGCATTTACCACATTTTCAGGAGCGGCAGTATAACCGATCCGCCAACCTGTCATAGCATATGTTTTGGAAATTCCATTAACGAGAATTGTTTTCTTTTTTATATTCTCGGATCAATTGAAGCAAAACTTGTAAACTCAAAATTATCATAAACCAGTTTTTCATAAATCTCATCAACAAGGACATAAAAATTGTTTTTTAAAACTATTTCTGCTATTGCTTCCAGTTCTTTTTTTGATAAGCAGAGCCGGTTGGATTTGATGGATTACAAAGAATTAACATCTTTGTTTTTGATGTAACACTGATGTAAGCTGTTCCGCGTTAACTTTAAATCCGGTTTTTTCATCAGTATCAATAACAACAGTTTTTCCTCCGGCTAATGAAACCATTGCCGGATATGAAACCCAATAAGGTGCGGGAATAATTACTTCATCACCAGGATTAACAGTTGCAAGGATGCTGTTATAAACACTTTGTTTTGCACCGTTGGAAACAATTATTTCATTTAAATTATAATCAAGATTATTATCTCTTTTAAGTTTTGCAGAAATGGCAATCCTTAATTCATTTGTTCCCTGATTTAAAGTATAATGTGTTTTGTTTTCATCTATTGCAGTTTATACCAACTTCTTTAATATTGTGTGGTGTATGAAAATCAGGTTCACCCATACTTAAATCGATTACATCCACACCTTCTGATTTTAATTTTTTTGCCTCTGCCGCAACCATCATTGTTGGTGATGTCATCTATTTCCTTTACTCGATCAGACTAACAAATTTTACTCCTAACTATTTGGATAAATTAAATGAATTGTACTAAAACAACTTGAACAAATATACATTCCCATATTTGTAAATTAAAAATTATATTCTATTGCTAATGGCCACTGTGAATAGCTGCAGTTGTGATGAAACTAATAGCTCTGCAAAAAATGTTTTGTTAGTAATCACTATTATTAAATATCTTTTAATCAAGTAATACAATCAAAACAATAAAATGTTTTTGAAATATTGATTAACACTATTCGTCTATCAATTAGTATATAGAAAATTATTAACATAACAAGGAGCAAATATCATGGATACTAAAAACTTTTTTTTCACTTTTTATATCAGGAATGATTTACTAATTGTTTTGCGCAAGAAAAATCCTGTTGTTCCACTGAAAAAGATGTATCATTCACATAATTTTCTGAACCAAAAGGAATTTCGTGATATTCACCAGATTCCTGCTGCATTTACTTTAAAAGATGCAAAAGGAGAAATGATAACATTTAAAACAAAAGATGGTAAAAATGCAAACGGATATTTTGTAGAATCTGAAAAAAAATCCGATAAATATATTTTTGTTTTTCACGAATGGTGGGGACTTAATGATTATATCAAAAAGGAATCTGATGAATTGCAAAAAAATCTTGGTGATGTAAATATTTTAGCAATTGATTTGTATGATGGAAAGGTTGCTGCAAACAAAGATGATGCTGCAAAATTTATGCAATCTGTAAATAGAGAAAGAGCCCTAAACATTATTTCTGGTGCCATTGATTATGTAGGTAAAGATGCAAAAGTAGGAACTCTTGGCTGGTGTTTTGGTGGTGGATGGTCATTACAAGCAAGTATTATGTTCGGTAAGCAAGGTAATGCTTGTGTTATGTATTATGGAATTATTGAAAACACACCAGAAACTTTTAAGAATTTAGATGCTCCTGTGCTGGGAATATTTGCAACGAAAGATGCATGGGTAAATCCAAAAGTTGTTGCCAATCTGGAAAAGAATCTGAAAGCTGCCGGTAAAAAAATCATTGTTAAAAGTTTTGATGCTGATCATGCTTTTGCGAATCCTAGTAATCCAAAGTTTGATGAAAAAGCAACAAAGGAAGCAAAAGAACTGACTATAAAATTTTTCAAAGAATATTTGATGAAATAAAAAATGCCAGTTATTTTTAATTAACTGGCACCTAATTCCTATATCAGGTTAAATTTTATTGTTTTTTTAATAAATCTCTTATTTCGGTTAAAAGCTGAACATCAGCGGGAGGTGCTGGCGGGGTAACAGGCGCTGCTTCCTGTTTCTTTTTCAACCTATTCATTGCTTTAATAGCCATAAAAATTGCAAATGCAATTATTAAGAAATCAATAACTGTGTTAATAAAAACCCCATATTTAAGTAAAACAGGTTCAGTTCCTTCTGATCCAGATTTTATTGTTAATGGCCAACTTAGAAAAATCCACTCCGCCTAGTAATAATCCAATTGGCGGCATAATTACATCCCCAACCAGTGAAGAAATAATTTTACCGAAAGCAGCGCCGATAATTATACCTACAGCCATATCGACAACATTACCTTTCATAGCAAACTCTTTAAATTCCTTAACCATACTCATATTGGATCCTCCTATAAAAGATTGAATAGTTTAGTATATGAAAAAGACTATGAAATATATATATAATTATTTTAAATAATAAAAAAACCGCAGTGTAATTCTGCGGTTAAAAATAACTTAACATAAAATCAAATCATTTTAATCTCTTTGGTCCAGCGGCTTTTACTTGTTCTGATGTGTCTTTTTCAAACAGTTTGAAATTATCAATAAAACGTGCGGCAAGTGCATCATACTTTTTCCAGTATTCATCTTTGTTGCCCCACGAGTTTGATGGTTCAAGAACATCTTCAGGAACTTCGGGACAAGTTAGAGGAACTTCAAATCCAAATAATTTATCTTTTCTATATTTAACATTATCCAGATTACCTTCTAAAGCAGCGTTAAGAAGATTTCTTGTATGACGAATACTAATTCGCTTTCCGACTCCAAATCTTCCACCAACCCAACCAGTGTTTACAAGCCAAACATTTGCTTTATGCTTTAACATTCTTTCTTTTAACATTGCAGCATACTCATAAGGATGACGAACCATAAACGGCGCACCAAAACAAGCTGAGAAAGTAATCTGTGGTTCTATTCCAAGTCCGATTTCTGTTCCCGCAATTTTAGAAGTATAACCGCTTATAAAATGATATTGAGCTTGTTCAGGATTTAACTTTGCAATTGGAGGCATTACACCTGAAGCATCGCAAGTTAAGAAGATAATATTTTTTGGATGTGTTCTTACATATCCCTCCGGAACAACATTTGGAATAAAACTTAAGGGATAAGAACATCTCGTGTTTTCTGTTATGTGATCATCATCTAAATCAATGTATCTGCTGACAGGATCGTAAACAACATTTTCTAAAATCGTTCCAAAGCGTCTTGTTGTTGCATAAATTTCCGGTTCTTGTTCTGCAGAAAGACGAATAACTTTTGCATAACATCCGCCTTCAAAATTAAACACACCTTCATTACTCCAGCCGTGTTCATCATCGCCAATAAGATTTCTTTTCGGATCAGCAGAAAGTGTAGTTTTACCTGTACCGCTTAATCCAAAGAATAATGCAACATCTCCATCTTTGCCAACATTTGCAGAGCAGTGCATTGGCAGTACATCTTCAAATGTTAGTAAGAAATTTAGAAGTGTGAACACAGATTTTTTTATCTCACCACCATAAAGTGAGTTTGCAATAATTGCTGTTCGTTGTGCAAAGTTTAAAATGATTCCTGTATCAGATCTTGTTCCATCAATTGCAGGTTCAGTTTTAAAACTTGGTAAACAAATAACTGTAAAATCAGGCACAAACTTTTTAAGTTCATCTCTGTCTTCAGTTGTTATGAACATATTTCTTGCAAACAAACTGTGCCATGCTTTCTCAGTAATTATTCTAATAGGCATTTTGTATTCAGGATCAGCACCAACATAACAATCCTGAACAAATAATTCTTCACCCTGGCAAAAAGCCTGAACTCTGCCCATCAACTGGTTAAATTTTTCAGAACTGAACGGACGATTATAAGCGCCCCACCAGATTTTATCATTAGTACTTTGTTCCTGAACAATAAATTTATCTGCAGCAGCACGTGCAGTATGTTTACCTGTATTAACAACAAGCGGACCTTGTTTTGAAAGTCTTGCTTCATTTCTGAAAATTGCTTCTTCATACAAAGCTTCATCCGGTAAATTCCAGAACACTCGATCAAGATCTGTTAAGCCCTGATTCTTTAATCTGAAATCAGAAGCAAGTTCCATTGCCTGTTTTGTTGCAGGTGTATTGAATTCTAAATATTTCATGACCAATCCCTCACTAATTTTCTGTCGCCAATGTATAATTCGTTAGGTGAGTTTGGATCGAGAGCCCATTTCATTCTCTCAATTCCATCCTGAACATCTTTTATTGATCCGCAGTAGCTTAATCTTAAATATCCATCCAAACCAAATTCTTTACCGGGAACAGTAAGCACCTGAACTTTATCAATTAAAAATTCCGAAAGTTTGTTTGAATCTTTTTCATAAGCAGAAAAATCTGCAAAACAATAAAAAGTTCCATCGGGTTTAGTAACTTTAACACCTTCAAATGATCTCAACAAATCAATCATAACATTTCTATTATTTTCTAAAGTTGCGCGCAAACTTTCTACACCGGATTGAATTCCGTTTATTGCGGCAACTGCAGCTTTTTGTAAAAGAACAGAAGGACCTGAAGTTTGATGTCCCTGTATGTTGCTCATTGCTTCAATAACTTTTTTATTTCCAACTGCCCAGCCGATTCTAAATCCTGTCATAGCATACTGTTTAGATACTCCGTTGATTATAATAAGTTTAGAATTTTCATCTTTCTTTTTTGCATACTTAAAACAGTTAATTGGTTTTTCTTCCGTCAAACATCAAGCGATGATAAATATCATCCATAATTAGCCAGATATCTTTCTTCTCACAGAACTCAACAACTTCTGCAATAAAATCCTCACTGTACATTGCACCGGTAGGATTGTTTGGACTGTTGATGATAACTGCTTTTGTGTAAGAGCCAACTCTGTCTGTAATATCTTTTATGTTCGGATAAAAAGTTCCGTCTTCAGGAAGTGCTGCAACAGGAATTGCACCAATCATTCTTGCCATATCAGGATAACTTACCCAATATGGAGCAGGGAAGAGAACTTCTTCCTGTGGATTTAGTATTGCCTGCATTGCAACCATAAATGCCTGCTTAGCTCCGCCTGATGCAATAACGTGTTCGGGTCTTACTTTTCTTTCATAAAACTCATCGGTGTACCTTATGACAGCTTGCTTAAGAGCAGGGATGCCATCTGCAGGAGCGTATCTTACTTCGCCAGTATTAACATGTGCAACAGTTGCAAGTATTGCATCCATTGGTACTCTACTTTTTGGTTCGCCGCCGCCAAGATGAATTACAGGATCACCTTTTTCTTTTAGGATTGCAAACTTTTCATTTAACTTTAAAGTGGGCGAGGCTTTAATAGATTTAGCAATTAAACTGAGACTCATGAAGAACCTCTAAATGTGTTATTATTAAAAAATTTCTGTGCTGCTAAATTATTTGCGCTGGCTTAGAGAAACAAGATTTTTAAGGTACGTATTGAAAAAAATAGTTTGATAAAACAGTAATACTTTATTTGATTTTAACAGATTTATTTCGTTCGTTTGAGTGAACTTATTTTATAATTTTTCATTCGGGGAGTTTTATGAAAAAGATTGTTTTTGTTTTTGCTTTGTTTTCAATAATTTCATTTCGAATAAATGCCCAATGGCATTGGCAAAACCCAACCCCCATAGGTAAACCTATTTACGATATGCAATTTCTTGATAGTCTGAACGGTTACGTCTGTGGTTATGGTGGGATGGTATTAAAGACAACTAATGGAGGCTTAAAGTGGGAAGAGTTACAAGTACCAACCGATGGATTGATTATCAGAATATTCTTTTTAGATAAAGATATTGGATGGTACTTATCTTATGGAGATTGGTCTTTATATAAAACCACTGATTCAGGTATAAACTGGAGTTTTGTCAGCAGTTTTTCGCCTAGATATGCAACGACACTGTGGTTTGTAAATGAACTAATTGGATTTGCTGGAGGGGATAACAATTTATTGAAAACAACAGATGGTGGGCTAACTTGGTTTGAAGATGTGAATGTAAGTAATTGTTATTCAATTTATTTTGTCAATCAAATGGTTGGATTTGCTTGCAAACACAATGGAATCTATAAAACCACAGATGGAGGAAACAACTGGACTGTCAAAGGAATTCCTGGATATGATTATAGCCCAAATAAAGTGTTTGCATATGATCAAAATAATATTTTTGTGATTGGAACAGAGGGGTGGATAAATGGTGAACTTTATTATGTTTTCTATCAATCCTCCGATGGTGGTAGTAGCTGGACTGGAAAAGAGTTTAACAATCAAATTACAGACGTGTATTTTGAATCACCATCAAGTGGATGGGTATGTTCTGGAAAAATTTTTCATACAACAAACAGAGGAATAACCTGGGATTCTACTAATATTGATGCTCAACATATTGAATTTAAAGGCGTTAATTCTTGGGCTGCAGGAATTAATACAATTTCATATTCAAATGACAGATGGCAAACAATTACCCCACAAATTAAAGGCGTCTTTTCTGGATTTCTCTGGGATGGATGTGCTAAAGATACAAACACAGTATACGCTTGCGGTTCTAACAAAACAATCATTGGATCAACTGATGGAGGTTGTATTTGGAATAAATATTACTCATCTATTGATAATATTTATCTGAATGGTATAACAACCAAAGATGATGAAATATGGGCCGTAGGACAACAAGGGATGGTAGTCTATAGCAGAGATAATGGAAATAACTGGTTTGAAAAACAGATCACCGGAAACTGGTTAAGTGATATAACATTTTTAAGTGATGGTGTTGGCTATATAGCTGGTTCATTAAATGGTACAGGTGCAATATTTACTTCCTTAAATAATGGGGATGATTGGAGTTTATTACAAAGCTTTCCAAATATAACTAGTATAGATAAAATAAAATTTTCTAGAGATAAACTAGGATGGGCAATTGGATATCCAGAAACGATATTGCGAAGTACTACAGGAGGAATTTCTTGGGAAGTTGTTGAAGACACTGTATTTGGCGTAAGCAATATTACAGTATGTGGGGATAGCGTTTGGGTTACCCACAGCAATAAGGTTCTCAGATCCACTGATGCTGGAAATACCTGGGAGTCATTCAAAGTATTTGACTATAACTCAATAATATTTTCTGGTTGTGATATTGACTTTATCAATTCAAAAATCGGATATGTAAGTGCTTATGATAGTAGAGTTTTTAAGACCATCGATGGTGGGGAAACCTGGGAATCTGAGAATTATCCCAAAGGATTAAGTAATTTTGCAATGGATTTTGTAAATGAAGAAGTTGGATGGGTGTTTGGATACCCTGGGATAGTGTTAAAACGGGATCCTAATTTTGTTTCAGTTGATGAACCTATATATCAAAGCAATAACCTAAATACATTTTCACTTATTCAGAATTACCCAAATCCATTCAACCCTAATACAACAATAAAATACAACATTCCAATCGCTGGAAATGTTTCACTTAAGATATTTGATGTTCTTGGTAAAGAAATCACAACACTGGTAAACGAAGAAAAAAGTGCCGGAAGTTATAATGTTGAATTTAATGCATCTCACTTAGCAAGCGGAATATATTATTACCAGTTAAGAGCAGGGGATTATGTTGAGACTAAAAAGATGATTTTGTTGAAGTAAATAAAAGGCTGTAACGATCGTACTTCGAAACGAAGTCACGAATTGGTTCGTGACTTTCTTGAATTATAATTCTAAAACTTTTTCTTCAAAGCTTCGTGTACATTTGGCGGAACAAAATCGCTTACATCTGCGTGAAGCGAAGCGAGATTACGAATTACCGTAGAATTAAGGTAAGTATATTTTTCGTGAGGCATTAAAAATATTGTGGTTATATCACCAGCAAGTTTTCTGTTCATCAATGCCATCTGAAATTCAAATTCAAAATCACTTATCTGTCGCAAACCTCTTATAATTCCTGTTGCACCAACTTGTTTTGCATGCTCAACAACTAATCCATCAAAAGAATCAACCTTAACCCGATCAAAACCTGAAAGGCTTTCTTTTAACATTGTAACGCGTTCTTCTGTGGAAAATAATTGATTCTTTGTTGGATTAATTGCAACTGTAACAATAACTTCATCAAATAAATCTAACTGCGCGTTTAATAATATCAATGTGTCCGTATGTAACAGGATCAAATGTACCGGGATAAATTACTTTTTTCATATTAGATATTTTTTCGTTTTGATGTAATGAAAAGTAGAAATAATAATCATTAAAAAAAACTATTTATGAATTTCATAAAGACAAGTATCTCCAATAATTTTAAATGGCTCTAACTCCAAAGTTCAAAATATCGGTTGCTTTAGTTTGGATCGATCGTTCGATTACTATCATTCCCTCATCTTTAAGATAATTGTTTGCTTTAAGATTTTTTACAACTTCATAAATATCTTCTTTAAGAATGGCGGATCAGCGCATAAATTAAATCGTATTGTTTTTCCGGTAATCGTTTTGAAAAATCTACAGCTTCAGATTTTACAACTTTACATAAATTCTTCCACATCAAGAGATTTAATATTTTCTATAAGATTTTTATAGATCTGAAAATTTTTCTCAACAAATGTAACCTGCTTTGCACCGCGACTAATACATTCTAATCCGAGTGAACCTGAACCAGAATAAAAATCAAGAACTTCTATCCCATCAAAATCAATTCTGTTATTTAAAAGATTAAAAAGTGTTTCGCGTAACTCTGTCTGTAGTTGGTCTGATAAGTTTAGATTGAGGAACATTAATCAGTCTTCCTTTGAAGATTCCTGATATAATTCTCATTCTCATAAAAGTATCTTAAAAATATTAAGCTATTCTAAATGCAATTCCGGCAGCAGAAGAAAAAGAATTATATTTTTCTAAATAAATTTACTTTCATACAGTTCGGGTTGAGGTCTTATTTTATCAAAAGGATTGAAGGGAATAAAATCTAATCCTAAAACTTTCTTTAAAGTCTGAACTACAATTATTAGGAATTTCATCACCGGAAATAAATGCTGCTTCAATTTGTGACGTTCAATTTTTAAAATTGAAGAACCTGAAGTTTCCCTTATTAAATGATCTGTTATTTCACTTGCATCATTCAATGGAATCACTTTAAAGTAAATTGGTTTGCTGTTAAAAGCGAAAATTAAAGAAAGTAAATTTTTTGTTAAATAAATGCTAAGTGTCAATCCTTTATAATTTAATTGCATTACTGATCGATAAAGATCTTTCAGCATGCGATATGTAGATTATCCACAAATCTAAGTTTAAGATTATTCTTCTTGCAAAATGAATCTAAAATTTCCAGGTACTTTCTCTGTAACGCAAAAACTAAAGCAAGATTATTTTCACTAAATGGTGTTTTGTCAATTTCAGAATATTGAAACACTAAATTTTTTGAAGGTACATATGGATATAAAACTGATAATTCCCATTTAAATTCTTCAATTAAATCCTGATATAGTAAAGTCGTATCGTAGGGAACTTGCATACTATAAAAGAGCTCAAAAGGGAGTGTAAAAGAAACAATTTTACTGTTAAGATTTTTTTTATTCTGAAGTTTTTGAAAAGCGCTCTGAAGCAGTGAGCTAAGTTCATATTCAGTTATAGAATCCAAAGTAATTGGCTTTTCAAAATTAACTTCATCAACATTAACTAAACGAAATTGATCAGTTAAATAGTTTACTTCAACAACCTGAAGTTTTGAATTTGAAATATTAAATCCGACATGATTTTCGGCTACAGACATTATTTTTTTGATTACTCCCGCGATACTTTATTATTTAGAGCATCAATATTAATTCTGCCAACTGCGCTGTATCCATCAAGATCTTCATTTTTCATACTATTCGAAAACATTTTACTGTAGAAAAAATAACTGTTACTCTTTAGTCAATAATTATGTATTTTTTAATTTTCTCTAACTTGCTGCTGCCAATTCCTTTAACATTAAGAAGTTCATTACTATTCTTAAACTTTTTAATGCGATTTCTATATTTAATTATTTCATTTGCAGTTTTTTCACCCACACCAGGTAATTTAATAAGGTCAGATAATTCCGCTTTATTTAAGTTAATGCTTTTTTCAGCAGGGATTATTTTTTTCTGAATATTATCAAAACTTTGTGTTTTAAAATCCAAAACTTCTTGCTTATAATCAACTTTATCCTCATCACTTTTTGATGAGTCAGTATTTAGATCATTGTCTTTAGAATTATTAAGTAATCTACTCTCTTCAGAAAAATCAATAATTTTGTCAGCAGATTTCTGATTATCTAAGAAAAAGGTTTTGTAACTAAATCCTAAAATCAATGTTGAAATGATAAAAAGGACAATTTTTACTTCAGTTTGAGTGAACCCAATTATTTTAGATAATTTCTCGAGCATACACTCCATTTAATCTAAAATTTGATGAACAAATTATGATTTGAGTTGTAATCTACTTTAACATTTAATCATAAACCAAATCTTTTAAAAAATCCTTTGTCTCCATTTTTATCAGAGGCCTTAAAATTTTGCTGATCAGACAATTCTTTTAAAAGCTCTTTTTCTTTCGAAGTAATTTTTTTGGGAACGTCAATAGAAATTCTTACAATTTGATCACCACGGCCCGAATGATTTAAATGTCTAATTCCTTTATCTCTCATCTTAAGTAATTTACCTGGAGGTGTTCCGGAATCAATTTTTAATCTTGCTTTACCATTTAACGTAGGTACGTCAACTTCAGTTCCCAAAGCAGCCTCAGGGAATGTTATAGTTAAGTCATATAAAATATCATCTTCTTCACGAATAAAATATTCATGCTCTTGTTCCTTAAAAACAACAATTATATCTCCAGCTGATCCTCCTCTTTTTCCCATATTACCTTCTCCACGCAAAGTCATATAACTGCCTTCATGAACTCCTGCCGGAACATCTATACTAACTGTAACTTCATCTGAGATTCTTCCATCACCCATACATTTTTTACATGGAGTATCAACAACTTCACCTTCACCATTGCAATTATTGCAAGGTTGTATATTAACAAATTGCCCAAATACAGATCTAGAAACCGATTTTATTTCTCCACTGCCATGACAAATAGGACAGGTTTTTTTGGATGTGCCGGGTTCAGCTCCGGTCCCATTGCATTTATCGCATCTGATCTGTTTTTTTATTTTAATTTTTTTGTTTACACCTTCAGCAATTTCTTCTAATGTTAATTTTAAATTAACACGAAGATCAGAACCGGGAGTTCCTGTTCCTCTTCTTTGTCTACCGCGTTGTGAACCAGCGCCAAAAAAATCATCAAAAATTGAGGAACCACCTCCAAAAATGTCGGAGAAGTGAGAGAAAATATCATTAATATCTGAAAATCCCTGAGAACCAAATCCATTACCTCTAACACCTTCATGTCCATAGCGATCATATCTGGCTCTTTTTTCATCGTTACTTAAAATTTCATAGGCTTCAGCAGCTTCTTTAAATTTTTCTTCTGATTCTTTATCCCCTGGATTTCTATCAGGATGATATTGCATGGCAAGTTTACGATATGCTTTTTTTAAATCATCTTTAGAGGCATTTTTCTGAATACCCAGTACTTCGTAATAATCTCTTTTAGTCATTAAAATATTTTTCTTTTTTATAATTTGGGAAAATTATTCACCGCTAACAATCACTTTTGCGTGTCTAATAACACGGTCCTTATACATATATCCCGTTGCAAGTTCATCTAAAACTGTGTGTGGTGGAACAGATTCGTCATCCCTTTGCATAAGTGCCTCGTGAAATTCGACACTAAATGGTTTGCCAACAGATTCTATTTTTTTTACTCCTTGCTCATCAAGAATTTTCATAAACTTATTATAGATGAGCTGGATTCCCTCTTTAATTTTTATGACATCAGTTTCTTCAGTCATATGTGCAATTGATCTTTCCAGATCATCAATCGTTGGTAATAATTTAACAATTAATGCTTCAGCCGCATATTTGAGTAAATTCAACTGATCATTTTCAGTTCTACGTTTATAATTTTCAAATTCCGCAGCTTTTCTTAGAGCTAATTCTTTGTATTTACTTATTTCAGCTTCATATAATTTGATTTTATCCTGCAAGTCAACTGTCTTTTCAGTACTCTCTTTACTTTCAGTAGTTTCATCCTTAGGTTCTTTTTCTGTATTCATATTTTCACTTAATTCATCATTAATTTCATTATTATTTTTTTCTTTAGACATTTAATTTTTTCCTCCTTATTTATTTCCTGTAAGCACTTCTGTTAGCATTTCACCGAGATATGAAACAATAGCTACCACTTTAGAATATTCCATACGTTTTGGTCCAATAATTCCAACTGTACCCGAAGTTTCACCAAAAGTATATTTTTTTGTAATCAAACTGTATTCATTCAGCTTTTCATCTTCATTTTCGCTGCCAATAGAGATAATTACATTATTTAAGTTTTCTATTTTTTTCTTTTCCATAATATGGATAATTATATCTTTATCCTCAATAAGTTCAACAACGCTTTGAAATTTTTCCGGATCCTCAAACTCTGGATGCTGTATAACATTGGTTGCTCCGGTAATAACAAGATTGTCTTCTTTTTTGTTATCCATAAAAATTTTATCAACCGAATCAAAAAATAACCTAATTATTGGTTTTTCATCATCGCCAATATCGGCAAATCTATCTTTAAATGTAGTCCGTATCTCTTTAAAGTTAAGACCACATAACCTTTCATTCAGTAGTCTTTCAACATTATGGAGTTTTGGCACCTCAAGCTCGGTTTGAAATTCTAATGTAATGGTTTTTACTAAACCGGATTTGATACTGACAACAACCAATAACCTGGTAGATGTTAAACTTACTAATTGTATTTTTTCCAGTATCCCTTTATCAAGTGTTGGATAAGTAACATATGCAATTTGTTTGGTGATATTACTTAACAAACGAGAGGCAATTTTCAGAATTTCATCAGTCTCAACAATATTGTTATCAAGTATTTTTTCAATTATATCTTTTTCAGAGTTTTTTAATTTTTGAATTTCCATTAGTGTATCGACATAGTATCTGTAACCTTTATCTGTTGGAACTCTGCCCGCAGAAGTGTGCGGATGATTTATGAATCCTGAATCTTCCAAATCGGACATAATACTTCGGACTGTTGCTGCAGATACACCAACATTAAAAGTTTTTGTAATATTTCGCGAACCAACAGGGGAAGCAGTTAAAATAAACTGCTGAATAATGGATCGCAAAATTGTTTTTTCTCTCTCGTTAAGATCTTCGTATATCATTTTATAAATATTTTCGCAATAAAATCTTTTTTTAATTATCAAATATATCAATAAATGAAAAAATATGCTTAATTAAATTTGTCCAAAATTATATCCACATATTCTAATGTTCTCAATAATAATTTGCCAATAAAACTTTAGGTTTCTAAAATATAAAGATGATTTTAAAATTTTCTGGTTATTTATTACTAAAATTATTAATTGAGATTAAAAAATATCTTGAATATTTCTAAACATGAATATATTTTAGGCTATAAAATAATTAAAGATTTGTTATTATGGCAAAAAATATAGAACCGGTTGCTGAGTTAATTTGCGAGCTGACAAGAAATTGCAACATAAAAGAAGAATTTTTTGCTTCGAGTTTTAATTTGTCTCCAACAGAGGTTAGATTTTTAAAGCTATTTGCCGTTTCACCAACATACAGTATTAAAGAATTAAGGGATATCCTTAAAATAACACCTGGTAGAATTACTCACATTTTGACTACTTTAGAGTCAAAAAAGTTAATTTCCCGTACCCTTGACCCCAAAGATAAACGAGTAATAATTGTTAATCTTATGCCAAAAGCTGCCCCTCTAATTTCAAATCTTCAGCAAAATTATCTTGATTTACATAACAAGATACTCCAAAATGTTAAAGAAGAAGAGATGGAAAAAATTCTATCTTCGCTTGGAAATTCTTGTTAATGTCTTTAAAAAATGGGTAAATCAAAAAATAACTTTATAGTCTAAAATAAACTTCAAATAATCAGTTAAGTACTAAAAATGAAAAAGATAATTCTTGTTTTAGCTTTTTTAGGTTTATTAGCGGTAATAGCTGTAGGTACGCTTTCTCAAAAAGAAGCTGAACCAACAACGTTGATGAAACTAAAAGAAAAATATTCCAAAAAAGAAAAACCTTCCGTTGATCATAGCAAGTTTGCAATTCTCCAACAGAAGTTTACATCTCCTCAGCAAGTAACAAAAGCTTGTGAATCCTGCCATAATATGACCGCTCATCAAGTAATGAACTCCAATCACTGGAATTGGGAACGTGAAGAATTTGTAAAGGGACGAGGCGTAATTTATCTCGGTAAAGCAAATGCGATAAATAATTTTTGTATTGGGACAAAAGGCAATGAGGGAAGTTGTGCTAAATGCCATATCGGGCTGGGAATGGATGAAAAAAGAACAGTTTTTACCGATTCCACAAATATTGATTGCCTAATTTGTCACGATAATACAGAAACTTATGCAAAGGCTCCCGAAAAAGGTGGTGCCCCTCTTGCAACTTTAGACTTTAATAAAATTGCTGAAAATGTTGGCACACCAAAAAGAAGTAATTGTGGAGTTTGTCATTTTTATGGCGGTGGCGGTAACAATGTTAAACACGGCGATCTTGAAATGGCACAGTTCGAACCATCAAAAGATATTGATATTCATATGGCGGCAGATGGAATGAACTTACAATGCGTTAATTGCCACACAACAAATCAACATAACATTGCTGGAAAAGTCTATTCTCTTTCATCAATGAATCATAATCGTAATACATGTGAACAATGTCATACAGCTACCCCGCACAAAGATGATATTCTGAATGAGCATACATTAAAAGTAGCTTGTCAAACTTGTCACATTCCAACTTATGCAAAAGCAAATTCGACTAAAATGTATTGGGACTGGTCCACTGCTGGTAAACTAAAAAATGGTGAACCTTATGAAGAGGACGATAGTTTGGGTAATCACACATATCTTTCTATAAAAGGAAGTTTTGTTTGGAAGAATAATGTTAAGCCAGATTACATTTGGTTTAACGGCACAGCATCACACTATCTTGAAGGAGATAAGATTCAAGATACCACAAAGGCGTTGGTTCTAAATCAATTGCATGGTTCTTATGGTGATGATGAATCAAAAATTATTCCGGTAAAAATTCATATTGCAAAACAACCTTATGATCCTATTAATAGAATTTTAATTCAACCAAAATTATATGCCGATAAAAAAGGAGAAGGTGCATTCTGGAAAGATTTCAACTGGAAAACTGCTGCAGAAGTCGGAATGAAAGATGCTGGATTACCTTTTAGCGGAAAAGTTTCATTCATTAAAACTGAAATGTACTGGCCAATAAATCATATGGTGGCAAGTAAAGAGAATTCAGTTCAGTGTAATGAATGTCATACGCGCGAAAATTCCCGTCTTGCAGGATTGAAAGATTTTTATATGCCCGGCAGAGATTATTCTGCAATAGTTGATACGAGCGGCAAGTGGTTATTGATTCTTACGATTATTGGTGTACTTCTTCACGCATCAATCAGATTTTATTCTTACAGAAAAAGTAAAAAAGAGGTTACAAAATGATTAAGAAACAAGTTTATATCTATAAAGGATTCGAAAGATTCTGGCATTGGATGCAAGCAATTTTAATTTTCTTTCTTGCATTTACTGGTTTCGAAATACACGGCACATATACTTTTTTTGGTTACCGTGATGCAGTCCGTTATCATAATGTCGCAGCTTATATGTTTATCGGATTGATTGTCTTTGCAATTTTCTGGCATTTAACAACAGGCGAGTACAAACAATATATCCCAACTTTAAAAAACATTAAAGCTCAGTTGGATTACTACATATTTGGAATTTTCCGTAACGCTCATCATCCAACAAAAAAAACTGTTTTGAGTAAACTAAATCCATTACAAAAACTAACCTACTTTGGTTTGAAGATTTTAGTTATTCCTTTAAGCGTTACATCGGGTTTACTCTATATGTTTTATCGTTATCCAAGTAAACAAGGAGTTGAGTCGATTAATATTCAATCACTTGAAGTCATCGCTATAATTCATACAATAGCGGCAATACTTCTTATTGTGTTTGTTGTAACACATTTATACCTAATCACAACAGGTGAAACTGTAACTTCAAATCTTAAGGCAATGTTAACCGGTTACGAAGAATTGGAAGATGAAGATCATAAAGAAGAAATAATTGATGAATCAAAATTATCAACACAAAATTTAGATTAGAGGTTTTTATGGAAGAAACAAAATATATGAATCCTTATTTAGCCGGGGTTTTACTCGGACTCCTTTTGATTGCAACAATTTATATTACGGGGCGCGGTCTTGGCGCAAGTGGAGCTATCAAAAGTTATGCTGTTACGGTCGTTGAAAAGGTTGCATCATCACATACAGCTAATACAAAATTTTATGAAGAATACAGTAAAGAACACGGTGGCGGAAGCCCTTTGATGAACTGGCTTGTTTTTGAAGTTACAGGTGTGTTGATAGGTGCTTTTTTATCCGGTTTAATTTCTAATCGTTTGGATTTTAAATTAGAAAAAGGTCCGCACACCACAAATAAAATTAGAATTGCCGGTGCTTTAGCTGGTGGATTACTTTGGGGAATCGGTTCACAGCTTGGACGTGGTTGTACAAGTGGGGCAGCATTGAGTGGAATGGCAGTTATGTCAACCGGTGGAATTATTACAATGTTTGCAATCTTTGCCGGTGCTTATGCATTTGCATACTTTTTTAGAAAATTTTGGATTTAATAAGGAGATTTTGAAATGGGACCACTAGTTCCGGACATCATAAGTAATAACTTAAATTTTATCGTCGCATTAATTATTGGAGTTTTATTCGGTGCTATTTTAGAACAAGCCGGATTTTCTACATCAAAAAAATTGGTAGGATTATTTTACGGTTATGATTTTACCGTACTCCGTGTTTTTTTTACAGCCGGTATTGTTGCAATGATTGGTGTCATGGGTCTTGAACATTATGGATTGATTGATATTAACCTTGTCTATGTAAATCCAACATTTCTATGGTCCGCAATAATTGGTGGATTAATAATGGGATTAGGATTTGTGGTTGGAGGCTTTTGTCCCGGGACAAGTGTTTGTGCTGCTGCAATTGGCAAGATTGATGCTATGATATTTATTGTGGGTGCTTTCTTTGGTGTGATAGTTTTCGCAGAAGGCTATCCAATATTTGAACCTCTTTACAAAGCAGCAGATTTAGGAAGTCCAAGATTTTTTGAAACACTTGGGATGTCACAAAACATCTTTGCTTTTATAATGGTTGTGATGGCACTTGCTTCTTTCTGGATCGCCTCAATTGTGGAAAATAAAGTTAATAAAATAAAGAAATCACCAATTCGCTTTACACCTTACTATATCGGCATTGCTTCAATTGGTTTATTAATGGCTTTATCAGCCTTTATTTTTCCGGAAAGAAAAGCTTCATTAACACAGTTAGTCGAAGATACAAATTTTGTTAAGTCATATAATCTTGAAACTATGTCTGCGGATGAATTTGCCTATGGATTAATGGATGATCAGGATAATAAATTACAAGTAATTGACTTTAGATCTGAAAAAGAATACACAAAAGAAAGCCTGCCCAAATCCACATTATTCACAATTGATAATTTGTTTGAAAAGGAACCGAATCATTTGCTTAGACTAAAACATAAAATAAATGTTTTTGTTGCTGATAATGAATTAACAGAGAAAAGAATGGCAATTATTGCTAATGAACTTGGTTATAAACATATCAAAATTTTGCTGGGCGGATTGAATTCATTCAGAGATCAGATCTTAAATTTCAAACCAATAGATAATCCAAAAAATATTGATGAAGTTTATCAGAACCGTTTCAGAACAAAAGCTAAAGAAGTTATTCCAATTCTTATTAAAAATAACAAATCAGCTGGACCTGTAAAGAAAGAACAAAAACGCGTTGTTGGCGGATGTTGATTAGAAATTTAAAAAAGCCGGTTTTAGCCGGCTTTTTTTTATTACACTATAAATTCCAGATTCTCCATCTACATTCTTACCGTAAAAAATATTCTCAAACGATTTTATTTAATTTTTATAATAAACATATACACTTATAAATTTTTCTTTTCTTAAATTATTACCATAATCCTAATGAAAAATTGAACGCTTTAATAAAAGTTGAGCTAAGTTATGTCTGATATTAAAATCAAAGTTTTTTACTCGGTTGCTACACACTTAAGTTTTACAAAAGCAAGTGAAGAATTATTTTTAAGCCAGCCTGCTGTTTCCAAAAATATAAAGGAATTGGAAATAGAGTACGGGGCAAGATTATTTGATCGTAAAGGAAATAGGATTGAACTTACTCAATCTGGTAATGTCCTTTTTGATTACGCCGAACAGATACTTACTATTTATAAAAAAATAGATTTTGATCTAAATATTATTAAACAAAAATTTTCCGGCAATTTATCGTTAGGTACAAGTACAACGATTGGTCAATATTTATTGCCCGTTGTATTAGCCCATTTCAGCAGGAATTTCCCCGAGATACAAGTTTCACTTATTAATGCAAACACTCAAAAAATTGAGAAATCAATTATCGATAAAAAAATTGAATTAGGAATTGTTGAAGGAAAATCTAAAAATAAACAAATCAAATATTTACCGTTTATTAAAGATGAAATTGTAGCTATTGCCCATACCTCGCAAAAAATATCACAGTATGATGAAATTAATCTTGAGGAACTTAAAAAATTACCAATTGTACTAAGAGAAACCGGATCCGGTACTTTAGAAGTGATCAAATTTGAATTAGCCAAACATCATATTCAGCTTAAAGATTTAAATATTAAAATGTTTCTTGGAAACACCGAAAGTATAAAATCCTTTTTAGCCCATTCGAATTCTTTGGGATTTGTTTCTGTTGCTTCTGTTTCAAAAGAGATTTCCAAAGGTGATTTTAAAATTTTGGAAATTCAAAATTTCAATATTTCCCGAACTTTTAATTTTATTTATCTTCAAGGTGTACTTGGGGGAAATGCCAAGTTATTTATGGATTTTACAAAAAAACACTATAACCTTAAGTAATCTTATATAACTTCTTATCATTGGATTGAGCAATAACCGCTTTGTATTTTTTATACTCATAAAATTGATATTAAAATTAATAAGGAGCTAAAATGTTATTAGTAGTTTTTATTCTTGGTTTTTTCTTTGGTCTCATTCTGTTATTTGCCAAATTAAATAGATATGACACAATAAGCGGCTTAGCATTGCTTGAGAACTTAACGGTTGCGAAAGCTATCGCAGTTTCTATTGGCGTTGGGATAATCCTGTTGAATTTAGAAATTAGTTTTGGATTAGCCTCATTTCACACAAAACCTTTCCTTTTAGTTGGAATAATTTTGGGCGGAATTATATTCGGTAGTGGGATGGCTATTTTAGGATATTGCCCGGGTACACTTCCAGTAGCACTTGGTGAAGGTTCGTTAGATGCCTTGATTGGGATAATCGGAGGTTTGTTTGGTGGACTATTCTATACAATCATGTCCCCTTTAATTAAAGGTATTTTAGGTCCAAACTTTGGTGATATTACTCTGTACACACTTACCGGTTCAAACAAAGGCATTTATTATTTATTGGGATCTATTATTGCTGTTAGTCTTATCTTAATTGCATTCTGGTTGCACAAAATAGAAAAATCAAAAGATCTAAAATGGTTTTACGCCGGTATAGCCTTAGCAATTCTGAACGGAATCGTTTTTTTAAACTTTTCAACCGATAGAATTATTGGAGCCTCTACCGCTTACCCTTATGTCTCGGATTATATCACCGGGGCAACTATAAATGGTTACTTTAAAACAATTGAAAAACCCGGTAACTGGGAACTGATATTTTTATTTGGGGCATTTATTGCGGGAGTTTTTAATTCTTTGCGAAAAAAAGAATTCAAATTCATTTTAATTCATGATAATTGGAAAAAATATAAAGGCAACTCTCCATTTAAAAGAATTACCTGGTCTTTTGTCGGTGGTTTTATTTTGATTATTGGGGCAAGGATGGCTGGCGGTTGTACCAGTGGTCATATTCTTTCCGGAGGAATGCAGCTTGCTGTAAGCAGTTTAGTTTTTGCGATCTTTGTATTTATCAGTCTTATGATTACCGGAAAAGTATTTTATAAAAGAAACTAATATGACTAAAGCCTGCAATATCTTGCTCCTAAAAACAATGCACTTAAGTAAGCGGTAATTTTATATATTGCCATTAGATTTGTTTGACGTGAAAAGATTTAAATACAAAATGGATTTGATCAAGTTTTAAGTTTGGTAAACACTAAATTATTTTAGATCAAACGGGAGGTTAAATTCTTGTATCCAAATTCTTAAACTGAAAAATAAATATGAAAGGGAATTAGCTCTAATCAGCCAATCCCAAGCTTTTTCATTTTTCGCCAAAGTGTGGATGGATTAATGTTTAACTCTTTGGCGGCTTTTGAGCGGTTATGATTATTCTTTTCTAAAACAGAAACAATTAATTCTCTCTCCGCATCTTTAAATCCTTTTTTTGAATTGGAGTGCAACAGAACCGAAGTGCTAAATTTTTGTTCACGCAATCTTTTTGGAAGACATTCAACTTGAATTATATCACCGTTGCAAATAACAAAGCAATGCTCAATTACATTTTCTAATTCTCTGATATTGCCCGGCCAATTATATTCCATCAAAATATCAAAGGCAGATGAAGAAAATTGTTTTATGTTCTTATTAAACTTTTGGTTGAATGATTCAATAAAATGATTTATAATCAAAGGAAGATCATCCATTCTTTCTCTTAATGGAGGAAGATGAATGTTAATGACATTTATCCGATAAAATAAATCTTCACGAAATCTTCCTGCAGCAATTTCATCCATAAGATTTTTATTTGTTGCTGCGATAATTCTTGCACCTATTTTTATTGATTTATTTCCGCCAACTCTCTCGAATTCTCGTGTTTCTAAAACTCTAAGTAATTTGGTTTGCACAGAAGTTGAAAGATCTCCAATTTCATCAAGGAACAAAGTTCCTCCTTGAGCAAGCTCAAACTTTCCTATTTTAGTTTTTATTGCTCCTGTAAATGCACCTTTCTCGTGTCCAAATAATTCACTCTCAATTAGTGATTCAACGAATGCACTACAGTTTACGGCAATAAAAGGTCCTGTTTTCCTTGAGCTATTTAAATGAATTGCACGGGCAGCTAATTCTTTTCCCGTTCCACTTTCGCCAGTAATCAAAACTGTAGTGTCTGTTTGAGAGACACTTTCAAGAACGGAAATAATTTGTTTTATCTCTTTATTTCTGCCAACAATATTTTCGTATTTGAAAAAATTATTTAAATGTGCAGATAAATTTTTAAGTTCAGATATATCAAGAAAAGTTTCAATACCACCAATCTTTTCATTTCTATTATTAATCAGAATATTGGAATTAACTCTGATTGGAACCGTCTTGCCGCTTTTATGAATAATTTCTAATTCATTGCCCACCATTGCTTTGCCTTTCTGGATTGTCTGTTCCATATGACAGCCATTTCTACAAAGGGCTGAATTAAAAATCTCCCAACATTTTTTGCCGATTGCTTCAGTTTTTTTATAGCCGGTTATTTTTTCTGCAGATGCATTAAAAGAAGTTACCTTCCAATCATTATCAATTGTAAATGTGCCTTCAATATTACTGTTAAATATTGCATCAAGTTTATTTTTTTGATCAATTAGTTCTAAGGTTTTTTCTTGAATTTCCTCAGCTAACGTTAACATCTCTTTTGTATCTCTAAAAACAAAAACAACACTTAAAACAATATCATCTCTTTTAATGGGAGTTATAGATGCCAAGACATTTTTAATATGTCCTTTGCTATCTGTAATATTGAATGAAAGATTATTGAATGCTAAATTATTTTCCAATGATTCAATGATATATTTTCTCTCATCGAAATTTTTATTAAAGAGAAATTCAAAATTATTTCCAACCGCTTCTTCGTCGGAATATCCCATTATACGTGATGCAGCTTCGTTAAATACGATAATGCGCTTATCCCTGCCAATCACTGCAATTCCATCCGGGATAATTAAAGTTTCTTTATTCTTATCAATTATTTGTTGAACGTCTGACATTTTACTAACCTTAAAAGTTATTGCAATAATAATCCTTAAAATGCAAGGATGCAATAGTACTGCAATGAATAATGCAAAATTGCAAAAGGAAACTCAATTTTAACTGACATTTTTGCAAATAAAAGCATCTTTAATATGGTACGTAAGTAGTAACAATATTGTATTATTAAAAAGGTGTGAGATGAATAGTAAAAATAATTCCTGGTTAAGAAATAAAATAGAAGCGCTTTGCACAAAACTTGAAAGAAGTATTCTCAAGGACAAAGCATTAAAGTGCAAAGTAGTTTATGGACCAGTTCGTTCAAGAAGACTCGGTTTAGTACTAGGAGTAAATAATGTTAAACAGGGTGTTTGTTCGTACAATTGTATTTATTGCCAAAGTGGAAAAACTTCCTGCTGTTCGGTATGTACAAATAATTGTTTATCTCCTTACGAACTTTTTGTTTCGGTAAAAAATAAGATAGAAGAGATTAAAAAAATGGGGAAGAAAATTGATTACATTTTATTTGCCGGCAGTGGAGATCCTGCAATTGATTCAAATCTATCAAAGGAAATTCAATTACTAAGAGAATTTGACTATAAGATTGCGGTCTTTACAAACTCTGCACTTTTATGGAATGAGAACATTCAGGAAAATTTATTGTATGCTGATTATGTATCGCTTAAAATTGATACGGTTAATGAAGGAACCTGGTTAAAAATAAATCGTCCCCACGAAAGATTAAAGTATGATTTAATATTAGACGGTATAAAACAATTCTCTAAAAAATTTAGAGGTACATTAACTACTGAAACAATGCTCATTAAGAACATAAACGATAATGAAGATGAATTAAAACAACTTGGTAACTTTTTAAATACCATCAAACGCAATGCTTCTTATTTTATGACGCCTATATATCCACCGGCAGAAAACTATGCAGTAAGTCCGGATGAAGCAACACTGAAAAGTTTATCTGAAATTATAAAAGCCAATGTCCCAAAATCTATGATGTTATGCTGTACTGATAAAGAAGAATTTTTTACTACAGATGATTTTGAAAGTGAACTTTTGGGGTTACTTGACTTGCATCCAGTTAATGAAGAAGCAGTTACAACTTTTGCAAATGCTAATAACAAAATTGAAAAACTTAATAATCTTTTAGAAAACAATATTATAAAACATAAAGATTATAACGGGAAAAAATATTTTACAAAAGTTGAATCATTGAGAACTCAAACAGCGGAATAAATATAAACATACACGAATAAGTAGCAGAAAGAAATTTTTATGGAGCAAAACGAAAAACAAAAATCTTTTGATGAAGAAGAAAAAAGAATAAGCGAAACAGTTTCTAAAATTAAACACCGAATAGCAGTTTTCAGTGGTAAAGGTGGAGTTGGTAAAACCACAGTAAGTGTCAATCTGGCTTATGCATTTCAACTTGAAGGATTTTCTACGGGGATACTTGATGCCGATATTACTGGTCCTAATGTAGCAAAGATGTTAAATGTTAATAGTGAATTAATCTTTTTGAATGATAAAATTGTACCATTCGAAATAGATGGACTCAAAATGATTTCTATGGCTAGTTTAATTAAGAGGGGGCAGCCAATTATTTGGCGCGGACCGTTAGGATCTAAAATGATTAACCAGTTTTTAGCTGATGTTGATTGGGGTGTGCTTGATTTTTTAATTGCCGATCTTCCGCCCGGAACAGGTGATGAAATGCTAACGCTTGCACAGCAGATGAAACCTGATTACGCTGTAATAGTAACTACTCCGCAAGATGTTTCTGTAATGGATGCTGAACGTTCCATAAACATGGCTAAACAATTAAATATTCCATTCATTGGAGTAATAGAAAATATGTCAGGACTAATTTGTCCACATTGTGGAAATCTAATTGATATTTTTGGTTATGGTGGTGGTAAAAAACTTGCCGAAGATTTTGGAGTAGCTTTCTTAGGTGATATCCCGTTTGAAATTGAAACGCGACAACAATCCGATATCGGAAAACCAATTGTACTTGCGAATAAAAAATCAGCAGTATCACACAACATATTTAATATTCTAAAAAATATACAAGAAAAATTTACTGACTTAATTCCTTTAGAAGATCACAAACAATCGGAGTTTTAAATGTTCAATAAAATAATCTCGTTATTAATGCTATCTAGCATATTCATCATTGGGCAATCCCATAAAGAATACATTAGCGGACCATTTCAAAAGCCACAGGATGTTACAAACGAGTGCTTGAATTGTCATGAAAATGCGGCAAAGGAAGTTATGAATACAAGCCACTGGACTTGGCTGGATGAAGAATTTATAGATAGAGAAAATCATCCGACCAGAAGAGGCAAGATTAATTTTGTAAATAATTTTTGTCTTGCTGTTCCTTCAAACTTTCCAAGATGTACAAGCTGTCATGCAGGATATGGCTGGAAAGATGCAAGTTTTGATTTTAGTAAAGAAGAAAATGTTGATTGTTTGGTTTGCCACGATCAGAGCGGGACTTATACAAAAACTCCTACAGCTGCTGGAATGCCCGATGCTAAAGTAGATCTTTTACTCTGTGCACAAAATGTAGGCAAACCCACAAGAAAAAATTGTGGTATCTGTCATTTTAATGGTGGTGGTGGGACAGGTGTTAAACATGGTGATTTAGATGAAAGTCTATATAATCCTGAGCCTGAAAATGATGTTCACATGGGCGGGCTTGGATTTGAATGTGTGGAATGCCATACAGTTAAAGAGCACAAAATAATGGGTGCAAGCCACGGTTCTATGGCAGCGAATGCAAATCATATTTATTGCACTAATTGTCATGAAGGGGAAGTTCATACTAACAAAACTTTAAACAGACATCTTAATTCCGTTGCTTGTGAAACCTGCCATATTCCTGAATTTGCAAAAGTTGAACCAACCAAAGTATGGTGGGATTGGTCAACAGCAGGTGAGAATAGAGAAGACGTTAAAGATCAATATGGAAAAGAAACTTACATTAAAATTAAAGGTGATTTTAAATGGGCGATGAATGTAATCCCAACTTATAAATGGTATAACGGAGGTGCAGTTTATTATAAGTTTGGTGAAAAAATTGATACTAATAAAATTGTTATGCTTAATAAACTAAATGGCGATATTAATGATCCAAAAGCAAAGATTGCTCCGTTTAAGGTTATGCGCGGCAAACAAATTTATGATGTTGTAGAAACCATTTTAATTATTCCAAAACTATTTGGTGAAGGTGGATATTGGAAGAACTTTGATTGGAATTTAGCTTCACAACTTGGGATGAAAGAAGTTAATCTGAATTATTCAGGTAAATATACTTTTATTGAAACTGAAATGTATTGGCCCATAAATCACATGGTTGTACCTAAAGAAAAAGCACTAAAATGTACAAATTGTCACGGGGTAAAAGGTGATAGATTAGATTGGAAAGCGTTAGGTTATAATGGTGATCCAATGAAAGTAAAAGGAAGAAAGTTTAATTAGTTGCTAATAAAATTCAAGCTTTATTGAAGACAGGAAATTATTATGAAAGAGAAAGTAAAAATCGGAATTATCATTTGCGATAGATATAAAAGCTGTGCAGGAGGAAAATGTTTCAGATCCGTAAAAGAAAAAGCAGGTGCGTTTGATATCTATAAGTACAAAGACGTTGAACTTGTAGGCTATACAAGCTGCGGTGGTTGTCCAGGTGGAAACATTGAATACGCTCCGGAAGAATTGAAAAAAAATGGTGCTGAAGTAATACACTTTGCAACAGGAATGGTTGTTGGATATCCGCCATGTCCTTATATCAATCACTTTAAAGAATTTATTGAAACAAAGTATGATTTGAAAGTAGTTGTTGGAACTCATCCGATTCCGGAAAAATATTATCTAACTCATACAGAAATAGGAACCTGGAATAATGATGAGTGGACTGACTTATTAAAACCTACTCTAAAGGATAGAGAAGTAAGATTAGCTTATGACTAAGAAGGAATTACCAATACCGATTTATCGTCTCGCGATGTTGCAGGTGTACTTGTATGAAATATTTAGTGGAGAAAAGAAGTGTAAGAAAAATTTTAAATACACTGAATGGTACTTGATTGAAAATTTCTCTGAAGAAAAGGTGAAAGAAATCATAAAGTTTTTCAATGAGGAAGGTTTGAATTGTGATTGCGGGATCTTAAACAAGATGGATCTTAGAAAATTAGCTGAAGGTAAAATTAATTCTCATTAATTAAAGTATTGAATAAAATGTCAATTGTATTTGGTCCAATTCCATCACGCAGGTTAGGAAGAAGTTTGGGAATAAATAATATTCCTGCTAAGATATGCAGCTATTCGTGTGTTTATTGTCAAATCGGTTCTACCGATTCTATGTCTAGTATTAGAAAGGAATTTTATTCACCCTATGAAATTTTTAAAGAGGTTACTGAAAAAATTAAACAATTGCAAAGAGCCGGAGAAAGAATTGACTACCTGACTTTTGTGCCGGATGGAGAACCAACGCTTGATATAAATCTTGGAAATGAAATTAAATTGTTAAAACCATTAGGAATAAAAATTGCCGTAATTACAAATTCATCTTTACTTTGGGATGAAAATGTTAGAAACGATTTGATGAAAGCTGATTGGGTATCTGTAAAAATTGATACAGTGGATGAAAAATTATGGCATAAGATTGATAGACCAAATGGTAAACTTGAACTTCAAAAAATAATATTCGGTATAAAAACATTTGCATCTACATTCCACGGAAAACTTGTAACTGAAACTATGCTTGTAAAAGGAATAAATGATGATTCAGAATCTTTACAAAATACTGCAAAATTTATTTCTGAAATTGAACCTGATAAGTCATTTATATTAGTTCCTACTCGTCCGCCGGCAGAAAAATTTGTTGAGCCGCCGACTGAAGAAAATATAAATATTGCTTATCAAATTTTTGATGGATTATTAAATAATGTTGAACTACTGATTGCAAATGAAGGAACAGATTTTACTTATTCATCAAATGTAGAAAAAGAATTGCTTAGCATTCTCGCAGTTCATCCGATGCGAAGTGATGCAGTTGAAAAGTTTTTGTCAAAAGCAAGTTCAAGTTGGAATTTGATTGAGAATTTAATAAGCAAAAATATTCTGATGGAAGTAAGTTATTCCGGGAAAACTTTTTTTGTGAAAAATATAAAATCAAAACTTAAAGGAAGTTGAGGTGTGTGATGGCTATTAAGAAAGAATTTTCGCAAGATGAAAATTTGTGCCAAGTTACATTTATTCTTCCGAAAGGAAATAAATGCAGAACTTTGAAGAGATTTGCATTGTTGGTGATTTTAATAACTGGGATCCTCATCAACATAAATTTGTACATAAAAGTTCTGATGGTACCGCCTCGTTAGAAATGACACTCGAGTCACATAAAGAATTTAATTTTAGGTATTTATGTGATGGAGAGATCTGGTTGAATGAACCGGAAGCAGATGCAGAAACAAATACTCACTTCGGCGATTCAAAAAATTCCGTACTAATAATTTGACGTTGAATTGATTAAGAAAGTGTATATTATTTTATGGAGCAAAGACCGGATAAGGAAAGCATCATTAGAAGTAAATTCTAAATAAATAAATTAACAACTTTGCTCCAGTTTGTTTATTCATTTTTTGATTTTAACAATTGGAGTCAATTATGAAACCTGACAAAGAGTACATTGTTTTTTGCCAATTTACGGTGAAGGCAAAAAAGGTCGTTAATGCTTCATCGTTAGAACAAGCAAAACAAATTGTTGAATCTGACAGAAGTGTTCAGATCGATCAAATAATTGAGATAGTCGAACCTTGTAAGGTGGATGAAGTTTTATTGTTAAAGTATAATGATGCTGAATTAGATAATAAAGAAATAGTTGAATATAAAAGTTGGGGCGCTGAATGACTTATATTTTTTAATAAAATAATTATGTAATTAAACAAGGAGTTAATTATGCCAAACTTTGATAGGACAGGTCCAATAGGACAAGGTGCAATGACGGGAAGAAGAAGAGGTCGTTGCCGTGATACTCAAACCACACAAAAATCAAATACCGAAAACCAATTCGCTGAAAACAATAATGTTTTTTATGGACTTGGACGCGGAGGAAGACCACGCGGTGGTGGCGGATTCCAGAACCACTTTAATGCAGGTTTTTGCAATGGACAAGGTAGAGGTCAGGGAAGAGGATTTGGTAATAAATAGTTATAGAATTAAAAATGTTTAGCAAAAAATCGAACAAAATAAAATCAGCAAAAAGGATTTCGACTGGTAAAATTGCAATACCTGCAATGGGTGAAACGCTTGATGCAATTATAAGCGATAGCTTAGGACGAGCGCCATTCATAATTTTTTATGATGTTGAAAGCCAAAAATATGAATGCGTACAAAATCCCGGGTTCACTTTAAAAGATGGCTCTGGATTAAAAGTAACAGAGATTATTCTTGAAAATAAAGTTAACATATTATTAACGAGAGAAATTGGAACTAAAGCATACTCTGTTTTGATGAAAGAACATATTGATATACAAATTTTAAATTCTGGCGGAAGCGTTAACTCTGCAATAAAAAGATTTCTAATAGATTAACCATGAAGATCGCATTATCAATATCGAAACGCGATGATTCATCTCCATTTTTAGAGATCTTTGGACGAAGCAGTCATTATTTTATCAACGATTCAGAAAGAAATTCAGAAGAGATATTATCCAATCCATATTTTATCGAACTGGGCGGCGCAGGTATACAATCAGTTCGTTTTCTAATTGATCAAAATATTGATGTTTTAATCACCAAAAAAATCGGGATTAATCCCTTAAGATTTTTAAAGTCAGCAAAAATAAAAGTTTATCAGTGTAATGATTGTAATGTTTTGGAAGCCATAAAACTATTTAGTGAATGGAAATTGCCAGAGATTGATGATGTAGATGAAAAATATTTCCCTGGAAGAAACAGATTTGGTAAACGTTTTATTAAGAAAAGAGCAAAGACATGAATCAAAGAATTGCAATTGCAATTGAAGAAAAAACTGCTGAAGAAATTGTGACAGAACATTTTGGAAGATGTTCAAAATTTTATGTTTGTGAATTAGATGATCAAAATAAACTATTGAAAAAAGAAACATATTTTAATCCACTATCCGGCGAGAATGGAAACGTCGATCAATTACCAGCTTATGTTAAGCAATTTAATGTAAACACTATTATTGCAGGGAAAATGGGACAGAAAGTTGTTACTAATTTTTTATCTAATGGGATTGATGTTATAACCGCTGCGGGGTTAAATTATAAGGAGGCAATAAATTTATTTATTCAGGGTAAACTAAGTATATATGTTGCCCGTACACATGATATTGGACATAATTAATAAATTATTAAATAAGGAGTAAATAATTGTACGTACCAGCAAAAATATTTTTTACTAAAGGAGTTGGCAGACATAAAGATTATCTCAGTTCTTTTGAACTTGCCTTGCGCAATGCGGGAATTGAGAAATGTAATCTTGTTACGGTCAGCAGCATCTTTCCGCCAGCTTGTAAACGAATTAGCAAAGAAGAAGGTTTAAAAGAATTAAAACCAGGTCAAATTACTTTTGCAGTAATGGCAAGGAATTCTACCAGCGAACCAAACCGGTTAATTGCTTCATCCATTGGAGTTGCAATTCCCGCAGACAATTCTCAGTATGGATACCTATCAGAATATCATCCATATGGTGTTACGGAAAAAAATGCCGGTGATTATGCAGAAGATCTTGCAGCTCAAATGCTCGCAACAACATTGGGTGTTGATTTCAATCCCGAATCCGATTGGAATGAAAGAGAACAGGAATTTAAAATGTCCGGTAAAATTGTTAAGACCTTTAACATAACTCAATCTGCTGAAGGCGATAAAACAGGATTGTGGACTACAGTGATAGCATCAGCAATTCTATTACCTTAAAATATAATCTATTATTTTTTTGAGCTATAAATGTCGAAGACTGAACCTTTTGACAAATACATTGATGAATATGAAAAATGGTTTGAAGAAAATCATTATGTTTACCTTTCCGAGCTTGATGCAGTTAGACATTTTATTCCTGTTGGTAAAAAAGGTATAGAAATTGGAATAGGAACCGGAAGGTTTGCTTTACCGCTTGGTATTTCTGAAGGGGTAGAACCATCTTCAGTTATGCGTAATTTTGCATTGCATAAAGGGCTTGAAGTTTATGATGGGATTGCTGAAGCTTTACCTTTACCAGATGCATCTCATGATTTTGCATTAATGATAACTACGATCTGTTTTGTTGATGATGTTAATAAAGTATTTCGTGAAATAAGCAGGATACTAAAAACAGGAGGTAGTTTTGTTATCGGCTTGGTCGATAAAAAAAGTTCGCTTGGAAAAATTTATGAAAAGATGAAAGAACAAAATAAGTTTTATCGTTTTGCTACTTTCTATTCAGTTGATGAGGTTAAAAAACTTTTAGAGGATAATGGTTTTAGTGATGTTCAAATAATTCAAACGGTTTTTGGTGAGATGAATGAAATTAAGAGTTCTCAGATATTCAAAGAAGGATATGGTGAAGGTGGATTTGTCGTAATTAGTGCCAATAAGTCTCTCCAAATAAATTATTGATAGTTGGAAAGCGCAGAAATATTTTTTGCATATTGTAACACATTTCTAAAAAATAATTTTAAAATATTAATATGTTTCATAAAATCATTAGTAAGCAGCACAATTCAAAACTATGTTTTGTATGCGGATTAAAAAACGATTTTGGTATTCATGCGCATTTTTATGTTACCGAAAATCAAGAACTTATTGCGTTATTCACACCAACTGCGGAACATCAAAGTTATCCGGGCAGGCTTCACGGCGGTATTGCTTCAGCTATCCTTGATGAAACAATCGGTAGAGCAATTTTAAATAAATATGAAACCGAAGTTTGGGGAGTTACAGTTGAATTAAATTTGAAATTCAAAAAGCCAATTCCTCTTAATCAAGAATTAAAAGTTATTGGAAGAATTACAAATGAAAACAGTAGAATGTTTGAAGGGACAGGTGAAATTATTTTACCCAATGGTGATATTGCAGTAACTGCTCAGGGCAAATATTTAAAGGTTCCTATAGAAAAAATCACTGATTTTGATGTTGATGAGGTTGAGTGGAAAGTAATTGAATTAGAAAATGATCCTAAAGAAATTGAAATATGATAGACAATAGAATGTTTTAAATTCATTAATTTTTTGTGAAGCGTATCAGAATAAAATTTAAATAAATAATAACAAAAAAATAGTAATGCCCATTCTTCGATTTAAAGCATGCTGTATTTTACTAGAAATCATAAAATATTTTAGGAGAGTTAATGAACATAAAAGCAATCCAAGATTATTATCCAGAAGAACTTAGTTACTGTTACGGCTGCGGAAGATTGAATGAACACGGTCATCAAATAAAAAGTTATTGGGATGGTGATGAAACTGTGGCTCATTTTACACCACAAGAATATCACATTGCAATACCTGGTTATGTTTATGGTGGATTGATTGCATCGTTAATTGATTGCCATGGAACAGGAACTGCAGCTCTGGCTTCTTACCGATCTGAAAATCGGGAACCAGATACACAGCCTCCATTTCGTTTCGTTACAGCTTCTCTTCATGTTGATTTTCTTCAGCCAACTCCGCTTGGTATTGAACTTCAATTGCGAGGGAAAGTAGTTGAAATTAAAGGTAGAAAAGTTAGCTCTGAAATTACAGTCTTGGCAAATGGAGAGATTACTGCGCGAGGGAAAGTTATTGCAGTTCAGATGCCAGAAAGTTTTATGAAATAAAAAAATGAACAAAAAAGAAATCATACAGAAAGCAAAATATTATGTTAATACTGATAGGCTCTGATGAAAATAAATTAGAAAGTCCTGTTGCAAAAAGATTTGGGCATGCAGACTATTTTATTATTTTCAATACATTAACAAATTCATTTGAAGCATTTAAAAATGTAGATGAAGGACACAACCACAAGAACCTCCAGGAATTTTTAGATAAAGGGGTAGAAGTATTCATTGTTGGGAATATTGGTCCACATGCATTTGAAATTGTAAATACATCTAAAAGTAAAATTTATCTTGCCAGAAATATGTCCATCCTTGAATCGATTGGTAAATATCAAAAGGGTGAATTAAAGGAATTAACTGAACCAACTGCTAAACATAGTATCGGTCATAAACACGATTAATAACAACCTCTCCTTTGTAATAATCTTTAATTAGCATTATTTTTTTTATGAGATATAAATAAATTTTCATGTGTAACTTAGTTAGTCAAACAAGAAACGATAATTCAAGTGTTCAAACCTACTCATCGATTCTTTACTGATGTAGAAATTAATGTTCTAATATAATTCTAAAAGTATCTGACTTTTAATTTCAAGGGAGAAGAAAATGACACACCTCATTAAGTATCTTAAAAGTTTGAGTGTTTTTATTATCGCAATTTTAATATTTAATTTATTAACGACAGAAACCAAGTCCCAGGAAAAGTTTACTAATTCTCAATCCCAAACCATATTTGATTCATCCAAAGTCCAATTTGTCGGCAACTTTCCATTCGGACCCTCTTACGCAGTTGAATATGATTCTATTAGAAATATCCTTTTTGCCGGAAGTGGCGGTGGTGTTTATATTGTTGATGTTTCAAATCCCTCAAATCCTCAAAAACTTTCAGAAGGTATTCATACTAGAGGAGTTGTAAGAAATATTTTCTATGATTATGCTGAAAAACATCTTTACATCGCAGCATCTTCAGCTGGGATTGAAATATGGGATGTTAGTGATTTAGCCAATCCATATTTTATTAATAGATTTGCTGAAGATATTTATCCTGTAGATGTTTGCATTACTGGAGTTTCATTCGTAAAGTTTGTTTATGTAGCTTGTGCTTCAGGTCTAAAAATATACAGTTCCTCAACTAGTAACCCCGTTCTAATGGGTGGACTCGATACGCCGGGGACACCAAATAAAATATTTCGATACAGTCACTATGCTTATTTAGCTACTGGAAGTAATGGTGGATTAAGAATAATAGATATCACAAATGTTCTTAATCCAGTTGAGACCGGATTTTTAGATACTTACAATGCTAAAAGTGTTTTCGTTCTTGCAAATTATGCTTATGTGGCAGATGGAACCGCGGGTCTTAAAATTATAGATATTTCGAACCCAGCAGCGCCAACTCAAGTTGGATATGCTCCATCTGAAGATGTTGCCGTAGATGTGGTGGTAATGGATTATGGTTTTGGTAAGTATGCTTTTGTTGCCGATGGCGGTGGACTAATTTGCTATATAGTCTCAAATCCCTCTTCTCCATATAAAGTTGGTGAAAAAATTCCTTCTTCAAATCTTGCCGCGGCACTTTGTACATCAGGAACTTCTTATGCTTTTGTTTCAGAATCGCAGGATGGTGTAAAAATTATAGATATCTCTTATCCTTATACTTTAGAAGGTCTTAACAATATTTCTACTCCTGGATTTGCAAATGGTGTTATTGTTAGTAATGATTATGCATATCTAGCTGACGGTTCTAACGGACTGCGAATTATTAATATCAATGATCCAAAACATCCTTTTGAAAAAAGTTTTTACGATACTCCCGGCAATGCATATAAAACTATGATAAGCGGATCGATTTTGGGAAAATATGCCTGGGTTGCTGATGGACTCGCTGGACTTAGAATTCTGAATGTTACCAATTCTTCGAATCCGTTTGAAGAAGGTTTTTTTGACACACCCGGTGAAGCATTAGCGGTCTATCTTTATGGTTACGCTTATGTTGCTGATGCATCAAGTGGATTGCGTATCATTGACATTTCAAATCGTGCACATCCTTTTGAAGTAGGTTTTTTTGATACACCTGGCAGAGCGCAAGGAGTAGTTATCTCGGGAAATTATGCTTACATAGCTGATGGATTTTCCGGACTCCGGATAATTGATATTTCAAATCCAGCGGCTCCAACCGAAACCGGTTTCTTTGATACAAATGGATATTGTCAAGATGTACAAGTGGTTGGTAACTATGCATATTTAGCCGAAGAATATGATGGACTAAGAATAATTAATATATCAAATCCATCTGCTCCTTTTGAAGCGGGATTTTATAATCCTACCGATGCAGATTACACGGCAATCTTCATTTCTGGTTCATATGCTTATATATCTGATTTTTTTGCAGGGTTACGCATACTCGAGATTTCAAGTCCAACTAATCCAACTTTAGCAGGTTATTATAAAAAACCGGGAATTGCCTTAGATGTTTTTGTGTCTGATTCTTCAGTTTATTTAGCTTGCGAAGAAACTGGGCTTCAGATTTATACTCTACCCGGCATTACGGATGTTAAGAATGAGATCAGAAGCGCAAAAATTTTACCGAATCAATTATTTTTAAGTCAAAATTATCCCAATCCATTTAATCCTTCAACAACTATTAGCTTCTCAGTACCTACGACTGCTTTTACAACATTAAAAATATTTGATGAACTTGGAAGAGAAATTGCTGTATTGATTGATAAGGAATTGTCTGCAGGGGAGCATTCTATAGAATTTAACGCTAAGAACTTACCTTCTGGTGTTTATATCTATCGTTTACAATCAGGAAATTTTAATGCTGGTAAAAAGCTTCTATTATTAAAATAATATTACCCGAAATTTTTTATCACTCAAGACCCAATTTCTAAAAGGAGTTGGGTTTTTTTTATGTGTGTCAAAGTTAATTCTTTGTAATAATGTTAGAATAGTGGTAAATTTTTTTGTGAAATTTTAATCAACTTTCAAAGAAAAAAGAGAAGTAATATTGGATCAAACATATAAATCAGCTGGTGTTGATATTGAAGCAGGTGAGAAGACTGTTGATAAAATAAAAGGATTTGCTAAATCTACTTTTAATAAAAGTGTTCTTGCAGATATTGGAATGTTTGGTGCTTTTTACGAACCTGATTTTTCTGGTTATAAAAATCCTGTTTTAGTTTCCAGTGTTGATGGTGTTGGGACCAAACTGAAAATTGCGATTGAAATGAATAAACATGATACTATAGGTCAGGACCTGGTAAATCATTGTGTAAATGATATTGCAGTGTGTGGTGCAAAGCCGCTTTTCTTTTTAGATTATTATGCAACCGGAAAATTAAATCCAGATAGAGCATCTGATGTAATAAAAGGATTTTCAATCGCTTGCAAAGAAAATGACTGTGCATTAATTGGGGGCGAAACAGCTGAAATGCCCGGCTTGTATAAGTCTGAAGATTTTGATATCTCGGGAACTATAGTTGGTGTTGTTGATAAATCAAAAATTATTGATGGTAAACGGATACATAAAGGAGATTTGCTGATTGGTTTTCCTTCGAACGGATTGCACACAAATGGATATTCTCTTGCAAGAAGGGTTTTATTGGAAAAGTTCAGTGTAAAGGATTTCATACCTGAACTTAATAACCTGCTTGGGGATGAACTATTAAATATCCATAAATCATATCTAAAAACAATTACAGTTTTAAAAAATTCTGTTGATGTTAAAGGATTATCACACATTACCGGAGGTGGAATTATTGGCAATACTTTCCGCATTCTTCCTGAAGGTTTGTCCTTAAGAATTGATTGGAGTAATTGGGAAATGCCTGCGATCTTTAAGCTGATTCAACGGACAGGAAAAATATCCGATGAGGAAATGCATAAAGTTTTTAATTGTGGAGTTGGTTTGATTGCTGTGGTTTCTAAAGAGGATAAAATGAAAATCATTCAATCTGCAATAGATATAAACGAACATCCTCTATTAATTGGTGAAGTGGTTTAAATGTTTATAGATACGCATGCTCATTTATTCTTTGATAATTATAAAGATGATTTAGATGATGTTATCAATCGTGCACAAAAGAGTGGTGTTGATTACATTATTGTTCCTGCAACTGATTTAAAGACTGCACGCGAAGCAATTTCACTATCCGAAAAATATAAACAAATCTATGCCACAGTTGGGGTCCACCCACACGATACAAAAGACTGGAATGAATCTTTAATTACTGAATTAGAAAAACTTGCAAAACATCCTAAAGTTGTTGGAATCGGTGAAATTGGTTTAGATTACTACTATGATTTTTCTCCTAAAGATCAACAAATAAAAGCATTTAAATCCCAGCTTGATCTTGCCGTTAGACTTGAACTTCCGGTAGTAATTCATAATCGTGATTCTGATAAAGATATGATGGATATTATTCAAGATTATTGCGGCACCGGGTTAAAAGCTCAATTTCATTGTTACAATAGCTCGCCTGAAGATGCTTTAGAGTTTATGAAGATGAACCATTTTATTTCTTTTACAGGAAATATTACGTTTAAAAAAAGTGATGCACTTAGATCTGTGCTTAAAGAAATTGATTTGAATAATCTTTTGCTGGAAACAGACTCACCTTTTTTAACTCCCGTTCCATTTAGAGGTAAACGAAATGAGCCTTCTTATGTTACTTACGTAGCTCAGCAGGTAGCGGAAGTGCACAAAATTACAGTGGAAGAAGTTGGCAGGATTACTTCACTTAATACATTTCGATTTTTCGGAGTTGGTCATACGCCTAAAACAAGTTTTACTTATCAGATTGGAAAATCTCTATACATAAATGTTACAAATCGTTGTAATGCGGATTGTACTTTTTGCAGAAGGAAAGATGACCCGTATTTGCGTGGACATAATTTAGGGATGAAAAAATCTGATGAACCACCAGCAGAAGTTTTTATAAAGGAAATTGGTGACCCTAGCAAGTATCATGAAATTGTTTTTTGCGGCTACGGCGAACCAACTATTCGTTGGGATGTTGTTAAGGATATTGCAAAATTTGTTAAAGCAAATGGCGGAAACACAAGGATTAATACTAACGGGCATGGGAATGTTATAAATAAAAGAGACATTACACCGGAAATGAAGGATCTTATTGATGTGGTATCAATTAGCCTTAATACGTATAATCCAAAACACTATGCTGAAATGATGGGAGTCAGCGAAGATCATTTTGAAGAGATGAAAAAGTTTGCCAGACTTTCGAAAAAATATGTTAAAAAAGTTGTTATGAGTGTTGTATCGCTTGATGAAGTTGAAATCGAAAAATCCCGCAAAGTTGTTGAAGAAGAAATTGGTGTTGAGTTTAGAATAAGGGAATACTTTTAAGCTTATTTTATATTTTCGCGAAGTCAAAAATCTAGTTTTAAATTGAAGGTATTTTAATGAAAAAAGTTTTAATCCTCTTTACTGTATTGTTTATTTCAGCTTATCCCCAGTCCTTAAAAACAAAATTAGATAAAATATTTAAAGATAAATTTTTTGATAGTTGTTTAGTCTCCATCCAGGTTGAAGACTTGACATCAAATAAAATTTTGTACAAAAAAAATGAGAAGATGCTTCTGCGACCTGCATCAAATATGAAAATTGTAACATCGTCTGCGGGACTCATTTATTTAGGACCTGATTACGAATTCAAAACCGATTTGTATTATCATGGATATGTTTCAAATGATACACTTTATGGTGATGTTTATGTCGTTGGCGGATGTGACCCCGATTTTGTTACGAAGGATTTGTACTCATTTGTGGATGCAATCAAATCCTTAAATGTTTCTGTTATAAATGGGAACATATATGGTGATGTTTCATTCAAGGATTCATTGTATTGGGGCAAAGGGTGGATGTGGGATGATGATCCATCAAGTGATGCACCTTATTTAAGTGCATTAAATATTAATGATAACTGCGTTGAAGTTACTTACAATGGAATAAATGATGAGGTTCAACTGAATCCTAAAACTAATTATGTCAGCATTAAAATAAATCAGGATGATAAAAAGTTAACGATAGATAGAAATTGGCTTGAAAGAAAAAATGAAATTATTATTAACGGTGACGGCAATGGCAGAACATATTTCGCTAAAGTTAACGTACTGCATCCTGCAAAATATTTCCTTACAGTATTCTCTGAAGTTTTAGATTCAAACAATATAAAATTTAATGGAAATATTGGAATACAAGAACTTTCACCATACTCCGCGTTGCTCTATTCATTTAAAAGGAAATATTCGGAAATAATTCCTAACCTGAATAAGACGAGCGATAATCTAAGTGCTGAAATGACTCTTTATCAATTATCTTATTTATATTCAGGTAAACCCGCAACTGCAGATAGTGGAATTCAATTGATTAACAAATTGATTGATTCAGTTGGTTTGAATCATAAAAATTATAGATTGGTTGATGGATCAGGTGTTTCGCATTACAATGTTTTGTCTGCTGAGTTACTTGTTTCAATTCTAAAATATATCTATGAAGTGAAACCAAAGCTGTTTGATATCCTATATAATTCTTTCCCTATTGCAGGAGTTGATGGGACACTTGAAAATAGGATGCGAAAAACTGCTGCTGACAATAATGTGCATGCTAAAACAGGAACGCTTACAGGAGTCAGCACACTTTCCGGTTATTTAGTAAACAGAAAAAATCATAAACTTGTATTTTCAATCCTGATGCAAAATTATGTTAATTCTTCAAAACACGTGAGGGAATTACAGGATGAAATTTGTAATGTACTGGCCGAATCCAGATAAACCTTTGTTATCAAGCTATGCTTGCTTCAGCTCTGACTCAAGGAATTTAATGCAAGTTTCGGACTAAGTTCGAAATAATGAACTAACAGTTAAAACTAAAATATCTATGAAAAAATCATATAAAGAATTTATAATTACTGCTGAGCCATTTAATGTTGAAATATTAAGCTCAGTTTTATGGGAGTTGAATCTTGATGGAATTACCGAGGAGGTAAACTGTATTAAAGTTTTTTCACAGGATAAAAAGGTTACGGTCAAGGCAATTGAATCTGAATTAGAGCATTTAAAGGATAATAAACTTCTTCGTGAATATGCGGTTCAGGAAAATTTTATTGTTGAAAAAAACTGGAATGAAGAATGGGAAAAAAGCAGAGCAGTAGTTCATGTTACAGATAAGATTGTCATCAAGCCAACATTTAAAGACTACGAAGCAAAACTAAATGAAATAGTTTTAACACTTGATCCTAAAATGTCCTTTGGAACGGGCGATCATCAGACAACAAAGATTTGTTTAATGTTTATTGAAAAATATTTAAAACCCGGGATGAATGTTCTTGATGCCGGTTCCGGGACAGCAATACTTGGCATTGTGGCAGCAAAACTTGGATCAGAAAAAGTGGTTGCTTTTGATATCGATGAATGGTGTTATGAAAACGGAATTGAAAATTCTCTTTTAAATGATGTCAGTGGTAAAGTTGAGATCAGAAAATGTGAATTAAAAGATATTCAAGAAGATAATTTTGATATGATTATCGCGAACATCCAAAAAAATATTTTACTAGAACTTGCTGAAGGATTTAAATCCAGAATAAAACAAAATGGAATTTTAATACTTTCCGGTTTGCTTGAAGTGGATAGAGAATCAATTAAAGAAAATTATTCCTCTGTTGGATTTACTGAAATCGATTACTTGAAATTGGATGAATGGATTGGAATAGTTTTTAAAAAATAATTTGTGTAAAAAACTCCAGCTAAAAATAACTGGAGTTTTAAATCGTGTATTACTCTTTATCTATTTTAACTGATCCTGATGCAATATAGTTATCATTACAATCAAATAATTCTAACCCATATTCTCCGGATTCTTTAAATGAAATTGTAGTATAAAACGAGTCCCAATCGTAATTTGTATTCATTGAGACGGAAAAATTGTCGATCATACCATTTCTATAAATATCAAAATAAACACTTTCGCAATTAATTTGATTTGGTAGTTGTACTAATACATATAAATATCCACCATCTTCCGGAATAGTAAAATGAGAACTTGCGTTGATTGGTTCCAAATCATCATCAACTCCCTCACAAAAATAAATCGATTGTGAATATGATAGATTAATTTGACCAAATGAGATAGTCAGTACAAAAGCAAGAAGAAGTAATTGAAATGGTTTCATAATTATATTTCCTTAGGATGAAGGTGGGAAAAAAACCAAATAGAACAATTAATAATTCAAATTATTGCTGAAGAAAATTTATTTAATACTCTAAATTATTTTTTATAAATAATCTTCCCATCAAATATAGTCATTTCCACTTTAGCATCTTTTATTTTAACTGGATCTATTGTTAGTAAGTCATCACTCAACACAATCAAATCGGCGAGTTTGCCAACTTCGATACTTCCTTTAATATTTTCTTCAAATGCCGCATATGCAGAATTTAGTGTATAACATTTGATCGCATCTTCAATTGAAATTTTCTGTTCAGGTATCCAACCGTCGGGATTTTTATCATCCAAAGTTCTGCGTGTAACCGCCGCATATAGTCCGAGCAGGGGATTAAGTGGTGCAACATACCAATCTGTGCCGAAACAAAGTTTTGCTCCTGCATCCAGAAATGATTTGAAAGGATAAGCATACTTGATGCGTTCAGGTCCGATTCTTTTTTCAGCCCAAACTCCGTCATCGATGCAGTGATACGGTTGAACGGATGGTATAACACCCAGATCTGCAAACCTCTGAATGTCTTCAAAACGAATGTGCTGTGCATGTTCAATCCTAAATCGCCTATCCCACTTTGGATTTTCTTTGATGATTTTTTCATATAAATCCAGCATATATGCATTTGCTCTGTCACCAATTGCGTGAACTGAAATCTGTAAATGATTTTTGTCTGCATCCATGCACCATTTTTCCATACTGCCATCAGTAATGATATCCATTGGTAAACCATAAGTGGTTGTGTCTTGATTATACTTATCAAAAAACCAGGCAGTACTTGAGCCAAGTGAACCATCTGCAAAAGCTTTTAATGATCCCATTTTAATAAGATTATCTCCGAATCCGACTTGAATATTTTTCTCGACTAGTTTTGAATATTCAACGATAGGCATTCTTGTATAAATTCTACAAGTAAGTTTACCTTCATCTTTTAATTTATTAAAAACATCCAATGCATCATCATAAGTTATATCATGAACACTTGTAATGCCCAATTTTTTTGCTTCATTAAGTGCGGCTAAGGCAGCTTCATAATTTTCTTCAAATTTAGCTGCAGGAATAATATTATAAACAAAACTCATTGCGTTGTCTTTTAGTACACCTGTCGGTTCGCCAGTTTTAGGATCTTTGACAACCAATCCGCCTTCCGGACTTTCGGTGTCTTTTGTAATTCCAGCCAACTTTAATGCATATGAATTGGCTAATCCCATATGTCCGTCTAATCTTTCAACAAAAACCGGAGTATTTGGAGAAATATCATCAATCATTTCCTTTGTAGGAAGTTCGTTCTTCTCCCATTTTTCGTGATCCCAATATCCACCTGTAATCCATTTGTTTGGATATTTATCAACATAATCTTTAAGAATTTTTCTAAATTCGGTAGTTGAATTTGCAGGACGAAGATCGATTCCAAGTAAATAAAATCCTCCACTGATGAGGTGAACGTGATCATCAATAAAGCCTGGCAGCATAAGTTTGCCTTTAAGATCCACAATATTAGTGGCTGCATCAATTAACTTTTTAGCTTCATCATTTGATCCAACGAATATTATCTTATTGTATTCAACAATAACTGTTTCTGCCAATGGTTGCTTTTCATTAACTGTATAGATTTTCCCGTTTACAAAAGCCGTTTTCATTTGTTGTGCCTCTAATGATATGACCGTGAAGATGAGAAATAAAAGAATTAAAAGATGTTTCATTTTCGACTTTCTCTTAATAAAATAAAAATACTTGGAAATCTTAAACACAAATTTAGATGTTTATCAGTTGAAAAAAGAAGTTAAAAGGATTATTTGAAAATAAAAATTGTTTTAATTAGCTGAAAATTATTTTGGATCAAACTTTATTAGCATCCATATAAGAAAATTTTTATGTTAAGTTGTCAAATAAAAAACTTAGGAAAAAAATGAATCTTGATGTACTTATTTTCGCGGCGCATCCGGATGATGCAGAACTTTCGATGGGTGGTACTATTGCTAAACTTACCAAAAGAGATCTTAAAGTCGGAATTATTGATCTGACAAGAGGTGAATTAGGAACCAGAGGAACCGCTGAAACAAGACAACGAGAAGCATTTAATGCAGCTATCGCATTGAAAGTAGCTGTTCGCGAAAATCTTGAAATGCCCGATGGTAACATCAACAATACTAAAGAGAACTTAATGAGAGTAATTATTCAAATCAGGAAATTTAAACCTAAAATAATTTTTGCCCCATATTTTAATGATCGTCATCCGGATCATATTGATGCAAGTCATTTAATTAAACGTGCAATGTTTGTTACCGGATTATCAAAAATAAAAACGTTTGATAAAGAAGTGCCACAGGTTCATTATCGCCCCAACAAATTATTTTACTACATGCAAACTTATACTTTTGAGCCATCTTTTGTTGTTGATATTTCTGATTCTTTTGATTTAAAGATGAAAGCTGTAGAATGTTATAGCTCTCAATTTTACAACCCGAAAAGCAAGGAGCCGGAAACATTTATTAGCAGACCTGAATTTATAAATTTTATAAAATCCCGTGCTGAAATTTATGGATTTACAATAGGTAAAATGTATGGCGAACCATTTTTTTGTGAGGAAAAAATTGAACTGGATTTAGTTAATTTGTTGACTAAGAATTGAAACAGTTAAACATATTCTATTAATCAGCAATAATATTTTTAAGGAGAAAGGGATATATTTGTTAAAAGTTCGAAGAACTGCCAACGGTATTGATAATAGAATAAGAAATTCTGGCTAAATAGATCCTAATCTTTTTTTGATGCATATTTTGCTTAAACCGCACTTAAAATTGATTTACAACTTTGTTGATTCTCATCAAAACAACTTTTAATTTCCTTTCAAAATTTTTATCTCAAACTATTAACCAAGGAGAATTAAATGTCAGAAAAAAAACTCACAGGTGAAGTTTATTATCCTACAAAAGAAATAATGGACTATGCACACGCAAAATGTGAAAGTTTATATATGTCTGCCGAAAAAGATTCAATCGGATTCTGGGAGAAAGAAGCTGAAAATCTGCATTGGTTTACAAAATGGGATAAAGTTTTAGATGATAGTAACAAGCCCTTTTATAAGTGGTTTACAGGTGCAAAAACAAATATTGCTTATAACTGCCTTGATGTTCATACCAAAACATTCAGAAGAAATAAACTTGCGCTTATTTGGGAAGGTGAAAATGGTGAATCTAAAACTTTTTCATACTTTGCGTTACACCGCGATACTTGCAAGTTTGCTAATGTGCTTAAAAGCCTTGGTGTAAAAAAAGGTGATCGCGTTACACTTTATATGGGCAGAATTCCTGAGTTAGTGATAGGTATGTTAGCTTGTGCAAGAATTGGAGCTGTTCACTCTGTTGTTTATGGTGGATTTTCAGTAGAAGCCCTTCACGAAAGACTGGAAGACAGCCAATCAAAAGTTTTAATTGTTTCTGATGGTGCTTATCAAAGAGGTAAAATTGTAGAGTTAAAAAAGATTGCTGATGAAGCATTACAACGTGCAGCCACAGTTGAAAGTGTGCTTGTTGTAAAAAGAACCGGTCATCAAATAAATATGGAGTTTGGAAGAGATATGTGGTACCATGAGTTGATGAATCTTCCAATCGCAAATAATTCAGATTGCCTTCAAATTGTTGATGCAGAAGATCCCCTTTTTATGTTATATACATCCGGCACAACAGGAAAACCAAAGGCTATTATGCATACTCATGGTGGTTATATGGTTGGTACTTACACAACATTAAAATATGTTTTTGATATACATGAAGAAGATCGATATTGGTGTGCCGCTGATCCAGGCTGGATTACCGGGCATAGTTATATTGTTTATGGTCCGCTGTTAAACGGTGCAACATCTTTTATGTATGAAGGTGCGCCAACTTATCCATACCCTCATCGCTGGTGGCAGATGATTGAAAAGTACGGAATCAATATTTTATACACGGCTCCAACTGCAATTCGTGGTTTGATGAGATATGGTGATGCCTGGCCAAACAGGTACAATCTTTCCACATTAAGATTGTTAGGAAGTGTTGGTGAACCAATTAATCCAGAAGCATGGCGATGGTATTACAAAGTTATTGGTAAAGAACGTTGCCCGATTATGGATACCTGGTGGCAAACAGAAACCGGAATGTTTATGATTACTCCAATGCCATGTACACCATTAAAGCCTGGTTCTGGTACAAAACCTTTTCCGGGAATAATTATGGATATTGTTGATGAAGTAGGTAATTCTGTAAAAGCAAATGAAGAAGGATATCTTGTTATAAAAACTCCCTGGCCATCCATGCTAAGAACAATTTGGAATGATCCTGATAAATATATATCGCAGTATTGGAGTAAATATCCCGGGATGTATATGACAGGTGATTCTGCACGTAAAGATGAAGACGGATACTTTTGGATTATCGGCAGAGTTGATGATGTAATAAAAGTTTCCGGGTATAGACTGGGTACAGCAGAAATAGAAAGTGCTTTAGTAAGCCACCCGGCAGTAGCTGAAGCTGCAGCAATTGGCTTACCTCACGAAGTAAAAGGTAATGCAATACATTGTTATGTTTTACTTAGAACAGGATATGAAAAATCTGATAAGCTTATTGAGGAATTAAGACAACACGTTGGGCATGAAGTTGGTCCTATTGCAAGACCGGAACAAATTGAAATTGTAGATTCATTACCTAAAACACGCAGTGGAAAAATTATGAGAAGAGTTTTAAAAGCACGGGCCTTAGGTCAGGATCCAGGAAATTTGAGTACTTTGGAAGAATAATACAGAAATAAAAAATCCCGATAAAAAATCGGGATTTTTAATACGTGGGCGCTCAGGGATTCGAACCCCGGACCCCTCCGATTATATCGGAGTGATCTGAACCAAGTTGTTGAGATAATTAATAGCAAGTTTAGAATTCTTGAAGGCTTTCAATTTAAGTTCAAGCCTAAAAGCTTCAGATTTAGTATTGCAGGGAAAAGAAATAACTAATTCCCAGGGTCCCTTATTCTTGGTGAAATTATTTCTATTCTGGTTGTGCCGGATTAATCTATCAGATAGGTTATTGGTGTGCCCGATATAATGCATATCGTACTTTGAGGAATGAATTATATAAACAGAATATTCTTGCATATAACTAAAAAATCCCGCATAAACGGGATTTAATTTTAGTGGGCGCTCAGGGATTCGAACCCCGGACCCCTCCGATTATATCGGAGTGCTCTGAAATAAGTTGCTGAGATAATTAATAGCAAGTTTAGAATTCTTGAAGGCTTTCAATTTAAGTTCAAGCCTAAAAGCTTCAGATTTAGTATTGCAGGGAAAAGAAATAACTAATTCCCAGGGTCCCTTATTCTTGGTGAAATTATTTCTATTCTGGTTGTGCCGGATTAATCTATCAGATAGGTTATTGGTGTGCCCGATATAATGCATATCGTACTTTGAGGAATGAATTATATAAACAGAATATTCTTGCATATAACTAAAAAATCCCGCATAAACGGGATTTAATTTTAGTGGGCGCTCAGGGATTCGAACCCCGGACCCTCTGCTTGTAAGGCAGATGCTCTGAACCAACTGAGCTAAGCGCCCAAATATTGTCGATCAAAATTTGGTTGACAAATATGCAGTTTTTCTTAAAAATAAACAAACTTTAATAAATTTATTGAGCGAGCGACGGGGATCGAACCCGCGACATTCAGCTTGGGAAGCTGACACTCTACCAACTGAGTTACGCTCGCAATAAAATAAAACAGACTTAAGTAAATCTATGGTATTATAAAAGTTTTGTCAATGCTGATTAACGAACGACAGTTGATCTAAACTCCTGATGCGAAATGTCATTATTTTTTGAGGACGATAGCGAAACACTTGCAATAGCATGGTCTATTGATTCGATGTAATTCAAATATCTCTATGGTACCCGTTAAATTTAGGAGTGATTTAGAGAACAGTCCCGGTTTTACAATTTTAATTGATCCACCTGATCTCAATAATTTTTTAAGAGTAACAACCATAACTCCAATAAAGGCAGGATCAAGAGAGTTGCAATTACTCAAATCAATGATAATAATTTTATATCCAAGTTCAATATCCATTTCAAGATGTTTTTTAAATCTTGTCGCCTCCAATAAAGTGGCGGAGGAAAGATTTACTCTTTCAATTATATATCCATTTCCAATTTGTCTTTGAAATTCTTCCATTTTTCATCCTTTATGTCTGATAAACAAATGCCAACAAATATGCCACAAATAATTTTTGATTTTAAGTCAAAAACACAATTGATTTGTTTCATATTATTACAAATATGAAATTTTTCATCATAATGAGGAAGAAGGGAAGTAAATATTAGTTGATCAAATCAGCAACTTACTCAAATGCTTTTTTAACTAAATCAACTTGTTGCTGATTTGAAATTCTTGCCGATCCATTTGCCGGACTTGCACTTTCTGGTCTGCTAACGCAAAGCAGTTTTTGATTATCAGAAATAAGGTCAGAAATCCTTCCCGACAGAAAACTCCAGGCGCCCATATTTTTAGGTTCTTCCTGTACCCAGATAATTTCTTTATTTTTAGGGTAAGAATTTAAAATTAATTTTAGTTTATCAGCATTAAATGGATAATATTGTTCTATCCTGATAATGGCAGTATTATCGATTTTATTATTTTCTTTATACTTTAACAAATCATAAAAAACTTTTCCGCTTGTAAGAATAATTTTAGTAACAAGATCTTTATTAGTAATCGTTTCATCATCAAGAAATTCTTCAAACTTACCCGAAATAAATTCTTCTTTAGATGAAGACGCTTCAGGCAATCTCAATAAACTTTTGGGTGTCATAATTATCAAAGGTTTTTGTACGGATTGCTTTATTTGTCTTCTTAAAACATGAAAATATTGTGCTGGTGTAGTGGGATTACAAACCTGAATATTATCTTCAGCACAAAGAATCAAAAATCTTTCTAAGCGTGCGCTTGAATGTTCAGGTCCTTGTCCTTCAAATCCATGTGGTAAAAGCAGGACTAAACTATTAGTCAAGCCCCATTTTTCATTAGAAACAACGATAAAATTATCTATAATTATTTGTGCTCCATTTGCAAAATCTCCAAACTGTGCTTCCCAGATAACTAATGCCAGCGGATCGGCGGTGCTATAACCATACTCAAATCCCAATATAGCGGCTTCAGATAATGAGCTATCGAGAGCTTCTAATTTTGCTTGATTATCCGATATATGATTCAAAGGGAAATATTCATTGCCATTAGTTATATCAGTAAAAGCTAAATGTCTCTGACTAAATGTTCCACGAACACTGTCCTGACCGCTTAATCTAACCGGAGTTCCTTCAAGTAAAAGACTTCCAAATGCAATTGATTCTGCCAATGACCAATCGGCTTCTTCAGTAGCATCGATAAATTTCTTCTCTTCTCCAGAAATTTTTTAAGTTTTGGATGACCATTAAAACCTTCCGGTAGTGTGCTTAAAGATTTTATAATTGTTTCTAATGATTTTTCCGAAATGGCTGTGTCATCTTCCTTTCTGACAGCTTGAATTTCCATTTTAGAAACTGCTAAGGGGGCATCATTTGAAAATGAAGTACTTTTGCGTTTAATAGACTCAAAAGATTTGCTTATTGATTGATTAAAAGTATTTTGAATTTGTTGAATTTCGGTTTCAGTAAGTACATCTTCTTTAATAATTTTATCTTCATAAATCTTTCTTACAGATGGATGAGTCTTTATTTTATCATAAAGCAATGGTTGAGTAAATCCAGGTTCGTCACCCTCATTGTGTCCATGTCTTCGGTAACCGAACAAATCAATCACAACATCTTTCTTAAATATCAATTTATATTCAAAAGCAATTGTAGTGACCCAAAGGGAAGCCTCAGGATCATCTCCATTAACATGAAAGATTGGAGCCTGAATCATTTTTGCTACATCTGTTGCATAAGTTGTAGAACGTGAATCTTCAGGCATTGTCGTAAAACCTATTTGATTATTTACAATGATATGAATTGTTCCGCCTGTTCGGTATCCGCTGAGTTGAGATAAGTTTAAGGTTTCTGCAACAATTCCCTGACCTGCAAAAGCAGCATCGCCATGAATAAGAATTGGCATAACTTTTTGATGAGTTTTACTATCCTCAAGTCTTGTTTGTTTTGCTCTTACTATTCCTTCAACAACCGGATCAACCCATTCTAAGTGGCTTGGATTTGATGCAACTGAAACATTAATACTTTTACCATTTTTTGTTTTATATTTTCCTGTTGCGCCAAGGTGATATTTAACATCACCGGAGCCTTGTATTGAATTTGGATCCTTTATGTCTTCAAACTCAGTAAAAATTGATTCGTAGGATTTACCAATAATATTTGTTAAAACATTTAATCTACCACGATGCGACATACCAAGAACGACTTCTAGAAATATCATATTCAGAAGCGAGTTCTAAAATTTTATCCAATACAGGTATTAAAGTTTCCGAGCCTTCCAGTGAAAATCTTTTATGACCAATAAACTTTGTATGAATAAAATTCTCAAATGACTCTGCATAAATTAATTTTGTAAGAATATTTTTTTTAGATTCAGTATCAAAAACGGGTGTGTTTTTATTTGGTTCCATTTTACTTTGCAGCCAGACTTTTTCAGCGGGATTTTGAATGTGCATATATTCAACACCAATTTTTTCACAATAGGTTTTTTGCAGCATATTCAAAACTTCACGCAGTGTAGCTGTTTTCATCGCTCCAAAACCACCTGTAATAAATTTTCTATCCAGATCCCAAACAGTAAGATTGAATGATGATGGATCGAGTTCCGGATGATAAATTGAATGGGTTCCTAATGGATCAAGATCAGCAAGTAAATGACCCCGAACACGATACATATTAATAAGTTGAAGAACTTTTGCCTGTTTTACAATCTCTTCTGCATTAGCATTGTTTTCAAAACCACCTGGTTGATAATCAGATTCCCATTGTAATGGTCTCGAAGGAATTTTTAATGTTGAAAAAATTTCTTCATAAAATCCATCCTTTCCCAAAAGCAATTCATTTATCTCGCGAAGAAACATTCCGGATTCTGCACCTTGAATAATTCGATGGTCATAGGTGCTGGTTATGTTCATTACTTTACTTATTCCAAGAGAGGAAATAGTTGAAGGGGACATTGCCTGATATTCGGCATTGTACTGAATTGCACCTGTTGCAATTATTGTTCCTTGCCCAATCATTAACCGTGGTACTGATGAAACTGTTCCTATTGTTCCGGGATTAGTAAGTGTGACTGTTGTTCCTAAAAATTCTGATGGATCAATTGTTCCTTTTCTTGTTCGAATTAAAATATTTTCATAAGCCTTCCAGAATTCCTTGAAATTAAGTTTATTTGCAGACCTAATATTTGGAACGAGCAAAGAACGAGTTCCATCTTTTTTCTCAATATCAATTGCTAAACCAAGATTTACATTTTTTCGAATGATAATATTTGGCTTTCCTTCAACTAATGTAAATCCATTATTCATTGCAGGAACTTTTGAAATAGCTTTTAAGATTGCCCAGCTGATAATATGTGTAAAAGAAATTTTACCTTCATTATTTTTTTGTAAATATTGATTGATAATAATTCGGTTTTCTTCAAGCAATTTTACGGCTATAGTGCGTTGTGAAGTAGCGACTGGGATTGTTAAGCTTAGATTCATATTATCCAGAATACGTTGAGCGCTGCCGGCAATAACTTTTATCTCATCATCTTCTCCTGGTTTTGGCATTTCAATATTTTTAGGAAGAGTGAGATATGATATATTTTCATTTCCGTCGGATGTATTAGATTTAATTTTATTTTCAACATTACCAAAAAAGTTTTTCCACTGTTCCGAAACATCTTCGGGCTTTTGTTCATACTGTTTATAAAGTGATTCAACAAACCATGTGTTTGCCCCAAATTTTTCTAATTCTTCTTTTTGTCTTTTTGTTAGCTTTTCAAGTTTCATTTTATTTGTGATATTAAATTTTGTTTTAGGTGAACAATAACTTTATTTTTAAATAAATTTTATTCAATTATAAAGTATTCATAAAATTTATTCTAATCATTTTTAACGCTTATAATATAAAAACATATTACAAATAATCTATGCAAGAAATCAACGATTTAAAGAATATGCGATCAAGCTATGCGCAAGGTCAATTGCTGGAATCAAACATTGCCAAGAATCCATTTATGCAGTTTGGAAATTGGTTTGATATGGTCATCAAATCGAACATCAGTGAACCAAATGCTATGACTATCGCTACAGCGACAAAACTGGGGATACCATCAGTAAGAGTAGTATTGTTAAAAGGATTTGATGAAACAGGATTTACCTTTTTTACAAATTATGGAAGCAGAAAAGGAAAAGAACTTACAGAAAATCCAAATGCAAGTTTACTTTTTTGGTGGAAGGAGTTCGAAAGACAAATCCGTATTGAAGGAAAAGTTAAGAAATTAAGGAGAGAAGAATCAAAAAATTATTTTAATTTACGTCCCTTGAAAAGTAGATATGGTGCTTTAGCCTCAAATCAAAGTGAAGTTGTGGAAAGCAGAGAAATATTAGAAAAAAAATTTGCTGAATTGGAGAAAAGATTTGGTGATTATCCACCGATGCCTGAAAATTGGGGCGGATATAAATTAGTCCCTGAGAGATTTGAATTCTGGCAGGGAAGAAGCGATAGATTGCATGACAGAATTTGTTATGAGAAAGTTGATGATAGTTGGAAGATTTATCGATTATCACCTTAAAATCTAAATTTTCTTCTAAAAAAATCTGAACTGCCTATAAGTGTTCTTGCGGTTATAGCTGTTATAATTATTACTCCGCCAACTATTGCCCAAAAGCTTGGGCTTTCACCGTACCCAATAAAGACCCAGATAGGATTTAATACTGGTTCAAACATCGATATAATAGAAGCCTCGACAGCCATAATTTTTTTTAATCCATAACTGAATAATGCATATGCAAACGCAATCTGGAATACACCTAGAAAAATTAACATCCATAAATTTGAAAAGGATAAATAATTTAAATTTGTAACAAATGGAATACTAAATAAGGCAACAATTACATTCCCATAAAAGATGGATGCCTCACCATATTGATTATCATTTTTTCTCATTCCTAAAAAAAATCCGGCAAATGCAATCCCGGCTAAAAGTGCAATAACATTTCCCTCAATATCACCAGGAGTTAAATCTCCCATAAAAAATAAAATCATACCTAAAAAAGTTATAAAGATTGTTATGACGTTTACCCGTTCTAACTTTGTTTTAGTTAGAATTGGTTCAAAGATCAGTACATAAATAGGTGCGGTTGATTGCAAAAAAATTGCGTTTGCTGCCGTAGTTGTTTTAGTTGCAATTACAAAAAGAATAAGAACTGCCGCATAAGCAAAAGAATTAACTAAAGCCAACGGGTTTAATCTTAAAATTTTTGTTCTGAAAATTAATGCAAATACTACTGCTGCAATTAAGCATCGGAAAAAAGAAATTTGCATTGGAGTAAGTGTAATAAGCTTGATGAAAAGTCCACCTGAGCTCCATAAAATCGCAGTTAAAAAAACTGCTAAAATTCCTTTGTTATGCTCTGTTAAGTTGTGCATTCGAACAATGATAAAAACTTTGAAAAATATATTTTATTGGTGACATAGAATTTTGTCACAATTCATTACAAATTTAGCACGAATATTTGATTAACTATAATTAAATTATAGCAAGAATTAAATCTTTTTTATGAGTTCAGAGCATAAATTTATTAACCATACTGCTGACATTGCGTTTGATGTTTCAGCCGATTCGCTGGAAGAATTGTTCCTCGAATCTGCAAAAGCATGGCGGATTTCTGCTGTTGGGGATATCTCTGGTAAAGCCTTGTCGAATATTACATTTAATATTTCTGCTGAAAGCTTAGAAGAATTGTTAGTTAATTTCTTAAACGAATTAAATTTTTTGTTGTTAACTAAAAAATGGCTGCCGATTATTTTTAATAATGTGCTAATTGATCAATCTAAATTTTTATTTAGTGCTAATGTTTCCGGATTTCAGATTGATAGCTCAGTAGAAATTAAAGAAGAAGTTAAATCTGTAACATATCATCAGATGAATATTGTTAATACCGATAAAAAATTTTTAACACGAGTTGTTTTTGATATTTAGAATTTAAACCATGAATGTAAACGGTATTCAGTTAGAAAAGATCAGAGGAAACGTTTGGGAAATTCCCATGACAGATGGCATGCGTGTGCCGGGCAGAATTTACATCTCACAGAAAATGCTTGAACATCATGGTTCCGATGATGATGCATTGAAACAAGTAATGAATGTTGCATATTTGCCAGGTATTGAAAAGTTCAGCCTTGCTATGCCTGATATCCATTGGGGCTACGGATTTCCGATTGGAGGAGTTGCGGCAACAAATCTTGATGAAGGAGTGATTTCACCGGGTGGAGTTGGCTATGATATTAATTGCGGGGTTCGTCTTGCCACAACAGCATTGCATTTTGATGATGTTAAAGATAAACTACAAAATTTAATTAATAAGCTTTTTCAGAATGTGCCGACAGGTGTAGGTGCAAGTGGAGCAATAAAAAAATTATCCAAATCTAATTTAAAAGATGTTCTAAATAAAGGATCTATTTGGGCGATTGAACATGATCTGGGGAATCAAAACGATATTATTTTTACGGAAGAGAATGGAACAATGCGCGGTGCTGATTTTAATTTGGTGAGTGAAAGAGCTTTAGAACGTGGTGCTGATCAGCTCGGTACACTTGGTTCCGGCAACCATTTTCTTGAGGTTGATGTTGTTGATGAAATTTATGATGAAAATACTGCCAATGTTTTTGGATTAAACTTAAATCAAATTGTTATTCAAATACACACTGGTTCACGTGGATTAGGTTACCAGGTTTGTGATGATTTTCTTAAAGTGCTGCAAAGTGCAAGTAAAAAATATGGATTTGATTTACCGGATAAACAACTTGCCTGTGCACCTATTAAATCCCAGGAAGGGCAGGATTATCTTGCAGCAATGCAAGCCGCTGCTAATTTTGCCTGGAATAACAGGCAGGTAATAATGCATCTTGCTAAAAAAAGTTTTTTAGATACATTAAATATTTCCCAATCCGATTTGCAATTTCAATTAGTGTATGATGTTTGCCACAATATCGCAAAAATTGAAAAGCATAAAATTGGTAATCAAGAAAAAGAATTATGTGTTCATCGCAAAGGTGCTACAAGAGCTTTTGCACCAGGCAGTAATCAAATTCCAACAAGATATAAAAATGTTGGTCAACCGGTTTTAATTCCCGGCGATATGGGAAGATATTCTTATGTAGCTGTAGGTACAGAAAAAGCAATGGTGGAAACTTTTGGTAGTTCGTGCCACGGTGCCGGACGAAATTTAAGCAGACACAGAGCGATGAAGATTTCTAAAGGTAGAAATTTAATTGATGAGCTTAAAGCTAAAGGTATTATTATCCAGGCCAAAGGTTACAAAACTATTGCTGAAGAAATGTCTGATGCTTATAAAGATGTTGCTAACGTTGTTGATGTAATGCACGATGAAGGTATCACAATGAAAGTGGCAAAGTTAAGACCGATTGGAGTGATTAAAGGTTAATGAAATATCTTTACAATCCACCCACTCTGTTAAAGCAAATCTTTAATGATTTTTATTGGGATTCCAGCATTGGGAAAGTACTTTTAACTTTTGATGATGGACCCAATCCGGGAACAACAGAAATTATCTTAAAAAAACTTAACGATGAAAAAATTAAAGCTTTATTTTTTTGTGTTGGTGATAATGTGAAAAAATATCCTGAGCTTGTCCTGCAAATCAAAAGCGAAGGGCATTCATTCGGGAATCATACTTTCAATCATAAAACACTTAATAGTATTTCTAAAAGTGAAAAAGATTATCAAATATCATCAGTAAATCTTTTGTTTGAAGAAAAGTTTGACTTAAAACTTAAAATATTTTCGTCCGCCGCACGGTAAATTTCAGTTATCAACCAATAAACTGCTTAGAAAATATAAGCTTAAAAATGTTATGTGGTCTTTACTTACTTACGATTATAAAAATGACATATCAATTGTTAAATTTGCTGTTGAAAAATATTTAAAACAAAATTCGATTATAGTTTTGCACGATAGTAATAAATCAAAAGAAATTATAAATGATTCAATCAGTTTTATTGCTGATGAAGTTAGGAAAAAGAATTATCAGTTTGGAGAAGCAAACGAATGTTTGAACTGATATTTCTTTTTATAATGATTGGATACTTTTTTCAATCATTTATTTTTCTTATCGGTGCAAGTAAAAAATTCCCCAGAATTTCTGATGAAAAACTTCCGACTGCAACAATAATTGTTGCTGCAAGAAATGAAGAAGATAAAATTCTAAGAACACTTATAGTCACTTGATAAGCTTGAATATCCGGAAGGTAAACTTCAAATAATTGATAGTAGATGATCAATCAACTGACAGCACGGGGAAAATAATTGATGATTTCATAGCGGGTAAATCACGATTTCAAAAAATCACAACTGAAGAACATCACACAAAACTTAATAGGTAAAATGCGGGCATTTGCTTATGCAATTAAAGAAGCCAAAGGAGAAATTATCTTAACTACAGATGCTGATTGTGAAGTGAAGCCACTATGGGCAAAAACAGTTTGTTCACATTATTATGATGATGTTGCAATTGTTACAGGTGTTACAACTCAAGTAGCCGATAACTGGTTCGGAGGGAATGCAGGCAATAGATTTTGTTTATCTTTTAACAGCCGGTGCAGGAACAACAAATCTAAAATTTCCGATTTCCTGTATCGGAAATAATATGTCCTACAGAAAATCGGCTTATGATGAAGTTGGCGGATATGAAAATTTACCGCATAGTGTTACTGAAGATTTTACTTTGATGAATGCTATCTATAATCTTAAAAAATATAAAGTAATTTTTCCAGTTGAGGATCAGAATCACTCTGATAACTTCATTACCATGTAGATTCATTAAAGAGTCTATTAGTCAGAAAAAACGATGGGGTGTTGGCGGACTTGGTGTCCCATTCCGTGGATTTGTTATTATGTTTTGGGGATTTACGGCTAATTTATTTGTGTTATTAACTCCTTTATTTTTCTCATCGACATGGTTAATTTGGTTGTGTTTAAAATTGCTTTGGATTTTTTCTTGTTATATCCTGTTCACATTAGACTGGGCATTGTAAAAAATCTAAAATACTTCTTCCACTTTGAAGTTTACTATATCATTTATGTAATACTTCTTCCGTTTATAGTTTTACCGAATAAAAAAGTAGATCTGGAAGGGAAGAGAATATTAATGCTTCTGTTATGTAATTATTATGTTACTTACAGATGCAATGCTTATTGTGAGTTCTGCCATTTTGGTAATCATGATCAATTTCAAAGATACTCCTTATGCAAAACTGGAGGATTTTAAATCAAATGTAACACAGCTTGCAGAACTTGGCGTTAAATTTATTGATCTTACTGGCGGTGAACCATTACTACACAAAGATATTGCTGAGATGGCAAAGTTTGCACACGATCTTAAAATGCAGACAAGCATTACAAGTAACGGTTTGCTGTATCATAAATTTGCAGAAAAGCTTGCAGGTAATATTAATCTGCTTCACTTTTCTTTAGATTCGCCTGATGAGGATGAACATAATAAAATTAGAAAAGTTGATTGTTATAAAAGTGTTTTTAAAAGTTTAGAGATTGCAAAATCAATTGGTGAATTTCCGGATATACTTTTTACAGTTACAAATGAAACGTATAAAAAACTTCCGAGGATGCATGAGATTGCACAAAAACATGATTTGGTTTTATTAGTTAACCCGGTATTTTCTTATTTCGGAAATCCGGGATTAAATGAGAAAGCTGTTGATTTTGTTGATGAATATTGTGATGGTAAACTAAATGTTTATCTTAACAAAGGATTTATGAAACTAAGGAGAGATGGCGGGAATGATATTAATAATCCAAGCTGCAAGGCTGTTTCCCGGGTTATAGTTATTTCTCCAGATAATGAAATAATTCTTCCTTGTTATCATTTTTCAAATGATAAAATTAAAATTGATAGATCGATTAAAGAAATTCGTCAATCAGAAAAAATAAAGCATTTTAAAAAGATGGAAGGCAAATTTGATTTTTGCCAGGGTTGTACAGTTAATTGTTATTTCGAGCCGTCTTTTGCTTTCCCAACAAATCTTTATGCAATCTCAAGCTTAACATCAAAATTTAAGTACAGCTATAACAAGCTTGTCAAACAAAAAATTAAAAAGAAATTTATTAAAATGACTAAAGTGGACTAATGCATATAGAAAAACTAAAATTGTCATTTCGAAGGAGTCTTCGATCGAGAAATCTGATACGAACCAATTTAAAAGATTTCTCACCGACTAAAGTCGGATTCGAAAAGACAAACGGAAAACAAAACTTCTTATTCAGTTTTTTCTTAATGATATTTCTTTTTACATCTGTTTCCTTTTCCCAATGGAAATATGAATTGTTTCCATCAGGATTGAATATTCAGCCATTTACAGCAAATATTCTTAGAACCTAAAGCTGGCTTCCTGATTGGTTTAAATAAAAATCAATTACAGCTTGATATATCAACTTCAAGGGATATTGTTCATTGGAGTAATGATAATGATGTAATTTCATTTGGTGCTGATCTTTTTACATTTACAAGATTGCGCAGCACTGATGATTTTAAATTTCCGGTGGAAACGATTGATTATCTTTTTGGATTTAATGCCGGATATAAAACGCAAATATGCGATGATAATGAATTTGGATTTCGTTTTCGATTAAGTCATATAAGTGCGCACCTTGTTGATGGTCAGTATCGATGCCCAAACTCAGCAATGGCGTGATGGAAGAGAACCATTTGTTTTTAGTAAAGAGTTTATTGAGTTATTTCCTTATTACAGAGTTAACACATTCAGAGGCTTATGTTGGATTCACATATATTTTTCATGTAATTCCTGATGAAATTAAAAATGGTATTTTTCAAATTGGATTTGATTACTTTGCAACTCAATTCGGTACAGATTATTTAACTCCATTTGTTGCTTATGATTTTAAATTGAATGGAGTTGAAAAATATATTGGTAATAATATCATTTCTGCCGGAGTAAAATTTGGTAACTGGAATCAGAGAGGATTGAGTCTTTACTTCACTTATATGTCCGGAAAAAGTATTCATGGCGAATATTTTGATGTGAATGAAAATTATTCAAGCGTAGGATTTAATTTTGAGCTTTAATTATAAAGTTACTATTAACGAAGATGTTATTTCGAAGGATCCCGAACATTTACGGGACGAGAAATCGGTAATATTACGATGTGAAAGATTTCTCACCGACTGAAGTCGGAAATAAAATAACAAAATCAATTTGATATTGAAGAAAAAAAATAATTATGAGTGATTTTTCACAAACAGAACCAAAAGTTTATGTTACAACAGCTTCAAAGGAAAAATGGAAGCGGATAAACAGTTATTTACTGCACATAGGATTGTTTATTGTTACCTTTATTACTACAACATTAGCCGGTGTTGAATGGACGACAGGACAAGTTCCGCCATATGAATTTAATACACTCACTAAAGGATTGCCTTATTCAATAAGCCTTTTATTAATAATTACCTTTCATGAATTTGGACATTACTTTGCAGCACGTTTCCATAAAGTAAGAGCGACTCTTCCGTTTTATATTCCATTTCCGCCAATTCCGTACTTTATAAATTTCGGAACGATGGGTGCGGTTATAAGAACAAAATCTCCAATCTATTCTAAGAAAGCAATGTTTGATATTGGAATTTCGGGACCACTATCAGGTTTTGTAGTTTGTCTTGCAATTTTAATTTATGGATTTACTCATGTACCTTCAATAAATTACTTGCTGGCAATTCATCCGGATTATCTTTCTCCGGAATATGGGAAACAGGGAATGCAATCTTGTTTTTGGAGATTCAATTCTTTTTTCTTTTTTACGATATGTTTTTGCAGAGCCAAATAAATTCTTTCCCCCGATGAGTGAAATTTACCATTATCCATACCTTGTTGCGGGTTGGTTTGGATTGCTTGTTACATCAATGAATATGATTCCTGTTGGGCAATTAGATGGCGGGCATATTTCCTACACTATGTTTGGAAATAAAAAACATTTCACAATCTCATCAATTTCTGCAATCGCCTTATTAGTGCTTGGTTTCGGCGGTTTGCTTGATGTCTTCTTAGAATTAAACATAGGAATTGGTTGGAGCGGATGGTTATTTTGGGCATTCATTTTATATTTTATAATCAAACTTAAACATCCTCCGGTTGCGGATAATTTACCTTTAGATAAAAAAAGGATGTATTTAGGTTATCTCAGCTTTTTTATTTTTATAATATCATTTTCACCAGCGCCAATAATGCTTTATTAAAAATGATATGCTTTTATTTTTACCTTGCAGTAGTGGAATCCTAAAGAAATATTTAATTATATGAAAACAAAAAAAATATTATACCTTACCTTTACTTTTATTATTGCTTTTATGTGGGGATGTGAACAAAAATTTGATAATGTCGTTGATAGTTTTAATACAAATTATCAGGCAATTTCAACTTCTCCTGCAAATTCAATTTTTTATAATTCAACAGACTCACTCATTACAATAAACATTAAATTCAATTCTGTAAATACAATACAAAATGTTTTTTGTGATGTATATGCGGTCGATAATTCCCTGGTATCATCTTTAAGTTTATATGATGATGGAAAGTTATCTGCCGGCGATTTAGTAAAGGGTGATAAAATATTTTCAAATAAAATCCCTTTTAGCCGGTCTTATCTAAATGGTGCGTATAACATAAAATATTATGTAACCGATAATTCTAACACAACAAAGTTAGTAGCAATAGGAACTTTTGATTACAATAATGGGCAGGATAATATTCCACCGGTAATAAGTAATCTTGTTCTTGTTGATTCAACTCAGCGCAATGTTAAAATTACGTTTTCTGTTGATGTTCTTGACTCAAACGGTTTGGGTGATATTAAAGAAGTTTATTATGAACTTTATAAACCCGATGGATATAAAATTTATAATTCACAGGGCATTTTTCAATTCCCCTTATTTGATGATGGGATTACTACTTATAATGGTGATGTTACTGCTAAGGATGGTAAATACACGACACAGTTAACATTTCCTACTGACGTTGCAACAGGATTATGGAGGTTTGAATTTAGAGCTAGAGATCGTGTTGGGGAATTAAGTAATAAAATTATTAAAACAGTTAAAATTTTATGAGAATAAAAATATTAATTATAATTATCACACTATTTTCAGTTAGTGCATTTTCACAAACACAATTATTTTCTTATAAGGTTGGTAATGAAATAAATTCTTTAGGCAAAATTTCATCTCAAAATCCACTAAGTAATTCCATCACAGATATCATTGCAATAGGTGATACTGTTTGGCTTGGTACAAGCCGTGGAGTTAGCTTATCTACTGATGGTGGATTAAACTGGACTGACTTTTATGGTCAACCGGATTTTGGGACTGATAATATTTCCGCGATCGCATACAACAACGGAGTATTTTGGTGTGCGACAGCCAAATCAACCGAAGTTACCGGCGGGCAAACACTTCCTGAAGGAACCGGATTAAAATATACAACAAATCTTGGAGCAACATGGACGAGCATCCCGCAGCCATTAGATTTACAAACAGATACAGTTATACAATATGGAAATAATCACATAAGAGCGTTACCAGTTACAGTGGCAATTCAAAATCTTGCTTATGATATTGCATTTACTCCTGGTACAATATGGATTACAACATTTGCGGGAGGCTTAAGGAAAAGTACTGATAATGGTATAACCTGGCAAAGAGTTGTTCTTCCACCAGATAATTTAGATTCTATTTCACCAACAGATACATTAAATTTTTGTCTCTCACCGGTTGAAGGAAGTTTTTGCGGCAGTGGAAATTTAAATCACAGAGTCTTTTCTGTAATTGCAATAAATGATACCACACTTTATGTTGGCACTGCAAATGGTATTAACAAATCTACAGATGGTGGAATTAGCTGGACAAAATTTAATGCACAAAATCAAGATCAACCCATAAGCGGAAATTTTATTACTGCGCTTGCTTATAATAATTTAAATAATACTGTTTGGGCCTCAACCTGGAAAGCTGAAGATCAATCGGAATTTTATGGAGTTAGTTCTTCTTCTGACGGAGGACAAACATGGAAAACTTTTTTGAAAGATGAGAAAGCACATAACTTTGGTTTTAAGAATACTGATGTTATGATCCCAACGGATAATGGTATTTTCCGTTCAACTAATGATGGTTCAACCTGGCTGCTTCCAAATTCCATTGTTGATTTTAATTCTAACACTTCACTTAAAACAAATGTTTTTTACAGCGTTACATCAAATAATAATACAATCTGGCTTGGTTCGGATGATGGTCTGGTAAAATTACAAGAAACCTTTGGGAAAGTTTGGGAAGGTACCTGGAAAATATTTTTTGCATCACAAGCCATTACAATCCAATGATGAAACTTATTGCTATCCAAATCCATTTTCATCCAAGACAGGAAGAACTAAAAATTAAATACAGTACCGGCGGAAAAGATGCAAATGTTACAATAAGAATTTTTGATTTTGGATTTAATTATGTTAGAACTATTCTGCAAAATGTTACAAGAAATAGAGATTTAGAAGGTCCTCCTGAATTTTGGGATGGCAGAGATGATAAAGGTAATTATGTTCCAAACGGAGTTTACTTCTACCAAATTGAAGTTGATGGTAATGAAGCTGTTTACGGAAAGATTTTGGTGATACAATGAAAATGAATAATTGTTGTCCTTCTCAATCTTATTTCTGATTTCTTCATTTAATTTTGCCCAACCAAAATTTAGTTGATATCAATACTAGAGCCGGCGCATTTAGCAGAATGGGATTTGGAGCGCGCGGAATAGGAATGGGAAACGCTATGTCCGCAGTTACAGAAGGTAATTTGGTTTCTTATTACAACCCTGCGTTATCTCCATTTCAGGAAAATAATTCATTCCAAGCAGGATATTCATTTTTATCACTTGATAGATCATTAAACTTTTTAAGTTTTACAAGAAAGTTTGATTTTTATTCAGTAAATGATACTGCACCCGATAGAAAACCCAGACGCACTGCAGGAATCAGTGCAGGAATTATTAACTGCAGGTGTAAGTGGAATAGATGGAAGAGATAATAACGGCTTGCAAACAGGGGAATTATCAACTTCAGAAAACCAATTCTTTTTAAGTGTTGCAAATAGATTTTCGGAACACATTATCGATTGGTATGTCAGTAAAGTTTTATCATTATAAATTATATGAAGATATTATCTTCGAATGGATTTGGTATTGATATTGGTGCTTTGTACCGGGTAGATAATAACTGGAATGTTTCTTTTATGCTTTCTGATCTAAACAGTAAGTACGAATGGGACACAAGTCCTATTTATGATCAGGAAGGAATGACCACGACAGACAAATTTCCATTATTGAAAAAAATTGGTGTTAGCTATTTTAATCCTGAAATAAAACTTCTTACGGCATTAGAGTTTGAAAACAGTAATGCCGGCACAAATATTATCAGACTTGGTGCTGAATATAATATTTATGATGGTTTATTTTTACGTGGTGGGATTGACCAGTTTAATTTAAGTAATACAGATGCAGCATTTAAACCGTCGCTTGGTTTTTCATATGCAAAAAATTTCGATGATTTTATTCTGTCGGTTGATTATGCTTTTATGATAGAACAATACTCATCATCGGATAGGCACATAGTTGGAATTAATATTAATTTTTAATTTTAAATGAATTGTTCAATTTTCTAATTGCTGAATTGTTTCCCGGATTTACCACAACAATGGTTCTTATTAATTAAACAATTCAACGATTTAACACTTTGACAATACAACAATTAAACAATGCAACAATTTAATATCATGAAAAAAATTCTATTATTTATATTAATTTCTTCAATAACTGTATTTTCACAATCTGCCGGTAATACAGGATTATCCTTTCTTAAGTTTGGATTCGGTGCACGCAACATTGCAATGGGCGATGCCGGCACAGCATTATCCAACGATCTTACAGGACTATTTTACAATCCCGCAAAGTTAGCATTAACTGATAATTCAGAAGTACTTTTTATGCACAACCAATGGATACAGGATGTAACCAGTGAAGTAATTGGAGCAAAAACTGAATTATGGAATATTCCTTTTGCTGTTGGTTTTAATGTTACCAGCGTCAAAGATATTCAATATAGATCTATTGCATCGCCTGAACCTGAGACAAATTTTGATGCAAATTATTTTTTCGGAAGTTTATCTACAGGATTTTTTGTGACTGATGAAATTTCATTTGGTGCAAGCTTTAAAATATCTATATGAAGGTTTATTAAATGATGAAGCATCAGGATTTGGATTTGATTTTGGGATTAATTATTTACTTTACATTCAAAGGTTTAACAGCTTCTGCAGTTGTAAGAAATATTGGTTCTATGAATGCACTTAGAAATGAAGCAACAAAACTTCCAACTGAATTAAGATTGGGAACAGCTTATACATACAATTTAGAAGATTCCAAGTTTGATTTCAGCGGTGGTGTTGAATACCAAAAATATTTAGATACAGAAGACGATCACTTTAATTTTGGCGGTGAAGTTCTATACAACAAACTTGTTGCTGCACGGGCGGGATATCAAACCGGATATGAAAGTCGTGGATTTACAGCAGGTATTGGTTTGATGTGGGGTAATTTAAAGTTTGATTATGCATTCCTTCCATTCTCATTGGGATTAGGAGATGCAAATTTATTTTCGCTTCAATTTAAGTTTTAATGATGAGATAAATTAAATTTATTATAACCCAATTGTTACAAACCCAGATTCGTTTTCGGGGAAACTGGGTTTGTTTGTTTTATATCAGTTCTTATAATCTTATTTTTTACACACAAATATTAATTCACTTTATAAGAAACATTATGTTAGAATATTTTCAATTTGATGATAAAAAAATAACTTCAGAAGAATGGGATAATTTTGTTGATGATTCGGATAACGGAACTATGTTCAGTAAAAGAAAATTTCTTTCTTATCACGCAAAAGATAAATTTAAAGACAAATCAATTTATATAACCAAAGATGGCAAACTTCATTCCGTTTTTACAGCGGCATTAATTGAAAGAGATGGAAAGAAAATCCTTATCATCTCATCCGGGTGCATCTTACGGTGGATTTGTTTATAAATCGAATTAAATTTTAAAGAAGCTCACGATCTTGATTGATATTATGTATGGAACACGCAAATAATCTGAAAGCAGATAGAATTCAGCTTACACTTGCACCAATTATTTATCAAACAAAATATTCCAACTATATTGATTTTGCTTTAGTGAGAAATGGATTTCAATATCTTAAGAGAGAAGTATCAAGTATTGTTCAGTTGATTTTGAACCTGATCAGCTTTTAAATACCTATCGTGCAGAAGCAAGAACTGCAACAAAGAAAGCTCTAAAAAAAGGAGTTGAAATTGTTGAGACTGAAAGATTTGATGAATACTACGAAATCTTAAAAAAGAATTTGAAGTTAAGACACGGTGTAAATCCTGCTCACACTCTGGAAGAACTAAAAAAAGTAAAAAGTCTATTTCCATCAAAGTTAGATTGTGGGGAGCATTTCTTAATAATAAAATGATTGCAGGAGTTTGTAATTTTTCTGTGAATAAAAATGTTGTACTTGCATTTTATATCAGTCACGATGAAGCTTACCAGGAATATCGTCCTGTTAATTTATTATTTTATGAAATTATGAAAAGATATCAGGCTGAAGGATTTAAGTTTTTAGACTTCGGAATTTTTACTGTTATTATGGAACCGAATTGGGGACTTGGCAAGATTCAAAGAAAATTTTGGTGCACGTGGAATTTTCAGAGATACTTTTTATAAAGATATTTAATGCTTAAAATTCTTCACATCGCTCCGCTTAATTTTGCGGGTGTTCCGTATGATTTTTTTAAGATGCACAATTACTTGCGGAGATTATTCCCGTTTAATTACACTTCATAAAAATGAAAGAATTTTTCCTGAAGATATTTGTTTAAACTTACCGCTGCCAAATCAAACAATTGCAAGTAAATATTCGCAGGAAAAAAGTTCAATCACTTGAAAAAGAAAAGAGAAATACTGTACAATATTTTGAATCAAAAAATCTTTTTGAAAAATCTTATTACAAGGTTTATGATTTTCTAATCCAGCCCAAAATTGAAAAAACCATTTCCGATTATTCCTTAAATGATTTTGATATCATTCATTATGATGGTGGACTGGATTTTTATCGTGATGCAAGACAAGCAATAAAATGGAAAAAACAGGGAAAGAAAATTGTCTGCTGTTACTATGGAAGTGATTTAAGAATTCGTGGTTTAATAAAAGAACTTGATGAAATTTCCGATCTTAAACTTAACAAGTGAATTTGATCATCTTGCATTAAAAAAAGATTTAAAGTATTTGTTTTATCCTTATGATACTTCAGAACTTCCAACAAAAAAAGAAAGAACAAGTGAAGCAATAAAAATTGTTCATTCACCAACCAACAGAAAATATAAAGGAACTGAATTAATAATTTCTGTTATTGATAAGAATCAAAAAAGAAAGAAACATTGAATTTCTTATTAATGGAAAATGTTGATCGAAAAAAACTTCTTGAAATAAAAAGTGAATGTGATATTTCAATCGATCAGGTGGGTGGAACAATGGGTGGAACGGGTTATGGTAAAGCAGGACTTGAGACGCTTGCTATGGGCATTCCAACAATTACAAATATGACAAATGATTATGTCGATTGGTTGCCTGAAAATCCTTTTGTTGTTGCAAATAATTTTGAAGAGTTGTACAAATCTCTAATTGAATTGATTGACAATGAAAGTTATAGAATCGAAAAAGGTAAAAAGGGAAGTGAATGGGTAAATAAATACCACGGTTACGAAAGTGTAAATAAAAATTTGATGAAACTATATCGCGAAAAGGGAATTATCTCAGCGTAAAAGATTGTTTAATAAAGTTATCAGTTTTCTCAGATTCATTTTCCCAATTTTTCCCATCCTCAATTACTCTTCTTGCATTTAATGAATGTTGTACTGCAATATCGGGTTTTTCTAAATATTTTTCGATTGCATTAACAATTTCAATTTCATTTCTCGGATTAACCAGGTATCCATATTTATTATACTCAAGTTCTTCTTTAATTGGAGTAATATCCGAATATATAAATGGTTTTCCACAAGCCATATATTCAAATATTTTTATCGGCAAAGAATTTCGGTAAATAAAATTTCTTTTTCGTAAATCAAAGCAAATGTCCATTCTTCTCAATTACGGGACTCATTTTATCATAGTCTGTCCAATCTGCAAATTCAATTTTGATTTTATTCTGATTAGATACGATTTGCTTAAACGCCTTTTCTTCTTCTGGATATGTAAATTTACCAAATAACAGTAAGGTGAATATTTTTTGTGGATATTTTATCCGCCAAAGAATAAAGAGCATTAAACAGATTTATAATTCCTCTTTCAAAAGTTACAACACCGGCATAGCCAAATACAATATTGTCTTTAGTTAGATCAGGTTGTTTGTAATTGAAATACTTTAATACAGGATAGTACCCTATAATAGTTTTTTGTTTAAGTGGAGCTAAAAAATTATATCGCTTAACCTTTGTAATTTCACCAACTATTAAATGATCAACTTTGTTTAAGACAAATATATAAGGTAAAAGTAATTGAAAATATTTAATCCATCTTTTCAATCCGTTTAACTTCAGAGCTACATTCTCTGGATACCATTCCGTAATGTCTAATAAAACCTTTATGTGGTTATTCCTTTTTCTAATATTTAATAGCGGCAAAAGCTGGAAGCATCTCTTCGCAAATTAACAGATCAGGTTTTACAGAGTCAATTAAATTTACAAACTGATTGATTTTCTCTTTGGGAGTTAACGCGGAACTGTCAAATCCAAGAATATTTATTCCATCTACTACTTTAATTATGTTTTGTGTGGAACAAATTATTGAAACATCATATCCGACATTTATTATTGAATTACCGAATTTCCAGAATAATCTATCATCAAATGGTGGATGTCCTGATGTAACCAAACAGATTTTTTTCTTCTCCAAATGCTTTTACTCTTTATTTTATTAAATTTGAACATAAATTAGAAAAACAGAAACAACGCAAATGCAAAATAAAATATCTGTAATCATTATAACAGGAAATGAAGAAAATAATATTCGTGATTGCCTGAAAAGTGTAAGCTGGGCAGATGAAATTATTGTTGTGGATTCTGAAAGTATAGATTCAACTGTTCTTATCGCAAAAGAGTTTACAGAAAAAGTTTACATTCGTAAATGGGAAGGATTTGCATCACAAAAAACTTATGCATTAAACCTGGCAAATAATGAATGGATATTAAGTCTGGATGCCGATGAAAGAGTGACTGTAGAACTGGCAAAAGAACTCGAAGATTTAGATCTGGCGAAAAGTGACTTTGATTCATTTAAAATACATAGAGAAAATTATTTTCTTGGTAAAAAGATTACATACTGTGGCTGGGGTAATGATTATCAACTTAGACTATTCAGAAAATCAAAAACGAAACTTACTGATAGATTGGTACACGAAGGTTTTGTAGTTGATGGTGTTACTTCAAATTTAAAAAATCCAATTACACATTATTCATATATTAATCTTAAGGATGGCTTCAAAAAGATTAACGAATACTCTACTTTAGAAGCAAATGAAAAATTTAAACATAAAAAAGTATCAAGTATTTCAATTATTCTATATCCTTTAATTGCCTTTATCCAGCATTATATCTTTAGAAAAGGAGTGTTAGACGGCAAACACGGACTGATGATTTCATTGATGCATGCTATGACCAAACTTCAGGTGCAGATGAAGATGTGGGAATTGCAGAGACACAAATAGAACGTTTATTATGAAGGAATTAAGATTTTTAATTGCAAGAATTGACCGCATAGGAGATGTCGTTTTATCCACACCTTTACCGCGAGAAATTAAAAAAAAATATCCAAATAGTTTTGTAGCAATTCTCGTAAAAAATTATACAAGGGACATTTATTTAAACAATCCGAATGTAGATCTGATCCTTACTTATGATAATCAGGATGGAAGTGTAAAACCATTTTGGAAGCTTGTTAGCGAAATAAAAAAGTTAAGGTTCACAAATGCCTTTATGTTATTACCACAAGAAAGACTAAACTATATAATTTTCTTTGCGGGCATACCTAATAGGATAGGAGTTGGACATAAGCTTTATCAGTTTTTAACACTAACCAAATATGTTAATAGGAAAAAATATAATCCACTTAGACATGAGGCAGACTATTGTTTAGATATGCTAAGAAAAATTGGGATTAATGTTTCTGATAATAACCCTGAAATATTTTTAACACAAGAAGAAAAGATTAAAGCTGAAATATTTAGGAAAAAGTTTTCGAACAGATTCGATAAATTTATAGGCATAAACGTCAGTTCAGGCAATTCTGCTCCAAATCTCAAATTAGAAGAATATAGAAAACTTATACAGTTAATTTTGAAGGAAAATAAATATCAAATTGCAATTTTGGACAAAGATATTCCTAAACTGGTAGATAATATTGAAGGGGTTATTTACCCGAATAGAGGTAATGATTTAAGATCATCAATTATTAATATATCAGCGCTCGATCTGGTTATCTCAAACAGTACCGGTCCTATGCATATTGCTTCTGCTTTAAAGATCCCAACTTTATCATTTTTTTGTCCATTAACTGCCTGCTCCCCTAAATTGTGGGGACCATTAGGGAATAAATCTGAAATTATATTGCCGTCACAAAATTATTGTGATACTCAGTGTCCCATTAACCCTAAGAAATGTGATTACTCTAAAGAAGGTGGATTAAGATCGGAGTATATATTTGATCGGCTTAATAATTTTATAAAGTCTTTGGGCTGGGAATGAATATCTTGATTGCTCCAAATAGTTTCAAAGAATGTGCTGACTCTGTAACAATAGCTAAAATTATCGCCGGTGTTTTATCAAATGTAAAAGATTTAAATTTGGTAAATAAACCATTATCAGACGGTGGGGACGGGTTTTTGTCCATTATCGATTTTAATGATAAAATAAAGACCTTAACTTATTTAATAAAAGATGATTACAGTGATGATCTAAAAGAATATAGAATACTCTATAGTAAGGAAAACAAGACAATCTGGATCGAGTCGGCTCAACTGTTTGGTCTAAAAATATTTAGAAAATCGGAGCTAAATCCTTTAAAACTAAACTCTGAGCTACTTGGGAAATTGCTTTCTAATATTAATGAAGATGCATTATGTAATAAAATTGAAGTGGAGCAGGTGTTTATTGGTGTTGGGGGAACTGCAACCATAGACTTTGGTTTAGGAGCTTGCTCCCAGATGGGGCTAAGTTTTTATGATAATTCAAATCAGTTACTAAAAGCAATTCCTGAGAATTTTAATAAAGTATCTTATTATAGTTTTGTTAAAAAAAAATTATCATTTAAAATTAAATGCATTGTAGATGTTAATACACAACTTTTTGGTAATTCAGGAGCAATCGAAATATATGGAAAACAAAAAGGTGCTTCCGATTCAGATTTGATTATCATAAAAAGTGGCATTAAAAAAATATTTAATTTGATAAGTAAAGATTTAATATCAAAGGACATTTATAATTTGAACGGGTCAGGCGGAGGCTTGGCAGCGGGTTTAAATTTATTCTTTGATGCTGAGATCATTCCAGCAAAAGATTTTATAAAAAATTATATTTTTGCAGAGATTAACGATTTAGATAAATTTGATGCTGTTATAACAGGTGAAGGACGGTTTGATTTTCAGTCTTTTGAGGGAAAAGGATGCGGTGTCATTATAAATTTATTTAAAGAAAAAAATATTCCAATATTTTTAATTAATGGTTCGACAATCTTACCTAGTAATATGAAACTTCCTGAAAATGTTACTATTATAAATATAATCGATTTCTTCGGTAGTACGGAAGAGGCAATTATTAATTTTAAGGCAGGAATTACGAAAGCAACTCAAACTGTTACAAATTACCTTAAGAATTAGGCTTTTACGTCTTCATCTTTTTTTAGTAAATTCCATCAAAAATTATTAAATATTCTAAGAAATTATAGGTCGTTTTAATGAAGGAATACCTCAATCTTGTTAAATTAGTAATTGATGAAGGAACATATAAAAAATCCAGAACTGGTGTAGATACAATATCTTACTTCGGGGCATTTTATAAAGTGGATTTACAAAAAGGTTTTCCTTTACTTACTACAAAAAAGGTCGAATGGAAATCGCTTCTAAATGAAGTACTGTGGTATTTGTCTGGAGATCATCATATAAGAAATTTAAGACAACATACTAAAATTTGGGATGCCTGGGCGGATGAGGACGGAAGGTTACAAACTGCTTATGGACGCTTTTGGAGAAGGTATCCAGTCCCTGAAAATAATTCCGTTTTAGATGGCGAAATATTTGTAAATGAAAATCATCCTTTTGTTAAGAAAGAAAAAAATGGTTCGTTAACATTTGACCAAATTGGCTGGGTAATAAATGAAATCAAAACAAACCCGGATTCAAGGAGATTGGTAGTATCAGCCTGGCATCCTGCTAATGCGGTTATCAGCAAACTACCTCCTTGTCACTATACTTTTACCTTTAATGTGAATTCTGGAAAGTTAAACTGTCATTTGACACAGCGATCCGGGGATATTGCACTTGGAATTCCATTTAATCTTGCTGCTTATTCTTTATTAACACAAATTATTGCTAACGAAACAAATCTGGAATTAGGATATTTTGCACACACCATTATAGATGCACATATTTATCATGCTGAAAAGGGTTCTGTGATGGAAAAGTACGATCATCTTGAAGGATTAAAGCAGCAACTTTTGCGCGAACCATTACCGCTACCTAAAATGAAAATTGCTAATAAACCGATTGATGAATTAAAGTTTGAAGATTTTCAATTGATGGATTATAAATATCATGATAAAATAAAATTTGAGGTAGCAGTTTGATCATTAGTCTGATAGTTGCGATTGCACAAAATGGTGTTATTGGTAAATCAAATGGTGAGATATCCTGGCATGTAAAGGAGGAATTTCAGCATTTTAAAAACACAACCATCGGTTATCCAATTATTATGGGAAGGAAAACCTTTGAAACTCTTGGTAAGCCATTAAAAGGTAGATTAAATATTATTGTGAGCAGAAATAAATCTTATAGAATCCCATTTGATGAAGTTATAGTTAAAGCTTCATTAAATGAAGCAATTGAATATTGCAGATCTTTAAACTCAGAAAAAATATTTATTATCGGTGGGGGAGAGATTTATAATCAGGCTATCTCTATTGTTGATGAAATGATAATCTCTTATATGAAGTTTGAAGCTGAAGGCGATGTGAAATTTCCAATGTTAAAGAATGATGAATGGAAGATTGAAAAAATTAAAGATCACGAATTATTTGAAGTATTTAGATACGAAAGAAAAAATTAATGGCATCAAGAATAAAAATATTACCTGATAATATTGCAAATAAAATTGCGGCGGGAGAAGTTGTACAAAGACCTGAATCTGTTGTAAAAGAATTATTAGAAAATGCTGTTGATGCCAACTCGACTTCCATAGAACTGATTGTTAAGCAAGCAGGCAAATCTTTAATTCAGGTTTGCGATGACGGAACTGGAATGACAGAAGAAGAAGTTCTGCTTTGTATTCAAAAACATGCTACAAGTAAAATATCATCAATTGAAGATCTTGAATCAATCAAAACATTGGGATTTCGAGGTGAAGCACTTAGTTCTATTGCAGCTGTTAGTCAAATTGAAATTAAAACTGAAATAAGAGAAAGTGAAATAGGCACATTATTAAAGATTGAAAGTGAAAATGAAATTTCAACAGAGAAAATTTCTGCACACAAAGGGACTTGTATTGCTGTAAAAAATATTTTCTATAATATTCCGGCTCGAAGAAAATTTCTCAAGTCTAATAATACGGAACTAAAACATATTATAGATACATTTAATAGAATAGCATTGGCTCATCCTGATATTTCATTCAAGTTTTTTAATTCGGAAAACCTCGTCTTTGATTACCCCGCCTGCACACTCCACGAAAGGATTGAACAAATATTTGCAGATAATATGATGGATGCTCTCATTCCAGTTAAAGAGATAACTGATTATTTATCGTTAACAGGCTATATTGGTAAACCAACTATCTTTAAGAGGAGCAAAGGCGAGCAGTTTTTATTTCTGAACAATAGATATGTTGTCAACAAAAATATTAATCATGCAGTTTTTACAGCATTTGAAAATATACTTGAAAAAGGGGATTATCCTTTTTTCATTTTATTTTTAAGTATCGATCCATCTAAGGTGGATGTTAATATTCATCCATCAAAACTTGAAGTTAAATTTGATGACGAAAAAGATATTTACAATTTTATTTTAGCGGTAATTAGGAAAAGTATTGCCACAAATGATTTGGTTCCTACAATGTCATTTCATAGTACATCAGATAATGGTGAAAAACTTTCTTTTAATCCATTCACCCCGGCAAAACAAAATGACTTTTCTGATCGACCAAATTTTGGTACAAAAGAAAAACGGGAAACAACATCTGTAACTGATGAAGATATTGATCTTGTTTTTAGTTCATTGACAAAAAATATTATTTCTAATGATGATACAAGGGTTAGCCCAAGTGCAATTTCAAGTTTTGGACTAACTGAAAATAGCGAAAAACAAATTGAACGTTCCTCTTCAACGGGAATTGAAACAACCTTTTTAATCCAACTGCATAACAAATACATACTTTCGCAGATCAAAAGCGGATTGATGATTATTGATCAGCACGTTGCACACGAAAGAATTTTATATGAAAAAGCTCTTTCAAGGCTTGATGCAAATATGCCTTTTAGTCAACAATTACTTTTTCCCATCAGGATTCAGTTTGATCTTGCTTCTTATGATATACTAAAAGAAGTTAATTCCTTAATTACAAAGATCGGTTTCAAGCTAAAATTTCTTCCTAAGAATTATGTTTTAATTGAAGGTGTCCCGGAAGATATTAAAAGTGGGAGTGAGGAAAATCTTTTAAAGGATTTTGTAATTGAGTACATCAACAATCAAACAGAAAAAAAATTGGAAGAAAAGGATAACATTGCTAAATCATATTCATGCAAAGCCGCTATTAAGGCTGGTGATAGGTTATCCGAAAAAGAAATGCGCTTATTGATTGACCAATTATTCGCAACATCAATGCCATACGTTTGTCCACACGGCAGACCAATAGTGATAAAAATATCACTTGAAGAATTTGATAGAAGATTTGGTAGGACGTAAATGATTTTATTAGTTAATTTTATATAAACAAAAGGGAAAATAATGTCAGGATCAGAATATCGTAAACAGAGAAAAAGTTTTGATGAAAAAACTAAAACCGCTAAATCAACAGGTATGAAATTTACTACTGTTAGCGGGCAGGATATCAATACCTTCTATGGTCCAGATGATATTGAAAATATTAATTATTTAAGTGAAATTGGTTTCCCGGGCGAATATCCATATACAAGAGGAATTCATTCCAATGGATATCGCGGCAGAATATGGACAATGAGACAATTTGCTGGTTTTGGAACACCTGAAGACACAAACCAAAGATTTCATTATTTATTAAATCATGGTCAAACTGGTTTATCAGTAGCATTTGATCTCCCCACATTGATGGGATGGGACGCTGATGCTCAGTTAAGTGATGGCGAGGTAGGTATTTGCGGAGTGGCAATTTCATCTCTTCAGGATATGGAAATCTTATTTGATAAAATTCCATTGGATAAAGTCTCTACCTCGATGACAATCAATTCACCGGCAGCTATAATTTTTGCTTTTTATCTTGCTGTTGCTCAAAAACAGGGGATTGAATTTAAAAATCTTCGGGGAACTTTACAGAATGATATTTTAAAAGAATACATAGCACAAAAAGAATTTATATATCCGCCAACTCCATCAATGCGGATTATTGTTGATATGATAGAATATTGCAAGAATGAAGTTCCTCAATGGAATCCGGTTTCAGTCAGCGGATATCATATACGCGAAGCAGGCTCAACATCAGTACAGGAGCTTGCTTACACACTTGCAGATGGTTTTGCTTATATTGAAGCGTGTATAGAAAGAGGAATGGATGTTGATGAATTTGCTCCACGCATTTCCTTTTTCTTCAATTCTCACTTAGACTTTTTTGAAGAGATTGCAAAGTTTAGAGCAGCAAGAAAGATTTATGCAAAACGGATGAAAGAAAGATACGGTGCAAAAAGTCCCCGTTCCTGGTGGTTAAGATTTCATACGCAAACTGCCGGCTGTACGTTAACAGCACAACAGCCAGAAAATAATATTGTTCGCACTGCGTTTCAGGCATTAGCAGGAGTGCTTGGCGGGACACAATCACTTCATACAAATTCTATGGATGAAACTTTGGCATTACCAAGCGAAAAAGCGGTTAAAATTGCATTACGAACTCAACAGGTAATTGCATATGAAACAGGAGTGATAAATACCGTTGATCCACTTGGAGGAAGTTACTTTGTTGAGGCATTAACAGATAAGATGGAAAAAGAAGCAAATGCTATCTTTGATCAGATTGATTCGTTAGGAGGAGTGGTTGCGGCTATTGAAAGTGGTTATTTTCAAAAAGAAATAGCTGATGCCGCATATCGTTATCAAAAAGAAATTGAGAGGAAAGAAAAGTATATTGTTGGCGTTAATGAATTTGTTGAGGAAGATAATAAAATTGAAATTCCGATTCTTACAATTTCACCAGAAGTACAAAAGCAGCAAGTGAAAAGATTGACCGAGTTAAAACAGAACAGGAATCAAAAAGCAGTTGAAGAAAGTTTGGCTGCAATAAAAACCGCCGCAATTGATGGTAGCAACCTTATGCCAGTATTTCTAGAGGCTGCAAAAAATTATGTTACGCTTGGTGAAATGATAAGTGAGTTAAAGGAAGTTTTTGGTGTTTATGAAGAAACTGCTGTATTCTAATGATTAAAGATTATGCCCAGTTATTAAGGATTCCGCAATGGATAAAAAACTTATTTGTTTTTGTCCCATTGTTATTTTCGCTTCACTTATTTGAAGAAAAATATCTTTTGGCTTCTGTGTTTGCTTTTTTTCTATTTAGCTTAGCCTCCAGTTTTATCTACATAATTAATGACATAATTGACATTGATTCTGATGCAGCACATCCCAAAAAGAAGCTAAGACCTTTGCCATCAGGAAGAATTAAAAAGCAAACTGCTTTTTTTACTGCCGGAATTATCTTGATTATTTTAATAGTGTTTTCGACAAATACTAATAATTATTTTAGATATTTTCTCATCGGGTTTATTATCCTTAACATTTTATACTCAATTTATTTTAAGCATATAGTTATACTTGACGTTTTCAGTATTGCGGCGGGATTTACAATTCGTGTTTTAGGTGGTGCCGCTATAATTAATGTACCGGTTTCCAGCTGGCTGATTTTAACCACAATGTTCATTTCACTTTTTCTTGGTGTAATGAAAAGACATTCGGAATTAGAACAAGTAGCAAATATTCAAAATGTTTCGACAAGAAAAGTTTTATCTGAATATTCAACTACGTTTACTAACCAGATGGCTACAGTTGCCGCTGCAGGTGTTATCATTTGTTATGCCCTTTATACTGTTTCTCAAAGAACTGTTTCAATTTTTAAAACAGAGAATCTGATTTATACAACTCCTTTTGTTGTCTTTGGAATATTCAGATTTATGTATCTTGAATACCAGAATCAAAAAGGAGAGAACACAACTCAAATTATGCTCTCAGATATACCAATGATATTGACTGTAATACTTTACATAATTGCCACAATAATTATTGTTTATAATTTAGTGTAAGTTAAAATTTATATTCTAAACAAATGAATACTGTGTATAGAAAATATTTTTAAAGTATTTAATCAATTACAAAATAAATATGATTCAAGACATACTTATACTACTTGTACTATTATTACTCAGTGCTTTTTTTTCTGGGACTGAATTAGCTTTTATTGTTGCTAATAAATTAAAAATTGAAGTTAAAGCAAGAAAAAAAAATATCGCTGCTCAATCAGCATATCACTTTGTAAATGATAAACAGGATTTTTTTTCAACAATACTTATTGGCAACACAATCGTTAACATTGCGTTTGCATCCTTTGCCACTGTTATTTTTACAAATTATTTTGGCTGGAATGAATATAAAATCTTACTTACGATTACAATCATAATTTTATTATTTGGTGAATTATTGCCCAAATATATTGCCAGGGAAGGTGCTGATACTATAATAATTATTTTTTCAATCCCACTTCGTTTAATTTCTCTAATTCTTTATCCATTAAATAAAATCACAAAACAATTATTAAATGCACTAACTCAACGTAAGCAAGAGGCGGCTGAAAATATTACCCATCTTTTTGATAAGGACGATTTTATTATTCTCCTAGACGAAGGTAATCGTGCAGGTACAGTTAAAGAAGAAGAAAGCAGTATAATTACAAAAGTTTTTGATTTCACAGAACAAAAAGTTTATGAAGCAATGCGGCCCCGAACAGAAATTGTAGGTATCGAAATTAATAAGACAGTTAAAGAGGCAATAGATTTATTCATCGATTCCGGTTATTCTAAACTGATAGTTTATGAAGAAAATTATGATAACATTAAAGGTGTGGTACTTGCAAAAGATATGTTTTTAAATCCCGAAGAAATAAAAAATGTTACGCGTGAAATTCCATTTTATCCTGAAACAAAAAAAAGTTTGGAAATACTAAATGAATTTCTAAATTCTAATGTCTCTATTGCTGTGGTTGTTGATGAGTTCGGTGGTACGGCTGGAATTGTAACGATGGAAGATATTATTGAGGAATTATTTGGCGAAATTAAAGATGAATATGATATTGAAGAAACTATTTGCAGGAAAATTTCTAAAAACTCATATGTTCTCAGCGGCAAAGTTGAAATTGATCACCTTAATGATAAATATGATCTTAATTTTCCGGTTGGTGATTATGAAACAATAGCAGGATTCATAATAGGCAAACTTGGTTACATCCCAAGATCGAACGAAACAGTGACAATTGATAATTATAAATTTCTCATTATCCGCGCAGATAAAGTTAGGATAGATATTATAAAACTTACTTTACTAAAAGATGATAAGTCAGTATGATTTTCAATATAAAATTATTTTGTTTGATGGTTATTGCAACTTCTGCAACTATTGGGTTAATTTTATTTTAGAAAGAGATAACAAAAATCAATTTAAATTTGCAGCAATTCAATCGCTGAAGGGGAAAGAACTTTTAGAAAAATTTAATTTGCCGACAGATAAATTTGATTCTTTCATCCTAATATCAAACGATAAAATATTAAAAAAATCAGCAGCTGCATTTGAAATTGCAGAGTGTTTAGACAGTGGATGGTTTAGAATTTTTCTCTCATTCAGATATTTGCCAGCTTCATTTAATGATTTTGTTTATGATCTGATAGCAAACAACCGGTACAAACTATTTGGGAAGAAAGATATTTGCAGAGTTCCAACCGAAAACGAAAAAAGCAGATTTCTATAATGCTAAAAAAATACTTGATGCGGAATTAAAATTGAATTCCGGGCTTGTTCGGAATCTTGTATTTTCAAGTTAAAGCTTAATATAAACCTGATCCCGATTTATCAGGACAATTTGACAATATAATTGGCAATAAATCCAATTGGGATAAACAATAATTTAAGTTAAATTTGTATCCCAAATTGAAGAGTAAAATAAATATTGTTAACGCTTAATATTGATTCAAAAGACACAAATTCCAAAGCACGTGCAGGATGGTTTGAAACTGATCATGGTAAAGTGGAAACTCCTATTTTTATGCCGGTTGGTACGCAAGGTACCGTTAAAGCAGTAAATCAAAGTTATCTTGCTGATGAAATTAAAGCTCAGATTGTTCTTTCTAATACTTATCATCTTTACTTAAGGCCGGGCACAGAAATTCTTGAAGCTGCTGGTGGACTTCACAACTTTATGAATTGGCGAAAACCAATATTAACTGACAGCGGAGGATACCAGGTTTTTAGTTTATCTGAATTACGGAAACTAAAATCCAACGGTGTTGAATTTCGATCACATCTTGATGGTTCTAAACATTTTTTTACACCTGAAAAAGTTATCGGGATTCAAAGAAGCATTGGTTCTGATATTATGATGGTTTTAGATGAGTGCGCTCCTTATCCGTGTGATTATGATTATGCAAAAAACTCTGTCAAACTAACAAGCAACTGGGCAGTTTTAAATAAAGAAGCTTTTTTAAAATCCAAACCAATTTATGGTCATAGACAATTTCAGTTTGGAATAATTCAGGGAAGTATATATAAAGATCTTAGAGAAAAATCAGTGAATGATTTATTGAAACTTGATTTTGATAGTTATGCAATTGGCGGACTTGCGGTTGGTGAACCTACAGAACAAATGTATGAACTTGTGGATTTTACAACTGATTTTATGCCGCTGGACAGACCGAGATATTTAATGGGCGTTGGCAGACCTGAGAATATTTTAGAATCTATTGCGCGTGGTGTTGATATGTTTGATTGTGTTATGCCAACCCGTAACGCACGTAATGCAAATGTGTTTACATGGAACGGAACGCTATCAATGAGAAACGCAAAATATAAAAATGATTTTAAACCGTTAGATCAAAACTGTAATTGTTATACTTGCAGAAATTATACGAGAGCGTATTTGAGACATCTTTTTATTGCGGAAGAAATTTTGGCGCTTGAGCTTGCATCAATTCATAATCTTTATTTTTATCTTGATCTTGTAAAACAGGCGCGTGTTCATATTATTAATGGCAATTATCTGGAATGGAAAAATAAAACTGTAAATGAAATATCTATTAAAAATTAAAATCAAAAGGAGAATAAATTGGATATACTTATAGCAATGGCACCACAAGGCGGAGACGCAGGTGGCGGTAGTTTAATTAGTACTTTGATAATGTTCGGTGCGATATTCGCAATATTTTATTTTATGATTATCAGACCGCAGCAAAAACGCGCTAAAGAAAGAGAAAAACTTCTTTCTAATATTGAAAAAGGTGATAAAGTAATTACAACTGGAGGAGTTCATGCAACAGTTATTGGCATTGAAGAAAAGACTGTTCTTATTGAAATCGCTCCAAATGTAAAAATAAAAGTTGAACGCTCAGCAATTGGAAGTGTAATAAAATAAAATCTATTTAAGGTTAATATGTTCTGTTCGGTTAACGAAGCTATCGAAGAAATAAAAAACGGTAAAGTAATTATTGTTGTTGATGATGAAGACCGCGAAAATGAAGGCGACTTTATTTGTGCGGCTGAATATATTACACCCGATATTGTAAATTTTATGGTAACGCACGGCAGAGGAATGCTGTGCGTTGCTCTTAGTGGTAGACGTTTAGATGAATTAAACCTGCCTTTAATGGTAGAATCTAATTCTGCTTTACACGGTACGCAGTTTACTGTTACTGTTGATGCGATTGAAGGAACTACAACTGGTATTTCTGCTGCAGATCGCGCTTTAACAATTAAAAAACTTATCGACCCAAAATTTAACTCTGATGACTTTGCTAAACCCGGACATATTTTCCCTTTACGTGCATTTGAAGAAGGAGTTTTAAGAAGAGCGGGACACACAGAAGCTGCTATTGATTTATGCAGGCTTGCAAATTTAACACCAGCCGGTGTTTTGTGTGAGATTTTAAAAGATAATGGAGAGATGGCTCGTGTACCTGAGCTAATAAAAACCGCTAAAAAGTTTAATCTTAAAATTGTTACCGTTCAGGAGCTAATTAAGCACCGGATAAAAACGGAAAATTTAATAGAGAAAATTACAGATATCGATTTCCCAACTCAGCATGGTCGATTTCGCCTTCATCTTTTCAGAAATCTGTTAGATAAAAAAAAGCAAGTAGCATTAATTAAAGGAGTGCCTGATCCGGAAAAACCTTTTCTTGTTCGGATGCACTCTGAATGTTTAACGGGAGATGTCTTTCATTCTTTACGATGTGACTGCCACGATCAGTTAAATCTTGCGCTGGATCTGATTGAACAAAATGGTTCAGGCGCTTTAGTATATATGCGGCAGGAAGGAAGGGGAATCGGGCTCGAAAATAAAATCAGAGCTTATCATTTACAAGACGAAGGTTTTGATACTGTTGAAGCTAATGAAGAACTTGGCTTTAAAGCTGATTTACGCGATTATGGAATTGGAGCTCAAATATTACTTGATCTTGGCATTAGAAAAATAAAATTGCTTACAAACAATCCTAAAAAAGTAATTGGATTAAATGGATACGGACTTGAAATAGTTGAACGTATTCCTATAGAAATTACACCAAATAAAAACAATGAGAAGTATTTACAAACCAAACGGGATAAGCTTGGGCATATAATACTTCAATAAAAGACATTAAGTTAATTTTACTTTCCGATCAAACACTTTTTCCTTATTTTCATTTTAGATATTTTGAATCGTTTATTAAACCTTTATTTAAGATGGAAAAATGAAATACTTAATAATTCTTCTCTTATCAATAACAACTTTTGCTCAACAGAAACTTGTATATGTAGGTTATATAGATGGCGAAATTGATCTTGGTTTAACACCATACATTACTCGTGTAATTTCGGAAGCTGAAGAAAATAATGCATCTGCAATCATATTCAGTATTAATACATTTGGCGGAAGGGTTGATGCAGCAACTCAAATTAAAGATGCAATCTTAAAAAGCAAAATTGAAACAGTTGCGTTTATTAATAACCGGGCTATTTCTGCCGGCGCTTTAATTGCGTTATCCTGTAATAAAATAGTGATGGTTCCGGGCAGTTCAATTGGTGCCGCAACTGTGGTCGATCAATCAGGGCAAAAAGTCAGCGAGAAGTATCAATCTTTTATGCGCTCTGAAATGAGATCAACAGCTGAAAAAAATGGACGACCAACCAGGATTGCTGAGGCAATGGTTGATGAAAGAATTGTTATCCCTGGTTTAGTGGACAGCACTCAACTTGTAACTTTAACATCTGAAGAAGCACTTAAATATAAGATGGCAGATACTGTATTGACTTCATTTAATGATGTTTTAGCTTATCTTAATTTAAGAAATGCTAAAGTAGTTGAAAGCACTTCAAATTGGGCTGAAGAAGTTGTAAGTTTTCTTAATAACCCAATTGTTTCCTCTATCTTGATTATGATTGGCTTTTTTGGTTTGATGGCAGAAATTAAATCTCCTGGCTGGGGTGTTGCTGGTACAACCGGTTTATTGGCTTTAGTTTTATTTTTCGGGTCGTCCTATATTTTACAACTCGCCTCTATCATAGATATCCTTCTTTTTGTTGTTGGGCTGGGATTATTATTAGCTGAGATATTTATTATCCCAGGCTTTGGTATAACAGGTATTTCGGGTATCATTCTTATCTTCACCTCGATTTTCTTGTCACTTTTGGGCAGCAGACCTTTTCTAGATATGAACAGAGTTTCATTAGCGATTATTCAGATATCAGGGGCAATACTTTTTGCTTTAATTGGAATTTTTGTTTTAGCTAAGTATTTACCTAAATCAAAAGCATTTAATAAACTCGTACTTTCTCAATCTGAAAAGGTTGAAGAAGGTTTTGTTTCTTATCCATCAATTAAAGAATTAATTGGGAAAGAGGGTATTGCTTTTACGACTTTGCGACCTGGTGGTACAGCCGAAATTGATGGAAGAAGAATCGATGTTGTTGCTGAATCTGAATACATTACCCGAGGAACAAAAATTAAAGTTTTAAGAGTTGAAGGGATTAAGGTTGTTGTTACGCCAGTATGATTATAAGACCAACTTATTATTTAAGCTGGTCTTATAATTATTAAAAAATTACTTATAAAAAATCTTCAAACCAAAATCATTATTATTAAAATCAACACAAGGGATTTTTAATTTAGAATCTAATGAATCACTTTTTATAACGAAGGCAAATCCGTTTGACGGATTTGAAAAAATAGTTGGAATATCATTCCCGGTAATTCTTATCTCGTGATTGTTACTAACTAAAGGTTCTTCAACGACATCAAAAAGATGTTCGAAATTTGCAGGAATAGAATCTGGTGTAACTATTAAATTATTCCAATCATATCCCACCGGAATTTTATAAATTGATGCACTTAAAGTTAAATTGTCTAATGTGTTGTTTCTGTAATAACCGCTTAAGTGATCAACTAAAGAGTAATTGCCAGCTAACTTAGCACCATCCGGCTGGAATTTAATAAAGTACACTTTATCATTTACTTGCTTAGAAATAAAATCATCAAACATATTATAGGTAATGTAAATATCCTTTGTTACTGATTGATTATCATCGAGAGAGACAGCCGTATAAGAAGTGTTTAGATCATAATTTGTGCTTCTGAATATCAGAGTATAATCCCCTTTATAAAGTGAGCCAAATGAAAAGTTACCTTCGGCATCGCAAGTATAATAAATTGATCTGCCGGATAAATTACTTTTTAACTCTACTTTTGCATTTGCTGCGATAGAATTATCCAGGAATTTTGCAACTCCATTTACTGAGCTTGTCCCTGGTTGTGTAACCAGGGGGAATCCTCATTTTTGCAGGAAACTAACAATATCAAAAACAATGTCCCTAAAGCAATAAACAATTTATATTTTATCAACCAGAAGCTCTTATAATTTTATAAAATGAAAAATGAATTATAGTAATTCTAAAATGTTCGTATTGCTTACAACATCAGTACGTTTACCTTTTTGTTTACCTTGCGGTGTATTAGCCTCCATAGTGTAAATTATTTCGAGTCTCGTCTTGGTTCGGGATTTCAACTGAAGTCCTTTATCAATATCAAAAAATATTTTGCCTTCTGCGGTTGAGATTGGTTTTTGAAAATTATATGTAACACTTCCTTGTGTAACTTTCTGCTGACCTGAATATGTGAAACTTATACCGGCATCAATGACAGCAAGGCGATCATCTTTTAATTTTTCTACACTTTCAACTTTATATTTATTAATATAATTAATTTGAAAAACCATAAGATTAATCGGTTTCTGAGGCATTTGCCATGTTGAATCTTTATATACCTCTTTATCCGGTACCTTTCGAATAATCTGTGTAACTAACGGATTTAGAACTCCATTTATCAAATCCTGTTTTACAAGATTTTTATCTTCGGAAGAAAGTGTATCGATAGCCCCGCGTAACTCGAGAAACTTATTCGAAATTTTATCTGCTTTATAAACTTCTAAAACTTCGCCTTTTTTGTTAAATCTTACACTGAAAGGATTATTATAAAGCGCAACAAATTCAGCAAATTGTTTAGCTTTTACAGTATCCTCATCTTTACCGGCTTCAAAACTAAATATCTGACCATTTGCTAAAGCGTCAAGTTTTAGAGCTGAAATTTTCATTTCGGCTTCGGTTATTCCTTCGCTATCAATATCTTTTACATTTAGATCAACCAGGTAAACTACTTTTTGATTAACGTTACTTGTGATATCGTAGTATCTACTATGATTTTTTGAGTATTTTCTGAAATAGTTGTTAATCGATAAGTGAACTTATCACCCTTATTAAATTTATATTGAATAAGAAATGGTTTTCCAGAATTATCAATTCCTTCTGTTTTTAAATCAGTAGAATCAAAAGAATATTTTTCCTTATCCGATAAAGATTTTTCGGGCTGATTATTTTTTTCACCGCAGCCAATTAAAATTAAACTAAAAATGATAAGTGCTAAAAGATGTTTAAACATTTTTTCCTCTTAATAAAGTAAATATTGATTTCTATTTTTTTCAAATTTAATTAATTCTTTTTGCCATGAAGCAAAAATTGTTTCAGGGTCTGTTTTGTTAAGCAATTGTTCCCTTAAAATATTTTCTCCGGCAAGTCTATCAAATGATGCATCATTGAACTTAATTTTATCTCCGTACAATTTAATCAGAACATATAAAAGTTTTACCCCAAATTTTACTGGCTCAAATTTGTCGGGGTTAGTAATTTTAATCTTGATTCCATTGCATATCTTATCTTTAAACTTAGGACTGGTAGCCATACCTTCAATATCTTAGGAATGAAAGTAACTGATTGAAATTCATGCACCAACTACATCTAACAATTTTATTTTATCAATTACATCTTTAGAATTTATAAATGGAGCACCGATTTGCAGAAAAGGGAAATTTGTTCCTCTTCCTTCCGAAATATTTGTCCCTTCGAGTAAACAATTACCTGGATAAACAAACGCTGTTTCTAAAAAATTAATATTGGGTGATGGTGAAATCCATTTTGTAATAAAACTCTTTGGAAATTTCACGATGCCAGTTTTTACACTTAATAATTTTGAGAGAATCATTTTCCCAGCCAGGTATCAGTTTTTCGCCTATAAAATAATTTGCGAGCTCACCAATTGTCATTCCATGTGTAATTGGAATTGGTGCAATACCTACAAAAGACTTGTATTTCTCATCCAGCACAGGTCCATCAACATAAGTTCCACCAATAGGATTTGGACGATCAAGTATAATTACTGGAATATTATACTGACCTGCAGCTTCTAAAATATAATACAATGTAGAGATATATGTATAAAATCTTGCACCGACATCCTGAATATCAAAAATTAAAACATCTATGTTTTCCAGCATCTCTTTTGATGGTTTCTTATCCTTACCATAAAGTGAGATAATAGGAACTTCTTTGTAAAGGTTATCTTTATAATCAACAACTTCTCCAGCCTCAGCAAATCCCTTAAATCCATGCTCCGGAGTAAATATCGCATTTACCTTTACTTCTTTTTGATTCAACAAAGCATCAACAAGATGTGTCCCATCGGAAAGCAGGGAAGTATGATTACAAACCACACCAATTTTTTTACCGTTAATGAGAGATAAGTTTTCAGAGAAAAGTAAATCTGCACCGTTTATTATTTGAGCATTGATATTACTGGATACAATGAACACTGAAAGAAGAACCCAAAAACTATATAAACATTTTATCTTCATATCTTTCTTTTCTTAAAAACAAAATACCTTATTAAAACGAATGTCAGTCCGGGCTTAGTTAGGACTGACATTTAAAAGTTATTTGTCACATTTCAATAGGTTCTGTGTTACAAACAAATTATTTCGCTAATTGATTAAAAAACTTATTTCGGGAAATTCTCAATTAACTCTTTTCTTCCAAAGAAAAATGCAATTTCGTTTTCAGCGTTTTCATCAGAATCTGAACCATGAACCGCGTTATATTGTTTACTTCTTGCATATAATTTTCTAACAGTTCCTTCTTCAGCTTGTGCAGGATCAGTTGCACCGATAAGTTTTCTATAATCTTCAACAGCATTTTCTTTTTCAAGTGCAATCGGTACACAAGGACCTGAAGTCATATATTTTACTAAGATCTGTGTAGAATGGTTTATCTTTATGAATCTCATAAAAGGCTTTGGCTGCTTCTTCAGAAAGCTTTACCATTTTAAGTGCTTTAACTTTAAAGCCTGCTTTGCTTATCAAAGATATAATTTCGCCAATGTAATTATCATTTACTGCATCCGGTTTGATTATCGCTAATGTTTTGTTACTCAAGTACTTCTCCTATTTCTTTTTACTCTTTTTCTTGTCAGATTTTTTATGATGCTTTTTTGATTTCTCTTCTTTTTTCTTTTCAACCTTTTTTGCTGTTTTGATTTTTTCCACCTTAGCTGGGGTGCTACTTTTTTAACAACTTTCTTAACAGTTGAAGTTTTTTTAACCACAGGCTTTTTAGACTTCAATTTTTCAATTGCTTTTACCATTGTTGTCCCTATTTCTGCAGGACTTTCTACCACATGAATTCCTGCTTTTTCCAATGCTTCCATTTTTTCTGCGGCAGTGCCTTTCCCGCCTGAAATAATTGCTCCAGCGTGTCCCATTCTTCTTCCCGGAGGTGCAGTTTTTCCTGCAATAAATCCAACAACCGGTTTCTTAACATTTTTCTTAATGAATTCAGCAGCTTCTTCTTCAGCGTTACCGCCAATTTCACCAATCATAACAATACCATCAGTATCCGGATCATCATTAAACATTTTTATAATATCGATAAATCTGGAACCTATAATTGGATCACCGCCAATGCCTACGCAAGTTGATTGACCAAGATTCACATCGGTAAGTTGTTTTACTGCTTCATAAGTTAATGTGCCACTGCGGGATACAACACCAATTTTACCTTTTTTGTGGATGAAGCCGGGCATAATTCCAACTTTTGCAATTCCGGGGGAAATAACACCCGGGCAGTTTGGTCCAACTAAAACAATATCTTTTCCCTTGATTCATTATAGACTTTAAGCATATCGTTTGTTGGAATTCCTTCGGTGATGCAAATAATGTACTTTATTCCAGCGCTTGCAGCTTCTAAAATTGCATCTGCAGCAAATGCTGGTGGAACAAAAATTACAGAGGTATTTGCTTTTTGAATTTTTACTGCTTCTTCAACAGTATTAAAAACAGGAACACCTTGAAATTCAGTGCCACCTTTACCAGGAGTTACACCCGCAACAACTTTGGTTCCGTATTCAAGCATTTGAGTTGTGTGAAAAGAACCTTCACCACCGGTAATTCCCTGAACTACAAGACGCGTATTTTTATTAATAATGATTGCCATAAATTATCCTTTAACTAAGTTAATTTTTTGTAAACAAAAATAAGGAAATTCTTTGGAAGTATAAACTTTTACGAAATGGAAGATGGTTTTATAATTGAATCGTGCACAATGCTTTTGCAGTCATTTAGACCCCGATTTATTGCAGTACAATGGATAGATAAAGAAACAGATTCTTCACTTTGTTCGGAATGACTATTCTAAAAAATTAAATAACTTTATACCCAATTAAATGCATAACTTCTGTTAATCCCATTTGAAAAGGTTCCTCTTCAACAAAAACAAAACCAAGATTTTTATACCATTCCAAAGCTTTTATATTCTGTTTCATTACACCAAGCCAGACTTTACTAAAATGTTTTTCTTTAGCTATTGAGTATGCTTCGTTCAATAATCTTTTACCAAGTCCATAGCCTTGAAAACCTGGCAAAATATATAATGATGAAACAAAGAATTTTTTGTTAATAAGATCTTCAAACAATTTAAGCCAGCCAGCAGGAACCGAATTTACTTCGGCAATAATTCCTTTTGAAAACGGATCATTTAAGATCTCAATTAGCCTATCTTCACTGTAAAAATCCTCGAAGTAAGTAACAATATCTTTTTCAGGAATAAAAGAATAAGTGTCTTTCCAGGTAGTAAGTAAAATATTTCTAACAACAGGAAAATCATCTTTTGTCCAGTTGCGTAATTTAATATCAGTTTGTGATTTCATTTTGTATGTGAATACCAAGTTGGAAAATTTTTTCTTCTTCAAATTGCTGTGATAAAATTTGTAATCCAATTGGCAGATTTTCTGAGTTTTTACCGATTGGAATATTCATTCCGGGTATTCCGGCAAGGTTTGCAGATGTTGTGTAAATATCGCTTAAATACATTTGCAACGGGTCATCAGATTTTTCTCCAATCTTAAATGCAGTGGTTGGAGTTGTTGGAGTGATCAGCAAATCAACTTCTGAAAATACATTATCAAAATCTTCTTTTATTAATCTTCTCACTTTTTGTGCTTTCCGATAGTAAGCATCATAATAGCCCGAAGATAAAACATAAGTGCCGAGCATAATTCTTCTCTTTACTTCTTTGCCGAATCCTTGTGTGCGGGAATTAAGATACATTTCATTAAGATTTTTATAATCACTTGCTCTAAAGCCGTAACGAGCACCATCAAATCTTGCAAGGTTGGATGAAGCTTCTGCTGTCGTTAAAATGTAATATGTTGCAATTGTGTATTCAGTCATTGGTAAAGAAACTTCTTTAACTTCATAACCTTCAACTTTTAATTCATCAACAATATCAAGGATTGCATTCCTGATTTCTTCATCAAGTCCTTCTGCAAAATATTCTTTAGGAATCCCAATTATTAATTTTTTGTCTTTTGATAATGATGATAAATAATTTGGAATTTCTTTATTAACAGAAGTTGAATCATTTTCATCTTTTCCCGAAATTACTTCCATAACCAAAGCTGCATCCTCAACACTTTTTGCAAAAGGTCCAATCGTATCAAATGATGAGGCAAATGCTGTCAAACCATATCGCGAAACTCTGCCGTAAGTTGGTTTTAATCCATACACTCCGCAAAACGCTGCAGGCTGGCGAATTGAGCCGCCAGTATCTGTTCCAAGAGAAACATCACAAAGATTAGCCGCTACAGCAACTGCAGAGCCGCCGCTCGATCCGCCGGGAACCCGTGTTTTATCAACAGGATTTAGAACGTTACCAAATGCTGAGTTTTCATTTGATGAGCCCATTGCAAATTCATCGCAGTTTGTTTTGCCGATTATAATTGCATCTTCATCGATAAGTTTTTGTACTGCTGCGGCTGTGTAAAGTGAAGTAAAATTTTTTAAGATGTTTGAGGAGCAGGTGAGTGGATGATCTTTGTAAGTAAGTACATCTTTAATTGCGATAACCATTCCTGCTAACTTACCGGCAGTGTTATTTTTTATTTTTTGCTCAACTGAAGTTGCAGATTCAATTGCTTCATTATTAAAAACAAAGTTGAATGCATTTAATTCTTTTTGTTCTTCGATGTTTTTTAGAAAATGATTTATATTATCTACAAGACTAAGCTTACCCGATTTAATAAGCGCTAGTTTTTCTTTGTGGTTTTTGTAGAAAGTCATTTTGTAAAAAGTTTTAGATAATTATGCTTATTAAAATAAAGTATTTGCTGCAAATTCAGAACTTGAGGTTATTATACTTGGAATATGAAAGACGATTCATTTGAATCGCCTTTTAATACTTAACATTCAGATTTTAATGATAAATTATTTTAAAAGCATCATCTTCTTTAAGCTTATAAAATTGCCAGCAAATATTTTGTAAATGCAAACACCGTTTGCTAATGATAATGCCAAAACTTTAGGTGAATAGTTTACTTTAAACTTATTTACTGTCAAGAAATGGTTCTTGACAGCCGAGAAAAAAATTATCTGTTTAGGGTATTCTTCTTCCAATCACAACTATTGCTTGTCCAACCAATAAACCGGAAAAAGTATAGCCGACAATTACTACTGTATTGCCTTTAGCTGCTAACCTCAAAAAAACAGTTTCTGAATATAATTCGTTATAAATATGCCATTGAATACCATTGAAATGTCCCAAAAATCCATTATCACCTGAAGCAAAAATATCATTTATGTCTGAGCCTCTTATACATTGTATAAAATCATTTGTAATATCTTGTTCTTCCCATTGATTTAATTTGAACACTTTAATACCGCCACCACCTATATAGATAGGGGAATATTTCTTATTAAACCAAATTGTTTTAAGCCAATAATCGTTGTAGGTCCAATTTAGTGTATCATGTGCCGAATTTCCGGATAAAGTTAATAGTCGATACTCCCCCTGATGAAGAATATTAGAAGCTACACAGAGAACCGTTTTTTCATTACTTGAATGATCATAATGTCCCCATATATCATTTAAGTTTGTAGTTGTTCCACTTTCTACCTTACTCCAAACACCGTTTTGGTAATGTGCAATCGTTCCAAGATAACCTACAAAGTAAATGTCAGATGATGAAGAGCCCAAAATTTTATTTACAGGACCATCATTTTGACTTAAGACTCCCATATCAAATAGATGGTATTGTGTCCAGTTTTTTCCGTCGCCGTGAATAGGTACTCCTGCTGACAACCAAATATCTGTTGCAGAAAAAGTAAATATTCCATATAGCGGTGGTGTTATTTGATATCCGTGGTATTCAACTGAAATCCTCTCCAGTTCCCAGCTACTACCGTCCCAGTGAACAGCATTATACGGTAATCCAGTTGTATCAGCGTAAATCTCACCAACTGCCCAAATGTTGTTTTCATCTATTATGGCTACATCATAAAGTGCACTGCTGCCACCTATTCCACCAAAAGTAAATGTTTGCCACGTAAAGTTGTGGCTGGTTGTATTAAGCGTTTTTACCTGTATTGTATCACTGTTTTCTTCTTTGCCTTTTATCTGTGCTGTGGTCTGGTATGTATAGGTTATGTTGGGCTGCAGTGTTGTGTCTATTACTGTAGTATCTGTTTTTGTAAGTGTAAAGCTAAAAAGAGAAACATTATCTTTTTTAAGGATTATGTTTACTGGTAAAACTGTGTCTGCAGCAGTTACTTTTATAAATGCTTCTGTACAGCTTATATCAAGCAGTTTTAGTTTTATTGCTTTGGGCGGTTGTTCTTCCGGTGGTATTAATGGTTCTGTTGTGTTGCAGGAATACTGCGGCAGTAAAAGAAATAATAAGGTTAGGAAAGCAAATATTTTATTTGCTAACTGGTTTTTTAAGAAAGAAACACTAAAAAAGTAAAATAAATTTCTCATTCCCGCTTCCTCCAGGTGTTAATTTTTAATATCAATAATTAAACCGGTTCAAACTCTTCAAAAAAATTAAAAAAACATCTATTAGCTAACGAATGTTATTTTTATGCCATAATATTGTTAAAAACCATTACAATAAAAATTATCTTTACGTAAAAATTATTGCGACAAATTTGGTGGGTAAAAAGGGAAAGTTTGATGATGATTAACTTTTACTGAAGGATGAAAAAGAAAATATGGATTTGAAAATTGAAAGAACGAGCAAGAATTATCAATTATAGATTATTATAAAATAGAATTTACTTGACATTATAAACTCTAATTTTCCTTTGTGGTTTTTTTAGAACATCAGCCTAAGAGAAAATGTTATTCAATTAAAAAAAGATTCCCGCATTTGCGGGAATGACAGAATTATAAGATACTGTAATAACAAACCCAATTCCTTTGAAAGTCTGTTGCAGAAATCAAATCAGTGTCATTTCGACCGAAGGGAGAAATCTTTTTCATAGTATAATTGAAAGATTTCTCAGTCGAAGACTCCATCGAAATGACCCTTTGGGAGTTACTGGGTTTGTGATTTTAGACTCTAAGACTTATCAGATTTTTTTACATCATCATCAGTTTTTTTGATTTCTTCTTCAACATCTTTTAAGGATTTTTTGAATTCCTTCATACCTTTGCCTAAACCCTGAGCAAGTTCAGGAATTTTCTTTGCACCGAATAACAAAAGTATTACAAGTACAATCAGCATTATTTCGCCTGCGCCTAAATTTCCAAACATAATATCACCTTTAGTTTAATATATAATTAGCTATCGATTTAAAAATTTGCTGCCCATCAGTTCTGCCAAGAGTTGGATCACAAGCTCTTTCAGGATGCGGCATCATTCCCATTACATTACCGTTTTTATTTACGATTCCTGCAATATTCAATTGAGAACCATTTGGATTATCATTCATCACTTACATTTCCATCTTCATCAGAATATCTAAAAAGAATTTGCCTGTTTGCTTCAAGTTCTTTTAGCAATTCAATATCAGCAAAATAATTTCCTTCACCGTGTGCGATAGGAATTTTTAACAACTTTTTTATGCAGAACTAATCTCAGCTTGAAAAAATTGTTTCTCTATTTTCAACTGAAAGATAAACATCTTTACAAGCAAACTTAAGGGAATTATTGCGTATCATAACTCCGGGCAACAAACCAGCTTCTAACAAGATTTGAAAACCATTACAAATGCCGATTACAATTCCGCCTTTATTTGCAAAGCTGATAACTGAATTCATAATAGGTGAAAATCTTGCAATAGCACCTGTGCGAAGATAATCTCCGTAAGAAAATCCACCCGGTAAAAGAATAACACTGCTTTGTTTTAAATCAGTGTCTTTATGCCAGAGAAATTCAACATCATAATTAAGAACTTTTCTTAAAGAGTAATAAGCATCGTGATCGCAATTTGAACCCGGGAAAACTACTACTCCAAATTTCAAACTCATTTTACTTCTTCCCCGAAGGGTTAAATTCAGATAAAGTAAATTCAAAATCTTCCATAATAGGATTTGAAAGAAGCTTTGAGCAGTAAAGATTTACTTCTTTTTCTGCTTCATTGCGATCTGTAAGATCAACATCAAACTCAATAAGTTTTCCGATGCGTGTACTTTTGATATTTGAAATGCCAAGATGCTTTGCGCCTTTTTCAACTGCAACACCTTGCGGATCTAAAATAGATGGTCTTCGTTTTATTAGAACTGTAGCTTTAAACAATTTTTACTCAGGTTTTTTATTTGAGAAATACTTAAAAATCTGACGAAAAATACCAAATACAATCATGAAAACAAAAATGAAAAACAATCCTTTAACTGTGTAGAGAATTAAAACAACAAGCGCAATTAAAGTATGCAACATAAAGTAATGGATTCTTTTTCATTTCATCTAAGAGAAAACTTTGGAAGAGTATCATACTTTAACTTTACTTACCATCAGAAATGAGACAAGTAAAACCATAGGAATAATAAATATCTTTAGATCTTCCGGATATCCATTTTGTATAGAAAGATAAGTTGAAGCAAACGATTGTCAAGTGCGGAAGAGGGAATTGGCAATCCTGTAAAATATGATTTATCAAATCCAACAAGCTGAACGTTAAATCTTGCTAAACGAAATCCGCCTGCAATCAGTGGTAGTGAACTTATAATCACACCAAAAGTTTCAAACTGATGGAAATAAGTTGTGTAAAGAAGAAATGAAGGTGCTGCACCAAAGCTGATAACATCTGAGAGTGAATCCAATTCAACACCAAGTTCACTGCTGGATTTTGTAAGGCGAGCCATAAAGCCATCAAGCGTATCAAAGATTGCAGCAATAATTATTAACCAACCGGCGTAAGTATAATTTCCCTGGCTTGCGCTGATGATCGAAAAAAAACCGCTGAACATGTTCATAGCGGTAAATAAATTCGGTATTACAGAAGGTGTAATTCTAAAACGATTCATTCATTAATATTCAAAAAGAATTGTTTCCCCGGCAGTAACATTGTCGTCTTTTTTTACTTTTACTTGCCACTCAATGGGAACAATAATATCAACACGACTTCCAAATTTAATCATACCGAATCGATTTCCAATGTTTACGGAATCTCCAACTTTTAAATCGCTGATAATTCTTCTTGCAACAAATCCTGCAATTTGAGTAAATAAAACTTTTCCAGCAGGATTTGTAATTCCAATTTCATTTCTTTCATTTCGTTCTGAAGCTTTATCTTCAAAGGCTGCGAGATAATCACCTTTAATATATTTTAGGTAATCAACTTTGCCCGATATTGGTATCCTGTTTACGTGTACATTAAGCGGAGACATAAAAATAGCAACTATTTTGCTTTTCCTTTATGAATTTATCATCTAAAACTTCTTTAACAAATAAAACCCGTCCATCGGCAGGTGAAATAACAATGTTTTTTTTGTTTGGAATTGTGCGTTCAGGATCACGAAAAAAGTTTAATGTAAAAATTATCAGAAATAGTGATATAATTATTAATGGAATTCTTACAAAATTGTTATTTACAAAAATGCTTATAACTATCAGAACAAAAATTACAACAAACACAATACCAATAGTATTGTAACCATACTTAGTAAACATTATTTAACGCTCGCAATATTAAAAAGATGTTCGGTATATTTTTTTACTTCTGCTGCAGTTGAAAGTTTGTATGGATTTGTCCATTTAACTGATTCATCTTTTGGAAAAATTTTTAAACTTGCAGGAGAAAAATCTCCGATAAGAATACACTTTATCTTCCATTTTCCCAAAATGACAGCAAACTTCAGCTAAAATTTCGTTTCTTCTTTCAAAAAATGATTTTAAGACCGCATTAATCTTTGAGCATAATTCTTGTTATCAATTTCATATCTTCAGGATTGCACAAATCAAAAGAAATTAGATGACTTTCACTAATCAAGCTCTCTTTTCCATATCCATAATGAAACTCAAAAATTGGCAAATTTAATGCAGTTCCTTCTTTTATACCAAAAATCTTTAGAATTTCTTTTATCTGCTGTATTAAGAATTTTTATTCTGAATGGATATTCCTTATAATGTAGAAAACTTTAATGCGTTATCACCATCTTTTCCTAAAATGGCTGTCGGGATATGATATTCTTTTAGGTAATCAAAGAAAAATGCATTGTTAAAGCAACTTTTTTACCAATATCTTTAACTTTAACTTTTTTATCATCGCTTAGAATGTAACTATCATCATATTCTATCAACTGATAATTCCCTTCATCAAAAGGAATATCATTTCGTTTAATAGTTTCTATCATTTAACCTCGATTTTCAATTTTTAGTTACAAAATTTAGGGCAGAAATTAGGCATATTAAATATATAAAGTCAATCGTTTATATTATATTTGACTGCCAAAAATAGAAAAAATCAATTATAAGGAGAGTTTTATGAAAGGCGGAATGCAAGGAATGCTTAAACAAGTGCAAAAAATGCAGGCTGAGATGCAGCGGGTTCAAGGTGAATTAGCAAATATGACCGTTACTGAAGAAGCCGGTGGCGGAATGATTAAAGCTACTGCAAATGGAATGAAAGAATTGATTTCAGTCGAAATTGACCCCCAAGTTATAAATGCTGAAGAAAAAGAAATTTTAGAGGATTTGGTTGTTGCTGCAGTTAATAAAGCTTTACAAGCAGCAAACAAAATGGCTGAGGACGAAATGGCAAAAGTTACAAAAGGAATGATCCCTCCCGGGCTTAAACATTCCAGGATTTTAACATTGCAAATAGCTGAACCACTTATTAATAGCAATAGAAGAACTTAGTAAACTTCCGGGTATTGGAAAAAAAACTGCTCAACGATTAGCTTTACATATTTTAAAAAATGATCAGGAATCTGTTGATAAATTTATTAAGGCGATTGCTGATCTAAAGACAAAATTACATTTCTGTACAAGATGTTTTAATCTTACTGAAGAAGATCTTTGTGAAATTTGTAAAAGTGCTAAAGCGTGATACAACAAAAATATGTGTTGTTGAAGAAGCAAGTGATGTTATTGCAATTGAAAAAACAAATGAATACAACGGACTTTATCACGTGCTTGGAGGTGTTCTTTCTCCACTTATCCGGCGTTAGTGCTCATGATCTTAAAGATAAAAGAATTACTAATAAGATTTGAAAAAGAAAATATTCTGGAAATAATTCTTGCAATAAATCCTGATACTGAAGGTGAAACAACATCACTTTATCTTGCCCGATTAATAAAACCATTAAATATAAAAGTAACAAGAATTGCCCGAGGGATTCCGATTGGCGGTGATTTAGAATTTGCTGATGAAGCAACGATTGGCAGAGCTATGTTAAACAGAATTGATTTATGAAATCGGAATGGTTTAAGGATTGGTTTAACACTCAGGAATATTTAAATGTTTACAAACATCGTAATGAAAGTGATGCAGAAGATACACATAAAACTAATTCTGGAAAATGTTAAGATTTCAATCTGAAGCAAATATACTTGATATGGCTTGCGGGGCTGGAAGACATTCAATAATTCTTGCACAGAAAAAATTTTAATGTTACCGCAGTTGATCTTAAGTGAAAATCTCTTATCAATTGCCAAACAAACTGCCGATGATGAAAATTTATCAATCAATTTTATTCATTCAGATATTCGAAATTTTACATCAAATGAAAAGTTTAATCTTGTTCTAAATTTATTTACAAGTTTTGGATATTTTGAAACTGATGAAGAAAATTTTTCTGTACTTCAAAAGGCTTATGATCTTTTAGATGATGATGGATATTTTGTTCTGGATTATCTTTAATTCTGCAATTTCTGAAACAAAATCTTGATAGATTTTTCAGAAGAAAATTGTAGGTGGTGCTGAAATACATCAATACAGAGAAAAATTAAAGATAACCGGGTGACTAAAAAAATTGTAATTACAAAAGATGGAAACTTAAGACATATGAAGAATCAGTTAGAATGTTTACGAAAAGATGAATTGGTTAGTGCTATTGAACAAAATTGGATTTGATATTTACAAAACATTTGGTGATTTTCTTGGTAATGAATTTGATAATTTAAATCACCACAGACTGATAATATTCTGCAAAAAATGAAAAAGCTATATTTTAATAACAATCATTTGCATTTCATTAACTGCTTGTGATCTTTTTACAACAAGAGATGCTGAAAAACCAGATCAGATCAAGATCAAACTTTCAGCCTGCAGTTGAACCCGCTATTGTTATTGAAAATTTGAAAAATTCTCTTAAATGATAAAAATATATCAAAATTATATGTCTTGTTTTGTTGATACTTTTTTGCTCAAAAACAATTCTTTCATTTTTCAGCTTCAAGTGAAGCAATCTCACTCTATCCAATATTTTTACAAGGATGGGGATTGAATGAAGAAAAAAGATATATTACTAGTGTTATATAACAAAGTACCTAATGATTTTCCAATTACTCTTAACTCTTCAATGATAAAGTTACAGTAGTCTTAGTGGTGATTCTTTAATTTATGCCGCAACTTATTTTCTAACCTTCCTTTTCTCTCCGGATCCTACTCCAACAAACTATGCAGGTAATTTACAATTTAATATGCTTCGTGATTCACGTTCAGAGTGGGTAATTTATTTTTGGAAAGATACTAAAAGTCAAACATTGCCAAGCTGGAGTGAATTAAAAGGCAGCTTTTATTAAAAAAAAAATTATCATATTGTTTTTATTTTGATTTTAATTTTGGGATGTACAAATCCTTTTGCGCCAAAACTGGATGAAAATTTTGAAGATCTTAAACCACCGGTTTCTGATCAAAAAGATATAGAAGGTGTATTTCAGAATTTTCAATATGCTTATACATTTAAAGATACAACAATTTACAGCGGCTTAATTACGAATGATTTTACTTTTACTTATCGGGATTATGACCAGGGATTTGATGTTACATGGGGAAGAGATGAAGAAATGCGAACAACTTATGGTCTGTTTCAAAATGCACAGAGATTAGATTTGATTTGGAATAATATTGTTTTAATAACGCAGGATTCTCTTGATTGCAAATATTGTTAGAAGTTTTAATCTTACAATTACTTTTAATCCGACAGATGTTGTTAGAGTTGATGGCAGAGTTAATCTTACAATTAAGAAAAAGATGTTCAACACAAAAGATGGCAAATTAATAGGTGGATTGATGAATCAAATTTTTAATTAACTATAATTAGTAAAATCATGATTTTATTTTGGTTAAAAGAAGCATTTAAATTAATAGCACGATCAAAGTTTTCTTTTCTACTTGCACTGATTTCAATAACACTTTCTGTTATCCTCATTACCTTATCTCTTTTTATAATACGATTCTCCAATCATTTTGAGGAGCAACTTAAAAGCAATATTGTAATGAGTGTATTTATAAAAGAAAATATTTCTGATGACGATATTGAAAAGATTAACACAGAATTATCGCAATTAGATTATCTTAAATCATCTGAATATATAAGTAAAGAAAAAGCTGCCGAAATATTTATAAAAGAAACCGGGGATGATTTTAGAAAAATTTTGGATTACAATCCATTACCAGCATCTTTTAATATTAAGTTAAAAAGTGAATTCGCAAACAAAGATTCAATAAAAAAAATTATCAATAAATTTCAGAACTTTAATTGGGTTGATGAAGTTATTTTTAGACAGGATTTCTATCAAAAAATTCTTAATCATATATCGATCAGGCTAAGATTTATATTTTTACATTAACCGGATTGATATTTTTTGTTTCACTATATCTTGTTTACAGTACAGTAAGATTAATCCTAAATTCAAAATATTCCGAACTTGAAACTATGAAATTTGTTGGGGCAAAATTATCCACAATTAAAATGCCAATTATTTTGAACAGTGCTATTACCGGTTTATTTGCCGGTATTATTGCATTAGGAATGATTATAGTTGCTTACCATTATTTAAGAAAATATTTCCCATCGATTGACGATATAATTGTAAATAAACTTGAATTTATTATAATGCTTTTAGCATTAGGACCTGTTATCGGGATAATTGTTACGATTATTTCTTTAAGAAAAATCTCACTTAAAATTTAGTTTTAGGTTAGTATTGATTTTATGTCCTTTATTTTTACGGATAATAGTTTTTCGTAAGTATTTCTTTTAGTATTATTTTAATGTATTAGAAGGCAGTTTTATAAAACACATAATTACGAGAATAATAAAATTAAAACCGCTGCACGATAATTGATAAGTTTAAATTGACAGACTAAAAGTTCTTTCCAAATAACTAAGAACAAAATGGAGTTTTAAATATGTGTGGAATAGTTGGATATATCGGTAACAAAAATTGTGTACCTATTTTAATCAATGGTTTAAAAGAGATTGGAATACAGGGGTTACGATTCTGCAGGTATCGGTATATTGACTAATCAAAATGCTATTATCATAAAACAATAAAGGCAAAGTTTCTTTACTAGAAGAAAAGATTGAAGATCTTAATCTATTTTCAAATATCGGAATTGGACATACGAGATGGGCAACGCATGGAATTCCAAATGAAATGAATGCACATCCTCATTCTAACAGTGATGGAACGCTTTTCCTAATTCATAATGGAATTATTGAAAATTTTCAGGTTCTGAAAAAAGGATTAATAAAATTAGGATACAAATTTAAAAGTGAAACTGATTCTGAAGTAATTGTTCATCTTAATTGATAACTTTTTAAAAAAGGGATTTGATCTTACAAAATCAGTTCAGCTTAGCATTGCACGAAGTTGAAGGAACATATGGTTTAGCAATTGTTTATAGTAAAGAACCGGATAAAATAGTTGCTGCGCGGAAAGGTTCTCCTTTAGTTGTTGGAATCGGTGAAGGCGAAAATTTTATTGCTTCTGATGTTTCAGCAATTCTTGCTTATACAAAACAGGTTGTTTATTTAGAAGATGGTGAAATAGCTGTTCTTAAAAAAGATTCAGTTTTGATGCAAAAACTATATATGATAAAGAAATAGAAAAAGAAGTTCATGAAATTACAATGACACTTGAGGAAATTGATCGTGGTGGTTATGCACATTTTATGCTTAAAGAAATTATGGAACAGCCCGAAACGGTTAGAAATTCAATACGAGGGCAGAATAATTGATGAAGATGGCAACTGCAATGCTTGGTGGATTAACTGATGTTGTTGATAAGCTTAGTAGATTCAAAAAGAATTATCATTACAGCTTGTGGTACATCATGGCATGCAGGGCTTAGTTGGTGAATATATGTTTGAACAGTTTTGCAGAATTCCTACCGAAGTTGAATATGCTTCTGAGTTTAGATATAGAAATCCAATACTCGAAAAAGATGATGCAATATTTTTTATCTCTCAAAGTGGTGAAACTGCAGATACACTTGCCGCTATGCGTGAAGCTAAAATGAAAGGGCTCATTAGTTCTTGGAATTTGTAATGTGGTAGGCAGTTCGATAGCAAGAGAAACTAATGCCGGCGTTTATACACATGCTGGACCTGAAATTGGTGTTGCATCTACAAAGGCATTTACATCTCAACTAACCGTACTTGCACTGATTACTTTACTTATCGCAAGAAGAAAAAATTTAAGCAGGGTTGATGGAAAATCATATTGCAGATGAATTGAAATTAATTCCTGAAAAAATTGAGAAAATTTTAAGCTTAATAATGAAATTGAAAAAATAGCAGAAGAGTTTAAGGATGCAACAAATTTTCTTTATCTTGGTCGTGGTTATAATTTTCCCGTAGCACTTGAAGGAGCATTAAAGCTTAAAGAAATTTCTTACATTCATGCAGAAGGTTATCCTGCCGCTGAAATGAAGCACGGACCCATAGCTTTAATTGATGAAAATATGCCTGTTGTTTTTATAGCACCAAAGGACTCCACTTATGAAAAAATAATAAGCAACATTCAGGAAGTTAAAGCGCGTAGGGGAAGAACAATTGCAATTGCAAGTGAAAATGATAACGAAATAGATAAATTAGTTGATTATACAATAAAAATTCCCAATACAATTAGAATGTTAATGCCGATTCTTACTGTTATTCCACTTCAATTACTTGCGTATCACATTGCAGTAAAAAAAGGATTAAATGTAGATCAACCAAGAAACCTTGCAAAAAGTGTAACAGTTGAATAATAAAATTTATTTTCTGATTAGTGTTTGGGATTTTGAAGAAAATTCATATTTTTACGCACTAAATTTTGAAGGGCAGGTAGCTCAGTCGGTAGAGCAATGGACTGAAAATCCATGTGTCGGCGGTTCAATTCCGTCCCTGCCCACATCCCTTAACCCGCTAACCGAAGCGGGTTTTTTATTGACGCCTGGATTTCGAGAACACCGGGAATGAACCTTGCCATATAGTTTACACGACTTTATTACGACTCAGATATTACTTTATATCGAATGATATACACGAGCATCACGTATTCAAAACGGATTAAGGACGGAATCAGAATGGAGTCAGAACGGATTCAGATTATTACGGGGAAGGTGGGTTATGAAGTAAGTGAATAGTATTTAGTGTGATTAATACATAAATACAAAGATTGTAAGAACAATCAGTTTAATGATTTAATAAAGTTTACTGCTTGTTATTGTAAACCGTTAAAACGGTTTGGATACTTTAGTTTATACTCACTAACTCACAACTTAAGAGGTTGTGTGAAAATTGAGAGTGTCACTTCGACCAAAGGGAGAAGTCTGGTAATTTGTACGGATTTCTCTCCCGATAAATCGGGATCGAAATGACTTTTACAGAGTTATCACGCAGCCTCTTAATAAAACAAAATTTACTCCTCTATAACCGTTTAAATGGTTTTTTGTTTTACTCTGGGTAAAGTAGGTTGGTTGGTTTTATTTGCAGCACTGCATAATAATTTTAACCCCTCCTTCTTCTTTCCCTTTAGCTAAGGGGAGGAGCGGGGCAGGGTTTCAGATTTATATACCAATGATTAGACTTAATCATTCCATTTAATTATTTTTGTTCGAGGCTGATTGCAATATTTAGTCACGCATTAAAACACTCCGAAAAAATTCCATTCAAGATTGAGTTGGTGGGACCACTTTAATGAACAATGAACAATTAACAATTTACAATTACTTAATGACTGATACCAAATCAAAACTTATCTTAGAATTCTTTCACAAAGTTAGACAGGCTAATAAAGAGCACACCAAAAAAGAAGCATTCAAGGATTTATTAAACAGACTTTATGGTGATGATAAAGATATTTTAAGATTGATTGACAAAATCACCCTTGGTTCTGAAACTACAGTTCTTAACATTCCACGCAAAGATAAGCTACATAAAGGAAGTGCCGATACTCTTTACAACAAGATCATTATTGAGTTTGAAAATGATTTGAAGGTGATGCTAAAACACGCTAAAGAACAATTATCAGGCTATTTATTGGGACAATTCAACTCTGGTGAAGGTTATAACTTTACTTTAATTGCATCTGATTTTATTACCTGGAAAGTTTATGCTCCTGCGGTTGAATGTATTGATAAACTGAAAGAACTAAAAGAAGATGAGCTTAAACTTGAAGAAGTTAAAAGTGCATCATTTGTATTAAATGAAAGGAACGCTGAAGATTTTTATTACTGGATCGATAGGTTCTTATTCAAGGAAGAAAAACAGCGTGCAACCTTAAAACGAATTGAAGAAGCGTTTGGCTACCAGAGCAATGTGTTTATTGAATCTTATCAAGTTTTAAACAGTTGGTTTAAAGAAGCAAAAAAGTATGGTGAGGTTCAGGTTTCATACGAGCAATGGAATAAATTTTTAAGTGTTGCATACGGCTCTTTTGATGGAAGAGAAAGTATTTTTCTTATTCACTCATACTTAAGTGTTTTTTCTAAGATGCTTGCCTATAGTGTTATATCGAATGATGATTACATAGATGACGATGAGTTAAAAGCAATTTTAGATGGAAGTGTTTTCCATAAATACAATATCAGGAATTTTGTTGATAATGATTTTTATCATTGGGTTGTAAACGATAGAAATTTTAAGGGTCTTAAAAAAGTATTCCGTTTGATTGCACAGGAAATTTCATCTTTTGATTTTAACAAAGTTGATGAAGATGTTCTTAAAGGAGTTTACCAGGAGTTAATTGATCTGGATACAAGACATTCACTTGGCGAGTATTACACTCCTGATTGGTTGTGCGAAAGAATAGTAAAAGAGTTTGAATTCAAACCGACCGATAAAATACTCGATCCTGCTTGCGGCAGTGGTTCTTTTTTGCGAGCTGCAATCCATAGAATAAAAGAACTAAATCCAGGCACAAATCCAGAAACAATAAACGAACAGATTTACGGAATTGATATTCATCCCTTAAGTGTGCAGATAGCAAAAACAACTTTGCTTCTTGCACTTGGTAAAGAAATAATTGATGCTAAGAATCCAGTTTACTTAAACATAATACTTGCAAACACTTTACTTGCACCGGAAGGAGTTGAAAATCTTTTTGGTAAAGACTTTACTCTTAATATCGACAAAGAAAAGTACAAGCTAACAACTCAGGTGCTTGATGATGTAAAATTGTTTGATGATGCGCTTGAAGTTTGTGATGAACTTGCAGAACAAACAATGAATAAGAAGAAAGAGAGTGAAGAAGTTTTTGAAAACATTCTCAGGAAAAAACTTAAAGGTCATTCGTTAAACAAACAGATAATAGAAAGTTTTTATAAAGTTTATACAGGTTTAAAAAGCGTAAAAGAAAAAGGACGCGACAGTATCTGGAAGTTTATCGTACAGAATTTATACAAGCCTTACTTTCTTGCCGGAAAGTTTGATTATGTTATCGGTAATCCACCGTGGTTCACATATAGTTCTGTAAAGAATGAGGAATATCAAAACACATTAAATGAACTTGCTGATACTTATAATGTAAAACCGGAAAAGGTTGCAAACTTTCCGCATTTAGAAATTGCAGCAATCTTTCTTGCAAATTGCAGTAACTATTTTCTAAAAGATAACGGAACTACTGCATTTGTATTACCTAGAAGTTTTTTCAGTGCAGATCATCACGATAATACAAGAAGCGGTAAAGCTAGTGGATTTAAGTTTTCACAAATCTGGGATATGGATGCTGTAACTCCATTGTTTAGAGTTCCAAGTTGTGTTTTTTTTGTTGAGAAGTATGATAAAAAAGCTGCACCAATAAATGGTTTACCGGGATTAAAGTTTTCAGGCAGATTAACAGAACACAATTGTAATCTTCAAACTGCTGTAGAAAAACTAACAGAAGAAAATGTAAAGTGGTATTATGTTAAGCAGGGAAAATCTTCTGCATTCTCTGATAAAAAGACGAAGGGCAATACAAACGAGAATCCTTATAAAAAACATTTTAAGCAAGGCGCTACAATTGTTCCAAGATGTTTTTACTTTATTGATATTGACCAGGAATTGCCAAAAGATTTTAACGATAGAATAATAAATATTAAAACTTCTGAAGCTATTGAAGCAGATGCAAAGAAACCGTGGAAAGGTTTAAAGTTTACAGGTAAGATAGAAAGTAAATTTATTTTTAGAACTGCTCTTGCAAAAAGCATATTACCATTTGCACTTTATAAACCTGATCTTGTTGCATTACCAGCATTGATTGAAAAAGATAATGAAGGCAAAAAAATAATTAAACTTCAATCTGCAAGCGATCTAATGCAAGAAGGATATTTGAATGCTTCTAAATGGTTTAAGAATGTTGAAAATACTTGGGACATTCACAAAACTGAAAAAGCCAAGAAGATGACAAGCAATGGTAGATTAGATTTTCAGAAAGGATTATCAGATCAAAATATTAACGATAAATTTTTAGTCTTATATAATACATCAGGTAAGGATGCAAATAGTGTGGTTGTAGATAGAGATGAAATTGATTTTGAGTTTTTGGTAGATCATAAAAATTACTTGTTAACAACTTACTCAAAAGCAGAATCTTTTTATTTATCTGCGATATTAAACTCAAGCATTCCAAATGAAAGAATGAAAGCATTTCAATCAAAAGGATTATTTGGTGAAAGAGATATTCATAAAAAAATATTAGATGTTTACTTTCCAAGGTTTGATGAGAACAACGAAACACACAATCAACTTGCACAGCTAAGCGAGCAAGCACACGAAAAAGCAAAACAATATTTAGAAGCAAATCCACCACAACAAGAATTAAGTGCAATCCACCTCGGCAGGTTAAGAGTAGCAATAAAAAAACACCTTTCAGAAGAAATGAAAGAAATAGATAAATTGGTTAAGAAGGTGGTGGGGTAATAAATGTCAATTTCAGGTTATGGCGTAAGATTTTTAGAAACAGAAAAGTTTTTAGAATTATGCAATAGCCTAGAGATTAAAGCTTTAGATTGGCGGATGGAAGATGACTGGCTTGAATATATTGAAAAAGAAAAATTATTATTCCCTATCTATCGATTATTATTCTCCAAAACATATGCAACTTTTATTTATAAAAACCGAAATATCTTAAAATCAGAAATACCTAAGAAGTGGATAAAAGTTAGTTCACTAGTAGATCAAATTGCAGGAGAAAATGAATCGCTAAATGTATTTAACATTCTAGATAAAGGTAAATCTGATTATAAGTCGTTGCAGATTCCCAAGTCAGCAGCATTTCTCGAATGGGACTTTAAGTTATCTAATAAAAAATTCCCAATAAGTATTCGTAGACAAAATAATTATTATCAACATTGGCAGGTATATCACTTGTATGAAATTACAATGTCCTGTAATCAACAATACCTATTTAATATATTTAAGGAAGAGTATACAAAAGAAATTTTCGAGAACGGATTAAATCCTAAAAAATTTTTTAGATATACAATTAGCAGAAAACATTATCATCCAGAATATTTTTCTGAACATCAAGATTTGTTTGATATGTTAAGTTTCTATGTGAGCAGTATTTATCACTGTAATCAAATTCCCTTTCATACGTGGTCAGTATATCATAATAGGGCAGAGAAACTCATTCAGGAGTATGAACTAAATAGAGAGATTCGAATTGCTAAATTAACAATCAAGAAATACGATCTCAATAAGCAAATCCTGATTGATTTTATTAAAGTTTTATGCAGTCGTTACTTTATGTATGAAAAGGATCATATGACCGAGTTAGTAGTTATGTTGAAAAAAGATATCGAATCGTTATGCAAATTACTGGAGGATGGATTTGAAATATCTACTGTAAATTTGATTGGAATAATTAAGAAGGTTAGAGAACATTATACAAGAAGACCATTGGAATATGTTCTACGCGGTGAAATTGCTAAAGCAAAAGACAATGCTTTTAGAAGCTTTCGAGATATAGTTGGGAAAACTATCAAATATCAGAACTTTACTATCAGTGAATTGGAAGTTGAAGAATTCTTAGAATTCTGCGATTCAAATTCAATGGCTTCAATATTCTTAGAAATAAACAGATATTATTTTGGCTCTCAAAACTACTATGGAATAATTCAAAACCTTGTTTCATTAACGATGACATATGAAGGTTTCTTAAGAATATTACTTGAAAAATCGAACAATAGTACAATAAATGCAGGCCTATTAGAAGTTCTAAAAGTTTTTTATAAAGATGCCAAATGGTACGGCGTGTTTATTGATCCTGAAAACAGAAAAATTATGTACCAAAAAAAAGATTTGGTTTCTTTAACCTTAGAAATCAATACCAAAAGAGTACATAAGAATAATTCGTATAATGAAATAATAAATTCATTATACATCTTACTAGTTTTAAGAAATGTTATGGCTCACAATCCCTTTAATGTTAGTTTTAGAAACAAACACCCTAATTTTTTCAAAGAAAAAATTATTGAACTTATTTGGTTCGCTTGGCAATATGCTAAGGCAAATTTTCCCTTGGCTGTTAAAAATGAAAGTACATAAAGGAATAATTATGGATAACACTTATGAATATAATTTTAATAGTACTTCAACAGGTCCATTACCTGAAAAGATAAAACCAGATGGGAATGAATATCTTTTACCAGTGAATGTAGAATTATGGTCAATAATAATTGAAGCACTTGAGTCATATAAAGATATTACTACTGAAGAGGAAAAGAAGAACAAAATAAAAGTTTTTTTTCAAGCAATCGAAAAACTTGATACAGAAAACTTGATAGGTAAAATTTCTGGATATTATTTAGTGACTGATTATAAAAACTATAAATGGAAAGAATCAAAACAAATTAGGGTTGAAATAAAAATTCAAAAGGAGGAAAATGAAAGAAAATATTGAAAATTTTAGAGTAATTAAACGAAGTGATTTGCATAATTTTATTGGGCAGGAAATAAATATAGTTACCCATACAAAAGAAGAAATAGAGGGGCTAGCAGTAGCTGGGTATAAAAAATCCAAGAAAGTCAAATTATTAATGATTAATAACTCAGAAAATAAAATTAAGATTGAAATAGGTGGGGCTATATATGAATTAAATATATTTAATATAGATGAAATAACAGAGTGTAGATAATATTTCATTTTAATTTATTGAGAATAAAATAAGAAAATTAAAAGAGGTTGTTAATGTCGTTAATTGATGGAATTATAAATGAGTTAATTGATGATTCTAAAAGTCTAAATTCAGCTTTACTCAAAACTAAATTACTTGCTTCTAAAATGAATAATAATAACGTCTTTAATTGGGTTAATAGTGAATTAAATGGTTATTCTAATATTAAAGATTTACCAGCTTACCGAGTTCTTCCAGCAAATGCAACTGGAACATTTGCTAATAGATTTGTTGTTCAAAAAAATGTTGCCATTCCCTGGATGACTCTCGATAAGGAATTCCAGGAATTTTTCACAAAAATGAAATTGACAAATAGTATTTCTAATCTTGAATATCATATAAAAAATGACGAAGGTGATTTAGGGATAATGATTCCATCTGAATTATGTGGCTTTATTACGGAGCATGTTGGAAATGGATCTGTGTTGATTTCGGGTAAAGTTTCAGCCTCTAAAAATTTGATTGTAGAACTTGTTAATAATGTTAGATCAAGATTACTAGATTTTTTGCTACAATTGCAAAAGGATTTCAAAGATGATAGTGAATATCAAATGAATGAAGAAAAAATAGATAATATATTCTCTGGGACTATTATTGGGAACAACAATGTCATTTTATCGGGTAATAGCAATGTCCAAAATGTATCATACGGTGTAAAATTAGATGACATTAATAGTCTCATTAGGGAGTTAAAAAAACACGCGATTGAAGAAATTGATTTAACTGAATTAGAAAAGATTTTACGGGAAGAGAAACCATTAAAAAACAACTATGGACCAAAACTAAAAAGGTGGTACTCAAAGATGTTAGAGAAATCAATAGAGGGCTCTTGGAAACTGCCAATTACTATGGCAACGAATGTATTATCGGGTGCATTAAAAAATTATTTTGGGTTTTGAATTCAAATTGTTAAATAGAAAATTAAAACAACTAAACTATTCTCCACACAGATTATTATTCGCATTTGTATTTTATAGTTAATCTAAAAATATAGTTATTACCTGTTAACTTTGTAAATATTTAAAGGACTCCAATAAGTGAAATAAATAATTTTTAACTTTGTTTATGTATTACAGAAGAAAAATATTATTAGCATTGTTACAAACCTTTGGTGGTGTATTGCCAAAGATAGATTTTCAGAAGTACTTATTTCTTTTAAATGTAAATAAGCAAAATCCTTTCTTTGAGTTTATTCCTTATAAGTACGGCTGCTTTTCATTCCAGGCAAACCAGGATATGTCAACAATGGTTAAGTACTACCTTGTTATAGAATCTGAAAAAAACTGGCAATTAAAAAGTGATATAAATTATCTTAATGATCTTAAAGAAGAAGACAGTAAACGGATAAAAGAATTACAAACTCGTTTCGGAAATCTAAAAGGCAGAAATCTTATAAAATATGTATATGAAAATTATCCTTATTACTCAATAAACAGCACAATAAAAGAAACAATACTGGATACTGAAAATTTAAAGGTAGTAGAAAATTCAAGACCAAATAAAAGCGAGTTTACTTTATACTCAATAGGATATGAAGGTAAAACCGTTGAGCATTTTACAAATGAATTGATAGGGGAAGACATTAAGGTGCTTTGCGATATTAGAAAAAATGCACTTAGTATGAAGTATGGATTTTCTAAGAAGCAGTTAAAAAATGTTGTTGAAAATGCTGGTATAAAATATATTCATATACCTTCACTCGGTATAGAATCCGATAAGCGTCAGCAATTAAACTCAAAAGAGGATTATGATAATCTGTTTAGAAACTATGAGCTAAATACTATCCCTCAGAGAGATGCGGAAATATCAGAACTGTATAAAATATTTATTGAGAATAAAAGAATTGCTTTAATGTGCTTTGAAGCTGATCATAATTTCTGTCACAGAAGCCGTACAATTGAAGCACTTGAAAAGAAATTTGAAAAGGAATTTTTAATAAAACATTTATAGGGGGTAAAATGCGTACTAAAGTTCTTATCACAGTAAAAGCCTATCCTGCACTATCCAAAAAATATAACGAAACAGTCTGTACCGCAGGAATAACGGAAGAAGGAAAATGGATAAGGATTTACCCGATTCCTTTCAGGCAGTTAGACTATGATAATCAATTTAGAAAATATGAATGGGTTGAATTAGAACTTGAAAGAAATTTGAGTGATTTCAGACTTGAATCTTATCGACCAAAATACTTTATGCTTGATGATCTTAAATCTTATGGAAAAATAGAAGCAGATCGGGATACCTGGGCGGAAAGAAGAAAATACGTTCTCAAAAAGATTTACACTAATCTTGAAGAATTAATTGCTGAAGCAAAAAATAAAGATATTTGCACTTCGCTGGCAGTATTTAAACCAACAAAAATAATTGATTTTATTTACCAGGAAACTGATAGAGAATGGAAAAAGGGAAAAATCGATTTCCTTAAAAACAAAAAATTGCAATTGAACTTGTTCGAGAACAACGAACAAAATGATATTGATGAATTTGAAGTTGTGGATAAACTGCCTTATAAATTTTCATTTAAGTTTGAAGATGACTCTGGTAAAGAATCTACGTTAATGATTGAAGACTGGGAAACCGGTATGCTGTTTTGGCATTCACTTGATAGCAATGAAGGTGATGAAGCAAAAGCTTGCGAGGATGTAAAGAAAAAGTACTTTGAGGATTTTGCAAAGACAAAAGATTATTATTTCTTTTTGGGTACAACAAAAAGATTCCATTATACAGCACCAAATCCATTTGTAATTATTGGTGACTTTAGACCTAAACACATTAAACAGGAAGAATTGTTTTAGTTACAAGAACGTAAAAACATAAAGAAGAACTAAATAAGAAAAAGCTGGATGGTATAAACAAATTGATTTAAGTCTTTAGTATAATCTTTTGAAACAGATTTCCGATTGAACATATAGGACTATTTTCTCGCCTGTTAAAGCTTGTCCCATTTTTCTTATAGGCGTCAACCTAAGAAATGGATAAAGTGCACTTATTAGAACGTTAATTATTGAAACTAAATAAAAATAAACCGTTAAAACGGTTGTAAAAGCTTACTGTTTTTATTTTATCCCACGGTTGAAACCGTGAGTTAATAAAAGGTATTTGTAATAGTTTCTAAAAGTAACCCATGATTTTAATCGTGGGATTTGGAACAATAAGAAATATTCTTTAAACCGTTTTAACGGTTTAAATATACTATTTTTAAGTATTTAGCATTAGAGAAAATCAATATAAATTAATATTGAGTTGACGCCTATGCGATTATTCGGGAGAGAAGTCTTTAAAAATAAACAGATTTCTCAGTTGTAAACTTCTTCGAAATGACTTTCACTGAATTATTACAAAGTCTCTCTGTGTAAGGTAGAGATTTAGAGAGAGTTAAAAATGAAAAACATTTCATTTATTAAAATAAATATCCGAATTATAGTTAAAGCTGAAATTACTTAGTTGGATGTAGTTTAAGGAACTCAACCTAATCCTTCTCTTAGCAAGAGAAGGACTTGTTGGAGGAGTGAACTTTGCATTTTGTATCTTGACAAAAAGATAAACGCAAGGTTTTATATTGATGATAAAGTCTCTCTCTTTGTAAGAGAGAGATTAAGAGAGAGTTAATTTTATACAAGTAAAAATTAAAATAGCAAAAGTTGTTTGCAGAGAATTAAGAAATAACCCCACCAAGCGGAAAAAATATTATGAGAAACATTGTGTAATAAAAGATTTTATTTATGTTTAAGCAATTATAAATTTGTAATAGAACGGATAGCGAGTAAATACATTAATTTGCTTAACAAATATTTCTATTATTTTTAACTAACCCAGAGTTTAAAATGGAGAAACGGATACCTAAAACTCTAGTAATAGGATTAGGCTCAACAGCAATCATTCTTATCTTCATATATTTTTTCACAAGACTTCCATCAGGAGGTGAAGCAACAAGTAATACAACCTCTCAAAATCAAACCGTATCATTCAGCACAGCAGATAAATGCGCAACTTGCCATATGAGGGTTACACCTGCAATTGTCAATCAATATGCATTAAGTTCAATGGCAATATCCGGTATAAAGTGTGTGGATTGTCATGTTGTAGATAGATCAAATCCTATGGGAAAAGAACATGAGGGATTCTTCATCACATCAACTCCTACACCAAAACAGTGTGCCAAATGTCATCCTACAGAAAATAATCAATATCAACATAGCAGACACGGCGGACCTGCATGGATGTCACTTTCTGGTTTTGATGATTTTAGTCAGGAGCAGAAAAAAATTGTTGAAGCGATCCCTGAAGTAAACAGAGGTCCAAACGGGATTATAACTGCAACCAGAAACGCTCTTTTTGATATAGAAGGACATTCGGTAACAGCAAAAGCCTGTGAAACCTGTCACGCAATTGGTAAGCCTAATGCTGATGGCAGTATTGGTAATTGTAGCAAATGCCATCTACGACATGAATTTTCTCTGGAACAGGTAAGAAAACCGGAAGTTTGCGGGCAATGTCATATGGGTCCTGATCATCCACAAGTGGAAATTTATGAAGAGTCTGCTCATGGCGTTATGTACGCAACTCAGGGTGAAAAATGGAACTGGAGTCAACGCCCGGGTAGGTTAACAACCAAGGATATGCCTGCTCCAACATGCGCAACGTGTCATATGAGTGGTTTTGGAAGTCAGGGTACAACACACGATGTAGGTATGCGCTTATCAAAGTTTTTGTTTGATGCTGTTTCAAAAGATCGCCCAAATTCTGTTGAAGGACGAGAAGCTATGAAACAAATTTGTGCAAATTGTCATTCACGCCCATATATAGATACACAATATGAACTGGCGGATAGTGTTACTGCATTTGTTAATTCTAAAGTTAAAGAAGCTCAAAATATAATTGAGGAATTAGTTAAAGATGGAATTATAAGTTCTAAACCCTATGAACGTCAAATTAGTTTTACAGCTTTTGATCTTTGGCATTATTACGGAAGAACTGCCAAGTTCGGAGCTTATATGCAGGGTGCTGATTTTGTTCAGTGGCATGGAGTCTATCCTTTGTTAAGAGAACTGAATAAATTGAATGAAGAAGCTGCAGAACTTAGAGAAAAATATAAAAAAGGAAACAGAAAATGAATGATGTTGAAATCTTTCGATTGGCAAATGTTAGTCTGCCAATGGAGAAAAACAGACTTTTATTAATGTTTGTTGGATTTAATTTAATCTTTACAGGACTTGATGTTGCATTGGCTCATTCTATAAATTCATTTATTCCTGTTTACGAATGGATACCTGTTTATTTTGCGCCGCTTGGTGCAATTACAAGTTTTATTGTTGCACTGCAGGAATCGCCAAAAAAATGGGCTTCTCTTTTACATATCATGTTTATGAGTATAGGAATTTTAGTTGGCGTAATAGGTACTGCCTTTCATGCTATGGCTGTTCTAAATCCTATGGGAAACCTTACATGGATTTGGGTTGTGTTCGGATCCCCAATTTTGGCACCTTTATCATTTGCCGGGATTTCATTGCTTGGGCTTTATGGCATTACAAAAGATGTTGAAAATGGAAATGGATTACTTGAAGTGCCTGGAGTAGGTGTTTTTAAAGCTCCGATATCAAGAGATAAACATTTCTTATGGCTCGTTGGATTGGGATTTGGTGCGAGTGCAATTACTTCTATAATTGATCATGCCCAATACGGCTATAACTTTTATAAGATGATTGCTATTATCTTTGGTCTGTTTGCCACTTCTGTTGTCACTACTTTAGCTGTTTCTAAGTCCTGGAGAAGGGGAGACGAGTTAGTATATTTCTGGACAATGATTGCTGCAATTGCTGTTGGAATATTGGGATTTGGATTTCATCTTTCAGCCGATCTTGCAGGAACTGGGCAGATTAGTTTAGAAAGGATACTTGCATTTGCTCCTATTTTTGCGCCACTGCTGTTTTGTGATTTGGGTGTTTTGGGTTTGCTTGTAGTTGCTAAAAAGAAATGAGTTATGAATTGATAGAAATTGTTTTAGTTTGTAATAATTGATTTGTTGTGAGCAAATGAACTCATCTCCTACACAAGTTCGGGGCAAGCTCTAATACTTCTCTTGCCAGGAGAAGGACTTATTGGAGGAATTAACTTAACCTTTATATCTTAATAGAATAAAAAATGATATAGTTGATTTTCATACCCATCTTGTTCTAATTTTTTATTTATCGCTTAGTAAAAAAATATGTGGACAACTATAATCTTCGTTTTAATCATAATTCTGATAATATATTGGAAAGTGCTGAATGCTGTATGGATCCGTTTAACAATAGGATTAGTTGCAGGTTCAATTATATATGTTATTTTTTTTATGCATGGTAATATTTTTTCTTTGACTAATTTAGCAAGATCAATGGGGATTGGAGTTTTTATCAGCTTCTTATTTGAGACCCTTGAGCAGATTTCAAGAATTAAAAAAAAATAATGGCTTACTATCAATAATCATCAAATAATTTTTATAAATTAAAAAAAACCGCCACAAGGGCGGTTTTAATAAAATACTTTAATATAAATTTACTTCAATAAAATCATCTTCTTAGTATCAATAAAAGAACCCGCTTTAATTCTATAAAGATATATTCCTGATGCAAGGTTTGAAGCATCAAATTCCACTTCATAATATCCTGGTTTCATTACTTCATTTTTTAATTCTTTAACCTTTTCATTAAGTAAATTATATATGCCCAGATTAACCAGGGATTCTTTTGGAATGGAGAATCGTATCATAGTTTTAGGATTGAATGGGTTCGGATAGTTTTGTATCAACTTAAACTGATCGGGATTTGAATTATTACTTTCCGATATAAAAGTTGCTCCCTGATGTGGTCCGCCGGATGATGGATTATCGCCGTGGCAAACAGTACATAACTGAAGTGTTCCTGCAGTTCCCTGTAATACAAAATTCTGTAAATTATCATTTGCCTCACGTGAAGGTAAAATAGCGTGAGGACTGCCGTGACAAGCTGAACAAAACAACCCGCCATGACCCTGAGACTCCCTGAAAAGTTTTCCCGGTTCTTCGGCGAAGTTAGTTCCATGACATAAAACATCTCCGCATTTGGGTTCATCTAACCAGGGGCGGCGCCCATTTGAAATTGAATTTGCTATAACAGTCAAAGTTCCGTGGCAATCAACACAACCCATATCTTTAGTCTGACTCATAACATCTCTTAAGCATTGTGTATTTGGACCGGGATGACATTTATAGCAAGTGCTAACAGTTGAAGGTAAACCTAAATCTGCATGGGTTCCGTGAATTGCCCGGGAAAAAATAGGAGCTTCGCCACTTCCGGTTGTCCCAAGCGCATTATCAGCGTGGCAGTTAGCACATAAAACTGGTGGAGTTAAAGTTGCATCCTCATGATCATTAAGGATGCTTTGTTCAGAGGAATGGCAGCCGGACTGAACGCAGCCAATCTCATTACTTATGGGAATCACAACATCAGTTTCTGCTAAAATAACGGAGCTTGCCAAATCTTTTGCTGTTAAATGAATGAGCTGGTATGGATTTTCGGTGGTAAGATTATTATCCGTATATGGCGTGACGGGAATACCGCGGGCAAAAAAATAATTACCTTGCGGATCCAGATTACCTGTTAAGCCTTTTCCTGTAAGTCCGATATTATCGGGAAGAGGCTGGGGGAGTTTAAAAAGTTGTTGAGCATACGTCCAGAAATTTGTTTTACCAACAGAGTACGTATTTCCCGGGATTGAATACTCAATTACAACGTTAGTTGTAACAACCTGCGGCGCCTGTCCGGGAATTTTTTTTATAAGCTGTGCATAAATATTGTTGTATGGAGGAAGAATCGAAAGCTGAGAGAAGTCTTTATTTGCACAATGCATTCCCAGATCATTCCAACCAAGCAATACATAGCTTTGTGAATATAGTTTGATTGGAAGGAAAAAAATACTTAAAAACAGGATCGACGAAAATAGTATAGGTTTAAATTTCATAAATATACCTCTATTTCCTATTAGTAAACTAAGGTGAGAATTATTTCATAAAATGTAAAATATTAATTAGATATTGGCAAGCAATGGTTAACTATTAGCAACAAATAATCTTTATCATTTTAATCAAAGAATATTGGAAGTTATAATGAACACATAAACCTGAAAGCTCAACAACATTTATTAATAGAAACACGCTTATTTTTTTAATTGGATGTTTTTATTTACTAATTATTATTTGAAGCTTTCTTAAATAAGGTTATGTTATGACTTGGTCTTGTAACAGGTTAATTACTATGGTATTAAATAATAGATATGAAGAGGTTTGTAATGAGTTATAAAATTGATTACTTGAAAGATAAAAAAATAGTTCAAGTCGCGGTTCAAGGAAGAGTCAACTTTAAAATCGTGCAACAATACTCGATAGATGCGATAAAACTTTCGCGGGAAAATAATTGTAAAAAGTTCTTAATTAATCATTCTAAGACTTTATTGGAATCAGGTGTTTACAGATTACACACGGACGGAGATACTTTAGAACAGTTTGGGTTTGACCCCGGCGATAAGATAGCAATTGTTATCTCAAACGATAAAAATGATAGTCATTTATTTGAAACGACTGATGCCAATGTAAATTGGAGCAATTTTAAATATTTTAATAATGTTGAGAACGCTGTCCGTTGGCTTATAGAAGATGAATAACACTTGAGAGATCATTTCAATTAATTACTGGAATATTTAAGCAGTTAATATTTAGCAAAAACCTTTTAAAAAAAGACCGCCTTAAAGACGGTCCTAATAAAAAATTTAATTAGTGAACAGACCTATTTATTTACCATCTCATTTTTCAAACTTTCTATTGAAAGAGCAGCGCAAATATCCTTAACCGATTTATTATTTGAATCTTTAGAAACAGCATAAATTGCTTTATCGCCCTTATCTGAATGTAATCCATCCAGAGCGATGGCTGATAATATTCTAACTTGTGTATTTCCATTTTCATCTTTAACGAGCTTGATTAATGGATCCAGTAATGATGTAAATTCGTACTTAGGGAATACTTGTTCCAACTCTCTTAAAGTTTGAACGCTTGAGGAAACAAGTCCCACATTGTTACTTTCAAAAGATTTGAGAAGCATTTCATCAGTTTGTTTTAAGTGAGATTCAACAAATTTTGAATGATGCTGTTTCTCATATCGTGAAGATTCATACTGTGCATTTACAGGTATTAATAAAATTGTTGACAAAATTATAATTAACATAAAATAGCGTTTCATAATATTTTCCTTTAATAAATTAGTCAAAATAAAAATGCAGGTCTTCAAAAGTTTTTGTTCTCTTCAACCTGCGTTGCCTTAGCAAAGAGAATATTCAGAGTGAATAAAAAATATCCTTTTGTGACTCCTTTCTATGTTTTTTATATAAATTAAAATATTTGTCATAATTTATTTCCCATTTATTAAGAATCGATTAAAATCAGATTAATAATTCCGATTAACTGAGGTCAATAATTTGTCCATTTAACAATAATGGTTAGAATCTTTTTTATATGTAATTAGAAATTGGAGACAATATTTACACTTAGATTTTGGGTTAATTAAAAATAATAATGAGAATTGCTTAGACTATTAAAAAAAACAAAGATCAATTTTAGACAAGTAAATAAATGGTAAAATATTCTTCAACAAATAATTATATTTGAAACATAATTTTTAATCGTACTTAATTATGGAACAAAAATTTTACATACTTATTCTTGTATTACTTATTTATCAATTAACATCTTCATATATATTAGGGCAGAATAAAATGTATGAAAATATTCGTCCTATTCGGGATAGTATTGGCTTTTGTTGGAATGCTGAAGAGATGAATCACTTCATTGAATTCTTATCTAAACAGAATCCTGAAACAAATGCAGATTCAAAAAATCTGGTAGCTGCAATCTCAGTCCACGATGATTATCTTTACGCCGGAAATGTATATTATCCTTTGTATAAAAATATCAGAACTAAAGAGGTTGTTATATTTGGTCTTACACACGGAACAGTAAAAAAGGAAATTGGACCTCAATCAAATATTTTAATATTGGATGAATTCTCGAAATGGCGCGGTCCTTACAATGATGTTGAAATTTCTCCGTTAAGAGAAGCTATTAAATCGAAACTTCCTAAAGATTATTATATTGTTAACAATAAAGCCCACAGTATTGAACATTCAATAGAAGCGTTAATTCCTTTCCTTCAATATTACAACAAGGACATAAAAATCACTCCGATTATGGTAACACAAATGCCGATGGAACGAATGGAAGATTTATCAACCCGACTTTCTAAAATTATTATTGATTACGCAAAATCTAACAAACTGAAATTGGGTAAAGATATTTTCTTTCTTATTTCAAATGATGCGAATCATTACGGAGTAGATTTTGATAATTCTTATTTTGGGTTGGATGCAAATGCTCATAAACTGGCAACTGAAAATGATAAGAGAATTATTCAAAAAGATTTAGTTAATCAAATAACAAATGAAAAAATATTAGAAACTGCAAAAGATATTTTCCCCGATTCAACTGATAAATATACGCCGCTTTGGTGTGGGCGATATCCAATTATATTTGGTTTAATGACGATTTCTAAAGTGGTTAACCATCTGGAGAGTAAAGAATTGTTCGGGAAACTATTCAAATATTCTGATACATTTACAGAAAAAGTTCTTCCTGTTAAAGATACAAGTATGGGGCTAACCGCAGTATTTTCCTACAATCATTGGTGCGGTTGGTTTACAGAAGGATTTTATTTAGATCAATAAGAATGATAAAATATTTAACAGAAACCTCAGAAAAATCATTTTTATAAGTAGATGTCATTTTTAATCTTGCTTATCGGTAGTTAGGTTTATTTCAACATCTCATTAAAGACGTTGAAATGATTTACGTCAAGCATAGTATGTCCAACCAATCTCGATTTTACTGAGGTTTCAAAATAACAGTTAAATACTGGGCCTTATATTCTGATTAACCCGAAATACGTTGTTGGGATCATATTTATTTTTAATTTTTACCAACCGATCATAATTGCCCTTGTAAGATGCCTTTACGCGTTCCTCGCCTTCCTCCATCATAAAATTAACATACGCGCCGCCTGCAGAGAATGGATGTAAAGCGTTGTAATAATCTTTGGCCCAATTGGTGATTTTATTATTGTTAGCTGGATCGGGATCAATACCAACAATTACTTGTGCCCAATTAGCATCTCTATAAGCCCAGGGAGTATCTTGTTTACCTACTTTATGCGCTTCACCATTAATGGGATAAATATGAATTTGTGAAAGCGGGGTGGGTAACTGATTTCCAAATTTAGCGTGCATAGCAATTGCTTCATCGGGAATTTCATTTATAAAATCGGCTTTCCAATACCATTGCAATCCTGAAGGTAATAAAGCATCAAACATACTGTTTAGCATTGGGTGAGGCATAGGACCAATATGTTCGAAGTCCGGTTTCATATCTCTCACGGGTTTAAATACTTTATCAGCATTCTTATGATCGCCCAAATAACACCAGACAATGCCGCACATTTTTTTGCCGCCCAACGCTTCAGGGAAAGGAGGGCTAGGAACAGTCAAAATTACAAAAAACCCATAAAGTTCTTCATCGGCTTTTAAAATAAAATCTCTATACCATTCTAATACCTTATCAATTTTGTCGATATGCCAGAGAGTTGGACCGGCAAAATTAGTATGTACAGGATGCCCTTGAAATAAGAAGGAAGTAATTACGCCGAAATTTCCCCCACCTCCGCGTACTGCCCAATACAAATCCGTATTCTCTTTACTATTTGCGGTAACAAATGATCCATCAGCCAGTACCATATCAACTTCAAGAATACTATCAACGGTTAACCCAAACCTGCGGGTTAAATATCCGATTCCTCCACCCAGAGCAAGCCCGCCAACACCTGTAGTAGAAACTGTTCCTGTGGGTACTGCCAATTTAAAATGATGAGTAGCATGATCAACATCACCCCACACTGCTCCTCCTCCCACTCGTACAGTTTTGGATTTTGGATCAACATGAACGGAATTAATATTAGAAAGATCAATAACCAATCCGTCATCACAAATTCCTAATCCACCTGCATTATGCCCGCCACCGCGTACAGACATTGGCATATCGTTTTCTCTTCCAAAATTTACTGCAGAAATTACATCAGCAACATCTTTACATTTTGCAATCAGCCTTGGATGTTTATCAATCATCGCATTATACACTTTGCGGGATTCATCATAACTTTTATCACCAGGTTGAATTATATCTCCTCTGAATCCAACTTTTAGGCTGCTAATATCAAGATCTTGGTTCTTCAATTTATTGTCCTTTATATTGTAAAAAAATAATTAAAAAAAATTTTATAGATATAAACACAACACGTTCGGAATCATGAATCCTAAAAGATCTCAACTTCTACATATCATTAACTTCTTCTGGTTGTATTTAATACAATTTTATTAATACCTTGCGCCCATAATAAGTGCAGCAAGAATTAAGTTTATAGTTCATCATTCAAAAGATCGAATACCCTGGATGATCCTAATCATCATCATTATCGCTATCGTGATTCTCTTTAAAATTCACTTTAAGAATTTCCCCAAATCCCGGAATTGGCGGGCCAAAACCTTTATTTGAAATATACAAAGCTCCATCAGGTCCAAATGTCATACCCGTTGGAAAAAATAGGCTATCAACTACCACTTTCTTGTTTCCATTATGATTTACTTTAATTACTCTGCCGGTATAAGGGGTCGGAAATCCATCAACGGAAGATGTTTCTAAAACATAAAGTTTTTTTTGTTTATCAAATGCTACACCTAACACAGTAGAAAAACCTTTTGCCCATATGCTTGATTGACCACCTGGTGTAACCTTATAAATATTGGAACTTCCGGCAACTGTAGGGAAAGTATTAAGGTTACCAACAAAAAAATTGCCATTATATGCAACAGCCGTAGGAACGATATGACCATACGAAGCACTGAAATCAATTACTCTGCTTAATTTTCCTTTATGCGATAATTTAACCATTTCACCATGATTAGGTTCAATTGCATAAAGATTTTCTTTAGCTTTTATAAGACTATACCAGCTTCCATCCGGTTCAAAATCATCTGCTTCAGGTTGAGCAACAGGATGGTTTTGCTGCCACTGGCTTAAATCAGCAACAACTGACCAGGAACCATCGTTATTAATTTTAATAATTGATGCCGGATAGTCAGTATGCCCATGACTACAACCTCCACCTGCTAATAATGCATAAAGTGAGTTTTCCATAAATTCAATATCTGCCACGCCTAATCGATCTCCTAATGAATTTTGGCTGGAGGGCAAATTATTAACCACGGTGAAGATAGATCCTGATGAATTGATTTTTAATATTCTTGCATTGTTTCCACCAAGATATGGACCTATAGGAGGAATTACCTGATCACACAGACCATCTGTGGAAATATCACCGCCTAAACCGGCTTCTGTAACATATAGATAACCATCCGGTCCGAATTTTAATCCACGTGGGGCATTTAACCCAGAAGCAAAAACAGTAACTGTTATTTTCCCTGGATTTTTCTTTTCTAAGATTTGAGAATTATCAAAGTTATTATCAGTTGGTGTTACTGCATCATTACATGAGTAAAATACCAATGATGACAAAATTAAACTGACCATTGTGATGATTGCATATTTTTTCATTTGCCTGCCTTTTTATTATTTGAATTTTATTTTCGAAAAAACTAAAAACAACAAAGACAACAAAAACGTTTCATTTTTTAACCACTGTTCATATATCCTCCTAAAGATATTTATTAAATTGTTTTTTGCTATAATCTCATAGGATGAAACAACCAGTCGTGTTATGATATTATTTAGTCGATGGCTGACATTGATAACGTGTCTATTTTACTTTTTCCCAGTAATCTGTAAACATTCCTTCAGCGGTTGCAGTCATCTTATTTCCCTCAAATGTCACAGTTGGTGGATCGAACGGAAATTTAAATTCTAACTTTTTCCCATCATACGTAATTGGAACCGTTTTTGTCTGGTCGGTAATATATGTAACTCCCTTACCTGCAATTTCATCATTCATTATACCAAAGTGAATTGTTTCGGTATAGTCTTTATCAGTTAAATTATATGTTGAAAAAACAGAATAGGAATAATGTTTCCCGTTTTTATCAATCTCCATCAAATTAAAATTCCTGATATTTTTAGTTATAGTCTGAACTCCCATTAACATTGGCGGTTTTACAGTTGTTCCGTCCGGAAGTTTGCGCCACATTAATTCATATGTTCCCTCAATTGAGGGTGTTTTTAATAAATGAGTTTCTTTCGATAGATCGATATATGTGAAGCTCAGGAAACTAAGGGCAATAGCCGTAATTACAGTGACTAACAAAGTCTTGGTTTTCATTTTGAACTCTTTTCTTAATAAATGGTTTATCTAATTACATTAATTATTAATTCTTCACTCTTCATATGGAATAGTTCTATCTGCTCTTTGTGGAGTTTTTATTGAACACTAAGTTCAATACCACCACAACCAGAAATTTTTATATTTTTATTCAACTATTTTTCATAAAAGTGCCTCCATTAAATGAAAATTTGATTGATATTATTTAATGAACTAAATTCAATTACTTCTTACTGAGGAATGTTTCCACTATTCAATAACTCACTCCCTTAGCAAAAGAATAATTAATCTGCCAAACAAAATTAAAGTTTAAGATTATAGAGGAGTTAGGAATAATCTTGCAATCTTTAGGATTTTAATTGCATTTGCATATATAATTTTAAAATTATTAATGAGGCAGCAATTCAGTTGTTTTTGGATATTTATATATGCGTTAAAGTTGGAAGTATTTTACTTTATGAGTCACTAATGTAAAATTTAGAAAGATGGTCCTTCAAAATTAAAATTTACCATCCGGATTTTAGATCTGGCAAAATTAAAGAACTATCTTGGGTTAATTTGATATAAGAAATTTCTAAAAAATTCATATCGTAATCCTAGTCAAACATTCCTATTCAGCCAGGAACCCATCAATTTGAGTATTAGATTTCCATTTTTTCGGTAATTACAAAACTTTTGATGCCTATCTTGCAGAGTATCTCAATTACTTCAAAATTGCTTCCATCTCGAGACATTTTTTCATAACGAAACTTTTTTAATCATAAAATTCATTAAAAAACTACAATTATTTGGTACATAGATTGTGAAATAAAGAATAAAATTAGGTGCACAATGGAATTTGTAATAATTGCCTTTATGATTTTTTTTCTCAGTCTGGTTGTTATTTTCTATCGGAAATCTAGAAAATCGCGGGATGAGTTAAATAATCTTTTTTTATAGTTTTAGCCACCCATAATTTTACTGCAATTTCTCCCCCAATCTTTTATTGAATTCTGATTAAAGCCTGTATATATTTGAATAGTAACAAATCAGGTTTAGTATGAAAGAAAAAGTAATCCTGCAGACAAATTTTCCTAAATTAAAATTTTTTAAAAAAGGTAAAGTAAGAGATATTTATAATCTTGATGAATTTTATCTAATCGTTTCAACAGACAGACTTTCAGCTTTTGATGTAATAATGGATCAGGGAATTCCTTACAAAGGGAAAGTCTTGACCAGGATTTCAGAATTTTGGTTTAAATATTCTGAGCATATCATTAAAAATCATTTGATTACCACTGATGTAAATAAATTCCCTAAGGAGTGCTTAGAATATGGTGAAGATTTGGAGGGCAGAAGTATGCTCGTAAAAAAAGCTGAGGTGGTTCCGATTGAAAGTGTTGTGCGCGGTTATATTACTGGCTCAGGCTGGAGTGATTATAAAAAAAATGGAGCGATTTGCGGTATCAAACTTCCAGCGGGAATGGTTGAATCAGAAAAATTTATGGAACCAATTTTTACACCTGCAACTAAAGCAGAAATCGGATTGCATGATGAAAATATCTCTGAAGAAGAAGCAAAAGAAATTGCTGGCGTAAATACAATCAATTTTATGAAGCAAAAAACTATAGATATTTATAAAAATGCAGTTGAGTATGGTTTAAGAAAAGGAATTATCATTGCAGATACTAAAATGGAATTTGGTAAAATAGGTAATGAAATCATAATTATTGATGAACTTCTAACACCTGATTCGTCAAGATTCTGGTCTTTAGATAAATATGAAAAAGGGAAATCGCAGGAAAGTTTTGATAAACAATTCGTCAGGGATTATTTGTTATCAATAAAATTCAACAAACAGCCTCCCGCGCCGCCGTTACCTGATGATATAATTAAGAATACGAGTGAAAAATATCTTGAAGCATTGGAGATGCTTACCGGTGAAAGAATAAATTAATGTATCCGGTTAAAATTAAGCTAGTTGAAAATAAAAATCTTTTAATTTTTTGGGATGATGAAAGACAGGACATATTAAATTTGAAGATGTTACGAGAATTTTGTCCATGTGCAATTTGTCTAGCAGAAAGAGATAACCAAAGTAAAATGTACATTCCCATTTTAGCTGAAAATCAGGTAACAGTTAGATCTATTAATCAAGTTGGCAAGTATGCAATCCAAATTACCTGGAATGATGGACACAATACAGGGATTTATGAATATACATTTCTAAAAAATCTATCTAAGAATAATAATAGATAGGAAATATGGTACTCCCAAATCAACTGACAATAATAAGGATTATACTAACACCGATATTCCTTTACTTATTTTTATCAAGTAACCCTCTTTTAATACAGATATCCCTGGGTGTTTTTTTTGTTGCGGCTTTAACTGACTGGTATGATGGATGGCTTGCAAGAAAATTTAATTATATTACTGATTGGGGAAAATTTTGGGATCCCTTGGCAGATAAAATATTAACTTCTACGGCTTTCCTTGGATTTGTATTTGTTGGATTGCTTCCGCTGTGGATGGTACTTCTAATCATTATCAGAGATTTGGTAATTACACTTTTGAGAGTTTTTGCTGAAGGTCGTGGTTATAATTTCATTACAACTTATTATGCCAAATGGAAAACTTTATTGCAGATGGTTTTTCTTTACTATCTACTTTTACTTTATGTAGGAATGAATACCAAAGAAGTTTATGTTGAAAATAAAAATCTTTTTGCTCTGCTTTCAAATCAAACCATGATTTACTTTATTATGTTAGTGATTACTATTATTACCGTTCACTCCGGGATAACCTATCTGATAAAAAACAAACATTTAATAAGCAAGCTATTTAATGAAACAAATAAACTCGTTTGAAAAAATTATTGGCTCTGCGTTTTATACAGGATATATCCCAGTTGCATCCGGAACATTTGGTAGTTTAATAGCTTTAGTTATCTATTTTATACCGGGATTTGAAAAATTATGGATAATTGTTCCAGCAATAATCCTGTTATTTAGTTATGGGGTTTACGTAGCATTTAAATTTGAAGCAGTATATGGGAACGATCCTTCTGAATGCACTGTTGATGAAGTCGTAGGTACGTGGATTGCCTTGATTGCTTTACCGAAAACTTTTTTAATTGCATTAACTTCGTTTTTCATCTGGAGAATTTTGGATATTATAAAACCTTTTCCTGCAAGAACATCTGAAAATTTACCCGGCGGATGGGGAATAATGATGGATGATGTTATTTCAGGAATTTATACTCTAATTGTTGTTCATTTAATTGTTTATTTATTTGGAGTTTACTAAAAATGAAAGCTTATTTAATTTCAATTGGCGATGAATTATTAATTGGTCAAACAATAAATACTAATGTTGCTTACATCGGTAAGTTAGTTTCAGAAAATAATATCCCAATTGTAAAATCAAGTGTTGTTGGTGATAATCTAAATATCATATTAGAAGAATTAGATTATGCTATAACTAAAGGCGATGTAATTTTTATTACGGGTGGTTTAGGTCCAACTCATGATGACATAACACGCAATGCTATATTAACTTACTTTAAAACAGAACTGATATTAAACCAGGAGGTTTTAGAAGATATCAAAATTATGTTGAATCGCAGGGGAAGGGAATTGAAGAAAACTCATGAAGATCAGGCAATGGTTCCCAGGATTGCAGAAGCTATACGAAATGAAAACGGAACTGCACCAGGTTATTGGATAGAGTGGAACGATAAAATATTTGTTGTTATGCCGGGCGTTCCTTATGAGATGAAAGCAATGATGGATAACACGATAATTCCTAAGCTTGTAGAAAAAATGGGTGTGCCAACTGAATTTATTAAAAAATTAACCTTGCAAACTACGGGAATCCCTGAATCTCTTTTATCTGATAGATTGGGGAACTTGAATGAGCTTTTACAAGGATCTGAACTTGCATTTTTACCAAATGAATATGGGGTCAGATTGCGTGTTACAGTTAAATCTTCAAGTGAAGAGCAGGCTAAAAATTTATTATTAGAAATTGAGCAGAAGATAAGAACCAAAGTTGGAAGATTTATTTATGGACGTGATGACGAAACTCTGGAATTAGTTATCGGTAGATTATTAAAGGAAAGAGATCTTAGAATTGCAACTGCCGAATCCTGCACTGGCGGTGGATTAAGTGATAGGATTACAAATATTGGCGGTAGCAGTGATTATTTTGAGCGTGGTGTTGTAACTTACAGCAACGCTGCTAAAGTAGAGCTGTTAAAAGTAGATGAAGATCTGATTAAAGAAAAAGGTGCTGTTTCTCAAGAAGTTGCAATGCAAATGGCTGAAGGTATTAAATCGATCAGCGGTGTGGATATTGGAATTTCACTGACAGGAATTATGGGACCTTCCGGCGCATCCACAAACAAACCTGTAGGTACTGTTTATATTGGCTATTGCGATGATAAAGTTTGCACTGCAAAAAGATTCCAGTTTGGTGAGGATAGGATTTTAAATAAACATCACTCTACACAAGCAGCCATGGAAATTTTGCGAAGAAATATTCTCGGAATTCCGCTTGATGATTAGACTGTTTGTTGCGCTTAATATTCCTGAATCTGTTAAAGTTCAGTTAATTGATTTAAGAGATTCAATCGCTGGTTCAAATTATAAATGGGAACCGAAAGAAAAGATGCACTTGACGCTTAAATTTATTGGAGATGTTCAAGAAGAAAAGCTTAATCCAATTGTTTCCGAATTAGATTTTATAAAAAATTATTCTGTTGTTAAATGTGCGGTTAATGATTTTGGATTTTTTTATAGAGATAAAAAACCATCAATTTTGTGGGCAGGATTAGAAATTGATAAATCTGTTTCTGAGATTGTTAATAATTTAGATTCATCATTAGCAGAATTATCTATAAAAAAAGAAAGTAGAAAATTTAATCCGCATTTAACTTTGCTGCGAATAAAAAATGATTTAGGAATTAGCTTTGTAAACAAATTCAAAAATTTTACATTTGAACCAATAGTTTTTACTGCAAATACAATTTCACTTTATAAAAGCGAATTGTATCAAAGTGGATCGAAATATTTTGAAATAAAAAATTATAAACTTAAAGAACTGGAGTAATAATGGCTTCTGATAGAGAACAAAAACTTAAAATTATAGATGATGCAATTGCCGGGATAGAAAAAACCTATGGCAAAGGCGCAATTATGAAACTTGGGGATGGTATTGTGAATGACATAGAAGCAATACCTACCGGTGCATTATCATTGGATATTGCTCTTGGAATCGGCGGAATACCTCGCGGAAGAGTAACGGAAATTTATGGGCCGGAATCAAGCGGTAAAACAACTTTATGTCTTCACATAATTGCAGAAGCACAAAAGATGGGCGGGCTTGCTGCATTTATCGATGCAGAGCATGCACTTGATGTTAATTATGCTAAACGATTAGGTGTTGATACACCAAACCTTCTTATCTCTCAGCCTGATTATGGCGAGCAAGCTTTAGAGATTACTGATACTCTTGTAAGAAGCAATGCGTTGGATGTTATTGTGATTGATTCAGTAGCTGCATTGGTACCACGCTCTGAAATTGAAGGTGAAATGGGCGATGCTACGATGGCGGTTCAGGCAAGATTGATGTCTCAGGCATTAAGGAAACTTACCGGTGCAATTTCAAAATCAAAAACTTCTGTAATTTTTATCAATCAATTAAGAAGTAAAATTGGTGTGATGTTTGGAAATCCTGAAACTACAACTGGTGGTAATGCACTTAAATTTTATGCTTCAGTTAGAATTGATATAAGAAGAATTGCTGCTATTAAAGATGGGGAAGAAGTGATTGGTAATAGAACAAAAGTTAAAATTGTTAAGAGCAAAGTTGCCCCGCCGTTTAAACAAACTGAATTTGATATTTTGTACAACGAAGGGATAAGTAAAACCGGTGATCTAATAGATATGGCTACCGAAATGGGAATTATTAAAAAAGGCGGCGCATGGTTTACTTATGGCGAAGATAGGATTCAGGGTAGAGAACAGTTTAGACAAAAACTTATTGAATTTCCTGAAATGTATAAGAACCTTGAGATAGATATAAAAACAAAACTTGGATTACCTGGATTTAAAACAGATGTTGTAACTGAAGTAAAATCAGATGAGAAAGAAAAATCTGAAGAAAAAATTAAAGGAAAGAAAAAATAACCAGGTCCCAATCTTTAAATGAAAATTGATAGAGTAAGCAGAAAAGATGAGAGAAATGTTTTAGTTTATTTTGATAATGATCAGAAATTGATTTTATCTGAAGATGTATTTTTTCAAAGCGGTCTAAGGAAAGGTGATGAAGTTTCCGATGACCGCTTTTCCTTTTTTATTGAGCAGAATATTCTTTATCACATCAAACAAAGAGCTTTGTCATTTCTTTCCAGAAGATTCCATTCTGAAAAAGAATTACTCCTGAAATTGAAAAGTAAATCATATGATGAACGATTGATTAAAATTGTTTTGACAGATTTAAAGGGGAAAGGATTTATCGATGATCATATTTTTTCCCAACATTTTGTTGAAGAAAAATTAAGTAAAAAGCGCTGGGGTAAAAACAAAATTAAAGCTGCGCTAATAAACAAAGGAGTAAACCGCTCAACGATAGATGAAGCGATATCCGGCTATGAAGATGATAAATCAGAATTTGATCTTGCATATTCATTAGCTGAAAAAAAAATAATCCAACTGCAGAAACGAAATACTGATACAAATAAATATCAACAAAAAATTTCTACGTTTTTAATATCGCGAGGATTTGATTTTGATACTTGTCGGGAGGTTTGTGAGAAAATTTTAAGACAGGATCCTAATTAAATAATTTTATTTTTTCTTTAAGTTTTATCAAGAAAGTCTTAAGCTCATTAATATCTATTTTCTCAATAGCTTCATTTGAGTCGAACCATTTTCGTTTTCTTAAATTTTTTTCGGGATAATCATTCAATTCTTTTGTTACTTCCATTGAAAATACCCTTATTAAAGATATGCCATTTTTCTTTTTACTTAAAAAAGCTCCAAGTTCAACAGTTTCATTTTCTCCAATAACACCGGCTTCTTCATAAGCTTCTTTCTTTGCTGACTCAAATGCAGAAAAGTTAAATTCTATAAATCCTTTTGGGAAAATCCATTTCTTCTTTCGTATTGAAGTTATTAATAAAACTTCTAACTGACCTTGATTTATGCGATAAGGTATAACACAGGATTTAGTAAAATTAAAAGTTGATTCTCTGGACTCTTCCATCTGTTCTATTTTTCTTTTTGAGTTAAAAAATAATAATCATTTTATAAACTAAAATAAATTTAAGCTTATTCACTTAAAAATTACCTAAAAGTTTAAATTATTTTTGCTACAGCAAATTGAGCTTTTATTATTTAAGTTGTTTTATATCATACTTTATAACTAATTCTTGAATGTAGAATTCATTTTGGGTAACTTAAAATTGTAAATGATAAAAAACTTTTCTAAAAAAAATAATTATAAATTATTAAGGAGTATAAAATGGCTTTAAAAATTGGCGATAAAGCACCGGATTTTACATTAATAAATCAAGATGGTGAACCGGTTTCACTAAGTTCATTCAAGGGGAAAAATGTTGTTGTCCTTTTTTTCCCGGGAGCAAATACAGGTGTTTGCACAAAGGAAATGTGCACTTTCAGAGATGAGCTTAAAGTATTTGAAAGTTTAAATGCCCAGCTTTTAGGAATTAGTGTTGATATGCATTTTTCATTAAAAATGTTTCAGGAAAAAAATCACTATAACTTCCCATTATTAAGTGATTTTAATAAAAAAGTTATTGCAAAATATGATGTGGTATTAGATGTTTTTGTACCTGGAAAATTTGATTATCAAGGAGTAGCAAAACGTGCAGCTTTCGTGGTTGATGGTGCAGGAATATTAAAATATGTTGAAGTACTTGCAAGTCCGGGTGATGAACCAAATTACGAGACAATCAAAAAAGTATTAGGTTAAAATTGTTTAGGAGTTAATTATGCCTGAAGTCGGAAAAACAGCTCCTGATTTTGCTTTACTCGATCAGGACGGTAAGAAAGTTTCTTTAAAAGATTTTAAGGGGAAAAAGGTCATCCTTTACTTCTATCCTAAAGATGACACTTCCGGTTGTACTAAAGAAGCATGCAGCTTTAGAGATGATTTTCCCAAATTCAAAAAAACAGATGCAGTCATACTTGGTGTAAGTCCCGATTCAGTAAGTTCCCACCAAAAATTTGCGAACAAATATAATTTGCCATTCACGCTTCTTGCTGATGAAGAAAAAAAAGTATTAAGCAAGTATGAAGTTTGGAAAGAAAAAAGTATGTACGGTAAAAAATATATGGGCGTAGAAAGAACAACTTACATTATTGATGAAAATGGTAAGATCAAAAAAATATTTAATAAAGTAAAAGTTGATGGACATAATTTAGAAGTTATAGCCGCTTTGGAAGATTAGCATGGTTTATATTACAAGAAGAGAAACATTTGCTGCTGCTCATAGACTTTACATAGCAGGGCTTAGCGATGATGAAAATTTAGATTTATTTGGAAAATGCAGCCATCCAAATTGGCACGGGCATAATTATACTCTGGAAGTAGTTGTTGCCGGAGAAATTGATCCTGCAACAGGATTTGTTTTAGATCTCAAACATCTCAAAGATATTATTCACCAGCATGTAATCAGCAAAGTTGATCATAAAAATCTAAATATCGATACAGATTTTATGAAGGGAATTATTCCAACTTCTGAAAATATTGTTATTGCAATCTGGAAACAATTGGCTGATAAGATTCCTAACGGTAAATTGCATTCTGTAAAACTATTTGAAACTGAAAACAATTATTTTGAATATCGAGGAGAGTAAATTGAACAAGAATAATGTAATGACTCTTGTGAAAAATATGCTTACTGAAATTGGCGAAGACCCGAAACGTGAAGGATTGATTAATACACCCAAAAGGGTTGCCGAAGCTTTTGAATTTTTAACGAAGGGATATCAACAGGATATCGAAGAAGTTTTAAATGATGCAATCTTTACTGAAAAGTATGATGAAATGGTTTTAGTTAAAGACATTGATTTCTATAGCTTGTGTGAACATCATATGCTGCCAATTTATGGAAAAGTTCATGTTGCTTACATCCCGAATGGAAAGATAGTTGGTTTAAGTAAAATACCAAGGATTGTGGATGTATTTGCCCGCAGACTTCAGGTACAGGAAAGGATGACTCAGCAGATTGCTGAAACGATTGATAAATATTTGCAGCCAATTGGAGTAGCTGTGGTTTCGGAAGGTTATCACATGTGCATGATGATGCGTGGTGTTGAAAAACAAAATTGTTCTGCCACTGCAAGCGCTATGTATGGTGTGTTTAAAGATGACGCAAAAACCAGAAGTGAATTTCTTAATCTAATTTCTTTGAAGCACTTATGATAAAAGATAAACCTGGCATATGGATCACGGGCGCAAGCTCCGGTATCGGAAGATCTGCTGCTATTGAGTTTGCTAAAATCGGATCAAAAGTTTTTGCATCCTCCAGAAGAGTTCAAGAATTAGAAAGATTAAACCTGGAACTGGATGATCAGAAAACAGAAATCGAAATTTTTCCCTGCAATATTGCATCATCTCAAAATGTAGATCAGGTTGTAAAAAAGATTACGGCGAACAATCAGATTGATTGTCTAGTAAATAGCGCCGGCATCACATCTTTTAAACTCGCTGAAGAAAATTCTGTAAATGAAATCAATGAAATAGTTAATGTTAATTTATTAGGTTCTATTTATACAATTAAAGCGGTTCTTCCGCATATGATTGCAAAAGGTGGAGGAACAATTATTAACATCATCTCTGTTGTTACAAAAAAAGTATTTACCCGCAGTACTGCATATTCAGCTTCTAAATGGGGATTGCTCGGCTACACAAATGCTTTGCGTGAAGAAGTAAGGCATCATAATATAAAAGTTATCAATATCATTCCCGGAGCAACCGAAACACCCATTTGGTCAAAAGAAATAAGGAATAAACATTCAGACAGGATGATGTCCAGTGAAGAGATTGCACGTGTTTTAGTATGGGCTTTTTTACAAAAAGATAATTTGGTTACTGAAGAAATAGTTTTACGACCAATCCAAGGAGATTTATAATATAAAAGCCGGTATAAGCCGGCTTTAAATTGAGCTTAACAAAAATAATTTTTTATTACTGCATTTTTTCCCGGTTCATCATTCGATCCTGCATTTTATCTTTCATATCATTTTTCATTCTCATTTTCATTTTGCCGCCTTTTAACATCATATCTTTCCAAATCTGTTTTTGGTTAGCATCCAGATTTTCATATACATCCATCTGATGATTTATTCTTTCAGCCGCAATCTGGTTTCTAATTTCACCTATTTCTTTTGCATTATTAAGCATATCATTCCGATCAATAACATCACCTGAAAGAAGTTTTTCTTTTTGAAGTTCTTGTTTCTTTAGTTCAGCATTCAAATCAATTAATCGACTTTGATGCTGAAGTCTCAAATCAGAAATTTTCTTCTCTTGTTCAGGAGTTAATTGAAGTTTTTTTATCATCATATCCCGCATACCATCTCTAGATCCTCTATCGTGCATCTGTGAGAATGATGCTGAATTCAAAAATAGTGTTAGCAATATAGATAACACTAAATATTTTGCATTTTTCATTATTTAGCCTTTTGTTTATTTAATAATTGAACTTTGCCCTTTTGACAAACAAAATTTAATTTAGGTTTAAAGAGAAATTATTAAACCTATATTTGTTAAAGTGTGTCTAAACAATTAATAAAGTAAAAAAGTATGCAAGATTTAAGCAATGATGTTGATTTGATAAAAAGCTTTATCGGTGGCGATGAATCTGCATTTAATAGGTTAGTTATAAAATATCAGGAAAAAATATACTGGCACGCCAGAAGAATGACAGGCAATCATTTAGATGCCGATGAAATTTTGCAGGAAGTTTTGATTGTTCTTTACAATAAGCTTAAAACTTTTGAATTTAAATCCGGAGTTTATACTTGGATTTATACAATTACTAATACTAGGAGTATAAATTTTCTGAAAAGAAGAAAATTAAGAAGTTTTCTTAGCTTAAGTGAAATTTCCAGCATTGAAGACGATAGTAAAAATATTATTGCAAATCTGGAGCAAAGACAAAAATTAGAATTAATAGAAAAAGCCCTTCAAAAATTGCCAGTAAAACAGAGGGAAGTTTTTATAATGAGAAATTATGATGGAATGACATACGAAGAAATTGCGCAAATTACAGGTAAGAGTACCGGTACTTTAAAGGCAAATTATTTCCATGCTTTAAATAAAGTAAAGGAGCTGATAAAAGATGATAAATAATGAGGAAAAATATTTGAGATACTTGTTGAATCAGATGAGTGAAGATGAAAAACATTTATTTGAAAATGAATTGGAATCATCAAAACAAATTAGAGATGATTATGAGAGTTATAAAAAGGTTATGGATCTGGTTATTGGATCAAAAAATATTACATTAAACTCCCAATATGCTCAAACAATAATTCCGAAGTTCAGAAAAAAATTAGAAGGAAAGAAAAAACAATCTATCATAGTAAAATATGGTTATGCTTTTTCTGCCCTTTTTATTGCGGCTTTAAGCTATTTGGTTATAACACAAACTTTAACTGATAAGCAAAATTCACAAAAGATGTATTCTGATTTAACAAAGGATGAAGCAAGTTTTTTTGCAAGTGAAATGAATATTGAATTGGGAAAGGATTATGATGAGATCACTATACAAAAAATTGATTCGGTTTATAATGATAAATTATCAAACGATGTCACGGAAGCCGTAAATGATAATTCAATCGATGTTATAACGGAGGACATGAATCTTAATGAATTAAATCAATATTTATCTGATAAAGATGTTGATCTAATTTTTGCAGAGTTATCTAACAAAGAAAAATTCAAGAGGTAAATATGAAAATATTATATTTTTTAACAGCATTTTTATTATTGGTAAACATATCTTCATTTCCACAACAAGATAGGGAAAAGATGATGAAGCAGAGGAATAAACTTCATCAACTAGAAAAGATTAAACTGATAGAAGTTCTAAATTTAGATGAAGATACTTCTGTACGATTTTTTGCAAGACGGAACAATATGCAAGAGGAAATCAAAAAATTGGAAGATGAATCAGAAAATATTTTAAGTAGGCTTGAGGAAACTCTTGAAAACAGTGATAAAAATACTGAGGCGACTCAGAAAAAACTTATTAATGAATTACAAAATGTCAAAGGGAAAATTGAGACAATCCAAAAGCAATTTATTAATTCTCTAAGTGATATTTTGTCAACTGAAAAAATTGCTAAGTATATTGTTTTCGAACAAAATTTTCGTGATGAGATAAGAAAAATAATCTTTGATAAAAGACGACCACAGAAAGAATAGCACAATAAAATAATTTTGAGATTATCATATAGTTGATTTTCTAAAGCTTGTATCATATTTTGCCACCTCAATTTTGCGGAAGTGGTGAAATTGGTATACACGCTATCTTGAGGGGGTAGTGCCTTAATTGGCGTACGGGTTCAAGTCCCGTCTTCCGCACAAAATTTTGCTCAATGTTTTCAAAAAAAATATAATGCACATCCTTGTGAAAAATTGAAGGAATCAATTGAATAATTTTTTCAAAAATCTATCATTCCACAATCTCATCTAAACTATTTTTAATTACTTATTTAACATCTTGTCAGATAAAACTTACAATTTTTGAATATTTTTTTAATCCTTTTCTTTAAAAGATTCCTATATCCCTTTTAGTGGCTTGATTTTATGGGAAATCAGATTAATATTTGCACAAAAGAATTTGAATTAAATTCAATTTATTGAGTTTTTATAAGGTTAAAGCAAAAATTTTGCGATAAATCTTTAATTTTTTTCCATCCTAAACTTTTGTAAAGGATTGAGTATGCTCAAATATTTAGTATTTATTGTCCTTTTTGCATTCAGTCCCATGTTAGTTAAGTCTCAAACCGTTTCTGAAAAATTTGATGCTGCAATGGATGCATTCCATCAACAAAAGTATGCACAAGCCAATAGATTGTTTGAAGAGTTTTTTAGTGATTACAAAATAATTGATGAAATTTATGCGACTGCTAAATATTTCTCTGCTGAATCTCTCTTAAAACTTGGGCGCAAAGATGAAGCTGCCATAACATTTGAGTATTTAGTTACAAATTATTTTTGGTCAAACTATCGTGATAAGGCTCTATATAATCTTGGGATGATTTACTTTTCTGAGGGTAAGTATGAAAAATCTCGTCTGAGGTTTAAGCTATTGCTTAAAGATTATCCTGAAAGTCAGTTTGTAGGTAGTTCGCTTTATTGGATTGGCGAGTCATATTCTGCAGAAAACAAACTGGATGAAGCAATTAAGTTTTTAGAAGAGGCTGTTTCAGATAATGGGAATAAAAGTTATGCAGATTATGCAATTTATACTCTTGCTAATGTCTATGAAAAAACCGGCGATTACACTAATGCTGTAAAATATTATGATCAATTATTAACCTATCACAAAAATTCAAAGCTGGCTAATTCGGCTCAAATACGAATCGGGATTTGTTATTTTAAACTTAAAGATTATCAATCTGCTATCCTTGAATTAAAAAATCCGAAGCTTACAACTCTGCCAGATATTGTTTACTCAGAAAGTTTGTATTTACTTGCAACTTCTTATTATAGAGTGCAGGAATATCAAGATGCTGAAAAAACCTATTTGGAGGTGCTTAATAAATTTCCTTCGTCTGATTATTCTGAAGAATCAAGGTATGGTTTAGCCTGGACATATTTCCAACAAAAAAAATATAATGATGCCTTTGCCCAATTTGATGAATTATCAAAAGGGACAGACAGTTTGGCAGTTAAATCGTTTTTTTGGAAAGCTGAATGTAAAAGATATCTGGGTAAAAATGATGAAGCTAATGAGATATACAAACAATTTCTAGAAAAATATCCGAACGATCCATTAGCAACAGAGGTACAATATCAAATTGGCGTTGTTTATTTTTATAAGAACAATGCGGATCTTGCTTCCAGATATTTGCTAACTGCTAATGCTTCTAGTGATATTAATGTTCGTGCTAAAGCTTTTACTCTTCTTGGAGAAATAGAATTAGGTAAAGCTGATTTTAAAGCTGCAAAAAATTATTTTGATATGGTTAAAGATTTGAATGATATTGATATCGATGTTAAAAACAGAATACTTTTGGGATTAGGTATTGCACTTTATAATTTACATGATAATAAAACTGCCATCAAATATTTTGAAGAATTAGATAGTAAAGATCCGACATTTGAAACTCAAAAAGTAAATTTCTTTTTGGCAGAAAGCTATTTTGCACTAGGAGATTTTAAATCTGCTATAAGTTGTTACAACAAGTCAGTTGGGTCTGATAAAGATTTGGCATCCCAAACAATTTACGGTAAAGCTTACAGTTATTTCAATCTCGGCGATTACGAAAATTCTGCTTATCTGTTTGCAGATTTTATAAAAAAATATCCGGACAATAAAAGAATAAACGACGCTAAGCTGAGATTAGCGGATAGTTACTTTGGGAGTAAAAATTTTGCTGCTGCCAGTAAAGTATATCAGGAATTATTTACATCTGATGCTAAGTTGAGTACTGATCCTTATGCTCGATATCAATATGCACAGGCATTGTATAAATCAGGGAAAGTTACTGATGCAATTTCTGAGTTTATTTCAATCCAGGAAAAATTTCCTCAATCAGAATATGGTGAGGTTTCATTATATACTGTTGGCTGGATTTATTTTCAAAAAGGGAATTTCACCCAGGCGATTTCGCAATACAATTTTGTTTTAACAAAATATCCCAAAACATCATTAGAGCCAATCATCTTTTATTCGATTGGTGATGCTTATTTTAATATGAGTAAATATGATTCAGCTATTGTTAATTATGAAAAAGTTATAACACAATTCCCATCCTCAAATTATGTTTTTGATGCAGTTAATGGAATTCAATCAAGTTATGTAGCAAAGGGAAATCCCGACAAAGCTATTTCTTTTCTGGGAGAATTTGTATCAAAAAATCCCAACTTAAGTTATTCAGATCAACTTTTATTTAAAAAAGGTGAAATCTATTATAGCCTTGGGAAATATGAGCAGGCTAAACAAGCTTATCAGGATTTTACTTCAACTTATAACCAAAGTAAACTTGTTCCGGATGCTTATTATTGGATTGGTAAAAGCGCTGAAAGTTTGGGGCAAAATGAAGAAGCAATTATTAACTTCGATAAAGTGTTTAGAAATTATAAAGGCTCTGAACTTGCAGCTACATCTGTGCTTGAGATCGGAAATATTTTAAGATCTGATAAAAAATATGAAGATGCAATTAAAATTTATGCTGCGGCAATTACGGATTTAAAAAAATCTCCCAAAATTCCCGAATTGTTATTTAATAAAGGGCAGACATTTCTGGAGATGAAAAAATTTCAGGATGCATATTCTGTTTTTGATGAAATAGCTATGTACTACCCTGAATCTATCTTTGCGGACAAATCAAAGTTTGAATTAGCATTGATTGAAATAGCCGCACAAAGATATTCAAATGCAGATAATTATTTATCTTCACTTGCAGAAAAAAGGACCGATGATATTGGCGCAAAAGCCCAGTATTACTATGGCTTATCCTTGTTTGAGCAAGCCAAATATAATGAGGCTATTACTGCCCTGGTAAGAGTTAGAACTATTTTTTCTCGTTATGATGAATGGTTAACCAAATCCTATTTATTACTTGGTGATTGTTATGTTAAGCTGAATGATAAGCGAAATGCAGCAGAAATGTATAGAGCAGTATTAGCAAAGCATAGCGGCACTATCTACGGCGATGAAGCACTTCAGAAATTGAGGAAAGTACAATGAAGCTTAATTTGATTTTTCTAGTTTTATTTTTACCACTTGCAATAATGGCGCAGGATGATCAACAAAAAAATCCAAATGTTGAATTACCTGATTTTGTTATCACTGGCACAAGCAAAGTTAACCTTAAAAAAGCTAATAAGATAAAACCAGATTTTGTCTCAACAATTTCTGAAGATTTTCTAAGACCATCATATTCACCAGAAGAATTGGAAATTGCAGATTTTTCAAATCCTATAAAAACTGACATGAGTTTCCTGGATACAACAAGTTACTTTAAGGGAAATATTTCTGCTGGTATTGGACTTTATACAATTCCTACTGTAGGTGTAAATTATGCTCATCCATTTACAAATGGAATTATTGAAGGAATGTTTAACGGTGACTTTACAAGGGCGTATGTAGATAATAGTGATAGATATAAAACTAAGGCAGCATTTAATTTACTTTACTGGTCTGATATTGAGGGACAGTTTATGCCCGGGACACAGTTTAATGTAAACGGAAATTATGGAACAACGAGTTTTAAGTTTTTTGCTTCTGATAATCCTGAGGAGAGAAGAAGTATTAATTCAGGTAAATTTGAAGTAGCTATTAAGAATGATTTTAATAGGAACTTTTTATTTGGTTTTACACTAAGCAATAATGTTGCAAATATTTCACAGGAAGAGTTTAAAGAAAACAATTTAAGATTGAAGGGTGAAAGTCTGATTAAATTTTCTTCTTTCAATTTAGGTGTTGCTGTTGATTATCGGAATCACAGTATCCAAAATCTTCTGGGAGATAATTCAGGTAAGGATTTCTTTCTGGTTAGACCTACTGCAGGATTCCAATTTACTAAATTAATTAAAGGATCTTTTGGCTGGAATTTTTCAAGAGGTGCAGGAAATACTTTTAATGCCCCTTATGCTTCAGTTGCAATTAAACTTGATAAAAATCTAACGTTATTTAGTGAGTTTGCACCAACAGCCGAATTTCAAAGTCCCGGTAACTTTTTATTAAAGAATAATTATTTTAAAGTTGATAGCATTGGAAGCATTTATTGGGAAAAGAATAATTCGCTAAATGCTTCTATTAAATATGAGTATGATAAATATTTTCAAATAGACGGAGGTTTTAAATATTTCGCATCAAATAATTATCCATATTTTAAGAACTCAACCGAATCTGGAAAGTTTGTATTAGATTATGCTGATATGAATAGTATTAGCCCTTATGCTAATTTTCTATTTTATATTGGACCGTATGGCGAGTTTTTTAGCTCTTTAAAATTTACAAATGCCACTGATCAGGATGGGAATAATATACCATACACACCAAATTTTGAGTTGAACGTTAACTATAGTTATAAATTTAGTCCTGAAATAAAAGGTATTGCGAAACTTGATTATCTTTCTAAAAGATATTCTGATATAGAAAATAAAATATCAATTGGCGACTATGTTGATTTAGGCTTATCTTTTATTTATACTTTTCAGTCTGATCTTGATTTCAAAATTGATTTCAATAACTTATTAAATTATAAAAATTATTATTGGAATGGTTATAAAGAGATACCATTAAATATTATTTTAGGAATAAATTATCGATTGTAAATCTTAATTGAATAATATTTATTTTACTTACTAATATTATTCAAAAAGAAGAGTCTGCGTAAATTGGGTTTATTTAGATTTGACTATCGTTATTCAAAATAGAATTTTACGAAAATGACAAAAGCAGAATTAATAATAAAATTTTCCAACACTGTTGGCATCGTAGATGCAGATGCCAAAGTTTTTTTTGAAATCCTCTTAAAGAGAGTTTCTGCTTTGCTTAAATCAGGTCAGTCGATTTATATGCCTCAATTCGGATATTTTCATATTATCAAAGGTAAAATTAAAAAGCCGGCTTTAGTTATTGGTAATAATGAATATCCCGAAGAACTTATTGATATTATTCTTTATTCAGAAGAAGAAAAATTAAGCCAATCTGAAACAGAAGGATTTGTGTTTAACATCCCATTTATTGATGAAGAAAACTATTATCCAGTTGATTCGTTTTTTAGCTTAAGTATCGGGAAACCTTTAATTCCATTAAGAGGCGTTTTAGCGGATAAAGCTTATGTACCAACTTCTGGTTATGAATATAGAAGATTACTTGAATCTAAAGTCGAAGATATTATTGCGCAATCCAAAATTCTTACTTCTGAAGAGCAATTCCCAATTTTAATAATTGATGCAAGTTCTTATAACTCTAATCGTGTGCATTTAGAAAGCAATGATAAGGATCTGGAATTATTATTGTCGGATGAACAATTAATTGATGAATTTGTGACAGCAAAAACAGAAGATAATGTGGTAAGAAACATTGCATGGGATTTTGGAGAGAAGTTTTCAAAGAAAATTTCAGCGGAATCAATCCTTGAGCTTACGGATGAAAGGATTAATAATCCTTCTCAGGATAGTCCAATCAAATCTGAATCTGAAAGGGAATTAAATGTTAGATCTGATGAGGAAAATATTCTTGATAAACTTTTAGAAAATGAGAATGGAAAAGAAATAGAAGTCTCAACTGAATCGATGTCGAACGAAAACATTGTTGAAAATCAAGACTTGGATGAAGAAACTATAAAACTTGAATTAAGTGAGCCTGATGATTTATTAGATGAATTAAATGATTTTGAAGAAGTTAAATCAGATAATGCAGATAGTATAAATTTAGATGATGAAATCTCTGACGAGGAATTTTGGAAGAGTGCATCTAAATTATTTGAGACTTATAATCCACATGAAATGAGATCCGTGAGGGACAATAATTTTACAGAAGTTAAATCTACAGCATCTGATTTAGAGGACTCATCTTCAAAAAAAAATAAAATAATTTTAGCCCCTGAAAATAACAATAAGGAAGGAATTACAGTTTCTGATAAAATATCGGAAGAACCAATTAAAGAATTACCAACTGATGATGACGATGTCCCATCTGTTAAGAAAGGGAAGGGATGGACTCTAATTTTTCTTTTAATTTTAGTATTATCAGCTGCCGCAGCCATTTATTGGTACACTCAAATTTATACAAAAAGCAATAAGGATATTAAAGTTATAGAACCTTCACTTACGTCTAACAATACAAATATTGTTGAAAGAAATTTTCAGATTCCAATTACATATCCTTATCCACTTGAAAGAACTATCGATGAAAAAGTTCTGGCAGATAAAGAAAGTACTGTAGTAGAAAAAAAATCAATATTGAATACTTCAAACTCTGATATAGAAACTCAAAAATCTCAATCGAGCGCTAATACTGTTGATAAAAATGGAGTGCCGGCAGGAAACCCAATTAATGTTGGCAATAATATTTATCAATATGGTAATGTTTATGTTGTTCAAGTTGCATCTTTCCGATCACTTTCAATTGCAGAAAATGAGGCAGGCAGATATAAAAACAAAGGATTGAATTCATTTGTTGAACCAATTGAAATTCCCGGACGCGGTCTATGGTATCGAATAAAAGTTGGTAATTTCTCATCAATTGATGAAGCAAAAAATTTTATTGAAAAGAATATTCGTTAATTCAAAAATAAAAGGTTAACTATGAATCTATTAGATATGTTCTTCAAAGGTGGCTTGGTTATGTGGCCTATTCTTCTCTGTTCAATTTTGGGATTAGCTGTAACTATTGAACGCTTTATTGTTTTAAGAAAAGCAAGAATTAATGTTCCAGCTTTTATGGTAAGAATAAGAGGTTTTATAAAGAAAAAAGATGTTTCTGGTGCAATTAGTTATTGTATGCAGGAAAAATCTCCTGTTGCAAATATTATACGTAAGGGATTAAAAAAATATAAGTTTGGTCACGAAAGAGTGAAAGAAGCAATTGAAAATGCAGGGAGCCAGGAAATAAGCAAACTTGAAAAGGGTTTACTTGTGCTTGCAAGTGTTGCGGGTATTGCTCCATTACTTGGTTTTTTGGGAACGGTAACAGGAATGATATCAGCTTTTAAAACTGTACAAGAGTTACAAGGATTGGTTGGTCCAAGTGATTTAGCAGGGGGAATATGGGAAGCTCTTATAACTACTGCTTTTGGATTGTTCGTTGGAATACCAGCATTGGCAATTTATAATTATTTTTTAAGTGCTGTAAAAAAACTTGTGGGTGAAATGGAAACGGTTGCAAACGATGTAGTTGATGTTATTCAGGAAGGTACAAAAGAAGATGCTGATATCGATGATGAAATTGAAATTGAATTGTAGGTAGAAAATGAAATTTAAAACCTCAAATGAACCTTTAAGTATTTTTAGTTATTCATCACTTACCGATATAGTGATGTTATTGCTTATTTTCTTTTTGCTTTCATCACAATTCGTTAGTCAGTCCGGTGTCAAAGTAAAACTACCTGGCTCAAAAATGAATCCTGAGTCTGTTCAATCAAGTTTAGTAGTTACAATAACGGAAACAGGTGGAATTTATGCAGGTAATAAAGAAATTGGAATCAGTCAGTTAGCTTCTGAATTGGTTGCCTTAAAATCCTCAACACCCGATGATAATCTTATTATTATGGCTGATAAAAATGTCACGATAGAAGTATTGATAAGAGTAATTGATGCTGCAAAAGTTGCTGGTATTGATAAGTTTACAATTCAAACTGAAAAGGAAAAACAGGATAAGTAATGAATCTTTCGTATAAAAGTATAAGAAATATTTCATATTCCAGTTCAATAATAGTTCATTTAATTTTGTTTTTACTTGCTATTCTTATAAAGTTTTCTATTGAAACACACACATTAGATTTCGTTCAACTATCTTTTGGCGAAGGTGGATTGGCCGGAACAGGCGGGTCTCAAGGTTTAGCTATGGAAGAATCAGGTGGAAGTACTACAACTGAAAAACAAGTTGTCCAGAAAACTGAAAATAAAGTTCCTGAAGTTAAAGAAGTTGCATTACCAAAATCTAAAACTACCTCAACTGATAATATTATTAATCCGGTTGATAAAACTAAAGAGGTAAAAAAAGAAAAATCACAGGAAAAAACTGAACAGGGTAGTTCTGACTCAAAGGGAACGGGGCAAGGAAGTATGGGACAAGGTGAAGGTGGAGTTGGCTTTGATATTCAATGGGGAGGCAGCGGTACGAGGAAAATTTATAGTTATACACTTCCTGATTATCCTGAGGGCGTGAATAAGGAGATAGACATTAAATTAAAGTTTACAATTAAACCCGATGGAACAGTTGGATCAATATTCCTTTTATCAAAAGCTGATACAAGATTAGAAAATGCGGCTATAAATTCTTTGTGGCAGTGGCGCTTTGAACCATTATCCGCAACACAACAGAAAGTTGATCAATCGGCAGTTATTGTTTTTCCGTATCGGCTAAATTAGTTTCTTCCTTGTAGTAAAATCTATAAAAGAAAAATTCAGCAACGGTTAAAAGCGTTAGTGAAAATGTGTCACGATCAAATTGAATACCTAAACCCTTTGGTTCCATGATCAGTTTAGCTATCACCCCGGTTATTGTCCAGCCTACTGCAAATAAAATTACAATAAGGGTTACATTTAAAAATCCAGCAGTTGCAGTTTCATCCTGCCATTTTTTCGTAAAAATCACAAGAGCAAAAATCAAATGAACGAAAAAAATAAAAGCGGTTATCATAGCTAATTACCATCTTCTTTTAAATTACGATTTGCAAGATTCATCCCCAGCAATCCTCCAATCATACCAAACAGAGAATTAATTAGAAAATTGCTAAAGAAAATCATTACAAGATATAAAAATGAAAAACCTGTCTTCCCAATTTCCTTTGCCATACTTTTCATAAGTTTTATAGAATCATTTACCATTGGACCCAAATTCCATTCCTGTATGATCAATTCTGATTGCGGTAAACTTTGAATAAAATCATTTGTTTTTGCGAAATAGGTCAATAACATTTCAAACAATGTTATAAAAATAGTTGCTACAACTCCTGTTAAAAATCCAAATCCCAGGGCTTTCCCGGCTTTTATCCGTTCTATCGAATGAGTTGTCTTTTTATAAAGAAGTATTGTGAAAACAGCGGCTCCCGGGACTAATAAACAACAGCTAAAATTTTTTATACCAGGGACTGTTGAAAGAACCGCTGCTGCAAATCCGCTTACGATAGCGGGTAGATATTTTTTTATGGACATTATTATGATTTCGAATTTTTGTAAAGAGAATTTTCAATCGCACTTAAAATATATAGAAATACTGTTGAACCGAAAAGAACGCCGGTTAAACCAGCAATAATTTTATTGTAACTGTATAAACCAATTGAATAGAATATAACATCCGCCAGCATGGGAATTGATAATATAATTAAATACTTAGTTTTTATTTTGATCCTTATATTTATAAATAAAGTTAAGAATGATGTGACTAAAACGGAGAAATAAATTCCCGTACATCTTACACAAACTAAGAATACATTATTTCCGCAAGTAAAAGATTTTGCTTCTGACTGGTGGCAAACGGTTGAGTAACCGAGTTTAAGAAAGGGATAAATTGAATGAAGAAAATTATTATTTAAACAAGGTGATATTAATCCTAAAAACCAGAAAAGCGCAATTATGAAAATTGAAAAGCGGAATAAAAATCTTAGCGGGATATTTTGTTCATTAGTGGGCAAAATTATCAATTAAGAATTTTATTGAAGATTAAAATATTTTGCTTTGAAAGAACGTAAAGTCTGTTATTAAAAATAATTGATGAAACTATGCCGGGTATTTCATCAATTCCGGTAATATTTAGTTTAGTCAAATGTGAATCAGGGAGACTTAGATTACTATAATAAATATCGTTATCTGCAGTAACCGTCATATTGTCAAACAAAATTCTTATGCTATTCAGATTCTTCCCAACTGCAATTTTTGAAATCCCATTCCCATATTGATCGAAGACAACAATATTATTTTCATCGATAACGAAAACATTATTATTTGAAGCAATAGCTAACTGAAGTGGATTATTAAGCATAAATTTACCAGCGTCAAATCCACCAAAGTCTTGTTTATAGTTTCCAAAAATATCAAACTTAAGAACTCTTATATTTTCAGAATCTATAATAAAAAGATCGCCGAGATTGGAAGTTGCACAGCTTATTGGATAAGCAAATCTTTCTTGTGGAATATCACTATCTTTTGTATAAAGAGAGGAGATATAATTTAAATTTTTATCAAATCTTTTAATACGATTATTATTTTTATCAGCCACATAAATAGTAAGTGGATCAGCAAATACATCCATGGGATCATCTAATGAGTTATCGCCCCAGCCATATCCGCCAAAGGTATTAGCTAAATTTCCTAAAGTATCAAGCGAATAAATCTCATTGTTGCCTGTATCTGTAACATAAATCAATCCATTTGCTGTTATGTAAAACGAAGAAGCACGATTAAATTCTCCTATTGATCCAGCAAATTCAAAGTTTTGTGCAAGTGTCAATGAAGAAATTGTGATAAAAAGTAAAAATATTTTTTTCATCTCGATAATTTTTAATTGCTTATTCAAATTAAGTTAAGATATATATCAATCTCAAGAAGAATTTTAGCAATAATCAAATTGCATTTATAAGCAGCCTTCGATATATTTCGACCCGAAAATTGTTCTGAAATGTAAATTGTCCTATGGTGTAATTGGCAACACGCAACACTCTGGATGTTGAGTTTAAGGTTCGAGTCCTTATAGGACAACTATTAGATGAATATTGAACAATTTTAAATATTCAAGTGGGAACTCCGATAGTGGTTCATTTTGCATTTTAAATTTTACACTGGCGCGTTCGTCTAGTGGCTTAGGACACCGCCCTCTCAAGGCGGGGATCACGGGTTCGAATCCCGTACGCGCTACAAAAATTTATAATATCGTTATTGTGAATTTATTTCGAGATCATTTTTAAATAGAAATTATGGAAGTTGAAACGGGTTCAGCTTGAAACAAATAAGGCTATCTAAATAGCCTTTATTTATTTTATGGATTATGAAAAGATATAATAAACATATTTTTATTTGTGAAAATAAAAGACCAGATGGCCATCCACGTGGTTGTTGTGCCGATAAAGGGAGTTCTGAATTACGTGAGTACTTTAAAGTTAGATTGAAGGAACTGGGATTAAATAGTGAAGTAAGAGCTAATGCTTCCGGTTGCCTGGATGCTTGTGAATTTGGCATTTCTGTTGTCGTTTATCCTGAACAAATTTGGTATGGCGGTGTAACTAAAGGTGATGTTGAAGATATAATTCAATCGCATATAATAAATAATCAACCTATTGATAGGTTAAAAATAAATCATCCAAGATATAACAAAGATGTCGCTAAAGACTGATAAAGCTTTTACTAAAAAAGTTTTTGATATTTTAAAAAAACAATATCCAAAAGTTAAACCCGCACTTGTTTATTCTAATCCATTTCAACTTCTTATATCCACAATACTTTCAGCACAATGTACTGATGAAAGAGTCAACAAAGTAACAAAAGAACTTTTTAAAAAATATCGCAATCCACAGGATTTTGTAAATGCAGATGCTGAAGAGTTAGAGAAAGATATTTATTCCACAGGATTTTATAAACAAAAAGCTAAAAGCATTAAAGCTTGCTGCGAGGAATTAATTAAAAATCATAAAGGGAAAGTTCCTGCTGATTTTAACGAGCTTGTAAAACTTCAGGGTGTAGGAAGAAAAACAGCATCAGTAGTAGCCGGCAATGCATTTGGTATTCCGTCTATTGCTGTTGATACACATGTTAAAAGATTGTCAAATCTATTAGGTTTTATTGATTCACAGAATCCTGATAAAATAGAAATTCGTTTAAAGGAATTACTTCCAGAGAATTATTGGATTAACTCCTCTCACTGGTTAGCAACGCATGGAAGAAAAATCTGTATTGCAAACAGACCAAAATGTTTGGACTGTGTTTTGGCAGATCTTTGTCCAAGCTACAACCCATCACAAAATAAAAATTTGGAAAAATAATGGATAACTCAAGAAACCGGGATTCTTGTTTAGCTCTTTTAAAAGAATACACAACAAATGATAGCTTGCTGAAGCATGCCTACGCCGTTGAGTCCTGTGTAAGAGCTTATGCCGAGAAGCTTGGGGAAGATGTTGAATATTGGGGTAATGTTGCTTTGCTTCATGATTTCGACTATGAAAAATATCCAACTGCAGAAGAACATCCATTCAAAGGTGCTGAGATTTTGAAAGAAAATGGATTTGATGAAAATTTTATTAAATCCATTCTATCCCACGCAGATTATAGCGGAGAGCCGAGAGATACATTACTTAAAAAAGTTCTGTTTGCCTGTGATGAATTAGCTGGTTTTATAACAGCCGTTACTTATGTACGACCATCTAAATCTATTAGCGAAGTAGAAGTAAGTTCTGTAAAAAAGAAAATGAAAGATAAAGCATTTGCTCGTGCAGTCAGTCGGGAAGACATAATTAATGGTGCGGCAGGATTAGATATCCCATTAGATGAACACGTTCAATTTTGTATTAATGCAATGAGGGAAAATAAGGAATTATTGGGTTTATGAAACTTTGGGACGTTGTAGAAAATTTTAAGTTAATGGATCAGTCTAATAATGAATTTGATTTATATAAAAATCTGGATACAGATGTTCTGCTTGTCTTCTATCCAAAAGACAACACGACTGTTTGCACAAAACAATTAGTTAATTACTCTGTAAATCAGGAAGAGTTGAAAAGATATGGGGTAAAAATTATTGGTGTCAATATTGATCCGGTAGATTCTCATAATTTATTTTGCAAAAATAACGATATTAGTTTTCCGGTATTAAGTGACCCGGCAAAAATAGTAAGCACACAATTTGAGGCACTTAATATTATGGGGTTGAATAAGCGCAAATTAGTATTAATTGGAAAAGACAAAAAAATAAAATTTATTAAATCAACTCTTCCAATTTTCTTTTTGGATGCAAATCAAATATTAAATGAACTTAGGAAAGAGCAACTGATATAAAGACTTGACTATTTGATACTAAGATGCCTAATTTTGTACAAAAATCAGGAGAAAGTTTAGAGATCGTTGCTACAGAACTAAAACTGAATCGTAATTAAATTATTAATTTACTAGTTTAAGATAAATGAAAAGCAAGATCTCCTTATTTTTTCTTTTGATAACTGCATCATTTCTATCTGCACAGCAAGATATAAAAATCATTTCTTCAGATTTCAATTCAGTTGTAATCGAATTTTCTCCTTTGTACGCTGATACTACTTTAATCAATACAGAAAATGGGATTTTCCGAAAAATTGAAATTCTGAATGGTGAAATTAACAACTCAAATGAGTTTGGTTCGCCGGCTATTCCAAAACGAAGTTTGAGCATTGGCGTTCCATCAGAGTTTGGAAATACTATTGAAGTGCTTTCTTCAGCGTACAAAGAAATTCCAGGGCAAATTATTCCTATTCCATATACTGAACCTGATTCACAATTATTTTCGTACAATTATAAAAAAAGCTTAAATTATTCTTCATTTAATTCTGGAGAAGACTTAATCTCATTTGGTGAGTTTGGATTATTGAGAGATATAAATACACAAATCGTAACAATTTCACCGGTTAAGTTTAACGCATCATTAAATAAAATTAAACTTTACACAAAAATTATTTTCAGAGTTAACTTTAGTAATTCTGCAACAATTAGCAGCAAACCCGCGGACGATTTGATTGATGGAATTTTAGTCAACTATGACATAGCAAAATTTTGGAACAAGGATAATACAAAACTTAAAAAAGCTGCAGTAATAAATAGTTTGCTTGCAACTGGTAAGTGGGTAAGATTTGAAGCTCCGGAAGAAGGAATGTATAAGATTACACGATCCGCATTATCTTCATTTGGAATTGACCCCGCATCGGTTGATCCAAGAACAATTAAAATTTATAACAACGGCGGGAAAACACTGCCTGAAACTAATAATGCTCCTCGTCCAGCTGATTTGGAGGAAAATGCAATTATAGTTGTTGGTGAAGATGATGGAAAATTTGATGACAATGATTATATAATATTTTATGGCAGAGGTTGCAGCTTCTGGGATTTCGATACTGATGGATCAACTATAAAAAGATTTTTTAATCCATATTCCAAACAGAATTATTTCTGGATTACTGCTGGCGGCGCAAATGGGAAAAGAATGGTTGAAAAGTCAGGACTTAGCACCGAACCCACAATTACACAAACTACAACAAATGCCTTTGCATCCTACGAAGTGGATAAGATAAACTTAGGCAGAACAGGGCGGCAATTTTTAGGTGATAATTTTTCACAATCGATTAGCTCTCGAACTTATATTAATAAGCTTGATGGCAGAATTAGTACTGCTCCTATTAATTATAATTTCGTTTTTGTAGTCGGGTCCCCAGCCGGAATGACACTTACGATTTCTGAAAATGGTAACCAGGTATTTTCTCAGAATCTTTATGGCTATGGCACTGAGCAATATACGGCAGGAATTTCATCACTTAACCGATCTTTTAGTTTTACAAGTGATCTGCCAGATAATCGCAGTGTATTAAACTTTAAAGTTTCACCATCTTCTAGTTCATCGATGGGTTATCTCGATTATTTTACAATCAAATACGAAAAAGAACTTAAAGCATTTGGTGATAATTTGTTGTTTTTTTCTAATCCGGTTTCCGGCACTATAGAATATGATTTGAACGGATTTAGCTCATCTAATATAAAAGTTTACGATATTACAAATTATGCTGAGGTTAAGCTTGTTACTAATTATTCATTGTTAAGTGGAAGTGAATGCAAATTTCGATTTGATGAAGTTGCTAATAAAAGAACAAAATATTACGCCGTTGGTAACGATGTCTTTAAAACGCCGATCAATCCTGTTGAAATACAAAATTCTAATCTTCACGGAGAACAAGTTGGCGCAAAATTTATTATAATCACCCATAAAAATTTTAAAGATGCAGCAAACAATTTAAAATCATTCAAAGAAAATCAAGCTCCGATAACAATCTCAACATACGTGGCTGATGTTGATGAAATTTATAATGAATTTTCTTCGGTATGATGGATCCGACTGCTGTGCGTGATTATATAAAATATGCCTTTGATAATTGGCAGATAAAACCACAATATGTGCTTTTATTCGGTAAAGGTACTTACGACTACAAAAATATTGAAGGTTACGGTGACAACTTTGTCCCAACCTGGCAATCGGTTCAATCTCTGGCTTTGGTAGATTCTTATACAACCGATGATTTCTTTGTTCGTGTCTCCGGGATAGATACAATTCTCGATTTAGCACTTGGAAGAATAACTTGCCGGTCCGCTGATGAAGCAAATAATATTGTAAATAAAATTAAAGACTATGAATTAAATGAACCAAAAGGTAATTGGAGAAATTTAGTTACTTTGGTTGCTGATGATGGAGTTGGAGCAAAAGGAATTTATGAAGGTTCAATGCACACACAGCCTTCAGAAAATTTATCAAATACTTATTTCCCTAAATCATTTGATTTTAAAAAGATATACAGTGCAGCTTATCCTGATGTAATAACAGGACAGGGAAGAAGAAAACCTCAAGTTAATCAAGCTATCATTGATGCAATAAATCAGGGAACACTTTTCTTGAACTACTTTGGACACGGTAGTCCCGAATTATGGGCACATGAAGTAATTTTCGAAAAAAGTGTAACACTTCCACAATTAAAAAATGACAAATACTTTTTCTTAGGTGCGGCTACATGTGATTTTGGATATTTTGATATCCCTAATTTTCAAAGTGCGGCAGAAGCAATTATGTTTTTGCCAAATTCTGGTGCAATAGCAAGTTTTACTGCTTCAAGATTAGTTTATGCCGGGTCTAATGAAATTTTGATGTACCGGTTTATTACTCAACTGTTTAATTCCGGAAAAGATACAGCAAATCTTGGTATTCCAATTGGTAAAGCTTCATTGTATTCCAAAACAACCTCAATCAATGATCAGAAATATAATATTTTAGGTGATCCAACCTTAAGATTATTAGTTCCGCAGTATTCAGCAAATATTGATTCGGTAAACGGACAACCATTATCTGCTAACGTTCAGATCAAAGCACTTAGCAAAGCCAGAATAAATGGGCAGGTTTTAAAACCAGATAATACTTTGTGGGCCGACTTTAATGGTGAAGGTATTTTAACTTTTTTTGATTCTGAAAGAACCTCACTGCTTGAACAAATTGGTAATTTCCCGGTTAAGGTGCAGGGCGGTGTAATTTTTAACGGAAGAGTTTCAATCAATAATGGTAAATTTTCTGCTGAATTTGTTGTCCCAAAAGATATTTCGTATGAAAATAAAAATGGTAAAATAATTTTTTATTTCTTAAACAATTCTGTGGATGGACTGGGATATACTGAAAATGTAATTGTGGGTGGAACTGACAGTTCGGTTACAAATGATGGGAAAGGACCTTCGATAGAAATATTTTTTGATGATGTTGCATATAATAATTCGTTTCTTGTTAGCTCTAGTCCTAATCTTTTGGTAAAACTTTATGACGATACAGGAATTAATACAACGGGTACAGGTGTAGGGCATAAGCTGGAAGGAATACTTAATCAACAGCTAACATCACCAATTGATTTTACAAATCACTTTAAAGGTGATCTTGATGCGGGTGGAAAATCAGGTGTTATAGATTATAAGTTTAGTAATTTGGGAATGGGTGATTACCAGCTTTTAGTAAAAGCCTGGGATGTCTTCAATAATTTTTCTGAAGAAAATACTTTTTTTAGTGTTGTTGGAGATAATGATCTTGCTATCAGAGATGTGTATAATTATCCAAATCCTTTCAGCGGAAAAACACAATTTACATTTCAGCAGAATTTAACTAAACCAATAGATGTTAAAATTAAAATCTACACAATAGCAGGCAGATTGATTAATGAAATTGAACAATTAAATCTTAATGAAAAATTTGTTGTTATCGATTGGGATGGACGTGATGCAGATGGTGATCAATTAGCAAGCGGAACATATCTTTACAAAATTATTGTTAAGTCATCTGATGGAGAATTTCAGAAAAGCGTTCTGGGTAAATTAGCAGTCATAAACTAGAAATTTTAGAGATATTATTTTAAAAATAATTAATTTTCATACAAGACTTGTCCAAGTGTAACAAGTTTTCAATTAAATAGTTACTAAAAAATAGGTTTCATATAAAAGTTCTTTTCAATATTTATGTTTTATAAGTTAATAAAGAATATCGATTACAAATATTTATTCATCTCGGAGGAAACAAAATGAAGATTATTCTCAGGCTAATGCTGATCAGCGCAATGTTTGGTACTTTTGCAAGCGTATCGTATGCACAGGGTGAAGCCGCTGTTCCGTTTCTATTACTTGCCCCGGATTCCCGTGCCGGTGGTATTGGTGAGTCCGGTTCTGGTCTTGCAGATAATTCTGCTGCAATATTCTGGAACCCTGCTGGTATAGCTTTTCTAACGGGTACTGAGGTGAGCATTACTCATAGTAATTGGCTTCCGCAATTTAATCTTGATCTATTCTATGACTACCTGACTTTCAGAGAATATTTTGAAGAATTAAGTGGGAGTGTTACTGCAAGTATTACCTATATGAATTTTGGTGAATTTGTTAGAACTGGCGAATTTGATCCAACTCCGCTTGGTACATTTAGATCATTTGATGCAGCTATGACTCTTGGATATGCTACTAAAATATCCTCTGATTGGGGCTTAGGTTTTAACTTTAGAATTATTCACAGCCGTTTATCAGATCAAAGTGTTGGCGAAGAACAAGGAAGTGGTGTTGCTACATCTGTAAGTTTTGATGTGGCTACAATGTGGAGACCGGAAAAATTTGTAATACCACTTATTGATGAAAACATCGGCGGAAAATTTAGTCTTGGTATCAACCTTAGCAATCTTGGTCCTAAAATTTATTATATAGATAAAGCACAAGCCGATCCTATTCCTACTAATTTCCGTTTAGGTTTTGCTTATAAAATTATCGATGATGAGTTTAATAGTTTAATTTACACTCTTGATTTTAGCAAACTACTTGTTAATAAAACAACATCACAGGTTATCTCACCATTAGGTGATACATCATCTGTGTCTAAATCAGATGAATGGTACAAAGCCATATTTTCTGCATGGAGTAATAAACCATTTAGTGAAGAGTTGAGAGACATTGTTACATCTATGGGTTTAGAATATTGGTATGGCACACCCGGCGATTTTCTTTTTGCTTTACGCAGTGGATTCTTTTATGAAGATCCTGCCTATGGAAATAGAAAGTTTGTAACTTTTGGAGCCGGTATCCGTTATGATATTTATGGATTTGATTTTAGTTACATTACAACTTCAGTATTTAAAGGTGGTGAAAATCATCCGTTATCTGACACACTCAGATTTACAGTTCTAATCGGTTGGGGTGCTGTTCCTGAATCAACCAGAGGATTACCAAGGGGAATTTAATTTAGTATGAACAAAGCACTTCTCTCTCTTGCTGTTGTCATTTTGGCTTTGGGCAGTGTATCTGCCCAAAATTTTATTGGGAAAATTAATCCATTCCCAAATCAAAATTTAAATGTGCTTGAAGGCGACACCGTTAAAATTTTAGCAGTTATGGTTAACTTTCAAGAAGATCGTGATGGAGCAACTTTTGGGAATGGGAAATTTGGTTCAATCTATTCTCAAAACTATGGTAGTTCCATATTAGACCCTCTGCCGCACGATAAAGATTACTTTGAATCTCATCTAACATTTGTAAAAAATTATTATCAAAAAGTTTCTAACGGAAAAGTTAATGTGCAGTTTACTATTCTGCCTGATACTTTTTCGGTTTCAAATACAATGAGAAATTATTCCCCAACCCCTGGCTCTAATGATTTTACACCACTCGGACAATTTGCTCAAGAAGTTTGGACTAAAGCAGATGAAATGAATCCTGGATTTAAATTTTCCGATTACAATGTATTTTTAATTTTCCATGCAGGTGTTGGAAGAGATATTACTTTACCCGGCAGTTTAGGTAATGAGCGTGATTTGCCCTCAGTTTATCTTAATGAAAATGCTTTCAAAAATATTTTTGGGCAAACTTTTGATGGCTTTTCGGTATCGAATGGATCATTCAAAGTTAATAACAGCATGATTATCCCGGAAACAGAGAGCAGGGAATTAGACGCTATTACAGGTAAGTTTTTATTTGAAATTACCATCAATGGCTTATTAGCTGCCAGTGTAGGAAGTTATTTAGGTTTACCCGATCTTTTTGATACTGAAACCGGATTAAGTGCAATAGGCAGGTTTGGGTTGATGGATGGTCAGGCAATTTTTGCATACAATGGTGTTTTTCCACCTGAGCCATCTGCCTGGGAGAAAATTTATTTAGGTTGGACTGAACCAGTTACTGTTTCTTCCAATAATTATGATATTAGTCTTGTCCCGGTTTTAGCTGCTTCTTTAGCTGACACAGTAATTTTAAAAGTACCTCTCAATTCTTCTGAATATTTTTTAATTGAGAACAGACAAAGAAATGTTTTTAATGATGGTGCTAAACTGACCATTAAATCTGATGGAAATATTTTTACAAAAACATTTCTTAAAGACACTACAGGTTTTTACAGCTACGATACAGATTCCTTAAAAGGAGTTATACTTGATGTTAATGAATTTGATTGGGCTTTACCCGGAAATGGAATTGTTATCTGGCATATTGATGAAAACGTTATTAAAGAAAAACTGGCTGAAAATAAAGTCAACACAGATAAAAACAGACGTGGAGTAGATGTTGCGGAAGCCGACGGTATTCAGGATATCGGCGAAGAATTTACAACTGTTTTTGGTGATGTTGTTATTGGTGAAGGTACGCAAGAAGATTTTTGGTATTCAGGTAATAAAGCAACGCTTTATAAAAATAAATTTGATAAAAATACAACTCCAAATACAAATACAAATAGCGGTGCAAACAGTCTAATCACCATAAAAAATTTCACTCCTATTTCTAACAGAATGAGCTTTAATGTTGCGTATGGTGATTCAGTTATAAAACCAATATTTACATCCACATTTAATAACTTAATTGATAATATTTCTGTTATTGAAGATGGTGATTCTGTTTTGTTCGCATTTGAAGAAGGTACTAACTTATTAATTTCTGACGGTAAAAATATTATTGATAGAATCCCTGAGTTTTCTGAAGGATTTAAAGTAGCTTCAATAACAACTGGAGAGGTGACATTTGTTGTTGGAACAAAAGGAAGTTCAGTTAATTACTGGATTAAACAACCTTCTAACATAATTAAAGGAAGTTTTGATTTATCTTATAACATTACAGCAGCACCTGTTATAAGAAAAAATATTTATTATGGTTTAGATTTAATATTAGGTACATCAAACGGCGCACTTTATGTTTACGATCTATTATCCATTTTGAATCAAAATCCAGTTAGAAAAGATTCAATTTTAGTTGAGCCATCCTATTCAATAGCTAAAATATCAGCATCATCAACAACAATTTCTGCTATTGCATATATTAACGGCACAATGGGTCCTGTCCCTCCAGATCCATCATATTATTATTCATCAGATGGTGGTAAAATAAATTTTACCAATGAATCTTTAATAGATTTGGCAACATCGATCGATAACAATGGAGAAAACTATTCTTTAATATCTACAAAGAGCGATAAGATTATTTTAATATCAAATGGCGAGATAAAATCATCATTTGAACTTGATAATAAGCAATCTGTAAATAATTTTTCTCTTGCAGATATTAAACAAGACGGAAATAACTACATCCTAATAAATAACGGTAACGAGTTAAATGCTTATAATTTAACAGGTTATTCAGCAGATAATTTCCCTGTACTTAAGAATTCAACTCAAAGTCTAATATTTACTCCGCTTGCTGCTGATATTGAAGGTGATTCTAAATCTGAAATAATTGTTACAGATTCCCTTGGCAATGTTTATGCATTTGATGGTGGTACAGGTAAACTTATAGATGGTTTTCCAATAAGTTTTGGTAATCCTTTAATAACCGAACCAGTTCTGTTTAATTATAAAGGACAAACAGCCTTAGCCGGATACAATTCTGATAATAAATTTAAGGCTTGGATTATTTCTTCGGTATTTACATCGCCTGATTGGGCTGAAACGAACGGCAATAATCAGAATACATCATTCATTGAAGCTGCAAAATCTACAAATACCTTAAACCAATTTTTGCCAATAAACAAGGCTTACAATTATCCCAACCCGGTGTATGGCGGGGAGACTGCAATCCGCTATTTTGTAAATGAAGATTCTAAAATTAACATTAAGATTTTTGATCTTGCTGGTGATTTTGTTGCAGAGTTAAATAATGATGCAAAAGGCGGATTTGATAATGAAACAATCTGGAATGTTGGAAGTACACAAAGTGGAGTATATTTAGCAAGGATTGAGGCTGTTGGTGTTAGTGGCAAATCAGAATCTGTTGTAATCAAAATTGCCGTGGTTAAATAATCTCTTATTACAATTCAAAATATTCACCTGTGATTTTATGAAATTTATTTTCTCTTTTTTATTTATTCTTTCTCTTACATCTCAAAGTTTTTCACAGTTCACAGAGTTTCATCCTGAACTTGAGTGGTTTACAATTAAAGGAAAGCATATTGAAGTTCATTTTCATGAAGGAGCTGAACGAACCGCGCAAATTGTGGCAAAAATTGCGGATGAAGTCTGGGATCCAATATGTTCACTTTATAATTACGAACCGGATAAAGTACATTATATTATAAAAGATCTTGATGATTACTCTAACGGGGCAACATACTTCTTTGATAATAAAATTGAGATTTGGACAAGCGCATTAGATTTTGATTTGCGGGGTAGTCATAATTGGTTAAGAAATGTAATCTCTCACGAGTTTACACACATGGTCCAAATTCAGGCTTCTATGAAAGCATCACGTGGCATTCCCGCAATATTTTTTCAGGTACTTACTTATGAAGATGAAAGAAGACCCGACATACTGTACGGTTTCCCAAACGTAGTTGTTTCATATCCACTCGCGATGGTAAATGTGCCTGCCTGGTTTGCAGAAGGAACTGCGCAGTATATGCGAAAGGAATTTAATTATGATAACTGGGATTCACATCGCGATATGATTTTGCGTTCTTATGCTTTAGATGATAATATGCTTACCTGGAATGCAATGGGTGTGTTTGGGAAAACAAGTTTAGGTAATGAATCAGTTTATAACTCTGGCTTCGCGTTAACAAGATATATTTCTCAAAAATATGGTGAAGAAAAACTAAGGCAAATTACTGATGCCCTAAGTAATTTTGGGACATTTACAATTGATGCTGCTTTTGAAAAAGTACTTGGGGAAAATGGTGATGAAATTTATAATGAATGGAGTAATTTTCTTAAGACCGATTATCGCAAACGCAGCGAGAAAATTTTATCTAACCAGATTACTGGGGAACAAATTGCAAAAGATGGATTTGGAAATTTTTATCCAATTTTCTCTAAAGATGGTAAAAAAGTTTATTACATCTCAAATAAATCTTCCGATTACTTCAGTCCTGCTGGAATATATGAATTCGATTTAGGAACTAATTCTGAAAAAGTTATTGTAAATGGTGTTCGTTCAACTTTTTCTTTTACGCCTGATGCCAAAAAAATTGTTTATGCAAAGATAACTGAGGATAATCCAGATTGGTATAATGTACACGATTTATTTGTATATGATTTAACCACAGATGAAGAAAACAGGTTAACAGAAAACTTAAGAGCTAATCAACCATCTATTTCTAATAACGGGAAGAATATCGTTTTTCTATTTCAGAAAGATGGGACAACAAATCTTGGATTAGTTGATATAAACGGCAAAAATTTCAAGCGGTTAACTCATTTTGAAAATGGGGAACAGGTTTATAATCCAAAATTTTCTCCCGATGATTCTTACATCATATTTGATTATTCTTACGCAAATACAAGAGATATTGCAAAGGTCGATACTGCCGGAGGTGATATTGAATTTATTATAGCAACAAAATATGATGACAGAAATCCAACTTTCGATAAAAAAGGCAACTTGGTTTATTCATCTGATGAAACAGGAATCTTTAATCTCTATTCCTTAAATCTTAAGTCAAAAGAAAAAAGGCAATTAACAAATGTACTTGGCGGTGCATTTATGGCTGATGTTTCGGATAATGGTGATATTGTTTATGCCGGATATACTTCAACCGGATATAAAATATTTAAAATATCCGCAGACGAACAAAACAAAGTAATTGAAGGAAATGATTATGTCTGGTTGCACAATCCGCCGCTGGAAAGCGATAAACCGTTGGGTGATATAAATAATTTTAATATTTCTTCTTTGCAGAATTATGATGATATAGACATTAAAGGAATTAAGAAAGAAAAATATTCCGGTGCATTTTCCAGCTTAACTTTTTTCCCTTTTATACGATTTGATAATTACAACACAGGGAATAGTTTTGTAGAAAAGTTTAAACCGGGTTTGTTGGTTTCATCAAGCGATATGCTTAACAGGTATTCAATATTTGCCGGTGGTTCAATTAATACAAGGTTAGAAAGGGATTTGTTTTTAATTTTTGATTACAAAAATAAATTACCATTGTTAACTTCAATTGGATTAAGACCTGAACTTTCTTTGGAACTTTATAGCATTAGCCGTAAAGCTGATGCTGATGTTTCATTTGGCGCTGATACCGTTGGTGGAACTGTTAATTACGATTATATTATTCCCACTGACGTTACTTATGATTTATTTGAGTTTGATTTTATAGTTCGTCATAGATTGTTTTCACGTAACCAAAATTTGCAACTAAAATTTACTTACAGCACTTACACGGCAACTCTTGGTAGTTTTATTCTGCCTGATGAAAACAGAACTCTTTATCCAACAACCAAGGATAATTATTTTATCGGAAGAAATTTGGAAGCACGCTACATCTGGAAAACTATCTTACCTTCAAAGGATGATGAAATAAATCCCGTAGGATTTACAATTGATTTAGCCTACAATTACGAGTTTAGTAAATTTAATCCGAATGGTGATTACACAGTTGAGGATGGAATATTAAAACCTCAGTACTCAAATTTTAATTTTCACCGTGTTGAACTACGAACAGGATTATTTCTTCCAATATTCGATTCTCATACCATTAACACTTCTTTGAGAGTAGGCTCGATACTTGGTCCACCAATGCCGGACTTTTTTGATTTTTATCTTGGTGGATTAATTGGGATGAAATCTTATCCGTTTTATGCAATAAGCGGAAACGAAATTGCCTGGTTGGACTTGACTTATCGCTTCCCATTATTTACAAATATTGATGCAAAATTGGGGCATCTTTATTTGGATAAAATATATCTCTCCTTTAACGGAGATATAGGCAATGCCTGGACAGGCAATCTTTCAACATCTGGTAAATTTAAAAGAGGTATAGGAACCGAATTAAGGTTTCAGCTAAATTCTTATTACTTGTTTCCAACAAGTATTTTCTTCAATGCATCTTATGGATTTGATGAGTTTACAAGAGTAATTAATGGTCAAACAGTTAAATATGGCAAAGAGTGGAATTTTTATGCTGGAGTATTATTCGGCTTTGATATATTAAATTCCGATAAACAGTTAAGACAGCGATAAAGGAAGTTTTAAATGAAAAACATTTTATTTGTTATAACATTTTGTGCTGCTTTAACAAGCGCTTTTGCACAACAGACAAATGTCCCAAAAGTTTTTACAGGGAACTTATCAGCTGATGCCAGAGTTGTGCTAAATGATTTTGAAGAACCAATTCAATCCCAATTGATTGTTATAAATAATGATAATAAAAAGTCTCCTTTGCTGGCTGGGGTATTATCTGCAATAATTCCTGGCGCCGGTGAAATTTACACGGGAGAATATTTAAAAGCCGGAATATTTGTTGCACTGGAAGCCGCAGTTTTAACTACCGCTGTTATTTATGATAATAAAGGCGATAGAAAAACCAACGAGTTTCAGGATTATGCTGATGCTTATACAAATCCTGACCACCATTGGAGTGTTGTAGAATATGCTAACTGGCTTGTTGAGAATGAATATGCTCCAGACCGTTGGGCTGAACTTAAGGCAAAAATTATTATCAGCAACGATCAAAGTATTCCTCCATGGGATAGAGTTAATTGGAGTCAACTTAATGCAATAGAAACTGGTTCGCATAAATTACCTCCACACGGTGAGCAGCAATATTATGAATTGATTGGTAAGTATCATCAATATGCTTCTGGTTGGAATGATTTTACCGGGGACATAAATGTAATTTCTTCCAACTTTCTTTTCTATTCACAGATGCGAGGTCAGGCAAATGATTTTTATTCAACAGCATCAACTGCTGTGATAGGAATTTACGTAAATCATTTATTAAGTACGCTTGATGCCGTCTGGTCATCAATTCGATATAATAAAGATATTGCTGTAAAGCTAAGATTAGAAAATATTCAGCTTACGAAAAATCAAACAGAGTTTTATCCTGCTTTGTATGTGACTTATAACTTTTAATTATATAAAGGTGACATATTTGGAAGAAATGTCATCTTTATAGTCGTGTCGATTTTATTAATTACTCTTTTTCATTCCCAGATCTTATTTCTTTATTTTTAAATATGAAATTACCATTAGTAGCGATAGTTGGCAGGCCCAATGTAGGAAAATCAACACTCTTTAACAGATTACTTGGCAAAAGAGAAGCCATAGTTGATGATAAAAGCGGTGTTACGCGCGATAGAAATTATGGCGAAGGTGATTGGAACGGAAAACGATTCCGTTTAATTGATACCGGTGGTTATGTCCCGGATTCATCTGATTTATTTGAGACTGCTATCAGGGAGCAAGTTGAGCTTGCAATTGATGAAGCCGATTCAATTATTTTCCTTGTTGATGTTAAAGCTGGTGTAAATCCATTTGATAAAATTATTATTGATATGCTCCGACAATCAAATAAAAAATATTATTTAGTGGTTAATAAGGTTGATGCTGAAGTACATGTTGCTGCTGCATCAGAATTTTACGGTATGGGTGTTAAAACGGTTTATGATATTTCAGCACTTAGCGGAAGACATACAGGTGATTTGCTTGATGATATTACAAAAGATTTTCTAACTGAAGATTTACTTGAGGAAGATAAAAGACTAAAAATTGCAGTTGTTGGCAGACCAAATGTCGGAAAATCTTCTTTAACCAATGCACTTTTAGGAGTTGAACGTAGTATTGTTACTGATATTCCCGGTACAACACGTGATAGTCTGGATTCTATCTTAAAATATTATGGCGAAGAAATAATACTTATTGATACCGCCGGATTAAGAAAGAAAAAGAAAGTTGAAGAAAGCATTGAATTTTTTTCAAATCTAAGGACTTTTAAAGCGATAAGCGAAAGTGATGTTACAGTTTTACTTCTTGATGCCAGCACAGGATTTGAGAAACAAGATCAGAAAATTATTGATGAAGTTGTACGATGGAGACGCGGGTTAATCATTGCAATTAATAAATGGGATCTGATAGAAAAAGAAACGAATACAGCTCGTGAGTTTGAAGTCTCCATAAAAGAGAAGTTAGGCACGGTTGATTTTGCTCCGGTTATTTTTATTTCTGCATTAACCAAGCAGAGGATTTTTAAGCTGATTGATTTAAGCAAAAAGGTACAGAATGAAAGAATTAAAAAAATTCCTACAGCAGAATTAAATGACACACTTCTTCCAGAAATTGAAAGAAATCCTCCGCCAGCATCTCCAACAGGTAAGGAAGTAAAAATTAAATTTATTTCACAGGTAGGTGACCACTATCCAATATTTTTATTCTTCTCCAATTTCCCCAAATATATTCCAGATAATTATCGTAGATTTTTAGAAAGATTGATCAGAAGGACTTACGGTTTTGAAGGTGTTCCAATAACCGTTAGTTTTAGACAAAAATAATCAACAATAGTTTATGAATAAAAATTTTATGTTAATTGAACATCCTTTAATTAAAAGAGATGTTACGATATTACGTGATGTCAAAACAACCTCAGAAACTTTTCGCGCTGCATTGCAAAGAGTATCTAATGTATTAGCTGTTGAGATTTCAAAAAATTTTAAGTTATCCCCAGTAGATATTGAAACACCGCTTGAGAAAACCACTGGGAGTAAACTTACTCAAGATGTAATTCTTGTTCCTGTATTAAGAGCAGGGTTGGGAATGGTAAATGGATTTTTACAAATAATTCCTGAAGCAAAAGTTGGGCATATTGGATTGCAGCGTGATGAAGAAACGTTGCAACCAATAGAATACTATTATAAAGTACCAAAAAATCTGGAAACATCAGAAGTTATTATGCTTGATCCGATGCTTGCTACAGGCGGTAGTGCTTCCGAAGCTTTAAAGTATCTTAAGAAAAGAGGTGCAACAAAATTAGTTTTTGCCTGCCTTGTTGCCTCACCTGAAGGTATAAAAAAAATTGAGACACAACATCCTGATGTTAAAATATTTGCTGCAGCTTTGGATCGTGAGTTAAACAGCAAGGGATATATTCTTCCGGGATTGGGGGACGCAGGTGATAGAACTTTTGGTACGCTTTAAGTTAATAACTATAATTCCGCTTTTATTACTTATCAATTCGATCAATACCTATGCTCAGGTTTATCCTGATAAATCAATCCATAAAATTCTTAAAGCAGGAATACAATTTATAATTGATCAAAAATATAATGATGCTGAAAAATTATTTGACCAATTGGATAAATCAAGAAAAGATTTACCGCTTGGCAAAATTTATTTAGCTGCAACTCAAATTGCGAAATCTTACGATTATGGTGTACAATTTGATGATAACCTAATTACAAAATATCTTGATGGAGCAAAAAAAACTTCAGAAAGATTGCTGAAAACTGATGATAAAAATATTTGGTATAATTACTTTTTAGCTTTAACAATGGGCTACAGTGCATACTATGATGCACTAAATCATGATTGGCTGCCGGCTTTCTCTACAGGTTTAAGCTCTGTCTCTGCGTTTGAATATTGTTTAGAACTTGATAATAATTTTTATGAATCTCTAATTGCGATTGGCAGTTATAAATTTTGGAGAAGTAAAAAAACTGAAATTTTAAGTTGGCTGCCATTTGTTCCGGATGAAAAGGATTTAGGAATAGAATATCTTCAAAAAGCAATTAAACATTCCGGGTATAATTCACATCTTGCAGTGCATTCTTTAATATGGATTTATATAGAACAAGAGGAGTATCAGCAGGCAATTAAAATTTCGGAAGCTGCTCTATTAAATAATCCACAATCAAGAATATTTAAATGGGATTTGGCGAGAGCCTATGAAAATGTAAACTCCGAAAAATCAGCTAAGCTTTATAGTGAAGTACTTGACTCCTATCCAAAAGAATTAGAATCCAACAAAATAAATGTGGTTACTCTAAAACATTTAATTGCTCAGCAATTTGTTAAAATAGGTAAACGAGCAGAAGCACTTAAACTTTGTGAAGAGATCCTGTCAATAAAAGGCTACAATTCTTTCGAACTCGATAAATTGCACGAAAGACTTACGAGAGTAATAAACTTAAAAAACGAACTTCAGCTTAAATAAATCTTCCTAAAAGATAATTCTAGCCCTTTAACTAATCATTTAAAAAAATTAAATTGTCTTTAATTTATTAAATGTATCCAGATTTTAGACGAAATGGCTGTTAGCAATCCTAAATATCAAAAAATGCTTGAAAATCTTATAAAGGTTTGTAAGAAAAATATTCTTATGGTTGATGAAGCATTAATCTCAAAAGCCTTTGAGGTCAGTTTAGAAGCACATAAAAATGATGTCCGGGCTTCCGGTGAACCTTACTTTACGCATCCATACGAAGTTGCTATGATTGTTGCAGAGGAATTTCCTCTTGATGATGTTACGATTGTTAGTGCTCTGTTACACGATGTAATTGAAGATACCGATTTTAATTACGATTTAATAAGTAGAGAATTTGGCAAAGAAATCGCTGAAATTGTTGATGGAGTTACTAAGATCAGTGGAATTTTTCGCGGTCATGAAATAAACAAAGCTGAAAATTATCGTAAACTGCTCCTTTCGATGGTGAAGGATGTTAGGGTTATTCTTGTAAAGTTTGCGGATCGGCTTCATAATATGCGAACTTTAGAATTCGTAAATCCTGATAAACAAAGAAGAATTGCTCAGGAAACTTTAGAAATTTATGCTCCATTTGCTCATCGTTTTGGATTGGGAAAAGTTAAGTGGGAACTGGAAGATCTTTCCTTCAAATATCTTAACCGTGAAGCTTATGAAGAGCTTGCCCGTAAATTAAAAGCAAAAAGAAGAGACAGAGAATCTTATATCAAAAAGTTTTCTGAACCTATTAAAGAGAAACTTGATGAAGCAAAGCTTAAATATGAATTGAGCGGAAGACCAAAACATCTTTATAGTATTTACCGAAAAATGGTAAGAAGGAATAAACCATTTGAAGAAATTTATGATCTTTTTGCGATAAGAATTATTCTTGATACTGAAAATTGGAATGAATGTTACACTTCGCTTGGTATAGTTAATCAAATATATTTACCTGTTCCGGATAGATTTAAAGATTATATCTCAATACCCAAGACAAATAACTATCAATCAATTCATACGACAGTTGTTGGACCTGAAGGAAAGGTTGGTTGAAGTACAAATTCGAACAAAGAAAATGCATGAAGTTGCTGAAAAAGGTGTTGCGGCTCATTGGAAATATAAAGAAAATAAAACTGCTACAGATAAGGATTTTGAAAACTGGGTAAACTGGATACGGGATATTTTTGAAAATGCATCTAAGGATGATCAGAAAAAAGAGCTGCTAGAAAATTTTAGACTAAATCTTTATCAGGATGAAATTTATGTCTTTACACCTAAAGGTGATTTGAAGAGGTTACCTGTTAGGCTCTATCAACAGTGGATTTTGCTTTTGAAATTCATAGTAAAGTCGGATTTCATTGCATCGGGGCAAAGATTGATGGAAAAATTGTTCCACTTGATACCGAGTTGCATAGTGGTGATCAGGTAGAAATTATCAGCTCAAAAAACCAGCATCCAAATAAAAACTGGATAAAGTTTGTTAAAACTCAAAAAGCTAAAAATGAAATAAGAAAATGGTTAAATAAGGAAGAGCAGGCAATTGTAGATAGCGGAATTGAAATCTGGGAAAAGAAATTAAAAAAAATGAAACTTTCTTTTACTTCTGATGATGTTTTACAAATTGCCCACTCAAACAAATTTGATAACACAAGACAATTCTTTAAGGCAGTTGCTCAAAACTTTATTAATATTGATCAAGTGCTAACTGCTAACAATCAAAAGGATGAAAAAGAATATGAGAAGGACGCTGAGTTTAAGAAGTTTGCAAATGTTGCAAGAACAGATATTGGTGGAATTTTAGTTGATGGTAAAAAATCAGGTATTCTTTATACGTATGCGAAATGTTGCAACCCAATTCCTGGTGATCCGGTAATTGGATATATAACTGTGGGAGAAGGTATTAAAATACATAGGAAAACCTGCCCCAACTTAATTAACTTAACGACAAACGATGCAAGTAAATTAGTTAATGTTCAATGGCCTGCGGCAGAAGGATCATTATTTGTTGCGGGAATTTCTGTTAGAGGGAAGGATAGACCGGGAATTATTAATGATGTATCTCATTCAATTGTTACATTACCAAAACACAAATATTAAATCAATAAATATAAATACAAGTGAGTCTGCATTTGAGGGAAGTGTTGCCGTTTACGTTAACAATCTTGATCATCTGAACAGAATAATTGAGAGATTAAAAAAAGTGCAGGGGATTTATAATGTTGAAAGGTTCGAGGGCAGCTAATTATGCCATTTGATGAAACACGAATTATGGGGATTGATTTTGGCAGAAAAAGAATTGGCATTTCGCTCTCCGATCCATTAAAAACCTTTGCGTATTCTTATAAGACTATTAAGAATGATAATGAAAAGTTTTTCGAACTAGAAAAAATTATAAACGAAAAAGAAATTATTAAAATCATTCTTGGAATTCCGAATGAATTTAAAGTATCACCAACTTCCATTGTAGAAAGTGTAAAGAAATTTAAATCGGATTTAGAAGCTAAATTCAAATTAGAAGTTATTCTTTGGGACGAAACATATACTTCTGTAATTGCAGAACAAAAAATTTTGCAATCTGTTTCAAGCAAAAAGAAAAGACAGGACAAATCTTTAGTTGATATGAATTCCGCCTCAATAATATTGCAGGAGTATTTAGATTCCGTAAGAAGAAATTAACTAATTGACTTTGCATTTTATACAGTCTATTTTTTAATGTCAAAAATTATTTAGGGAGCACGCTTTTGCCACTTGAATCTTTAGGCATATTAGAAACAAACAGCTTCTCTGGTTCATTAAAAGCGATTAATGAAATTAAAAAAACAAATGGTGTGAAATTTATTGGTAAGCAATTTTTGGGAGATGGAATTGTTTCGGTTTTTATAAAAGGTGAATTGGGAGCAATTCGTAAAGCACTTCAAAATGGAGCAGACGTTTTAAATTCTACAGACGGATTCAGAAGTTCTCATATAATTCCGATGCCCCATAAAGATTTGCTTCTAAAATTTAATCTGGAAAGAAATGGCTTATGAATAATTCTATTGGATTAATTGAATCTAAGGGATTAATAACTTTAATTGAAGCCGCTGATGTAATCCTTAAAAATTCTCCTATAGAAATAATTGGAGTTAAAAAATTGGATAACGGTATAGTTTCATTATTTGTTTCAGGTGATTCTGAATATGTTAAATCAGCAGTAGAATCAGCAGTAGATGCCGGGAAAAGAGTAGGAGAGATTTATGCTCACTCGGTAATAGATAATCCTGGTAGTGAATTGTTAGAACTTTTGTCTGAATTATTTACTTTAAAAGAAAAACAAATTTCTATACAAAAAACGGAAAGAAGCGAATCAGGTTTGGAGCTATCTGATAGAGAAATTATTAATAAAAAAAATAATATTATTTCCAATAAGACAAACATTAAAGCTCCAGTAGATGATTTGATTAAAAAAGTTGATTCAGAAGGAACAAAAAATTTCAAAGATCAGGTAGCCATTGATATTAAAGAGAAAAATAATCCTGAATCAAAAATCATTGTTGAACAAAGTGTAGCTTCAGTAAAATCGTTAAGTACAATTGAAAGATTGCGTAAAGAAGCTTTGGGATTATCTAAGAAAGAAACAAAAAGTGAAATGATAGATTCTACGAAAAGGATAAAGGGAAATAAAAATATCGAATTAAATTATTCCAAAATTAACTTTTCATTAGTAAAAGAAATGAATGTACACAAGTTAAGGCACTATGCCCGTGAGTTTGAAAATTTTCCGATTAAGGGTAGGCAAATTTCACGTGCTACACGAGATGAGTTGGTTGATTTATTTAAAAGATTAAATTAATTGCAAGTTATTATCTAAATTAAATTGTTTTAGGTTAATGATTGAAACATAAAGTAACAATAATATTTTTTTCTTTAGTATTTGCTATTCTTGTGTGGGGCTCAATAACTCTTTCGGATCAATTTTATAATTCTTATGATCTTGCTGTAGGAGTTATCAATACGCCAAAAGGATATGTTTGCGGAATTACAAACCCACCAAATGTAGCAATAAAATTAAAAGCGAAAGGATGGCAGCTTTTTAATCTGGGGTTGAATCCAGCGACTGAATTTTTAGTATCGGCTGATGATGATAGTGGGAATATTACCGTTAATGCTTATGATCAAATTCCTGAAAATACGTGGCTTGGTTCAGGTATTTCAGTCATCGATATTGCACCGAGAAATATTTCTTTAAAAGTTGAAAAATTAGTTTTTAAGAAAATAAAAGTTGAATCAAATACGGATATTACGTTTCAGCCTGGCTATGGTTTGGCTACTCCAATCAAAATTTATCCCGATTCAATTATAGCCGCAGGTCCTAAAAATATAATAGAAAAAACTTTTTTGATTAAGACACAAAAAGTTTTTTATACCTCTCTTGATAGTAAAGAGAAAATTATTACAGAATTAGAAAATATTCCTGGTTTTGAATTTCAACAACAAAAGGTCGAATTAACTTTAAATGTTCAAAGAATAGTCGATAATTCTTTTGATGGGATAAAAGTAACAGTTAAAAATATTCCTGTTGACCGCGAGGTTGTTCTTATTCCAAACACAATTAGCTGCAGTTTAAGAGGTGGAATTAATATTATTGGAAAAGTAACTGCTAATCAAATTACTGCATCAATAGATTATAAAGATGTAATACTTGATACCCTGGGAAGTATTAAACCGAAAGTTAATATTCCTCCCAATACTGAACTGTTGTTTACTAAACCTTCGGATCTCAAATACATTATTAAGAAATTTGAATAAATAGAAAGCTATAGTTTATATATGTTCATTACATTTGAAGGAATAGATTTTTGTGGTAAATCCACACAAGTTGAATTACTAAAAGAATATCTTTTAAAACAGAATAAGAATGTTCACTTAATTCGAGAACCCGGTGGCACGGTAATATCTGAAAAGATTAGAGATATACTTCTTGATAAAAAAAATAATGCTATGGTAATGGAAACGGAAATATTTTTATTCTCTGCGAGCCGTGCGCAATTAGTTAGAGAAGTAATCCGTCCATATCTTGAAGCTGATTATTACGTTATATCAGATCGATTTCATGACTCTTCAACAGCCTACCAAGGTTATGGACGGGGTTTGACACTTGATGCTATAATAAATATCCATAATTTGGCAATCGGTAATACAATACCCGATTTAACATTTATAATTGATATCCCGACAAATGTTGCATTGGAACGCAAAAGAAATAAATCCCGTTCTGATTTGGATAGAATTGAATTGTCTAATAATAATTTTTATGAAAAAGTACGAGTTGGTTACCTGGAATTAGCGACGAGAGAAAGTCGTTTCCGGGTTCTCGATGGAACTGAATCAATAGAACAAATTCATCATAAGATAGTATATGAAATAAATACTTTGGAAGGTGTAAAATATATATGAAGCGACGAAAAATAATTTTGTTTACATCATTATCATTTATTGTGTTACTTACATTTGGTTTTGTTGTAAGCAAAAGTGATATTTATTTTGAGATAAGTAAAAACCTTGAACTCTTTGGAAAAGTTTATAAAGAAATTTCATTCAATTATGTTGATGAAATTGACCCGCAGGAATTTATGCGTGCAGGTATTAAAGGAATGCTTAATAAACTTGACCCCTATACAGTTTTTATCGATGAAAAAAATCAAGATGATATTGATGTTTTAACCAATGGTAAATATGGTGGTGTTGGCGTATCAATTGGTGTTCGGAACGATAATGTAACTGTTCTGGAAGTACTGGATGGATACTCTGCACAAAAACAAGGTGTTAGAATTGGAGACGTGATTATAAAAATTAATGAAACTAATGTTAATCCTGGAATAATTGACGATATTTCTTCTCTTGTAAAAGGAGAGCCCGGTACTGATGTTAAATTAAAAGTATTAAGAACATCTGAACAAGACACACTTACGTTTAATCTTAAGAGAGAAGAAATAATTGTGAGAACACTTGTGTTTGCAGATTTTTATCCAGAAAACTCAGGGAACGTTTATTTAAAGTTATCCAACTTTAGCCGATCTGCCAGTGATGAAATTAGGAATGCTTTAATAAAACTTAGAGAAGAAAGAGAAATAAAATCCATTGTTCTCGATTTACGGGATAATCCGGGTGGATTATTAGATGTTGCTGTAGATGTTTGTGATAAATTCTTAAATAAAGATTTGCTTATTGTATCTACAAGAGGAAGAAGCTCTGAAAGTGAAAAAAAATATTTTGCAAGTGAAGAACCTTTGGCAGGAAATGAAAAATTAATTGTCTTAATAAATGGCGGTAGTGCTTCAGCTTCGGAAATTGTTGCTGGTGCAATACAGGATCATGATCGGGGTATTGTATTAGGTACGCAATCTTTTGGGAAAGGATTAGTTCAAACAATTACTCCTTTAAGTTTTAATACTTCCTTAAAGGTAACTACTGCAAGATATTATACACCAAGCGGAAGATGTATTCAGAAAGTGGATTATTCGAAAGATAATAGTGTAATTACATATCCTGACTCCTTGAAAACAGATGCATTTACTACTGATAATAAAAGAATTGTATATAGCGCAGGTGGAATTACTCCTGACACAACAGTTAATGAAGTAATCGAAAGTGATTTAATAAAAGATCTTTTAGCCAAAGGGTTAGTTTTTAATTTTGCTGATAAATATTATTATGCAAATGAGAATGCTTCATTTTATAAGTTAAATGATAATAAAATACTAAGCGAGTTTAAGAAATATTTAATCGCTTCAGATTATAGTTATCAATCTTTAGCTGAAAAAAAATTAAACGAAGTTGTTAAATTATTAGATAAAGAAGAAAATTCAGAAAAAATTGAAGAGACAGTTAAAAAATTGAAAGAACAAATTTCCAGTTTGTTTGATTTTGAATTTGATAAAAATAAACAGGACATTATTGCAGAATTAAGAATTGAATTAGCACATAGATTTTCAGGAATTGATGCCGGGATTCGTGAACGGTTGAAATATGATAATCAATTTTCTACTGCTATTAACCTGTTAAGCAACAATAAAGTTTATAGCAATCTGCTTAAATATAGATTATGATACGCTTTTCATAGATTAAAGATTTTTCAATTTAGGTTTATGAAAAGTAATAAATCAAATTACAATAATGATCCTATGTTTGATAAATGTCCATCATGTGGTTTTACTAATACAATTAGAAGATCACATTCCCATAACGCAAAAGAAAAATTTTTTAATCATTTTACTTTTTATAGAACATTTCGTTGTAATAATTGCGGATGGCGCGGTTTTAGAATTACGAGAATCTTAGGTGCAAAAACCTATAAAAATTTATTGCTCTATCTTGGAATTCTAATACTTACCGCCTTTATAACATATCAAATACTAAAGAATATTTTTTAATAGAATCTTAAAAATTTAGTTTGCATTGAATTCCTATTTTTAAACTAATTTCAAAATCATGATTAATGTTTCAGATCTCAAAAATTCAGGACAGCATGAATTTTAAGCAATTATCTTTTAGAAGTTACTTTTGGGAATGTTGCTTTTGGCAACTATTCATTTAGCCATTTAATGTAATTAGAATAATTTATTTAATCATTATTTTGTTTTAAAATCATAAATTTATAATTTTAAAAAGTGTAAATGTTAATAGTCCGAAACTATTAATTTATAGCAATCAGGGAGAGCCAACTTTAGCCCTGTTAATCCGAAACAAAAAATCAATTAATAAAAATCTTTACAGGTATTTTCCTGCAAAGAGTAATATAATTATTAGCCCTTAAATTGTTGATGGGATATTAATGAAAAAATCTTTTCTTGATTATATTTTTAGAAACAGATTGCCTGTTACACTCTTTGTTGTTATTTCATCTTTTACCGTTACTTATTATGGATCCAGGGCTGCACGCGATGGTGTTGGTTATTCTCCTACTCAACCCATAAACTTTTCGCATAAACTTCATGCCGGCGATATGAAAATTGATTGTCAGTATTGTCACATCGGGGTAGAAAAAACCAGATTTGCAACTGTTCCTGCAGCAGCAACTTGTATGAATTGTCACTCGGTTGCTCGTAAAGATAGACCTGAAATTATTAAGCTAACACAGTATTATCGCGAGGATAAACCTATTCCATGGAAAAGAATTCATAAAGTTCCCGATTATGCCTATTTCAATCATTCAGTACATATTAACAAAGGAATTAATTGTACTGCCTGTCATGGTGAAATTACTCAAATGGAAAAAGTCGGACAGATGAATTCTTTTACTATGGGCAGTTGTTTGAATTGTCATCGCAATGTACATGACAAATTTCCTGAATTAAAAGATAAAATTAAACCGGGACCTGAATATTGTTCCGCTTGCCATAGGTAACAAAAAATAAAAATTAATTTAACAGACTTTATATGAACAGAAAAAAATTCTTTACTTCAATTTCATTAAGTGCATTGGGATTAGTGATATATAAATCTTTCCCAATGAACATAATTTCAAAAAAAATTGAAAAGAATAAAAAAGAAATTAAAGTTCAGCTTAATCCTCTTGCTGTTAATAGAAAAAAAATAGGTGATAAGAATGTCTGAACCTAAATCTGATAATATAAATTCATCCGAATCATCTAATACTGATGTAAATTATTGGAGAAGTTTTGAAGATCTTTATAATGATCCCCAAGTAATAGAAGCACGAAATCATGAATTTAAAGAAGGTACAACTGATGACTTTGATCCCTTACATCTTTCATCAATTTCTAGAAGAAAATTTTTCGCACTTTTAGGAGCTTCGGCAGCGTTAGCCGGCACTGCTTGTACTGATTATCGTGATAAAGGTGAGATAGTTCCTTACAATGTTAAACCAGAAGAAATTACGATCGGGAAACCTAATTTTTATGCATCAACATGTACAGTTTGTTCAAATGCTTGCGGAATATTAATAAGAACTCGTGAAGGGAGACCAATTAAAGTTGATGGGAATCCTGAACATCCTGTAAACAAGGGAAAGATTTGTTCTAAAGGACAGGCAAATATTTTAAATCTTTATGATCCTGAAAGATTGGGTTCCCCGCTGAAGAAAAATGGTTCTGGTTTTGTAGAGACAAATTGGAAGGAGGCAAATGATTATATTCTTGAAGCCTTAAATGGGGCAGGGAATAATGAGATTGCAATTATAACGCATACAGTTACATCGCCTACAACTTTAAAAGTATTAGATGATTTCAAACAAAAATATCCGAGCGTAAAAATTTATTCTTATGAACTGTTTAATGATTCAATAAAAAATTCCGCATGGCAAAAATGCTATGGATCCGGCAATTACCCTTTATTAAAATGGGATGAAGCAAAAGTTATTCTTTCACTCGAATCGGATTTCTTAGGTGTTGAAAATAACAGAATTGAAACCGCAAGGTTGTTTACAGAAGGAAGAAATGTTGACACTAAAAAATTTAATAGACTTTATGTCGTTGAAAGTAACCTTAGTCTTACAGGTTTAAATTCTGATTACAGATTAAGATTACGTCCCCAAGCTCAATATGAGTTTGTGATGAGCTTAATAAATGAACTTCAGCGAAAAGGGGCAATAAATATTTCTGCAAATACATCAGCTTTTTCACTTCCATCATTTGCATCTAAATACAAAGTTAAAATGGAAGTGCTGAACCATCTAGTCATTGATCTATTATCCAACAAAGGAAAGATAATTATCGATGCTGGCAATTCATTACCAGAAAATGTTCATATTGCTGTTAACCTGCTTAATGCCGCATTAGGAAATTCGCAACTATTTAGAACAGATTCAGCTAATTATAATTTATTGCAACTAACACCAACAAAAGATTTAGAAGAATTAGTTTCCAAAATGAATAATGGAAAAGTAGCTGCTGTAATTCATTTTGATTGTAATCCTATTTATCACCTTGCTCAGGATTATAGTTATGAAACTGCATTAAAAAAAGTTGATACTGTTGTTACTCTTACTGAAAGACAGAGTGAAACTACACAAGTTAGTAAATATGTACTTCCAATAAATCATAACTTTGAAGCGTGGGGAGATGCAAAGACAAGAACTGGTATAATTTCTTTACAGCAACCGGTAATTACACCACTAAAAAACACGAGACAAAAAGAAGCAATATTATTAACCTGGATTAATGGTAATACTGAAGTTTTTTCAGAAAAACTTTATCATGATTATTTGATGAAGAATTGGGAAACAACAATTTATCCAACCCTAAAATCAGAATTAGATTTTGATCAGTTTTGGCTTGGTGCATTGCATGATGGAATTGTTTTTACAAATGAAGTAGCTGAAAACCCAGCTCCAGTACAATTAAATAATATTTCTTTACTTTATAATGAAGTTCAATCTGTAAATGGTTATACAGTTGTCTTAAAGGAAAGCTATCAGGTTGGTGATGGTCGATTAGCTTATAATGGCTGGTTACAAGAACTCCCACATCCACTATCTAAAATAACCTGGGATAATTATGCGGCACTATCCGAAAATACATGCAAATCATTAGATCTAAAGAATAATGACGTTATTGAAGTATCGGTTGAAGAAAGAAAAATAATTTTACCTGTTTTTCTGCAGGCAGGTACCGCCGATGATGTTATTGTTATCGAATTAGGATATGGAAGAGAACACTCAGGCACAGTTGCAAGCGGTGCCGGATTTAATGCAAATATATTACTGTCGAAAAAAAATGTTCAATCTCCGTTAATCTATTCGAACGCATCTATAAAGAAAACCGGTGAAACTTATGAATTAGCTTCATCTCAAGAACACCATGCTTTTGATGATGAACGGACAAAAGATTTAGCTCAAAAGAGACATATTATTCAGGAAGGTACTGTTACCGGTTATATAACAAATCCAAAATTTATTAAAGAGAAACAAAGCGAAGACTTGCCAAGTGTTTATGAACCTCATCCCTATAATGGAGTTAAATGGGGAATGGCAATTGATTTAAATAAGTGTACCGGTTGTGGTGATTGTGTGATTGCTTGTAATGTTGAAAATAATATTCCTATTGTTGGAAAAGATCAGGTATTAAAGAGCAGAGAAATGCAATGGTTAAGAATAGATAGATATTATTCGGGTACTGTAAATGAACCAAATGTAAGTGTCCAGCCGATGCTTTGCCAACATTGCGATCAAGCACCTTGCGAAAATGTGTGCCCGGTAGCCGCAACTTCTCACAGCCCTGATGGATTAAACCAGATGGTATATAATAGATGTGTTGGTACTCGATACTGTTCTAATAACTGTCCATATAAAGTGAGAAGATTTAATTTCTTCAATTTTAGAGATCACTTCAAAGACAGTTACCAGGAAAATCCAATACTTGCATTGATGCAAAATCCTGAAGTTACAGTCAGATCACGTGGTGTTATGGAAAAATGTACTTTCTGTGTTCAAAGAATTTCTGAAGCAAGGGCTGAAGCAACTCATAATAAACGTGAACTCAAAGGAACTGATGTAACAACAGCTTGCCAGGATTCTTGCAGCACAAATGCTATTCACTTTGGTGATATAAACGATAAAAATTCAGAATTTTATAAATATAGAAATCACGAGCTAGGCTATTATGTGCTTGAAGAGCTTAACATTAAGCCAAATGTTACATATATAGCTAAACTCAGAAACATCCATTCAGAGGAAGCATAGTGAATATTGATTACTCCAAAGAATCGCCTGTTGTTGCGGGAAGATTGACCCTTGCACAAATTGAAGAATTGGTAGCCAAACCAATGGGTACAAAGCCCGATAAAAAATTTTTTATTGCGCTTTCAATTTCTTTAACTGCATTGCTTATTGGTGCCATTTCGGTTGGTTATACTTTTTATTATGGAATAGGAATGTGGGGTAACAATCAGCCAGTTGGCTGGGCATTTGCAATTGTAAATTTTGTCTTTTGGGTTGGTATGGGTCATGCTGGTACTTTGATTTCTGCAATCTTATTTTTATTGAGACAAAAATGGCGTACCGGTATAGCAAGATTTGCGGAAGCGATGACGATCTTTGCTGTTATGTGTGCAGGTATATTTCCGGTAATCCACACGGGACGTCCGTGGCTTGCAGGTTATTTGCTCCCTTATCCAAATCAACATAGTATATGGGTTAATTTTACATCACCGCTTGTGTGGGATGTGTTTGCAGTTTCCACATATTTTACTGTTTCATTGTTTTTCTGGTACGTTGGTTTAATCCCGGACTTTGCAACACTTAGAGATAGAACTACAACAAAGTTTAAGAAAACTATTTATTCCATTTTTTCATTGGGATGGATGCATTCAAATAGACATTGGACGCATTATGAAAAAGCTTATGTACTATTAGCTGGATTTGCGACCCCTTTAGTTCTTTCAGTACATACAATTGTAAGTTTTGATTTTGCAGTTTCAATTTTACCTGGCTGGCACACAACGATTTTTCCACCATATTTTGTAGCAGGTGCAATTTTTTCCGGATTCGCAATGGTTGTAACAGTTTTAATTTTTGTACGAAAAATATTTAATCTTGAACACATAATTACTCTTGATCATCTGGAAAAAATGAATAAAATAATTCTTGCCACAGGATCAATGGTAGGATACGCCTATGCAATGGAATTTTTTATTGCATGGTACAGCGGTGTATCTGTGGAACAATTTGTATTTATTAACAGGGCAATCGGTCCATATGCGTGGGCATACTGGATTATGGTAAGCTGCAATGTAATCTTTCCACAACTTTTCTGGTTTAAGAAAATTAGAAGATCAATTCCATTAATGCTGGTGATTGTAATTTTAGTGAATGTGGGTATGTGGTTTGAAAGATTTGTAATTACCGTTACATCACTTAGTCGTGATTTTCTTCCTTCAGCGTGGGCATATTATAAACCAACTATTGTTGATTTTGGAATTTTACTCGGAAGTTTTGGTTTATTCTTTACCTTAGTAATCCTTTTCACAAAAGCATTACCTGTAGTTTCAATTTCAGAAATCAAAGCAGTTGCTGAAGGTGCACAGCCAACATATCATGGAGGGGATCATAATGAATAGTGAAAAAAAACTATTTGGTGTGGCTGCCACATTTAAAACTCCGGATGAAGTAATTAATGCTGTCAAAAAAGTTGTTGAATCAGGTTTTACCAAGTTTGATGTAAACACTCCATATCCAGTTCACGGTATGGATAGCGCAATGAAATTGAAGCCCTCAAAACTTGGATTCATAACTTTGGTAATGGGTTTAACCGGTGGAGCTATGGCTTTGTTATTTATGTACTGGACGATGGCGGTTAATTATAGAATAGTAATAGGCGGAAAACCATTTTTTGCATTTCCTGCACTCATTCCTATTACATTTGAGGTTACAGTTTTAGTTGCAACTGTATCAACTGTAATTGCTATGATAGCCTTATTCTTTAAACTGCCAAATAATAAACATCCATTACACGACACAAACTATATGAAAAGTGTTTCGGCTGATAAATATGGAGTTATTGTTGAAGCATCAGATGCAAAGTTCGATGAAAAATCTGTTACGGATTTTTTTCAGAAGCTCCATCCATTAAATGTTGAAATGATTTATTATCCTGAAGAGGAAACTTATTCCATATTTCAACCTAAATTTTTATTGTTTTTACTGGTAACAGCAGCAGTAGTTTCAGGTGCAACTTATTTTACTTTAAATAAACTTCTTTATATCACACCATTTAATTGGATGGATGACCAGGAAAAGTTAAATCCCCAAAAACCAAGTGAACTTTTTGCTGACGGATTTGGTATGCGAACACCGGTAGAAGGTACTGTTGCAAGAGGATTTATTCCTTATCCATATAAAGGGCAATTGAATCCACCCAAAGTTTTAGCAAATCCATTTTTGCCAACTAAAGAAAATTTAAAATTAGGTAAAGCAAAGTTTTTTACATTTTGCAGCCCTTGCCATGGTTATTTTGCAGATGGCGACAGCAGACTTAGAGGACAATTCCCCAATCCTCCAACTTTACATTCAAAAAGAGCAATAGATTTTAGTGATGGCATGATATATCATATTATAACAAACGGACAAAATGCAATGCCTTCTTATGCATCGCAAATAGCAAGGGATGAACGCTGGGCAATTGTAAATTATATTAGAGTTTTACAAAGAGCTAAAAATGCAAGCGATTCTGATTTAATTGAGATCAACAAGGAGACTGGCAGCAATGACACAAACTGAATTTAATTACCAGAAAAAAGATTTACCTGCCGGTTTTGCAAAAATTGGGATTTTACTTTTTCTTACAGGTACAATTCTTTCAGTAATTGCATTTTTTGTTGATCAGGAAAGAGCAGTTTTTAATTATCTTGTTACTTATATGATGATTGTAAGTGTTGGACTTGGCTCACTTTTTCTTGTTGCTTTGGAATATGTTGCGGGTGCAGATTGGAGCACCCCAATTAGAAGAATTCCGGAATTTTTTGCAGGACTTATCCCAATATTGTTAGTGTTAGTGATTCCAATACTCATATTCAATCATGATCTTTTTCATTGGGCACATAAAGAAGCAGTTGCACATGATAAAATTCTGCAAGGCAAAGCTCCATACTTAAACATAACTTTTTTTGTAATAAGAACATTTGTATTTATTGGTCTGTGGGCTATGTTTTATTGGATGATCGCAAGAAATTCCAGAAAGCAAGATTCCAATAAAGATCAGTCATTAACAAAAAAGAATATAAAATTATCAGCAATCTTTATTCTGATTTTTGCACTTAGCATTACATTTACCGCAATAGATTTTATGATGAGTTTACAACCACATTGGTTCTCAACAATTTTCGGAGTTTACTATTTTGCCGGGACAGTTGTAGCAGCATTAGCTGCTGTAACACTTGCCGTAGTATTGTTAAAAGAAAAAAATTATTTCCCCTGGATGAATAATGATCATTTATACAGTCTTGGGGCATTGTTATTCGCGTTTGTTAATTTTTGGGCTTACATAGCCTTTGCTCAATTATTATTAATATGGTATGCTGATTTACCCGAAGAAACTTTTTGGTTCTTAACGCGCTGGAATGGAAGTTGGGCTTACTTTTCAATTGCGTTGATAATAATTCAATTTGCGGTTCCTTATTTTGTGTTACTTACACAACCATCAAAACAGAATCCAAAGATTTTAAAATTTATAGCAATGTGGTTGTTATTTGCACACCTATTCGATTTGTTTTGGTTGATAATGCCTAATATGGAAATTATGAAAAATGGATACGTATTTAGTTGGATTGATTTAGTATTTCCGATTGCTGGAATCGGGTTAGTGATATTATTGTTTAATTGGCGTTCTAAAAAGGATAATATCGTTCCGATCGGTGACCCAAAATTAAAAAGAGGTATTGATTTTCATCTCTAAAATTATTTGAGACTCAAGGTTTTTTATGAAAGATATAATTAACGGAATTAAAAATAAAACCCGGCAACTAGCTGCAAATCCTGGGACAGTTTTTGGATTATTATATCCATATATTCTAATTATCGGTTTAGGCTTGGGCATTTATTACGTACAAAATCTTGATAATATAGCAAGAGAGAATGTGCCACCGGTTCTAAGGGATTCAACAATTGTAACAGATCTTCCAGTAAAAAATGCAATCGTGGTTCCACCGGTTAATGTAATGGAATTAAAAACATCCACACCGGAACTTTTGTCTGAAGGTGAAAAACTTTATAAGGCAAATTGTTCGTCCTGTCATGGAAATAACGGTAAGGGCGATGGTCCTGCTTCGACAGGGTTAAATCCGCCACCTCGTAATTTTACATCCAAGAGTGGTTGGAAAAATGGTACCAAACTTTCCGAAATTTATACAACACTGCAAGAGGGTTTACCCCCAAGCGCTATGGTTTCTTTTGATTATCTGTTACCAGAACAAAAGTTTGCCTTAGCTCATTATATCAGAACAACATTTATTCCTGATCCTGCTGCTGATACAGATGCCGATTTGCAAGCCCTGAATACAACATATAATCTATCGGCTGGTCAGCAAATTGCAGCACAAATTCCTGTTGCAAAAGCTGCTTTATTAATAATTTCAGAAAATGAAAATCGGATTAATAAAGTTAAATCAGATATAAGTACTTTAAATTCTTTTTCAAATGAAAATGGATTTAAAGTCTTTAAGAAAGTAACCACTGATCCTAAAATTGCCTTGTCATTTTTAGTGAAGAATAATGGATGGCAGCAGAATCTTTCGGATTTTATTAATCTTGTTATAAACAATGTAAACCAGAATGGTTTTAACGGTACAGTATTTAATTTGAAAAAAGATGAATGGGCATCGTTATACAATTTTATGATTAAACTAATTTAGCTTTTTATTCACTATGAAAAATATTTTATTAGTTATAGTATCATATACCTTTCTTATTTCAATTGCGGTTGCAATTCAACAGCCAATTGAAGTTGGTATTGATGAACAACTTGGTAAAACAATTCCGCTACAAGAATCATTTAAAGATGAAAATGGTAACACGGTGTTGTTAAAAGATTTATTTACCAAACCTACCGTTTTTGCTTTTGTCTATTATAATTGTCCGGGAATATGTAGTCCGCTTTTAATGGAATTATCAGACGTTATAAATAAATCTGATCTTGTCCCCGGAGTTGACTATAACATAGTTTTAATTAGTATGGATCAATTTGAAACTCCAAAGGATGCGAGTACTAGAAAACAGATTTATTTAAAAGTTATAGATAAAAATATTCCACCTGAAAGCTGGAGATTTTTGACTGGCGATAGTGCAACTATTAAAAAAGTAGCAGATGCAACGGGATTTCATTTTAAAAGACAGGGAAAAGATTTTTTACATGCCGGTGCATTTATCTTTGTGGATAAAGAAGGGAAAATCTGCAGATATCTTATTCCAAGCTTTTCTGATCGAAGTGGATTTGGAATTCTTCCGTTTGATTTTAAAATGGCAGTTATAGAAACATCTGAGGGAAAAATTTCACCGACTATTGCCAAAGTATTGCAATTTTGTTTCAGATATGATCCGGAAGGGAAGACTTATGTTATAAGTCTAACAAGAATTTTCGGTGTGATTATTCTATTTATGGTTGGGATTTTTATTTTCTTTTTATTATCAAAACGTAAAAGCGGTATTATTAAAACGAGGTAATTTTTTAAAATGAGTGAAACGATAACAGCACCTGTAAATGGAAAGCATCCGAGTTATCTTGAATATCAAGGTAAACATAAAGGTTTGCTTGGTTGGATTTTATCAACAGATCATAAAAGAATAGGAATTCTTTACCTTATTGCAATTTCAACTTTCTTTTTGGCTGGTGTTACTTTTGGTTTCTTGATGAGGCTTGAACTAATTGCTCCGGGCAGGACAATAATGGATGCTCAAACTTATAACTCATTCTTTACACTGCATGGTGTAATAATGATATTTTTATTTGTTATTCCCGGTATTCCTGCAATTTTTGGGAATTTCTTTCTTCCGATACTTATTGGAGCCAAGGATGTTTCTTTCCCAAGATTAAATTTACTGTCATGGTATCTTTATATAACCGGAGGAAGTCTTGCAATTATTTCAATATTGTTGCCTGGCGGACCTGCAGATACTGGTTGGACATTTTATATTCCATACAGTGTTAGAACCGGAACAAATGTTGACCTTGCATTGTTTGCAGCTTTTATCCTCGGATTTTCATCGATACTTACCGGGTTAAACTTCATTACCACAGTTCATCGATTAAGAGCTCCTGGGATGACATGGTTTAAAATGCCGCTTTCAATTTGGGCATTTTACGCCACCGCGTGGGTCCAAGTTTTAGCAACACCAATAATTGGTATAACAGTTTTGATGGTTGCAATTGAAAGAATATTTAAAGTTGGTCTTTTTGATCCTGCACTTGGAGGTGATCCAGTTTTATATCAACATTTATTCTGGATTTATTCACATCCTGCCGTTTATATTATGATACTTCCTGCGATGGGGATCATCTCAGAAGTTATTCCTGTGTTTGCAAGAAAAACAATTTTTGGATATAAGTTTATTGCAATGTCCAGTATAGCAATCGCGCTCTTCGGATCTCTTGTTTGGGGACATCATATGTTTACTGCAGGTATGGCTGACGCAAGCCAGTTTATCTTTTCACTGCTCACTATGGTTGTTGCAATCCCAAGTGCAATAAAAGTTTTTAACTGGACGGCAACATTGTATAAAGGTTCAATAGCTTTGGAAACACCGATGTTATTTGCACTTGCATTCATTTTTCTGTTTACTATCGGTGGCTTAACAGGAGTTATGCAAGGAGTTCTGTCTGTTGATATTATGGTTCAGGACACTTCATTTATTGTCGCACACTTTCATTATGTAATGTTTGGAGGCACGGGTTTTGGTTTGATGGCTGCCATACATTATTGGTTTCCAAAAATGTTTGGGAAGATGTATAATAAAAAAGTAAGTAAAACAGCTTTCTGGATTTTATTTGTTGGATTTAACATTACTTATTTCCCTATGTTTATTATGGGATGGTTAGGGATGCCAAGAAGATATTATGATTATCTGCCGGAGTTCCATATTTACCATTTGATTTCTACAATAGGCTCATGGATACTTGTATCCGGTATTTTATTAATGATTGGAAATCTTATAAAAGCAGTATTAAGTAATAAAAAATTTACTGAAAAAAATCCATGGGGTGGAGAATCCTTAGAATGGACAATAGAAACTCCGCCAATTCATGAAAACTTTGTTGAAATTCCAACAGTACATGCAGCACCATATGAATATAAGCAGAACGAAAGTGCAGTTTTAATTAACCAGGAGGCTAAGTGAGTGTTCAGGAACAAGCAATAACTCACGTTCATCGTGATGATATTGGAGCCCGAATGGGTATGTGGCTTTTTCTTTTTACAGAACTGATTTTATTTGGAGGCATGTTTATACTGTACTCAGTTTACAGATATCAATATCCTGAAGCATTTCATCTTGCTGCAAAGGAGTTAAATACATTAGTTGGAACAATTAATACTGCAATATTGCTTACAAGTTCATTAACTATGGCATTATCTATTGCGGCTATTCAGCAAAATAAAAAATCTTTGTCGATGATTTTTCAGCTGTTGACAATTTTACTTGCTTTTGGATTTATAATTAATAAATACTTTGAATGGAGTACAAAAATTCATCATGGAATTTATCCCGGATCCGATGTTTTATTAGCAAAACCATCCGGTGAAATTATCTTTTTCGGATTGTATTATGTTATGACCGGATTGCACGGTTTGCACGTCATCATTGGAATAGTATTGATTTCTGTTATGATGAGGCTGACATCTAAAAAAATTATTACAGGTGGGAACTATGTTAAGCTTGAATCGGCAGGATTATACTGGCATCTTGTAGATATCATTTGGATTTTCTTATTCCCATTATTTTATCTGATAACTTAAAGGTTTTCGATGGAACAAATTCAAGAACAACACCTTGAGCATAATAGCGGTTATGGAATTTATATTCTTGTATGGCTCGCTTTAATTACTTTAACCGGAGTTACTGTAACTTTAGCCGGGATTAATTTAGGAGGGATAACAGTTGCAACTGTTTTAATTATCGCTTCAATTAAAACTTACCTGGTGTTAACTAGATTTATGCACCTTAGCAGCGAGAGCATAACATTTAAAATTTTTGTTGGTGTTGCAATTTTATTCCTTGGTATATCCTTTTTGCTTTTATTTTCTGATTATCCTTTATTATGAGGAACTGAATATGTTTAATGGTGCATCAAATTTTTCTCAAGGAGTAGATTCCGTTTTTTTATTTACACTTGTTGTATCAATATTTTTCCTTGTGCTTATAACAGGATTAATGATTTATTTTGTTATTAAGTATAATCGAAAAAGAAACCCAAAAGCTACTAATGTGCATGGTAATGTAGGATTAGAAATTACCTGGACTGTTATTCCTACAATACTTGTTTTAATTATGTTTTATTTTGGTTGGATTGGATATGAAGAAATGGTTAATCCACCGGGAAATTCTTTAAAAGTTGATGTTACTGCACAAATGTGGAAATGGACTTTCAAATATGCAAATGGTAAAACAACTGATTCACTTTATGTTCCTTTAAATAAACCTGTAGTATTAACTCTTCATTCACTGGATGTAAGTCATGCTTTTTATATTCCAAAATTTAGAATAAAAAAAGACGTTTATTCAAATCAAACAAGATATGTATGGTTTAAAGCCGTGGAACTTGGAGACTTTGATATTGCTTGTGCAGAATATTGCGGATTAAATCATTCTAAAATGTACAGTAAAGTTAAAGTTATACCTGATAAAGATTTTGTTTTATGGTTTAACAAATCTGATGATGTCCAGCAAAATAAAATTGATTCTACCAAATCAGTGGAAAGTAAATAATTAGTTGAAAAACTATATCCAAATATTACTTGAGTTAACAAAATTTCGTATTACAATATTTGTAACTATAACAACTATGTTCGGTTATATCGCTGCAACCAATTCAATTAATACCGGAATGATACTTCCGATAATCGGGATTCTTTTATTAGCTTGCGGTTCGGCTGCACTTAATCATTTTCAAGAAAGAAATTCTGATGCTTTAATGGATAGAACGAAAAATCGTCCTATCCCTTCCGGTAAAATATCACCATCAATAGCATTAGAGACAGCAATAAGTTTAGTAATAGCAGGTTCAGTTTTGCTTTTTATTGGAAGCAATTTGGTTGCGTTATTATTGGGTTTATTAAATCTTTTTTGGTATAACATTGTATATACACCTCTTAAAAAAGTCACATCACTTGCAATAATCCCGGGTTCATTGGTTGGTGCCATTCCGCCAATGGTTGGCTGGGATGCCGGTGGCGGAAATTTATTTGACCCGCAAATAATACTTATATCGTTTTTCTTTTTTATCTGGCAGATTCCACATTTTTGGTTATTGCTGATGCTATTGGATAAAGATTATCAAAAAGCTGGATTCCCGACTTTAACCCAGATTTTTAGCAAAGAACAATTAGCAAGAATTACTTTTATGTGGATTACTGCAACTGCAATTACCGTATTACTTTTACCATTCTTTCATGTTGCACAAAATATAATTGTTAAATATAGTCTGTTGTTAGCTGCAATCTGGTTGACATATAATGCATACAAACTTATCAGGCAAACCCAGGAAAATTCATATTTCAGATTTGCATTCAGAGATATTAATTTCTTCGCACTATTCGTAGTGCTAATTGTGTCGTTCGATAAACTTTTTGTTTCATAATCAATACAAAGTGAATTTATATGGAGTTTTTAGATAAAATTATTTTACCACAATCTGCTGAACACATTGAATTACTGCACTACATAATGGTGCTGGTACTATCAATTTTTCTTCCATTTATAAGTTTAATTTTTGGCGGGACATTCCTATCTGTCTATTATAGCAATAAGTTCAGAAAAAAAAATAATATTCACTACAAAATCTATTCTAAAGATATTATTGAAAGTGTTACAGTTAATAATGCTGTCGGGGTTATTCTTGGAATTGTTCCTTTATTAACATCAATTTTAATATTCGCTCAATTGTTAGATCAATCAAAAATAAACACGTTAAGTTATTTAGTCCTGGCATTTATTTTTGTTACAATAGCGTTAATAATGATTTATACTTATAGATATTCCGTTACTTTTAATTACATCTTTAATTCTGTCAATTCAAATCAGTTAAAAAATAAGGATGCTGAAGAAGAACTGGAGAAAATAAAAAATAGTTCGTCACATTTAAGTGCCAAATATGGGAAGTTAGGTTTTATTTTTATTTTTATAGGTATGTGGTTTTATGTAGCCGGTATTACATCGGTTGAATTATTTACAACATGGCGTATTTCAAATTTTGTAGGTGCAATATTTGCTCCAGTAGTATTATTAAAATTTTTAACTTTTATCTGTCTTGCGTTTACTTTAACTGCCGCCGCTATTTTATTTTATTATCTTTATTGGAAAGAAAATAAGAATGATGTGGACCCGGAGTACAGAAATTTCTTAAAAAACAACGCCTCAAAGCTAGGTCTGAGATTCGGTATCCCGTTGCCAGTATTAATTGCAATTAATTTATTTTTACTCCCCGATAAAAATTTATCAGGTTCGATATTTATTGCTTCTTTTATTGCAATACTTTTATTGTTTTTAGCCTATCATTTTTTCTTTATGCTTGAAGTAAAAAATGAATATAAATTTAGTTCTGCTATCTTTATAATTTTAATTCTTGTCTCCGTTTCTTTAATATTTAAGGATCAAAAAGCCATTAGTAATGCAACTAAACAGCATTCATTAGTACTCAGCACTCAGTATGATAAAATACTTGCTAACCTAAAAGGAGAGGGGACTGTAGCTGTTATTAGCGGTAAAGAAATATATGAAGTGCGTTGCGCAAGTTGTCATAGATTTGATCGAAAACTTGTAGGACCTGCTTATTTCGATGTTCTGCCTCAGTTTGCTGGTAAAGAAACACAACTTGTTGCTTTTATAAGGAATCCGGTTAAAGTCAATCCTGCCTTTCCTCCAATGCCAAATCCCGGATTAAAACCCCAGGAAGCAGAAGCTGTTGCAAAATATCTGTTAGAAGAATACGCAAAGCATAATAATAAGTAGCTTATTAATAAAAATGTTTTTCAGAGATTTATTTTGTTAGTCTAAGTATCATTTTATTAACATATGCATCTTTTTTATTTAATTGCCATGCATTGCGAAAATGATTAAGTGCTAAACCTTCATTCCGATCTTTCAGGTAAGCATCTGCTAAAGCAACTTGTAATGGAAAGGATTTGGGAAATTTCTTTTGAACTATTTTTAGAAATTTTATTGCGTCTGCCGTTTTACCCAATCCAATTAAATCTTTAGAAAAATAAATCACCTCATTCTCACTTAAATTATATTTATTTGAATTTGATTCTTCAAGTTCTAAATATTTACTGATTGAGCTGTCAATCCCTGATTCTCTATAAACAAACATTAACTCATTAGAAATTGTTTTTAAAGGATATGGATAGGTTAAACCAAACTCTATTTTTGCTAAATCTCTTGCAGGCAAACCAAGATTGATATCAACAATGTTAATCAAATCAACTGTAGCAAGATTTTCTTTTGGGTACATTAGAAGCATTGTCGAAAATCCTGTGCCACCACCAACATGATAAATCGATTTCAAAGAATCATTTTCAAAATTAAGAGAAAAACCTAGTCCATAGTCAATTGCAACTCCTGATTTAAGTTTTGTTCTTTCACACATCATATCAAATGTTGAAGTTTTTATAAGCTTTCCTTGTAGCAGGGAATTTGAGAATAATAAAAGATCTTTTGATGTAGAGATTAAACCTCCACCTGCAACTTTAATACTTAAATCAGCTAACGGAGCATTTACAAACTGTCTTAAATAATTTTTTTCGTAACCTTTTACTCTGTTAGGTACTATTTCTCTTTGTTTGTCTACAAAAGTGTGATTCATATCTGCTGGTATGAAAATATTTTTAATTAAATATTCTTCAAACGATAATTTTGTAACATTCTCAATAATTGCTGCTAATAGAGAATAAGCTAAGGATGAATAAGCATATCTTGTTCCGGGTTCAAACATAAGTGAGTCATATGCAAAAACTTTAATTGCCTCACTTGTTGAAGAATAAAAATTCTTACTGTGAAATTCTCCATCTCTATAATTTCTTATTCCGGATGTATGGTTTAGCAATTGTCTAACTGTAAACTTCCATTTTTTTTCAGGGAAGGATGGGATATAAGTATGAACCTCTTTATCAAGATCAATCAAACCTTTTTCATAAAGCTGCATAATTGCAACCGCAGTAATTGGTTTTGAAATAGATGCAATTCTATAAAGGGAATTATCAGTGGCTCTGACATCATTTTCTAAATCGATAAAACCTTTAACTCCAAGCCACAGTATTTTATCATCTCTTAAAACACCAGCCGATATAGAAGGCACTTGTTTGTTGACAATATACTCTTCAAGGTAGTTATTAAATAATTTAATTTTATCTTGCTGGGGAAATGAAAATTGCCAAACGAAGGAAATGAAAAAAAATATTATAAAATTTATTTTGAAAAGTTTTTTCATAATTGTTCAGAGGGCAGATTCCTAATTATTTACAAATGAGGAAAATTAAGTTGGGCTGATATTCTCAGCCCAATAAACTATTTGGCAGGAATTCTTTTATCAATTATGCTATCAATCAACTTATACTGCATAGCTTCTTCAGCAGTTAAAAAATAATCCCTATCACAATCCTTAGCGATCTGTTCAACAGTCTTAAATGAGCTTTTAGCCAGGATTTGATACAAAGAATCTCTTGTTTTTATTAATTCTTTTGCATGTATTTCAACATCAGTAACCTGTCCTCCAATACCTTGAGTCCATGGTTGATGAATCATAATTTTAGAATGCGGCAGAGAAGAACGCTTACCAGGTGCACCGCCAGCTAATAAAACAGCTCCCATACTTGCAGCCATTCCTACGCAAATTGTAGCTACATTAGGTTTAATAAAATTCATTGTATCATAAATTGCAAGTCCTGCTGTTACGCTTCCGCCCGGTGAATTAATGTACATATTTATATCTTTTTCAGAATCTTCAGCCTCAAGAAATATAAGTTGGGCAACGGTTAAACTGGCTACATGATCATCAATGGCTGTACCAAGAAAAATAATTCTTTCCCTGAGTAAACGGGAAAAGATATCCATTCCACGTTCACCACGACCAGTTTGTTCAATTACATACGGAACTAATTGATTAAAGATTTCAAATTGCTTATTCATTTATTGCCTCTTGATTTGCGTTTAATTTATCAGGATGAACTTTGTTTAAAGTGTTATTTGTTTTTAGAAATTCAAAAAGTTTTTGATCCAAAGTTTTTTCAAATTGGTTCGATGACTTGTAATAATTTAGAAGTTTATCTACGGGAATACCTGTCTTTTGAGAATCTTTTTCTGCTAATTCCTTTAAATCGTCATCAGTAATAATAATGTTTTCCAATTTTTGAATTTCATTTTTAATCAAATACCATTTTACTTCAATTTCTGCAGATTTCAACAATCTTGTTTTTGCTTCTTCTTTGTTAAATGGATATTTGGATTTTTTTGCCTGTTCTTCCTCGTTCTTTACATATTCTTCTAGAATATTATTCACAAGAGTCTTAGGTGGATTGAAATCATTATTCTTTATAATTTCAGTAACAAGCTTACCTCTTGTTAATTCCTCATGTTCGCTGATCATAATAATTCTGAATGTCCTTTTTAATTTCATCACGAAGTTCAGCTTCTGTAGAAACTTTGTCTTTAGTAACCTTTTTAATTAGTTCTTCATTTAATTCAGGTAGAACTACTTTTTTAATACCCAAAATATTTACTGAATATTTATATGTTTGTGTATGATTCTCTTCAGTTCCATCTTCAAGTTTATGTTTATGCTCATCTTTAAAAGTAAAACTAAAAGATTCTCCAACCTTTTTACCATTTGCATTTTCAATAATTTCTTGAGCGATACCAGCAGCAGAAAGATCGATTTGCATTTTTTCTGGTTTTATTTCTGATATTGTTGTCCCATCTTTTTCAGTTAGGATGATCTCAGAATCAATAACATATTGTTTACCATCAACAACCTCAGCATCTTCTAAAATTTTGTTAGAATCAAGTATATATCCTATTTCCTTTTCAATTTCCTCATCAGTTACAACATAATCCGGAATATCCAATGATAAATTTTTATAACCCGATACATTTAAAGTTGGAATAGTTTCATACTTAACCTTGAATGTAAGGTCCTTCTCAGGCTCAAATTTCAGATCAGTCATTGCTGGTTGACCAATAGGTTTAAGTTGATTTTCATCGGCAAACTTTCCAGAATAAAGAATTGGCTACTTTTTCTGAAGCCTCATATTCAAGTGCATCGCCATACATTTTTTTAATCATTGATAATGGTACTTTACCTTTTCTAAATCCTGGGATTTGAATAGATTTTGCGTGTTTCCTAACTTCATCATCAATATCCTTTTTAATCTCTTCGTACTGAAGTTTAATTTCAACTTCTTTTTCTGAAGAATTTATATCTACAACATTATATTCCATAAAAAAAACTAACCTCAAAAAATTTAATTGGTAAAAATTGAAAGTGCGAGAACGGGGACTCGAACCCCGACACCTCACGGTACTAGATCCTAAGTCTAGCGCGTCTGCCAAATTCCGCCATTCTCGCAAATTGGTCATTTGGGTATGAACCCCAAATCAAAAATAATAAGAAGTACTAATAAAATGTCTCAATTAAATGATTTTTTTCGATAAAATTGGATACAAATATAAACTTAAGTGCTAAGTTAAACAAATTAGTTTCGATGATTTGAACAACCGATATTTTAAAGGTTTTTATTATACGTACTTGAAACAGGATTTTATTATTTTTGAGTAGTTATAAGCGTAAATAAATAAGAAAGGCTTCATAATGGGGTACAGGTACATTAAATTTTCAAGTGCAGGTTTTGAAAAGAAATTTAATGAAGATGCAGTTGAAGTTGTTGAAATTAACAATGGGTTATTAGCTATTCTATGTGATGGAGTTGGTGGAGACTATGGTGGTGATATGGCTTCCAAAATAGCTATTAAATCTGCAACTCACTTTTTTGCATCAAATGATTCGGAAGATTATTTGCAAAGAATTAAGAGCTCTTTGGACGAATCCAATAATTTCGTCATTGGTCACTCAGCAGGCAGTGAATCTTTAAAAAGTATGGCGACAACAATCGAAATGCTTTTTCTTAAAGATAATATTGCATTTTGGGGACATATCGGTGATTCAAGAATTTATCATCTCAGATCTGGCAAAATCAATCAGGTAACAAAAGATCATTCTTTAGTTCAAAAGCTTTTAGATGAAGGTTTTATAACACATAAGCAAGCCGCCAACCATCCAAATAAAAATATTATAACAAGAGCATTGGGTGATAATACTATTTGTCGATCCCGATATAAGTAAAATCAAATTAAACGAATTTGAAAAAAATGCGTTTTTTATTTGTTCGGATGGAATAACTAATCTGCTTTCAAATATTGAACTTGAAGAAATATTAAATATTTCTGATATGGAAGACAAAAAAAATCAGATAGTGAAATTGATCAAATATCGCGGTGCTCCTGACGATTATTCTTTTATTTATATCGAAAAAGATTAAATGATCGGAAAGAAAATTCAGAATTATAAAATTATTGCTTTGCTGGGCGAAGGAGGGATGGGTGTTGTCTATAAGGCTTTTGATATAAAACTTGAAAGATATATTGCTTTAAAAATACTTAACATTAATACTACTCGTTTATCCAGAATTATGGAACGCTTCAGAAGAGAAGCGAGAAATCAAGCCAGACTTAATCATCCAAATATTGTTTCAGTTTATGGTTTTGTTGAAGAAAAAGATATTGTTGGTATCGCTATGGAATTTGTGGAAGGGAAAACTATCGAGAACATAATAAACGAAGAAGGACATTTTGAAGTGCATCATGCATTGGATATTATTTCCCAGGTACTTGATGGAATTTCTTATGCTCACTCGCAAGGCTTTATTCATAGAGATTTAAAACCTTCAAACATAATTATTGATTTTAATGGGAATGCCAAAATAATGGATTTTGGAATTTCAAAATCTATGGATGAAATAGAATCAGTTACTCAACATAATGCAAGACCCGGTACTTTGTTATATATGAGTCCTGAACAACTTAGCGGAAATGAAGTAACTGTAAAGAGTGATATTTACTCACTTGGTATTACTTTATATGAAATGTTAACTGGATATTATCCTTATGAATCTAAGACCTTTTATGAGATTGTAGATTCTCATGTTAATAAACTGCCGCCAAGAATTTCCGATATCTTGCCAAATATTCCGAACGAGATTGATGAAGTAGTTCTTAAAGCAATGGGAAAATCTTTGTCAAATAATTACAATACAGCATCGGAGTTCAATGTTGATATAAAAAATATTATTGCAAACCTTAAGTATGATAATAATATAACTCCCATTTTACCTGAAGAAAATATAAATGATAAAAATAAACCGAATAGAAGAATTTCATTAATTAATAAACTCGGGAATATTTTTCTTTTGGCAGTATTTATTGTATTAGCCATTTTTGTCTATTCTATCGTTGATAAAACTCTTAAACAAAAAGCGTCAGAAGAAATAAATAATTCATTAAACTATTCACAAGATTATTCTAAGAATCCAAGTTATACAGAGAAAACTGATTGGCAGCTTACAACAATCAATTCAGAAAAAAATCTTAACTCGATTTATTTTTTAGATAATCTTACCGGATTTGTTGTAGGAAGTCGTGGACAAGTTCTTAAAACTACTGATGGCGGACAAAATTGGAAAGAGATTAATGTCGGATATAATGGTGAGTTTTATTCAATTTGTTCTGTAAATGAGCGAATTTATTGTGCTGGTGAAAATGGGACTTTGCTTAAGTTTACACATAATTCACAAGGTTGGAATAGAGTTACAACCAATACAAAAGAAACTTTATTTAATATTAATTTTATCGATGATAACATTGGTTTTATAACGGGTAGTAACGGTGTTATATTAAAATCTGTTGATGGAGGTTTGACCTGGCAAAAAATATTTGACGGAATTAAAGAGAATTTATTTTCTAGTGCATTTGCTGACGAGAACACAGGATTTGCAATAGGTTGGAATGGGACAATTCTGAAGACCGAAGATCAAGGATCATCATGGCATAAAGTTAATTTGGATTATAGAACCTATCTGAAAAAGATTTTATTTGTTAATCAGTTTCTCGGATTTATTGTCGGTGGTGAAGGATTGGTTTTAAGAACTGAGGATGGCGGAGCAAATTGGAATAAGATTAATATTGGAACGACTTCAGGACTGTATAACGTATTTTTCGAAAGCAATGTAGACGGAATAATTTTAAGTAACAGGGGTGAAATATTTAGAACTAAAGATGCCGGTAAAACCTGGAAGAAAAATAGTGTTGGTAAACCCGTAATTCTTAATGATATCAAAAAGCTGACATCAGGAAGATATATAATTGTGGGGAATAATGGCTCAATATTTAAAAGTAAAGTTAAATAATTTTTTATAAGCAATTGATAAAAAATAAATCATCTCACAATATTTATTATTTGATAACAATTATTATTGTTTTGTTACTCAACTTGATTTTTATTCAATTGCCGTTGTTAAATACGCTGGGTTATGAATTTGCAGCATTAAATTCTCTCTTACTTTTGATACTATCAGGATTTTATTCAATATCTTTTCTGAAAAGTAACCCGAATGATTTTAATACTTTATGTAAAAAATTAATTTTATTGGCTATCATTCCTTTATTGATCTCAATAGCTTATTCATTCTTTACGATGTTCTGTTCGTTTATGGACGGAATTCTTTTTTATTTTCTTATCGCTTTCCCTGCCATTTTTATTGGTTGTTCCATAGGAACTTTTACTTTAATCTTTGCTAAGAGATTTCACAAATTATTGTTTGTGATTTTTATAATAGTATTAGCCTTAATCCCGGTTTTAGAAATTTATTTTAATCCTCAGGTATATTTTTATTCTCCATTAATTGGTTATTTCCCTGGTAATATTTATGATGAAGGACTAAGTCCGGATTGGAAATTGGTTTATCATCAGTTACTAATTCTAATTTATTTCATTTCGTTAATACTATTATTTACAAAAAAGAAAGAGTTTGTTCTTAATAATAAAATAAAATATGCTATTGTTTTACTGGTTGTCCCAATATTATTTCAATTACTTTCCCCATTTTTAGGATTTACAACCACGTATGGCAGATTAGAATCTTACTTGTCAAAAAAAATAATAACTGCGAATACAACTTTGCACTATGATCACTTATCTGATTCAGAAGCTAAATTTATAGCTCTAAATCAGCAATATTATTTTGATCATTTAACGAAAAAGTTGAAGGTCGATCTGTCTAAAAATATTGATGTATATTTGTTTAACTCAAGTGAACAAAAAAAACAATTATTCGGCGCTGGAAATGCTAATGTCGCTAAACCATGGCAATATTCAGTTTATATAAGTAAAGATTCATGGAATAATACATTACAACACGAATTAATACATGTTTTTTCCGCTGAATTTGGTTCCGGTATATTTAAGTTAGCAAGTGGTTTCAATGCCGCAATGATTGAAGGTTTAGCCGAAGCTGTTGACAATAATTTTAATAATTATTCAATACAAGAGATTACAGCATTGGCTTACAATAATGATTATAAGGTTAATATTATTGATTTATTTAAAGGACTAAATTTCTTTAAACAAAACTCAACTTTATCTTATACCTATAGCGGTGCCTTCTTTAAATATTTAATTGATAAATATGGTATCGAAAAAGTTAAATCATTTTATAAAAGTGGGAATTTTGAGTTTTACTTTAAAACGGATTTTATTTCCGCACAAAGAGAGTTTGAAACCAAATTAAAAAATGCTCCGGTTATTGGAGATAAATCAATGGCTCAGTACTATTTTGGAAGATTATCAATTATCCAAAAAGTTTGTCCCAGATTTATTTCGGATAGATTAAATATTGCCTGGAAGTATCTTAATGATGACAATTATACTGAGGCAGAAAATCTATTTAATGAGATAAATCAAAAAACTATTAACTACTCAGCGATAATGGGTTTATCTGAAATCTATTTATTGAATAAGCAGAACAAAATTGCAATTGATTTGTTAAATAAATACTTAAACAAATTTGCAAACACACCGTATTATTTTAATTTACTTTTCAGGCTTGGGGATTTATATGTGCAATCAGGTAAAATAGATTCGGCTAACTCAGTTTATAAAAAATTAGTTAATTATAACCCGAATTTTTATTTAACAATGCTTTCAAATGTTAGGTTGGCATTAATTGAGGGAAATCAGATTAAAAATTATATCGCTTCAAATGATTCTGTTAAGTACAACATTCTTCTAAATTTAAATAGGGATGCATATAATTATAGTTCAATCCCAGTACTGATTGATTTAGCACAGGTAATTGGCGTTGAATATAATAAATTCATAAAAAATTTTAATAAGGTTTTTACTATTGATAATGTTGAGAGCAGTTACGCTTTGTTTAAGTTATCACAATATATGTTAGAAAATGGAGATTACACAGGTAGTCGCAAGATGGCTGCATTAAGTTTAAGATTTAAAGATAAAAATCCATTTATAATTTCATTGCAGCAAAACTTTGAAAAAGCAAACTGGTTTTCTCTAAATGCTGATAAAATTTTATCAACTTTTCAATATACCGCAACAAAATAAGCTATAATTAATGAACTCAAGAAACAAAATAATGTTTGCAGATCAAATTAAAGAACAAAAACTAATTCAGATCATCTCTGAAGTATCAGAAAGACTGTCTGTGAACGTTTACATTGTTGGCGGGTATGTTCGTGATCTAATTCTTAATCGATTGCGCAGTGATATTGATATATTAGTAATTGGCAGTGGTATTGAATTTGCGAATACCGTCGCTAATGAATTAGGGATAAAAAATGTGACTGTCTTTAACAATTTTGGTACCGCTCATTTTAATTATAATGGGTTTGATGTTGAGTTTGTTGGTGCCAGAAAAGAATCTTACGACCGCAATACAAGGAAACCAGTGGTAGAAGATGGGACATTTGAAGACGATATTTCAAGACGAGATTTTACCATAAATACTTTGGCTATATCGGTGAATAAAAAAAACTTTGGGGAAATGATAGACACCTATAGCGGCTATGACGATATAAATAATAGACTGATTAAAACACCGCTTGATGCATTTAAGACATTTGATGATGATCCGCTAAGAATTATGCGTGCCTTTCGTTTTGCATCTCAACTTAATTTTAATGTTGATGAAAATATAATGATCGCTGCCAGGGAAATGAAAGAAAGACTGGCTATTGTTTCCAGGGAAAGAATAACTGATGAGTTATTAAAAATTCTTTCTTCACAAAAACCATCAATTGGATTAAAACTTTTATTCGATTCGGATGTTCTAAAAATAGTTTTTCCTGAAATCGCCGTGATGGCTGGTGTTGATCAACGTAAAGACTACCATCACAAAGATGTATTTCTTCATACACTGCAAGTTGTTGATAATATCGCAAAAGAAACAAATAATGTTTGGCTGAGATTCTCTGCACTGGTACACGATATTGCAAAACCTCCGACGAAAAAATTTATTGAAGGTACCGGCTGGACATTTCACGGCCACGAAGAATTAGGCGCTAGAATGATGAAGAAAATATTTCTTCGAATGAAACTGCCGCTTAATCAATTGGACTATGTTGAAAAACTAATTCGCTTACACTTGAGACCAATCGCATTAGCTAAAGAAGAAGTTACTGATTCCGCAATACGTAGATTAGTTGTAAATGCCGGAGAAGATTTAGAAGACTTAATTACTTTGTGCCGTGCAGATATTACAAGTAAAAATCCAATAAAAGTTGAAAAATATCTTGGCAACTATGAGCGTGTAATGCAAAAAGTTCGTGATGTGAAGGAAAGAGATAAACTGAAAGAATTTCAATCTCCGGTTAGAGGAGAGGATATTATGAAGGTTTGTAATATTAAACCATCAAGAAAAGTTGGCGAAATTAAAGAAGCAATTGAAGAAGCAATTCTGGATGGTAAAATTGGTAACAACTATGAAGAGGCTTACCAATATTTATTAGAGATAAAGGATAAATTTTTAAAAACCGCTCAATAAAAATATCACTTATAAGTTTTCATCACTTATTAAAACTATCTTTATTGCTAAGGTGTTGCAGCACTTTTTAGAATTTAAACCTGGACTTGAACCTGTGTATATATTACAACTTTGATTCTCAGTTCTTATCTCAACCGTAAGTGTAATTATTTTACCGTTTATAATTAAAACTCCATAATTAAGGTTGATTAACCTATTTTTGGTGAGGTTTTAACTATAAAAAATTTAATTAGATAAGTTTTCAAACATTTGAATTTACAAATCAACATCTGGAGCAAATAATGAAGTTATTCTTAATTTCAATAATTACAATGATAATGTTTACCAATGTATTTCCTCAACGTGAACTTTCGCTTGATGAAGCTATCAGAATAGCGTTACAAAAGAATAGCGGACTCATTTCAAATGAAAATGAATTATTAAGAAGTGAATCTAGCTTAAATGCGGCTTATGGAAAATTTTTACCAGATTTAAGTGCCTATGGAAATTTTGACTGGAATAGAACAGAAGAAACGGGCAGAACTACAGCTATAAATGGTATAAATTTTTATTTTCCACCAAGCACAACTGAATCAAGATCCTATGGTGTTGGTGCTGGTTCCAATATAGTTTTGTTTGACGGTTTATCAAATTTTGCAAATTTATCAAGAAGTAAAAACAATATTGAATCGGCTAAATTATCCATCGAACAGAAAAAGCAAGAAGTGGTTTTTCAAACAATAAATCTTTATTACTCAATTGTACAAGCGGATCAGCTTCTAAAAGTTAGCGACGAAGATGTTAAACAGCAGCAAAAGAATCTTGAAACAATTGAAGAAAGAAATCGACTTGGTTCAGTTACTAAAGCGGATGTTTATCAACAACAAGTTCAGCTTGGTAACGCAGAATTACAGGTAATCCAGCAAAAAAACACACTTGAAACTGCCAAAAGTAATTTGCTTTATTATCTGGGTTTAGATGTACTCGAAGATTACCAATATTCAAGTACTCTTACCAACAGGGAAGTGAATATACTTGATACTGACGTTAACACTGATTTTAATACAATAGATGGGTTGGTTAAAGAAGCTTTGCAAAATAGAAAAGATTACCTTGCTCAAAAATTAAATCTGGATTCATATTATAATAATATCACTATGGCAAGATCGGGTCATCTTCCGAGACTGACCGGCAGCATTGGTTATAACTCATTTGCAAATAGCATCGGAAATATTTTTGATTCACATAATTACTCGGCAGGGTTGACATTAAGCATTCCAATTTTTTCAGGTTTTTCTGTTAATAACCAGGTCCAAAGTGCAGAAGTTGATGCAATGAACTATGAATTGCAGGTTCACGATAGTGAAAGATTAATTAAACAAAACTTACAAAAATCTTTTCTTGATCTTGAAGCTGCTAAAAAAGCATTACTGGTTACTGCTAAAAATGTAAAAGCTGCAGAAGAAAATTTGAAGATCGAACAAGAGAAATATAATCTCGGTTCGGGGAAATTACTTGATGTACTTATTGCAAATACTTCATATCAAAACGCAAAAACAAATTACATCAATGCTCAATTTAATTACATCAGATTGAGTGATGAATTAAAATATAATCTTGGTGTTCTGGATTATAACCAATACGAATAAATTTTAATTAAAGGAGTATATTAGAAATGGCTAACGGTAAAAAGAAAAAATCGAAAAAGAAATTATATATCTTTGGTGGAATAGGTATTTTGCTTATCATCCTTCTGGTTATAGCTTTTACAAGCGGTAATAAAGCAGAGATAATTTCAGTACAAACAGAAAAAGTTGAAAAAAGAAATATCACTCAAACTGTTGCTGCTACAGGAAAAATTAATCCTGAATTTAAAGTTGTAATTACTCCGGAAGTGACAGGTGAAATTGTCCAATTACCGGTTAAGGAAGGTGACTATGTTAAAAAGGGTCAGCTTCTTATCAGAATCAAAGGAGACCAGTATCAGGCACAGAAACAAAGATTAGAAGCAAATCTTCAAGCCTCTGAAGCCAACTTAAAAATGAGTAAAGCAGAATTAGATAAAGTTGAATCAGATTATAACCGTGTTAAGGAACTTAATAGCAAAGGATTATCAAGTGATTCTGAATTTGAAACTGCTAAATCAAATTACCTTTCTACAAAAGCATCTTTTGAAGCTGCACAGGCAAACGTTCTACAGAGCAAAGCACAATTAAGAGAAGTACTTGAAACTTTATATAAAACTACAATTGTTTCTCCAATGGATGGTGTTATTACACAGCTTAATGTCGAGCTAGGTGAAAGAGTTTTTGGTGCAGGATTTAGCATGGGTAGTGATATTATGACCGTTTCGGATTTACGAAATATTGAAGCAGTTGTTGATGTTGATGAAAATGATGTTGTTTTAGTATCTGTTGGTGATACTGCAACAATAAAAGTTGATGCATTTAAAGATAAAGAATTTAAAGGTATCGTTTCCGAAATTGGTAATAGTGCACAAACAACCGGGTTGGGAACTCAAGAAGAAGTAGTGAATTTTGGAGTTAAAATTAAGATACTTGATCCTGATAATAATTTAAGACCAGGTATGTCTTGTAATGCTGATATCCAAACAGAGACTGTTAACAATGTTTTAAGTGTTCCTATACAAAGCGTTACTACAAGATCTGATGTACCTGCCATCCAAGGAGAGACTTCAGGAAATGGTGGGGACGAAGGAATTGTAAAAGTTAAGACCAATAAAAAGGAAAATAATAATAAACCGAAAGAAGTTGTGTTTATCGTAAAAGACGGCAAAGCTAAAATGGTTGAGGTAAAAACAGGACTTAGTGATGATAATTATATTGCTGTATGGGATGGATTAAAAGCTGGGGAAAGTGTTGTTTCAGGTAGCTATGGCGCAATCTCACGTGAACTAAATGATGGATCACAAGTTAGAACTGAAGATAAAAAACCAATTACGGCAAAAAAATAAGATTGGTAAAAAAATGAACATAATTAATATTGAACATATTGCTAAAGTTTATCAGGTTGGATCTGAAGAAGTGCATGCTTTAAGAGATGTATCTATAAAGATAAATCAAAATGAATACGTTGCAATCATGGGTCCCTCAGGTTCAGGTAAGTCCACACTTATGAATATGCTCGGTTGTTTGGATACGCCCACTTCTGGTGTATATGATTTTAAAGGAGTTGCCGTAAGTGAAATGACTGATAATGAATTAGCAAAAATCAGAAATAAGGAAATCGGGTTTGTTTTTCAAACATTCAATTTGCTGGCTCGTTCGGATGCTATTCATAATGTTGAACTTCCGCTAATTTATGCTGGTATTGCTTCATCCGAAAGAAGGCAAAGAGCGGAACAAGCTTTGATTGATGTTGGTTTAAAGGACAGAATGCATCATAAACCAAATGAACTTTCAGGTGGACAAAGACAAAGAGTTGCAATTGCACGTGCTCTTGTTTCTAAACCTGCTATAATTTTAGCTGATGAACCAACAGGTAATCTTGATTCCAAAACCGGCGAAGAAATTATGGGTCTTTTTCATGAAATACATGGAAAAGGCAATACTATAATCTTAGTAACACACGAAGAATATATTGCCGAACATGCATTAAGAATCATCAGGTTAAAGGATGGTTTGATTGAAAAGGATGAGAATGTTGAGAAAAGATATATCCCAAAATCAAAAGTTATAGCATAGAATAAACTATATAGTTTGTTGATGTTCTAAAATAATTGTTAAAACATAAAACAAACTTTAGTTCGTATACATTACTCAGAAGGTCATTTCGGAGAAGTATTCGACTGAGAAATCTGCTTTAATATAACTCTTAGATTTCTCTCCCGGGCAGTATCGGGATCGAAATGATAAATAAAAGAAATTAGGTAACGACATATTAGTTGTTATTCAAAAAGATTAGCTCAGAATAAACCGCAACAGCGAACTGAACTACGAATAAAAAAATAATGAGTTAAAAATGAATCCAATATTTTTTGAATTTAGAGAAGGACTATCAATTGCTTGGCGAGCAATTAGAGCTAATAAAATCCGTGCAACACTTACAATGCTTGGAATTTTTATTGGAATCACCGCAGTAGTTTTAATGTCCACTGCTATAAAGGGAATTGACAATTCTTTTCAAAAGGGAATCAGCGCTCTTGGATCTGATGTATTATATATAAGTAAATGGGCCTGGTTTTCTAATGACGAATGGTGGCGAATGCGCAATCGTCCTAATATTGATATGGAAGATTTCTATAAGTTCAAGGAGCTTGCAAAATTACCATTGGCAGTTGCCCCGGTTACTAATAGTATGCAGACTGTAAAATACAACGACCGCAGAGTTGAAAATATTTTTCTGACTGGCTCTAATGCTGATTATGTTAAAACAACTAATTTTACTTTTGAACAAGGTAGATTTTATTCAGATGTTGAAAGTAATTCATCAAGAAATGTTGCAGTAATTGGCAGTGAAATAAATAAAAGTCTCTTCCCCCGAAATGATGCTCTGGATAAAATAATAAAAATCGGTGGAGATCAATTATAAAATTGTTGGCGTTTTAGCTGAGCAGGGAAGTACGGTTCTTGGACCATTTAATCCTGATAATCAAGTATTTATTCCAATCGGAACAATATTTAAAAACTTTGTTTCAAGGCACTTTAATTCTATTACTATAAATGTTCGTGCCCGCAGCCCTGAACTAGTTCAAGCTACAAAAGATGAATCTGAAAGTGTGATGAGAAAAATTAGAGGACTTGCATATAATCAACCAGATAACTTTTCAATTAATCAGCAGGAAGCATTGCAGGAGCAGTATAACTCAGTAGTTGGCGTAATTCAAATTGCCGGATTATTTATTACAGGTTTATCCCTATTTGTTGGGGCAATAGGTATTATGAACATTATGTTTGTATCGGTTAAAGAAAGAACAAGAGAAATCGGTTTAAGAAAAGCTATCGGTGCTAAACGTAGAACAATTTTAGCACAGTTTTTACTTGAATCAACTGTTATTTGCTTAATGGGAGGATTGATTGGTTTGATTGCGGCGATACTATTAAGCTTAATGCTTAACCAATTTTTCCCAACATCAATTCAGTGGAGCGTTGTACTAATTGCAATTTTAATTTCATTATTGACTGGGATTGTTTCAGGATTAGCTCCGGCATACACAGCCGCTAAAATGGATCCAGTTGATGCATTAAGGTACGAATAAAGAATGAGTGTGGAGTATTGGAGTGATGGAAAAATGGAAGAGCATACTAAACGTAGAAATTTGAATCGTGGTTTTATGAAATTGGAAGTTTGGCATGATGCAATTGATTTGTTCAAACTCACTTTTAAACTTATGAATAGTATTTCTAATATTGATTTCAAACTTAAATCGCAAATAGTGGATTCAGCTCAATCAATTTCTTCCAATATAGCAGAAGGCTATGGAAGGAAATCTATTAATGAATATCTGTATTTTTTAAATATAAGTTTGGGTTCATCTGCTGAATTATTAACCCGAATTATTGGACTTAAAGAAATTGAATTAATTGAGTTAAAAGATTTTGAAGACTTCGATAAAAAACATTATGAAGTTGAAAACAAACTTCTTGCTTTGATAAAATCATTGCAAGCAAAACAACAAAACGGTTCCTGGGATAACCAAATACACGAACAAGAACTTGAGTATGGAAAAACTCCATAACTCCATTAATCCATCATTCCTGAGAATGATGATAGATTTTAATAAAGGTATTATATGAAGATTAATCAAATATTAGCAATATCCATTCAGTCATTAAGAAGTAACAGATTAAGAACATCTTTAACAATTCTTGGAGTTGTAGTTGGCATTTTTTCTATCATTTTGATTATGACAATTTTAACTATGCTGCAAAACAGCATTGATGAAGGTTTATCTTCACTTAGTAAAAATACATTTCAAATTCAAAAGAACGATCAGGTTTTTGGAGGAGGTCCTCGACACAACGATCGGAATAGAAAAGATTTAACAATTGAAGAAGCTTATCGTCTTAAAGAAATGTTGCCTCAAGCAAAATATGTTGGAGCCGAACAATGGCAGTTTGGCAAAATTGCTAAGTATGGAAATAAAGAAACTAACCCAAATATCTCTGTTGCAGGGGTTACTGTTGATGCTATGAAGACAAATGATTGGAATGTTGAATTTGGCAGGGACTTAAGAGAGAATGATATTAATCATTCAGCTAATGTATGTTTAATATTCCAACCAATTGTAGAAAAACTTTTTCCTAATATTGATCCAATCGGACAAACTATTCGTGTAGATGGCAGACCACTTAGAGTTATTGGAGTAATTGAAAAACAAAGTTCCCTGTTTGGTTCCAGTCGTGATAGCTATGTAATTGTACCGATTACCACCTGGGAATCAATGTATGGTAAATATAGCCGTTCTGTTAATATTACAGTGATGACGCATAGTTCTGAAGACTATCAGTCTGTAATGGAAGCTGCAACAGGATATATGCGTAAAATTAGAAAAGTTGCTGCAGGTCAGCCTAATGATTTTTACATCTTTAGTAATGAATCTATGATTTCTGAAATAAATAAGATAACTGATCCAATTAAAATTATTGCATTAGCTATTTCACTTATTGCATTAATTGCAGCGGGAGTTGGAATAATGAATATTATGCTCGTTTCGGTTACGGAGCGAACTAGAGAAATTGGAATTAGAAAAGCACTTGGGGCAAGAAGAACCTGGATACTTTCTCAATTTTTATTTGAAGCAATTATACTTTGTGTTATTGGTGGATTAATCGGGATTGTCATTGGTGTCAGCCTAGGAAATTTTGCCGGAAGCTTGATTCATGCACAAGCTGCTGTACCATGGGAGTGGGTTTTTATCGGTTTAAGTCTCTGTATTGCTGTTGGTGTAATCTTTGGTACCTACCCGGCATATAAAGCGGCTAACTTAGATCCTATTGAAGCACTGAGGTATGAATAATTTAATTTAGATTTTAATAGTCATTTAGATGGAGTCTTCGACTGAGAAATCTTATAAGTTATTAGTTATAAATTTCTCCCTTTGGCCGAATGACTTTTAGATTACTTAAAACCTCAAATCAATTTGTAAACTAATTCTGTTATCAACATTACCAAATATTTCGTTATCACCAGAACTAAGAGATGTTTCATCAGGTTTATAAGTTTCAGAGTATTTTGCTGAGAGAGAAAAATACTGTAATGGATTATATTTTATAATTAAATACATTCTTATTCCTTTTCCGTATAAAGCGATATTAGGCATTATACCAGGCAAATCATTTTCAAATTCATAGATAGCAGAATTGAATGAATCGGTCTGGAAAAAGATAATCCTTCCATAAAACACAAGATATTTTTGAGATATATACCGGATATCCTGAAACATTAAAAAACCTTGTTCTTTTCTATTTGCATTTTTAATGACGAAATGATTATACTCAAATCGTGTTTTTAATCTTAAAAATTTAGATAAATCATAAACAAATTCCGTACGAATGATTTGTTTTAATCTTCGCACAATATTTTCGCTTAAATTAATTTGTTCTGTAATTTCTTTATTCTCGTATTTATAGCGAAGTCTTGTTTCAAACTTTAAAAAAGGCCTGGAAGTCAAATCAAATAAAAACTCATCACCTTCACTGGATAGAGAATTTTCTGTGGTCTTATATGGAAATTTGAAAATATCATAATAAAAATTTACTATACCAAAAGGTAATCGCCATTTCAATCCGGAATAAATTCCTACTTCACTATTTATTCTCCCGGTTTTTTCACTAAACCCAAATCCATAAAGATTATGATAATTTCTTGGATAACTTCTGATGGAAGTAGTAAAAATAAAATCATGTGTTGTAAAAAATTGAAACCCATTTATTGATGCAACGGAAGTTCCATCATAACTAAACTCGCCAAAAATATTGAAATTAGAAAAATTAAAATCGTAGTAAGTGGATAGGTAATTAAAATTATCACCGCTGAAATCATAAATAGATTCTGAAGATAAACTATTATAAAACTTAGCACTGTAATAAATTAAACCAAGATTAAAACGATCAAGAAAATGATAATCAAGCACACCACCAAAAGACTTGGATTTGGCTGCCCCTTTTTTATTTAATTCACTTTCAAAGCGATGAAAACCTGTTTGTCCAAATGAAGTAATTTCTCCTGTAATAGAATCAATCGTTGCATCAAAAGTATTAAAGGAATAAAATGCAGTTATATTTAAATCAGCAATCGGAATCATTGCTGCTGCACCTCTGAAATAACGATACTCAAAAGAACTTGTATATGGACGAAGATAGGTAGCTCTTTTCTCAACCGGATAAACTGCATCCGCACCTTTTGAAAAACCAAAAGGGCTCCATAATGCAAGTCCTTGTCCATACTCAAGCACATAATCACCGCCTACAATATTATTTAACAAACCAAAATCTTTAATTTGCAAATGGAAGGTTGTAAAATCTGTATATGAGTTTTCTCCGGGATCTTTTTCAGTTAAAACTCCAAATTGAAAATGATCATCATAATTATACAATAGCCTGTTATAACTTTTTAATTTTGGTCCCTGGTATTTACCACTTAAAAACCCATCACGGTTTTGAAGGTCAGTCGCAAGTCTGCTTCGTAAAAACAATCGTGATTTGTCTATAAAAGATTGAGTTTCAAAATCATTCTCTTCATATTGTTGTGAATGATCTGCAGGTGGAGAGGCTTTAATGAAAGGTAATATACTTTTGATCAATTGTTTATCAATATTTCTAATTGAAAAAAGCTCATTGATTGAATAAAAATATCCAAATTTATTTCGATGATTTATTATTAATTGCGCTGAACGTTGATCCATATTCGGCAGTTTTGTCAATTCATTCAAGTCTGTTAAATTTATATCGATTGGATTGCGAATTAACTCTTCAAGGACATCAAATAATTCAGTGTTGTCATTTTCTTCTTCAGATTCATCCAAAATATTATTCAGCAATTCCTCGGTGACAATATCCGAACTATCTATTTGAGCAATCAAAATATTAGATGGTATCAGTATTAAAAAATAGAGAATGTAAAAAATTTTCAAATTACTCTAATCCCAAATATTTTTTAATCATTTTATTACGGCTGCCATCTTTTTCAAAACTTATAAGAACACCTGCCTGATGGGTTAACCCTAAATCGTTGTGTGTGAAAATTGCATAATCCAGACTGAAGATTGAATAATTAATTCCGATTCCAGCACTATATTTTGAAGGTTTGTTAGAAAATCCGGTCCTTAAAGATAAATTATCTATTATATCATAATTAATTCCAAACTGAAGTGATGCCTTGTATTCGATATCTTTTTCTATTGAAAAATTTACGGACATTTCATCTAGAACATCATAAGATACCCCTGTATTAAATACCATAGGAATTTGATTATTGTCTTTACCGAAAGTGGCTTTGTTAAGGTTCTGGATAACAAAACCAAATCGTAATGAATTGGTTATATAAGCTAATCCACCCGCATTTATAAAAAATGCGCCATCATCGCCATAATTTTTTATGGAAACATTTTGGTAATTAATTGTTATCCCGGCAAAAAAAATGTTTTGGTAGTTATATGAATATCCTAATGAAATTTTTGCCTCGTGGTAAAGTTCAAATCCGTAACTCATTCCTCCAACTGCAAATGAACCAATGTTTGTCGGCTCATTATAAGCTATATATCCGTTGGCTAATTCTGTTAAACCGAAAGGGGCAGGTGAGTAGTAAATTCCGATTTCTCTCCAATTCATTTGTGATAAACCTGCAGGATTATTGAAGAGAGCAAAAACATCATTACTTAAAGCAACATCTGAATTAGAAAGCGAGATTTGTTTTGCCCCCGGATTGTACTGACTATATGCACTTAATGTTAATGCCCAAAATATTATTATTGTAAAGCTTAGTTTCATAAAATTATATAATTAATTGTTCGATTATATCTAAATTCCTATATTAAATCAACAAATATTTATTCAGGATGTTCTAATGAGATATTTAATTTTTCTTTTCATCATCTATTCTAATATATCGTTTGCTCAGGAACTAAATTGCAAAGTAATTGTAAATTATGAGGGTTTGCCAGCGTTAAATCGTGAACTTCTTACTGACTTTGCAAGTGTCATCGAGTCTTATATGAACACCACTCAATTTACTGGTGAAAGCTGGGATGGACAAAGAATAGATTGCTCGTTAAATATTTTCTTCACGTCGGCATCCGGAGATAATGATTACGCTGCCCAGGTAGTAGTTGTATCGACACGTCCGGTTTTTAAATCAATAAGACAATCAACTATGCTAACAATTAATGATCCTACTTGGACTTTTCGTTATGTAAAAAATCAAGCCTTATATTATAATCAATCTGCATTTGATCCTATTACTAGCTTTCTTGATTATTACGCTAATATTATTATTGGATTTGACTGGGACACATGGGCAGAACTTGGCGGTACACCTTACTTTAAGAAAGCCTTTGATATTGTTAACCTTGGTGCTAATAGTGCAAATAAAACAGGTTGGGAAAGATCTAATGCAAGTTATAGTCGTTGGGGACTATGTGAAGACCTTTTGAATGACAAGTATCGACTTTTTAGAGAGGCTATTTTTGTTTACTATTATGGTGTTGATGAGTATCAGGTAAAGAAAAAAGCCGCACAGGAAAAAATTGTCAATCTTATTAATGTTCTTACTGATATGAAAAGTAAAATGGATATAAACAGCGTATTCGTTCGTTTATTTTTTGATGCAAAGTATGGTGAGTTTATTGAACTACTAAGAGATTATCCTGATCGTACAATTTTTGAAAAGTTGAGAAAAATTGATCCGCCGCATGCAACCAAGTATGATGAAGTATTAGAATAATTTAGTGACTTATTACGTCTGGAAATTAATTTAATTTTATTTTTTACTTTAGTAAGTAAGATTAAGTTCTTTATTCAGGGTTGATAACTTTTTTCGTCTCAATTCCTTAAGAATGTTTGTTGGGATTTTAGAATTAAATTTTAATTTCCCACAATCTATAAGTTTTATATTTATCCCCGCCCATCACAACAGCTCCTCTATTCATCATATCATTATCTTCAAGTATCCAGCTTGCTTCACCCAAATCAATTCCAAGCTTGTGTGCACGATTTACGATTTCCCAGTAGAACACTGCGTCCAAACCTTTTTTCTGATGTTCAGGTATTATCCCCAAAGTAATAATTCTTGCGAAGGTAATTTTTTTCTTTTGAGTATAAAGTTTAAGAAAATTAAAAGGGAATAAACGTCCATTCATGCTCTTAAAGATTTGATTATAATCGAGCATTACCAGTGCAAACCCTACTAATTGATTATCAATTTCTCCAAACAAAACAAGAGATGGTTCCACTAAAGGTTTTAAATCCTTAGCCATAGCATCAATCTGATCATCGCTAAGTGGAATAAAACCCCAATTAGGTGCCCAGGCTTTGTTATAAACGATTTTAACTTTTTCTAACTCACCTTTAAAATTTTTCAAATCAAGATGAGTAATTTTAAGATGATATCTATCGCGGGAAATTTGCTGTACTCTTTTTAACTTTTCAGAACCCATCACTTTATGATTTTCAAGTTTATAAGCTAAAAGATCTTTTGCTTTTTCCATCCCATAATTTTCACAAAGATCATTATAATACTTTGGGTTGTAAGTCATCATTAATCTTGGGGCATCATCGAAACCATTAAATAACATTCCGTATTCATCATTACTGGATGGATTTGCTGGTCCCCGCATCGTAGTTAACCCTTTTTGTTGTAACCAGTTTTTTGCAGCATCAAATAAAGCATTAGCAACTTTTTGATCATTAATACATTCAAAAAAACCAAAGAATCCAGTATTATCGTTATGATATTTTAGATGTATATCATTTTTTATCGCAGCGATTCTTCCAACAATTTCTCCGTTTCTTTCTGCAATAAAATATTCAGCCTCAGCAGTTTTGAAGAAGGGATTTTTATTTTTATCGAGAAGATGCTTTCTTTCCATAATAAGTGGAGGTACCCAGTGAGGATCGTTTTTATAGAAATTCCATTGACATTTTATAAAAATGTTTAGCTCAGATTTGCTTTTTATTTTTTTAATTGTAATACTATCCATTAAAGACCTCATATAAAAAAAGCATACTTATTAAAAGTATGCTTTTAAATTGTTATTTATTAAAATCAAATAAGTCCAATTTCTTTTCCGGTCGTTTCAAAAACATGAATAATTTCATCAAGATGTTCTTTTTCATGAGTTGCCATATAACTTGTTCGCATCATTTGTCTGCCGGCTGGTACACCTGGTGAAATAAATACATTAACAAAAACACCTTTTTCATAAAGTATTTTCCACATTTGGAACGCTAAAGTGTCATCACCAACAATTACAGGAACAATTGCTGTTCTACCGTCTATTACGTTAAAACCTTTAGCAATAAGATTTTTTCTCATATAACTAGAATTCTCAATAAGCTTGGTAACGCGCTCAGGTTCTTTTTCAAGAATATCCAAGGCTGCAAGTGCAGAAGCAACTGAGGCAGGCGTTGGTGAAGCGCTAAAAATTAATGCTGATGAAAAATGTTTAAGAAAGTTAATTACTCTTTCACTGCCAGCTACAAATCCACCAAGTGATGCAAAAGTTTTGCTAAATGTTCCCATCGTTAAATCAATTTGGTTCTCAAGTGAGAATTCACTTGCCGTACCGCGCCCGCCTTTACCAATAACACCAACAGAGTGTGCATCATCCACCATAACTCTTGCGCCATATTTTTTTGCTATACCATTTAACTGTGGTAAATCAACAATCTCTCCACCAGTACTAAAAACGCCATCGGTAACAATTAATTTCCCAGAATCTTCGGGGAGTTTTGAAATTACTTTTTCGAGATCATCCATATCATTGTGTTTGTACCTAACTAATCCTCCCATAGCGCCTTTTGTCATTAAAGTTCCGGCAACAATACAAGCGTGATTATCCTTATCTGAAATTACAAAATCATTTCTTTGAACTAATGTAGGAATAACACCCTGTGCAGTTTGATAACCTGTACTAAATAGTAAGACAGATTCTGTATTAAAAAATTTTGCTAATCTTCTTTCCAGTTCAATATGAAGATCCAAGGTTCCAGTCAAATATCTTGAGCCAGAACATCCTGTCCCATATTTCTCAATAGCTTTAATAGCAGCTTCTTTAACGTAAGGATGCCCTGTCAAACCTAAATAATTATTAGATCCTGCCATAATGACTCTCCTGCCCTCAATCTGAACAACAGGTCCCTCATTTGCTTCAATTGGTCTAAAATAAGGATAAACTCCCAAAGCTTTAATTTCATCTGCACGTGTAAATTCGTAGCACTTCTTAAAAATATCCAAAAATTCCTCCTAAAGTGATATGTAGAAAGTAAACTGATTCGACTTTTTATTAAATTGCGCGCAAAATTTATATCTATTTACCCTTAAAAACAAATAAACATAATTATGCAAACTCAAGAAATAGCGGTAGTTACGGGTGCAAATGGTTTTGTAGGAAGTCATCTGGTTGACAATCTTCTGGATAAAGGTTGGAAGGTAAGATGCATTGTTAGAAAATCAAGTAATCTAAAATGGCTGGATAAAAAAAATATTGAAATTTATGATTGCGGCTTATTCGATAAAGATGGATTAAGAAAAGCTTTTAGAGATGCTACTTATATTTTTCATGTGGCAGGAGTTGTAAAATCAAAAACTAAAAAAGGTTACTTTACTGGTAATGTGGAAACAACAAGAAATCTTTTGGAAATAGCAGTAGAGAATATATCAACAATTAAAAAATTTTTAGTTGTCAGCAGTCAAACTGTAACCGGTCCTTCTTTAAAGGATAAACCTGTTGATGAAAACTCGGAATGTTATCCCATTACTACCTATGGTAAAAGCAAACTGGATGAAGAAAAATTAGTCCTGTCATATAAAGATAAATTACCAATCACTATCTGCCGCGCACCTGCGGTTTATGGTGAAAGAGATACGGAAATTTTTATTTACTTTCAAACATTTAATAAAGGCTTAACAACTACCATCGGTTTTAATCAAAAGGAATTATGTTTGATTCATGCCATTGATTTAGTTGAAGGGTTTTATCTAGCAGCAATAAGTGAAAAATCAAACGGACAGATTTACTTTATTAGTTCAGAGAAATTTTATACCTGGGAAGAAATAAATTTAATCACTTCAAAAGTGTTGAATAAAAAGCCAATTATAGTTAAAGTCCCACATTTTTTAGTATATACTATTGCAGCAATTGCACAATTTATTGCAATGTTTAGTAGTAAACCTGCCACATTAAACATTGAAAAAGCAAAAGATATAACTCAACAATTCTGGACTTGTGACACATCAAAAGCAATTAAAGATTTGGGATACAGACAAAAAATTAGTATTGAAGAAGGTATAAAGAGAACTTGTACCTGGTACAAAGAAATGAAGTGGATTTAGCTAATTATTTAATGCACCTTCTTTTATCCAGGTTTTTATTCCCTGTACTTGATTAGGAGTCAATACAATTCCGCTATATCTTGGTGGCATCTCCGGAACACCGGCAGTATGTTCGATCGCCCAAACAAGACTGCTCAATTCTGGTTCACGTGGAAATACTACATTTGGGTCTGCAGTAACATTTGCATATGTAGTTAAATCAATTCCACCTGCGGGATTTGAGCCTGCATGACATCCTGTAAAAGCACATTTAACCTGAAGAACGGGGTAAATATTAGATGCAAAACTAACATTAGAATTAGGAATGATTTTATTATCAACATTATCAATTGTTAATGTATCGTCACAACTGATCAATAAAAATGATAAGCTAAACAGAAATAATAGTATAATCGAAAAATAATTATTTAGAAACTTCATAACGCAATTTTAAGTATTACTTTATTTCTAAAAATAGATTAAGAAAACTTAAAAAAATATGATAAAAATATGCACTATAGAAGCATCAAGTAATGAACTTAAGATAATAATTGAATTTAGTATTGAACATTTCTATCTTTAACAAGATAAATAAATTATTCATTTTTAATTCTTAATTTTTAATTGATAAGGGGCTATAGCTCAGTTGGGAGAGCGCTTGAATGGCATTCAAGAGGTCAGCGGTTCGATCCCGCTTAGCTCCACAAACAAATCTCCGAATTCATATTGGGAAAGTACAACGTTTACATTCTTCAAAGTATCCTTTCAAACAAATACTACATTGGTCAGACAAGTAATCTTGAGAGAAGATTATTATATCACAATTCAGGATATACAAAATCTACTAAAAGTGGCGATTCCCTGGAAATTAGTTTATAAAGAAGAATATCAGAGTAGGGCAGAAGCAATGAAAAGAGAGAAGCAATTAAAATCGTATAAAAACAAATCATATATAGAAAAGATTATTCAAAACCGAAAGCGTCCCGATAATAATCGGTAAGGTCAGCGGTTCGATCCCGCTTAGCTCCACAAGATAAATCAAAGATCATAGTGTATTTTTAATTTCTGTTAATTTTTAATTCAATTAAAGCATACCAGATTTTTATCTTAATTAACTATTCTTATTTTTGCGGGCAATGAATTTATTACCCGTAAACAGCTATTACAAAAAAATTTTAAAGGTTGGCTTACCAGCAATTGCTGGTTTATCAACCCAAATGGTAGTTTCTCTTGTGGATACCGCAATGGTGGGGAGATTAGAAGGTGCAACCTATGCTCTTGCTGCAATGGGAATTGGTGTTCTGGCAACCTGGGCACTAGTTAGTTTTTTTTCAAGTCTAGCAACAGGTACACACGTTATTGTTGCAAGAAGATTTGGACAGGAAAATTTTATTGAGTGCGGTAATACCTTAAATAATTCCTTAATTATTTCTCTTCTAATAGGAGTTGTGGTTGCACTAATTGGAGTTTTCCTAACCCGACCAATTGCAGATTTTTTTGCTTCAGATGAAACGGTGGGATATTATGCATCTCAGTATCTTTTCTACAGATTTTTAGGGATTCCATTTTTTCTTATTTCTGTTTCATATCGTGGATTTTTCTTCGGTATCAGCAAGACTAAAATCTTTATGGTTTCGGGTGCGCTTACAAATTTTTTCAATATAATTTTCAGCTATATCTTCATTTATGGTGCGTTTGGGTTGCCAAGAATGGGCTTGGCAGGTTCCGGATTAGGAGCCACGCTTGCAACTTTTAGTGATGTGGTTTTTTATTTAATAATCATACTTCTTCCTTCATATCGCAAAAAATACCAAAACTTTAAACACTTTAGAATTGATAAGGAGATAATTAAAGGCATCTACAAAATTTCTTTACCGGTATCTTTCCAAAATGTTTTTGTGCTTATAGGTTTTTTAAGTTTTGTTGCAATTACCGGAATTATTGGAACAGAAGAACAAGCCGCAACACAAGCAATAATTTCGACTCTTTTTATTTCGTTTTTGCCATTGTTTGGATTTGGAATAGCTGTTCAAACATTGGTAGGCAATAATCTGGGTGCACGTAAACTTAAACTTGCTAAATTATATGGTTTTGAAACTGCTAAAGTTGCAACCATCTACACTATTCTACTTGGCAGCATATTTATCCTGATTCCAAAATATGTATTACTAATTGTTACGAATGATTGGAGTATTATACACTTTGCAGCTCCCGCATTAAGAATTGCTGGTTTTGCTCAGATTTTTTATGCAACGGGAGTGGTTTTAGCTAATGGATTACAGGCTGCAGGAAGAACGGTTTATGTGATGAAGGCTGAAGTAATTACCAATCTCTTTATATTTGTTCCACTTGCATACTTATTTGGTGTTGTTTTAAATATGGGATTATTGGGTGCCTGGCTTGCACTACCGATTTATATAATGTTTTATTCGACATCAATATTCTTGAAATTTAATTCAGAGGACTGGCATAAAAATATTCCTATGAATCTTAACTGATTTTTGTTCGAAATGCGTTCTTTTAATTATTTTTTGATAAATACTTGACAATATTAAATAATCGGAATATTTTTGAGCAGTAAAATGAAGACTTCAACAATCATACTTGTCTTTTTATTTATCGCTACTGTTTACGCAGGGGCTTACATTAGTTATTTTCACGTCAGCACTGAATCAGATAATGTAAAGCTTGAATGGCAAACAGCTGATGAATCGAACTTACAAGAATTTGTAATCGAACGAAAAACACCTCAAAATTCCTTCATAGAAATTGGAACTATAAAACCTAAGGGAGATAATTCCTATTATTCTTACATAGATCAAAATACTTATAAAACAAATGATCTTCTTTTTATTTATAGACTTAAGATGGTCGATTCTGATGGTGTAACAATTACTTATACTGAACCTACTCCTATTTCACTCAATATCTCCGGAGTTAAAAGAACCTGGGGCAGCATTAAGGCTATGTTCAGATAATCCCAAGTGAATTTCATTTCTACCTTAATATCTAATCTAAAATTTCCAAAGTTTAATTTTTTATTACTCCCATCATTTTTTGTCTTAATATTTTTGCAGTTAAGTTGTTCAAGTTCAAAACGATTTACTAATGATGAAAATGTAAGTGCAGTCGCTGAATTAAATTTTATCCGAGTTTTAGTTGGTGAAAAACCAAATAATTTACAAATTAATATTGGTTCAGAAATTAATCTCTCGAATGAGAATAAACTGCTTGCAAGGATAAATCCCGGTAATAAAATTTTTATCCAGCGAAATTCCGGGAAACTTCAAGTTTCTATTTCTGATATAGATTTTTTTGCGGATACTTTTTTTCTTAGCGGTAATGGTGAGAATCCTATTGTTAAAATTGACGGGAAACAATATCGCGGAGAAATAAAAATATTTACTTCCAACTCTCAAATTAAAGTTGTTAATCAAATTGGACTTGAGGCTTATATTAAAGGAGTTATGACCAAAGAAATGCCAATTGGCAATGGTAATGAAAATTATGAAGCACTTAAGGCATTTTCAATTTGTATTCGTACTTATGCTTTATTAAAAATATTTGAGAATAAACCATTTTTTGATATCTATCCCGACACACGTGATCAGGTTTATGGTGGTGTTGATGCTGAAACTCCGTTAACAAATAAAATTGTTGATGAAACTAATGGGCAGATTTTAACTTATAATGGTTCACCTGCTATTATGTTTTATCATGCTTCTTGCGGCGGTTTTACAGAAGATGTAAAAAATGTTTTTAGCAATAATAATTTGCCATATCTAAAAAGTGTAGCTGATGGAGACGAACCATTTTGCAGTATTGCACCTAAATTTAACTGGACAGAGGAATTTTCTGAAGAAGTTTTTATCTCAAGGTTATTTGAAGCAAAACTTATTCCAACAAAAAACTATAAGATTGAAAATCTGGAAGTTAAATCACGTTTTGAATCCGGACGCGTTAATGAACTGGTAATTAATTTAATAGATCATAATCAAAACAAAAAATCATTAATTCTTTCAGGTAATAGCATAAGAAGTATTATAAGAACCGCTGATGGCAAATCAATTTTAAGAAGTACTTTTTTTAACATTTCTCTTAAGGGGAATAATAAAGTTGTCATTACATGGTAAAGGTTACGGGCACGGTGTAGGGCTTTGCCAATGGGGTGCAATTGGGCAATCAAGACAGGGGATAGATTATCAAGACAATTCTAAATCATTATTTCCCGGGAACAAAAATTACAAAGTACAATGATTAATTCTTCCATCCCAATTTATCTTGCATCAAAATCTCCAAGAAGGCGAAAATTATTAAAACAGCTTAATCTGAATTTCAAATCTTTTAGTATTGATATGGATGAAATAATTTATCCGTCTGAAAAACCATTTAGAGCTGTAATTAGATTATCAAAAGAAAAACTTAATCTTGCTAAAGGAAAAGTTAAAGATGGTATAATAATAACTGCGGATACTATTGTTGTTCTAGATAATAAAATTATCGGTAAACCAATAAATAAAAAAGACGCTTTTAGAATTCTTAAATTACTTAGTGGTAAGACTCATATTGTTTATACTGGATATTCAATTTATAATTCAATCAACAAGAAATCAATTTCTGAATTTGAAAAAACTAAGTTACATTCAGAGAGCTTACCGAAAAGGAAATAGTTGAATACATCAATAGCGGAAGTCCGATGGATAAAGCCGGAGCTTATGGAATTCAGGATGATTTTGGAGCGGTGTTCATAAAAAAAATAAACGGATGCTATTATAATGTTGTTGGATTACCTCTTGCAAAATTTTACCACGCTTTACTCAGAATTATGTAACTGATGAAAAAACTACGAAACAGGATTTTAATTTCAACAGCTATCGCTGGATTGCTGTATCTCGTATTTTCGATCTATTTTAATCTTGATAAAGTAATAATTTCATTCGAGCATTTTAATTGGTTAATACTTCCCATTTTATTACTGCTTTCTTTAGGTAATTATTTTACCCGGTTCTTCAAGTGGCAATATTATTTGAAAACAATTCAGATAAAAATTTCTACTATAGATTCTCTATCAATTTTTATGTCCGGATTAGTTATGAGTATTACTCCGGGCAAATTTGGGGAATTATTAAAATCATACTTACTGAAGCAAGTAAACAAGACTCCAATAAGTAAATCAGCCCCAATAATATTAGCAGAAAGAGCTACGGACTTTTTATCATTAACTATTTTAGCGCTAATAGGTGCATATTATTTTGAGTTTGGGAAAGATATAGTTATAATTATTTCATTAATACTGATTTTCGGTTTGATAATCATAACACATAAAAAACTTTCAGAAAAAATATTAGGGTTTTTATCAAGAATTGGAATTTTTAAAAAGCATGTGCCAAAGTTATATAATGCTTACGAGTCGTCATTTAAATTATTAAGTTTTGTCCCCTTAATAACAATGACATTACTAAGCATAATATCATGGGGATTTGAATGTTTGGGTTATTATTTCATTCTAACTAATTTTAATGTGCAAATTAATTTTTTGTGGGCATTTTTTAGTTATAGTTTTTCGACAATTGTTGGTGCCTTATCAATGTTTCCCGGTGGAATTGGCGTTACAGAAGGTTCTTTAACCTTTATGTTAGTTGAAAAAGGTTTTTCAAAGAGTAATGCATTTGCTTCAACATTCATAGTGAGAGCAGTAACCTTATGGTTTGCTGTTTTGATTGGAGCGATAAGTATATTGTTTTATCAAAAAAGATTTGGAAATATTTTAATTGATCTAAATAATGATAAAAAGGAGAAAGAATGAAAAAATTTAAAAAAATTGTTATTCCCCAAAATGGTGAAAAGATTGCCGTTAAAGATGGAAAACTTAATGTACCGGATAATCCTATAATAGCATTTATTGAAGGTGATGGAACCGGTCCGGATATCTGGAATGCTTCTAAAAGAGTTTTAGATGCTGCAGTTGAAAAAGCATATTCCGGAAAGAAAAAAATTGCCTGGATGGAAATCTATGCTGGTGAAAAAGCTGTAAAACTTTATGGGAAAAATACCTGGCTACCCGAAGAAACTGTTGAAGCAGTAAGAGAATTTACTGTTGCAATTAAAGGTCCTCTTACTACTCCAATCGGTGGTGGAATTAGGAGTCTGAATGTGGCATTGCGTCAACTTTTAGATCTTTACGCATGCGTTAGACCTGTAAAATATTATCCTGGTGTTCCAAGTCCAATGAAACGTCCGCAGGATTTAGACATAGTAATATTCAGGGAAAATACAGAAGATGTTTACGCAGGAATTGAGTTTAAATCAGGGCTAAAAGAAAGCGAAATGTTAAGAAAATATATTGAAAAACTTTCTGGTAAAAAGATAGTTAAAGATTCTGGAATTGGTATTAAACCGATTAGTGAATTTGGTTCAAAACGACTAGTTAGAAAAGCCATTCAATTTGCAATTGATAACAAACGCGAAAGTGTTACTTTGGTTCACAAAGGAAACATTATGAAATTTACAGAGGGTGCATTTAAGGAATGGGGTTACCAGATTGCAATTAAGGAATTTAGAAATCAAATTGTTACTGAAGATGAATTATGGAGTAAGTTTAACGGTAAAATGCCTGAAGGCAAGGTATTATTAAAAGATAGAATTGCTGATAGCATTTTCCAACAATTATTATTAAGACCATCTGAATATAGCGTACTTGCTACTCCAAATCTTAACGGTGATTTCTTATCCGATGCTGCTGCTGCACAAGTTGGTGGATTAGGAATTGCTCCCGGAGCAAATATGAGCAATGATATTGCATTTTTTGAAGCCACCCACGGAACGGCTCCCAAATATGCTGGTTTGGATAAAGTTAATCCGGGTTCTCTAATTTTATCCGGTGTAATGATGTTAGAATATCTTGGCTGGAAAAAAGCAGCTAAATTGGTAGAGGTTTCTATGAAAAAAACAATAAAATCAAAAGTTGTTACTTATGATTTTGCCCGACTTATGAAAGGTGCTAAGGAAGTTAAAACTTCTGAATTTGCATCTGCTATCATTGGTAATATGTAAAAATCAAATATGAAGGATTTTGTAAATTAAAAATGTTTATGAAATCCTTCCTCTTTTGTATTCTAAGTCACTCAATTCCTTGATTTTACATAGCTCTATTGATATATTTTGGCAGTTAATTATCAAATGAAAGGAGTTTGAAATGTCCAGAGATAATAATCTTGCAAGAGGTTTTTTAATTGGATTCTTGGCTGGTGGTACTGTAGGTGCCGTAGTAGCTTTATTGACTGCCCCTAAAACTGGTAAAGAACTAAGAGCAGACATTAAACAAAAGTCTGATGAATATTTTGATGAAGCTGAAAAATATATTTCGGAAGCAAAAGATAAAGCAAGAGAATTAATTAACGAAGGCAAGAAGAAATCTGAAAGAATTATTCAGGATGCAAAAGTAAAATCTGATGATATACTTAAGGATGCTGAAAAAGTTTTTAAGGATGCCAAAGCTAAAACTTCAGATGCACTGCATATCAGTAAAGAAAAAATTGAATTAGAGGCTGACAGATTAAAGTCATCTGTAAAAGCGGGAATAGACGCTTACAAAGAAGCAAAGAATTCATAGTATTATAAAATGGAAATAACAGAAATTCTAACCATCATTCTGATAGCTTCTGCCTCAGCTCTTTGTATTGCACTGATTTACTATCTTAATCAGATAGTAAAATCAGTGCAGTCGATTAATACGAACATTAAAGAATTAACTTCCGAAATTAAACCGCTTATACAATCAACTCTTGAACTCTCAGAAAAACTTAATCAAATCACAAATGAAACTAAATCTCAACTTCAAATTTCAAAGTCGATCATTAGTGATTTTAGAGAGCGTGCTGATAAAGTATTAAATATGGAAAGTAAAATCCGTAGCGGAATAGAAGTTGCAGTAATGCCATTAGTACAAAATTTACACGCTTTAGGTAAAGGGGTTGAAACATTTTGGAGAAACTTCAAGAATAAATAATCGATTTAAATCTCACCTTTAAATTTTTTAGGAGGAATTCACTTGAAAGAGTACGGTCCCGAATCAATTCGTAATATTGCTTTAATTGGTCATGGTGGTAGTGGTAAAACCTCACTTTCCGAAATTATTTTATATACTGCTGGTGAAATAAATAGAATAGGAAATATTTTAGAAGGGAACACAGTTTCTGATTATACTTCTAATGAAATAGAAAAGCAGATATCCATTTCAACATCATTAATGCACGTTGAATGGAATGGAGTAAAAATAAATATTTTAGACACACCGGGTTATTCTGATTTTATTGGCGATGTTAAATCTGCAATGAAAGTTTCTGATACAGCCGTTATGGTTCTTAAAGCTGCCGAGGGTGTTGAAGTTGGATCTGAAATGAGTGGAAGGTTTGTAAATGAATTTGCACTTCCATCAGCGATTATTATAAATAAAGTTGATAATGAACACTCCGCATTTAACGAAACTCTTGGAAAAGCTAAAGATAGATTAACTAACGGGGCAATTGTTATTACATATCCTCTTACAGAAGGTGTTGTTTTTGATACAGTTATTGATGTATTAAAAATGAAAGCCTATAAGTATAGTGAAGCAGGTTCGAAGAAAATAACTGAATCTGAAATTCCTGCCGAACAAAAAGCAAGAGCAGAAGAATATCGTACACAACTTATTGAAAAAGTTGCAGAGACTAACGAAGAGTTGATGAATAAATATTTTGAAGAGGGAGCTTTATCTGATTCTGATTTACAGACCGGATTAAAGCTTGCAATAATTAATAGAAGTTTCACTCCTGTTTTTGCTACATCCTCGGTAAGAGCTATTGGAATTAATAACTTTTTAGATTTTGCATCTAATTATTTCCCTTCACCTGTTGATAGAGGTGGAGAGGAAGCCAATCTAGCCGGGAAAAATGAAAAGGTTAAAGTAAAAACTGATCCTTCAGGAGAACCTGTTATTTTTGTATTTAAAACAGTTGCAGAACAACACGTTGGCGAACTTTCATTATTTAAAGTTTATTCAGGTACTGTTAAGGCGGGACTAGATTTGCTCAATGAATCAAATAATAAGATTGAAAGATTAAGCCAATTATCAACCTTGAATGGCAGAACCAGAAAGGATGTTCAACAAATTAAGGCTGGTGATCTTGGTGCTGTTGTTAAGCTTAAAGATACACATACAAATAATACACTTGCTTCAAAAAATCTTTCTGTTATCATTAACCCTATTGTCTTTCCTGAATCAGTAATCAGAAGTGCAATTATTCCAAAAGCTAAAGGTGATGAAGATAAAATTGCTTCTGGATTACATACTTTGCACGAAGAAGATCCTTCATTTTTTGTTGCCTTTGATCCGGAAATTTCACAAACAATTATTTCAGGACAAGGAGAATTACAATTATCTTTAGCTGCTAAAAGATTAAAAGAGAGATATAAAGTTGATGTCGATCTTGTTGAGCCTAAAATTCCTTACCGTGAAACTATTAAAGGCAGGGTTGATGATGTTGAATATAAACATAAAAAACAATCGGGTGGAAGAGGACAATACGGACACGTTCATTTTAAAATGGAACCATTACCAAGGGGAAGTGGTTTTGAATTTGTTAATGCTATTGTTGGTGGTGTTGTCCCGGGTAGATTTATTCCTGCTGTAGAAAAAGGGATTGTTGAAACAATGGGCAAGGGTGTTTTATCAGGTAATCAAGTTGTTGATGTTAGAGTAACTTTACACTTTGGTTCTTACCACGATGTTGATTCTGATGAAATGTCATTTAAAATTGCCGCAGCGCAATGCTTTAAAAAAGGATTTTTGGAATGTAGACCATGTTTGTTAGAACCAATTTATGAAGTTGAAGTAATTGTTCCTGATGAATATATGGGTGATGTAATGGGTGATATTTCAAGCAGACGTGGTAAAATTCTTGGAATGGATTCGGATGGACATTTTCAGATTATAAAAGCAAATGTTCCGCTTTCAGAACTGTATAAATATTCTTCACAATTAAGAAGTTTAACTCAGGGCAGAGGTGCTCACAAGCGCAAATTCTCATACTATGAAGAAGTTCCAAAAGAAGTTGAGCAAAAAGTTATTGATGAGTTTAATAAATCACGCGAAGAGGAAAAATAAAATTTTAGGCGGAGTTTAGCTCCGCCTTTTTTTATTCGGAAATAATATGGAAAAAATTTGGTCTCCATGGCGATCCAAATATATTGAATCATTTAAATCTGATTCTGATCCTGCAAAATGTATTTTCTGCCAAATGGTAAATCTTGATCCAACTGATACTAATAATCTTCTTATTGATAAAGGGACTTACACTTTTACAGTGTTAAACCTTTATCCATACAATAATGGGCATTTAATGATTGTTCCATTACGGCATACAAATGATTTTTTAAGTCTTAGTAAAGGTGAATATTCTGAAGTAATGGAAAAACTTCAGCTTGCGCAAAAAGCTTTGCTTAAAGTTCTCAATCCACACGGATTTAATATTGGCGCAAATATAGGCAGAGTTGCCGGTGCAGGAGTAGAAGATCATGTTCATTTTCATATTGTACCAAGATGGAATGGTGATTCCAATTTTATGCCTGTTATTGGAGATGTTAAAGTAATTTCTCAGGACCTCGCCGATACTAAAACGAAACTTCTAAAAATTTATTCTGAATTATTAAACTTTCCTAACAAATAATTATTTTCTTTCTAAAATCCTTTCGGAGACAAATTGAAAAAAGTATTAGCTCTACTTATCACATCATTAATAATTTTTGGCTGTGAAAAAAAAGAGGCTAAAAATGAATTATCAAAACCTTTAGTTTTTCGGGATAGTCTTTATTATGCAGATTCAACGTCAACAGTACCTTATACAGGAAGAAATAAATCAAAAATACTTGATCAGATAATTGAATATGATGTTGTTAATGGAATAAGGGAAGGTGATTTTATTGTTTATTATCCAAATATGAATATTCAGATTTTAGGCAAGCTTTCTAATAACAAAAATATTGGAGAGTGGAAATATTATTACTCAAATGGGGCTCTGGAAACAGTTGGTAAATTTTTGGATGACAAACCTGCTGGCAAATGGATATGGTATTATCCAAATGGGAAAATAGCTGAAGAAGGAATTTTGCTTGAGGGCAAACGTGAAGGAGTTTGGAAAAGTTATGATTCCTTAGGTGCTGCGAAAATTCTTCGCACTTATAAAATGGATGAATTAATAGATTCAACTTCAGTTGAGTGAATAGGTGAAATTAGAATTGGCAGTGCAGTTGGAAATATTATTTCCGGAAAGGGATTATCTATTCGGAATTTTGTGAATCCGATTTATTGAAGAATGGACTAAAATATTTAAGGAATTGTTATCACGGAAGATTGATTTATTTATAAATGTTAATAATCACTATGAAGGTTAAGCCGCAATTACAATAAATAGAATGAAAAAATTTAGGATTACCGGCATAAATAAATTCTTGATTTAACAGTGATTAAATACTATTTTTGAGCGTTAAAAATTTGGGCTCATAGCTCAGTTGGTTAGAGCATCTGACTCATAATCAGAGGGTCGGTGGTTCAAGTCCATCTGGGCCCACGAAGAAAGCTTCAAAACTAAATGTTTTGAGGCTTTTTTTAGTTTTAAACCAAAATTATTCCCGCTGATTGAGTAGGGAGTAGGTAGGGAGTAAAGTAGGGAGTTTTTGGGAGTACCTGTCCAAACTGGATAATATAAATTGATGAATAAATTATTTAATTGATCTGTTATCATTATTAACTACAAACTTAAAATATTAAAAATTATTAATCCAATCCATTCGGATCATAATATTCAAAAACTTCACCGCATATTTTACACTTACACTTACGAGCTATTACAATATTATGTAAGTGAATTTACAGAATGAGTTTCCTCAATCGTGCGTAAATGCTGTTTACATTTATGCTGTGGAATAATTTCAGATTTTACAAACTCATTAAAGAGCAGTTGTAAATCGTTGTTTGAATATGTCATCGTATCTCCTTTAGTTTAATGAAAACCTAACAGGGCACACTACCCCGCAAAAAACAGTTTTGCCCCGTAGCTACTGCACAAAACGATTTACTGAGTGAAGGCAAGTTGAAAAGTAATGCCGAGAGCGAAGCGGTGGTATTATCTTTTTGACTTGCCCGTGTTAAGTAAGAATGAGAATGGTAGTTAAATGAAAAGGATAGAGTTAAGACAGAAAATTTATATTGTGAAAAGGGGCAAAACTATTTGAAGAGTGTTTATCACACAACTAAAGTAAAAAAATGCCTGTGGAACGAATATCAAAAAGTGCAAATTTTGCAATGAGTGGAACAGGTATTTTTTATCATTATTTACTCCATTTATTATCGATCCAATATTTATTCTCTTCTAATCGCATTATAGCTGCGATTCCACACATTTTTTTTGTTGGGTGATCACCATTTTGTTTAACAAAGTAATCCCAGAAAGCAGCGCAAAGTTGATCGAACTTAATCCAGTTTAGAATTCCATATTTTACGCCCAGCTTGGATAACTGATATTCATTTGGTAACCATATTTTATTTTTCCTATCTGTTTTACTTGTGACAATATGTACTTGTTTATCAGTTTCAGAGAAATAATAATCACCATTAGCAGGTTTCCAGTTTTTTTGTACGACTGATGAATCCTTACACATCGAAATATAAATTTGATCATTCTTGTTCATAGTGTAAACATAATGATAATGGAAAAACTTTTAAAGATAGAGTTTAAGATTAGGTTGTTTGCGACTGAAAGAATGAGTGACGTGCGAGGCATCGAGCCGAACGATTGAAAGAAGGAGCAAAGAACCGCATTCCTGCAAAAAAATTAGCCTGTGTAGCGACATCAAGTGCGAAGCAAGCCAAAATAAAAATTATAACTGCGAGCACGTAAAGAGCGGAACAGGTTTATTTTTTTATTTGTTTTATATGTGATTTGAATTATTATAGTAGCGATGTTTTCAGAAGGTTTTCCCCCCAGACCTTTTGTTAAATCACACCCCGTTGCTTCGGTAGCGGGGTTTTTTTGTTCTTAGCGTTAGGGATTGAAGACCGAAGGGGAAAGATGCGATAGGCAAGCTTTATGCGAAGCACGAAAGCCCGGCCTGAAGCAAACGCCTAAAAGCAGTAAGAAATATTTACGACCCTGCCTGATGATAGGCAGGGTGGAAACTAATAAAGTATATTACTGCGGATTAGGTGAAGCGAAAAGTAATGCCCCACGTTTTTATTGTTCAAAAGTATAGTCTTTGATATTTTTAGTTGCTCTAAAATGAGCATCAAACGAAAGATCAAGAGTTTGAAAAGTGGGAGGGAATAATCTGCTTCCAGGATAAGTAATATCATAGCCATAAATAACTAAAGCATTTTTGTATTTATTGACTACAAAATTGAGATAAAACAAACCATTCCGCCAAGAGCTTGCATCATTCATATATCTGCCTACAAACCTCTCGTAGGTATGTAAAGAAGTAAAATTAGCCGGACAATTATTCAAATAACATACTATACGAAAGTCAGTGCCATTGCTGCCCTCTATTTTAACTGAATCAATTCCAAGATTTAAATCATTATAAAAGAAAGAAGTTTCAACATAACTTCCATTAGTATTTAAATATACAAGACCAGAGAGGACGTAATCATTACTATGGAAAAAATCTCCATTAACATTCAAATCATTCTTGATTGTAACATCACCATAAGGCCAAATTAGATTGCCGCCATCAACCCACCACTGGGCACTTGCAGTGCCAATTAACAATGTACAATTAACAATTAACAATTGGAGAAAGAATTTTATTGATTTCATTTTATTATCCATAAGAAAATTTATTTAGCAACCCAGCCTGTAGTGCCTGAGCCTGATTCTTTAATATAGAAAGAAGTTCCTGCACCTCCATCAGATCTTAGATATAAAGAACCTGTGAGTGCAGCTATCGAGCCTTCCGGAGAACCTGAACCTGTATAAATGCCAACACTATATGTATTACCCTGGTAATTAAAACGAATGCTTGGGCGAGATGAATAATTAAATGTTATGTAATTACCAGATATAGAGCCCAAAGTTGAACTGAATTTAGTAGCAGCAAAGAAAGCAGAAGAATTACTAATTAAATAAAGACCTGTCATATCAAATTTGTAAACAGTGTTAGCAGAATTGTCAAAAGAGGCTGGAATATTTAAAGTAAAACCGTTTTCACTAAGTTCACCATCCTCTACAAGACTGTATCTTGCAAGTCGAAGGGAATCAATAAAAATATCGTTATAAATTCTAAGAGGACCATTTAGCGAAATAGTCCCCCCAACGTCAAAATTATTAAGAACCTTTACATCGCCGTAAGGCCAGATTAGATTGCCGCCATCGACCCACCATTGGGCGTTGGCGGTGCCAATTAACAATGTACAATTAACAATTAACAATTGGAGGAAGAATTTTATTGATTTCATTCTGATACCTATGCTAAAAGTATTCGGATTATCTGTCCTGCGCTTGCTGCACTATCCATTGCATAACCTTCCAGGGGACCGCAGATTGTAATACTGCAACTCCATCATCAAAAGATTGAACCGGATTGCCATAGTTTATTATTCCGCCTGTTATTACAAGTGCAATTCCTTTTGCAGCTACCGGCATCATTTCATTTACGTCTGTATCTGCATTACAGACCCCAAGAGATTTTTCACCTTCTAATCCAAGATTACCATCGAATGTGACGAAATGATTTTTTGTAATGCCATTAATTGCTGCGCATTTAATTGAAGTGATTAAGATTGGCTGTTCGGTTAACATTATTTACTCCTTGTTTTGTTCTTTGTATTTAGTTTTTTGTTATTAGTTGACCCTTCGACTACGCTCTGGGTGACATCGGAAAAGGATGCAAGGGATGACCTTCGACTTCGCTCAGGATGACGAGATAATCTGAAAGACTTTCAGCATCTTTATCTTCAAGATCAATTGTACTGCCTTCGGGAAAGATTTTTCCGTTGTGCATTATGTCTGTGTTTTTGATTGTGTATTGTTTCATTTCTACCTCACCCTAACCCTCTTCCTTTCTAAAGGAGAGGGGATAGGAATTGATTATGCGTTTGTATCGTTGATTAAATAACCTGCATCTGCACCGACTACTTTAGGAATGAAAATATCTGTGTTACGGATAATTTCAACTTTTCCACCTTCGGTGTATGAATCAACTACAGGATTGTTTTTCTTTCTTAGTGTGTATGCGAATGCAGGTTCGTAATAAGAACGTGGAGCATCTGCATTAGCTTTTGGTACATAAGCGATAACTACATTATCAGACCAAATATCTGTGAATACACCTGCATCAGTTGCATAGACTGAATCACCGATATAAAGTTCATCAAAATCCAACAGACTTTTAAGAAGTGCAGGTGTCATTACTGCTGTTTGAGTGTATTTGATTCTATCTAAAATTGCAGGATGATTTTTAAGTGCATTGTAAGCTGATGCACCGATAACACAAACATTAGGACGTTGTGCAATCTTTGCTCTTACTGCTTCTTTAGCTGTATCAAAAACAGTAAATGGATTAGAAGAAGTGTTTGTAAATTTATCACCTGCAGCAAGAGTGACTTTATTACCTGTTGGATAAGTTGAAAGATTCTGAGCAATATCAGCAGCAAGTTTTTCTAAGCGAAGAGATATACCATCAGTTACAACATTAGTAGCGTGAAGACGCAAGGGAAGTATATCTTCTTCCTGTTCTCTGTAATCGATTGGATATTCAAGATCGTGTTCAGTTAGAACAAAATCAATTTCCTCTCTGTTTTCAGGATTGATACGATTTGATTTAGCCCTGATTGCTCTTTCAGTATTGTAAATCTTGAAAGCTTCCTTAGTGAATTGTGGAATCTTTCCACCTTCTTTATTTACGTTAACAATAGGGAAAAGATTTGTTGCAACGTGTGAAGCATTTTTGAATCCGCGTGCAATGTTAGTTAGAACAGGATCTACGACTCGTTTTTTTTGTAATGTACCCATTTATAACTCCCAGTTATTTATTTGTTAATAGATAATTTTTTGACTGCATTTAAATAAGTGATATTTTCTTTTTTGGATAATGCAAGAGCTTTATTGTGCAATGCTTTTGCTTCCTGGTCAACTGAATAATTTGCAAATTCATCTGTTGAGTTTATCTAGTTTCAAATTCAGGTTTTTCAGCAAAGTTTTCATAATAGATTATCTTTAGGAAATGAATTGACTAAATCAGTAAGTAAAATATTTAAGTCTTTGTTAAACTTTATCCTGAGAAAAGTCTGCACTAAAGTTTTGAGCTTCAGCGAAATTAGAAACTGCAAGAAGTTTATCTTTAATAGCCGGAGTAAGAGAGCCTACCCCCAGTTTGTTTTCTAGCAGGCTCTCAAACTCTGATTTATTGATTTTGGATTTAAGGGAATTGATTTCAGTATTGATAGCAAATTGAATTTAGTTGTTAGTTCGTTGTTCTGGGTTTCAGTGAAGTTATTGTTTAATTGTTTAATTGTTTCATTAATGCTGTTTAACTGATCTGTGATATTGCAAGATTCGAGTTTTTATTGACGATTGATCAATTGTTAATTGTTGGATTGTTCATCTTCGACTTCGTTCAGAGTGACAGTATTGATTATCCAAATCAAATTCAATTACTGTGATGAAGGTTGTGAGAATTGAATATCTGCTAAACCTTTAACAGCAGGAGCAGCACCGCCAAGAAAACCTATATGTCTTAGTTTACCTTCGGGTGTTAATGAAATGCTTCGTTTTTTATATCTACCTTCCTGAACTGCAGAAAGAAAATCAGGATGAAGTTTTTCATCCGGTGCATCAGCAACAAGCTTACCATCTTCTGTGACTTCAAGAGAAGAAACCCAGCCATAAGCAGGGGAATTATCTACAGGATGACCTACGACAATTGGTGCTTCATCTTCCTGCTGGATTATAAGATTGAGCTATGAAGTTGAGATCATCAAGAGAATAATCTTTAGTAATACCCTTATCAGAGGTGTGAGTACCGGTTTTGAATATTTCAAATTTCATCTAATTAAACTCCCAGTTATTAATTAAACCTAAATAATATTAAGTAAATATTAATATAATACCTTATAAATTAAGTCAAGTATAATTGATTAAATCAAATTAAGTAAGGTATATTTGTATAATTACCTTAATTATTAATTGTGCGTAAATAGACCAATAATTAGCCTTATAAAATTAAGTGGGAGTAAAAAATGAGGGTTAAAAAAGAAATACCTATCGAAAAGCAAGTTGAAAAACTTGCGTCTTACGGACTAACCAATAAAGAAATAGCTGAAGCTTTGGCATATGATGACTCATACTCTGAAAAGAAAATTTGAGAATTTTCTTACAAAAGGGAAAGCTAATCTCAAACAGAGATTAAAAAGAAAACAGATTGATGTAGCATTGCGCGGAAATGTGTGTATGCTTATCTGGCTTGGTAAAAATTATCTGGGGCAAGCTGATAAGTTAGATGAGAATGGGGAGTATGAAATTGTGATCAATCAGAAAGACGATTGAAGATAGACGTAGAAAGTGAAAAAGAATAGTAAGTAGATAATGAAGAAAACAAATAGCATTAGATATTTCTTATCACGATAAACAGAAGAGAGATTTTTGATAGTGACAGCAAGATTTAAGGTTATTGCTAAGGGAAGGCGTTTTGGTTTAACAAGAGGTTTTGCGAATTATGTTATTGAACAAATGCTTAATGATGTTTCTCCTATTCTATGGGTGGATACTATTTACGGAAACATTGAAAGATATGTTGAGAGATATTTTGTACCTGTGCTTAAAGGACTGCCTAAAAACTTATTGGAAGTATCGAGGTAACAGGAATGAATTGAGAATAGGGAAATCTGTTTGTGATTTTAGAAGTGCTGACAATCCCGGAAAACATTGAGGGATTTGGTTATGCTCTTATTGTAGTTAATGAAGCTGGTATTGTTCTAAAGAATAGAAGTCTTTGGAATGAAAGCATTCTGCCTATGATACTTGATTATAAAGCTAATGTACTTATTGGCGGAACGCCAAAAGGGAAGAGTGTAAAACGAACAAATGAGAAGCATTTGTTCTATGAATTGTTTGAGCAGAGGAACAGACCCCTGCACCCCTCTCAAGAGGGGATTAAAAAGTGAATGGAAGAGTTTTAATTACAGTTCTTATGATAATCCTTTGCTTGATCCGAATGATATTGATGAACTTGGTGAAACAGATTTCTCCTGCACTTAGGGACCAAGAGATTTATGGAAAGTTTGTTGAGAAAGAAACACAGTGGAATAATTAAAAACAACTGGTGGAAGTATTATGAAAATGAAGATGATATTTACAAACAAAGAGTATTTAAGAAAGTTCAAAGCTGGGATACTGCTTTTAAGAAAAATCAAGAGAATGATTATAGTGTTTGCACTACCTGGGTTTATTGTAGAGAATGGATTTTATTTAATTGATGTATGGCGTGGACGAGTTGAGTTCCCGGAGTTAAAAAGAAAAGTAGTTGAGCTTGCGAAACTACATTCAGTGTAAATGAGATATTGATTGAAGATAAAGCGAGCGGACAAAGTTTGATTCAGGAGTTACAACGAAATACATGCATTACCGATTAAACCAATTAAAGTTGAGAATGATAAAATAGCGAGAGTGCATAGTGTTACTCCTTTGATTGAAGCGGGGAAAGTTTATCTGCCAAAAGAAGCGCATTGGTTAAAAGAATTTTTAGATGAGATGTGAAGAATTTCCAAATGGTGAATTTGATGATGTTGTGGATTCTGTTTCACAGTTTTTGAATGCAATGAAAGTTAAAAGGGAATGCTGATTATGAAAGAGATGGTGCATTTACGAGCGGGGAAGAATTAGAACGAAATACTGGCGGTTTAGAAAAGTGAAATGATAAATGCTCAATGCTCAATGTTAAATGTTTAATGCTTAATAAAAGGGAAAGACATACTGCATCTAGAGGGGATAATTAAATAGATAATAAGGAATAAAGGAATGAGTACATTGACAACTGAAATAGCTACAAGGGATAGGTTTGAACTGAATCAAGTTTTATCCATTTCTTACCTGATCCTGATCAAGATATTGATTGAGAATGAATTATGATTTTCGAGATTTATCAGGGATTTGTTACTTGATCCGCATTTGATGGCGACAATACAGCAAAGAAAAATGCAGGTGATGCAGATGGATTGGGAGTTGTGAGCTGAGCAAAGTGCAGATGAGCAAAGTGGTTAGTGAGAATTGAAGATATATTTAAGAATTTGCATATGAATGAAATAATATCTGATATAATGGATGCAATATTCTTTGGGTATTCTGTTATTGAGATTGACTGGCAGAAAAATGATAGGATTGCTTGTACCGATAAGATATTAGGTAAACCGCAGGAGTGGTTTATCTTTGATAAGAATAATGAACTGAGATTAAGAAAATACAAGTACGGTTTTTATGTATTTGAAGAAGGTGAAAAGCTTCCTCCTTATAAGTTTGTGCTTACACAACATAAACCATACATTTACAAATCCTTATGGTGAAAAGATATTGAGCCGATGTTACTGGCCTGTGCAATTAAAAAAGGGTGGAATTGAATACTGGCAGTTGATGATGGAAAGATATGGAATGCCTTATCTGATTGGGCGTTATCCAAATACTTTTACTGAAATTCAGAAGACTGAATTTTTAGAACAGCTAAAACAAATGGTAGTTGATAACATTACAATATTTGATGAAGCATTGGGGATTGAGATTAAAGAGAGTCCACAATTTGATATAGGGCAGTTGTATGAAAACTTAGTAAGTTATCACAACAAAGAAATAAGCAAAGCGGTTTTAACTGTGACGCTTACAACTGAGGTTGAAAAGACTGGTTCTTATAAAGCAAGCTGAAATACATAAAGAGATGCTTTCAGTTTTTAGGAGACGAGTGACAAGAAACTTGTTGAATCTTCTTTGAATAAAATTATTGATTATTACTGCGAAGTTGAATTACGGAAAAATTGCAAAGACCAAAGATACGTTTAACCTTGAAAGACAGAGTTATTGAAGAAAGTGCTGAGAGAGATAAAATGCTTAACTGAGATGGGAGTGAAGTTTACGAAAGAGTATTTTATGAAGAGATATAATCTTAGTGAAAATGACTTTTTGCTGAATGTTTAATATTAAATTTTAATGTTCAATGAAGAGATAAAACACTACACAAGCTGCTAATGCGACTCAAATATTAGAGTATTGAAATATGGCTAAAGGTCACTGTTTCTTTTTCGGTTGCTTTGCTAACTGCTCTTTTGTTTTTTGATCTTCTTTAGTTTGCTTCTGTTTCTGATCTTTGTTCTTATCCTTTTTGCCGCCTTTGTCGCCCATTGACTAAATCCTTTCGTGTTATTAATCTGAACTACTTATAATATACAAAATACAGATTAGAAAAAACGACAAATTAAGCGAATGGGTGTGCGGTGGGCGGGCGCCACCCTGAGCGAAAGACCTGAATGATAACCCCTCTTGTTTTCTCCCCTTTCTAAAATGGGAGAATAGAACAAATGTAATGATGAACTGATTATGCTTAGTGCCGAGTTTACATAAGCCAACATTATTGGACGGTCGATAGAAAGAAAAGGGAAGGTTAGAAAGATTAGTCTGTACAATAATGTTTCTTATGTAACACTGGCTGTCAATGTCAGGGTGAACCTATATAAAAAATGTAATCGTTAAATCGCAAAATATGTTCTTTGAGTTTAAGTTCAGGTTGTAAGTTCAAGAGGTAGTTGGTTGAATAGGGCTGAATACCGGACATCGGGATTATGAAGCAAGTATGTGACCTTTTAAATGTTGAGTGCTCAATGTTCAATGTTCAATGAAGGCAATAAGGAATGACAATGTTAGCTTTTAAGTTTGCGGGATTAGTTTATTTAGCGGAGTTGCAGAAAGCTTGTAGCTAAATGCAAAAAACACACAAGCTTTTTTCAACGTAGCTTATTAAACAGCAAACTGTGCGTTTAGCTGAATGTATCGAAGGAGTGAAATGAAGTGGAGTGATAGCAGGGAAATTAACAATTAAAAATTTACAATGAACAATTGAAGGCAATAGCAGTAAAAATAAAATTTAATCCTGCTATCAAGTAACGAAATGTAGCGGATGAGTGAATTAAGCTAATGGCAAAAGCGGATAGCAATTAAAAATTAAGAGTTAACAATTAAGAATTATAGAGAACACAAATAATAAATCGCAAAGTTTTATACTTGCTGAATAGTGTTGATTCAACACACAGCCCGACGTTAATGCACAATGCACAATTTTCAATGATCAATTAAAAAGTATTTATAAGAATTGGGTTACGTTTGCTTGTTTTCCCGTAAGACTCTCTACCAGTTGAATGACAATAAATTTCTTTTTAGTCATCATTTTGAAATTGTACCAAAGTATCAAAGCAAGAATTGTAAAAGGACTTTGTTGAGTCTGTTGGATGAGGTTGTTTTATCATATTGTTTTAATAATTATTATGAACTGCCACGAAATGGTTCGATGGCAGCCAAGGAAATGAATCTATAAATATTATTGAATTATCTCACCACAAATAAATTCAATTGTAGGTTTCTGTTTTTCTTCACTGCTCTCAGTGTATAAATCTGACAATCTTTCCTTATTGTAAAGATTTACTAATCCTTCATAAAAAATATCATTATTTTTTTCACGGTTAAGAAGTTTTAATTCACCAATAAGATGAATTGGGAAATAAGAATTTAGTGCTTTATCAATCTTAGATGCGTTATCTACAAAATCTGTGTTATCAAACTTACTTCTAGAAATTTCTTGAAGCCTCTTCTGAGTCTTTCTAACTTCAGGCTCAATTTTCATAGATAACTCTTCATCCGATGCGGAAGATTCAAACCTCTCTTTAAGAAAAATTATATCATCGTAATATTTCTCAATTACCTCATCTGTTATTTGTAATTCTTTTTCGTTTGACGGACATCTAATTTCATTTAAAACCTCAACAAAATCATCGAGGATTTGACCATCTGCTTTTCTAATAAATAATTTTGAAAGTTCTCCTGCTCTGAAAAACGCATAAGAGCCACTATACTTTTGGATTTTTTTAGCAGATCGTAAACCAAGCTGCATTTTTTTAATCAAAGCCATATACTCAGGATTTGATTTGTTTAAGTTTTGAACAATCATTTCTGCTTCTTCTGAAGTAAAGTCCTGCGATTCTGCTTGTTCGAGTTTTTCCATATCTCTTGTTTGGTAAATAGCATACATTGCATCTTCATTTAATTGCTCATCTTCTGTTAAAATTCTTTCATCTTCGCCTATGTGCTCGTGTATTTCCCTAATACGATCTGCTAACGTATGCTGTAAATTAATTTCTTTTTCAACTTCTGCAACTGGTAAAAAGTTCTTTATATATATTGTTGATGCTTCACTACCAATCCTATCCACACGACCAGCTCTTTGAATTAATCGCACTGGATTCCAGTGTAAATCGTAGTTTATTAAAGCTGAACAATCTTGCAAATTGTGACCTTCACTAAGAACATCTGAAGCAACCATGAGATTAATAATTTCCTTACCTTCATAATCATTTGATTTAGGTGAAAATGCTTTAATTTTAATGGAGTTATTTTTTGTTCCACCATGAACCTTATCAGCTAATTTATATATTTTCCCCAAACGTAATCCGAGATAATCAACAGTATCTGCATACTCACTAAATATTAATATTTTATCCTGCTTCTTAGATTTTTTTAATTCTTCAATAGCTGAAAGTAAACGATCAAATTTTGAATCAACATTTTGTGGAATTTTATTTAGGTCATTCTGAATTGCTTCCAAAATACTTATATCGTGTTTTAAGCTTTCTGTTAATTTATCAATATCAAAGTCAGAAATTTTATAATCACCTGTCATCTCTTCAATCTTATCCCAAAAGTCAGAAAGTTCTTTTCGATAGATCATTTCTTGAATTTCTTCACCAGCTGGGACAATCTGTTTTTCTTCAATTATAGTTAAGAATTTCCGATGAATATCAAGCAAATTTCCGATGCTTTTTCTAAACGCATATATCGAACTTTCAAGACGTTTAAAAAGATTAATCTTATGAAAAACTTTTAGGGTACCAACAACCTTTTTCAATTGATTATATGGTTCAACTTCTTTTTTATTAGGAATTACATATTCCCAAAGATTATATCTTGCGTACTTTAATCTCTTGAGTGATTGACGAATCTCATCATAAAGTTGATTATATGTTTGATTGATACTGTAAGTGACTGTTTCTAAATCTCTTATTGGAAATGAGATATTAAAATCACCATCAGTATAGAATTGTTTAATATGTTTACGTGTTCTTCGAATGACAATATGCTTGAGTAGATCAGGTAAACGATATTCATCCCTTTCAACTTTTTTGAATAAATTTCTAAGATGCGGTTCTTCAAAACGGTTTGGGAATATATTCTCTTCCGACTGATGAAATAATTTAATCTGGTTATAAATATTCCATACCGAAGTATTCTGTGGAGTGGCAGTCATAAGAATTACTTTTTTGCTAGCAAGAAAAGGTTGAACTTCTCTATACATCATTGTGTCATCATTTCTAAAATGATGGCTCTCATCAATTAAAACAATTTCTCTTTCCCTATACTGCCATAATTGACTACTCTTATCATAAATTCCATTTGTTAATACTCCTCTTGATAATACCTTACCATCGATTTCAAATTTTTCAATAAATTCTTCCCACATTTGTACTAATCCTGGTGGTGAGATTATTAAGATCCTACGATTTAATTGTTTCAATAATCCTGCACCAATATATGTTTTACCAAGACCTACAACATCACTTACAAACACACCGTTATATTTATTAAGCCAGTCGTAAGCTTGCATTATTGCAACTTTCTGAAATGGAAAGAGATCATCCATATTCTTGAAACGTGCAGTAAGTCGTGCCATATAATCAGGATTTTCCCAAAACCAAATCTGCGAGGTTTGTTTTTCAAGAGTTACTTTTGTAAGATGATATAGTGTTAATATGAAAATATCGTAAGGGTTTACAGTTTTCAATGCCCAAGACTCTTCAAGAAGTTTTCCTAAAGTCGAATCAAATTCTACTGCTTCTTCCCAAAGCTTATCAAACCATATATTTAATTCTTCAAAGTTTTTTTGTCCTCTCACATAAGTGTTCAATTCAGTGTTATGATAGAAACCACTCATAGTTAAGTTTGAAGATCCAACAATCCCTATACCTTCAGATGCAGCAGCTTTTGCAATATCATCTTTGTATTTAAAAATATATGCTTTAGCGTGTAATGGATATTTAGTATACACTTTAATTATTATTTTATTATTCTTTACAAGCTGGGCAAGTTTAGAAATTTCTTTCTGCCTGAGTATTGTATGCGGAAGTGCCTGAACATTGCTGATAATACTTGAAGCAATTTTGTCTTTAATTTTTGTTTTATCGGTAGGTCTTTGAAGTGAATTATTTTTATAAGCACGATCTATTTCTTCATCACCAGGCAGGGATTCTGCGAGAGCTTCTACCAATTCTTTATTAAGATTAGAGCCAATGATAAGTTTTGCTTCTTTAAGTGGTTCTAATTTATCAGCAATCTGATAGAAACCTGAAAGGTAGAGGTAACCAACAGCAAATTTGATTTTTTCTGAACCTGAAAGTTTATCATTAATTTCATCTTTAAGATTCAGTGTTCTATTATCAATAATATCTGAGAATGATGTCATTTATTCTTCTCTTTTAGTTTTGCTTCAATTGCATTTGCTAATTTGGGATAACGGCGGAAATACCAATTTTCAATTTCAAGAATATCTGATTTATTAAAATTGTATAAAGAATAAATATAGTTATCAAGTTCTAATTGTTCATTTGTAATATAATCATAGTATTCATTCTTTTTTTGTTGACTTACGATTTGATTTACTAAACCTTCAAGTACTTTATCCCTTTGATGGTTCAAGATCATTATTTTCTCAATCACAGAAGCAGTTGAATTAACGGATGTATCTATAACAGATTTTACCAAATATTTTGTAGCCTTTGAAGCCAGAAAAGCCAGTAATGTAAATAGGCTAAACTTAGATTGAAATATGCAACTTCCACTCTGATCAAAAACACAACCAGAACTAATTCTAAATGTAGGGGCATATTGTCCTGTCCACGAAAAAGAAATACCATCCTTAAACTGATATGTTGGATTTCTCATCCCACCGGTTTTATATAATTTTGTAACAGTTTTCTTACTCCAGTCAATAAAAAATTTATTCTCAATGTAGTAATTAGGGAGCCAACTTTCTTCAACAAAAGATTCTTCCCCTTTATCAAGTGGCACTAAATATTTACCATTGTATTTTTCAGGATCTATACCTTTAAGTTTTTCTTTTGCAGTTAAATTATTTATTTCAGCGTTAGATAGAACTTTTGATGGATCATATATTGAATAGTTACCATGGCCACTTTCCTTCTTATAAAAATAATGATGGTTATCACCCGTTGCTAATCCTTTTTTTGCACTACCAAAATCAGATAGTTTAACCATTTTAAGAGTTTTACTGTTTATTCTAACTTCATATTCTCGATCTTCAATAGCCAATGAAGTAGTCGGTTCATTATCAAATAATAATTTGGATATATTTGGACTTGCAATAAAGAAGGATAAATTTGAAAAACGAGGAATTAAATTTTGTTTGTATGCATAAATTGCCATGTCCCTATCACTTATGATAGCATAACCATCTTCTGTATTAACAGGTTTTTCTTCAATTAATAACTCAAAAGCTACTTCGAGTTTAGAAGAATCAACTCTTCCATTCTGGTTAATTTTTAGTGGCGAAAAATCGGCAGCAAATATCCAGTTTTCAGCATCTTCACTAAAACTTTTACGAGGTTGTTTTCTTTTAACAAATGTATAAACACCGGTGTTAACTGTTGCCTGGAAAACATCTGAAGGGACCGAGATGAGATATTGAGCATCGGTTTCTTTTAGTAAATTTTCGCGCAACTCTTTGTGAGATTTTATTGTTTGCCAGGTATCGCTCATTATATAACAAAGAGTTCCGCCAGGTCTGAGAATTCTTAAACCAAGTACTGTAAAAACACCGTAAGAGTCTTTGCTTTCAACACAAAACTCATTTCTAACTTCATCCGTTACTTTAACTCCATAAGGTGGATTAGCAATAACAATATCAAAACCTCCTCTTAAAGTAATAACATCCAAAAAATCCAATCCCCAGTTAAATGGAGCAGAGAGAGTTGAAGCCTGCTTTAAGATGGTTTCAATTTCTTTAATTTTTTCTTTGTGAGGTTTTTTGAAATCTATTGACTGCTGTTTTGAAATTTCATCATCATCAAACAAATTAAGTTTGGAATCTATGGCTGCGATAGCATCTTCTTCCTTTTTGATCAAATGGTTAAGAAACCATTTTAATAAATCAAGCTTACAAGCCTCTATTTGTTTTCTATACTTTTGTTTTTTGTCCAGTTCAGATAAACTTAAATATTCTGTTTTCAGCTCACGGAATTTATCAAGAATATTTTGTCCTTTCAGGATCTACTTTGGCTTTCCTTTCGACATCAAAATTAATCCCTGCTATCTGGGAGACAAGAGAATCACCACATAGTAGATGGTAATCGAGATTCGGTAGTGGTGGAATATCTTTAATATTTTCTACTTCTAAATCAACAATAAGAGAAAGCCATAAACGAAGGTTTGCGAGATTAACTGCACGATGTTGAATATCAACACCATAGATACAGTTCTCAATTATATGACGTTTGAGTTTATATCTATAATTTTTCTTTTCAACTTCCCTTGAATTAATAATTGAATCAATCAATTCGATTAATTCAACAACTTTTAGTAATATACCAACCGGATAAGCACCGGAGCCCACTGCAGGATCAACGATTTTAAGATTTAATAACCTCTCTTTAATGTCATGCAGTATCTTTTCATTAAGTCCGTCAGTAAACTGATTGAACACAAACTTTTTTAATATGCTCCTCTCAACACCGTTAAAGTTTGCACATAAGTCATTCAAAATTGATTGCTTGACCATAAATGAAACAATAAACTTTGGTGTATAAAAAGAACCTGTTGAGCGACGTGGGTCAGGAATATCTTCAAACTTCTTACTTTCCAATCCCAGGATCAACTGCTCGAAGATTGTACCCATCATCTCTGGATCAATAGCAACTTCTTTCTCAAATTCAGTATCTTCCCGCACAGTAAAATTATATCTCTCAAACAGTTCTTCGAGAACAGTTTTAAAGACATCATTTGGAATTGTCAGCTTGCTCTCATATTCTGAGAATTCAAATAATCCACCATTAAGGAATGGTATATTTTCAAGCTCTTTATTTTTATAAATTATTACTGATAGTTTTTTAAATAGCGGGATGACAAACTCTGTGTAGAAATTCTTTTTACCCGTTTTGGATAGATTATTTAAAAGAAACTTTGGGTCTTTATCCAAATATCCTTTCTTTTGAATAAAGTAAAGAAAGAAAAATCTATTGAAGATTGTTTGTGTAAAATCATCGGCATCAGGTTGTTTAAGTTTATTTTTCTTTTGTAGAATGTCTCTGAATTCTTTGTAATATAAAACAAAATCTTTGTAAAATTCTCTTGTGACTGCTTCTACATCAAATGCAAGATCACATTTATTATGAACCTGTAAAGCTGTATCTGAACTATCAACTAATAAGAAATTTAATCTTTCAACAGCAGTTCTTAATCTTTCATAAGGGCCGATTATAATCCTTCTAAACGGTTTTATTTTGTATTCAATACTTCTTTTTTCTTCACTTATTGATTTGATGTTTGTGAAGTGATACTCATTACTGCCATTTGAGAAAATTACAAGGTTATGCGGGTGAATTCTGGAAATCTGTTCTACGATTGTTCTTTCACTGCCCTTAAAAAGCCTGTTCAATTGGCAATAGATTATTTTAAATTCGTCTTGCTTTGCAATAATTTCAATTAGTTCTGTTTCTTGTTTGAATTTATCAGAAAGAGTGTTTGATAAAGAACCTTCAGATGGAGAATAATTAAGTTCTTCAACAAAAAGTTTCTTCAAGTCAAATTTATTCTTGATTGATTGAAGTAGTTCAATATTAATCATAATAAATCATTTAGATTATTTTTTGAAATAAGAATTAAGGAAGGATATTTTTCAATCCATTTAGAATTTGAGAAATGATCGAGAACAAAAACTTTTTTTTTTGTTGGAGTGCATCAATAACAAAATTCTCAAGATGACCTGATTCACTCATATTCAGAATTAAAATCTTATCCAAAATCGTTAAAATGTATTCGTCTCTTTTTTTTACCGATTCCTTCGTTGCACGACTCACGTTAGATAAATTAGAGACAACACAGACATTCTTCTGCTTTAACATTATTTGGATTAGATCGGAAGGTTTAAAATGTTCGATATCCTTAGCTAAGAAATAGATTATTCTACAATTGGAAAGATCTCTGAGAACACGCTTTTCAATATTTGATTGCCAACCACTTGCAAAAACTAACGGTAATTCATAAAGCAACTTTATGAAGTCAATCATATCATAGTAGGATGCAAGATCAATTTCTGTTGAGCAGAAAATGCCAATTGAATTTTCGTTGAGCAAGGTTTTAGTACCAAGGTAATTAATACTAAGACTCCTAATTAAAGAATTATTTTATGAAATTGCCTTTCCCACCAAATCAGAGCACTGCGGAGTAATGGGAGAGGTTGTCATCGTATAGCTGATTCTAAAACTACTGGGTTAAAAATAAGGAAATTAGTATTGATTGTTAAGAGGTAAATAAAAATATATTTATACAAAACTTAAAGTTCTTTGTTAGAGAATTTATTTCAATTATGTTTTAATAACAAAAATACAATACCATAAAATTAAGGGAAGGTTGGTATATAGACGCGAAAAAAATGATGTGATAAATATTTTAATTAAATAAATAAAATTTGCGGGGGCGAAGAGTTATAGATTTCCGAGTACTGTTAAAATTGAATTATTATCAAGAGTTAACTGGAAAGAATCTAATTGTTTATTATATCATATATTTTAATTTTTAATTAGAAAATAAGCGATAAAATTTTTTAAAAGTATCCGATACGAATTACTGATAAGCGATATTAATAAATTCTGAAATGCAATAGGGTACTTTACTTAAGACAGAATCGACTGCGCTAATTTTAATGAATTATTTTTCTATTAATAGTAAAAAATTTAGCAAAATAATTTTAGGGCTTAAACTGTTGGGATCATATAAAAAAATGATATTTTAAAATATTAATAATACCACGCTTGTATTTATTGTTAATAATGCTTATATTTGACTGTAGCAATAATTAGTATTCGTAATAAGCAAATTTAATGAATATTGACCCTTTCATAAATAAATAACCATACTTCAAACAATTTACAGGAAAATATGAGTAGCGGATTAATTGATCCCCAACTGATACCTCATACCGGATTTGGCAAAGTAATAATAACGTTTGTCAAGGGTGAAGCTGTTGATATTAAACAAGAAGTATCTATAAAACCCAGCGATTTGATTAAAAAGAATCGCAAACCAATCAAATAAAAAATTAGTTTATGGCAATTGATAGTGAAAAAATCACATCAGTCATAAACTAAAATCAAACCACAACATATAATCCAGGAAGTGAAAAAATCACACCAAGGGTAATGGAATAGCTATGACTATTCCGATAGCTAAAAGTGTACGTCAAAACTGAAAGGATAAAAATGTCCGACAACATTCTTGTAATGACCTATAATCTTACCTTCATCATAAGGAGTCTTGAAAAGTTGATTTATGAAAAGACGAATTATGAGGTTGAACAGCAGATTAAAATAATTAATGAAAAGATTTATGAGATTGCTGATGCTATAGAAACGATTGAAGTGATGCTGGAATGAGAAGTAAGACAAATAAGGCAAAGGTGAACGAAAATTATTTAAACTTATTTAAAAAATGGAGTGTAAATGCAACAAGCATTAAATAGGATTAAACCGGAATTAAGGCAGTGGATAAGAGATGCATTTTCTGAATTAATAATTAATACGATTTCAGTAGTGCTTGCAAAATTGAAAGATGACATAATAGCAGCTTATGTAATTACAAAATCTAAAGCGTATGTAGAGTCTGTTGAGCTTGCTTTGAACCATATGATTAAATATTTCGGACCGCAAATGGAACTGGGTAAGATTGGTGTAAAGGAACTCGAGGGGTTTCTTGCTTATCTTATGAAAGGCGCACCCAAAGGTTACAGGGTATATTTGGCGGAACTTTGAAAGCTGTATTTAATGTAGCAATCAATTGGGGATATTTACAGACTAATCCATTTACAAGT
>CAWEJJ010000004.1:495000-710680 GCA_963809415.1 uncultured Ignavibacteriaceae bacterium | reverse complement strand
TTCAAAGCTATTTCGGAAGGGGAAAGAAAATTTAAAGCAATTGCAATTACCAGCGATTCACCTGATTTCATAACACCCTGCGGTGCTTGCAGACAAATTATTTTTGATCACTGCGGTGAGATTGACATTATCTGCACAAACGGAGATGGTGATTATAAAGTTTTTAAAACATCAGAATTACTACCGTACGCATTTGGAGATGAGGATTTAAAGAAATAATTATGGAACCAACACCACACGCAGTGCCAAGAGAAACAGGCTGGATTGAAGTAATAACCGGTTGTATGTTCAGCGGAAAAACCGAAGAGCTTATCCGAAGATTACGAAGAGCAAAAATTGCAAAACAAAAAGTTGTAATTTTTAAACCAAATATTGACACACGATATTCAAGTAATTCTATTGTGTCTCACAGCGAACAATCTCTTCCCTCAATTTTAATCAAAGATGTAAAAGAGATTTTGGATTTAGTTGAAGATGCCCAGGTAATTGGAATTGATGAAGCACAATTTTTCTCAAATGGTTTAATAGATGTTTGCAACAAACTTGCTGATGAAGGGAAACGGGTTATTGTTGCAGGATTGGATATGGATTATCGCGGAGTCCCTTTTGAACCAATACCGCAAATTTTATCTGTAGCCGAATACATCACTAAATCTCTGGCAATTTGTGTTGTTTGCGGAAATCCGGCAGACAGAACACAAAGGAAAACCGCTTCATCAGAACGTGTAATTGTTGGCGCTTCAGATTTATATGAAGCTCGCTGCCGTAAATGTCATTATATCCCAACCGAAGAGTAAAATAAATGATTTTTGAATCCTTTATCCGCGGAGTTTTTGGTTTAGCATTGTTAATTGGAATTGCATATCTCCTGTCTAACAACAAAAAGAAAATTAATTGGCGTTTGGTTTTTTCCGGATTAGGACTACAAATTATTTTTGCAATTCTTATTTTACGCGGTGATTCACTTCGCTCCTCATTTTTTATTCTCGGCTGGCCAAAAGATTTTTTTAACGGTGTAAGTTACGTCTTTGTATTGATATTAAATTTTACAACCGAGGGAGCAAAATTTGTCTTCGGCAATCTTGCACTATCTCCCGGCAATGAAGGAAACCTCGGATTCTTTTTTGCTTTCCAGGTATTGCCTACAATAATTTTCTTTGCAAGTTTAATGTCTGTGCTATACTACATAGGAGTTATGCAAAAGATTGTTCAGGCGATGGCGTGGGTAATGGCAAAAGTTATGGGAACCAGCGGCGCTGAATCACTATCCTGCACAGCAAATATTTTTGTAGGACAGACAGAGGCTCCGCTTATGATCAAACCATTTATTAAAGGAATGACACAAAGTGAACTTCTTACAATTATGATTGGTGGAATGGCAACTATAGCAGGCGGAGTGATGGCAGCTTATGTTCAAATGCTTGGCAGCGCTTATGCAGCAGCACATGGCGTTGCACTTTTACAAGCTCAGCAAATGTTTGCTACTCAATTACTTGGCGGAAGTTTTATGGCTGCACCCGGTGCAATGATGATTGGTAAAATATTAATCCCTGAAATTTCTGACTCTGAAACAAAAGGTTCTGTAAAAGTTGAGATAGATAGAAATGCCAGTAATGTAATTGAAGCCGCTGCAAACGGTGCGGGTGACGGATTGCAATTGGCTCTTAATGTTGGTGCAATGTTAATCGCATTTATTGCTTTCATTGCGTTGATTAATTATTTATTAAGTGGTTTAGGTGATCTAACCGGTATTAACACTTATTTGATTTCTCATTTCGGTCAGCCTCTTAATTTTCAACTGGTTATTGGATTAATTTTGCAATTTGTTGCTTATGGAATTGGAGTTCCATGGCAGGATTCCCTGACATTCGGAAGTTTACTTGGAACAAAAATAGTCTTAAATGAATTTGTTGCATACTCAGATATGAGCACTCTTGTTCAGGCTGGTAAACTTGTAAATGAAAAAACAATTCTTATGATAACTTATGCACTATGCGGATTTGCTAATTTCTCATCCATTGCAATTCAGATTGGCGGACTTGGACCATTAGCGCCAAAGAGAAAATCTGATATTGCGGCACTTGGAATTAAAGCGGTTATTGGTGGAACATTAACTACATTGTTAACTGCAACTCTGGGAGGATTATTTTTTTCTCTCTAAATGATTGATTTAGCTTTTAAATATAAAGTACTCTTAGATTTTCTGAAAAAGGAAGCTCCGTTTGTTCCTGATATATCTATAATTCTTGGCAGCGGACTCGGAGATTTTGCTGAACAACTACAGCTTCACAAATCAATTTCAACTTCGGATATCCCCGGCTATCCTGTTTCAACTGTTGCTGGACATAAAGGCAAAATTCATTTCGCTGAATATCAAAACAAAAAAATAATACTCTTCCAGGGAAGAATACATTTTTATGAAGGGTATAATATTTCTGAATGCATTCTTCCGGTTTTAATATCCTATAAGCTTGGTGTTAAATATTTACTGTTAACCAATGCTGCCGGTGGAATAAATAAAAATTTTATTCCCGGTGATTTAATGCTTACAACATCATTAAACGGAATAATGATAAAAAATGAACTGACAAAATTGATTGGGTTGACAAATCTAAGAGGCAAAAATAATTTTTTATATCTGCCGGATAATCATTTTAACAATCTTATTAAATCAGCGGCTCAATCTGAAAACATAAAAATGCAGGAAGGAGTTTACTGGTACACAAAAGGTCCAACCTATGAAACACCGGCTGAGATAAGATTTTTTGAAAAGTTTGGAGCAGATGCAGTCGGAATGTCCACAGTTCATGAAGCAGTTTATTCATCTTATCTTGGAATGAAAACCTCAGCAATTTCCTGTATAACAAATTTTGCGGCAGGAATATCAACACAAAAACTTTCTCACTCAGAAGTAACTGAAACAGCAGACCGGGTTAAAGACACATTTGCAAGATTGATAAAAGCTGTTATTAATGCTTTATAAACGTAGTGCAGGAATCCTTTCCTGCACTGTATTTAAAATTGCTACTGATTACCGGGAATTATTTTTTTATAAGATAAACTCACCAACTCGCCGCGGGTTTAATTTTTAAACGTACTCAATTAACTCTCTCTTAATCTCTCTCTTATGAACAGGCTATTTGAAAACTCTTTAAAAGTCATTTCGAAGGAGTCTTCGACTGAGAAATCTGTACAAATTAGCAGACTTCTCCCTTTGGTCGAAGTGACAATCTCAATTTTCACACAGCCTTGCTAAGAGAAGGATTAGGATGAGTTCCGTTTTAACTTATCTCACAGTTCTAAATAACGTATTGTTTTAGTTCGCTCAATCATCAGCGGGTTTAATTTTTACTTGCACATAATTAACTCTTTCTTAATCTCTCTCTTACAAAGAGAGAGACTTTATCATCAATATAAAACCTTGCATTTATATTTTCTGTCAAAATAAAAAAGGTAAGTTAACTTCTCCAATAAGTCCTTCTCTTGCTAAGAGAATGATTAGAGCTTGCCCCGAACTTGTTTCGGGGATGAGTTCCGTTTTAACTTATCTCACAGTTCTAAATAACGTATTGTTTTAGTTCGCTCAATCATCGCGGGTTTAATTTTTAAACGTACTTAATTAACTCTCTCTTAATCTCTCTCTTACAAAGAGAGAGACTTTATCATCAACATAAAACCTTGCATTTATATTTTCTGTCAAAATAAAAAAGGTAAGTTAACCTCTCCAATAAGTCCTTCTCTTGCTAAGAGAAGGATTAGGATGAGTTCCCAAAACCACACACTTCAGATAAAGGGCGGGACTGAAATAGTTTTAAATAGTTTTATAGATTCTATTCATCATCGCAGCATTCAATTCTGCCTGTTTTTGCTTTTTCCAAAGATTCCTTCCCCTCTTTAAAAGAATAATAAGCCAATCCTATTGCTCCAAGGCTATCGAGATAAACGAAACCTGTAATTTCATATACCGCGCTGCTGATTAACAATACTACTGACATATAAATACAAACTTTAGTACATTCAGCATCAGTAAGAATAGCATCGGAGTGCAGGATATTGCCTGTTTTAATTTTCCAGAAAGCCAGCGCCCACATAATAAGAATTGATATTAATGAAATGATAATTCCCCAAATTGTTGTGGTTGGTGCGTGATTGGTTATGATATTATATAATCCTGTAATTAATAGAACAATAGCCAAAGTATAAAACGAATACCCGGTTATTTTTAAAGCTGTCTTTTCAAAACTATCATAACTTTCAGTTTCCTGTGTCGTTATTCTGATAATCATATGTGCTATCCCCAATCCGGAAACAGTTTCAACAAAGCTATCGAGACCAAAACCAAACAACGCAAGACTTTCGTCTGAATATCCAAAGTAAGTCGAAATTATTCCTTCAAATAAGTTGTAAACAATCGTGAATATCGCCAGCCCGAATGCGATTTTATAATATTTAGAGCCAATAATTTTATTCATAAATAAATCTTAAGTAAAAAGTTAAATACCGATTAATAAAATGTACATTATTAAAATTAGTATTGCTATAAAAAGAATAATCGCTAAATCAATAATTATACTTTTATATTTTTTTATATCCATTGCAAAGTCTTTCTTATTGCCGGATGAAAATCAGATTAATAATATTAACTTGCAAACTATAAATGAGTGTATGGTAATCATTCCATTTCCTGATGCTGCTAAAATTAATCTATTGGAAGGGAAAACTAACTTAAAAATATTTTTTCGTTTAATATTCGATTTCTCTAAGTTTGTAATCATTTCACCGGAGTATTCTAAAATATGGGTTTTAATGAAGCATCCTTTATAGTAAAAAATTTAGTGAGTGATTTTAGAGAAAACGAAAAAGCTTATCTAAAATCCGATTATTCTGAAGCTGATGTTCGTAATGATTTTATAAACAAATTCTTCATTGCCCTTGGCTGGGATGTAAGACATGAAAAGCAGAAAAACCCTTATGAACAAGAAGTAAGGGTTGAAAAACCTGTCCAGGTTGCAAAAGCACAAAAGCGAGCAGATTTTACATTTTATCTTGCCCCAAACTTTCGTGATGTTAAATTCTTTGTAGAAGCTAAAAAACCTTACCACGATTTAGAAAATAAAGATTACTTTTTTCAAACCATACGTTACGGATGGAACGCAAACACTCCCATTGCTATACTCACTGATTTTGAAGAATTTATAATTCTTGATTGCCGTTATCGACCAGAGATAAAGGATATTCTCAATTATAAAATTAAAAGCTTTCATTACAGTGATTATGCAAACGAAGAAAAGTTTAGAGAGATATACTATCTTTTTTCTCGTGAATCTGTTTTAGATGGCTCGATTGAGAAATATGCTGAAAGTTTACCAAAGCCAAGAGGCAAAGCCGTTCAGCGTGGACTTTTCAAAGGCGGTTTTCAATCTATTGATGAATCATTCCTTGAAGAACTTGACGAAATAAGAACCGCACTTGCAAAATCATTTAAGAAAAACAATTCTCATTTAACCAGCGAAGAACTTACCGAGGCTACTCAAAGAACTATTGACAGGCTCGTATTTATCAAGTTTCTTGAAGACAAATTAATTGAACCTCATCACTATGTAAGTGAGTTTGGAAATAGAAGAACTGCTTGGGAAGATTTTATTACTGCTTCAATTTCACTTGATGCAAAATATAACGGAGTGGTTTTTAAGAAGTGTTTGATTGATAGCCAAAACATTATTGAGCCAGACGATAAAACCTTTTCAAACATTTGCGAAGAACTTTCACACGATAATACACCTTATAACTTTGATGCAATACCTATACATATTTTAGGTTCTATCTACGAAAGATTTTTGGGCAAGGTTGTTAATGCAACTGATAAACGGGTAACAATTGAAGAAAAACCCGAAGTAAGAAAAGCTGGTGGTGTTTATTACACACCTCAATATATTGTTAATTATATAGTTGATAACACAATTGGAAAATTGATTGAAGGTAAAACACCAAAAGAAATTTCTAAATTGCGATTTGCAGATATTGCCTGCGGAAGCGGTTCGTTTTTAATAACCGTATATGAAAGAATTTTGGACTATCATAAACGCTGGTATTTGGAGAATCCAGAGCAGGCAAAAAAAGACGGTTGTATATTTTTTGAAGGTGCTTATAGACTTTCACTGCAGCAAAAACAGAAAATATTAACAAATAATATTTTTGGAGTGGATTTAGATCATCAGGCAGTAGAAGTAACTCAACTATCTTTATACTTAAAATTACTTGAAGATGAAACCACAGCAACGGCTAATGATACCTGGGTAATGTTCAAAGAACAGTTATTGCCAAATCTTAATAAAAATATAATTTGCGGTAATTCCTTAATCGGTACAGATATACTTGAAGGTAATCTTTTTGATTATGATGAAGAGAAGAAACTAAAACCAATGGATTTTGATAAAGTCTTTCCAGATATAATAAATAAAGGTGGCTTTGATGCCATAGTTGGGAATCCGCCTTACGGTGCTGATTATGGAAAGAGTATAAAACATTATTTATCAAATCAATTTAATCTTATGGTCCCAATAGCAGATACTTATTTGATGTTTTTGCTTAGGTCTTTTTTAATTGGTAAACAAAAATCGTTTGTATCTTTTATAGTCCCATCAACGTGGCTTTATATGCCTAAATATTTTGATATAAGAAAAACTATTCTAAATAAAGTATCACTTAATGAAGTGTCCTTATTTCGGAAACCAGTATTTACACAAGTTACAGTTGAAACTTGTATAATGATTATATCAAACATCAAACCAACAATAAATACCGAATACCATTTTAAGGAAAATAAGTTAGAGCCAAACAAATTTATTTATGAAGAGATAGGTACTAAACAATTAAATATTCAATCTGATCCTAACTTGAATTTAATTATAAATAATTTACTTGATAATAACTTGTTCAATAAAATTCTGTTCAATAAACAAGCACTTAAGGAAATTGCATTAACCGTTTGTGGTCTTACCCCATATCGGTTAGGTAAAGGTAAGCCGCCACAAAATTCAAAAATTGTTGAAGGAAGGGTCTTTGACTCAACTTTCAAAAAAGACAATTCTTATAGAAAATATATTATGGGTCGAGATTTTCATCGTTATGGATGGCAAATAGAGAAAACAAGATGGCTGAGTTATGGCGATTGGCTGGCGGAACCACGATACAAGGCACCATTCAATGACAAGAGGAAAATTGTTATAAGACAAACAGCAGATAAATTAATTGGACACCTGGATGAGAATCAATATTTATCATTGAAAAATGTACATAATCTTAGAATACTAAATAAAGATATAAGTTATGAGTACTTGCTTGGGTTAATTAATTCAAAGCTTTTATCATGGTGGTACCAAAAATTGATTCCAGAAAAGGGTCGTACATTCGCCGAAGTAAAAGTTGTTAATCTTGAAAAGCTCCCTATTAAAGTAATCGATACACAAAATAATTCTGAAAATAATTTATATTTAAAGTTCATTAGTTTAGTTTCCCAAATGCTTACGGCTTCTCAAAAACTTCAGCAAGCCAATACCGAAAGCGATAAAAATTATCTTGAAAGAAAATGCGAACAGTTAGATAATCAAATCGATCAACTTGTTTATGAATTGTATGGATTGACAGAAGAAGAAATAAAAATTGTGGAAGGAAAATCCTAACCCATCCCAACCCTTCCCTTTATCAAAAGGGAAGGGCTTACTATTTCCTCCCCTTTACTAAAGGGGAGGATTAAGGTGGGGTTCGAGACTTTGAGAACATTACGATGACAATACACTACAACAAAAAATCCGAACAAGAAAAGAGAAGAACACTTCGAAAAGGAATGACCTTTTGTGAAAAGATTATGTGGATTCATCTTAGACGAAAACAATTAGGTGTAAGATTTTTGAGACAATATTCAGTCGATCACTACGTAATTGATTTTTACTGCCCGGAACTAAAGCTTGCAATAGAACTTGATGGAAGTGTACACGATAACCCTGATCAAAAAGAATATGATGCTTACAGGCAGGAGTATTTAGAAAAATTCGGGATTACTTTTTGCAGAATTACAAATGATGAATTGATGAGTAATGCAAATATGGCGTTTAAGAAAATTGAAGCCACAATCAAATTGATTAACTAAAACTTAAATAAATCGAAAAGTAATACAACGAAGAATAGACAATACTTTCTTTTAGCTTTAACTACCATTCCAAACAGACAAGTCACGGATTGGTCAGTGACTTACACTAAATTCTGACAAAGAATAATTGATTATTTTTCAGACCAATCATAAAAACGAATCCATCGTTCCGATATTCCAATATTCCCCTTAAGATTAAGCAAATTATCTGTTTAGAATATCCCGTTTTAGGTACAAATTACAGGTTTGTATGTATTGTTTTGACCTCTAAACCCTTAATTTTTATTGACTTTCACAGCCTTTACCTGTAAGTTTGACAGCTATTTTTAAAGACCTTTTTAGTCACAAAATTTATTAAAAGTATGAAAGAATTTAGATTTAAGATCATTTTAGTCCTTGCCGCAATTGGTTTAAGCATTTACCTGCTTTACCCAACTTATCAGGATTATCAGAATACAAAGAAATTAGACAAAGAGCTTAACGCTGAACAAACTTTGCTTCATAAAGAGGATCCAAATATCTCCAAACAGCAGATGAAGATAAAGGTAACCATGTTTGAAGATAGTATTAAGGCTGCAGATCCGTCGATTCTTGAAGCAAGAAAAAAGAGAATCAAATTAGGATTGGATCTTCAGGGAGGAATGAGAATTGTACTTGAAGTAAACACAGGTAAACTATTAGAAAAGATTGCTAACAATCCTGATAATACTTTTAAAATAGCTTTAACTCAAGCTGAAAAAGAAGCTGAAAAAACAGATGAATCAGTTGTTGATATTTTAGCCAGAAAACTTCAGGAAAAAGGAATCCGCTTAAGCAGATATTTTGGAACAATCAGACAGGATGATGCTGAAATTATAAGCGATCTAAAAAAATCGTCGGAAGATGCTGTAAGCCGTGCAATGGAAATTATTAGAAATAGAGTTGATCAATACGGAGTTTCAGAACCTTCAATTTCTAGACAGGGAAGCAGAAGAATTATCGTTGAACTTCCAGGTGTTGCAAAAGAAGAAGAAGCAAAACAACTTTTACAGGGAACTGCACTTTTAGAGTTTAGATTGGTTAAAGATGCTGAGTTTGCTTACCCGATTATGCAAAGAATTGATGATGTACTTGCCAAAAGAACTAAATCCGGCATTCAGGATTCACTAAATACTAATGATGTTGCTTCTGCAGATACATTAGCTAAAACCGATACTACGGCAGCTAATGATACAACAAAGCAATTAAGCGAAGCAGAATTTAAAGCAAAGCATCCGTTTTTTTCAGTTGCAGTGCTAAATCCGCAAAGCCCTTATGCTGATGCTTATGTAAACCAGGATGATAGAAATAAAATTCAATATTGGTTAAGCTTACCCGAAGTTCAAAAAGTTATTCCTGATAACGTTGAATTTGTATTTTCCGCAAAACCAATGACTTCACAGGATGGTAAAAAAATCTATGTAATGTATCTTGTAAATAAAACTCCCGAACTTACAGGCGGAGTTGTTACAAATGCACAAGCAACCCTTGATCCAACCACTTCTGCACCTATTGTAAATATGGAAATGAATTCTGAAGGTGCAACTGAATGGGCAAGAATAACAGGTGCAAACGTTGGAAAAAGAATTGCAATAATGCTTGATGGAGTTGTTTTTTCTGCACCAAGCGTGCGTGGGAAAATTCCGGGCGGGCGATCACAAATTGAAGGAATGGAAAATCTTGAAGAAGCAAAACTTCTTGAGATTGTTCTTAAAGCCGGTGCTTTACCTGCACCTGTTCAGGTTATTGAAGAAAGAATTGTTGGTCCTTCATTAGGACAGGATTCTGTTTCAAGCGGATTAAATTCAATGATAATTGGATATTTAATTGTTGGCGTGTTTATGATTTTTTATTACAGACATGCAGGTATGATTGCCGCAATAACACTTATACTGATAATACTTTTTATACTTGGTATCCTTGCTGGTTTTAATGCAACTTTAACTTTACCGGGTATTGCCGGTATAGTTTTAACGATGGGTATGGCTGTGGATGCAAACGTTTTGATTTACGAAAGAATAAGGGAAGAGCTGGGTACGGGAAAAACAATGAAAGCATCTGTTGAAAGCGGTTTCTCAAGAGCCTATGCAGCAATTATTGATTCTAATATTACAACCTTCATCACCGGTATTATTCTTTACCAGTTTGGCACCGGTCCTGTACAAGGATTTGCATTAACATTAATGATTGGTATTGTAACTACTTTGTTCGGTGCATTAGTTATTTCAAGACTTATGTTAGATTTCCTCGTAGCGAGGGGAGTAAAAATAAACGTCGGTTAATGATTAAAATTTTATTTAGGAGTAAGTTTATCAATGCGAGTATTTCATAATTTAAATGTTGATTTTTTAGGTAAAAGAAAATTCTTTTACATTTTATCTGCCTCATTATTTATGATTGGGGTGATAAGTGTAATTTTCAGAGGATTTAATTTTGGTATAGATTTTAAGGGTGGAACAGAAATTGTTTTACAATTTGATAAAGTTGTTGACATTCACCAAATCAGAAAAGATCTGGCGAATATGCAATTAGGAAATGTTGAAGTTAGAACTTTTGGAAGTGAAACAGGTGTTTTAATTAGAACAGAACTTCAAGAAATTCCTGCCGCTGTCTATCCAATAGTTGTAAAAAATATTGAGACTGAAATAAGCAAAATTGTTCCGGGCGTTTCTTTTAATGAACTGGAAAAATCTTCAACATCAATTACATATTCACTCCCAAATCCTGATACCACTAATTTGGTAACAGATCGATTAGCGGCAGCCGGATATCAGGTTAGTAAAGTTTCAGAAGAACCTGGTAATACGCAAGTAAATGTTAGCATTGGTATCTCAGACTGGATTAAGGAAAACCTTCGTGAAAAAGTTAAGGATAACAAATTTACTGTGCTCAAAGAAGATAAGGTTGGACCTAAAGTTGGTAATGAATTAAAAAGAGATGCAATAATTGCTGTATTTTTATCCCTGGTTGTGATCTTAATTTATCTTGCATTCCGGTTTAAGTTTATTTTTGCTGTTACTGCAGTTGTGGCATTATTTCATGATGTGCTGATTACACTGGGTCTTTATGCTGCTTTATATGGTGTTATTCCAGGTTTGAATCTGGAAATTGATCTTACAGTTGTTGCAGCATTTTTAACACTTATAGGATATTCCATTAACGACACAGTAATTGTTTTTGATCGTGTAAGAGAAAACTTGAAAATTCACAAAACACTTCCTTTGATAGATGTGGTAAACAAAAGTGTTAACCAGACAATGAGCAGAACGATTATTACATCATTTACAACTTTACTTTCTGTTTTTGTACTTCTTTTATTAGGCGGTGATGTATTAAGAGCTTTTGCATTCACACTTTTCTTCGGTATCATAATCGGTACTTATTCATCTGTATTCGTTGCAAGTGCACTTGTTATTGATTATGCAGAAAGAACAAAGAAGAAAGTTCAGTTCTAATAACTCTAAGATCTTTTAAAAATAAAAAAGCCGGTGAAGAAATTCAGCGGCTTTTTTGTTTTAAATATTTGTGGTAAGAAAAGGCTTAATTAACTTTCACTATCACCATAGTCATATCATCATTTGGTTTAGCTTTACCTTTAAATTTTTTAACTTCATCCCAAACGCTTTCCATTATTTCAGCAGATTTAGAATTAGATTTATTCTTAAGTATTTCAATCAGATGTTCTTCACCAAATAATTCATCAGTTTCATTCATTGCTTCTGTTATTCCATCAGAGAAAAAAGAATAAACTTGTCCCGGTTTAATTTTAATTTCATCTTCAACTATTGTTTTGTCAAAGATTTCACCTTTTTCTAATCCTAAACCGATGCCTTGTGTTATTACAGATTCAACTTTACCATTAAGTGCAGTAAGCAAAGGCATATGCCCTGCCCTGCACAACCTGACTGTACCGTTTTCAACATCAAACAAAGCCAGCGTCATTGTTATAAACCAATTTCGTTCTATCGATTCATAAAGTCTTTTATTAACTTCAATTAATATTTCTTTTGGACTTAAGCTGTTTTTACAAACAATCTGAATCATAGTTTGAAGTTTAGTCATATAGAGCGAGGCTGATAATCCTTTACCTGAAACATCAGCAACGGCAACAAATAATTTTGTATCGGAAATTGGAATAAGATCATAATAATCACCGCCAACCTGCATTGCGGGAATCATCTCGCCGCAAATATCAAATCCTGAAATTGCAGGAATACATTTTGGCAATAAACCTTGCTGAATTTTTCTTGCAAGATCAAGATCTCCTTCAATTTTTATTTTTTCAGATTCAGATTTATATAACCGTGCATTTTCTAATGAAATAGCTATTTGATTAGTTGCTGCTGTAAGCAGTTCCAAATCTTTTCCGCCAAATCTTGAACCTGAGTGCTTTAATCCGAATAGCAGTGCACCAACAACTTTTGTTTTCACTATCATCGGAAAAACTGAATAAATTTCTTCCTCAATCAGTCTTTGTGATTTACCCGGGAAAGTAATTTCAAAATCCTCCTGTTCGATAACCGGAAACTTTGTTATAAGTAATTTTTCCCTAGTAACCGGGAAAATATTGGATTTTTCAATTCTACAATTTGGATTTTTGAAACCCACTTCTCGTGCAAGATATAAATGATCATTTTTATAATCGTGTAAAAGAATTCCAAACTTATTAATCTTTAACGCATCGATAAATGTTTCTGTTGTCAAATCCAGAATTTTTTCTTTTCCAACAACTATTGAGACATCATTACTAAATTGAATCAGCACTTTTTGATATGCCGACTGTTCGGGATAGAATTTTCTTGTTAGAAAATCCTGGAAGCGATCTTTTGTGGATTGAAAAACAAAAGCGAACACCAGAAAGAAAACACCCGCAATAATTCCTTGGTTCTCAGTTCCGATAGCCTGACTAATTCCCTGTCCGAGCAAATAAATGACAACAAAATATATAAGTGCAATCGTAGCCATTGCTGCCCCGTATATTATAGTATTTCTTATAACAATACTTACATCAAGTAAATTATATTTTAAGATTGCATAAGCAAAAATTAAAGGAATAAATATCATCAGGATAATCGGCATATAATATTCAGGGGAATTAAACATTGTATCTGTAATTGCAGGAGCAATATAATTGGTATAAATCTGAATCAATATGCCAAGCAGAAATGCGATTACCAGCAGCAATATAGGTTTTTTGCTCTCTTTATTTTTTTCTCTTATATATTGAATTATCAATGATATCCATGCAATGATGTAGATTACATTAAAAATATTCCGCAGCACGACACTATAAGTATCAAATATTGAATAGGAATTATAGTTTGTTATATAAAGTGAAATACCTATACCAATACCTGCCAAACTTGATATTACTGCAAAAGCAATAAATGTAACTTTGACAAATTCTTTTTTTGCAAAATTGAAAGGCTTAGGAAAGGTCCATACAAAGTATAACATTATTAACGGAACTAAAACCTGGCTAATAATTAATATAGAACCTGCAATTAAAGCTACAAACGGACGTTCAAAAATAAATATCCGTAAATACAGCCCGAAGGGAAATAAAACTCCGATAGATGATAAAACAGTAAAAACACCTAATGCATAAAACAGTTTCTGTGCTAGACCATCAGGTTTTGCCGTATAAACAATAAATCCAATTAAAAGCCAAATAAGTGCGCTTATGGATTGAGCTAAAGAACCAAATTGAATGAGCTTTTTAACATATACTTTAGTATTTAAGATTTGTCCATCTGCTTTGCGAACTTCGTACCTAGCAAATTCCCCGCTTTTTACTTCATCCAATATTAACTGGGCTTGTATTGCATTTTTAATTCTGGTTCCATTGATAGCAATCAGGTAATCACCGTTTCGAATACCTGCATTCCAGGAAACTCCATTTACTTTAACGAGTTCAATTTTAATGTCAGCGCTATTACCTGCAGTTTGATGGGGAATCTGAACCCATAAGCATTCATCATTAGATTGCACTCTAACTTCAAATGCGAAGTATATACAAAGTATCGCAATAAAAGTTAGAATTATTGTTAATGCTGAAAATAAATCTGATCTATGTTTAAGGACTAACTTCCTAACGTTGTTCATGGTTTTTTCAAATTTTATGTTTCAAAACTCTTTTGTTGATTAATTAACAAAATCATTTAACTTTAATAACAACCATCGTCATATCGTCTGATTGTATGGTTCCTTCTGCAAAAGTTTGAACTTCCTGTTTGATTTTTTGCAAAATCCGTTCAGAAGATTCTGACGTAATTGATAAAGCCAGTTCCTCTAATTTTTTATCAGTAAACTCTTCCCCATTCTTATTCATTGCTTCAGAAATACCATCGGTAAAAAGTATCAGGACATCATCAGATTGTAACTGTACAATTTCTGATTTATAAGGGAAAATTGTTTTCATTACCCCGAGAATTATTCCGCCGATTTCCAGTTTTATAATTTTACCATTACGCAGCAGCAACGGCGGATTATGACCGGCATTTACATACTTAACGGCTTTATTAATATCGTCAAAAATTCCCCAAAAAAAAGTTATAAATCTACCATCGGAAGTATTTTGAGATATAAGGTCATTAATCATTCCGGTAGCATCAGCGATCGGTATGTTTTGTCGGCATATAACCTGCAAGAATGCCTGCATATTAGCCATTAATAAAGAGGCCGGTACACCTTTACCTGAAACATCTGCGATAGCAATACAGCAAGTATTTTCATCAAGAGCTATTATATCATAATAATCACCGCCTACTTGTTTTGAGGATAAATTTACTGCTGCTATTTCAAAATTATTATAAGCAGGAATTTTTTGCGGCAATAAATTTCTCTGAATCTCTCTGGCTAAGTCTAACTCTTCTTCAAGTTTTTGTTTTTCCAGGGCTTCCTGGAAAAGTCTTCTATTTTCCATTGAAATTATAGCAAGGCTTCCAACAGAAAAAATAAATTCTATGTCTGCATCAGTAAACTCTAAATCATTTACTCTCTTTCCAAGAATTATTAATCCTTTAGTATTTCCTTGTATCTGCATCGGGACAATAACCTGAATTCCCATCTGAAAAGTTCCGGGTAAAATAATGCCATTTGAGTTTTATTTAACGGTGTCTCGATTTTAAGATAATTAATTTGGCGTATATTCTTTAAGAGTTCATCTACTGGAAATTTAGGTTCAATAACTTCAATATCATTGTCTTCAAATCTTAACAAAGCATATTTTTGAACAAGAAATTGTCCGATCAGCGAAAAAGTTAAAAGCCGTGTAACTTTTGTTGATTCGGAAAAAAGTCCAAATTCTTTACTTAGTTCAAAAAGTGAATTTAATCTCTGAATCCTGGAATCAAGTTCCCTATTGACAAATTTAAGTTCCTCAACAATTAAAGAATTTTGAATTGCTGAAGCAGAGATATTTAGAATTGTTTTTAAAAAGTCTAAATCATCTTTTGAATATTCTTGTTTATTAAGTTTTTCACCAAGACAAACAATTCCCAGGTAATCATTTGATGAACTTATTCTTTCAACAACTTTAAGATTTGATTCTTGTACCTAAAATTTAAATGCTTCATCCTGCGAAAAATCATTAACTGAAAAAAGCTCAGGAAATTTTTCGATATTTTCCTCTGTTAATCCCTTCGAGGATTTCAGTTGAATTTTATCACCGATTTTTAAAGCTATTAGTCCTTTGGTAGCTAAAAATTTTCCAAGGCAGGTAAGTAATACATTATTGAGAATAAAATTTAAATCAAGGCTGGAGTTAATAACTCTGCTAAATTCTACAAGTGCAGTAAGATTGCGTTTAACTTTTAGATTTTCATTATCCGGCATTTGTTTTCGCTACCTTAATATTTTTTGATAGCAGAACTTCGTTATATTTACCAGGTATAGAAATGTATTTAACATCATCCATAAGGGTTCTCATCAAATAAATTCCTAGACCACCAACTCTTTTTTGTCTGTAATATTTTTGAAGATCAGGTTCCGGAATTGTTTCCGGTTCAAATGAAATTCCGTAATCAATAATACTAACAACAAATTTTGAGGAAGAAGGTTTAATCTTAATTAATATTTCACCATCCGGAAAATATTTATAAGCATGCTTAATAATATTTGTACACGCCTCATCAACAGCAAGAATAATATTTTCAACAATATCTGCGGGTACGTTAACCTCAGAAGCAGAGGAATTCACAAAATCTCTGATGTGAGATAAGTTTTCCGTTCTGCTTTTAACTTTTAGTGTTTTGATCTTCACTTTATTTTATCTCTACAAATTTCTTTACTGCTTCTTCTTCTGAGTTAAAAATTTCATAAAGAAGAGGAAATCCCAAAAAATCAAAGATGTTATAAACTTTATCACTCATACCAGAAAGTTTAATATCCCCTTTACTCTCCCTTATTTTTTCAATAAATGCCATAAAAACTCCCAACCCTGCACTGCTTATGTATGCAAGCTCTTTAAAATCTACAACTATTTTATAACGGTTTTTATCGATCAGATCAACAAAATTATTCTCAAGGATTGGTGCAGTATGAGCATCGAGATATCCTTTTAGATTGATAATGCTTACATCACCTTTGTCTTTAATTGAGGTGCTGAACTCTGCCATTCTTTATCTCCAATTAAATTATTTTTTTATTCCACTTTAATATAACTAAAGTTATATCATCATATTGGGAGTGGTCCCGTGAAAAAACTGTAACCTCTTTAATAACTTCATTAGCAATTTTGTCAGGATATTCATTAGCATTATTAAGTAATATTTTCGTAAATCTTTCATCTCCAAAATCTTCAAGATCTTTATTTTTTGCTTCTGTAATTCCATCAGTATAGAAAATAAGACTGTCACCCTGTTTTAGTTCAACTTTAAATTCTTCCAGATTTTCTTTGAAATAATGATCATTAGTTAAACCCAGTCCAATTCCTGATGGTTTAAAAGAATTAACCTTTCCATCACGAATTAAAATTGCCGGACAATGACCCGCACGTGAAAAATAAAATTCTTGTTTGTTTAAATCAATTAGTCCATATAAAGCACTTACAAAATTTATTTTGTTAAGAGTGCTTTTTAATATTTCATTTGCTTTAACTAAAATTTCTTTTGGACTTTCAATCATTCGAGATAACGATTCAAAAATTCCTTTAATTTCAGCCATTATAAATGCGGCTGAAATTCCTTTACCTGAAACATCGGCAATAACAAATCCAATTTTATCCGGTGTTATTTCAAAAAAATCGTAATAGTCTCCGCCAACTTCAAAAGCGGGAATGAAAACAGAAGATATAGTTAAATATTTAAATTCAGGATCTTTTGACGGTATTATTTTTCTTTGGATATCCCTGGCAACATCTAATTCTTTTTCCAGTCTTTCTTTCTCTATTGATTGCTCCAGAAGCATTGAATTTTCGATGGCTACCGAAGCATAATCAGAAAAAGTGTTGATGGCTGTTTTATCTTCTTCGTAAAATATTAATTCATTTTTTCTTACAGCAATCAGATAACCTTTAATCTCGTTATAACTTTTTAAAGGTGATATTGCAACACTTCCAAATTTTTCAGAAAGCAACGATTTTTGGGAAAACTTATTAAGGTTACAAATTTTTGTTTCAGTAATTTGTTCACACACTCCACTTTCCAATAAAAATTGATTTATCAAATCAGCATCAACTATTGCAATATTTTTATTGGCAATTATCTTTAATTCATTTTTATCTTTCAAATCTATCCAGGCAGCATCCGCACTGCTTACGTTAGTAGCAATATCTGTAATCGTTTCGGCAAGTTCTTTAAAATCCAGAACCTGAGTTATAAGTTTACTAAAGTATTGAAGTGACGAAACTTCTTTTGCTTTCCGATCAAATGCTTCTGCTGTTGGTATATGAAATAGTGTTGTAAAAAATAAAACGCTAAAATAAATAGCACCATAAAGTAGAATTAAATTAAAAAACTGTTGAAAACTTGGTGAAAAGTTTAAAAGGACCTCCCCATGAAAATTCTTTACGCCGCTGTTTGACAGGTTAAAAATAAATAGAGTGAGAATTACAACTGAAAGTAATATTAAAGAAATCTTTTCTTTTTTAACAATAAAAGCAATCCATGAGATTCTTATTGAATTAATTACAATTAAAATTATGGAAATAATAAGAAATGTATTGGTAATAAAATCATATTCAGGCGAACGAAATAAAAATGCGGAAACAGAAGTTAAACCCATAAAAACCAGCATTGCAATAAAGTAAGTTTTCTTGCCTCTGTTCTGCTTATGAAAATAGAGTTCCTTAAATGTAATCAGCAGGTAGGCAGTTATCACGAAGAATATTAAAGAATATAAAGTATAAATGATGCTTTCGAACAATCCCGGATCATTAATTCTGCTTGAAAAGTTTGCGAATAGAAGATTTAAAATCTTTTCAGAAAAAATAATCACTAAAAAAATGAAGGCATTAATTATACCTATGTTAAGTACCAGATTTGAAGGTGTCGGATTTTTTTCTCTGATTAGCTTAAGAATATAAAATGAGAGGAAAATAAATGATGTAATAACTAACAGATCATTAATAAAGAAAAACAAAAAAGAATCTTTAACAAAAAAGAATATCCGATAAACAAATAATGATAATATCAAAGCTCCAATAATAATTAAACTTATCCCGGAGCTTATTTTGCTATTTATAAAGTTCAATTTATTCTGATAATTATTGTTATTCTTATTACTAAGTCTAAAATATATCAAATTTCTTTTGTTTTAAAGAAAACAATTATGAATGGTCAATATGGTGAGCAGCGGCAAATTAAGTTGATCTATGGCGATTGATTTGGTTAAAAAGCCAGGGAATTATTCTAATTATCAGGTATGGATTATTTTGATTTCCCCATTTTTAATTTCCCGAAAATTATTTTGATTTTTTTCATCACCTTTATTTTCATAATTCTTCATTTCCTCGCGGAATTCCTTTAGTTCTTTCCTCAGATTATCCATTTCCTTTTTAAGCTCATTGTTTTGTCTAAGCATTAAACTATCTCCCGGAAAAACATTAAAGTTTTTACTTAATGAATCACTTAGATTTTCAAACTTCTTAATCTGTTCAGAACGAATTGAGTCTGCAATTATATTTTTTAGGTTTATTAGTGAATCTAAATTAATCTCAATTCTTTTATTTTTTCTAGATTTACCGGAATTCTGTTTAGGCTGATAATCCTTTGAATTAAACGGAATTTCGGGTACTGACGGAATATAAATTTTCAGATTTTTGGTTGCTTCATTAATAATAACCGCAATACTATCAAAATCAGGCATTTTGAAATTCTGCATATTAAAATCAGGAATGTTGAGGTTTTGAACGGTAACTTTAACCAAATCTGAATCTACAAAAATCTTACATTGTTCGGATTGTTTTGCTTTATAATTTTTATTTGCAATTGCAGTATCTATGGAAAAAGTAAAGTTGAGTGAATTTTTTTGTTCTTCACCTAGCTTTTTCAAATCATGTTCCATCTTACTCATATTTTTTTTGAATTCAGACATATCAAATTGAAAATCTTCTTTAAATATGGAATCCGGAGTAATAAAGATGTACCGGTCATCTTTGATTTTTTTTGATTCATTAACCCATTCTGAAATCGAACTAAGATTAAAGTTAGTCTCATGAGCAGGTACAATTTTTTTAAAGTTTTCCGGTGCATGTGTTTGAGCAAAGGAAATAATATCAGCAAGTATTGCGTTTCGGGTATTCCATAAGGAAGGATTAATTGCCACAGAATTTTTATCATTTACTAAAATCAAAGATGAAAGCTCATCTGAGTATGATTCAATAATCGAATCAATTTGATCTGTTTCACTAAGATTTAGATTAAGTGCGGAAACAAATTTTTGAAGATTATCTGCCGGCTGAGTATTATTTACATGATCTAACTTTTTAATCTCAAAAAATTCTCTGCCTTGAGGATCGTAACCAAATTTTAACACTTGTTGTTTGCTACTATCAAGCGGAAGCTGCTGAAACATAGCAAAATTGTATATGTCTTCATTCGTTAAGTCCGCAGTATATAATAGCGGTTGAAGATTTTCCTTATAGAATCCGGATATATTTGATTTTTGAGTTTCAATTAAATTATTAATTAAGTGCGGGTTAAACTTAAGTAAAATCATAAGTCCAACAGTTAGAACTGATAGAATAACTACTGGCACCCATTTTTTAAACTTAAATTTTATAGGCGCATCCTGATTAATTGCAGCCGTTACCCTTGTTTCAAAAAATGGCGAATCAGTTACTCTTTCAAATGAATTTGAAGTTAGATCTTTTAATCTCTTTAACTCGACTAATAGTTTTTGAAGTTCAAGCGAAGATTTAATTTTTTCTTCAATATACTTTTTTTCTTCTTGTGAAAGTTCACCATCTATATAAGCAGATAATAATTCTTTATCATTATTAAAATTTTTCATTCCATCAACTCCTTTTCAAGAGGTTTAAGGATTTTCTTCAATGCTTCCCTTCCTCTGAAAATTCTTGATTTAACAGTGCCAATTTCACACTGCATCGATTCCGCTATTTCCTGATAACTAAATCCTTCCAAGTCTTTTAAAACTATTGGAATTCTTAATTTATCCGGTAAAGCAGCAACAGCATTTCTAACAATTTGTTTGATATCGGAATCTTCATTTATACTTTCAAAAACTAGTTCTTCTTCTTGAAGAGGTAAAAAGATTTTCCTAATGTTCTTTTTTCTTAAATGATCTTTACATTTATTAATTGTTATTCGATACAGCCATGTTGTAAACTGGGACTCAAATCTGAAATTTTTGAGATTGCGGTACACCGTTATAAAAACATCCTGAGCAATATCATCCACCGAATCACTACTAGTGAGTGTTAAATAAATAATATTTCTGACTTTATCCTTATGTCTTTTAACCAACTCACTAAAAACAAATTCATCCCCATCAATAAATCGCTTTATCAATGAAAAATCATCATCCAGTAATAAAATCTTGGGTTGTTCCATATCCTTTTTTTCTTCAGAATTCATGGTTTTAGACGTCTTCTTGTTTTTTTGGTTCCAAAAAATAAACAATAATTTTAATCTCTTTTAACTCTTTTGATAATCGGTTAATTCAATTAAATATTTTGCTTGCATGAGTAAATTACCTTAAGTAAATTAAAAATGAAATTTTTGGAGATTTATAATGAAAACTAAAGTTCTAGAGAAGTATAATGCCGTTATCGTTGAATTTAAAGGTAATGTGATGGGCGGTGATGGCACAACTGAATTCAATCAATTATTGCATAAACTAATTGATGAAGGAAAGAAAAATGTTATTGTTGACCTTGGCGAAGTTAAATTTATGAACAGTTCCGGTTTAGGTATGCTCATCAGTGGTTTAACTACTATGAAGAGAGAAAATGGAACATTAAAACTTGTCAATGTTACGGAAAAAATAGAGAGTCTTTTAATTATAACAAAGTTAGTTACAATATTTGAATCTTACGACTCAATTGATGAAGCTGTAAAAAGCTTTGGTTGATTGTTAAAAAAATTCTAATAACTTAAAAAACTCCGGGTTGAAAAATTCGGAGTTTTATTTTGCTTAATCTAAATAACTAAGGATTTTTAATGGGCGCTACAGTTCTTGTCGGATCTCAATGGGGAGATGAAGGAAAAGGCAAAATAGTTGATTTGATTAGCGAAAGTTTTGAAATTGTAGTTCGCTATCAAGGTGGTGCTAATGCCGGCCACACCGTTGAGATTGGTGATCAAAAATATGTCCTGCATCTTATTCCGTCCGGGATTCTAAGAGAAAATGTAATTTGTGTTATTGGTAACGGAGTAGTGATAGATCCAACGGCTCTTTTGGAAGAAATATCACTATTGAAAAGTAATAATATTGATGTTGATGGAAGATTATTTATAAGCCAAAACGCTCATTTAATTATGCCTTATCATAAACTACTTGATTCTTTAAATGAAAGTGGTGATAATAAAATTGGGACCACCGGCAGAGGAATTGGTCCGTGTTATATTGATAAATATGCTAGAAAAGGAATTAGAATTGTTGACCTATTAAATAGAACTGAACTTGAGAAGAAGATTAGAGCAAACCTAAAAGAAAAAAACGAAATTCTTCAGAAAATTCACGGCCATGCAGGTTTGGATGTTGATGAAATAGTTAAAGAATATCTTGCGTTTGATACAGCAATAGACAAGTATATTAAAGATGTCCCTTCATATTTAAATCAGTCCTTAGAGAATGGAAAATCAATTCTTCTTGAAGGTGCACAAGGCACATTTTTAGACATTGACCATGGGACATATCCTTATGTAACGTCCAGCAGCCCAACCTCGGGCGGGGCTTGTACCGGAAGTGGAATTCCCCCAACAAAAATTGATGCTGTAATTGGAATTGTAAAAGCATATACAACCAGAGTTGGTAATGGTCCGTTTCCAACAGAACTAATTGATGAAGATGGTGAAAAGCTTAGGAAAATCGGTATCGAATTTGGAGCTACAACAGGTAGACCACGTCGCTGCGGCTGGTATGATGCATTTCTTGTTTCCTATTCTAAAATGATTAATGGTATCTCGTCGGTAGCTTTAACTAAATTAGATGTGCTCAGTGATTTCGAAAAGATAAAGGTTTGTGTTGGATATGAATTAAATGGTAAAAGATTAAAATCATTCCCAACAAATGTTGAATACTTAAGTAATGTTAAACCAGTTTATGAAATATTAGACGGATGGAATACGGATATTACCAAATGTGAACGTTATACGGATCTTCCTGATAAAACAAAAGAATACTTAGATTTTATTTCAAAGCATTCGGGAATAAAAATAGATATTGTGTCCGTTGGTCCAAAACGAAAACAAACTTTTTATGTGGATAAAAGAGAATAATTAGTTGATTTATTTTAATCTGGATTTTGCAATCTGATTACCACATTTTTAACCAATAAATTTTAAAAACCTCAGATTGAAAAATAATATAAAAATGTCCGGTGGTCCGGCTTCCGTTAATCTCAAGTTGCTCCTTCTTTTTATTGCACTCTTAATAGCAGCAGGCACATTATACTACACCCAAACACTTGTAATAAAATTACAGAACAAAGAAAGAGAAATTGTAAAACTTTACGCTAATGGCTTGCAGTATATTGCAAATACCACCTCAATGGATGTAGATCTCACTTTTCTATTTGACAATATTATCAAACCAATTGATTTCCCGGTAATTTTAACTGATAAAGAAAATCACGTTAATAGCAAAACAGATGTAAGAAATGTTAAAATCGATACGACATTAACTCAAGATCAATTAAATATATACCTCGATAATTTAGTTGCGGAAATGGATAAAATTCATTCACCGATAAATATTACTTATGCTGATACGATCATTTTACAAAGAGTTCATTACGGTGATTCAGAATTAATCACACAGTTAAAACATTATCCATATCTTCAAATAACCATTGCGGCACTTTTTATAATTATTGGCTATATCGGATTTAGTTATATTAAAAGAAATGAACAAAGCAACATTTGGGTTGGAATGGCAAAGGAAACTGCTCATCAATTTGGGACACCTATTTCGAGCTTAATGGGTTGGTTGGAAATGCTGAAAATTAATTATAAGAAACCAGACGCTGTTTTGGATATTGCTGAAGAAATCTCAAGTGATGTTGAAAAATTGAATAAAATTACTTATAGATTTTCTAAAATCGGTGCTAAACCCGAGATAAAAAATCATATAGTTTATGAAGAAGTTAAAAAAGTAACCGAATATTTTAATCGAAGATTACCTCAAACCGGTAAATCAGTTGAACTTACCGTTAGCGGAGATCAAACATTATGTGCAAAAATTAATCCTGAATTGTTTGAATGGGTACTAGAAAATCTCGTAAAAAATGCACTGGATGCTATTGAAAATAGAGAATGGTAAAATAAATATTGAGATTATTAATGGGAAAAAGGGTGTCGAAATAGAAGTTTCTGATAATGGAAAAGGAATTGACTTAAGAAGAAGACAGGATGTTTTTAGACCTGGATACAGCACTAAAAAACGCGGCTGGGGTTTAGGATTAAGTCTTTCAAAAAGAATTGTTGAAGGATATCATGGTGGGAAAATATTTGTCAAAAGTTCTGTCCCCGGTGATGGAACGACATTTAAAATTGTTTTAAAAAAATGTTAGCTCATCGAAATCATTTTTTCAATCGGAAGTAATGCTTTGTTTCTTAGTCCTTCATCAAGAATTATTTGGGGATATTTATTTTTCATACAAAGATAAAGTTTTTCCATTGTATTCAATTTCATATATGGACAATCATTACAAGAACAAGCTTCATCTTCAGAAGGAGCCGGAATAAATTCTTTTTCCGGTGCTGCTTTTTTCATCTGATGAATAATTCCAGTTTCAGTTGCTACAATATACCTTTTTGAGGAATCTTCTTTTATAAAGTTCAATAACCTGCTTGTAGAACCAATATAATCTGAGCGCATAAGAATTGCTTCTTCACACTCGGGATGTGAAATTAATTTAGCGTCAGGATATTTAGTTTTTAAATCCATAATTTTTCTTTCACTAAAAGTTTCGTGGACCATACAGCTTCCGTCCCATAATAGCATATTCTCTTCCAGTTTTTTTAATCAGATATCTACCGAGATTCCTATCAGGTGAAAATAGTATTGGTTGTTCTTTTGGAATTTGGTTAATAATTTTTTCTGCACTACTTGAGGTACAAATAATATCACTTAATGCTTTAACTTCAGCAGTACAATTTATATAAGTTATAGCAAGATGCTCCGGATGCTTCTCTCTAAAAGCTTTGAATTTATCGGCAGGACAACCATCTGCAAGTGAACAACCTGCATCAAAATCTGGTAATAAAACTATCTTATCAGGATTCAAAATCTTAGCTGTCTCAGCCATAAAATGAACACCTGCAAAAACAATAACATCAGCTTTTGTAGATTTGGCTTTTTTAGATAGTTCAAGACTATCACCAACAAAATCAGCTATATCCTGTATTTCCCCTTCCTGATAATAATGTGCAAGAATAACTGCATTTAATTCTTTTTTAAGTTTTAGGATTTCGCTTTTCAAAATCAACTTTAATTGATACATCTGTTCTCCTTCATCTTATTCTCCATAATTACCACTTTAGCAAAGTAAATATTTCCAAAATGAATTTTTTACCGACTAAATTTGATAAAATCTAAAATAAATAAACAAATTGATGGCATTGTAATTGATAAAAATCACTCGAAATAGTTTAAGCATAGCATCCCTCCAATATGACACACAAACTGTCAGGTTTCGCCCTCATAACCTGACAGTTTCCTCTTTTAAAGTAATCCGTCATTCAAATCAAAGTTTTCATTCTATTTATCGATCTCAATAATTGCGGCTTTATCTGTTGAAACATCAACAATAATTTTTCCAATATCTTCAATTAAAACAAATTTAATTTTACCGGATAAATTTTTCTTGTCTCCCATCATCAATTGATAAATCTTTTCTGGATCAAGATCTTTCAGAATTTTATTCAGTTTAATAAAATTAAAATCCTTTAAAAATGTACTAAGTCTTTCGTTAGAAATATATCCCAGATTTTCAGATAGAAATAAGGCACAAAATATTCCACCAATAACAGCCTCACCATGTCTTAATCTTATATTTAGATTCCATTTCGAAAGCGTGTGCAAATGTGTGCCCCAAATTCAAGATTTTTCTTAATCCTGTTATTTCTCTTTCATCAACAGAAACAATATTTGATTTTATCGTTAAACAAATTTGAATTGTTTTTTCAACTACAGATATTCGATTATTAAATAATTTTTTCAGATTATTTTTTAATAGTATATAATTTTTTTCATCTGATAGAAAAGAATATTTGAATACTTCTCCCGCACCAGATAAAATTTCCTTTTCCGGTAAAGAATCTGAAAAATTCTGGATAAACAAAACGCCTTCGGGTTGATAAAAGGTACCGATTAAGTTTTTCCTTTTGATCAAAGTTTACACCTGTTTTTCCACCAACCGAACTATCCACCATTGCAAGTAAAGTTGTTGGCACCTGAAAATAATTAATCCCACGCATAAAAGTACTTGCAGCAAAAGCACTTATATCTCCGGTAATCCCGCCGCCAATAGAGACTATAACTGAATTACGATCAAAATAATTATCACTTAAATATTTATATATTCTTTGCTGTTTGACTTAAGGTTTTTGTTGAATTCGGTTGCAATAAATATATAATTATAGACTTTACAATTTAAACTTGCAGCTACATTTCTTAAAAATTTCGAATGATACTTTTCAACATTCCGTCATCAATTATCAAAAGGCATTTTGTAACTGACAGAGAATTAATCTTCTCAACAAGACTATATAATGAATTCTCACCGATTAAAATCTGATAATTCTTTTCAGTTAATTTAATTTTTATTGATTTCACTTTCTGTCTCTTTAATTATTATTGAGGCTAACTTATCCACAGTATGGCCAACACGCAATTCATCAGTATTGATCTTAACATTTGCCTGATCATAATACTTTTTTCTGTTTTTCTAACAGTTCATTAATCCTTTGCAGGAATTCTGATTTAGTTGGTTCTCCCTCTCCATCAAACAATAAAGCTGGTCTATCCCGTTTATATTTTAATCTTTTATATACTTCTTCCGGGGATGATTCAAGATAAATTAATAGTCCAGATGATTTAATCATTTCAAAATTGGTTTGATCTGCAATTGTTCCACCTCCAAGAGCTATTATGTGATTTTTAAAATGCTAAGTACTTCTTGCAATGTTTTTGTTTCAAGATCCCTAAAATATTTCTCACCATTTTCTTTAAATATATTTCTAATAGATTTTCCAGCTCGTTTTTCAATCAATCTATCCAAATCACAAAAATCCCATCCAAGAGTATTTGCTAAAATTGGTCCGATAGTACTTTTACCGGAAGCCATAAATCCAGTTAAAAAAACAAGATTATTTTTCATTAAATGTGAATGTTAAAATATTGTAAAGAGAATTTAATCAAATAGTTTTTAAAAACTTAGAACAGAAAATTTAAATTGAAAAGTAAAAATGGTTAAAAATAAAATCGCTCATAATCAAATTGATTAAACTCGTGTAACTCTAAGAAGTAACTGATTAATTATTTTTATGAGATTATTTAAAAAAAAGAAACCCCCAAATACTGTCAAAGCAGAAGATGGGGGTTTTCGGTAAAAATAAATTAACTATTGACCAAAGAACTTATATCTATTATCAACAATATCCGCATTCTTTTTAATCTCTGCAATCCACTGATTTAAGAAGTAACTTCGTTTTTCTTGTAAAAGCATATTACGTATAGTTGCACTTTTTTCATTAAAATCTGCAAGATTAAAAGGAGTTCGTTTAATTACTTTAATTAAGTAATATCCTCTAATTCCTTTAACAGGTTTAGAAACCTTATTTAGTGTTAAAGACATTGCAGCATCAATAAAACCATAATCCCGTCCAATATTTGGGATTGTACCAGCAGGTATAAAATTTCCTGTTTGTTGTACTAAAATTTTTGGATTAATAGATGTTACTTTATTTAAGTCACCGCCAATTTTATTGTAAAGATTATCAGCAATAGTTTTTAATTTTTCAAATTTCCCTTCTCTAAAACTATCGGTTTTAATTGTTCTTTTAATTCATCAAAAGGTCTAATTCTTTCATTAGTACTTTCAACAATCTTAACCACAACGTAACCGCTTGGAACTTTAAAAGGATCGCTGACAGTATTTACACTGTTGTCAAATGCAAATTTAACAAGTCTTTCATTTGGTCCGATTGAAGGGATTGACAGAGTATTATCTGAGAATAAAGGAGTTTCCTGAACTTTATAATTCATCAGATTAGCTTCCTGATCAAAATCATTTTTCTTTGCAAGATATGAAAAATCATTTGCCATCTTATAATTTCTGATCTCTGCTGCTTGCTGATTGTTTAACCTGATTTACAATTCTGTTCAACAATATACTTTTTATCAGTTCTATCTGTTACCTTAATTATGTGATAACCATAATTTGTTTTAATTGGTTTTTGAATTTCACCAACCTTGCCATTAAAACAAGCATCTTCAAATTCTTTAACCATCATTCCTTTACCAAAATATCCAAGATCACCACCTTTAATTGCACTGCCAGGATCCTTCGAAAACTCTTTTGCTAATGTTTCAAAATTTTCACCAGCAATTAATCTATTATAAATTTTATTTGCTTCCTCAAGATTCTTTTCATCACTTCCAAATTGGTTGATTAAAATATGAGAAGCTTTTGAAAAAACATCTTTTGATTTAACACTGCCTAAATAATTAAAAAGACATAACCTTGAGGTGTTGCAAATGGTCCTACAATATCTCCAGTGTTGATTTATTAAAAGCTGAAACTACTTCACGAGTAAGATGCTTGAACTGATAAGTGTATCTTTAGAATAATGGTGTTTCAGAATAAATTTTTACAAGTTGTGCAAAACCTAATGTGTCACCAGCAGAAATTGATTTTTTTACATTTAATAAATTTTTAAAAACCATTTGAGAATCTTCTGCTGAAGGCATATTTTGAAATAAAACAAATTTCAATTTTCTTTGTGGTGGAACTTTATAATTATTAAAATTCTTTTCATAATATGCTTTTAAATCTTCATCAGTAACTTTAATATCCGCATCATTAACCAAATTTAAATCAACAAGCGTATAATCAGCTTCAATATTCGTATTCTGATCAATAAATCTTCTCTTAACTTCATCATCCCCAACAGTTACAGATGCAAATATCATACTTTGGAGTTTTTGTGTTAACCTTGATTGACGAACAAGTTCCTCTGCTTGAACTAAGAGCAGCTTTATTCTGTGGATCGAAAATAGCCTCTTCATAAAGTTGTCTGATTAAAATTGCCAAGTGAATCAATAAAGTTTCTTTTTAAGAAATTCAGGTGGATTTTCACCAAGAATTACATCTTTAACTTCCTGATCAGAAACTTTTATTCCATACTCTTTAATTAACTGAGCAAATATTTTTTGAGTAACCAATGCATCCCAAACCTGGTCTCTTAATTGATCAATCTGGCTATCATCGAAATCAGTTCCAGTCTGTTTTTTCTGATTTTCAATCTGCTGATCTAACTGCAGTTTGAAATTCCTGATATGTAATATTTTCACCATTAACAGATCCGATATTATTTGTTCGTCCGCCACCGCCAAGTGCTTCCAGAACATTTGAGTCTGATATAACCATAAAAAGAACAAATAAACCGCCGACTGTTAAGAATAAAAGCAGGAGCTAAACTCCTCATTTTGGCCATCATAGCCATAATTTCTATATCTCCGTATTAATTAACTTTGAAAATTTAAGCGGGTTAAAATAGAGACAACGAGCATAAAAAACAATTAAAAATCAGCCTAAAAATATGAAATAAAGCGTTTGTTATCCGTAAATTTAATAATGCTTAGTAATTCTAATTTCTATTACAATTGACTTTGAGAAGCGCTGAGGGTATTTTTTGATGAAGTCATATTTTAAAAGAGAGGTAAAATTTGTTAAATAATACTAACGTTTCTTGGTAAACGTTCCAATATTTTCCGATTTGGATGATGAAACATTAGAAAAAATTGTTAAATCCGGTGTCACTCAATCATTCAAAAAAAATAGTATAATTCTTTCTGAAGAAGAATACAGGTTCTGCATTATTTGTTATTGCAGAAGGTAAAGTGAAAATATCCAGATCCAGTAACGATGAAAAAGAAGTTATTCTTGCAATTTTAAATGAATCTGATTTTTTTGGTGAGATGTCGCTTTTAGATGGAATGGCAAGATCAGCAACTGTTACAGCTATTGAGGATTCCAAATTATTTATAATTCAAAGAACTGAGTTTCTTAGATCTTGTTAAAAAAATATCCCGACGTTTCAATTGCTCTTTCTGACAGAATTAACAAAAAGATTCAGAGGGTCATCGATGAAAATTAAAGCCTTATCACTTAAAGATGCTGAAGGCAAAGTTGCAACTGTCCTTCTTCAATTAGCAGATGATATTGGAAAAATCCGTCAGGGTATTGTTGAAATTGATCATCTTCCTTTTCAGCAAGAGTTAGCAAATATGGCAGGTACATCAAGAGAAACTATTTCACGTACTTTACATTCATTTGCAAAAAAAGGATTGGTTGAATTAGATGGTTCAAAACTTAGAATTACTGATTATGAAAAATTTAAAGAAATGTTTGATTAATTAATGCATAGATAAAATTGATTTACATATGCACACCTATTTATTCTGATGGACAACATTCTCCTGAAGAATTAATTATGAAAGTTAAAGAAGCAGGAATTGATTTAATCAGTATTACTGACCACGATACTGTTGATGGAATTGCAGAGAGCTATTGAATGTGGAAAAAATTATGGTGTGGAAGTAATTCCGGGACTTGAAATCAGTTCCGATATTAGAGATCGTGAAGTTCATATACTTGCGTTATTTTTTTGATCCTGCCAATAAAGAGTTGGAAGAATACCTTAAAGTTTTTTAGAGCTGAAAGAATTAAACGAGCAGCACGAATTGCTGAAAAACTTAATGCTTTGGGATTATATTGGAACTTGAAGACATAATGCAGTTTGCCAGAAATTCAGCAGTTGGAAGACCTCACATTGCAAAAGCATTGGTTAAAAAAGGATTGGTCTCAAATTATTTTGAAGCATTTCAGTAAATATATCGGAAACGGATGTCCTGCTTATGAAAGAAAAGTTCATCTTATCACCAAGAAGTGCATTTAAAATTATAAGTGATGCCGGTGGACTTTCATTTATTGCACATCCCGGTAATTTGCCTGATGTTAGTGATGGTTGAACTAATTGAAGCAGGTTTGGACGGAATTGAAGTTGTTCATCCATCCCATTTACCGCATCAAGTAAAACATTACAGCGGAATTGTAAATGAATTTTTTCTGCTTGAAAGCGGAGGATCAGACTTTCACGGCGGTGAAAGAAATGATTATCAATAACCTGGGAAAATATTATTGGTCAATTCAAAAATTGACGCAATGAGAAAACAAATTTTAAGAAATTCAGCATAATTATGAAAATTATTGAAGGAAAACTTGTCTAGCAGCGGAAAAAAATTTGCAATTATTTTTAGCCGATTTAATGAATTTGTTGGAGAATGATTACTAAAAGCAGCTTATGATTGTTTGCTCAAACACGGTGTAATCGAAACAAACATTGATGTGGTTAAAGTGCCAGGTGCATTTGAACTTCCGGCTACGGCAGATAGATTAGCATCTACAGAAAAAATACGATGCAATAATTTGTTTGGGTGCAATCATTAAAGGAGCAACTCCGCATTTTGATTATGTTTCTTCAGCAACGAGTAACGGAATATCACAAGTTGCTCAAAAGTATTCATTACCAGTTATTTTTGGTGTACTTACCACTGATACAATTGAACAGGCTATTGAAAGAGCCGGAACTAAATCTGGCAACAAAGGTTGGGATGCTGCATTAGCCGCTCTTGAAATGGCAGATCTCTTCAAATATATTTAGATAAAATTTTTATACTTTAATTAGAATTAAATAATATTATTTTTCACTTAACAATGAGAAGATATCGATAATTACTTTTACGGTGTTAAATTTAATAGGATTTCAAATGAGAAATATCGTATCAATCATTGTTCATTCATTTTAACCTTCAGTTTATATCCACAACAATATTCCAATTGGCAAAATTTTGCGGATATGAAATCAACCAAAGATATATTATTTCAACAGAAGGTATTTGGGCTGCTTCTAACGGTGGAGTTTATTTTTATGATATTCTGACAAATAACTCATTTAAAACTTCCAGTAAATCATCTGGATTAAATGGTACCGAACTTACAGCAGTTGGAATTGATAATTATGAAAAGTTTGGTTCGGAAGTGTAAATGGAATGATTGATGTTTATGATCCGAAACAAATTCATTTAAATCCATCCTCGATATTTTTAATTCCGATAAAATAAGTAAACAAATTAATGATATTAAGATTTCCGGTGATACTGTTTATGTAGCTACAGATTTTGGCATTTCTCTAATCGACTCAAAAAATTATTCCTTCTATGATACTTATTTCAAATTTGGAACTTTTACTTCAAACATTAAAGTAAATAGTTTAATTGTTATCCGATTTAATATATGCTGCTACAGATTCGGGTATTGCTATTCAAAAAGCCGGAGCAACAAATTTATCTGCGCCTGAATCGTGGAATGTTTATAATCAAACTAACGGATTACCTGCTGGTGGAATAAATGTAATTGACTTTCTATAACGAATTCTAATTGCAGGTACAAATAGTGGTTTATACAGTTTTGATGGATCACCTGGCTACCTTTTTTAGGGTTGACTGATCTTCAAATAATTGATTTATTAGTGGAAGGTAATTCATCTTTTCATCCTTACTGAACACCAGATATGGTTTTTCTTTATGATGGGAACTCGTTAACTTCGAAATTGTTAGGGTATTACTTCAATACCAACTAAAATTAGCTTATCAAATAGATGTCGGGATTTTTGTTGCAACAAAACAAAGGTTTATATGACAGATGATAATTTAATCTATCCTAACGGTCCAGCAGCAAATCAGTTTCCTAATATGACTGTTGATAAGAATGGAACTTATGGTCTGCAAGTGGAAAAGATGTTGGCGGTGTAGGATTTTATAATTATGATGGTTTTGAATGGAAATTATATGATGCTCAACATTATCCCGAACTTTTTACAGAATGGTTATTATTCAATTTTTAATGCTTCATGATAATACAATTTATTCAGGTAATTGGGGACATGGCTTTGTTAAAATTAAAAAATAATATCATTGAAAGATTCGATGCTTATAACACAGATATGGTTGGGATACAACAAAATAATAATTTTGTTGTTATCACCGGATTTGCAGAAGATTCTAAAAATAATATCTGGATCCTTAACTTAAAGCTGCAGATAAAAAATCTTTATATATGCTAACCCCGGATAGCTTCGGTATACTCATTTGAGAATCCACTGAACAACAATCTGATTTCAGCGAAGTAGAAAATCTTGTCATCGACCAAAATGGAACTAAATGGTATAGCATGGGTAATGATGGAAAGTTTGGGTTTATTTTATTTAATGAAAAAGGAACATACCAGGATGTAACTGATGATGTTTACGGATATATTACAACAAACAAAGGGCTTTCAAGTAATGCGATATATAGTTTAGCTATTGATCGAAGAGGAGATCTTTGGGTTGGAACAAGTCTTGGTGTAAACATCATTACAAATCTTTCATCTGTTTTATCATCTGCAAATCCACAATTAAAAATAACAACATCGTTTTCAGTAAGACAGCAAACAATAAATGCACTTGCTGTCGATCCGCTTAAATCAAAAATGGCTTGGTACAAACCAGGGATTATTTTTATTAATTCGGATGGTACGCAACTCTTAGCGTCATTAAATACAAAAAATAGTCCTTTACTTTCTGATCAAATAGAAAGCATTGCTATTGATGAAAAAACAGGAAGAGTTTATGTTGGAACTGCAAGCGGATTAACTTCCTTCGATACTCCATCCATTCTGCCTGTTGAAAGTTTTAATGGATTGAATATTTATCCAAACCCTTTAATTCTTAAAGATGGAAATCAGTTGGTTACGATCGATGGATTAATTAGAAATACCGATATAAAAATAACAACCGTATCAGGAAAATTAGTAGCGTCAATTTTCCTCACCCGGAGGGCGCACGCTTTTTGGGATGGACGGATGATAATGGTAATTTAGTTAATAGCGGTGTTTATATCGTCATCGCTTTTGATCAGGAAGGCAATAGTGTTGAAACAGGTAAAATCGCAGTGCTTAGAGAATAGTTTTAAATTTTTCAATGATTGACCTCTATAAATATTTCACTTCAATTTGATGGTAAATATCTTTTTAAAGATGTTAACTATAGAATTTCTTCCGGCGATAAAATTTCTCTGGTCGGTGCTAATGGAACCGGCAAATCTTCACTTCTAAAAATTATTGACGGCAAACTTGAACCTGAATCCGGGCAAGTCTTTAAACAAAAACGTATTTCCATCGGTTACCTTCCTCAAGATCACTGTTACACATCTTGGTAAAACATTATTGGAAGAAGCATCTTCTGCTTTATCTGATATTATGGAACTTCAAAATAAAGAAACAGAAATTACTGAAGCTTTAAATAATCCTAATCTTACTGATGAAGAAAAAATGGATTTTGCTCATCAACTTGGTGAAGTTCATCATATGCTGGAAGGATTAGATTCCTATTCAGCGCTGAATCTAAAGTTGAAAAAATTTTAGTCGGACTTGGATTTTCTGAGGAAGATTTTGATCGATTAACAGATCAGTTTTCCGGCGGATGGCAAATGAGAATTGCACTTGCAAAAATTCTTATTTCACAAAATGATATTTTACTTGTTGATGAACCTACAAATCATCTTGATATTGATTCACTTGAATGGCTAATTGATTTTCTTAAAGCCTACAAAGGTGGTTTGCTGATTGTATCGCACGATAAAAATTTTGTAAACCAAGTTACTAATCGAACTTTGGAAATTTTTCTTGGTAAGTTTTATACATTTAAAGGTGATTACGATTCTTACATCAAGTATAAAATTGAACGTGATGAATTAACTGTTCATCAATTCGAACAGCAGCAAAAGAAGATTAAAGAAACCCAAAAGTTTATAGATCGATTCCGATATAAAGCTACAAAATCCCGACAAGTACAAAGCAGAATAAAGCAGCTTGAAAAAGTTGATTTTGTAGAATTACCTGAAGATAAAAGTGAAATAAATATTAGATTTTCGGAACCACCGCAAAGTGGTAGAACTCCAATAAAACTTGTTTCTATTTTTAAATCGTATGGTGATAAAAATAGTTTTTAAGGAAATTGATTTTGAAATAGAGAAAGGGTGAAAAAATTGCTTTTGTTGGTCCAAATGGTGCTGGTAAATCAACACTTGCAAAAATTAATCCGGAGTAATTGATTTTGATTCAGGTGAAAGAATTTTAGGACACAATACAATTGTTTCTTACTATGCACAGGATGTTGCTGATAATCTTATTCCTGATTTAGAAATTATAGAAACCGTTGATGGAATTGCCGAAAATAAAACAGTCGGACAATTAAGATCATTGCTTGGTTCATTTCTTTTTTCTGGTGATGATGTTTTTAAAAAAGTTGGCATACTTTCGGGCGGAGAGAAAAGCAGAGTAGCACTTTGTAAAATTCTTCTTAACCAAAGCAAATTTTATTATTCTTGATGAACCAACAAACCATCTTGATTACAGCTTCAAAACTGATCTTACAAAAAGCATTAATTGATTTTAAAGGAACACTTAATCCTTGTTTCTCATGATGTAGATTTTTTAAGACCAATTGCATCAAAAATTATTGACATACGAAAAGGGAATACTAAAAACATATTTAGGTGATATAGATTATTTTCTTTCAAAACGAGAATTAATCATCACTTGAAAAAGATGAAAAGACCGTGTCAGAAAAAAGATAAGATTGATTCTACGTAATCGTAAAGAACAAAAAAGATTTGAAGCAGAATTACGACAGCAAAAACACAAAGCGACTAAAGATTTAGCAAAAGAAATTTCCAGTTGTGAAGAAAAAATTATTTCTTTTGAAAATGAGATTAAAGATTTGGAAAAAAAATTAGCTGATCCAAGTATTTATAGTGATGGTGAAATTGCTAAAGAAACCACAAACATATTTAATAAAGCTAAATCGGAACTAGATTCTGCATTAAAAAAATGGGAACAACTAAATGAAAAACTTTTAGAAATTGAATCACAATTCAACTAATATTGTGGTTTGACCTATAAAGTATGAGCAACTTTTCCTAAACTTAACTCCAAAAACTCTTCCGCTAAAACCAAACCTCCATAAATTGCAGCATCATCACCAAGTTTGAGGAATTATTTTAATTCCTTTTGCGAATCTGCTCAAAACATGATTTTGAATTCTTTTTTTATTATCGGCATCATAAAATCTCCAAGAGCTTCAATTACTCCTCCGCCAAGCACAATCATATCAAAGTTCATAAGATTTGTAACACTTCCAAGAATATCACCAATCGTTTCACAAGCATCAGTAATTCTTTTAATTACAACTTTATCTTTTCTATCTATTGCATTTCTTAATGCACCACTTTTAATTCGTTGATTTGATTTAATCAAATTTGATAAAACACTTTTTTTGTTTCCTTTTTTAATATCATTTATAATATTGTTAACCATTGCTGTTCTGCTTGCAATAGCTTCAAAGCATCCTTTTTTTCCGCAACCGCATTTAGGTCCATTTTTTTGTACAAGCATATGTCCGATTTCACCGGCAACAAAATTTATTCCCCGATAAATTTTTCCATTGATAATTATTCCTCCACCTATTCCCGTGCCGATAAAAACCGCAAGCATATTCGTTCAGGTGTTTTCCCGACACCAAAACTTTTAATTCCTAAGGCACCAAGATTAACATCATTTTCAATTAGAACAGGAAAAGGGATTAATTTTTCTAATTTTAGATTTCATCTTATAATTTTTTATTCCAAGATTTGGTGCAAAATCTATTATTCCGGTTATTGGATTTACAGAACCGGGAACACCTAAACAAACCGCAACAATATTTTCATTTTTAAGTTTAGCATTACGGAATAATTTTAGGACAATATTCTGCTACGTCTTTAACATAAGAACTTTGTGCCGCTTCAATATTTGTAGGTTTTTTAAGACGTGCAATAATTCCATCTTTAGAATTGAGTACAGAAGCAAGAATTTTTGTTCCGCCCATATCTACACTTACAATATATTTTTCTTGCACTGTTTTACTCCTTGGATTTTCAATTCGGAAAGTTTACTATAGAAAATTATAAGATATTTTTTTCTTAAACAAATTGAATTAAAATTTTGCTGAAGAATTTTTTTGATTATAGTTTGTAAAAACATTTAGAATATGAATAAAATTTTACCATTAAAAAAATTTGGTCAGAATTATCTGCAGGATCAGAATATCTTAAAAAAATTGTTGCTGAAATTTCGCCAAAAGAAGATGAATTACTGATTGAAATTGGACCCGGTCAAGGTGCGCTTACACAAAATCTTAATAAAAATAGCCTAATCTTTCAGCAGTTAGAAATTGACAAGCGCGTTATTGAACTTTTAATAATCGTTTTCCAATTTAAATTATTGCAGCAGATTTTTTAAATTTAACTTAAACAATTACATAACTGATAATCAAAAAGATTACAGAGTAATTGGGAATATTCCCTACAATCTTAACATCTCCAATACTCTTTCAAACTTTTTGAAAATAACACTTTTATAGAGGATGCTGTTTTTATGGTACAATTAGAAGTTGCGAAAAGAATGACAGCTAAATAAGGGATCAAAAGATTATGGAATACTATCTGTTCTTAATAAACTATTTCGGAAAAGCAAAATTATCATTTAAAGTTTCACCAAATGTTTTTTATCCTAAACCGAATGTTCATTCAGCAGTTGTACATATTTACTTTAATGAGATCAGTGTTGATAATCAAAGCTTTAATTCCATATTCAAATCGATAGTAAAATCTTCTTTTGGTAATCGAAGAAAAACATTAAAAAATTCACTTGGTAATAGTATATTTGCAGAAGTAGATTTTAGCGAATGCGGTATTGATCTTTCTTTGCGAGCCGAACAACTTAATTTGATGATTTCATTAAACTCGCTGAATTTGCCAATAATAAATAAATCCAGATGTTACAATACGTACTTATTAATGAAAAAGATAAAATCCTCTAATAAAAAAATTAAAAGCTTTTGATGTTGTTGTAATCAGTTTTTCAATCTTTTTGATTTTACTGCATATAATTTATTACAGCAAGATTGAAAATTCGATTACCTGGATATTCATTAACCTTTTGTGATTAGTATTGCATTTCGTAATTTCATACCTCGAAGCAATTAGCAATCAAAAAGTATGGCGGATTGTTCATTACTGGTATATTGCTCCGATAATTTTATTAACCTTCCGACAATTATTTTTCATGGTAAAACCAATTCGTGTTTATGATTATGATAATTGGTTTATAGCTATTGATCGGTGGATGTTTGGAACTGATCCAACACATTTTCTTCATCAATTCTCCCATCCCCTTATAACAGAAATTCTTGCAGATGGTGTATGGAATGTTTTATCTGCTTGCCAATTATTCTTGGATTATCTTTACTAAATAAGGATAGATTTGTTGCATTAGATTATGCACTTGTTCTCAGTTATCTATGGATTTTTTCTTATCTTACTTAGGTTATTTTTCGTTACCGGGAATTGGACCGCGTTTTACGCTGCACGATTTTAATACAATAAATCAAACACTTGCCAGGTTTGTATTTAACAAACTATTTAAGAGAAATGACAAATGCCGGTGAAGGAATTCCATTTGGGACTTTAAATCCGGCTGCTAGTGGTGCAGCGTGATGTGTTTCCAAGCGGACATACAATGATTACATTAATCGTAATGTATCTTTCTGTAAAACTAAGAAGCCGAAGTAGATTTTTCTTCATTCCCATAGGATCATTATTAATTTTCTCTACCGTTTATCTTTGGTATCATTATGTTATTGATCTTATTGGCGGATTATTGTTTATGATTTTTTCTATGTGGAGTGGTAAAATATATTTTTAATTGGTGGCAAAGAAAAATCGGGAAAGAAGAATTTGAATATGAAAAACATTGATTGAGATGAGTGAAAAGAAAAAACAAGTTAAAAAATATTTGATAACATTGCTGGCAGGTACGATTTTCTCAATCATTTCTTAAGCTTTGGTTTAGATTTTTACTGGAGAAAAAAAGCACTAAAACTAACCGGATTAAATTCCGAATCAATTTTACTTGATGTGGCTTGCGGTACTGGTGATGTTGCAATACAAGCAAAGAAAATGGGAGTACAAAAAATTTATGGTGCTGATTTTTCTTATAATATGTTAAAACTGTTCGATAAAAAATCTGAATGGATTGATGGACATCTTGTTCAAATGGTTGCAGAAAAAATTCCTTTTAAAGATGAATCTGTTACCAACATAACTGTGGCCTTTGGTGTTAGAAACTTCTACGATATTCAAGAAGGATTTAATTCATTCTACCGAGTTCTGAAATCAAACGGTAAAGCAACTGTAATTGAATTCAGAATGCCGTCAAATAAAATTATTAAAAGTATTTATAGATTTTATTTTAAAAATATCCTGCCTGTTTTGGGTGGAATAATTTCAGGAGATAAGGCAGCTTATACTTATCTGCCTGATTCAGTTGAAGAATTTGATGAAAAAATTAATCTTGAAGCACTTTTAAGAAATTCAGGATTCAAAGAAATCAAAAAGTATAATTTCACTTTTCAAACAGTCCAGGTTTTAATCGCAACAAAGTAAACTTCAGTCCCAATCTAAACTTTTTATCAACTCTTTAAATGCATTTAATCTATGGCTGATTTTATTTTTCTCTTCGTGAGAAAGTTCTGCCATTGTTTTATCGTAACCATTCGGAATAAATAAAGGATCATATCCAAATCCATTTTTACCGCGAGGATTCTTAATGATATTTCCCCTAACTTCACCAATTGCTGATCTTAAATTCCTTTCCATCATAATAAACTGCTGCACAAACAAATCTTCCAGGATGAGGTTCAGGATAATCTGAAAGTTTAGAAATAAGTTTCAAATTATTTTCTTCATCATTTGCATCTTCACCGGCATACCTTGCAGAATAAATTCCGGGTTCACCATTCAGTTGAAATGATTCTAATCCTGAATCATCACCAATACTTGGAATACCATATTTTTCAAATGCAGCTTTTACTTTTAATTCTGCATTCTCTAAAAATGTTTTGCCTGTTTCTTCAACATTCAGGATAATCATCAAAATCCAGAAAAGATAAAATTTCTACATCGACATCTTTAAGAATTTCTTTAACATCTTTAAGCTTGCCTTTATTTGTTGTAGCTAGAAGAATTTGTTTCAAATCGTATCTATCCTTTTAGTGTTATTTTGTGTTTTTGAGCTTTCTTGGCTAAAACATTTTCTGCCACAAAAACATCAAAGCTTTAAAATTCACCAATTACTTTTTAACTCTCTTCAAAATTTTTTAATTCTTCTTTAGATTTCTGATTTAGTTCTTCTGATCATACAAAAGTGATTTTTTATTTAGCACTTTCCATTCCCCTTCAACCATTACTGAATGAACACTTTCACTTGTTGATGAATAAACTATATCTGAATAAACCGATTCATCATCTTCCGAAATTGAATGAGTATTTGTTGATAAATCCAACAAAGTCAAATCTGCTTTTTTACCAACTTCAATACTTCCAATTTCATTTTGAAGATGTAATGCTTTTGCACCTTCAATAGTTGCAAGTTTAAATACAGTTTTTGCATCCATTACAGTTGCACCATGAATTGGTTTCTGAATTAATGATGCTAATCGCATTTCATTAAAAATACTTAAATTGTTATTGCAAGGTGCACCATCAGCACCAAGTGAAACAGAAATTCCTTTGTTTAAATACTTTGGAATGTTTGCAATTCCTGAACCAAGTTTTAAATTTGATGAAGGACAATGCGAAACACGAACATTATTTTTTTTCAGCAGATTCTGTTTCCTTATCATTTACGTGAATGCAATGTGCAAGAACTGAATGATCATCAATCACTCCGATTGAATCAAAATACTCAATATTTTCTTTGTTGTGTCTTCGTTTAACTTCAGCAATTTCACTTTTATTTTCTGATGAGTGTGTGTGATAAAGACTTCCGGGAAAATCTTTTTTCATTTCAAAAGATTCTTTAAGAAGTTTTTCCGAACAGGATAAAACAAATCTTGGTGCAAATCCGTATTTAACTTTTCCGTTTGATGTATTGTGATAAGTTTTTGCTAATTGATAAATCTCATCTAATTCTGATTTTGTATCTGATTTAAATTCAGGAAACAAATCATTCTCATCAATCAAACATTTACCTGCAATTGCACGCATACCTGAATTTTGCAATTCTTCAAAAATAACTTCCTGATGACGCAATGTTCCCATATCAAGCAAAGTTGTTGTACCGCTTAACAGAAGTTCATTTATTCCCAATCTTAACCGAAGTTAGAAGCGAATTTTTATTATGTGCATTTTCAAAAGGAAATATTTTTAGCTGAAGCCAATCAAGCAATTCAAGATCATCAGCTAATCCTCGAAATAATGTTTGACAAAGATGAATATGTGTCTGAACAAATCCAGGAATTAAGAGTTAGATTTTCAAATCGATAAATATCACCTTTATATTTTTTGAAAATACTTTTCATCATTTTTTGCAATTCGAATAATTCTTCCATCTTCAATTTCCACAAAATGATTTTTTAGAATTCTATCTTTAAGATCAACAGTAACAATATTTTTTGGTATAATAATCATTATTCTGTTTTCCTCTTTTTCATTCAAAAATATTATCCATCATTTCAAAAGCATATCTTAAATGCGGAATTACAATTGAACCGCCAACAATCAATGCAATATTAAATGTTTCCATCAATTCTTCTCGAGTTGCACCTTCCTGAATTGAACGATCGATATGATAAAAAATACAATCATTGCATCGTAAAACCATTGATGCAGATAATCCCATCAACTCTTTTGTTTTTGCATTAAGTGCACCATCAATGTAGGCTTTGTTATCAAGTGCAAAAAATTTATTAAAATCTCTAAATCCTGAGTTTAATATTTTATCATTCATTTCCGTTCGATAAGCACGAGTTTCAGTTGTGGTTTTTTTCATTTTAATTCCTACATTTTTATATCCTGTTTTAAAATTGCTCAAGCAATTTACTAATTTTCTATTATTTGTCATTTCGACCCAAGGGAGAAATCTATTTGAAATGATCTACAAATTTCTCGCGAAGACTCACTCGAAATGACTTTTGGGGATTAACTAATTATCAGAAGTCGTGATAATAATTTATTCAACCCTCATCTAAAAATCTATTTTTATCTGCATCGTAAGAAACTTCTAATTTATTTGCTGGGGTATCGGATTCATCATCTTCCCAATCATATCTTTTTGGCGGATCAACTTTTCTAAAAATAAAAGCTGAGATTGCGCCAACAATTGCCCCGAATAAATGCGATTCCCACGAAACTCCTTTTTCAACCGGAAGAACTCCCCAAATCAATCCACCATAAAGAAAGATAACAATCAGTGCTAATGCAATTGAACGATTATCTTTTCTAAAAATACCGCTAAAAAATAAGAATGAAACGAATCCATAAATAATTCCGCTTGCACCAATATGATAAACTTCTCTCGCAAAGATCCATACAAGCATTCCAGTTGCTAAATAAATAATTGCAAAAACTTTATAAGCAACTTTTGGATAAAAATAAAAAATGCCAAAACCTATTAAAACTAACGGAACTGTGTTGGAAATTAAATGTGAAAACCCACCGTGAATAAGCGGGGATGTGATTATCCCAATCAAGTCCGCTTAAATTTCTTGGAAGAATACCAAGTTTGTATGGATAAAAATCAAACAAGATAAGTAACTAAATAAATTGCCCATAACAATAACGGAAATGTTAAAGGAATAATCAGTTTCTTAAAGATATCTTTTGTGTTTTGCAAGTAATATTATCTCAGAATTTCATTATATATAAAAATAAAACTATAAATCTTCCTAGGAAAGACGGTTAATCATTCCCCATTTTAAACTTTGATCAGTGTAAAACAACTCTCATTTCATCTTTATAGTTCAAGTATTTTCTTTAAATTACTTTCATCCACAGATAACAATCCAACCGGAGGTAATCTTTTTGTTAATTCTTTCCAGTTTTTATCTTTCGAAAAAATTTCCTTAAACATTGGGAGAGCTTTTTCAACTTCGCCGGTATTTGCCAGTGAAACTGCAGTCCAATATTTCATCTCAAGATTTTCAGGAAACATTTGCATTGCAGCATTGTATTCATCCATTGCAAGTTTCATATCATTTTTTTCAACTGCAAGATCACCCTTGTTCATATGCTCATAAGCACGATAAACTTTTAATAATCTTTTAATTTCATAATCGGCTTTGGATTATCTTCAACACGTAAATCAATTAATCTATCTTCCCAAAGATTTCCCGTTGCATTTCCTTGAACAACAAGCAAACAAGCCGATTGTTTCCACGAATATCGCCGCCTGCATTTTGAGCAGCTTCTAAAGTTGTGATTAATCTTTCCGCCAGTGGTCCTTTTGAATTTTCAAATGCCTTAGACATTGCACCCCAAACTGTATTATTTAGCATCATATTAGCTTGAACAGAATAATTATCACCGGTAATATGACCAGCTTCTGAAATACATTTTGCTCCAGTGTATGCGGCTGAATTTCCTTTTGCATCTACAATCGCAAGCTGTCTTACATCCCTTCCTTCATCTTTTGAAATAAGAAGATCTACAACTTCTTGTGCTGTCATACCTTTTTTTAATAACTCTAAACCTCTTTGTCCAAAAGATGGATTAACAAAAGATTGAGTTGCAACAACCCCAACTCCGGCTTCTCCCCATGCAACAATTGAACCAACTGAAAACCAATGGGACTGAACGGCAACTCCCATCTCTCCTGTTTCGGGGTCCCGCGCAACAATTGAAAACGTATGAGCAAGTGGTTCATGTAAAATCATAGACTTGAGCAGGTAATTCGATTAAGCAGAATAACACCAAGAAAATCATTAAAATATTTTTTTTCATCTGATCACCTTTTTAAATAAATAATTAGAACTGTCATACTTCGACTCCGCTCAGTATGACCCTGTAAATAAACTTTCTAAAACCTAAGTCACTCTGAGCGAAGTCGAAGAGTGAAATTATTTTAGAACTTTTAGAACTATATGACTCGGAAATTCTTTTGAATGATAAATCTTAATCATCGCTTTTACAAATTTATCTTTTCCAGCAGAGTAAATATCACAAAATGTATTTGGATTCACATCAAAGAATGGAAAGCAGGATGATGAAACCTGGATCATAATTTTATGCCCTGTTTTAAAAGTATGAAAAGCATCATTTAAATTTATTTTAACTTCAGATATTTTATTCGGAGTAAAAGGTTCCGGTTTTTCATAACTGTTTCTAAATTTCCCCCTGAAAATTTCAGAACGCACCAATCTTTGATAACCGCCCATTTCAATTTTAGCTGGATTCGGATCAGGATTTTCCGCACTATCAGGAAAAACATCAATTACCTTAACAACAAAATCAGCATCGGTTCCGGTTGTGGAAACAAATAAATCAGCGCTAATTGGTCCTGCAATTGTTACATTTTCTGGTAATGCATCTGTTTCAAAAGTTATAACATCGGGTCGTGTTGAAGCATATCTTTGATCTTCTATTAAATTAACCGGATTATAGAAAATCTTTGAGTCCTGAAACTCTGCTGTATAAGGAACCGGATTGAATGGGTCACTTATATATTCAGTAAAAGAATTATTTAAACCTGAAAGATTTTGACTTAATTTCTCATCCGGTTGAAAATAATAATTAATATCACTAATATTTTTCGGCGGCCAGGTTTCGTAATTACTCCACTCATTTTTTCCTGTATCAAAAGTATATGCATCATTTAGTTTCAAATTACCTTCTCCTTTCAAATAATAGTTAAAGAAAGGAAGTAAAATTTCTTTCCGATAATAATCCCCTGTGTTTTGATCGAAAGAAAAATCACCAAGGGAATCACCTTTAACATAAATCCATGAACCGTGCGTCCAGGGACCCATTACAATTCTTGCATTATTTGGTAAATCATTTTTTTCAATTGTTTGATAAATATGTAAAGGACCATACATATCTTCAGAGTCATACCAGCCGCCAACAATTAATAATGCAGGTTTTATATTTTTCATGTACTGCAGGTTGCTTCTTGATTTCCAAAAGTGATCATAAGTTCCGTGAACCGACATTGTATCCCAAAAAGGAATTTTATTCTTAAGTATTTTCTCATTTAGTAACTTTATTGGAGTATGATCCCGAAAAAAATTATACGCGTCAGGGGAATCATATTCAACAGGTTTGGGCCATTCAGTTGTAGATTCAGGTCTTGGGATTCCAAAATTTTTAAAGAAATTAAAAGACATCAAAACTGAAAAAGCACCATTATGATGCATATCATCACCAATAAACCAATCAGAAATAGGAGCCTGCGGTGAGGCGCAAACAAGATTTGGATGTGCATCTATTGTAGCCATTATTGCATAAAATCCCGGATAAGAGTTTCCCCAGATTCCAACTTTACCGTTATTGTTAGATATATTATGAATCAACCATTCGATTGTATCATAAGCATCACTGCTTTCATCTACTTGATTTTTATTTGTTTTGTTTGGAATGTATGCCCGCATATTATTAAACACGCCTTCAGACATAAATCTTCCGCGGACATCCTGAAGGACAAAAATAAATCCTTCATCAACAAACTCTTTTGATGCACCAAGAAATCCTGTGTACTTATCTTCACCATAAGGAGCAACAGAATACGGCGTACGCATTAATAGCATTGGATATTCTTTTGATTTATCTTTTGGTGTGTAAACAGCAGTAAAAAGTTTTACACCGTCTCGCATTTCGATAAGATATTCATGCTTATCATACATCTCTTTAACTTTATTAGATTGGGATTGTGTACAATTACTAATCAACAAAGAGATAATTAGTACTAGCAAAAATGTAAGTTTATTGTAATTCATAATTAAACCTAATATTAAATTATAATGTTGAAAATTACCTTAAATTTTTTTCATAGATAAATTACTTTATTTTTGTTTTAGATTAAAAATAATTTACAGGAACGGTTTGCCAGATATTACAGGAATTTTAATACTATTCTTTGCCGGTGCACTTGCTGCATTTCTAAATGTAAACGCAGGCGGCGGATCAACACTAACCTTGCCTGCTCTAATCTTTTTAGGGTTAGATCCAACGATGGCTAATGGCACCAATCGTTTAGGAATTCTGGTTCAGAATGCTGCTGCAGTTTATACATTTAAGCAAGAAAAATTTTATGAGTTAAAAAACAGCCTTATTCTATCTGCATTAACTTTGCCGGGAGCTATTGCAGGTGCGCTTTTAGCTGTTAAACTTGAAGATAAAGTTTTCCAGAATATCCTGGCGGTAGTTATGATTTTTATCGTAATTACAATGCTCATCCCAAAGAAAAAGACAAATCAGGATAATAATGATATTAAATTGGATTGGAAGACTATCATATCATTATTGGCTGTCGGATTTTATGGCGGATTTATTCAGGTTGGTGTAGGATTTTTATTGATGGCTACTTTCCAAAACCTGATGAAGCTAAATCTGATTAAAGTAAATATGCATAAAGTGTTTGTTGTTTTTGTTTATACAATACCTGCTTTTTTAATTTTTATTTTTACAAATAATGTTAACTGGTATTACGGATTAATATTATCCGCAGGCACAGCTTTTGGTGCTTGGTGGGGAGTAAAGCTTTCCATTAAAAAAGGCGAGAAACTTATTAAAGTTGTTTTAATTGTTGCGATTTTAATAATGGCACTTAAACTTTTAAATATATTTTAAATTTAATCGGTACTATAAAGATTTTAATACTTTTACATTAAATATGGAACTCTCCCTAATCCCTCTCTTAGTAAAAGAGGGACTTTTGATTTTGACGATTTACTCCCTTCTCTTTTCAAGAGAAGGGTTGGGGACGAGTTCAAATAGATTTTAAAATATATTTAAACAATTTTAGCAAAATTAATAGAGGAAATATGAAAAGAAATATTAATTATAAAATAAAAATGAATAACGGAGTTGAGATTCCCCAATTTGGATTGGGAGTTTATCTTACAAAATCCGGAAGCGAATGTGTTAATGCCGTTACCTGGGCTTTGGAAGCAGGTTACAGACACATTGATACTGCAAGAATTTATGGCAACGAAAAAGAAGTTGGGGAAGCTGTCAGAAATTCCGGAATTAAAAGAAATGAATTATTTATTACAACAAAATTATGGAATGATGACCACGGTTATGATTCCGCATTAAAAGCTTTTGATAAAAGTTTAAAGACACTAAATGTTGATTACATTGATTTGTATTTAATTCACTGGCCAGTTAAAGATAAAAGAAAAGATAGCTGGAAGGCATTTGAAAAAATTTATGAATCGGGTTACTGTAAATCTATAGGTGTAAGTAATTATATGATAAATCATCTTGAAGAATTGTTTTCTTATGCTAATATAATTCCTGTTATTAACCAGGTTGAGTTCAGTCCGTACAATTATCAAAAAGATTTGCTTGATGTTTGCAACAAAAATAAAATTATACTTGAGGCTTATTCCCCTCTTACAAGAATGCAAAAGTTAGATGATCTAAATGTTTTACCAATTGCTAAGAATCATAATAAAACAGCTGCCCAGGTTTTAATAAGATGGGCGATTGAACACGACTTAGTTGTGATTCCAAAATCTGCACACAAAGAGCGTATTATTGAAAATGCAAAGGTTTTTGATTTTGAACTAGATGCAGCCGATATGAAAATCCTTAATAATCTTGATGAAGGATTTAGATGTTCTTGGGATCCGACAAAGGCGGATTGATTATTTACTAACAAACCCAGCTCCTCAGAGGAACCGGGTTTGTAAAATGTCTTATAGTTTAGAGCCAAGAAAACTAACCCAGTTTCTCCAAGAAACTGGGTTAGTAAAATTATCTGAATTATTGAACGAGGTTAGTTTGCCTTATAGATTGATTCCATCATATAAAGACAATTATTATCACGTTTACAATAGAGGTAACAATAAAGAACAGATTTTCTTTGAAGAGAAGAATTACTTTTATTTTTTATCTAAGATAGAAAATGCTTTTGAGGATAAAATAGATCTTATCGCATACTGTTTAATGCCTAATCACTATCATCTTATTACGCACGTAAAACAGGATGGATTTTTAGAAGAAGCGATGCAAAAATTTTCAACTGGATATTCCCGCGCAATAAATAAAGCTTATAATAGAACGGGTCATTTATTCCAGGGACGATTCAAAAATAAACTTATTCCAAATAATGAATATTTGCTTCACCTTTCAAGATATATCCATCGTAATCCTCTAAGGGCAGGTTTGGTAAATGATTTAAATGAATGGGAATTTTCAAGTTATACAGCATTTATTGGAAAAGCCAAATATTCATTCATAAAACCTGATGTAATAATGGATCAATTCAAATTACCTGGTGAGTATTTTAGATTTGTCATTGAATATCAAGAAGATCAAAATCATTATTTGAAGGATTTGCTTTTTTAGTAATAACAAACCCAGTTTATTATCATTAACAAATCTAGTTTCCTGGTATTAACAAACCCAGTTCCTTTGAGGAACTGGGTTTGTATTTTATGATATGAAAATTTTGAATAATCTTGATGAAGGGTTTCGTGTTGCGTGGGATCCGACAAAGGCGGATTAAATTTTTTAATAAATATTTGAACAATTATTATGGACTTAGCATCTTGACTTAATAACTAATTTAATAAAATAGATGTAACATACCCTTGAACACCAGCGCCAAGACTTTGGATACTTTTCCCATCCCATTTGAAGATGCCGTTAACTATATTCCCATTGACATTAATAAATGAGCCTCCTACATATAAGTAATTATCACTTGAACATAAGGCTATTACCTGACCATTACCTTCAAATGCGAACATTTTAGTATTCCAACTGCTCCCATTCCAAACTACATAATATGGTAAATTATCAGATATATTAGAATCCTCTTCACCAGCAATGTAAAGTTCATTTCTATAATCAGCTATTGTATATGTTCTGTTTGAAAGCGTGATATTACCTACAGATTGCCAAATACTATTGTTCCATCTTGCGATATTTGAAACCGTTATATTGCCACACTTGCTGAATTTACCCGTTGCATATAACTCATTATTAAAAACTCCAAGTGTCATTATCCAAGAACCTGAATTAACTCCACTTCCGAGAGAATCCCAATTTACTCCATTCCATTTAGCAATATTGTTTGTATTAACATACCCATAGTTGTTTTTAGTAAACCAACCACCAGCATAAAGCTCATTTTCATAAATACAGAGCGAATATACCTCATCTGAAAAACCTTCACCAACAGGGGCCCAGGAAATACCATTCCATTTCGCGATATTATCAGTTTTTAACCCACCTGCGCTTGAAAACCAACCAGCAACATAAAGTTCATTTTTATAAACAACTAGATCTCGTACGGCGCCATTAATCCCTCCTCCAACATCAGTCCATATTTTTCCATCCCATTTTGCAATATGCTGTGCTTGTAAACCGGTGCCCAAATCTATTTGTCCACCCACATATAAGTCTCCGTTATAAAATGCCATACAACCAACCAAAACATTCTTTGTATTTATTCCTGTCCCCAGACTCTTCCAAGTTTCACCATCCCAGAGAGCAATATTATTTATAGAGTCATTTCCAGTTATGGTAAATTCACCGCCAATTAATATGGAATCTTTAGGTAAATTAGTACCGTCGTTAATAATTTCTGTTGGAGATTCAGATTTACAACCGAAAAATATTATTGGTAGTAAAAGAAATAATTTTATAATTCGCATAAATTTCTCCGAATTGCTTAACTAATAATTATCAAATTAAAAAATTTCATCTTATCCCAATAATTCATCAGAAATTTTATTAAGGAATGTCTTATCGTAGCAGGGGGTTTTCATATCTTCCCCCGAAATGAAACACCATTATCGAATTGTAATTTATATTCCCAGGTTTAAATTAGTTTTAGGAACCTAAAGAAGCAATAAGAATTTGTGAAATATATGAGCGGAATAGAAAAACAGATGAAAGAATTTTTGAATTTTGAATTTTGAATTTCAATAGATTGCTTCACTCGAAGACTCGTTCGCAATGACGTATTAGTGCTTCTTCAACTCTTTAACCAAAAACTTACCAGTTAAACTTTTTTTGTTTTTGATTATTTGTTCCGGAGTTCCTTCGGCAACTATTTTGCCGCCAAACTCACCACCGCCGGGACCAAGATCAATTATCCAATCAGCGGTTTTAATTACATCAAGATTATGTTCAACAATAACAACGGTATTTCCTTTATCAACAAGTTTGTTCAAAACTCCCAAAAGAATTCTAACATCTTCAAAATGTAAACCTGTTGTTGGTTCATCAAGAATGTAGATAGTTTTGCCTGTGCTTACTTTACTTAATTCTGTTGCAAGTTTAACGCGCTGTGCTTCTCCGCCGGAAAGTGTTGTTGCCTGCTGACCAAGTTTAATGTAGCCAAGTCCAACATCGTGTATTGCTTTTATTTTTCTGTTAATTCTTGGTAAGTCTTCAAAGAATTCTAAAGCTTCATCAATACGCATTTCAAGAACATCAGAAATAGATTTTGTTTTATATAAAACTTGCAGAGTTTCCCGGTTGTATCTTTTACCCTGGCAAACATCGCACAAAACATAAACATCGGGAAGAAAATTCATTTCAATTTTTTTCAAACCATCACCGCCGCATTCCTCACATCTGCCGCCGGCAACATTAAAACTAAATCTTCCGGTTGCATAACCGCGCATTTTAGATTCCGGAAGCTGTGCAAACAAATCACGAATATTAGTAAACAATCCAGTATAAGTTGCAGGATTTGATCTTGGCGTTCTGCCTATCGGTGATTGATCAATCTCAATTACTTTATCTATATGTTCTAAACCTTCAACAGATTTATATGGGAGCGGAACAAGTTTAGAACCATAAATTTTCTTCATCAATATCTTTACAAGTGTTTCATTTATTAAAGTTGATTTTCCGGAGCCGCTTACTCCTGTAATCAATGTTAATGTTCCAAGTGGAATTATTAAATCTACATTGATAAGATTATTTCCGCTTGCACCTTTTAAGATTAATGATTTACCAATTCCTTCTCTTCGCTTTTCGGGAACTTCAATTCGCTTTTTATTATTTAAATAAGAAAGCGTCAATGAATCAAAACCATTTTTAGAATTAACTAATTCTGAGGTTTCACCTGCAATGCATACTTCCCCGCCGTTTACACCTGCTGCTGGTCCAAGATCAATTATGTAATCTGAACTTTCAATCGTTTCTCTATCGTGTTCAACGACAATAACTGTGTTTCCCAGATCGCGAAGATTTTTTAATGAGTTAATGAGTTTAATATTATCGCTTTGATGCAACCCAATTGATGGTTCATCTAAAACATAAAGAACCCCGGCAAGCTGAGAGCCAATTTGTGTTGCTAATCTTATTCGCTGTGTTTCTCCGCCTGATAATGTTCTTGCAGATCGATCGAGAGTTAAATAATCTAATCCAACATTTAAAAGAAAACTTAATCGTTCATTTATTTCTTTTAAAATTGGTTTTGCAATTATGGCTTCTTTACCTGCTAATTTCAGTTTAGAAAAAAACTCGGATGATCTGGTAATTGACAGTTTTGTTACTTCACTAATATTTTTCCCCTGAAACTTAACTGCTAATGATTCTTTTTTTAATCTTCCACCATTGCAAGCCGGACAAGTATTTGTTGTCATATAAGCTTCGACCCACTCGCGTATGTGGTTTGAAGTTGTGGTATCGTAAAAATTTTTAAGATAGCTGATTACTCCGGCAAATCTGTGCAAATAAGTAACAGGTTTTCCATTTCCGTAGTTGTATGTAAATGAAATTTTTTCTGAACTTCCATTCAGCAGCAAATCTTTTTGTTCTTCAGTTAAATCCTTGAGCGGAGTATCAAAATCAAAACCTGATTTTTGTGCAACTGCTTCCAACTGGTTGAAAAACCAAATCCGCCTGGGTTTACCAAGTGCGGCAATCCCTTCTTCATTTATTGATTTATTCCAGTCGGGGATTATTAGATTAACATCAAGTTGTTTAATTTCTCCAAGTCCTTCACATACGCTGCAAGATCCATAAGGTGAGTTGAATGAGAATGAGTTTGGAGCAAGTTCACGATAAGAAATTCCACAATCTAAACAAGCAAGATGCCGGCTGTATATATTATCGTTTCCATCTTCATCAATTATTACAATTCCATTTCCGTAGTTAAGTGCAACTTCAACAGATTCAGTTAATCTGCTGCGTGATTTTTCGCTTACGCTAATTTTATCAACCGCAATTTCTATATTATGAATCTTATACCTATCAACATGAAAACCTTTTTCAATCTCAAAATATTTTCCATCAACTCTAACTTTCAGAAACCCATCTGATATAATTTCTTCAAAAAGCTCACGGTAATGTCCCTTCCTTCCACGAATTACAGGAGACAGGATTGAAACTTTTTTACCTGATTGATTCTGAATTATTATATCTATTATTTGAGCCGAAGACTGTTTTGTTACCGGTTTACCGCAGTTATAACAATGTGGAATTCCGATACGCGCATATAACAATCTCAGATAATCATAAATTTCAGTTACGGTTCCAACCGTTGAGCGAGGATTACCAGATGTAGATTTTTGTTCAATAGAAATTGCCGGACTTAAACCTTCGATTAAATCAACCTCGGGTTTTTCCAGCATATCCAAAAACTGGCGTGCATAAGCTGAAAGAGATTCGATATACCTTCTTTGCCCTTCAGCATAAATTGTATCAAATGCCAGAGATGACTTACCTGATCCTGAAAGTCCTGTAATTACTGTAAAAGTATCACGGGGAATTTCAACATCAATATTTTTAAGGTTATGCTCGCGTGCACCTTTAATAATTATTGTATCTTTTTCCAAAGCGTTCTTAATAGTTTTAAAAATTTCAAACAGTTATTTTAGGAATAGTGATGTTTATAAACAAATAAATTTAGTAGTATTAATTAAGTCGCATAATATGTTAAAGGAACAAATAAAAACTGTTAAGAACATCAATGAATTTATATTAAAGGAAAAGGGTTCTGAATTCATAGCAAAAGTTTATCCAGTTAAAAGTGAACATTCGGCATTAATTGAATTACAAAATATTCGTAAAAAATATTATGATGCTACTCATCATTGTTTTGCTTATCGCATTAATAGTGATATAGAGAAATATTCTGATGATGGCGAACCTAAAGGAACTGCCGGAATCAGAATTCTAAACGCTATAGAGCATTTTGATTTAAGTGATGTTATGATTGTTGTAGTGCGTTATTTTGGCGGAACCAAGTTAGGTGTTGGTCCGCTGGGAAAAGCTTACTATAACGCCGCTACAGGTGTTATAGAGCCTTCCAATATTATTGAGTTAAATCTGTTTCGCATAATTGAAATTACAACGGATTTTTCAAATATAAATCAAATCCATCGTTTAACACAGCAATATTCAGCTATAATCATCAAATCTGATTTTAGTGATAAAGCCTTTTTTGAATGTTTGGTTAAGCCGTCATTGATTGACAAAATTACAGATGAATTAACAAATCTCACTAATGGTCAAATTAAAATAGAATTAAAAAACGAATACAAATATAAATAAACATTAAAAATATTAACTCTCATCTTGATTTAATTATTTTTATTGTTGATGTTTGTTACAAACAATTATTTATCTTTATTTTAGCCGGGGATTTTTATGGAATTAGAACAAAACGCCGAGAGATTGGCTAATCTTACTTTTAATCTTCTTGCTAACTGTCAGGAAAAGGAAATACGTTTAGCAGAAGTACATAATTTAACACAAGCCGAATTCAGATGTTTGAGATTATTCGGTTCGGATGAAAGCATAAATAACAAAGCTATTGCCGAAAGAATGAATCTTAGTCCAAGCAGACTAACAAGAATTATTGATGGTTTGGTTGGAAAAGAATATATCATCAGAGAAATTGATCCTAATGATAGAAGAAACATGAAAGTTTCTCTTTCCAAAAGAGGTCAGCTTCTTGTTCAGCAGCTTAACAAATCATACATTGATATTCATAAAGAAATTTTACAAGACATACAGGAAGATCAACATCAACCATTGATAACTGCAATGTCATATTTTTAACAGCTTTAGAAAAATGGATTGCTAAAACTTAATTTGGATCATTTCTTTTAAGAAAATTCAAATATTTTTTTATGTTATCCAAATCTTCAACTAAAGCTTGAAGATTTTGAAGTGAATTTTGAGATAGCTGAAGATATTTTTCTTGTAAGGTTGATTTTTCCTCTTCATTTAATTTAAGATGAATTTCACGAAGTTGTGATATTATCTTTTCTATATTTTCACTAATATCTTTTTTAATGTGATCAACACTTTTAACTTCAGGTAAATTTGAACTGTTCTTTAAAACTCTAAACAATCCATTAAGATATTTTCCATTAAAACATAAATTTTCAAAACCTGAAAAATTATCATTCAGTGTTATAAGCTTCAATAATTAAAATTAAATCGGATTTTCTATTTAGCGGAAGCTATTTAAATATTTTCAGTATCATTTAATAAATTTTCCGGAAGATTTAGCATAAATTATTTTTTCATTCCCAATCCAATTCCATCACCAATTGGAATAATCATTGAATCAAGATTTTTTTGAAGTATAAATAGTTTATTAAAATCACGAATATGTTTTGTTGATTTGGCGTATTTAGGTGGAACCTTTGCAGATGCTGTAAATCCATGCCATAAAAGATTATCAATTACAATAACACCACCTTTTCTTAAAAGTATCATTGAGTAATCAAATAATCTTTTATAATCTTCTTTATCAGCATCAAGAAAAATAAAGTCATACTTTTTATTCATCTGAGGCATAATACTTAAAGCATTACCCTCAATCAGCTTTATTTTCTTTTCTAAACCTGATTTATTAAAATAATCTTTCGCAATTTTAATATTGTCCTGGCTTTTTTCTATTGTATGAATAGTTGAACCTTTACCAAGGCATTTTGCAATCCTGATAGTTGTATAACCAATTGCAGTCCCAATTTCTAACACTCTTTCTGGTTTATTAATTTTTATAAGTTTTTCAATGAAGTCTGCAGCGTGCCAATCTAAGATGGGAACATTATTTTCAACTAGCAAACGTTTCCATTTCTCTGAGTAATTTATCATTCATTTCTTCTGAATGAATCCAGATACTTTTTTTGGGCTGGAAAAAATATTTGAGTCATTTTTTTATTCTTTTAAGTATTTAAATAATTAAGAATTATTATTTAAGCAGCACCAATTTTTTGCCGTATTCTTTTCCTTCAAGTTGAATAAGCGCATAATAAACTCCGCTTGCAACACAGGTAACCGTGATTTGAATAACCATTCCATTCAAATTATTTTCACCGGTCATTTGTTAGAAAATTTTTTTCAAATACTTTCTGTCCTGAAGCATCAATGATTGCTATCTTGAACAATTCATTTCCCGACAGATAGAAAATTTAATTCTAACATTTTTATTATTTGCCGGAATAAAAGGATTTGGGTAAAAATCGCTGATAACATCATAGCTAACACTATTTGTCGTTGCGATATTCAGTGAAATAATATCCGATACCATAATTAAATTTATATTCTCCCTGCTCTGGTGAACGATAAGTATTATTTAGGCTATCAGAATATGTTATGAAAAATCTAACATTTTTACCAAAATTTATTTGAGGAAATGAAAAAGTATAACTTAAATCATCATTCTCTCTATTCATACAGAACTTCAGGTATAATCATATCATCATAACGAATAAAATAATTTTAACAGATTCTGGATTAATATTTATCATCAAAAATAGTTTTATGCAAAACATAACTGTTGTTTACTATTTTCAAGATTTGGAAATTCAATTGCACGTTTTGCAGAGATAATGCCATAACCAATTTGATTATTTGGATCTAGCTGAATTTGATGAGGTTTCAAGTAATAATACTTCTTATCTGTGTATTTTTTAAATGTGGATATTCAGATAAAAGTAATGCACCAACTCCGCTTGCAATTGGTGCTGCTGTTGATGTACCACTACTAAATCCATATCCATTATTTGTTCCTGCAGTAGCGCCATAAGTTTACTAACACCATATGCAACCACTTCAGGTTTAATTCTTCCATCAGAAGTTGGACCAATGCTGCTGAAACCTGCAGCATTCCCAGATCATTTACTGCTCCAACTGCAATAATATTAAATCCATCCGCAGGTGCGATAATATATTGCCATTTGTTATTACCTTCATTTCCTGCAGCGGTAAAAGTAGAGACACCTCTCTGAAAAGCAAATTCTGCAGCTTTTGTTACAATAGTAGTTTTGCCATTCATATCTACTATAAGTATATGAATATCCCGAATCAAAAATATTATAACCGAGTGAACTTGTGGTAATATCAACTCCAAGTGATTCCATCCAGATTAATGCTGCAGCATAATTATCTTCTTCAATGTTGTAATTCACTTCGAACATCTTCTGTCTTTGCTAAAATGAAAGAAGAATTAAATGCAGGTCCTATTATAACACTATCAACAATATCCCGCAAGAATAGAAAACACATAAGTGCCATGACTATCCTGAGTAAGGACTATCTTCCGTTTGATTGGCAGTAATGGAATCATTAAAAATAAAATCATACTCTGCAATAACATGTTCTATCTTTTAATGAATTCTGAAGTTTCCAATCAAATCCGGTATCAAGAATTCCAATAATAACATTTTGTCCATTAATATTTTTTGAATGAACAACAGGAACATCAGAAAGATTCATCTGGTTAAATGAATTACCATAATTATATTGTTGTATCACCCAAATTACTTTTTAGCAATTCATCACTTTTTATTTCGGAATTTTCAAAATAAAGTTTTTTAACCGGTTCAACTGATTTTACAAAAGGCAATGTTTTTACTTTAGTTAGTTGTTCGGTTGATAAATATGCAGAAACCGAATTAAACCAATTCAATTCATGGATAATATTTAATTCCAATTGCATTTAACTCATCTTTATAATTTTGATATAGAAAGATCATCATAAGTAATAAAATCCTCACCCATATTCTTCATTCTTCTCTCAATTGCTTTTTGAGATAGATTTCTGAACGCTTCATTATAGACTTCACTTGATTTATTCAAGAATTAGTATTGCTGTCTATTCCTTTATCAGTGAAATAAATAAAATATTTTTCCTGAGCAAATCATTGAGTGAGGATAAGATAATTAGTATGAATGTAATATATGAATCATATTTTTTTTTATAAACTTAACAAATAGAGAGAATAATATAAAGCATGAAAATTTTGTATCATTCTAATTTATTGATTGCATTATTCGGCTAAACCTGATGGAATTGATATAATCAGAAATTCCGTTATGATTGAACAGGAATTTGTGACCAGTAAATCATAAATGCTTTACCAATAATCCACTCTTGCCGGAATGTATCCAAAGTATCGGCTATCAATACTGTTTTTTCTGTTATCACCAAGAACAAAGTAATAATCTTTTTCAAAAGTGTATTCTCGAAGTGGTTGATCATTTAAATTAATTACTGTTCCTTCAACACTGATAACCTTTTTACCAAAATCAATATTGATTGCATTTTGCCATAACAGAAATATTTTTTGGATTTAATTTCACTGTCATTCCCTTTTTTGGAATAATTACTGGTCCATAATTATCAATGCTCCATTTCCTGTCGTATGGAAAAGATCTTATGTTACTTTTATCGGATTGGAGATTCAGTTAAGATTTAATATGATAAATAGGATGGTTGCGAAGTTTTTTACCGATTGATAAAAAGTTCTTGATCCTTAATTTCAATTGTATCGCCGGGTAAGCCAATAATTCTTTTTATTAATACAGAATAATTTTCTGATGCTGGATCGTAATAATCAGAAGGAATTTCGAATGCAATAACATCATTCAATTCAGGTTTACCTAACTGAGATTAATTCTATCTTTTCCAATCTCTTACCCCAAAACGGAATTTGATGAGGAGTAGAAATTGAATAAGCAATTTTATTAACAAGAATAAAATCACCTTCAAGTAAAGTGTCTTTCATTGAGCCAGTAGGAATTCTAAATGCATCAATAATAAATGACTTTAAGAATCAGAATGATGAATAATAACTAAAACGAGATCTTTAATAATCGTTGCATTACTCAAAATTAATTTAGAATTAATCTTCAATTTGAAGAACAGCTAAAAATGCTTCCTGTGGTATTTCAACATTACCAACCTGTTTCATTCTTTTCTTTCCTTCTTTCTGCTTTTCCAAAAGTTTTCTTTTCCTTGAAATATCACCGCCGTAACATTTTGCCAAAACATTTTTTCTTAATGCTTTTACAACTGATTTAGAAATTACTTTTGTTCCAATAGCTGCCTGAATACTTATTTCAAACATCTGGCTGTGGAATTAAATCCTTTAATTTTGAACTGACTTTTTTTCCCCAATCAAATGATTTATTTCTGTGAACAATCATTGATAAAGCATCAACCGGCTCACCGTTTAATAAGAATATCCAACTTTACTAAATCTGATTCACGATAACCAATATATTCATAATCAAAAGAAGCATATCCACGAGTTGATGATTTAAGCTTATCATAAAAATCAAAAATTATTTCTGAAAGCGGAAACTCAAATTGTAAATCTGCACGTGTAGGATCAATATATGTTGTATTGATATATGTGCCGCGTTTATCCATAGCGATCTTCATAATATTTCCAACATACTCGCTGGGAGTAACAATCTGTGCTTTCATATAAGGTTCTTCAATATAATCAATATTTCCAACCGACGGCATTTCTGCAGGATTATCAACTACTATTCTTTCACCTTTTTTTGTATAAACATAATATTCAACGTTTGGCAAGAGTTGTGATAATTGATTGGCCATATTCCCTTAATAATCGTTCCTGAACAATTTCCATATGAAGTAAACCGAGAAAGCCGCATCTAAATCCAAATCCCAAGAGCAGCAGAAGTTTCAGGTTGATAAATTAAGTGCTGAATCATTTAAACGAAATTTATCCAATGCATCACGTAAATCCTCAAAGTCATCAGAATCTGTTGGATATAAACCGCTGTAAACCATTGGCTTAACTTCTTTATATCCGGGCAATGGTTCAGTCGCGCCTGTTTTTAACATGTGTAACAGTATCGCCAACTTTTGTATCGTGAACATCTTTAACTCCTGCAATCAGGTAACCAACATCACCGGCAGAAAGCTCATCAGATTTAATTCTTTTTAGTCCTAAAATTCCAATCTCTTCTGCTTCAGATTCTTTATGAATTTTAAAGAATTTCATTTTATCATTTGTTCTTAGTGTTCCCTGAAAAACTCTGATGTATGCAATTGCACCACGGTATGAATCAAATACTGAATCAAATATTAAGGCTTGTAAAGGTGCATTTGGATCACCGGTTGGTGGAGGAACTTTTTGAACAATAGTTCTCAAGAAATTTATCAATTCCAATTTTTGCTTTTGCACTAACTAGAATAATATCTTCTTTGTTACAGCCGATTAAATCAATAATCTGATTAGATACTTTATCAACCTCTGCACTTGGCAAATCAATTTTATTAATTACAGGTAATAATTTCTAATCCTGCATCAATTGCAAGATAAAGATTGCTTATAGTTTGTGCTTCCACACCTTGAGCTGCATCTACAACAAGAACAGCTCCTTCACAGGCAGCTAGTGAACGTGAAACTTCATAAGTAAAATCCACGTGCCCGGGTGTATCAATTAAATTTAAAATATAATTTTGCTTATCTTTTGCACGATAATGCATTTGGATAGCATGAGATTTTATAGTAATTCCTCGTTCCCGTTCAAGTTCAAGATCATCAAGAATCTGATCTTTAGCCTCGCGTTCTGATACTACCCCGGTAGTTTCAAGAAGGCAATCGGCAATTGTTGATTTACCATGATCAATGTGTGCAATAATGCAAAAGTTTCTGATATTATTCATTTTTTTAGGTTAAATTGAATGCAAATATAGAGATGATGGAAGTATTAAAAAAGGAAGCTGAATAAGCATCCCCTGCGATAAATAGTAATTATAAGGTTGTACATTTTCTCAATCGTATCTACAACAATTCCTTCACGAAGTGAATACTCTGAAATAACCATTTTATTTAATATTAAATAATTCAAATATTTTCATAAGTATAATCATCCCAGCCGGAATAATATCAGCATCTTTTTGTATCAATACCCGGTACAAGTAATCTTTCCTCAGAGCTTTTTAACATGATAATTGTATTAAAATATTCCTGAAATTCTTCTCTAAAAAAACTATATCCGTTAATTGGTTCTTTTATTTTTCTATATTTTTTGAACTGCGATAACGAATATACTGTGTTGATAGTACCCGAAACCCAATGCTAAAATCAATATCAATATTGGTTAAGATATTTTTATTATTAGTGATTTGCTCTTCAACATAATGGTTGGCATTATTAATTGCTTCAACGGAAAGAATATAATTAGGAAAGAATAATTTTGATAATCTTACCGCCCCAACTTTAACACTTTCAGCATAAATTATTTTCCCATTTTCAGCAAAAATAAATTCTGTACTGCCGCCGCCAATATCAATACAAAACACTTTATTCTGATCAATTGAAATAGCTTTCTTTATACCTAAAAAATCTAATTCAGCTTCTGTTTTACCATCCACCACTTCAACAGTAATTCCCGTTTTCTTAAAAATTGTATGAATAAACTCTTTTTGATTTTTTGCTTCTCTGACAGCGCTTGTTGAAATAGCTCTTATTTGTGCTTTATAATATTTAGCAAGTTTAACAAATCTCGTCATAACTTTAATTGCTCTGCCAGTTTCTTCTTCTGAAATAAAACTTAAATCTTCTCCTTGTTCTGTGCCTAAACTTATATACTTCACGTTCCCGGTCAAGAAAGCTGAATAGAGCCATCTTTTTTGATTTCCACAATTATCAAGATGAAATGAGTTTGTCCCCATATCAATTGCGGCAATTCTATTATATTGGTTACTTTTTGTCATTCTTTAGTAAAATTTTACAAAGATCAAAAACATCTTCAACCTTAATATCATCAATTAAATCAGACTTACGAAGAAATATTTTATTCTTTCCAATTGGTGCCCAATTAAATGGATTTGTAGGTCCAAATAATGAAATTAATGGTGTATTTGTTGTACCGGCAACATGCATTATTCCAGTATCATTAGAAATAAAAAGATCCGAAAGTGAAATAAGTGCTGCTATTTCTGGAATTGAATGATTAAGATACTTGTTGATTTTAATTGTAGAATGATTAGTAACATAATTTAATTCTTCTCTATCAGAATTAGTCCCGGTCAAATAAAATGTACAATTAAAATTTTTATTTAAATCAGAAATTAATTCAACATATTTTTGTAAAGACCATCTGTTGGGTGGTTTCCCTGCACCAACATGTAATCCGATTAGTTTAGAATCATTTTTATAATTTATTTGAGACAAATATGCATTGGCTGATTTCAGATCAGAATCATCAAATGAGATAACAGAACTAAAATCTTTAGTGTCAATTCCAAATGGTCTTACAATTTCTAAAATATGTTCAGCAACATTTGAATCAGGATATTTTCTCCAATCAATATCCACTCTTCTATCAAATAAAAAAGAACTCTCATTAGGTTTGCCATCAATTGATTTTGGACCTATTCTAATTTTACTATTAGATAACCGGGCAATAAAATTACTAGTAAAAGAAATGGAAACAGTAACAGGCACAATTACTAAATCAAATTCTTGCCTTATAAATTTAATAAAGCGATATAATTTTATTGGATTATACATTTGAAATTTATTAAAAACATATAGCTCATCAATAAATTTATTTTTCAAAGCACCGTAATAATTTTCAATACTGGTAAGTAATATTAACTTTGTGTCAGGATATTTTTCTTTGATAGCGCGGAATAGCGAGACACCAGCAAGTAAATCACCAAGCTGATTATGCTGTCTTATAACTAATATTTTTTTTAATTGTCCAAGATTCTTATTTGAGTTTTCTTTAACAGAAAAAAAGGTTTTAATGAGAAGAAAAAAATAATTTGGAAGGAATTTCTTACTTGCCATTATTATTCAATTTTTCTTTTTCGTCTTTTGTTTTTATTTCAGTGTACTTCGCTTCTTCAATATTTTTATACTTGCTTTTATTTGGTTCGCTTTCGTTTCGTATTTTATTTTCAGTTTTATTTTTGAACATTCCACTAAGCAGACTGCGTAATAATCTATAAATGATGTAAAATAAGACGAAGTAAAAAATAAATCTTAACAATTGCACTCATCCTAACTTTTTGATTCAGGTTTAAAATATTCTATAACACCTCTATCTTCACGAAATATTTGTTTAAACAATTCATCAAAGTCGTTATCATTGTTAACAAAGTCTATTTCCGTTGAATTAACTATAAGTAAAGGTGTGGAATTATAGTGAAAGAAAAAGTGATTATAAGCATCACTTAATTCTTCGATGTAACTTTTAGTCAAGTTTTTTTCAATAGTTCTGCTTCGCTTTTTAATGTTAAACATAAGTCTATCAATACTGGATTGAAGATAAACCACAAGATCAGGTTTTCTTAAATTGCGCGAAAGTAATGGAAAAACGTTTTCATAAAGCTTTAGTTCTTCAGGCGAAAGATTCATATAGGCAAAAATTTTATCTTTATCAAAGATGTAATCGCATACTATATAGTTTGTAAAAAGATCATCCTGAATAAGCTCTTCCTGCTGTTTAAATCTGTTTATCAGAAAAAACATTTGTGTTTGAAAAGCATACCTTTTTCTATCATTATAAAAATTTTCTAGAAAAGGATTAGTTTCAAATTGCTCTAAAATTATTTTTGCCTCAAGTTTTGACTTTAATTTTTTTGTAAGTGCGGTTTTACCTGCACCAATTACTCCTTCAACCGCAATAAATTTTATCTCATTATTCATATTCAAGATGTTTTCTCTTCAGTTATTAAGGAATTCGAAAATTTTTTTATGATATTTTTAACTTTAAGATCAATAATAAAATCACAAATCCTTTTATGAAAAACCGGGTGGCAGAAGTCCGGTTGAATTTCACAAAGCGGAACCAGCACAAAATCTCTATAAATTACTCCTTCGTGCGGTAAAGTAATAATTTCATTTGAAAAAATTAAATCATTAAAGAATAAAATATCGAGATCAATTTCTCTTGGTCCCCATCGTTCACGTTTAATTCTGCCAAGTTTTTTTTCAATTTCTTTTAATTGTGAAAGTAATGCAAGAAAGTCAGATTCAGTAGTAATCTTTATCACAGCATTTATAAAATTATTTTGATTACTTTTATCAAAAGATACAGATTCATACAATGATGAAACTGCCTCAAGTTTACAACTTTTTATTTTACTGATTTCTTTTATTGCAGATATCAAATAATTAATTCTATCGCCTTCATTTGATCCTAAACCGATGAAGACGATATTAATTTTAGCATTATCCACAGTATTAAAGATCTTTTCTTTCCTTTATTACTTCAACTTCTACGCAATCAACAACACCACCAAGCGGCGGATTGTTTTTTCGAACCCTAACATCAATTTTGATGATTGCAGGAAAATTAATTAATAGTTCATCAGCAATTTTATCAGCAAGTGTTTCAATCAAATAATATTTTTGTTCCAGTGCAAGATGATACATAAACTTATAAATTTTGTGGTAATCAATTGTTTCGTGTAAAGAATCTTTTTTTGCAGCCTTTTTAAAATCAGTATAAATATCAACATCCGCTTCAAATTTTCCACCAACACTTTGCTCTTCGCTCATTACGCCATGATAACCGTAGAAAGTAGCTTTTTTAATTCTTATTATATTTTCCATTTATCCTTTGCCTGGTAATTCGTAGTACAAAATTAACGATTTAGACTATAATACTTTATATATTTTTTGTTATTGTTTTAGGTTTAATGATACTCTGTTGATTTGCAATTAATAATCCTATCAAAACCATAAAAGCCCCGATAATATTTTCCCTTGTTAGTTGCTCATTATATATTAACCAGCCTAGAAAAAGTGCCACAATTGGAGTTATAAAGGTAATCAGTGAAAGTAAAACAATATTTATTTTTTTCATTAGCCAATAAAAAGTTGTAAATGTTAGTATACTGCCGAAGAGTGCAAGGTAAAGAACAGAGAAAATTGCTTTATGATCAAATTTAATTTTTGATAAATCTTCAAATAATAATCCCAGAACTATTAATGCCACACCTGCAATTAACATAGGGATGAAATTCATAGAAAGTGGATTTAAGTTCTTCCCTTTCTTTTTAACTAACACAGCATTTGCAGCTTGAATAATTCCGCTTAAAACAATAGCAATCATACCTAAAACATTTAGACTTAGATCAGAGCCGAATGTATCTGAAAATATGACAATAATACCTATAAATCCCAAAATCATTCCAATAGTTTTATAAGTACCAATTGTTTCCTCAGTTATAAAGAAATAAGAAAAGATTGCAACAAAAAAAGGATAAACACCAAATAGTACTGAGGCTAAGCCGGAAGGTACATATTGTTCGCCCCAATAAACTAATCCGAATGCAATGAAGAATGAAAAAACACCCATAATTAGATAAAGCTTAATAGCTAACCGATCCACTTGTAAATTCATTCCGCGCAATCTCATAATTATAAAAATACCAATTGAAGCAATTATAAATCTTAAGCCGGATGAGATTAATGGCGTAAGAGATTCTAAGCCTGCTCGGATAGCCAGCCAGGTTGATCCCCAAATTAAACAGAGTAAAACATAAGCTATAATTATTTTAGGAGTTGTTGATTTCATCTCATCCTTTAATTGCAATTACTCCAAGTGAACGACCGGATTTTATTCCATCTCTTCGATAGGAATGTAATAACGAACCGAATTCAAATGTACAAAGTTCGGATTTTTGAATCTGATTTTGTGGAATTCCAAATTCAATAAGCATATCATAGTTAATCTGGCTAACATCCAAAAATAATTTGCCATTTTTTTGAACAATATACTTATTATTAAATTTTTCAGCCACTTCTTTTCCAACTTCATAATTTATTGTTGAAATTGATGGACCCATATAAACAAATAAATTATCCGGATTAGTATCAAAATTTTCTTTAAGCTTGATTAAAGTTTTGTAAAGAATTTTCTGTTCTGTACCACGCCAACCGGAGTGAACTGCGGCAATAACTTTATTTTCAAAATCATAAATAAAAATTGGAGTACAATCCGCAACAATTATTGCAAGCCCAAGATTTTTTTCCTTTGTTATCAGCGCATCACTTTCACCGTTATCACCAGCATGGTTAATAACTTTGATTATATCAGAATGTATTTGTCTTTGATATCCAACTTTTTTTGCGTCTAATCCAATTGCTTTTAAAAACAACTCTCTGTTACTGTCAACAATTGATTTATCATCCCCAACTGAATAAGAAAGGTTAAAATCAAATGTGGATTTTTCATTTCCACCAATTTTTGTACTGAAACCAAATATGATTTCAGGAAATTTATTAAATATATATGGCTTAATTATAAACATTGTAATTTTTTGAAAGCAAATTTAAATAAAGTTTTGTTATGTACTAACCAATTCAGATTTTCTTAGAAATTGAGACTATAAAAGCTTAATGTTATATTGCTTCATAAAAATATATTAGTTAGGAATATAAATTGAAAATACTGGTCTCAAACGATGACGGGATTGATTCTGCAGGGATTTATTCATTAGTGGCAGCTTTAAAAGAAATCGCAGAGGTAACGGTTGTTGCCCCTCATAAAGAACAAAGCGCAGTTGGTCATGCCATTACAATGCAAACTCCACTACGTGTTTTTGAATATCAGAAAAATGGTAAATTTTTTGGATATGCCATCGATGGGACACCCGCTGATTGCGTTAAAATTGGAATTAGAAATCTGATGCCTTCCCCTCCTGATCTTGTAGTATCCGGAATAAATCATGGATCCAACACTGCGATAAATATTATTTATTCAGGTACTGTTTCTGCAGCACGCGAAGCAGCTATTATGGATGTTCCATCTATTGCAATTTCAGTTACAAGTCATGCTGTAATGGATTTTTCCGTTGCCGCAAAAATTGCCAAACATTTATCTTTAGAAGTATTTGAAAAAGGATTACCTAAAGGAACAATGCTTGAACGTTAATGTTCCAAATTTACCTGAAGATAAAATTGCAGGAATATTGCTTACCAAACAGGGTAAATCAAAGTGGGATGACATTTATGATAAAAGAATTGACCCTTATGGAAGAAACTATTATTGGCTTACTGGAAATCTATTTGAACTGGACCATGAGCTTGAATACGATCAAGCGGCGATAAACAAAAATTATGTATCCGTTTCTCCAATCCATTTTGATTTAACGGATTATAAAACCTTTCTAGAAATGAAAGACTGGAAAATTGAAAAACTTTTAAATGGCAAATAAAATTGAAATATATCAGATAGATGCTTTTACTAAAGATATTTTTGGTGGAAATCCTGCCGGAGTAATTTTTAACGATGAACTAAATGAAACAGAGAAACAATTGATTGCACGTGAGATGAATATCTCTGAAACTGCTTTTATTAGTTCTTCTCAAATCGCCGACTTTAAGCTTCAATGGTTTACACCCGCTAATGAAGTTAATTTATGCGGGCATGCTACAATTGCTTCTCTACATTTTCTTTTTGAAAAAGGTTTGGCTGGCAACGATCAACCAATAACCTTCGAAACCCGTTCGGGAATTATTAAATGCATTGTTCATGCAGGAAAATACTTAATGCAAATTCCAATTCCACAACTTTATAATTTTGAAGGACAAAAAGATGAGATTTTAGATGCACTTGGAATAGACAGAATTGATGTTTCTGATTTACCTTTTATTTTACTTAGCAATAGATATCTTTTTATACAAATTAATTCTTTAAAAGCCTTATGGAACATTAAACCAGATTTTAAAAGGTTAAAACAATTGAGTTTAATCAAAAAGGATTTTTCTGATGTTGCAGTTTTTACAACTGAAACTGTTGATAAAAGTTCATATGCACACCTAAGATTTTTTGCTCCCGTTGATGGAATTGATGAGGACCCGGTTACAGGTTCTGCTTGTGGTCCCTTGCTTTTAGTTATGCTAAAATTAGGTTTGATAAAAAATTATGAGGATGATAAAATTGTTTTCTTTGAGCAGGGTGATGTATTAAATCGCAAAGGGCGCGTTGGAGTGCATTATAATTCATTGCAAAATGAATTATACATATCAGGTAAAGCAGTAACTGCAATAAAAGGGAATTTGTTTCTCTAATGTTTGGCTTTGAAAAAATAAATCTTATTCTTTCCTTCAATTACATTTATTTTGTGCTCGGGATAGTTTTGATTGCTGGATATTCATATTACGTTTACCGTTATACTTTACCACCAGTTTCAAACTTTAAAAGATACCTCTTATTAATTCTCAGAAGTCTGGCTTTAATTATACTGCTTTTCATTTTTTTTGAACCTGTTCTTACATTAACCAAAAAAATTATTCTTACGCCGACAAATCTATTCTATTTTGATGATAGCCGTTCGATGCAAATCAAAGATAAAACAAATCGTATAGCTACTATTAAAAATTTGATTCATAAAATAAGCGACAGCAATTTAGATGGGAATAGTGAATATTACTCTTTCGGTTCATCTATAAAATTATTAAATAGAGATAGTTTAGCTCTGTTAAATTTTTCCCAGCCTGTAACAGATTTTGCGTCTATATTCAAAAATGTAAATCAGACTGATAAGAATATTGCTTCAATTACCATTATTTCTGATGGAGTAATTACAGAAGGATCAACCCCGGTTTATACTGCTGAAAAATTAGGTGTCCCGGTTTTTACTGTAGGAATTGGTGACAGCACAAGGCAAAGCGATATTGAGATTAAAAATATTTTACATAATGATTTTATTTATGCAAAAACCCCTACAACAATTCTGGCTACGATTTTAAATAAAGGATTTCCAGAAAAATCAGTTGTAGTAAGTTTATTTGATGAGAATCAATTATTTGAACAAAAAGACTTAATTTTAGATAAGAGCGGTGTTAATTCAGTATCATTTGATTATACACCAAAACAAAGCGGTGAAAAAAAACTTAGCATTAAGATCAACAATATTGAAGGTAAGGCAACTTTTCTTAACAACCAAAAAGTTTTTTACATAGATGTTCTTAGTAATAAAATAAATGTGTTGCTCATATCGGGTAGTCCATCACCTGATCTGACTTTTATCAAAAATATCTTAACTAATGACAAAAATTTTAAGGTAAATACATTAACACAAATAAATGCTGGAAACTTTTTAGAACAGAATGCTGACTTAAAACTTGATAGTGCTGATGTAATTTTTTTAATTGGTTATCCAACTAACTCAGTTTCTGAAGCATTTTATAATCGTTTGGTAAATAAGTTAGAAAATAATAATACACCATCGTTTTTTTTATTAACTGGTAGTGTGTCAGTCAATAAATTAGAGCGCTTAAAGAATATCCTTCCGTTCAAAGTTCAGAAAATTGAAGATAATTATTTACAGGTCCAACCGGATATCCAGATTAGTGAAATTGACAATCCTCTTCTGCAGGGAACGACGATTACAGAATGGAATAATCTACCGCCGATTGATCAACCATTTGCAGTGATTTCAGTGAACCCGGAAAGTAAAATTTTATCAAAAGTACGTGTTGGAAATTCTCCTCGTAATATTCCACTAATCGTAAGCAGGAACTTTGGATCCAAACGAACAATAAGCATTATCGCTAAAGATATTTGGAGATGGAAACTCCAAACCGCAAATAAAAATTCAACATTGTTTGATAATTTTATCCTCAATTCAACACGCTGGCTAAACGCACCGGAAGATAAAAAGAGAGTGAAGATAATTACATCAAAAAAAATCTATTCAAGTGGAGAATTAGTAGAATTTTCAGCACAGGTTTATGACGAAGCTTTTAATCCGGTGAGCGGTGCAGAAATAAAAATTAATATTATAAATAGTAATTATAAAACCGAACTATTACTAAGTTCAGTTGGCAGCGGATTATATGAAGGTGGTTTTCAGCCAAATAAAAATGGAGATTACACGTTTGATGGTACTGCTTTACTTGATGGCAAAAATTTGGGCACTGATAAAGGAACTTTTAATGTTGGAGATATTGAAGTTGAATTTCTTGAAACGAGAATGAATTATGAATTTTTAAATTTTCTATCTAACCAGACAAAGGGAAAATATTTCCCTCCTGTTAAAATTAGCGATTTGCTTACCGAGTTGAATAATATTGATCTTCAATCCTCCAAAGAAAAATTAATTACTTCAGAAATCCGCTTGTGGTCTGATGAGTGGTTAATGGTTGTTGTAATACTGCTTTTTGCTATTGAGTGGTTTTTACGTAAAAGAGCTGGTATGCTATGATTTTTAAGGGGGAAATTAAAAAGAGCACTGTTGCATTTATTGATTATTTTCTTCCAAGATTTTGCGCGTCTTGTAGTGCTAAATTAAATTTAGATGAAGATACAATTTGTAATGAATGTTTAAGCAAAATCGAGCTGGCATCTCAAAGTAGAATATCTCACGAATATAATAGAAAATTTAAAGATCATAATATAATTTCTGATTTCTTTTCGCTGTATGTATTTGAAAAGAATAAAGAATTACAGCACACCATTCATGCTCTAAAGTACAATAATAAATTTAGGGTTGGGATTTTTTTAGGCGAGTTACTTGGCGGTGCATTATATAAGACCCGAGTAGATTGGCAAATTGATTTAATCATCCCTATTCCTCTTCATCAATTGAAGAAAGCTGAAAGAGGATATAATCAATCTTATTATATCGCCAAAGGAATAAACAACATCTTACACAAAACCGTAAATGAAAAATTTGTACGTCGAATAAAGTACACCCAATCTCAAACGACTATGAACATTAGTGAACGCAAAGAAAATATTTCAGGTGCTTTTAAAATCAGAAATGATAAACTGATTGGAGGCAAAAATATTCTTTTAATTGATGATGTGATTACCACAGGTGCAACAATTTCAGAATGTGGAATTATTTTAAAAAATGCAGGGGCAAAAAATATTTATGCCGCTTCTGTTGCGATAGCAGAATGAATTACATTTTTTCTGGGGCGGATACTCCAAGAACAGTTAATCCAATTTTTATAACAGTTTTTGTAGCAACTGCAAGTGCTAATCTGGCTTCTGCCAGATTTTTTTCTGTCCCTAAAATTCTGCAAAATCTGTGAAATCTATGATATGCCGCGGCCAACTCTTCAAGATAATTGCACAATAAATGTGCTTCAAAATTTTCCGCACTGTATAATAACTTTTCTTTAAAGTTATGCAGCACTTTTAACAAATTTTGTTCGTGCTCATTAACAAGCAATCCAAGGTTATCAACCGAGGTTTCCAGACTTTCTCTTTTAACCTCGCGCATTATTGAACAAATTCTTGCATGTGCATATTGAAGATAAAAAACGGGGTTTTCATCTGATTGTTTTTTTGCAAGTGCAAGATCAAAAATCATATGGGAAGAAATATTACGCATATTGAAAAAATATCTCACAACATCTTTTCCAACTTCGTCCGCCAACTCATCAAGTGTTATAAAATTTGCCTTTCGAGTTGACATCTTAACTGCTTCTCCCCCTTCCATTATCGTAACAAACTGGTGAATAAGTACTTTAACTTTTAATGAATCATAACCAAGTGCGGTTATACCTGCCATCACATCAGGATATGTAGCATTATGATCTGAGCCAAATAAATCCACTAATAAATCATAACTGCGTTTAATTTTTTCAATGTGATACGCAATATCGGGTAAGCGGTAAGTCGGTTCCCCTGTATTTTTAACAATTACTTTATCCTCATTTTGGCCAAGTTCGGAAAGTTTTAGCCAGACTGCGCCATCCTTTTCATAAGAAAGATTATTTTCTTTGAACGATCTTAACAGCTCTGCAATTTTCCCTTCTTCATAAAGAGAGTTTTCATTAAAAAATATTTTATGATGAACTCCAAGTTTATTCAACGTCTTCTTAATGTCTTTGAATATTTCGCTTTCAGCAGTTTCTTTAAATACTCCTTCGGCGTCATTATTTTTTAGTTCATCACCGAATCTATCAATTAATGATTTAGAAATATCCTTTATGTACTCTCCCTGATAATAATCCTTAGGGAATTCAATTTTTTCACCAAGTAGTTCAAGATATCGTAATTTTACAGAATCCCCAAGAACACGCATTTGCCTGCCAGCATTATTAAAATAATATTCACGATCGACTTCATACCCAATCGACTCAAGCAAATTAGCTACCGTATCACCAATAATAGCACCTCTACCGTGTCCAACAGTTAAAGGTCCTGTTGGATTTGCAGAAACAAATTCTACATTTGCTTTTTTACCTGAATATTTATCAAACTTTCCGTAAGTGTCGCCTTGTTTTAATATATCTTTTAATATTTCTGCTGTTGCGGCTTTTGTAAAGAAAAAATTAATAAAACCGGGTCCGGCTATATCAGTTTTTTCTATAGTCAGCTTATCTAAATTTAACGCATTAATTATTTCCTGTGCTATAAGCCGTGGATTTTTCTTTAACTTTTTGGAAAGCAGCATTGCGGCATTAGAAGAAAGATCACCATGCTCCGGTGATTTGGGAACATCAAATGAAATAGAAATTTCTGCTAATTCAGGGATTATAGTTTCAGCATTTTTAAATGCGGTGTAAAGGTATTCTTTCAATGGAGGATATTTATTTTTTTATAAAATTATTTTACTGATTTTTTTTTGACAGTTTTTGGTTTTGATTTCACAGTTTCTTTCTTTAATGCCGGATCTTCAACTTCTGTTGTTGGAGCATCACCCCAGAGTTTTTCAATATTATAAAACTCTCTTGATTCTTTCTTAAAAATATGAACAACCACATCAACATAGTCTAACAGCACCCAGCTAAGCGCCATATAACCTTCTTTATGCCAGCATTTAATTCCTTCGTCTCTTAAATTCTTATCAACTTCATCCGCAATTGCCTTAACTTGCGTGTCTGAATCTGCAGAACAGATTATAAAAAAATCTGCAAATGTTGCTAGCTTGCGAAGGTCTAAAATTCTAACATCATAACCTTTTTTATTAAAAACGAGATGAGATATTTTTTCCGCAAATAATTTTGAATCCAATATTAACTCCTGCTTTTTTGAAAATATTTATTAAAATCTTTTCCAATAACAATTGTCAAATCAAGAAAATACTGTTTGTTAGTTTGGTTAATAATATTCTTTTTATCCATTCCAAGGGAATCTGCTACTTTATAAGCTTTTTCCAATTTCCCTGACCTATCGATAATAAAAGTTTGATCAATATCAAACGACATATAATTCCCGGTCTTAACAACATCAATACCTTTAGATCTGATTATATCAGTAAACTTATCTCCAACACCGCCAACTCCACAGCCATTTAATACTTCAACCTGAATAAGCTGCTGAACATTTTTAGGTTTTATTTCTTCTTTATGCGTTGATGGAATAATACCAAGTCTGTCTAAAAGTGAATAAGAGAGAAAGATTGTAAATACGAATAAAATTACTGATACAATTATAAAGAAAAGATTTTTGTTTTTAGATAAGACCGAATCTGATGAACGATTTTTGTCTGATAAATTGTTTTCTTGCAACAGGTAGCTCTTTAGTAATTAAAACATAAAGGGATTGTTATCATAGTCATTAAATCCTCCGTAAAATGAAGAACCGAAATTTCCATATCTGCTATAAGGATTATAAAAATAGTTCGGATAGTTGCGATACTGAATCGAAATTGAAACATCATCCCATGGCTTATAATTGAACGCTGCCCGACTGATATATATCCCTTGTAACGATTTTTGAAAATCTTTACCTAAACTGCTGTATGGACTTGTAACCAAGCTCGCATCTAATTGAACATTCATATTGTCGGAAAATTTATACATCATACTATTTGTATATGTGGCTAAGCTTAATCCTTCGCCAGCAAATGATGAAAATGATAGCCCAAATGAATGATGCATACTAAAATTATTCGTATCAAAAAATCCGAATAATGAATTGGAAGAATTACGAGTAATCCCATCTTTAGGAGATTCAGTTGTAAAAGCAGGTTCTTTAAATTGTGCATTAATATTGATTGCAACAAAACTTAAAACAATAAAGATGTATTTTTTCATAAATTCCTCAAAGATTACAAATCATTTTAGACAATAAAGGTGTCAATGTCAACAAATAAAAATTTTCTTTTCTTCCAATTGTTCTTTTCTGATTCAATTCACGTAAAATTTCATAATCAATATAATCAGAATAAGTATTCCACATCAAGACGGAATTGTGTCATTAAATTTTTATTTTGATATATATTAAATCGGAATATTTCTTTACCAGATGAAAATATTGGTTATAGATAATTATGATTCTTTCACTTACAACTTAGTGCAGCTTTTGGTGCACTAAAATGCAAAGTAATAGTTAAACGAAACGACGAAATATCAACTGATGATATAATAAATATTAAACCAAATAAAATTTTAATTTCACCAGGTCCAGGCAGACCCGAAGACTCAAAAATAGCTCTATTAACAATTAAAGAATTCACAGGAAAAATCCCAATACTTGGTGTTTGCCTCGGCCATCAAGCTATTGCAATTACATTCGGAGGAAAAGTAATTAAAGCCTCCAAATTATTACACGGAAAAATTTCATAATAAGTCACGATAATAAAACAATTTTCAAAAATTTGGTACAAAATTTTAAAGCAACTAGATATCATTCTTTGATTGTTGAAAAGAATTCATTACCTAAATGTTTAAGAATTACTGCCCTTGCCGAGGATGGAACAATAATGGGTCTAAGACATAAAATTCGATATTGAAGGAATTCAATTTCATCCCGAATCAATTCTAACCGAAACAGGCAAAACGTTAATTAAAAATTGGATAGATAATTAGTCTTCTTTTAATTCTTACAATCATCTCAATTTCAACAGCAGCATTAAGTGGAAGTGCTGTTACTCCAACAGCACTACGAACATGTTTTCCAGCATCACCAAATATTTTTCCAATCAATTCTGATGCACCATTTGCAACTTTTGGTTGAGCTGTAAAATCTATCAGCACTTGCTACAAATACCGTAAGTTTTACTACTTCAACTAATCTTATCAAGATTTCCAATAACACCTTTAATTGCAGCAAGACAATTTAATGCACAAACCTGTGCGGCTTTTTGTCCTTCTTCTTCCGATAATTCTTTTCCGACTTTTCCTTTATATTTTATTTCACCTTTTACTAAAGGCACCTGTCCGGAAGTCATAACAAGATTCCCAACTTGTTTAGCAGGAATATATGCTGCAAGAGGTTTTGCAACTTCAGGAACTTCAAATCCAAGTTCTTTAATTTTTTCTTCTATCATAAAAACTCCAAATGAATAAAATATTTTTCTTTAAATTTGATTAGAAACAATTTAATAAAAAGGATCACGAATGACTGAGACCAAATTTAAGATTTTGTTCAGATTGTTAAAAGATTAAGAAAAGAATGTCCCTGGGATAGAGAACAAACAAATGATTCAATTAAAGCAAATACGATTGAAGAAGCGTATGAAGTTGTTGAAGCAATCGATGAAAAAAATTATGAGGAATTAAAAAAAGAACTTGGCGATTTACTTTTACATGTTGTATTTCATACTCAAATTGCTGAAGAAAATAATCATTTTACATATTATGATGTTATTAGATTCTATCCAGGAAAAACTTATAAGAAGACATCCTCATGTTTTTGGTGAAGTTAAAGTTGCTGATTCAAATGAAGTATTAAAAAATTGGGAAGAAATAAAACTTAGCGAAGGAAGAGAATCTGTTCTTGATGGTGTTCCGCATAATCTGCCCGCATTACAACGTGCTCATAGATTACAGGAAAAAGCAGCAAAGGTTGGATTTGATTGGGAAAAGAAAGAAGATGTTTGGAAAAAAGTGATTGAAGAAATTGAAGAAATGCATGAAATTGAAAAAATTAAATCACAAAAATCAGTCAAATAACAATGCAGAAGATGATTTACGAATAAAATTAGAAAAAGAAGTTGGTGATGTTTTTTTTGCAATGGTTAATTATGCAAGATTTCTTAGGAATAAATCCGAAGATGCTTTGCGATTAACAAATGAAAAATTTCATAAAAAGATTTAACTATGTTCAAAAGAAGATTAAAGAAACCGGTAAAACAATTAATGAATCAAATCTTGCAGGAGATGGATAAATACTGGAATGAGAGTAAGAAACTGCCCGGGTTTAATTAACAAGTTTTATTTTCCATTGTTATTAAACTTATCATAAGCATCGATAATATCTTTAACAAGCTTATGTCTTACAACATCTTCTCTATCAAAATAAACGAAACCTACTCCGGTTATTCCACTTAATATTTCTTTTGCTTGAATCAATCCGCTTTTTGATTTTAGCAGGAAGATCAATCTGTGTAATATCACCTGTAATTATTGCTTTAGAATTAGCACCCAATCTTGTAAGAAACATTTTCATTTGAATATCTGTAGCATTTTGTGCTTCATCAAGAATTACAAAAGCATTATTTAATGTTCTGCCGCGCATATAAGCCAATGGAACAATCTCAATAATACTTTTTTCAATATAGCCTTTTAACTTTTCAGATGGAATCATATCATCAAGTGCATCATAAAGCGGACGTAAATAAGGATCTATTTTTTCCTGAAAATCCCCGGGCAAAAATCCAAGACTTTCACCTGCTTCAACTGCCGGACGAGCAAGAACAATCCGTTTTACAATTCCTCTTTTTAATGCAGAAACAGCAAACGCAACGGCAAGATATGTTTTTCCTGTTCCGGCAGGACCAATAGCAAAACAAATATCATTTCTATTTGCAACCTGAAAATATTTTTTCTGTCCTGCGGTTTTTGCTTTTACAATATCATTTTTAGTGTAAAGAACAATCGAATCAAATTCTTCTTCATTAATTATTTCTTTTCCATCAACAGTAAGATTAAGAATTGTGTCAACATCATTTCTATTCAATCTGCCGCTGGTGTTAAGAACGTACACCATTTCTTTAATTACTTTTTCAACAAGTTCAACTTCTTCAAGAACACCTTTTATATTAACAATATCTCCACGCACAGATATAGTTGAATTAAAGCGATCTTCAAGAATATTAAGATTTAAATCATTTACACCAAGCAGTGATAACATATCAACGCCGGTGAGATGTTAATTTTCTTTTCTGCTGTTGTCATAAATCTTTATTTAAATATAAAAAGCCCTTACCAACAAAGATAAGGGCTTAATGAATTTTTTAAGAGAATTAAAAATCAATTATTGAACTGGAGCTGGTTTATAATTAATTCTTAGTTTTTCATATTTTGATTTTTCTTCTTCTGTTAGATTAGGAATCTTGAAATTCTGTGCAGGATAAATCAAATCAGGATTCTTAATCTGATCTCTGTTTGCCTTGTAAATAACAGGCCAAGCAAAACCATTACCATAATGTTCTTTTTTCTTTGCTATGTTCCAGAGACAATCACCTTTTACAACAGTATAGTTAACTTCTTTTGGAGCTTCAACCCAGGCATCAAGATCTTTTTGCATCTGATTGTGAACTTTATTGTAAAATTCCGGTAAAGCAGAAATTTTGTTCATTTTAAGTGTATTAAGATCAGTTTGTCTATCGGCTTTTGGTCCTTCTTTTCTTTTGATCTTACCATCTAATTCATTAACAGCTTTTCTAAAGTTGTTAACATCATTTCTTGTAGCACCAACGATTTGATATAATTCGTCGATACATTCTTCCGGGTCCTGAAGATTCATTGCCTTCAAATTGTCGATATCAACTTTTTAAAGCACTTATCTCACTCTCGAGTGCTGCTTTCTTATTTTTGAAAGTAGTCATCTCAGACTTCCCACTGATCTTCTGTCATTTCCTGTGCAAAGTTAACAGCAGTAAATAGAAGAACCAGGGAAACTATTCCTAATAATTTTAGTTTAAGATTCATTATTATTTCCTCTGAATATTTTTAAAAATCATTTATTAATTATTTGGGTAATTTTTCTAAATTAGCCCTTGCTTCTTCTTTTTGCTTTTCGCATTCAGCAAGTTTTCTGTTAGTTTCTTCTACCTGGGCTTCAAGTTTTGCTCTCTCATCTCTTAATGAGTTAGCTTGTGCTTCAAGAGACGTTACTTCACTTTTAAGATCGCTCAACTCTTGTATTTGAGCATCACTTAATCCGCCGCATCCGCTAAAGAAGGCAGTAGTAAGTGCCATACCACCAATCAACAGGGCAGTTCTCAAGGATTTTGTTACGTTCATTCGATACCTCCGAATATATAGTTAGTTATTGTTTGTTAGGGAAAACGCTAATTTGCTTGATATAAACTATTGTTTAACTTCATATTAAATATATAAAAAAAACTTTAAAAAGAAACCTTATCGATAATATTTATATTATTTTTTGAGATCAGAAAGTTGACTTTCAATAAAACTTGTACTTGAATATACTGCAATCGTTGACCTAAAGTGCACATCGTCAATTATTTACTAATCTCATCCTCGGTTTAACTTCTAAACTAAGTTAAGAGATAAATATAATAATCCAATGATGCTAATGGTGAAAAAAGAACTACATTCTTTAGAGTGAGTAAAACTAATCATTAAATTTATTGATTAAATCAATCTCTCTCAACAAAACTTGTATAATGAACTGCCTGCAATTATTATATGATCGAAAATCGGTATATCCATAATTTTACCCGCTTCAACAATTTTTCTGGTTATTGATATATCTTCGTTGCTTGGTTCAGGATTTTCACTTGGATGATTGTGAATTAAAATTATACTTGCTGAATTATTTTCAACGGCTAATTTAAAAATCTCTCTCGGATGAACAACGCTGGAATTAAGATTTCCGAAGAAATTCTTTCATATCTTATAATTTTATTTGCAGAGCTTAAGCATACAACTACAAATTGTTCTTTTAATTCGTCTCTTAACAACGGAATAAAAATTTCTGCAACATCTGCCGGTGAAGTTATTTTTTTCTGAGAGAACCACTTTGTTTGAGATAAAATTCTTCTGCTGATTTCAAATGCAGCTAAAAGAGTTGCTGCTTTATCCTTCCCAACACCGGAAGTTTTTATCAAATCTTTTGATGATTTTGATGCTAATTGTGCAAGATTGTTTTCTTTTGAAATAATTTCCTGCGCCATATGCGATTACAGATTTACCCTTTGTCCCGGTTCTTAAAAGAATAGCAATCAATTCTGCATCAGTTAAATTCTGTGCACCACGTAAGTAATAATTTTTCTCTTGGACGATCATCAATTGGTAAATCTTTTACTCTTGACATACGTCTGCTCTTTAATTATTTACCTGATCTAAATTTTTCTACCAATTCAAAAACTCCATCATTATATCTAACAATGTTTAAATATTTATTATTTCTGTCTGAATCGAAAGATATATTATTATGAAATCCTGTAACGTTAATGCCCGACTCAATTTTGTATTTTATATTTTTTCTTGTTGGATCAATATTTCTCATAACAGTTAGTAATATATTGTGCAAATCATAACCATAAAGCACATTTCTATTTGCTTCCATTCCGGTTGTTCTCTTAAAGTATCCGCAAAAGTTTTTATAATCCGGATCATTAAAATCAATAAAATAATCTGAATCAAAAATAAGCTTATTACTTATTGCTGATGAAGATTCAAATCCTTTTCCAAAAACCAATCCTGATTTCCAAAAGTTCTAAATTCAATCCGCTTTGAACCATTTGAGATAAAATCGACGGTTGCATCATTGGCATCCGAAATTGGGGCATAAATTCCTTCGATGCTATTCTGCAATAGAGAAATTCTTGACATCTGTTCAGTCTAAAGAATAACTTTTACTTTTATAAGTTTCCTTTAGCAACAATCTTTCCGCCAAGTTTTTCAAATTCCTGGGTAAAACTCGCAGCGAGTAATGGAGAGTAACCTTCAATTGAATTAAGTATTGCAAGTTTACGTTTATTCTCCACAAAATAAATATACTGCGCAAAGATTTTGCCGCGTGAGAATATAGTTGGATTAGCCTGATAAAAATTTTTACTCATCGAGATCAAATCATCATCAGTTGCTGTTGGAGAAATCAGACAAATGTTTGATCGATCTATTTCCGTTAAAGAGTTTCGAACATCATCACTAAAAATCGGTCCAATAATACAACGAACATTGTATTTTCAATAAACTCATTTGTTGCTTCAGTAATTTTTTTTTGATCCCGTTGGATATCTTTAATAATTATTCCAACTTTTTCACTATGACTGAATTATATTCGTGAAATGCATATTTAATTCCTTCCAAAATTTCTTTGGCAGCTTCAATTTCCCGTCCATTTTGATCGGTAAGTGAAAAGAGAATACCAACAATTGGGAATTCGTTTTCGAATTTGAATTATTGTTATTGTTTCTGAAGATTAAGCGCTTCAGCATATTCATCCGAAGTAGTGTGCTTTGTAGTTATCTCTGTAAACTTTTTAACTGCATCTTTTGGCTCACCTTCTCTTAAATAAATTTTACCCGATATAAGAATAAGAAATGGTTTTAGCGGTTTGTTATAATGATGCTTAGTTCACTAACATCAGAGTTATTTAAATAATTAAATGCAATTTTTTCAGCAATACTTTTAGTTTCTTTTTAAAAAACGATTGAGTTGGATTTGATCCAAAAATGAAATAGAAGTATTAAACGCATCCAGTAATCATTCACATTTAAATAGTTTTTGATTAAGAACTTTTTTATCTCATCAGCATATTTGCTGCCGGAATATTTTAGCAGAAAATCATTTATCGATTTTTCTAATTAGAAAATTTTTTCTGATCAACTAAAATCTTGAGATAAAAAAATGCTGCTGCAGTTATTTTAGTATTGGTCTGTCTGGTATATACTCTTTGAAATAGATTTAAAGCATCATTATAATTTTTAGAATTGTAATAACTCAGGCTTTTTCAAATTCTCTATTATTATCTACACTAATATTTTGCGGATAAAGAAAACTAACAGAAATAATATATAAAAAATAATTTTTTTATTCAAAATATTTCGAAATTTAATCTATAAAGATCATTTTTACCAATATTGCCTGTTGATATGCCGGATCAATTTTAAGTGCCAGTTCAAAAAATAGATTTGCTTCCTCAATTTTTCTTTGTTTAAGAAAAGATTTTGCCAGTAAAGTATAAATCTCTGCTGAAACTTCAGAACTTTGTTCAATAAATTCTGAAAAATATTTTTCAGCATTTTTATAATCAGATTGTTGAAAATAAATTTTACCCGCAAACTCAAGCACAGAGCTTCTTTTGGATTTGATTTTAGCGCTTTTTGAATCGGTGTATTTGCGTGTGTAAACATTCCCAAACTGATAATAAACTTTAGCCAGGATTAAGTTCAACTCCCAAAAATCCGAATAAATATTCTGGGCATTTTTTGCATAATTAAGGCTGAATCAAAATTGTTAAGTTCATACTCAATTTTGGCAAGATAAAGATTTGCTTCCTGCTTTAGTTCGCTTTTCTTCATCTGCGGTTATAAATTCTTTGTAAAATATTCTTTGGATAATTCAAATTCATTCAACATCATATAAGATAACCGATTAGAAAAAGTGAAGATGGAGTTAAATCCGAAATTGTATTTAATACCTCAATTGCCTCAAACCATTAGAATTTCTTAGCAAGTATTCGCCCAAAAAACAATCTTGCATTCATTATTTTTAATATCAGCTTCAATTAACTCAAAAGAATTTTTCTTCCACCGTCAACAAAACCCATGTCTTCATATAACTGTGCCAAATAAAAATAAAACTGTTCTTTGCCTGTTCCTTCAAATAAGACTTCAGATAAATCTGAATTGCATGTAAATTCTTTCCTTCAGAAATAAACTGCTCAGCAAGCTTTAATCTGTATTTTATTCTTTCTTCGTCCACTTATTCCCATTCAATAGTTGCAGGAGGTTTTGAACTTATATCATAAACAACACGATTTACACCGCGGACTTTATTAATAATTTTATTTGAAACATCAGTAAAAAAATCATGTTCAAAATTATACCAATCTGCTGTCATTCCATCCATAGAAGTTACTGCACGCAATGCAAGTACATACTCATAAGTTCTTGCATCGCCCATTACACCAACTGATTGAACAGGAAGCAGCACTGCAAATGCCTGCCATATTTTATTGTATATACCTGCTTTTTTAATTGCACTGATAAAAATATCATCAGCTTCTCTTAAAATATCAAGTTTCTCTTTATCAACAGCACCTAGAATACGTACAGCTAATCCAGGACCCGGAAATGGATGTCTTTCAATAAATTCTTCAGGAATTTTTAATTCTCGTCCAACATTTCTAACTTCATCTTTAAATAATTCTCTGAAATGGTTCAATTAATTTAAGATTCATCTTTTCCGGTAAACCACCAACATTGTGATGTGTTTTAATTGTTACTGAAGCTCCTTTAACTGAAACCGATTCAATTACATCAGGATACAGAGTCCCCTGAACAAGATATTCTGCACCTTTTATTTTTTTTGCTTCTTCTTCAAAAACTTCAATAAAAGTATTGCCGATAATTTTTCTTTTTTGTTCAGGATCTGAAACATTCTTTAATCTGTTTATGAATTTTTCAGAAGCATCAATATGTATATAATTAAGATTTAATTTTTCGTGAAAGATTTTTCCGATTTCATAGCTTTCATTTTTGCGCATCAATCCTGTATCGATATGAATGCAAATTAAATTATCACCGATTGCTTTTTTAACAAGAACTGCAGCAACAGTGGAATCAACCCCGCCGCTTAGATGCACAAATTACTTTTGCATTACCAACACTTTCTTTAATTTCATGTAATACTGCTTTCAATAAAATTTTGTGAAGTCCAATCACCTTTACATTTACAAATATTAAAAAGAAAATTCTGAATTATCTTTTTTCCTTCTTCTGTATGTGCTACTTCAGGATGAAATTGAACTCCATAAATTTTTTCTGGTTCATTAGCGATTGCACAAATTGGTGAATGATCTGATTTTCCAATAATTTTAAATCCAGCAGGAAATTCTGTAAGATAATCTCCATGACTCATCCAAACATTTGAATTATTTACTAACCGATTTAAACAGTTTGGAAGTCTTCTACAATATTTAGATATTGCTTTTCCGTATTCTCTGTCTTCTGCAGGTTCAACTTTACCGCCAAACTTTTTGCAAATAAGCTGAAGACCATAACAAATTCCGAGAATAGGAATATTCAATTTTTAAAATATCTCAAATCAATATCCGGTGCATCATGATATCATAAACACTCATTGGACCGCCGGAAAGAATTATTCCGGTTGGATTTATATTTTTTACTTCTTCAAAAGTGATTTTGTGTGAGTGAATTTCAGAATAAACATTTGCTTCCCTAACTCGTCTTGTGATAAGTTGAGTATACTGAGAACCGAAATCGATAATTAGTATTTTTTCTTTATGTTGCATTAGAATATATTTTGGTTTAAAAATAATAAAACAAAATCCGGCTGAAACCGAATTTTGTTTTAAAGTCTTCTCAAAGATATTATTACTGCCCAATTAAAGCCTGATAAGCATCGGCATCAAGTAAATCAGTTAAGTTCTGTTATATCGCATTATTTCTACTTTTAACATCCAACCTTTACCATAGGGATCAGAATTTACAATTTCAGGACTATCTTTTATAGTTTCATTAAGTTCTAAAACTTTACCGGAAAATGGAGCAAAAATATCGCTTACGGTTTTAACAGCTTCAATTGTTCCAAAGAATCACCTTTATTTATCTTCAGCTAATAGAAGGATCGATATCAACAAAAACCACATCTCCTAATTCTCCTTGAGCATAATCTGTAATTCCAATTGTACCAATGTTACCTTCAACTAAAATCCATTCGTGTTCTTTTGTGTATTTTAAATTTTGTGGAATATTCATTTTTATCCTCTTAAAAAAATATTTCAAAAAATGAATTGTTTATCCATTAAATTTGTCAAGAAATCCAGTATCAAAATTACCACTAATAAATCTTTCATCTTCTAAAACTTTTAGATGAAAAGGAATTGTTGTTTTAATTCCTTCAATTATAAATTCTTCAAGAGCTCGTTTTACCTCTGTGCAATAGCACTGTTCTCTGTCTTTACCCCAAACAATTAATTTAGCAATTAAAGAATCGTAATAAGGAGGAATAGTATATGACTGATAAATATGTGAATCAACTCTTACACCAAATCCGCCAGGAAAATGAAATGATGTAATTTTACCAGGAGATGGTCTAAAATTATTTTCAGGATCTTCAGCATTAATTCTAAACTCAATACTATGTCCGACATGGTTTTTGTGGCGGTGTTTCGATTTTTTGACCAGCAGCAATTAAAATCTGTTGTCTAACTAAATCAACATCATAAACCATTTCTGTCACAGGATGTTCAACCTGAATTCTTGTATTCATTTCCATGAAATAAAAATTTTTATGCTTATCCAAAAGAAATTCAATTGTACCGGCACCTTCATAATTAACAGATTTAGCTCCAAGTACTGCAGTTTCACCCATTTTTTTTCTAAGTTCTTCATCAAGTGCGGGTGAAGGAGATTCTTCAATTAATTTTTGATGTCTTCTTTGAACTGAACAATCTCTTTCACCGTAATGATATACATTTCCAAAACTGATCACCCATAATTTGAATTTCAACGTGCCGTGGATTTTCCAAGAAATTTTTCAATATAAACATCAGCATTACCAAAAGCTGCATTCAGCTTCTGTTTGTGCAGTTTGAAAAGCTTTTTCAAATTCTTTTTCTTCCCAAACAATTCGCATTCCTTTACCGCCGCCGCCTGCTGATGCTTTTATGATTACTGGAAATCCAATTTTATGGGCAATTTTTATTGCCTCACTTAAGTTCAGTTACCACACCATCACTTCCGGGAATAACCGGTACACCGTTTTTACTCATAGTTTCTTTTGCAAAGGATTTATCTCCCATTGCTCTTATCATCTGCAGGTGATGGACCAATAAATTTAATATTTGGATTCAGTTACAGATTTCAGAAAAATCTGCATTCTCAGCAAGAAATCCATAACCGGGATGAATTGCATCTGCACCAGTAATTTGTGCTGCTGAAATAATAGAAGGAATTTTTAAATAACTATCTTTTCCTGCGGCGGGACCGATACAAACTGCTTCATCAGCAAATGTAACGTGAAGAGATTCTCTATCAGCCTCAGAATAAACTGCAACGGTTTTAATTCCAAGTTCTTTGCAAGTTCTGATTATTCTTAAGAGCAATTTCACCACGGTTGGCAATTAAAATTTTATTAAACACAATACTCTCAATATTTAGTTGGATTAACTCGTCTGGATTAAAAACAAAGGTTGATTGTATTCAACCGGTTTTCCATTTTCAACCAAAATTTTAATTACTTTTCCGCTTACATCAGTTTCAATTTCATTCATTAGCTTCATTGCTTCTACAATACATAAAACAGAACCTGTAGAAATTGAATCGCCAACCTGAACATAAGCATCTGCATCAGGCGCCGGAGCTCTGTAAAATGTACCAACTATTGGTGATTTAATTTCGTGCAATCCAGCATGTTCATCACTACCGTTCCTTTATCTTCTGTTTTGAATACTCAGATACTGAAGTTTGCTGATTTGCAGTTGCAGCCAGTTGAGATTGTGGAAATGATACTGTCTGCATTACCCTAACTTTTTTGGCAATTTTTATCTTGTTCCCATTCTCCTCAATTTCAAGATCAGTTACCTCACTTGCTCTCAAGAATTTTTATAAGTTTTTTTATAAGATTTAAGTCCATTTGTATTTCCTTTAATTAGGATTTTACTCTTTCCACATATTGCCCGGTTCTAGTATCAACTTTTAATGTATCATCTACATCAATAAAAAGTGGAACATTAACTGTTGCACCGGATTCTAACTTTGCAGGTTTGAATGCATTAGTAGCAGTATTTCCTCTAAATCCGGGTTCTGTTTCAGATAACTTTAAGAAAAACAAAAATAGGAGGTTCAACCGTAATAATATCATCTCCGTTAAAAAGAATTTCAATTTCTTCGCTGTCCTTTAAGATAGTTAACAGAATCTCCAAAAAGTATAATAGGAACATTTATTTGTTCATAAGTTTCATTATCCATCAGAACAAGAAATTCACCTTCTCTAAAAAGATACTGAAATTTCTTTCTTTCAACACGAATGATCTCAACTGATTCACCTGATCTGAAATGTATTATCAAGTACTTTGCCTGTCTTTAAGATTTTTTAAAGTGCTTCTTACAAATGCGCCGCCTTTACCGGGTTTAACATGTTGGAATTCAGTAATTGCGTAAGCTTCATTTTTATATCTGATGATAAGTCCATTTCGGAAATCTGAGGTATCTGCCATATTACTCTATATTAAATGTTAATAATTGACTTGAAAAAAATAGAGATAGAAGTCTGTAATGTCAAGAAATCGTTTTTAACGATTATAGACAAAAACCGTGAATTTCTTCACGGTTTTTACTAAAAATCCAATAAAAATCGCTCAATTTATCTGAGATAGATATTTATCAACCTGAGCATAAGCAGTCGAGGTTTTATAATCATCTTTAATTGTTTGAAGATAGGCTTTTAGCTTGTTCCTTGTCCCCGGCCTCAAAATAATTTATCGCTGCCTGTAACATATAATCAGAATTCAAAACATCTGTTTTGGTTACTTTGGAAGCTTTAAGATAAAGATCTGCTGCTTTTTCATACTCATCTTTATAAGCATAATATGCAGCCTGTCCTGCTAATGATGCAGCAACGTATATTTCAATATCGCCGCTGTAATCTTCATAATATTTTAGTGCTTCTTCCGGTTTACCAAGATTTACATAGCTGTTTGCTAAATAAATTTTTGCCGTTTCTCCATTTTCAGTACTGCCATATTCTGCAACAATTTCTTTTAATCCCAATAAATTAACACTTTTTTACCTTCAATTGCGCCAAGATAATCACCCGAATCATACATATCCATAACTTTTGCAAGTTGAGTCCCTGCCTCATCATTTTGGCTATTTCTATAATTAAGATATAGAATAACAGCAACAATTACAGCGATTGCAATTACACCAAGGTAAATAAATATTTTGTTTTTATTTTCTTCAAAATAAGATTGGGACTTGTAATACAATCCTACAAGTTTATCTTCTTTAATCTCTTTTCTTGAAAGCTTTTTCTGTTTTGTTAACATTCCTTTATCCTGTACTTTATTTAAAATCTAAAAAGTTTGGCAAATTTAACACTAAACAGTCTATTCTTCCAAAGATTTAAAAAATAAACAGATAGATCATTTATTTCCCTTACTGCTGCCAATATAAAATTTCCATTTGGATTATTGTGATAATAAATTAAACATTTAAAGGTTTTTTCAATCACTTGAAACTCATTCCCATCATTCCCTTAAAAAGGCTACGTGAAAATTAACAAATAGTCATTTCGATGGATTCCTTGACTGAGAAATCTGTACGAATTATTAGATTTCTCTCCTGTATCGTCGGAAAAAGAAATCACAATTGTTTAATTAAACATTTATATATGAGGCACCCAAAATATTTAACTTTATTTTTATTTCCATATATATAATTATTTTATAGAAGGATATAAAATAATAATTACCAGAAAGGATTATACAATGAATAATTCCTTTATAAAATTATACATAGTTTTTTGCTGCATAATAATTATTGCTCCTGTATCTTTTGCAGGACCCCCATTTACCACTGATGACCCGCAGCCTGTGGATTTTCTCCACTGGGAATTTTATATCGCATCGTCATACCAATTTGGAAAGTATAACGATAACGCAACTTTGCCTCATATCGAAGTAAACTACGGTGCCATGCCTGATGTTCAGATTCATTTATTAACAGGTATGGGTTATGTAAAAGAAGATGCAAACCATCAATATGGTTTTATGACTGCAGAGTTTGGAATTAAATATAGATTTATAAATGATGATAATGGTTTTCAGGTTGGTATTTTTCCTTTAATTGAAATTCCCACAACCTCAAAAGAAAGTCTTGTTGGTAATTATAATCTTCAAACTTTTTTACCTGTTTGGATTCAAAAGAGCTGGGGGAAATTTACAACTTACGGCGGTGCAGGTTATTTAATAAATCCGGGACCAAATAATAAAAACTCTATTTTTGCCGGCTGGGAATGTCAATATGACTTTTCAAAAACTATATCGTTAGGCGGTGAAGTTTATTACCAATCACCTGAAACAAAGGATGGCTCTAATGATTTTTCATTTAAAGTTGGCGGATACATTAATTTAAACGAAGAGAATCATATTCTTTTTTCAATCGGGCGCAGCTTTAATAATCCTGATGGCGCTTCGGGTTATCTTGGGTATCAACTTACTATTTAGATCAAAAATTTTAATACCTCTGTTTGAAGATTATAAAGATTACGTTGTAGAAATTATTGAAAAAGTTACATAGTAAGTATAGAAACGATGAAGACTGTAAAAGACATAGAAAGCATTCAAAGTTAAAGATGACATCTTTTCCTAAAGATGTCATCTTGATTGAAAAAACAACCTCACCCTTAATCCCTCTCCTTATCAAGGAGAGGGAGATATTGAGTCCTTCTCCTTTGGAAGGAGAAGGGTTGGGATGAGGTAGGAGTTGTGTAAGTGAAAAAGATTATTTCTGAAATGGAAGAGGTATAGGAATGAAAAATATTTAATCAATCCTCCCAAAAAGCAATACAGATAAATTCAATATGAAAAAAATCTTCCCTATCTTTTTATGATTAAATTATTTTCATTATTAACTCATGTTACGCAAAACGGCAAACCTCCGAGGTTTCGATGAATGGGTTTATGAAAATATTTTTGATTAAGTGATAATAAACAGCCTCAGGAAGATACTGGTTACAAAACCTCGGAGGTTTTATACTCACTTGTGTAAGGTGACTTATTATTTCTAAATCAAATGAACAAGGCAGTTAATGAAAGAAGAAATTTTAAATAACTTAGACAATCCCGGGCAGCTTGAAAAAATGTATAGGGACAACATAACAGCTTTCACAAGAGAGTTTAATACTCTTTATCCTGATATAAAAGAAAATACGACTGCTAAAATTTGGAATGAAAGACTAAACTTTGAGAATGATGAGATTTCCTGGGGCACAAAAAATGAATTATTATTTGTTATTGTAGCTTCATTTATTGCAGGTGTTATTGCAAAACTTCCTGATTTTTTAGGGATTAACCCTGAATACTTTTATCCCAGAAATATAGCTTTTGTGGTTTTCCCAATATTAACCGCATACTTTGCCTGGAAACAAAAGACTCAGACTAAAAGATTAGCTGCTGCCTCATTTGCTATTTTATTTTCGGTAATATTCATTAACGTTCTTCCAAACAGTAATAATAGCGACACACTGATTTTGGCTTGTATTCATCTGCCATTGTTTTTATGGGCGGTTTTGGGTTTTACATATTTAGGAGAAGATTTGAAAAACAATCAAAGACGAATAGATTTTCTTGGATTTAATGGCGATCTGGTTGTAATGACCACAATCATACTTATTGCAGGTGGATTATTCACCGCTCTAACAATAAATCTTTTCAGACTAATAGACATTCAAATAGAAGAATTTTATTTTCGATACATTGGGATCTGGGGTCTTGCAGCTTCACCGGTTGTAGGGACTTTCCTCGTTCAGACAAATCCTCAATTAGTAAATAAAGTTTCTCCTGTAATCGCAAAAATATTTACCCCATTAGTTTTAGTAACCCTTGTAATTTATTTAATTGTTGTAATCTATACGGGTAAGGATCCATACAATGACAGAGAATTTCTATTGATTTTTAATATGCTCTTAATTGGAGTAATGGCAATTATATTATTCTCAGTTGCTGAGACTTCAAGAAACTCAGGCAGCAAAATTAGCACTCTGATGCTCCTTGGACTTTCAATCGTTACAATAATTTTAAATGGGATAGCACTTTCAGCAATTTTATTCAGAATTTCAGAATGGGGAATTACACCAAATAGACTTGCAGTTTTAGGTGGTAACATTCTTATCTTAACAAATCTACTTCTCGTAACTTACAGACTATTCAAAACAGTTAAAGACAGTAATGAAATAGAGAATGTTGAAAACAGCATTGCTTCCTATTTGCCGGTGTACAGTTTATGGGCAATTTTAGTGATCTTTGTTTTCCCTGTAATTTTTAATTTCAAATAACAAAAAGACAAATAAAATAAAGCATTGCTTATCAGCGATACTCAGGATAATCCTTTGGAATTAAAAAATGCCGAATATTTTTTATCAGTTCCACTGATATGATTTAACAGCCAGTCTTGCAAAAAATTCATAACCTCAAAAGGCAAGACTCCTTTACCTTTTTCAAAATCCTGCACAAACCTTTTAACCTTCTCAACCAGGTTCTTATGTTCTATCCTATGAGTTTGATTTTCCGGATAACCGTATTTATCAAACAATTTTTCTTCATAAGAAAAATGGAAGATGGTATAATTGACCAGATCATTTAATACCTTGCCAACAACATCCTTTCCCTTTCCTTCTTTCATGGAGTCGTGTAATAAGTTTATCAGTCTAACTAACTTTTGATGCTGACCATCAATCTCATTTATATTTACGGAATACTTATCATTCCATGTAATTAAGGACATAATTTTTCCTCTGTTTTTTTAAGTTATAACTGATTATCGAACAAACCACATAAAAATTTATAGGAATGATATTTATTTATGGGTAACAGTTTTGGTATGGAAATAAAATTAAAAACCGGTAACAATTTCTTCAGTTGTTACGGTCGAATCGTAGCAAATTCCTAAGATTGGTAATGAGCCATGACTTTGCCTAATGCAAAAAATAAATCTGCATTATACTTGTTTATTATATTTTGGCAATGTAAAAGAGATGTTTGTTCCGTAAGCAACTTTGCTAACTACTGAAATTTTACCGCCATTTTTTTCTATAAATTCTTTACAAATTATAAGTCCGAGACCTGTCCCCTTTTCATCATTTGTTCCTGCGGTTGTCGTCTGCTTATCAAAATTAAAAAGATTATTAGCAATCTCAGGCTCCATCCCCACACCATTATCCTCAACACTCACTTTTACAGATTCCCCTTCATAAAAACCATTAACCTTAATAGTACCATTAGAATTTGTAAATTTTATTGCATTTGAAATGAGATTGCGTATTACGGTTGAAATCATATTTTCATCAGCGTAAGCTTTAATATTTTCATTGCAATCAAATGCTAATTCTATTTTTTTAACCGACGCAGCAACATTTTGTGTTTCAAACACTTCGCGGATAACTTTAGCAATAGATATTTCTTTAGGATTATATTCAACTCTGTTAAGATTAAACCGTGCCCAGGTTAAAAGATTTTCAATTAATGCTAAAACATTTTTCATTGATGAGTATGTGTTTTGTAAATATTGTTTTTTCTCGATATCAGAGAGCTCATCAAAATCATTAATTAACAGTTCGGTAAAACCAAGAATTCCAGTAAACGGGCTTTTTAAATCGTGCGCAATTATTGAAAACAATTTATCTTTCTGCTTATTTATCTCACTCAATTCCTTACGACTATTCACCAGCTCATTTTGAAATTCAATTCTATTAGTTATATCATCCATTACACCGACAATCCCAACCACGTTGTTATCCGGTCCTAAAAGCGGGGCTTTATTAAGATTAAGCACCCGTATTGTTCCATCAGAAAGCTTAATTTGCCGTTCAATATTATGGATAGTAATTTTATCTTTTAGAATTGCATCATCTTCTTCGTTAGCAAGCCAATATGAATCTTGAACAAGTAATTGTTCATTATTCTGTAATAAAACTTTATCTCTATCAATATTAAAAAAATCTAAAAAAGATTTATTCAAAAGTGTAAACTTTTTTTCTATGTCTTTAACAAAGATAAGCGCTGGTGTAGTGTTTATTATTGTTTCTAATTCTCTTCTGCTATCAGCCACTTTGGCAGCTAACTCTCTGCGTTTTTTTACATCGGATACTATAAATCTGAATAAGATAGTAAGAAGCAGCAAGTAAACGAATACAAGAATAAAGTAATACTTTAAATTTTTATCAGTCTGGAGTTCCAATAAATTAATTTCATCTTCAGATGTTTTTCTTTCTTCTTTATTTAAGACCTGGCATAAGTAATCAAGTTTTTTATAAACTCTTTCTTCTTGATTGGCAATTGTTGAATCTGAAATTTTAAATTTGTCGATTGAAATGGTAAGATATCTAATTCTTGATAATTCGTCTTGTATGGTTTTTTGTATCTGGACAAAAGATCTGGTTAGCCTTGGCTGCGATTTGATTAATGTTTCAAGATTTGTCAGATCAGTTTTAAGTAATTCCAAATTTGATAAATACTGAAGTGAGTCTTCTTTATTCCCGGTTATAATAAAACGCTTACTGTTTATTTCAAGCCTGAGAACAGAATTTAAAAGCTTATCACTGGCGGAACGTAATTCTGCATTTTGTGAGATTAGATTAGAACTATTATATATTTCTCTTTTTGATAAATAAAGTAGAACACTAAGCGAAACAACTATTAAAAGTGAAATTAACCAACTGATTAAAATTTTTCTCTCGATTGGAAATTTGTCCCACTTTTCAATGATAGAGCTACTCATAATATTTAATCATAAAAACAAACAATTAAAGATAAAACATTACAATACATGTTTATAAATATTAATATATCCAACGGGACTTCTCTTTTTGAAGCTTGAGTCAGAACCTATGAACGCCAGATAAATTTTTTATTTGATTTTGCTTTTTCTATTGTACGCCCGGCAGGATTTGAACCTGCAACCTTTGGAACCGGAATCCAACATTCTATCCAATTGAACTACGGGCGCATTTTAATTAGAAACAAATTTCAAAGTTTTTACTCACCAAACATAATGAGAAATTTCAACTTAATTTATAAGGTAAAAAAAAAGCCGCACGAAATTGCGGCTTATAAAAATTCATTTTGTTAATTAATCGTCGTGATGTCCATTATGATCATCATCTTTAAAAGCTCCCTTAAATGATCTTGCAATATTGTTATCTATAATGTTAACATTTGAAGAGTCAGTAGGATCAAGTTCTGTTTGTCCATCAACGAACCAACTTGATGGATCAACAGTAATAGTTAAATTTGTTACTGTATTATCCTTAACCTCAAGAGGTGTGTCTAATTTTACTTTTTGATAAGCCGGTTTTCTTGATTTATAAACGAATGGAACTGAGTTGTACTTTCCTTTTACAATAACCGAATAACGTAATGAGTTATCGCTGCCTTCCTTAAATTCAGGATCCGGGGGCACTTCAGAACCTTGTATCTGGTGTATTTTAAATTTAATCTCATTATACAATCCTGCAGAAATATTATTCACAGCAAAATTTGTTGTAACTCCATTAAGGTTTAAATAAACTACAAACGGTCCTACTTTGATATCTTCTGATTTCATATTGGAATCCATATTTGAATCCATTCCTGAATGAGATAAAGAGTCTGTTGAATCAGATTCTGATTCGTTTTCTAATTTTACATCACGTATCAAAATTTTTACAGTATCCAGTTCTATAGAAACGAGATTTGCTTTATTGAGACCTTGATTAGTTGCGAAGCTAAGGGATAAAGCTGTAGAATTTGGACTATTAGTATCACAACCTTGTAATTGGAATACGATAAAAACAGCAAATAAAAATGCTGCTCCCTTTATTATAAGATTTCGTTTGTTTGCCATACTTAATTCCTTTTAATTGTTTCTTAATGATAATTGTTATTCGTCAAATATTATACCCTTAAATTTTACTCTAACTAAGCAAATTATTTTAATTAAAGGTAAAATTAATACTTTAAGGAGAAGAAATTACATGTGATAGTTACGACTCTATCCTACATTTTTTAATGTATCAATGATTTGAAGGATGAAAGGAATAAGGGTAAGTTTTTTATTTAGTTAAGACCAATAGTTGACTTGTAGCCGGTTTATTTTTAATCTCGCTTAAGATTTTTAATCCGGCTTGATCTGCCAATCCATAGAGACCTTTATTGGCAGTAAAATTTTTGAAGTTAGTATAATGTTCCTTCCCTGCCGCAAATTCAACGATCTCGTTTACAAAACTCCAGAAACCATTTCCCACAGGGACAAGATAATCACCAATGATTATTTTATCGGCAATTTGTGCCATCTCTTTTAGGAGTGGTACTCTTTCGGTCGGATTAACTTCGTGGATTACATAAGTCATTACCGCATAATCAAAATGTAGATTTTGTAAAATCAGGTCTGATAAAGGTGTATGCAGGAATGAAATTTTAGAGTTTGGATTTTTTGAAAGAGTTTCAGCTGCTTTATTAATATTCTTTATAGATAAATCTATAGCAACTACTTTAGAAACTTTATCGGCAACCGAAAAAGAAAATCTGCCTGTACCGCAACCAACATCAATTACACTTGAGTATGGTTCGATAACGGCTTTTATTTCGTTGAAGATCCGATCTTGATTTGGTGCTATAATTTTATCATAAAACCAACCATCGTACCAATGGTCCTTGTTATGATCCATAATAATTGCTTCGATTAATTAACAAGTGCTTGTTCACTTAATTCTTTTTTAAGATTATTAATATATTCAGAAGCACTTAAAGCAGCAATGGTTCCATCAGCAACTGCTGTAGTAACCTGACGATATTTTTTTTGATTTGAATCACCTGCTGCAAAAACACCGGGAATGCTGGTATTCATATCCTTATCAACAACAATTTCTTTCCACTTATTTAATTCAACTATGCCTTCCAATGATTCTGTATTTGGTACGTAACCGATAAAAATAAAAACACCATCGATTTTCATCTCAGTAATTTCTTGTGTTGATTGATTTTGAATTTTTACTGATTCAAGTTTTTCATTACCAATAAATTCAATAATCTTTGATTCCATTATGAATTGAATTTTTTCATTTTTCTTTGCTTCATCAACATAATGTTCTAATGCCTGGAAGTGATCAAACTGATGGATAATTGTAATTTTAGATGCGTATTTTGTAAGGGAAACAGCTTCCTCTAACGCAGAATTGCCTCCGCCAACAACTATTATTTCTTTATCCTGAAAAAAATCACCGTCACAGGTTGCACAATATGAAATGCCTTTACCCTTAAAAACATCTTCACCAATTGCACCAAGGGTTCTTGATCTGCCGCCGGTTGCAATAATTACAGCATTTGCAGTGTAAGTATCTTTGTTATTAATTGTGATCTTTTTCAATTCATCAACCAGATCCATGGAGGTAATTTTGATATTAGACTTGATAGTACAACCAAATTTTTGTGCCTGATTTTTCATCGTTCTTGAAAGCTCATACCCGCTGATGTTTTCTACACCGGGATAATTTGCAATTTCGTGAGTAAGCACCATCTGCCCGCCAACAGTGCCTTCATTAAGAATTAAGGTTTTAACTTTAGCACGGGAAAGATAAATCCCGGCAGTTAATCCTGCAGCACCTGCACCAACAACTATTACATCAAAATGGTTTTCCATATTTCTCTCAATTTTAAATACTTTAAGATGACATCATCATTTAAAAATGATGTCATCTTTTTATTAAAATAAACTTTTACTTTCCAAAATGTTCATCAAGAATTGTTGTAACCTGATCTTTTGATTGGATACTGCTTGTTGCTTTTACAACTTTACCGTTTTTATAATAAACTGTAAATGGCAAACCCTGAAAACTACTTGCTTCAGGAAGACCTCTGATTACCCTTGCATCTGGTGAATCAAATTCCATATCGGCAAACTTAATGTGTTTATATTCGCCTTCAAGTTCTTCCATAACTTCATAAACAGGAATACACATTGGTCCCATTCTGCCGCAGCAAATCATTACATTTTCATTATTATTAATTAAATCGGTATGCTCTGCTAAAGAACTTACGTGGGTTAGATTTGTATTTAACATATTTTTCCTTTTTTAAATTATTGCTCAATCTTCTACAACAGCAAGAACATCTGAACGTTGTAATATTCTGTATTCTTTACCGTTCATTTCAATTTCGTCCCCGCCGTATTTAGTGAATAAAACCTTGTTGCCTTCTTTAATTTTTTCCCTAAGGTCTTCATCGGTTCCAACAGCTATAACAGTTCCAACACGTGGTTTTTCTTTAGCTGAATCAGGAATGATTAACCCTGAAGAAGTTTTTTCTTCAGCAGGCATTGGTTCAAGTAATATGCGGTCATCTAAAGGTTTAATTTTCATTGTAACTCCTTTAATTTTTAATGTTTAACATTTGGTTTATTTTTGATCTATCAAAACCTACTATTGCTTTATTATTTATTAAAATAACCGGCACTCCCATTTGTCCTGTTCTACGCATCATATCTCTGGCTGCTGATTGATCTTTTGATACGTCAACATCTGTAAAACGAATGTTTTTTTCACGGAAATAATGTTTAGCCTGGGTGCAAAAACTGCAAGTCGGAGTTGAAAAGACGATTACTTTTGGTTGATTAGTCATAATAGTTTCTTCTATTTTTATTTTTTATTAAGGTATGATTCAGGAGATAAGAAAGAGATTCACTTTTTAGCCAAAAAAAATAAAAGAAAGTTAAGTCCAATAAACAGTTTTCAGGTAAATTAAAAAATATTTAGGTGGTTTAAATGTTTATTCTTATATGATTTGAATAAATCCATGCCCGGTTTTCATTATAAACTTCTACCCTGTAAACCCCTTTTTTATTAATGATAAACTGAGCATCTATTCCATTGGTGCTTTCAATTATATGTCCATTATGAATTAGTCTGATTTCTGCCTTTGCCGCAGGCAGTAAAACCTTTAATAGTACATTTTTAGATTCGGGAACAGTTTCACCCATCTGATATTTTTTACCATCTTTTTCAGCAAAAAACCTAAAACCTTTAGATTCAGCTATATAATCATTAGCAAAAAAACATTTTCCATCTTTTAGAGCATTATAAACCTGCCATTTTGCAATCTCAATATCCATAGCAGATTTTCCCCTTTTTATTGCTTTATCAAGCAGGATATGTGTACGGATTGATTTGAACAAGACCTTGTATGGAAATATTTCAACTTCTAAAAATCCTACAAGATTATATTTATGTGCATGTGCATCAATGCCGCCAACACCAACTACTTTTCTTTTTTGACTTAATTCGTCCCAAACTTTTAAAGTTTCTTTTGGTGGGGCAACTATGGTTCTTAAAGGATGCAGAAAGGAACGATATTTATTTTCTTCTGTAAGATTTTCAACCCATTCCGACATATGATTCCATATCTCAATGCCGGTAAAATCTTCAGTATCCCATTCCGTCCATGGATAAGCCGGATGTTGTTTATGTTTACGTTTTTCATGCGGATGAGCTAAAAATCCAATTCCACCTTTTTCTTTAACTTTTGCAACATATTTAAGTGCAGGTGTTCTGGTTGTAAAGGCTTCATTAATTCCAAAAGCCAGATAGTGATTTTTATTTTCTTTATCATTTATCTCTACTCCGACTAAAAGCAATGTATTGCCGTACCATTTTTCAAAACCTTCATCCAATGCCCTTAAAGTGTTATGATCAGTTAACAAGATAAAATCCAATCCAACTTCATCGGCAAACTTTGCTATATCCGGAACTTCACCCGTTCCGTCAGAAAAAGTGGAGTGCATATGTATTGCGCCAACATATTCAAACATATTATTCTTTATCTTTTAACTCGTGGATAAAGTAAAAATAGATATATTTTGTTTATTTAAAAAGGGAGATATAGTTACAATACTTCAAAATCTTGTTGTTATATCAAAAAATATTCTACCATAAGTTCGGATTGATTCAAAAATTCCCTCATAATTTATGGAAAAAGAAATAGGATGGAATACGCTTGTTGAAAAACTTGCCATAAAAGCTTTTTCATCAAGTTTAAGTGCACTGTTTGTAAAAGTATAATCGGTTTTTCTAAATCCAAGCGAGAAATCAGAATTAATGTAAGGCAACGATTTATAAAGATTAACAGAATAAACATACCCATCAATATAACTGCTTTGCAGCCTGTTGAAATCAAATGTGGTTGATGCATCAATAAAAGGAATCGTTGTAAAAGTAAAACTACCTCCATAATTCCGGCTGGGTTTTAAGTCGGTTTTACTATAACGATAACCAAATTGCAAACCAAGCATAATACCGGATAATGGTCTTATCAAAGTATTTGCTCTAAATCCCTGTCTCAATTCATTTTCTAAAATACTGTCCGACAATGATTTGAAGGTTTCATAATAGATTACATTTTTTCTTGCATCATAAGAAAGATTAAATGACAGTTCATTAATTGGGGCGTATCTTGCAGAAAGATAAAGTGAGGTTAAACTAAAATCATTTTTTTGCACTCCCATCTCTCTCTTATAAAGATCAATTTCCGTTGAAACAAACAAAAATGTTTTTGATAAAATATTATTTCTGTGCTGAAAGTATATAAATCTCCTATCAGTCTTAAAATCATTTGTCTGTTCAAATAATGAGATTGTATTTTCCATCATTTTACTTCCAATCGAATCCGCTCTATTTAAATAAATGCCGTACTCAAAAAGTTTTGAGTTTAATCCAAAATCAGTAAAGTTTGGGCGGGAACCAGCAACTAATCCAACGGTCATAAATGAAAAGGCGTTTTCAAATTGTAAACCATCCACAATACTGATGTTGGATATTTTATTGTTTAAATATCGTCCAACCCACATAGCTGATGATTCGCTAAACCTGTATGTTAAACTTAAATCATAAACTTTTAGAACCCGCCCCAGGTTTGAAGAAACGGAATTCCATTCATCAACTCTGTAAGTCAGCATAGTGTAAGTGGAAAAAGATAATGCCGATCCTGCAATATTTTTGATACCCAATCTTAAGGTATGCCTCCAGCGTTGGGAATCATATTTATTATTTAAATTAGAAACACCTGTAAAAGATTGAATTGAATATCTTCCGGAAAATTCTGTGTTCGGTTCATCCGGATCTTTTTTTCGGCTAACTTTTATATCCTCTTTTAATTCTACTTCTTTCGGTGAAGTATTTATTACGGAGTCTTCCAATTCCGTAACATTGTTTTGCTGATCTTTAGATCTTGAATAAACGGTTAAATCCTGATTTATGTTTCCATCCAGCAGCCTATCACAAGCAGCTGATGAAGCTGAAATATATTTTACAACTAAAGCCGGTTTCATCCGACTTTTTATTTTAATAAAAAGTGTGTCTCCTTCACTAATTCCGTCAGTATTTTCAAAATTCACATAAACAAATTGCGAAGAAATATATTTTACACGACCAGACTTATCACCGGGCATATTAACCTGTGAATACAGAGTTAGTGTGTAAAAAAGAAATACTAAAATTATAAACTTGTCTTTCTTCATAAACCTATCACATATTTTTAAGTAATTAATTACTGTGTCAATTCCAATTACTGGTCGAATGGCAATTCCAGCAATCAGTCCTATCTCCCTGATTATGCTTATCAAGAAAATCATTTAAATGACAGCTTAAACATTGAGGTTGATAGTTAGTTTCTGAATGACATTCATTACACGAAACATTACTGTGCCTGGAGCCAATTGGGAAAAAACTATGATCAAATGTGGCACCGGACCAGTTGTTCATATTATGGCAAGTTGTACAATCATGTGAAAAATTCTGTAACTGATGCGGAGGATCAGTTGTGGAATTAAATTCTGTTGAATGACAATCATAACAAGTATTTGGTGTATTAGTATAATTACCCTTATGGCAGTCGGCACAATTATTAATTAAAGCATGTGCCCCTACCAATGGATAATAATTACTGTGAATGTTAAATGTGGCAGGTGTCCAGCCAGGATTTGTTGTATGACAACTTTCACAATTAGTAGGAAGTGAAAGCGCTGTATGGCTTGGATTTGCAGCTTGCTGATAATTTGTTTGATGACAGGATACACATTCTGTTGATATTGTACTATAACCACTGGTGTGGCAATCTGCACAACTAACTTGTATATGGCTTCCGGTTAATGGAAATGCACTTTGATTGTGATCAAAAGTAGCATCGCCCCAAGTTGAAGTGTTATGGCAAACAGCACAGTCTTTGGGAAAATTCTGTAATACATGATTTGGATCGCTTACGGATTCATAATCTTTCTGATGACAGGAATAACAATCTGCAGGAGTTCCGGTATATCCGGTTTTATGGCAATCGACACAATTAACATTGATATGCTGACCCGTTAAAGGAAATTGTGTGAGATTGTGGTTAAATTGAGCCGGGCTCCACCCGCTGGTGGAATGACATAAATCGCAGGTTGTCGGCAATCCAGTAGAAATATGATTTGGATCTGTAGTCGCTTCATAATTTGAACGATGACAGGAATAACAATCTGCAGGAGTTCCGGTATATCCGGTTTTATGACAATCGACGCAATTAACATTGATATGCTGACCTGTTAAAGGAAATTGTGTAAGATTATGGTTAAATTGAGCCGGGCTCCATCCACTGATAGAATGACATATATCGCAAGTTGTCGGCAATCCAGCAGAAATATGGTTCGGATTTGTTGTCGCTTCATAGTTAGAACGATGGCAGGAATAACATTCTGTTGTCAAACCTTCAAACGTTCCCTGGTTATGACACGAATAACAACTAGGCAGAGCATGCCCGCCAACCAAAGGGAAAAAACTGTGGTTTACATTACTCGCACTCCAGGTAAGTGAACTAATGTTATGGCACTCCTGACAATCTTTAGAAAAATTTGCTGTTAAATGGTTAGGTGATTGTGCAGAGTTATAATCCTGAGCATGGCAAGAATAACAATCAACACTAAGAACATCAAACCTTAATTGAGAGTATGCTTGATGGCATTGCGCACAATCAGCAAATTTATGCGCACCTACTAATGGGAACCTTGAATTTTGATGAATGCCAATTATATCTTTTACTATCCATGAAGTTGGTGTATGGCAATTCGCGCAATCAAAACCTACTGTTGCCTGGTGAATATCTTCATGACATGAAAAGCAATCGGTTTTTGCCTGAGAAAATATTAACGTTGTATGGCATGACTTACAATCAACAACTTGATGCTGACCTACCAATTTAAATTTGGTTTTTGAATGATCAAATTGAACTTTGCTGACATCAACTTTCCAGCTTTCAGTCTGATGACACGAAGAACAATCGATATCAAAATTTTTACCGTGGGGTGACTGTGCAAATAAACCCGCAGTAAATAGAATGAAAATTATTTTGAATGACAGGATGCGCATTTAAAATCTTTCAATTTGTATATGATATATTGACTTCCGTTTTCATCAACTTTTTTATGACATTTTGAACATTCTAATTTTTCATGTGCACCTTCAATTGAAAACTTTGTTTTATTATGATCAAAATTGACCGGTTTCCAATTATCAAAAGCATGACATTTTTCGCACAAACTAATTCCATTTGATCTGAATTGCCCATTGTGAATATCCTTATGGCACTGTTCACAATTCTTATTTAAAGATGCAAAATGAAATTCTTTTTTACCATCTATCTGCTGATAATGACAAGCTGCGCAGCTTGCTGTTTTATGTTTCCCAAGTAACTCAAACCCTGTACCCGTATGATTAAAAGAAATTGTTTGCCAATTTTTTGTTTCATGACAAGATTCGCATTTATTTCCCGGAAAATATTTTTCAGCTATTTCTTTACCATGTACATTTTGATGGCAATCCTGGCAATTAATTCCAATTGACTTGAACTTCCATTGATTTTCTTTGTAATGACACTGTTTACAAGCAACAGCTAAATGGCTTCCTGCCAATTTATATTTAGAAAGATTATGATCATCAATAGTAAAAAGAGAAGGTGAAAAACCTTGTTCATTATGACAATTACGACAATCCTTCACTACGCTATTTTTGGTAAAATCACCTTTATGATAATCAGAATGACAATCAGTGCACTTAGCATAAAGAGGTTTATCTTTATGCACTCCTTTATGGCAATCATTACATTTTACATTTTGATGTTTGCCGATTAAAGGAAATTTTGTTTTAGAATGATCAAATGCACGCTGATTGATAATTTTAAAACCATTCACTGTATGACATGATTTACAATCCGCACCAAAAGCACCTTTGTGAACATCAGAATGACAGGAAGAGCAATTACTAAAACTTATTCCTTTTAGCTTTACAAATTCTTTACCGTTTTTTGTTTCCTTAGGATGACATTTTGAACATTCTACTTTTTCGTGCACACCGGCTAATTTGAATGCAGCTTTATTGTGATCGAACTTATTAGCATCTGAAAATTTTTCTGTATTATGACAGCTTGCACAATCTTTTCCCAATGTATTGTGATGATAATCTTCATGACAGGAAACACAATTTTGCGCTAATCCTAAATAAGTATTACCATGATTTTTCAATTTTACATTGGATATAAATTTTGCCTGATGACAATCTTTACAATCCTTTTTTGCATGTGCCCCGGTTAATTTGAACCCGGTTTTATTATGATCAAATTTATCTTTATTAAAATTGATAATTCTGAAATTTCTTCCATGATGTTCATTATGACATGATGCGCATTCTTTTTTCTTTACTTCCGGATTAGCATGGTAGCCTTCATTATCATTAATCAGGATTCTTATATCTTTATGGCAATCTAGGCATTTTGAATTCAGAACTTTTTTTCCAATTTCATGACATTTTGTGCAATTACTCATTCCTTCAAGGTTTGCATGAGCATTAGTCAAATCGCCCGGGGATATTTGGGCAAATACAGGTAAAGAAAGAAACAATATGAAAAAAAAGAATTTCAATAATTAACTATGTTTTAAAATTGCATCACCAAACTTTTTAGTAACCTTTATCCCGATTTCCTCTAAAAATTTTGTCGGAAGAATTCCGCCTGCGAAAATATAAGTTAAATCATTTTTCAGATTTAATTCTTCTGCCCTGCTGTTAAATTTAAGTGTAACCTTATCAGGAAAAATTTCTTTTACTTCCGAGTTAAACAGAACTTTTATCTTTTTGTTTTTAACGTAATTATTAATTCGTTCAAGATTTTTAGGCTTTATTCTTGAAAAAGTTTCGCCTCGGTAGGATAAAGTAACACGGTTTTTTTCATCCGAAAGCAGCACAGCAGATTCAATTGCCGAATCACCACCGCCAACAACGAGTATATTTTTATTATGTATTAATTCAGGTTCCAGCAATCTATAATATACATTTTCCCTTTCTTCACCGGGAACACCTAATTTTTTTGGAGAACCTCTTCTGCCAATTGATAAAAGAATACCGCCTGAGGTGTAATTATTTTTATTGGTTTTAACAATAAATAAATCATCCTGCCTGATAATTTCTTCAACCTTCTCTTGTTCATTAATCGAAATCTTATTCTTTTCAAGTACGGCATTCCAGAGATCTAATAATTCAGTTTTGGTTGTTTCAACCAATTTAACTTTACCCCAAAGAGGCAGTTCCATTGGTGATGTCATAACAATTTTAGCCCGCGGAAAATTAAAAACAGTGCCGCCCAATGAATCCTGCTCCAGAGTTAAAAACCTGAGTTTATTTTTTGATGCAGAAAGTGATGCCGAAATTCCTGCCGGACCGGCACCGACAATTATCAAATCATATTTTGCTTTTAAAGATCTATTATGTTTTTTTAAGAAATATTCAACCGCTTGCTTTCCTTGCTCAACGGCATTTTTAATCAAACCCATACCGCCTAATTCACCTGCAATAAAAATACCCGGAATATTTGTTTCAAAATCTGATGATATATGCGGAAGTTCAACGCCTCTTTTTTCGGTACCGATGCAAAGAGTTATTGCTTCAACTGGGCAGGCATGAAAACATGCACCGTGTCCTACGCACCTTGAGGCATTAATTACAAGGGCTTTTCCATTATTTAAACCTAAAATATCATGTTCCGGGCAAGCATTTATGCAAGCACCACTGCCTATACAACTATTAGTATCAATAACCGGGTGAAGAGATACCGGTTCATTAAATCCCCACTCTTTAGCTTTTTGCAGTTTTGTCCTTGTCCGGATAGACGCGCGTCTGTTTTTTCTGAAATAGAAGTAAAAAATTACCACAAACAGCAGTAAAACTACCAGATAAGTTATAATATTTTCTATTAATTGTTCGATTTTTTTAACTTATTGAGATATTTATAATTGACAACTATACAATATTTGCAAAAATCATTCCTTTATAGGAACAACTTTTGATATCATAATTTGTTGATTGAGTTCTTAGCTAATTCGGAGGTTTCATCATTTGGATTAGACTCTATAAGTTTCATCCAAATTTCGCGTGCTTTTTCTTTGTTTCCTTTTGTGGCTTCGATAGCTCCAAGGTTATATGTTGCCATAGGATCCTTCGGGAAAAGTTTAAGTAATTGTCTGGTAACTTCCTCAGCTTTATCAAGTTTTCCTTGAATATAATAATCAGAAGTAATTGCGAAATAAATATCTTTTCTTTTAGAATCAATGCTTAAAATTTCTTCGTAATATTTTATCGCTTCATCTTGTTTATGTGCCGCGGATAAAAAATCAGCGTATTCTCTTATTTTTAATGTATCGGTTGGATAAGCATCAGCAAGTTTTTTCATCTCCTTTAATTTTGTTAAAACTTCCTGATTAACATTTGAACCGGTTGGTGTTTGCTGCCCGGTATCAAAATTTTTATGAATATCATCCTGCGGTATTTGCTCTTGGGTTTCATTAATTTTATTAATCACTTTCGGCGATTCTGAATTAGTGATGATAATTAATACTGCCGCTGCTGCAATAAAAATTGAGCCATATAAATAAATTGGTTTGAACTTCATTTTGCTCCTTTTAAAAAATCCATTTATAACCAAAAGTTATTGTTACTATAACATGTACAACCATAATAACAAACATAACGAGTGCAAAAGGAAGATGAATAATATGCCATGAATGAAATAAATTTTGCATCGTTCTTAACATTCCAAGTCTTCGTGATAAGATTATTTCTGCCTGAGCTTTGCTAATTAGTTCTTTTCTTCTGTATTTAGAAAATCCGGCTCTTAGAACATTTTTTTTTAGCTTATACAAAAATTTTTTGATTCTAAAAAAATCTTTAGAAAACAATATCAGCGCAGCAATTAAATTTTTTGATTTATACCTGTCCGGCGAAGCAAGTACATCTAGTTCATTTAACAATCTGGTATCAAAAAGCATCTCCTGGCTTAGTTTATCTTCAAGTTCCTGCCTCATTGATAAAAGGTCTTTCATATCAATTTCTTTTCCCTGAATAGTTCTTGGAATCTGGAGATATATAAACCTTCCAATAATTCCGCTTAGAACAACTAATACCATACTCCAAAAACTAACCGAAACTATTCCGCCAAATTTGAACGCCGTATGATAAAGAACTAAAATGGGACCCACAGTGCATAAAAAAATATGCAGCTCTAACCAATACTTCAGATAACCAAAATTAAAAAGCCATCGTAATCTTTTTCTAATCATATAAATTGAAACACCGATAATCATCATCAGGGTTCCAATTATCCCGTATCCGTGTCCTAAAATTCCGCTTGGTTTTAATGCATTATGTGAAGGATCGAAAAATCTTTCTTCAATCGGTTTTGTATAATATTGGTATCCATTTATTGCAAGCAGTACAAAAACAGCAATGCCAATTGTAATAAAACTGCCTATATAAATTTTGTGTAAAGTTTTATTCATTAAATGTAGCTTGACCCTATAATTTTTTAGTTAATGTTATAAAACACGTTGTTTTAATTAAATTAAGAAAGAGATGAAACAGTGCAAATACGATTATTTAGAAAATTAACTTTATAAGAACAGAATTAAATCCGATAAGAAATAAAACCGGAAGCGCTCCAGTCTGTCGTCGGAACGCTTACTATAATCAAATCATTATATCTGAATATTATTTTTTACGTTTAGCAAGAAAAATATGAACTTAAATTTTATAAAACCTGATAAATCTTTAATTGTTTTGTTCATCTAAAAGCTGCACCAATGTGGTGTACCTAGTTGATTTATCAACCGCCATCTCATTTATTTTATCAACCAGAAGATTAACCCGTTCATTCGTTTCGTCATCAAATGCTTCGTAGGTTTCCATTGATGTAAATGTATATTGTTCCTGAAAACTGTTGGGTTTCCCTTTGACTTCAAAAACGTTATAAGATTCCAAACCATCTGCCTTTAAAAGATTTTTAAGTTCTCTAATAACTTTTAAGAATTCATCTCTCTTTTCGGGAATTATTTCATACTGAATTGAGAAAAGTACTTTTGACATTTTTACTCCAATAATTAAATAAATAAATCTTTATTGATTGATCCTTCAAAAACTATTTTTGCAGGACCGATTATAGATGGATTTTTAACCCTCTGATTTTCTACTTCAAAATTAACAGATAATTTGTCCCCGCCATAAGTTTTTAACGTAATTGGCGGATTTAATTTATCTGTTACAGAACAAATTATAGCTGCTGCAACCGAACCGGTTCCACAAGCCAAAGTTTCATTTTCCACCCCGCGCTCATAAGTTCTTATTAAAATCTCATTATTTACAACTTTAACAAAATTAACATTTGTACCCTCCGGAGCAAAATCATAATTATATCTAACTTCCTTCCCAATCTGGTAAACAGGTACTTCCAATATATCATCAAAAAAAATATTTGGGATAGAAGGATTTTTCTGAATATCCGAAATATTTATTACTACATGAGGCGACCCCGTATCAGCAAAATTGGCTTTAATCATCTGCCCGAAAGCTTTTATCTTAAAATTAAATTTAATTTTAGCTGGTTGATTTAGATTAAACTTAATCAGCTCATCAGAAATTACTTTACCGGAATATTCTTTCCCCGCTGAAATAAATTTTGCATTTTCATCATTCAATCTTCCTGTTTTACTGGCAAACCAAATTGCGCACCGGGCACCATTGGCACATAAACTTCCGGTAGAACCATCGGCATTATAATAAGTCATTTCAAAATCATATTGTGCATTATTTGCAATTTCAATAACACCATCAGCCCCAATGCCGTTTCGGCGGTCACAAAGTTTTTTTATCGTGCCGGGCAAAAGATTAAGATCGGGATTTTGATTTTTATCAAAAAAGATAAAATCATTACCGGCACCGCTCATTTTTGTAAAAAAAATCTTTTCCATCTGGTTACAAATTTAGGTGAAAGGTATTTTGTTTTCAATAAATATTTTGGTCAAAAGTAAAAGTATTTGAATAAATAGTGAAGATTGTTTCTAAATTTGAAATGTGCCCTGTGAGATAAAATATATCTCACAGGCATTTAAAAAGAGCGGCTGCTGAATTTATGAAGCTTGTTTAATCATTAAAGCAACTTGCTGAGCAACTTTTGAATTATACTCAAATGAAAGTTTTTTATAGTTTACCAGGTCAACGATCGTTCCAATAAAACATAAACCGGCAGTAAAGACATATAAAATTCCCATTCCAATCTGGTTTAGCAGAAAACGGTGAATGCCTGCAAAACCTATAAATCCTATTAATGCTAAGATTAAAATTGTTGTGGGATCTTTCCTTCTGGCACTATAAGCCATTGCAAACTGCTGCGCCTGTGAATCGGTCATGTCTTTTATCAATTCCTGGGTGTACATCATTTCTTCACCTTCAAGTGACGGTAATAAATTGAAAATGTTTTGCATAATTACTCCTTTAAGCTTTTGCTTCTTTATTGTTGATAATGTTCAATTTAACTAATGAATATATTCTATGAATTATAATTATTAAGGCAAAAAATCCAAGCGGGTGTGTGTTAAAAGATTGAATAAAATTTCCGTGGAAAAACAAAGTGATCGAATGTCCTAATCCGCAGCCGGGGCAAAAATCAATTCCTGCATTTGCAAGCGGACAGATTGTAAAATGTGTTTGATCTAACGGAGAAAATAAAGCAAGATAAGCTAAACCGGAAATCCAAATTAATGCTTCAAAACCAATAACCTTAAAGCCTCTTTTTAGAAAAAAATAAATTTTACTTGCCTGTTGTGCCGGAATTGCTGTTTTATTTAAAAGAATTTCTTCCATTTCTAGCTTTATTTTCTTTTAAAACATAGCTAAATGATGCAATTAAATCAATTAATTGATGATGAGTGGTAATTATTTGTTGTTGAATAACAGGTAAAGAAGCACTACCGGACCATAAAAAAAAATAACAGTGTAAATTAATATAGTAAATGGATATCTAATTTTAATTTTTCAAATATTCAACAGCCTCCGTAAATATCAACAAAATTACTTTCCCATTCATAAAACAATAAATATTTATCTAATGCGCATTATATTTTAATTACTCACATTATTCAGATTACCAAACCTCCGAGGTTTCAATGAATCTTTTAGCGAGAATAGTCTTGATTTTTTACCCCAAAGCAACTTAAAGGTTGTTCAGTTAACAAAACCTCGGAGGTTTTTACCACACTTGGGAAAGGTGACTTAATTATATAAGTGATGAAGGCAAAGTGCATTAGTTAATGATCGGGATTTGAAAATGAATTTCATTATTTTTTAGTAATAAATAAATGTTATTTTAATTCTAAAGGATAGTAAAAATGTTAAAACCATTATCTCGTTTTTTGACTGTGGCTGTAATAGTCCTGTCGTTTGGTTTATCAATAAACATATATTCACAGAATACTGTTGTTAAAGGATTTGATAAATCACAAATGGACTTGAATATAAAACCTTCAGTCGATTTTTATCATTATGCGGTTGGAAATTGGCTCAAAAATAATCCGATACCTGATGATTATACACGTTGGGGCAGTTTTGAAGTTCTTGCTGAAGAGAATTATCAAATATTAAAAAAAATTCTTGAAGACGCGGCTTCTAATAAAAATGCACCTTATGGAAGCATTGAGCAAAAAGTAGGTGATTTCTATTTTACCGGTATGGATACTGCACAAATTGAAAAAGCAGGTTTTGATCCTATAAAACCTGAGTTAAACTTAGTTTCAAATATCAAAACATTAGAAGATGTTTATAAGGTAATTCCTGAGTTGTACAGAAAAGGTATTTCTTCAATGTTTAGATTTTATGGGTCGGCTGATGAAAAGAATAGTGAAATGGTAATTTCACAATTATCACAAGGCGGATTAGGATTACCCGATAGAGATTATTACACAAACGCTGATGCACAATCAAAAGAAATCCAGGCTAAGTATATTGAACACGTTGCTAAAATGCTGATGCTGATCGGACAGGATAAAGCAGCGGCAGAAAAAAATGCTAACACAATTATGCATATAGAAACCAGGCTTGCTAATGCCTCTATGACAAGGGTTGAACAAAGAGATCCCAATAAAACTTATCACAAAATGACTCTCGTTAATCTGAATGAATTAACTCCCGAGTTCGACTGGAAAACATTTTTTGTCGGAGTCGGTCTTTCTGAACCAGGAGATATAAACGTTGCACAGCCTGAATTTTTTAAAGAAGTTGCTGTAATGATGAAAGATGTTCCTGTGGCAGATTGGAAAGTTTATCTTAACTGGAAAATTGTTGACGATGCAGCATCATATTTAAGTTCACCTTTTGTTAATGAAAATTTTGAGTTTAATGACAAATTTTTGAATGGAGCTAAAGTTTTACCGGATAGATGGAAAAGGGTTTTACGCGCTACTAATGGTGTTATCGGAGAAGCCCTTGGACAATTATTTGTAAAACAAACTTTTCCTCCTGAAGCTAAAGAAAGAGCACATGAAAATGTAATGCATTTACTTGAAGCAATGGGTGAAAGGATAAAAGGACTTGACTGGATGAGTGAATCCACAAAAGAAAAGGCTTTGAATAAGCTTAAGACTTACACTGTAAAAATTGGTTACCCGGATAAATGGAAAGATTATTCATCCCTTGAAATTAAAAGAGATTCTTATGCAGCTAATATAATCAGAGGAAGTGAATTTGCTGTTAAAAGAAATTTTGATAAGATCGGAAAACCTGTAGATAAAACTGAATGGGGAATGACTCCTCAAACAGTTAATGCTTATTACAATCCGACAAGAAATGAGATTGTTTTTCCAGCTGCAATTCTTCAACCGCCATTCTTTAATCAGGAAGCGGATGACGCTATTAATTATGGCGCTGTGGGTGCAGTAATTGGGCATGAAATTACTCACGGTTTTGATGATGAAGGTAGAAAATATGATGCTCAGGGAAATCTTAAGGATTGGTGGACGCAATCTGATAACGATAAGTTTAAAGAAAGAACGGAAAAGATCATCGCTCAGTATGATGCTTATGTACCTGTTGATTCAATGCATATTGACGGCAAATTAACTACCGGTGAAAATATTGCCGATCTTGGCGGGCTTACAGTTGCCTTTACTGCATTTAAGAAAACTGATGAGTTTAAGAATAATGAGATGATTGATGGCTTGACACCTTCACAAAGATTTTTTCTATCATGGGCGCAGGTTTGGAAGAACAATATTAGAGATAAAGCATTGATGCAAAGATTAAAAACCGATCCCCACTCACCTGGTCAATATCGCGTAATTGGACCGCTGAGTGATATGCCGGAATTCTGGTCGGCTTTTGATGTGAAAGAAGGCGATCCAATGAGAAATCCGCCTGATAAGGTTGTAAAAATCTGGTAATTAAATTGGGCTGATAGTTCAATTATATTAAAATCTGCTGCATAATTTCAATCAAAAGTAAATACAAAATCTTTTGATGTTAATAGAATAAAATGGAATTGTGCAGCAGGTTTTTTTTTATATAAATAACCCGCGTGTAAAAATCCCTGCACAGATGTTGGAAGCAGCTGCCGCATAAAATCACTCTCCCGTTAAATGTTAAGTGCTAAATGTTCAATGGAAGCAATAAGGAATGACAATGTTAACTTTTAAGTTTGCTGGATTGGGTAATGGCTGCTGAAGAATAAATCACAATAGCATTCCGATGACACGGATTAACCAGATTTGCATTGATCAATCAAAGAAGCAACCTTTACCAGAAAACTGTGCGTTTAGTTGAATGTATCCAGGTAGTGAAATGGCGTGGAGTGATAGCGGGGCTATGTACAAAGTGAAATGTAAAATTAACAATATTTAATTGAAGATTATTTCTTTTTTTTTCTATCCGGGAATTTTGCAAGCTTGATGCGTGAGTAGGATCTAGATTTAATCTCAGGATGAGGTTCGATAGCAAGAATTGTTATTTGTGATTTATCAGGTCCATAAGCCCAGAATATTCTGCCTGCAGAAGGAACTCTGTTTTCTAAATAAGATTGGAAAACTTTGAATCCGTATTTAATAGACAATGCATCTATTTCGTGTGTAGCAAGACTGTTAGAACGAGGATTTGATTCTAACAATCTAAAAGCCTTGACAAGTTTATTAAAAAGAATTTTTTCTTTAGCCGATAAACTGCCAATTTGATATTTGTTATTAAGATCATTCCAATAGTTTTCTACATCAGGAATACCAAGAACAATTTCGAATATCATAAATCTATTTGTATTTCTTGAGATTAAGTGGTTTAGAAACTTTTCCCTTTTTCATATTAGATACTGAATTGTCTATGATTTTCATAGTGCTTTTGGGAATAAGATTTGGATCAACTAATATTCGTGGACTAAGGACAATTTTACCATCCTTATAAACTTGAACGGCATAGTGGTGATGTTTGGCACCGCGAATAGTCAATCTCTTTTTAGTATCGATTGTTGCTGTGTATTCATTTTCAATTATTTCAGTCATAACTACTCCTTATTACAGATAGTGGGAAATCCCACCTGAAACATAGTGGGACATTGAATTAAAAGCAAGAATTAAATGTTAAAATTATCTGTTTTGACATTTGGGGGCATTGATTAGAGATTCTTTGAGTTTTGGGGGAATATCAATCACTAAAATTACGATGCTGAAATGATCTTTTTATTTTGCGAACCAGGATCTGCAGCCGAAGAAACTGTTTGATTCTCCACCAGCAAATTTCACAACCCTTCCCCTATCTTCAACCTTTCCTCAACGAAAAGAGATGTGATAATTACTGTTCTTTTACATCTGAAGTTTGTGGTTGTTTCATCATATAAAATTATCGATGGTCAATAACCGTCGCCAATTACTTCCCTGCCCAATAACGGAATTCTGTTACAGAGACTTTGTGATAATTCTGTAAAAGTAATTTCGAAGTCCGCCGCGACGGATTCGACTGAGAAATCTATATAAATTATAAGACTTTTCTCCCGATAAAAATCGGGATCGAAGTGACAATCTCAATTTTCACACAGCCTCTGCAAGCCGCAAAAAATAATCTACTTCCTGAAAACACTTATAACTGGTTTAATTGATGCAAGGAGAGCAGGAATTAAAAACCAAATCCAATTTGTTCCGGCTGCCCAGTTTGCAAAGGCTGGCCAAATTGATATCAAAAATAAAGTTGCAAAAAAAACTGCAGATTTGGTTAGTGCAATATCCCAGATATCTAAATTATTGAATTTCATTTTGACACCTAAACATTATTTGTATCTGATAAAAGTTTACAAAATTATTCATGTATTAGTAAATTAATTCAGAGAAGATATTGAGGGCTATTTTTGTTTCAACTGTTGAAGATATAAATAATTACTCTGTGGTTTGATTCAAATTGTATCCGTCAGATTATATTTTACATATTACTTTTTATATTTTATGTCATCCGTCAGTTGGCGGATTAATTCAAACTGATATTATATTTTAATAAAGATATTTTCAATGTTTTATCAGATTATTGAGGCGGTAATATGATAAGAATCGGCACCTGCAGCTGGAAATATGATTCCTGGAAAGGAATTGTTTATCCTGATATAGAAGTGTTTAATTTTCTTAAAGAATACTCAAAGCAATTCAACACAGTAGAAGTTGATCAGTGGTTCTGGTCATTATTCGAACCAGCGAAAACTAATCTCCCGAAAGAAAGTGAAGTTAAACTCTACACAAAATCAGTCCCGGATGATTTTAAGTTCACAATAAAAATACCCAACAGCATTACACTAACACATTTTTATAACAGAAATAAATCTGATCAATTAAAATCCAATCCGTACTTCCTTAACCTGGAATTATTCAAATCATTTCTGGATGCTCTTAAACCTATGAGTAATAAAATTGGCGTTCTTATGTTTCAGTTTGAATATCTTAACAAGCAAAAGATAAGCGGACTAAGCGAGTTCCTGGATAGGTTTGAATCATTCATCGATTCAATCGATAAAAAATATATTTACGGTGTCGAAATCCGTAACTCGAACTTTCTTAAAAAACCATTCTTTGATTTTCTTCAAAGAAATAATCTTGCAATGGTTTTACTGCAGGGTTATTATATGCCGCCAATCTGGGATGTATTTAATGAATTCAAAGATCAATTTAAATCCACAGCAGTAATAAGATTACACGGACCGGATAGATCGGGCATAGAAAAGAAAACCGGAAGTATCTGGAATCAGATCGTTGAACCGAAAGATGAGGAAATAGATAAAATTGCAGAGATAATTTATTACCTGAATAATAAAAAAGTTGATACTTATATAAATGTCAACAACCACTATGAAGGAAGCGCACCACTGACGATTAGAAAGATTAAGCAAAAATTAGATATAAAATAAAAGGCGATACTTTCGAATCGCCTCACTGATCCGCCTGCGGCGGATTGAACAATGAGCATTGAACACTACTTCAAAAAAATCATTTTCTTCGTCTCAACATATTCCCCTGCCTTCATTTTATAAATGTAAACCCCGCTTGCATACTTACTTGCATTCCAATTAACATAATATCTGCCGGGTAATTTTTTATCGTTAACCACGGTTTCAACTTTATTACCAAGTATGTCATATATTGTTATGGTTACTTCAGAATATTCGGCAACATTATATATAATATTTGTCAGACTATTAAATGGATTTGGGTAATTATTATAAAGTTGAAAGTTATTTACTTTTTCAATCCTTATTTTTTGTACCTTAGAAAAGTGATTATCCCATACCATTGTAACCCCGCTAACTCTCCAGTAGTAATATTTATTGTAATCCAAAGCCTCGACAAAAAATGAAGTGTCATTTATATTTTTGTCATCAATTATAATTTTTTCAAAAAGTGTATCTTCGGATAATTGAAATCTATACCTGTTAAATTTTCTGGATGATATCCAATAAAATTTTAGTTGCTTATTGTAAAAATAAATACTGTCCGATAAAGGTATTATTAGATTTAAGGTCGTGTCGGCAATTGGAACGTATTCGGCATTAACTCTTTTGTAAATCCCATTAAGATATGAACCCGCATAAATATTATTTTCAACAGAAACAAAACTGGTTATATTTTTTGAGTATAATCCGGTGTTTCTACTATCCCAGCTTACCCCTCCATTCTCACTAACTAATATTCCATTTTGGGATAGACCAACAAATATATTTTCATCTTTAGTATAAATCGATTGAACCTCGCCTACTGAAACGGGGTTATTTAATTTTTGCCAAGTTAAACCTTGGTCTGTTGATTTAAATAAAAATGTTATTTGCCCTGTTGCCAGGTAAAAATCACCATTTAATGTTGATACTATTTTATTTCCGGAATAAAGATTATTGACGTGAATACTTTGCCAACTATCGCCATAATCAGTACTCCTGAAAATCTCTGAAGTCCCATTTGTCACTATTATGATGGAATCAAATGTAGCAATATTGGTGACCACAGAAATAAAATTTGTCAATTTATCCCAGCTATCCCCAATTATTGGTTTTCTATAAAGTCCAAATGAACCTCCAAGGTAGAGGTATTTATCGTTTTTTGCTATATATTTTAGTCCAATTAGATCTCTTCCTGTATAAATTTGTGACCACCAGTTTCCGTAATCAGAATAAAAAAACAACTTGGCGTACGTATCATCGGGATAACTATTGTTTGCTGTTACATAGATAGCCCCGTCTGCAGCTAAAACATCTAGAATGAACATAAAATCAGGGCCTAAGTTTATATTTCTTAATCCATCCGAATCTTTAATGTAAAGTCCCGAGCCGTATGTTCCAATTATCAATTTATTATTTACCTCAGCAAGTTTTGAAACCCAGATGTTGTTAATTCCATCACTTTTTTTGGTCCAGGTATAATTTGCTTTTTCAAATCTATAGAGTCCATCGTATGTTGCTGCAAATATGAAATCATTGTCCCTCGTAATTGATAGAATGCTTTTGTTTTTTAAACCTGTATTCAATTCTACCCAATCTATGCCATTATTAAATGATCTAAAAAATCCTTGATTATAAAATCCCAAATATATCCCGCTATTATCTACAAAAATTGATAAGGGTATAAAGCTAGTTGGGCTTGTGGATCCATATGGTGCACTCCCATGTTAAACCCCAATCTGTACTTAAATAAACCCTTGCATAATTGTCATAATCAAAAGCATAAAGTATATTGTTATATTCAGCAATGCCTTCAAAATTCCAGGCAGATGGATCGGGATCTATTCTTATCCAGCTATTTCCCATATCTTCACTTCTAAATACACCAGAACCAGCTCCACCGCGAGCCGATGCTAAAAGAATATCATTAGAGGTGATGATTATCTGAACTATGGATTTATTGTCCATAGAAGAATCAACTCTTTCCCAGTTTTCTCCTAAGTCAGTAGATCTGTATAAACCATATTCCTCACCAACAAATACAATTGAATCCTTTGCTGCTAACGATTGACACCTCGCTCCAAGGACATTTGTCCACGCGGTATCATTTAATCTGCTTCTATAACAGGTATTACCTGAGATTGCAAAAATATACCCGGATGCTATTTTTATTTTGGATATATTCTGATTTCTTAACCCTATACATTCCCAAGTTTCACCATTATCACTGCTACCATAAACACCACCATTTCCTGCGCAATAAATATCATTTTGGTAGGTAACAACTGTAGACAATCTACCACCAAAGGGAGCGTTTATGTTTTCCCAGTCATAACATTGTGAAAAAAGCCCTTTAACTTGTATCAATGCCAGAATAGTAATGCTAAAAATTTTAAGCTGATTAATTGACAATAGAGTGCCCCTTTTTTAGATAATAGTATTTTCTAATTTTTTTACAGAAAAAATGCTTGCCTATTCTGAAAGTTGCTAAAAGTTTTATCACAAAAACCTCTTTAACTATTTATAACTTAGCAAAGAGATTTTCTTAAATCAAATATTTTTTTGAAAATATTATCTGCTCGCTAACAAATATATAAAAGGCGATTCAAAAGAATCACTTTCTTCGTCTCAACATACTCCCCTGCTTTTTGTTGATAGAAATAAACTCCATTCGACAAAGTTAAAGCATTAAAATCGATTCATAATTACCTGCTTGTTTTTCTTCGTTAAGAAGATTTTTAATTATCTGCCTAAGTACATTATATAATTTTAACTCACAAAGACTTGGTTAGGCTAAGTGTCGCTGATCTTTGTTGTTGGGTTAAAGGGATGGGGTAATTCTGACTTAACAAATATTGTTTTGGTATTTCTATTTTTTCAACTTTCACATATTGCACTCCGGTAATAAACTCTGGATTATATTTAGTACCTGTTTTTTCATCCCCATTTAAATCAACTTCTAACCTGTGTACTGGGATGACTAAAAATTACAAGTAGCGATGGCATTTGGTTCAATTGCAACTTCATCAAACTGATAAGTTATTGTACCCCTAGTACTTACTGTAAAAATAATCTTCAACCTCATAACTAAACGATCCAGTTTTATATCTTGACTAAATCTGAATGAATATGAACCATTCCCTTCGATTGGATCTCATATTGGAGGACATGTCACGAAAATATCAAAACCATCCGGGTCTATAGTCACTTAACACAAAGCACTTTATCAAATGCAGTAAGCTTATTATAAAGGTGGTTTACACTAACTCCCTTTTTCTACACAGTATGTGTTTATTTCTTTGGACATAAATTTAATAGGAAGTTTTTATTTCCTTCTTTAAATAAAATAATAGTGGTGGCTTAATTTTTGTGAATTATATTTATGATCATTTTCTTTTTCAACATTTATAGGGAGTAAGGTTGAAAGTCCTTTTAAAGTATTCGACATTTTTTTCGTTTGTTCAATCACCTAATCAACTATCAATTAATACTTAACAGGAGTGATTTATGAAATCAACACTGGGGCTCTTTTTGTTTTTTCTGCTTTCCTTTTCAATCGCAAATGCTCAAACTAAACAGGAGTTAAAAAATCCCGACCTTAATACTTTTAATATAAATTTCATTAATGGTTATGGAATCTCTTATAATTATTTAACAACAGATAATTATTGGCTGCGTGCTCAACTTGATTTTTATACCCATGGTCAGGATATTAAAGGAGAATCAGACCAATCTAATAAAATATTTAATGATGGATATTACGGTTCCCGTTCAGAAAGAGATGAGAATTCTGATAATGATTATATAGAGATATCCTTATCTACTCAGATCCTTTTCCCTCTCTATAAATCTGATTATGGTTTCATTTATTTCGGAGCAGGTCCAATATTCACTTACGCCAATCAATCCATAACGTCAGATGCAACTGATAGGATTTTCTCGCCTGATACTGTTACTGACCCATACATTCAAAAACATTCAAACGAATCAAACTATAAAAACTATGATATTGGGATTATGGGTCTGTTTGGTGTAAGCGCCTCTATTACAGATAACATTAGTTTGTATGCAGAAACTCACTTCTCAGGTGGGGTAAGATGGTCAGATTCAAATTATAATAATGATTATACCTATGATACGAACCGTACCGAATCTAACGCATCCAACTCTTCTGGTAACGGATGGTTTTATGATGTCCGTTTTGTCCGTCTTGGTGTTACAGTTTCATTATAATTTAATTACTGCCGCTTCATTGCGGCAGTTTCTATTCATATTTGTTTTACGGTGCAATTGCTAATTCTTTCTCAAAAATCCCCCTGGACACCAATCCTCATTTTTACCACATTTCTATTTGCGTAAACTGAGTTACTCAATCACAATATCATACTTAGTTAATAAACCGGACAAACCCGCTGCCGAAAATTTAGCTTTTGCAATTTTATTATTCTCGGAATCAATTGAATAGTTATAAGCTTTACGGAAATCACATTTAGATAAGTTGGAATTATCGAACACCGCATTGCGCAAATCGCATTCATTAAACGACGCACCTGTCAGATCAGTCATTCCAAAATCAACATCTGCCATTTCACATTTTATAAATTCTGTCTTTTGCATTTTCATTCTGAAAAATGATGCCCTGTTTAATAAACACCCTGTAAACGCAAAAGATAAAAGTAATTGATTACAGCTGTCAAATGGTAACCCGACTAAGTTACAGGTATCAAACTTTACATCACGGAAAACAGAAGCTGATATATTGCTGTTTGTTAAATCGCAATTAATAAAATCACAATTTATAAATACACATTCTGATAATTTGACTTTTGAAAAATTACATTTCTCAAATTTACAATTCTCATATTCGCCGGGTAAAAACCCTTTATTACCAAAATCAATATTTAAGAATTCTTTATCTAAAAAATATTCTAAGTCTGACATATGATCCCTGATTGAATTTAATTCACTTTATCTTAAAATAGTTCCTTCAACTCATTATAATACTTCGGATATTCAGCCAGCCCTGCATAATCTCTAAACCTGAGTCTGTATAATAAATTCCAATGACCGCATTTACATCTATTTGTCTTTGTTTGATTTAGTTTCATTACGATCAAGGTTCATATCTTCCCAGGAGGATGGATCGTCTAATGATTCTAAATGAGTAAATACTGTAACACCAGGCAAAGAATGCCTGATATCTGCCTCAATACTTTCCAATAGTTGATGACTTTTATGGACTGTCCACTCACCGGGAACTAAGACGTGAAGTGATACAAACTTTCGGGCTCCGGATTGCCGGGTGCGAAGTGCATGGAACTGCACTTTACTCTGGATATATTTATCTAATGCTTGTTGAATCGAGTTTTGCTCTTCAATCGATAGAGCTGTATCCATCAACCCAAACGCGGACTTTCTTACGATTCTAACCCCCGACCATATAATATTTACAGCAACAAGAATTGCAACGATAGGATCTAATCGTTCCCAACCTGTAATTGCCACAGCACCAACCCCTGCAAGAACACCGACAGATGTCCATACATCAGTCATTAGGTGCTGCGCATCTGCTTCAAGAGTTATTGAATTATATTTTTTCCCAGCTCTTGATAGGACAATCGAAACAAACAAATTTATCAAAGAAGCTGCAACCGAAACCGCTAAACCCAACCCGATCTGTTCAAGTGGTTTTGGAGTAATAAGCCGGGGAATGGCAGTTATTCCGATACCGAGGGCAGCAGCCAATATCAGCATCCCTTCAACTCCACTAGAAAAGTATTCAGCTTTACTGTGTCCGTATGCATGGTCTTCATCGGCAGGACGTGCTGCTATTGTTAACATTGCCAAAGCCATAAGTGCCCCTACAAGATTCACAATGGATTCTAAGCCATCGGAAAGCAGACCAACCGAACCGGTTAGAAAATATGCTATGCCCTTTAAAGCAATAGTAAGAATAGCTGCTGCAACTGAAAGCCATGCAAAGCGTGTAAGAGCCTGACGATTATTAGTATACGATTGCATAATTAAAATTACGTTATAAATTAATAGATTAAGTAATCAAATATAGTTTCAAATTTTATGAAACTTTCTAAGTTAAAAATCAACCCAAAGTTAAGAATGAATACAATTAATAGTGGGATCAGCAAACCAGGTAAAGTCCAGAAATTTAATAACTTTCTGAATGCACCTTTTTTTCACTCTCCAAACAACCCTCCTTGATTTTCATCAGCGGTTGATATTTTTGTTATCTCCTTATTCATTATTCCATTTAGCTCATTCAGCACTACTTATAATTTCATTTAGTTTTTCTATTAACAATTTGAAACGCTCAGTTTGTGATTCATAAAATAGGTGTGCTAATATCGCTTCTTTATATTCTGGCTTTACTATCTCTTTAAATTCCTGAATTAAAAAAATTCTTACGTCATCAGGTGAAGAGAGTATTTCTTTAACAAGATTGATTCGGTTATCTAATACATATACAATATCTTCAAAGTGCCTGCTAACACGTGCTTCGTCATTTCTATCATGGAAGGCATTGAACTTGGTAGCAAGAAAATATGATATATGTAAAATATTAATTGTTTTATCCGCAATCTGGAATTTTTCTAATTTTTTCATTCCTGGTTCAAACCATTTATCTGCTTGAGCCCAACCAACTTCTTTAGTAGCCATAATGTCAATTAAAATATCTTCATATCTAAATCGACACATAATTCCCTCATCTGTTGCTGGAAAGAATCCCTTCTTAGCAATCTCTTCCTGCAACTGAGCCAGTTTACCATACGATGCAATCTCAAGAAATATATCGATATCTTTTGTAGGTCTAACATCATCGGCAGCGGGATCATCAGCATAAAGTGAAACTACTGCGCCACCCACATAAACAACTTTATCATTAAGATCGCCTAATGCGATAGCAATCTTTTTAATTATCTCTTCATTTACTTTTTTATTTTTTAAACCCATAGATTCTCTTTTTTAATTCTTCGATTGCAAGATTCTGTTCTCTAATTCTTCCAATCCTCAAAGCATCCGATAGCGCTAACAATTCATGTAATTTTTCATCTTGTTTAGAAACTTCAGGAACAGTTTTATATAAAGGCTCAATTGCCTGTCCACGCACATCACCGGTTGCAAATGACCATACATAAATTTCATCAGAATGCAGCAGTTCTTTGAGCGGTGAAGCTGAGTGTGCCGTTGGAATTCCTCTCACAAGCGCACCTGGTTTTTGGGGAAAGACATACTTCATTCCAAATTCAAGAAACTCAATTAGTGCATCTTTCATAAGTGTTTTTTTATCAGCACTTAATAAACCAGCAATTGCCGATCTGTTTAATGATTCACTTACCTCACTTGCGCTTATTTTTAATTTATTTGCAAGATCTTTCAATAGCCAGTTTTCCTCATTATATAAAGATATTTGCAATAATATTACAATATCTAAAGGTCGCATTCCGCTGTGTTTTTTCATCTTTGTATCCTTTGAATTCGTGATTCGCAAATTGCGAATCGCAAATTATATATCAGACTATAAATAAGCAACTTCAAGGATAATTTTGATTGAGCAAGTTTGGGACCTTTAAAATGTTAAGTGCTCAATGTTAAATGTAACTATAAAGTTAGTTGAGTTTAAATAATAATGGGATTGGAATTGCACATTGATAGGGGGCAAGACTATAAGGTCTGTCTTTGTTATTATCACCTGGTCGTTTTTTGACACGGATAAAACCTGGAGTACATTTAGCTGACATTACAAGTCGAATGGCTTCTTCATCACAGCCATAACCAATACCTTTAATTATTCGGGCATTTTGAATATTGCCGATTGAATCAATAATCGCAAGAACGTAAACTTTTCCCTCAATACCATTCTTTAAGGCTGAATCCGGGTAAACCAATCGATTTTGAATAGATTGTAAGCCACCAATTATCTCAGGCATAACTTCATAAAAATAACCGAACTCAGATTCTTGATCAATTTGAGGGAATGTTAAAGCTGAGATAAATAATATGATTGCTATAGTTTTCATTTTAATTGAATAATTTTACAAATAAAAATTAAGAAATTCCAATACAGATTTGGGTGTGCGTAAGCGTGAGCCATCCCCAAACGCTGACTTATTGCTGTGTTTTACCAATGTAATGATGAACTGAAAAGGTTCCGCCACGGGCGGAGTGCCGAGTTTACATAAGGCAATATTATTGGACGGTAGATATAAAGACAAGGAAAGGTTAGAAAGATTAGTCTGTGCAATAATGTTTCTTATGTAACACTGGCTGTCCAATGCTAAGATGAGTTGATATCGACAAATGTAGAATTTAGAATGCACAATGTAGAATTGTTTTTTGTGCGACTTTTTACAACTAGTATTTTGAAATACTGAAAATCATTATTTAGTTATTTTCAAAAAGATATTTTATTTTTGATATGCAATTCAAGGGAGAATCATAGTGAAAAGCAATAGCAAGAAAATTTTAAGTATTTCTGGAATTTTAATTTTTGTATTAATACTTCTTTCCTTATATATATCTGGGTGCAGTGATCAATCAACAAATCCTGATCTGGACTTAAATACATTTTCGTTCAGTGTTAAGGTAATTGATGATAATAATAATCCAATGAATGGAATAGCAGTAGGCAGTTTTTATTATCCAAGTTATCCATTATCCAAGCAAACAAGAGTTAATAATTTACTAAATCCAATGGCTTCGACAAATGTTAGATTTTCAATTATGCAACAATGTATTACTAATTTAATAGTATATGATCTTGAGAATGTAATTGTGAAAAAAATTGTAGAAAATCAGTCGATGCAAGCAGGGGTTTATTCCATTGCTTTTAATGCGGCTGATTTAAAAGGGAGTGTTTATAAGGTAAAATTAGTAGCTAGAGATACATTAAACCAGAATACTCTTTATACGGATTCAATTTACACTACTTTGCTTCATTTAGATCCTCAGCCTTGTAAAATGGGGATTACAAGCGGAAGTGGAAATTTTATTACTAATGATAAAATTTATTTCCCAAGTTTATATACACTACCAGATTTAATAAGAACAAGCGAATTTGATCCAACGCCACTTGGGACATTTACAATTACAAATCAAATAACGATACAGCTTACCGACACGCTTACAAATGATACAAAAACTTTTAATAAAACTATAAGTGAGGGTAAAAATGAATTTGTGCTTAAATTTTCAGAAGGAACTGAAGCTATTTATAAAATTGCTGACTTTGAAAGTATACCAAGAAAAGACGAGGTACAAGGTATTTTTCGAAAAATAAATGGATACTGGAGTTTAGAGCAAAATTATCCAAACCCTTTTAATTGATTACTTAACCCTCCACAGCGGATAGCAATTAAAAATTAAGAGTTAACAATTAACAATGAAGGTAAAGACACTTCGCACTTCGACTACGCTCAGGGTGACAAAATAATACTTGCTGAATAGCCCCGTTTTGCGGGGCACAGCCTTGCGTTAATTTACAATCCGCCATTGGGAACAGGTTTAGAATTAGGAGCGGGCGAATGTTATTAAATCTGTGAAGTTTCCTTTATCTGCATTTCTTAAAGCTGTTAAATAAGATATTCTTACTTCACCAGCAGCAGTGAGATTTGTACTACCCCAGGTGAACTCATCTTTCCCAAATCCCTTATGGATTAAAACATCTGCGATTAATCTTGAATGGCGACCATTACCATTCGGGAATAAATGAATCTGGACGAGCCTATGGCTGAATCGAATTGCAATTTCATCTTCTGAAAAAGTTTTATGCTCAACCCAGTATTTTGTGTTTTCTATAAGTTGTCTTAACTGAACCGGAATTTCTAATTTATCAATACCGATATTTTTATCTGATCTTCTAAATGACCCGGCCCAACTCCATACATCTTCAAACATTTTTGAATGTAATTCTTTTATAAACTCTTCAGTAAGAATTCTATCTAAACCAAGTTTTGTTTTTAGTAACCAAACTTTTGCTTCTTCAATATTAAGTTGTTCAAACTCATCCAGATCACCGCGAGTGGATATAGTTTTTATAAGCAGACCTTCTTTTTCCTCTTCACTAAGTGGAGTTTGACCGTAGATATACTCGAGTTCTAATCCCATAAATATTTTGGCATTTCGTTTTTGATTTGCTGTGCACGATCCTTAATTGCTTTTTTTATTCGGGCGGTATTATTCTGTTGATCTTCAAGAGCCATAGTATGAGAAGTTTTAAGAACAATTTGTTGAGCAATTTCAAGAGCACGTTTTTCAATCATCTTTTCGAGTGAACCATCTATAGGAATAAAACCATATACAAATTTTAAATCTAAAGATGCAGCAAAATCTTTAAGACTTTTTATAGTAATTGAATCGTTACTTTCTCTTTTTTCCATTTCTTTAACACCCGCAGGTGTAATGTGCATTTTATTGCCTAGTTGTTTTAAGGAAATTCCCAGAGCTTGTCGAATATTATAAATCCATCCTTCTGCCGGTAAGGGTAGTTTAGAAAGAGATGAAATCTGTTTTATTTTTTTATCAATTTGCTCTAAAGTCAGTTTATTTACTAAATTTTGCATCATTTACTCCTTTTTGATAGTGAATAATACACATATATATGTAAATAATCAATAATAATTACACATATATGTGAATAATGTAGCAAGTAAATACACGTATATGTGTAAAACAATATAATGTGTTCTTTTCTTAGTCCCGATTGTCATCGGGATAAATTCCAGAAAAGAACGAAAAGAAGCATGCTCTAGCAATAGAATTACTAAAAATTCATTTCGTTACGCTACGACAAAATAACTCGCTCATAGAATTCGCTCAAAAAGATTTTGTCGTTTAACGCTTCACTTCATTTATTTTTTTTACGTAATTCTATTGATGAGCGGAAAGCCAAAATTAGACAGAATTTTTTTTCTGAGGGACAAGCGCATTTCTTTTTATGTGCGGATGCCAGAGCAGGGCTAACCCCACCTTAATCCTCCCCTTTCTAAAATGGGAGGAGATAAAACACTTAACTTATTTCATAGCTTTTGAGGATAAAGGGTTTGGAGTTTTCTGAGCAGGATAGGAAGGATTTGAAGAATTTGTTTCTGCAGCTTGATATCCCGGACAAGGAATATCATTTTAAGTTTTTGCCAAAGGCAGGGAGTATGGGATCGGGTTTTATGAAAATAGGTTTATTCATTTGGATACGATGACTACTTTGAAGAGAATTAGTTCGGCGAGGCGGTGAAATTGAGATTATTTTAATTTACAGGTGAAGTCAAGATTAAGTTCTTTAATAAAATCAAAATCGTTAATCCATCTAACACCCATATTATCACAGACATTAGGAATTTTTATTCTTTTCGTGTTGAGAGCTGTTTCTTTATTTTCTTTCGTCACTACAGTGGCATTTTCAGAAATTGCGTGAGCAATTACCCAGGGATCTGCTAAAGATCTTGATTTTATATTATCGACTAAATTTTTATGAATAGGGTCTTTTGCATATATGTTTTGCAGACACTTTGTAACAGATTCGCTAATAGAATGAATGGGAATCTTAGATTTCTTTAACCAAGCTGATAATTCATCCTCAGTGCGGGTAATTTCTTCATAAACTAATTCTGGAATAAATATTATTCCGTTGCGTCCTAGTTCATTGAGGACATCCCAATAACTGGGACAAAATTTGGGAGAATAGTATTTTTGCCAAGCCTCGATTAATACATTTGTGTCCAAACAATATACTTGGGACTTTGTGCTCATTTCAAAATTTGAGCTTCCAATAGTTGAAATTTATTTACCTGAACATTAAGAAGGTTACTAGCCACATTTGGTGCAATATTACCACCACGAAATGAATCTAAAACTGTTTGAGTGAATAGTCTGCTATTTCTATTTAGCTGTAACAGGAAATAGTTTGGACCACCTTTTTTTCTTTTTTGCGCTGTTTGGCTTTTTTATCTGCCTCTCTTTGCAGAAAATTCTTGAATTCCTGGTCAGCATCAATTCTAAGTCTTTTGTATTCGCTTTGTGATATCAAACCGGTATTAAAGGCTCTGACTAAGAAAGCAAATGAACTGATGCCTAATGATTTTGCTGCTTTGAAAACTTCTTTAGCATTTTCAAAAATATTTGGACTGAAGCTTTCAATAATTGAGACCGGCATTAATGCACTGGCAGCTACTTCATTACAGAATAATTCTACAGGATGAAATTTAGTCTTACTCTTTATGCCTGGTTCAATTTCATTTGAAATACCTGTTTCAGCAATCCAAATGTGAGCAAGTTCGTGAACAAGTGTGAAAAGCTGAGGCGCATTCCAATCGTCGGAATTTATAAAAACAAATGGAGCAAATTTATCTGCAATTGCAAAGCCCTGTAATTCATCAGAATCTAATTTGAGACGTGAATGAATAAAACTTGTGCGAGAAATAAATATGCCTTTTGATTCGGCTGCGTCAATCCATTCTTTTATAGGGCTATTCGAATTATAGCTTTCCGGATGAATTTTTAATTCTTTTAATATATCATTTGCAACTTTTACAGGATCATCTTTTATTGAGAATCTACCAACAAATGGTAATGGTTTTTCAGTATTATCCGAATAAACTTCGCTTATCCAGGATTGTTTTGATTGGATTTCTCTTATAATAAAAATGGATGCAGTTGTAAGGGCTTTAGCGTCTTTACTTCTAAAATCCTGCAATGGCTGAAAGTCTTTTGGAATTTCAGGTAGAAAAAATAATGCAAATGGACGTTTGTATGCTTTTGCTAAAGCTTGAGCTTGTTTGATTGTAGGTTGTTCTGAACCATCTTCCCATTCTTTTAGTCTTGTAACGGAAACAGAAACTTTAGCTGCTGCTTTTTCAAGTGGCATACGTGCAGATTCACGCGCCCATTGGAGAACCTTTGGTGTTATGTAAGCTTTTTGTGACATTTAAATTTGAACAAATAAACCAATTAAATATTATGGTTCAATTTATACAAAGAAAACTTCCACTTCAAGAAATGAAGGTATGAATTTAATTTATTGATTATTTAAAACCGTGAAATGCGTACATCAGAAATTGCATCTAAGCTGGGCAAGAAAGAAAATAATATTAGTACAAAGCTGCAAAAACTTTCAAAGGAGAATAAAATCAAAAATCACAAATATGGTTTCTACTCTATACCCAAAGAATAACTATTGAATCTATTGAAACTAAAACATTCAACACTTTCAATAGTTTCATAGGTGAGACATAAGAAGAAACTAGACTTTGGTAGCTTAAAAATTTTTTACTTTATTTAAAACTTTCCAATCTACGTATTTGAATCCATCATCCCGTAATGCTATTTGAGAACGTTCAATAAAATCTACCGATTTATTCATTCTTTCAATAATACTTTCTTTCGTATCAGTTGGCAATTTTTCCCACCAATCGGGATTCATATAAGTATTTTCAAAAAATTCAAAAGTAAATCTTATTATTGCATTTGGTAATTCATCATCTGTAAGTTTTACTATTGAATTAATAAATTCGATGCTCTTTAATTCATTTCTAAAACAAGAAAAGATTACTAAACCCTTTAAGTTTTTTGTCAAGATTGAAAACGAGATTCTATCTAATTTTTTTGAGAAATCTGCAATTTCTTCTGGAGAATATAAGGCATTTCCATTAAAATCTATTTCTACATGAATTTGCCCACTACAAAGTACTTCGGGTTTACAGTCTATTTCTATTACATAATAAAGAACTTCATTAAAATTCTGTGTTAATAAATATTCATCATAAAATTCCTTACTATTCATTAAATCATTAAATCCAGCATTCACACCAGAAGTATATACATTAACAAAGTCTTGAAATTCTTTTTGTTCACCAATATTGTAGCTTCTGTCCCCTTCTCTTACTAAATCTAAAGTTTTATACTGAAATTTTTTAGCATATAATTCTTTGCATAACGCACGATAAGCAATTAAAAAAATGTGTTCATTGTTAATTTGGATTGGATTGGTTTCAATTGGTTTAAAAGTTTCATCATCGTGATAACTACAAAATCCAGTAAAAGTTGATGCTTTATTAATTCCAATTAATTTAGGAATCAAACGACCATTACTTTTTTGTAAATCAGAGAATTCTGCACTAAACTGATATACGTGCCCTGCCCTTGCAATCGATTCTAATATATTAGATTTTTGAATACTATGTGCTTGAATAATCTGATTACAAATATCTTCACTCGCTTTAGGATGTAAACAGTATTTTTCTTTTAGTTTGTCTCTTTGTTCCAATACATCTTGAATCTTCTTTCTTGGTTGAGTTTCTCTATTCAAATGACATTTTTTGTATTTTTTGTTTGAACCACACCAGCAAAGTTCATTCCGTCCTAATTTCATTATTTTAATCAGTCATAATTTTTTCAAAATTATTCAATGGACTTATAACACTTCACACTATTTCTTTGTCTGCTACTCTTTATCTGGGAATAATATTTCTTTTAATTCTGCGAGTGAATTTTTATCAATTATACTTTTATGAGTCTTTACTAAACGATAAATAAATGTTTTAACGTCCTCGTCATCAAGTATCCACCGTATTTGAGTATTTAATATTGTTGCTTGAATTATAGAGTTGACTTCTGGTTCAGAAAAAACCTCATACTGAGATAAACCTGAAATTGCATTATGAGTTGTAGCAAAATTTTTACTGGATACTATCTGATTTATAAGTAGTTCTTTCTCTATTTCGCTTGCTAATTTAATATCAGGAAAAAATTCCTTAAAGAATCTTGATAATTGACGATATATAAAAATTGAAGATATTTTATTGTTTTCCCATTCCTTAATCAAAAATTCTTTGGTCTTATTTTCATTTAACTCAGAATAGTAATCCTTATCATCAGTAATAAAATACAAGTCCTCTCCACTTGGGATTTTTTCTAATAATGATTCCCAGTTTATTGAATCACCTAATGAACCTTTTTTCCCAGGAGGATTTCCTATTTCACCTCTAATTTGAGCCCTTTCAATTAGCTCTTGTGTTCTTTCTATTTTTTCACACTTGAGATAAAGTTTTTTAATGATTTTATCTGCTTTTGTTCTGTTCTCATTTACATCCGTAGAAATTTTATTCAGCAAGTTAGCATGTTCAATTTCATATTCTTTTTGTAGTTTTCTTAATTTTTCATATTCTTCATAGTCTTTGCATAATTGAGGAAATTGTAAATTTAATTTTTGTTCTTTCAATCTTTTAACAGCATCCGCAATCTTGCTTTCACGATTTCTATTAAATTCATCTATCACTTGGTCAGTAATAAATAAAGTAATTTCCTCCTTATCAATTAGTACTGATAATTTTTTTAGTTCTTCCAAATCGTCACTTGTCAAATGATAAAAAGATAGAAAAATATTTGTATCGATAAATAGATTCATTGATTATTCTTTTTTTTGTTAGTCAATTTTGATTCATTATTAAGTGATGCTGTAATTTGACTGATACTAGTGCCTTCGCAATATTGTATGGGAGATGATATGCCACTTGGAGGAATATAATCTGAATTATTTTCTTCTCTTCTAATTTCAGTATCTGCACTCTCCAGAGTTTTCTCTTCAAAACTATTATCAGGCAGAATTGTCACCACTCTAATTTTACCTCCAATTGTTGATTCAACCTTAGTTGCTCTTTTTATCATAAACTCAACGAATGACACTGCCATTGAAATATCATGTTTTGTTAACCATTTTACCATCCCTACTTCTTCTTCGAGAGCTAATAATAGTTGAATTACCGCATGGGGTATTTTTGGTTTCCCATTATATAATGCAGAAACACCTGATTCATCATGATTTTTAAATTTCATTTCACTATTAATGCTTTCTCCAGATTCTCTGCCATAAAAAATATGATAAAGTTTAGGTTCATCGTTCATATAACCACCAACATGAAACCCAACTTCTAGATTCGAATCTTTGTCAATATTTTTTTCAAGTAGGTCGTATAGTGCTTCCGCTAAGTCCTGAACGGTTTTAATTTCAGGTTTAATTGTCGAAACAAACTCTTTCAATCGTAATTGAATATTTGTTAAATCTCCCCAGCAAGTTATGCAACCAATATTTGTAATTTTGTAAATCTTGTTCATTTCCGAATATTCAATATTTAATTCAGTAGGTGAAATTATTTTGTCTGATAGTGGTTTAACTTCAGTTGTTTTGCGGCTGTCAGCACCCATAATTATTGCATTAGTCAGAGGAATCGAAAGAATTAATGTCATGAGCGATAAACTTTCATAAAATTACAACTATAAATTAATTAGCCGAATATAATTCATTCACTTAGATTGATAATTAGAATAGAATTAAAGTAAATGCTATATTCAAAATTAGTGTAAAGTAATTAATACAACCAATTTTCTGATAAAAATTAACTAGTTAAATCATTTTTGGATGCAAGATTACAACAGCATCGGGTGTTAAATGTTCATACGTGCAAAACCAAAAATTTGTATCTGGACATCCCCCTCCCCTTAAATTCCATGGCAAATTGACCATTGACTAACTATTCCTATTAATAGAGAATAATCCTCACATCGGATAATTATATTTATTTAGGAGGTTAAATAATGGACAAAGAAGGATTCAAGGTAAAGTATTTCAAAGATACTATTATCGGTATGCGTGCAATAATAACTAAGAATCAGGTATCAGAAGTTTTCAACGAATTAGAAGGAGAAATTAGAGAGGGTTATAAAAATGATACACTCTCAGTTAAAACTCCTAGATTCGGAATTACATTTAATTCACCTGCTAGTTTGGATGGAGTCATCTATAATGGTATTAACCTAGATGACGAAGATGAAATCTATTTAATAATTGATTAACTAATTAGGTTCTTTGAATTGTTGATTGTCTAGATAGTCTAGAAGTGATGACTAACCTATCATTTTTAAGTAAACAATAGGTCATCATTTAAGCAAAAATAGTTTGAAAATAAGCTATATCAAGTGGAGGTGGCGGGAGTCGAACCCGCGTCCGAAATTAAGATCCAAAGAACGTCTACATACATAGTCTATTTCATTTGGACTTTAAGCTACCAAATAGACAAAGATCACTTAAAGTCAGCTTGCTGTTAAATTCACCTTTTCTGCACAAGCGACAGAATCAGCTATTGTATCTAAACGACGTTCAATCTTAGCCCGATACAAGAAGATAAGTTGAACGGCTGTTAACTATTAATTAAGCAGCTAAGGCGTAATTAGATTCGCCAGTTATTGTTTTTTCCCAATTCATTTACGTGTATTCGGGGAACACGGTACGCAGTTCTAAGCCTCTTTAATCCCGTCGAAACCAAAGTTCACCCCCGTAAAATCAGTCCCCAGTCAGCAGTCAACAATGAGCAGAGAAGACTTACTGAACTAACTATTTACGGATTCCATTTAGTATCAGGAATGTTTGAGCACTTATTCTCAAAACGTGAAAGAACAAAAAATAAATCGGATATTCTATTAATAAATATAAGAATGTTATCGCCAATTGGAACTGTATTTTTTAATGCTGCAATTTCGCGTTCCGCTCTGCGGGCAATTGTTCTGCAAACATGTAAAAGTGCCGCCCCTTTTGTTCCGCCCGGCAAAATAAAGTTTTTTAACTTATCTAATTTTAATTCAAACTCATCTATGGATTTTTCAGCATCGGCAATAAAACTATATGGAGTTCTTGTAATATTCAGTTTTATATTTTTCTCATTTTCAGGTGTCGCAAGATCCGAGCCCATAACAAATAATTTATTTTGTAAATCGATCAATACATCTCTTACTTCATTACTTTTAACTTCTGTAATTGCAAGACCAATAAAAGCATTAAGTTCATCTAAAGTACCATAAGCATTTAATCTCAAAGAGTTTTTCGGAACTCTTTCACCGCCGAATAATCCGGTTTCACCTTTATCACCGGTTTTAGTATAAATTTTCATTTTTTAAAAGGTAACTCGTGCAATGTTACTTCAATTTCTTTCAATTTATTTTTAGCTATAACCTTATTGCCGGCCAATGCGTTAGCTTTTCCAACGTATCCTAATGCAATATTTTTTCTGATTCTTGGTGAATATGCAATAGATGTTATGCTGCCTATTTCATTTTTTTTATCATCAACAAGAGAAAAGTTTTCATTTACATCAATAGGCTCCGGAAAACAAATTCCCATTAAATACTTTTGTACTTTGTCGTAAGTATCCAGTCTGGCAATAACTTCTTGCCCGATGTAACAGCCTTTTTTAAAGTCAACTAAATAATTTATTCGTGCTTCAAGCGGATTATAAACATCATTTATTTCATTTGGTGAAAAAGGAATTCCCATCTCAATTCTGTAAGCAGTATAAGCCTCTTCACCTATCAGATTAAAATCGTATGGACCTTTATTTTCGATCAAATTATTTAACAGTTTTTTACTATTATCCTGATCAGCAAGTATCCAGAACTTAACCTGCCCATTAAGATTTTTAATCTTTGCAAGGAAAAACAAAGTTCCTTCATTACTTACAACACTAAAAGAATTTTCAGGAATATTATTTACAGAATCTCCGCATGTATAAGTTATAAACGATTGCGATTGCGGACCAAGTATTTCAAATATATTAAACCTGTAACCTGCATCGCTAAGTTTAACATCATCTCCGATAATATATTTACTTAACCAGCTTGATATTTTCGGCTGGTTTTTTAATGATGAGATTAATAAAAGATAACTTTCAAAATTTAATATAGTAGAAACACCAATAATTCTTCCTTTCTCTGTTGTAAAAATTGTTTTCCTCACGTCTTCTTTTTTAAGATCTTTCATTGAATTGGTAGAGATTCTGTGAAGGAAATCAAGAGAATCATTTCCCTTTAATTCAATTATTCCCAAAGTATTAAGATATCTTAACCCCACACCATTGTGAAGACTATATGATTCATCTTCCGGCGTAGAAAAACTCTGGAAAACCGGTAATCCGTCAAGCATTTCATTTTTACCGCCAAGCGATGTAAAGTATGATATCAGATCCGGATTTGTATTATTCACCTCGAACATTTTTTCTCCGTATTTGTTCCATCGTTATTTGATAAGAAAAAGGATTAATTCTTTACGTAAAGATACAGAAAAAATTAATAAGGGCGTGTTTGTTTCGCGTTTTGAGTATTGACGTAAGCACTATCTTTTACACTCCAGACAAAGGCAACTGAATCCTTAGAGTATACTTTATCTGACAGATTATAGAAAATATGTTCATAATAATCGGGATATTTATCATTATTTACAGAAGCAAGATTTCGCTTAAAATGGGTCCCTTCATAAGTCATTAACAAATGCGGGTAATTATTGATTCCATTCACCCAAAAGTAATTATAATTTATATGCCCCACACCCTGCGCATAATGAAATTTAATTTCAATATATGGTGTATTGTTGTAACTCCAGTTCTTTAATGTAAAATTATTAAAACCTCCGTGCGAAGGTATTGGAGCTTCCCAGATTTTTGCAAGATCATTGCCCTGGCATTTAAAAAGTACAAGATAAATAAATGGGGTTCCTAATTTTGTACTGTCCATATCAATATAACTTTGATCATAGCCGATAATGTTGGATGGTTCAATAAGTCTTTCACCTGCTCTGGATGAAGCTATTACAGCAAAAACATAACGCTGATTTTTTTCGGTGTAATAGATAATTGCCGGATTTGGAATATTGTAAGTTGTTGTGCGATCAAAATCCAACAGGTATGTTCCCGGTGCGTAATTATCAAACACATACTCCATAACCGAAATTGTATCGCATGGATATCTGAGTTTAGTTTGTTGTTTCCTAATTCCCAGGTTATATCGCTGAATTTCTGCGTCTTTTTGTGAATCGTATGCGGCTTGATTATTATAATTTAATCCTCTTTTTTCAACATCCTCTTTTTTGGTACAACTTAAAAGCAATAAAAGAATTAAAAGGATAATTGGATAAATAAGAGATTCTAATTTTATCTTTTTTGTTTTATATAATTTCATAACCCCGTTTAATGCAATATTTGTGCCCATCAATTAAAAGAAAATAGCCTCATATTTCAATAATTTTGAAATTCAGAGACTATCAAATTGAATACAATTCTTAGAATAAAACAAAATGCAGCAAAATGCGTAAATAGTGATTTTACAAAAACTACAGAACCAATTTGATAAGAAGCTGTAACGGTGCGACCGTAACAACTATTCAAACTCCTGCCCTGTAAACTTGTATGCCACATCTGTGCTAACTGAGGAGTACATTATCCTTCCATAAGGCGAGTAATGATATTTTGCTAAACGCACTATCGCGTTATTGACAATATGATAAAATTGAAATTTTATAAAGAATGCTTATCAGACTATTATCGATGATCTTGCAAAATAGTCTTGACTATTTTGCAATGGAGATTTAATTTAGCGATGTGAAAAGATATTTATATAATCAAATAATTGAAGACCTGAAGAAGAAAATTGTCTTTGTGACAGGACCGAGACAGGTTGGCAAAACATTTTTGGCAAAACAAATAATGGAAAACTTTGCTCATCCGCAATACCTAAACTATGATAATATTAATGATTTGAGAATAATTAATGACGCAAGCTGGGCACTTAACACCGATTTAATTGTCTTTGATGAAATTCACAAAATGAAAAACTGGAAGCGTTACATCAAAGGTGTTTATGACTCAAAGCCTGAAAATCAATCAATATTAGTTACCGGCAGTGCAAGACTTGATACTTTTCGGCAGACTGGTGATTCGCTTGCCGGGCGTTATCTGCATTTAAGATTAAACCCGATTTCCACAAAAGAAATTGCAACTATAGTACTCAACGCCTATGATGCATTAGAATTATTAAATACATTTGGCGGTTTTCCTGAGCCGTTGTTAAATGCTGTTAGCTTAGAAAAAGAAAAAGCCAAAATAGAATCTGCAAGATGGAAAAATCAATACTATTCTGATATAATCAGAGAAGACATCCTGGAATTCAGCCGCATAGGCGAAATAAAAACAATGAAAACCCTGTTGCAATTGCTGCGTACTAAGGTAGGCTCTCCGCTTTCATTAAATTCTATAGCTAATGATTTACAAGTTTCGCCCAACACAATAAAAAAATACGTTCAGATTTTGGAAAGTTTATATATTATTTTTCTTGTTACTCCTTTCCATAAAAACATCGCTCGTTCAATATTAAAAGAACCTAAAGTCTATTTTTATGATACTTCTTTTGTTGAAGGAGATAAAGGCTTAAAATTAGAAAATACCTGTGCGGTAAGTTTATTAAAGCACGTTCAGTTTTTATTTGATACAAAAGGTGAAAATATAAAACTTAATTATCTGCGGACTAAAGATAATAGAGAAGTTGATTTTGCTATTGCCCATGATGGAGAATTGACCCGGTTGATAGAAGTAAAATTAAGTGATATCAAAGTATCTCCATCTTTAAAATATTTTGCTGAAAGGTTTAAATCTGTTGAAGCAATTCAACTGGTTCATAATCTAAAACAAAATGAAAGAAGAGATGGCATTAATATCGTATGCGCTTCTGACTGGTTTGGTGAGTTATCAGCCTAAAAAATTTATTATATCTTTTTCAGGTCCTATAATATCCTTATCAAGGTTCGATCGTGACAACCGCCAAATCTACAAATTAATGGATATTGGATTATTGTTGATGTTTACAGTGAGTGAATTGAATATCGAATACCAAACAAGCAATTTTGAATTTAGAAGTTCTAAAACTTCATCATTCGTTATTCGACATTCCTTGTTCATCATTCAAAAACTCTATCGCACTTTTTTTTGCATTTTCTTAAAGCCCCTCCTTAGGATGGGTATAGGGAGGCTTTTTATTATAAACCCAGAAGGATACTTTGTATAAGTATCCTTCTGAAAGTGTTAAGGATTAATTATCTGTAAGACAAACGACTTTAACACCCAACTAATAATCTCATTGAAATGGTGAGTCCTATAAATCTGCATACATGAACTAACCTATTTCTTAAATTCACTATCATGTTCCTCAATAAATTTTTGTAATTTCTTTTTATAATTCTCTTCTGTAAGCGGCTCAATAAATTGCCATATTGCAGTACTATAATATCTAATATTTATAGGTTCACCACTTATTTGATCAAACCTCCATTGTTCCTGTATTTTCCTGAGTAATTCTATACCTGCCATATCCAACTGAAATACAACATTATAAAAATCTTGTGAGGTAAAATGCTCAAAATAAAACGGAATTAGTCGTTCATAATCATAACCCCATCTCATAATTTTATCCCAGAGTTCCGATTTCAATGGTGTCTGCTCAATAAGTAAGGACAATCCCTTCTCGTCAAATAAACCAGAAGAATATAGTTCAGCAAATAGTATTATTTTTTTTGTTTGCATATTTAAAATTAATAAAATATTCTTGGTATCTCATAATATCCATTTGGATTCCATTTAAAAATCTGAGGTAGTTTTTCTAATCGAAGAAAATTTCTGTGAAATACTTGTCCCCAAGGTTCAATTCTTATACCCATCTGATAAAGTCCATCATAAGTCTTTCCTTCTATATTAAAAATTCTTCTTAACTCAAAAAAATTATCCTGAAATTTTTTCGTTTGACTCCAAATTCCTTCATCATTCGTTATTCAAGATTCCTTGTTCAAAATTCAAAAAACCTATCACACTTTTTTTGAATTTTCTTAAAGTCCATCCATAGGAGGCAGACTGGGGAGGCTTATAATATAAACCCAGAAGGATACTTATAATAAATATCCTTCTGAAAGTTTTAAGAGTTAATTCTTTGTAAGACACACGACTGTAACACCGAACTAATAACCTCATTGTCACGATTCAACTCCCAATTCATTAACACAGGTTGTGACAATCTAAAAAAAGTTAATATGGTAAATTGAAATCTTTATAACCATTTTCAAGTATCTTAACAATATTTTCTGGTGACATTATATGAGTAGTTGGTAAATTCTTGTATTCTTCAGTTAGCTCACCAATTTTTTTAGTCGTTGAATTTTTTATAATGTACCAATTATAAGATTTCCCTACATTAGGGCCGATATCACCGCAGGAGCGAAAAATTGGACTTTCAAAATCAGATTCTATTTGAACATTTGTAATAAAATTAAATACCTTTCTACCAAGGCCTGCCTTGATAGAAGTATAAGCATAGAATAAAAAATTCTGCGAAATTAATTGATTAACAGAATCTTGAGAGAGTGCTACTTTATAATCAAAATAATTTAAACATCTTATTAAATCGGTGCCAAGATTATATCGATCAATGTAAATAAACTGCACAAATCGTTTTTCGCCATTCTTTAATTTAACCTCGAAAATGTCGCCTGATCTAATTCTTTTTATCATATTTTTCCAACAATTCTTAAATTAATTTACAGCATAATAAAATTAATTAGAAACCAAAATATTGTGGAAAGAATGACCTGATTACATTATTTGAACCAATTGAATTAATTTTTATTACCCGGTTATTACCACAATACCCAAACGGTGAGAACCCTTGTGCCGCAGGATCGTAAGCATAGAACATTCCAAGCTCTGCATCATACAACCTTGCTCTAAAGTTGTGCAAGCCGGTTTCATCATCAAACTCCTGTCCTGTAAACTTGTATGCAACATCGGTACTAACAGAGGAGTACATTATTCTGCCATAAGGAGAGTAATGGTATTTTGCTAAACGCACTATCGCGTTATTGACAGCTTTATAATTTCCTGGGTGTATTTTAAGTATTTGGCAGGTCTAAGGAATCAGTAGAACTACTGATTTTTGCTTAGGTAGTTATATACGATGTTTTTTCTTTAAAAGTCTAACCCGCTTTAGGATAGTTATTAAACAAGAAAACACAAAGTAATTGCTGGGATAAAAAGGGCACAACGTTAGTCTTTGAACTTGGCTTTTATATATTCCTCAAACAATGTTATTTTTTTAACATCATCGGGGTTTATTAAAAATGCTTTTACATCATTAGCCAGTTCGCTAAGTGATATGGTTTTGCATTTTTGTAAAAGTTTTTCTTTTAACTTTAACGAGGAATCTATTTTAAGCTTTTGGTTTAAGTAACCATAGTTTGGTTCTTGTTTAGAAAGCAGAAAAACTACATCATAAAAATCTCTGCCTTTAAGAGTTTTCCTGTTAAAAATCGTATAAATCTTTTGCGATAAAATTATGTCAGGTGGAGTTGTAAGTATTTGCGTAAATACATCAAACTTGTTAAGAATTTCTTTACCCGGTTCATAATCAAAATGCTGTGGTTCAGTATCAAGTTGTATCAGGATTTTTTCTTCTTTATAACCAGATAGTTTATTTTCAAATAGAATCTCAGGCAGTCTGATGTAACATCTGTATGCACCTTTATAAACATTCTTTAGTTCAACTTTTGCTCCTTCAAGCTCAAGTTTTTTCTTTATTAATTGAGTGATTTCTTCAAAATCATCCTGGCTTAAACCGATATTATCGAAATCAAGATCTTCAGAAAATCTCTGGTTATTATGTACAATTCTTAAACAAGTACCACCAAGAAAATACAGTTTTGAACCATATTTAGAGTCATAAATTATTTGCAAGATTTTATACTGCAAATACTCCCTGAATATATTTCTCTTAAATACCTGTTCCTTTGGAGGAAAATATTTTTCTATTTCTGTAAGACTAAACATTACTTATAAAACTGATAAAATTATTTATTCTTTTGCTTAAAGATTTATTTAAGTACATATCAAGATATTTCATTAACTTTTCACTATTATAATTTTCAAGAAATTCTGATGAGTTAAAACGCATCTCTTCAAAATATTCTTTACTCTTTATCTGAGGATTTAAATAAAAATAATCCAGTATGGTTTTTTCAATCTCAGCAATTTTATAACTAAAGTTTTTATTCTTAATAGCTTTATAACCAAAGATTAAACCAGGTTTAATTTTTCTGTATTGAAAATTTGCTATAACAGAGTTAAAAAGATATGTCCGCTTTGATGAAACTGCTGTTACAGTATAAACATTTTCAGGTATAAGGTTATAGTATCTTAAAGCTGTCTCTAACGAAATATAAGAAGGCTGATAAATTCGATTTGAAATTAAGTATAGTAGCTCATCATTAATTTCTGTATCACTAAAAACATAATACTTATCAACAATTTTTTTAATATAGCCTTTGTTTTGCCATTCCACCAACCTTTGCCGATGAAAATGAGGTTCTATCTTGATTATATCATTTACCGAAAAGATAGGATAATCTTTAAGTAAGCTTTTAAGGGCTAAAATCGTCATTTGGTTTCGTTATGTTACTATTTATAGGAATGTTACGAAACAAAATTATAAATTATTTCTTCAAACTTCAAGAAAGGCTGCTAAATAAATCCTAACAAATACTCTAAACCTATTTAATGACCCGGACAATAATGGTAAGTGGAAATGAAAAAAAACAGAACTACTGACTACTATCAGCAGTTCTTTAAATATTTGTAATTGTCATTAAACATCTAATAATATTAATTAATTATGGGACAGTAAATTTAATAACATTTGATTCAAACGACCCAACCCACCTGCTAACAACCGCCAAATCTACAATTAAATGAATGTTGGATTATTGTTGATGTTTACAGCGAGTGAATTAAATACTGAATACCGAACAAGGATTTTTGAATTTAGAAGTTCTAAAACTTCATCATTCGTTAATCGACATTCCTTGTTCTTAGATCAAATTCTTTGTTGGCTAGCTTGTTTTGAATTTTCTAAAAGCCCTTCGTTAGCATCAGCAGTGGTGGATTGGGGAGAAGGCTTGTAGGGTAATGTTGAAAGCACAGTTATTAAATTCTGTGCCTGGTAAATACCGCTTAACGTTGTGTTACTCAATGTTAAATTATTTACCGGTGGAATCATTATTACTATTATTTCATTTCCATTTGTTATGATTACACTAATTTCAAAATAGAACTGCTATTTTTTCACAATAGGATTACTTGAAAGTAAAAATATATTTTGCATTTATAATTTGAAATTTTTTATCCATAAAAGATTATAAAACCTAAGAATTAATTTTACTTATCAATTTCATAAATTGAATAACTTAGAGTAATTCTTAACTTAATTCCCCACCATTGCCTATCATTTGTTGATAATAATATAACTTCTTGAGTAACCATATTCCTCTGAGTTTATAGGATATTCATTTTTTGTCAGTTTTATATCCTTTTCTAGATAACCTAGTAATTTCTTTTTAAAACTCTTTATAATATTTTCTTGATTTTTATCATGTTCACTTACATCATAATCAATAATTTTTTGCCCTTTTACAAAACCTTCAAATGACATTATTCCCAAATATGTTATTCTCATTTTAGACGGTTTAATATAAAACATAAAACGGACCGAAGTACTATCGTAAGGAATTTGAGAGTCATTGATATAAAGTACTTCTGACATTTTTAAGTCATATGGGAATGGATAATAACCAGATTCTGGATTATATAGAGTGTCATTTTGTGTTCTATTAATGTCTTCTTTATTATAAGTATCACTGCTTGTACAAGAACAAAGACCAAATATCAATACTAATATTAAATAGTAAACTTTTAAAGTAACTTTCACAGTAAACCTCCTAATTAATAAAATCTGTTATAGTTGTTTTATCATTCTCCTTTTTAGAATCTAATTTACGTGATTTATAATAATCACTACTTCTATAACCACCAAAGAAATAATTAATTAAGTAAGTAATTAAGTAATTAAGTAATTAAAAATATTGATGATATTATTGAAAAAAGGGCAGTTAATATCCAACTAATAGCATATGCCCGTCGACCTTTGTTATTGAATAGCTTATAATCAAAAATGATCCTTTGAAAAAAATAATATTATACCCATTTCAATTTGTATGAGTGATTAAAATAAATATTAATCTAACTAATGCTAATGCGCCACCTATACACAATAAAATCTCTGGGAAAGTCCAATACATGTAATTTTCTATATCCTTATAAAAATCTCTTTCCTTAATGAGTCTCTTAATATCTTTAATGACACTAGGTAAAATTAAAATTACAAGAATAATAAAAACACTTAAAGATATTATTTCACTTCTTTGGTCCATTAATTAAGCCTTTAAAAAATAATATGACTTACACCACAAGTATCAGTATTATAAAAGTTAATAAGATGTATATTAAAATCGCTATGTCTCTTTTTCTCTTTTCAACTTTGTCTAAATTTTGTGAATTATCTATTATATCTTTGTACTTTTTTTTATGGATAAAAAAGAAGTAATTAGGTAAGAAAGTTATTAGTATTATAATCCAAGGATTCCAAATCGGGGCAGTTTGAGGATCTTTAATTATGAATACTAAAAGAATCGATAAAAGCGATATAACGTTTATTGACATCAATCCCGAAACAAATAAATAAGCAGAAAGAACGGGGAAATCTTTTTCTTTTATTACTTTAATATTCCACCAATAAACTCGATAGAATAAATGATAAAATATATACTTCATCACTTAAACCACCTTGTTGCATCAATTCCAATTAGTTTGAGTGGATGCAATTTCCCTATCTCATAACCTAAAGATGCTACAGCACCATATGCCCCAGTTATTGTACTACCTATAGATAATCCTAATTCGGACCAACCTTTTACGCTTCTATCAGATTTTAAATTGAGTGTTGATTGAACAATGCTATATGCTCCCAATATCATACCAGCACCTTTTAATATCTTACCGGCACTTATTGTAGATGTATATTGATTACCATTCCATCCATTATAAATCCAAGGACTACTTCCTTTTACACTTGAAATTCTAATTGTTGTATGACCAAATGTTTCTTCAAGCATCTTTGAAGTAAAATCTAAGGCAGAAACCCCAACTGAAGCTAAAGCCCAATCCTGGACATTTGCTCCACCTTCAAAGGATATTGCTGTTCCAAATGTTTTTATCCATTCTGAATTCTGAGTTTTGCTATCACGTGCTAATACTGAGGTATTATTATAATCATCTAAGAATTCCTGAGAATTTGATACTGTAACTGTTGCATCATTCCCATCATCCGTTTCGGCTAATGGATTGCCTTCTTCATCCACATATTTGGTATCTAACATTCCTGTTGGATCTATTAAGGTTAGGGGATTATTTTGGCAATAATTATATGGGGATAATCCAGGTCTTTGAGAATCCAGCGGGTCTATAACATTCCAGATTCCTATTCTACTGTCAAAATACCGTGCACCAAAGTAATCGTAGTTTGTTTCTGTGTCTCTTTCTTTACCAGTAAACTTATATTTGTCATCAGCAAAACCAAAGTTGCTGCTTCTGCCGTTTAGTATCATTCCCCAGGGGTCATAATCTGTAAAGCTCACTTTAGACATTTCGAATCAACGAAACCTTATCTTTATCTAATTTCATTAACATTTTTCTGTTTTGAATATATTCTAATAAAAATTACCCCTATAAGAGTTGGTATTAAAGTAATTAATTAGTTATTTAAAAAGACAGCTATTGTAATTAAACCTGTAATAAAAAACATGATTGCTGAGATAATGTGAATTTTGTAAAATTTTTTCCCTTTTTCATTTAACAATGCGTAATCAAATAAAAATCCTTGAAATAAATAGAATAAATTTGATTTTTTCATTGTTCTATCTTTGAAGTTTCTCATCATCATTATTCTTGAATAATTCCCAATTACAAGTTCAATTATTATTATTAAAATTAAAATAATTTTATTATTCATTTCCTACCTTCTTTGCCACTTAAATGTCGAACCAATTTGGGATATTTTATTCAGAAATTTATAAATATTTATTGTTGGAGTAGCATATGTAGCATAAGTTGAATTTAGCGACGCACCAGTTCCAACAGAAAGGTTACTTCCACCACCCATTAATCTATAATTATTGGGGGATTCAAAAACTAGATTTCCACCAACACCTAAAATTCCTGTTGAAATTCCAGATGGGAAGTCAACTTCAATAGTATTCTTTTGAGGGTCAATATCTGATTTACTACCCTTAGCGTCTTCAATATCATCTAAATACTGTACTGATCCTTCAATGCCTGCACTTGCACTAAGTCCTAAAGACATACCCCATTTCCAAAATAAAAATAAATCTCCTGTATTAAGATCAAATGTAGCACCTGTTTCTATATTAAATCCACCTACTACTGCAAAATCAACACTTGTATTATAAGAAAATATTTGTTTCTTCGTCTTTGCGTTATCCTTTCTTTTTTCGGGATCATCAGGGTCATCAGGTTTAGCATCTACAGCTTCCATTCCCTTAGGATCAATAAATCTTAACGGATTATTAAGTACGTAATTGTAGGGATTAACATTTGGATATTTTTCAAACAGCGGGTCTACAACATTCCATCTTCCAATTCTTCCATCATAAGCTCTAGCACCAAAGTGAAAGTAACCGGTTTCTGTTTCAAGTTCTTTGCCAGTAAACTTGTACTTGTCATCTGCAAAACCAAAGTTACTGCTTCTTCCGTTTAGTATCATTCCCCACGCATCATAATCGCTGTAACTAACAATCTCTCCTGCTGTATCTACAACAACGCGTATACTGCCAAGGTGATTATAGTTATAACAGAAAATTTTCATTTCAAATGTAAGTTTTTAATAAAAATTATTCATAATATTTTATTAGCAAACATCTCAAAAAAAATTATTAAAAAGATCACAACAATGACTTCATATTTTAAATAACGAAAATGGAAAAAACTACCTAATTTCTTTTTTATCAGATTTGATGAGACCATTCCTGCAATAAAAAGTACAATAATCAAGACCTGATAATATCTCATAAATGTTTCCCATTCCATTTGTCTATCTATTATAAATTTTAAAACTAAATAAGCCAAATAGTACATAGATATATTTCTCATACTAGATACTAAAAAAAGAAAATCAATTTGTTTCATTGTTTAAACTTGTAAAGTATATTATTTGTTGTACTTGTTCCGCCAATCCATATATATGAAGTGGAAAAAACTAATCCCGCAGACCAGGAAATTGATCCATCAAAATTTACTGTTGGACCAAATTCAGCCCCCACACCAAAGAGACCACCTGTTAGCATAAAAGATTGACCAGCTAAATTTGGTGAATCAGTAATCCCCGCAGAAATACTTAATGAAGTAGTAGTTGAAGTCGAGACTACAGCATCTAAGCCGGTACTCGTATAGATTCCTCCTGAAGAAAATGAAAACCCACCATGAAGTCCAAATTCAGCTGAAGCTGTGCTTTGCTTTCCGACCATAGAACTAAAATAAATATTGTCTGATATATTAGGATCATGAAGCTTGATATCGCTAAACTTTTTTAGCGTTTTTACATCCCTTGCATCACTAATATTTTTCTCGGGATTGTAATCAATGTTTTTGTTTTTCTCCTGGAAAACAGAAACAAAACTCTCCAAATAGGAAGATATCATGCCCCACCAACTTCTTTTCTTTGCCCCATCATTATCTCCGGGTTCTAATCCTTTAGGGTCTATGTACCTAAGAGGATTATTTAGCGCATAATTATATGGACTAACATTTGGATATTTGTCAGCAAGCGGATCAACTTGCAGCCATCTACCAAGTTCGCTGTCGTAAGTTCTTCCCGGTGGAAAGTAATCATATCCTGTTTCTAAATCTCTCTCTTTGCCAGTAAACTTGTACTTGTCATCTGCAAAGCCAAAGTTGCTGCTCCTGCCGTTTAGTATTATTCCCCACGGGTCATAATCGGAGTAGCTTACAATCTCTCCAACTGTATCTACAACAACTCTTATACTGCCTAGATGGTCTTTCAGGTAGTAATATTTATCAGAAGTTACTGTACCAACACTAATTGTTAAATTACAACCACTGTTTGCTGTAAAGCCGGGTTTTAGGTTTATTGTGTTGCCTGCTTTAAGCGCTGCTGTTCCCTGTAACAGACACATTTGTTTCTGCCGTTATCTGGTTTTGTGCTTGGTATGTACCACTTAATGTTGTGTTACTCAACGTAAGATTATTTGCCGGTGGAATCATTCTTCCTATTACTTCATTTCTGTTTGTTATGCTGTAACAATTTTTAATAAAACTACTGATTTTATTAACCAGTAGTTTTATTGAAAGATCAATAATAAAACTATCACAAATTGGTTCCCCGATACAAATCGGGGCAAACTGTGATATGCGAGAAATTATTTTTTCTGCGGAGGAGTATTCATAGAATATTCATCTATAAAATATGCAGAGCTCTTTATTCCAAGCTGAAAATGATTAAGATTAAAATGTTCATTTGGTGAGTGCAGATTTTCTGTATTCAAACCTAATCCCATAAGAACCGGTGATGCATTTAATCTGTTGGCAAATTCAACAACGATTGGAATTGATCCGCCTTCTCTCATAAAAACTGTTTTCTTACCAAAAGCTAATTGCATTGCTTTTGCACCGGCAATAGTAGCTTTATCTTCTAATGGAGTTATAACAGGATAACCACCATGTAAACCTGTAACTTTTACACTTACTTCTTTAGGAGTAATTTTTTTAATGTACTTTGTAAATAGTTTTTCAATTTTTTTAGGATCCTGATGAGGTACTAAACGCATACTTATTTTAGCAGTAGCTTTAGATGGAATCACAGTTTTAGCTCCCTGCCCGGTAAATCCGCCAAAAATACCGTTACAATCAAGTGTTGGTCTTCCCCAGATTCTTTCTAAAGTAGTGTAACCTTTTTCACCTGTAAGATGTTTTAAACCAATCTCTTTAGCCCATTGTTTTTCAGAAAATTTAAGAGCTTTAAAATTTTCTCTTTCCTTTTTTGATAACTTTAGAACATCATCATAAAATCCATCAATTTTTATTCTGCCTTCCTTATCCACCAGCTGAGAGATCATTTTAGCCAAAACATTAATTGGATTTGGAACACCGCCGCCAAATGTGCCCGAATGAAGATCGCGAGATGGACCGGTTACCTCAACTTCCATATAACATAAACCGCGCAAACCGTAAGTTATAGTTGGAACTCCCGGCGCAAATAATGCGGTATCGGAAATTAAAACAGCGTCGCTTTTTAATAACTCAACATTATTCTTTATAAATACTGATAGATTGTCACTGCCAATTTCTTCTTCACCTTCAATTATAAATTTAACATTTAATGGAAGGCTGCCTTTAGTTTTAAAAAATGATTCGACGCTTTTAATGTGCATATAAACCTGTCCTTTATCATCCGTTGCACCGCGGGCAAAAATATTATCGCCAACAATTGTGGGTTCAAACGGTGGTGAGGACCAAAGTTCTATCGGATCGACAGGCTGCACATCATAATGACCATAAATAAGTACCGTCGGTTTTCCCGGTGCACCAAGCCATTCGCCGTAAACGAGCGGATGTCCTTCTGTTTGAAATATTTCTACACGGTTTAGTCCTGCTTCTTTTAATTTGTCAGCAACAAACTGAGCCCCTCGTTGCATATCTTTATTATTTTCAGGAAGAGTGCTGATACTTGGGATCCGCAAAAATTCCTTTAACTCTTCAATATATCTCCCTTGGTTTGAACCAATATAATCAATTACTTCTTTCACAGCAGTAGGCTCCTTAATTATTTATTATTTTATATTTAAAAATGATTGGAACGAATTCCTTAAAGTCTTTTATCGTAGATGAATCAAGTTTATCTAAAATATTTTGTTCAGGTACATAAACTTCTTTCCAGGGATCATCAACAAGATACAGATTATTTCGGTTATCCATCGTGATACTTTCAAGTGATGGTTTATAATTCAAGTTGGGATAACCCGGTATTTTAGTTGAGCAATCAAAAAGAATAGAATTAGTAACATCCAAATTTTTATCAAACTCAAGATGAAATATTTTGCGCTGGTTTCTATCTATCCCCCATAAAGAATAATCTTTATCGGAAAATAATCCGCAGACAGTATGTATTCCTAAACTTTTAGTATCTATTTGTTTAATAATATTATGATCAGATTTCCTTGCAACAAAAATTAATGTGCTGTCAGCAAACTGAAAATTATTCAGAAATCCTTCCAATCCTAAATAAAAATAATTGCTGTCAACGGCAAGTCCTTCATAACCAATATTTTTATTTGTGTATTTATGAAATAACTCGTCAGGACTAAAATCTATTCTTTCAAACCAGGAAACCTCTTTATATGGCAGATGGCTGCTCTCAAAATGAATTTTATAAATGCCGACATATTTATTAAAATCAGGTCCGTTACCTTCTATCGATAAATATACTGACTTATCCACAGGATCATATACAATTTCTTCAAAATCTGCTTTAGGCAAACTGGTAACAAATTGTTTTGCACTATCAGAAAAGGTTAAGGTGCGTATTTCAAATGAATTATCATTACGAATGGTAAGGGAATGAATCTTACCGATATCATCGGCAAGCAGAAAATATTTTTTACCTGAATCTGCTTTGATAAATGCAATTCCGGAAGTTTGATCAGTCCTGTTATTTTCAGTTTTTAACCAAAGCGGATAATGAGTATCCAGCTCTAACTTAACCTGGTCAGTCTGAGCAAAATTAACCGTGATTGATATACTAAAAAGAAAAAGTAAAAGTATTTGTTTCATCTAAATGTAAATTTTTAACATATTAAATATACAATAAAGCTTTGGAAAGTTTACGGATTTTCATTCCTTGTTAAACTTTTTTGCCTTAGTTATCTTTGTTTAATGATTTTATTCCGCTACATATTAAAAGCTCATTTCATACCTTTTCTGTTTTCACTGATTACGCTGATTTTCATTTTTTTGCTTCAGTTTATGATGAAATTTGCAGATAGATTAGTAGGAAAAGGGCTGGATACGTGGGTTATTATAAAACTTATTGTTTACAACCTTTCCTGGATGGTAGTTCTTGTGGTTCCGATGGCAACTCTTGTTGCTTCACTTATGGCATTTGGAAATATGAGTCAGAATAACGAAGTAACGATTATGAAATCATCAGGTATTAGTTTGTACAAAATGATGATTCCCCCTTTTCTTGCAAGCATAATTGTAGCTATTCTTTTATATCAGTTTAACAACCAGGTTCTGCCGGATGCAAATCACCAGGCAAAAATTTTAATGGGTGATATCTCCAGAACTAAACCAACGCTTTCACTTGAGCCCGGATTTTTTTCGCAGGAAGTTTCAAACTATGCAATATTGGTTCGGGCAATTAATCAAAAAACAAATGATCTGTACCAGATTACTATTTATGATTATTCAAATCCGGCAAAGATTAATGTTATTACTGCAGAAAGAGGGAAAATATTTTTCTCCAAAGACCAGTCTAAATTGATTATGGATCTTTATAACGGTGAAATACATGAATCAGATGTTCAAAATACAGGTATGTATAGAAAGTTGGAATTTAAAAAACATATCATAACTATGAATGCTGACCAGTTTTCATTTCAACAATCGGGTCCAGTTTCGCGGGGTGAAAGAGAGATGAGTGTTGAAGATATGCAATTTATAACCGATAGTTTAAAGAAGATTCAAAAATTGCAGGAGAATACTTTTAAGAATGAATCAAGCAAGTACTTTTTTCTTGATGGTTCTTATAAGAATCATGCACCGGATAAAAATCCAAATAAAAATTCAGATATAGTTTATTTAAGATCAATTGAAAAAATAAGAAACGCAAAGAATGTAATAATGTCTAATTTTAACCGACTTGAATGGACAAACCGGGAAATCGAAAAATATGATGTTGAAATAAATAAAAAATTCGCATTACCTGCAGCTTGCATAATATTCGTTCTTATCGGGGCGCCGCTGGGAGTAATGGTTAGAAAAGGCGGATTTGGTGTTGCAGGAGGTATTAGTTTATTATTCTTTTTGATCTACTGGTCTTTTTTAATTGGTGGTGAAAAGTTATCCGAACGCGGATTCTTCTCTCCGTTTATTGGAATGTGGGCAGCCAATATTGTACTTGGTATTGTTGGAATTATACTTACAATTAAAACTAACAAAGAAGTAAAAACAATCTCGTTTAACTTTTTCAAAAAATTTATTCCAAAGCAATTCAGACAAAAAGAAGTTACGGCGGACGATGAAGATAATTGATAAGTATCTCGTCAAACAGTTTATTTTAACCATACTTTTTGGTTTGCTGGCATTTACAATACTTTTTATTGTAATAGATGCTATGGAAAATCTTGATGATTTTATTGACCAGAATGTACCTGCCTTAATTGTACTTCATTACTATATCGTTTTTTCTCCTGAAATTATAAAATTAATTACACCAGTTGCGGTCTTATTTGCAGCATTGTTTACCGCCGGTAAAGCAGCCAACTTAAGCGAATTAACAGCTTTAAAAGCCAGCGGTGTCAGCCAGTTTAGATTTATGCTGCCGTTCATTATTACAACAGTTTTCATTAGTGCTTTTTCAATTTATTTTAGCGGCTATGTCGTTCCTATGGCAAATAAAACCAAGCTGAATATTGAACAGCAATATTTAAAGAAAAACCTGAGCTTTTCAGGAAGCAATATTTATTTCCAGGATTCAAAATCAAGAATTGTAAGTATTTCATTTTTTGATGCTAATACTAACACTGCAAACAGAGTTAGCATACAAGAATTTAATCCTAATGATCTTAAAACAATGACATCCAGGATTGATGCGGTAAGTTTATCATACGATTCATTGAATCATAGCTGGGTTGCCAAGAACGGAATAAAAAGAAATTTTGACGGGGATAAACAATCTGCCTATTATTTCAAAAAAATGGATTTGAAAAATTTAAACTTTTCACCAGCCGATCTATTAAAAAAACAAACCCGTCCCTCCGAAATGAATCTTGTTGAACTAAAGGATTTAATCAAATCTCAGGAAATGGCAGGTAATGATCCTACATCTACATTGATTGAGTACCATTCAAGAATTGCATTTGCTGTTACAAGTATGATAGTTGTTCTTTTTGGTCTTCCTATTTCGGCAAATAAAAGAAAAGGTGGAGTTGCAGCACAGATCGGGTTAAATATTTTAGTTACTTTTTTATATTTAGTCTTTATGAAAATCAGTCAGGCATTTGGCAAAAATGGTGCATTAAATCCGCTGATTACAGCCTGGTTAGCCAATTTTATTTTTATGATTGCAGCGGTTTATAATCTATGGCGTGCAAGACAATAAAAAAACCGGTACATTTCTGAACCGGTTTTTTAAAAAGAAATATATTACTTAGTTAACCTTTTCACCACTTTTGGGTGGTACAAATCCAAAGTGTTGGTTTGGGGTAGCATCAATATTAATCTCACCAAATTTAGCTTCAAACTTTTCGATATTATCTTTCAAAGCTTTCATTAGCATTTTTGCATGCTGCGGAGTAGTAATAATACGCGCATGAACTTTTGCCTTTGGTACACCGGGGACAATTCTTGTGAAATCAATAATAAACTCAGCCGGCGAATGTGAAATAATCGCAAGATTTGAATAAATTCCTTCAGCTTCTTTTTCGCCAAGCTCGATATTTATTTGCTGTCCTTGTGGTTGTTTATTAGAGTCCATAATTATTTTTGTCTCATTTCATCAGCTTTTTTGAAAGCTTTATCAGCGTCAGCATTCATACCAAGTACAGAGTAAATCCTTCCCAAAAATTCCCATGTTTGTGAAGTTGCATCTTTCATCTGAACGGCTCTTTCCAAATAAGGTAATGCTGCCTGATATTTTGTTTTATAATCATCGCTAATTTTACCTTCAGCATCAGCTTTTTTGTTAAGATAATTACCCCATTTAATATAGGTTACGCCAAGGTTATAAATTGCATTTTCATAATCCGGATCTATTTCAATAGCTTTCTTAAATTGCTGTTCAGCTCCTTCATAATCATTAATACCTAAAAGAAGCACTCCATAATTATACCTGTAATATTTGTTTTCAGGTTCAGCTGCAACACCCCTTTTGAAAGGTTCAATTGCTTCGTTAGTACGATTTGCACCGATATAAGCATTAGATAAAGTTAATAATATATCTGAATCATTTGGATAAAGTTCCAGCCCTTTTTGTAAAATATCAATTGCTTTATTATACTCAACTTGTGCTGCTGCAGTATCTCCCTGACTTTTGAGGTCTGTTCCGTTTGCATAATAAATTTCACCTAAAAACTTATATCCATCAACACCTTTATCTTTTTCGATAAGCTTGGTTAACGGTTCAATTGCAGCATTGTTGTCCCCTTTGCTTAAATGAACAAACGCAAGATTTTTATATGTATATGCAGAATCAGGTTCAATCATAATAGCAGATTCAAAATCTGCAATTGATTTATCATAAAATACTTTCGCACTATCCTTGTCAGTTGATTTAACACCTTTTTGATATAGGGTTACACCACGATTGAATGCCTGTGCCCAAAAATATTTTTTTGAATCATCAATATTTTTTTCAAATGTTTTACTAATATCAAGTGATTTATTGTATGCGGAAACCATTTCCGGGAATTTATTCTGTTCTCCATAAACGTAACCTAATAAATAATAGCCCTCATCGCTCTTCGGGTTCTTAGTAATTTCCTTCTGCAAAACTTCGATAGCTTTATCATAATTCTTTTGTTGAATGTATAGTTTAGCACTGGTAATTTCTGTTGAGCCGCACTGATATCCCATAAACATCATGCCTAAGACTAAAAACACAGCGATGAACAATTTTGAATTTTTCATTTTTACTCCGATGTAATCTATGATTTAATATTTTGATTTCGTGATAAATTCATTTTCTACAATACAAAGATACAATTATTCTTAAAAAATCTACACTAAATATTTAGTGTTTAAATATTTCTCAAATTGATTTTACTGCCCTAAAAGGATATTTTTGATAGCAAAAAAGAGGTTTTTTGTGAATACCGAACAAATTATTAAAACCATCCCTAAAGTACTCCTTCACGATCATCTTGATGGTGGTCTTCGTCCTCAAACAATTATTGAACTTGCTGATGAGCTTGATTACAAAAAGTTACCCACCAAAGATCCAAAAGAATTAGGCGAATGGTTTCATCGCGGGGCTAACAAAGGGAATTTAGTTGAATATTTACAAGGATTTGAACATACCACCGCAGTAATGCAGACAAAAGAAGGTTTAGAACGTGTTGCCTATGAAATGATGGAAGACATGCAAAATGACGGAGTCGTATACGTTGAAACGAGATTTGCTCCGGTTTTTCATAGAGCTAAAGGTTTGTATTATGAAGATTCTGTTAATGCAGTGCTTGCAGGATTGGAACGAGGCAAAAAAGATTTTGGTGTTGGTTACGGTTTAATACTTTGCGGTATGCGCAATATGAAAGATACTGTTGATATTGCAGAGCTTGCGGTAAATTTTAGAAATGATGGAGTTGTTGGATTTGATCTTGCCGGTGAAGAAGGCGGATATCCACCTAAAAAACACATCGAGGCATTTCAATATATTCAAAGAGCTAACTTTAACATTACAATTCATGCCGGCGAAGCCTTTGGTAAAGATTCAATCTGGCAGGCAATTCAATGGTGCGGGGCTCACAGAATAGGGCATGCAACAAGATTACTTGAAGATATTGTTTTTGATTCAAATGGAAACGTGGTAAAGTTCGGCGAGCTTGCACAGTACGTTTTGGATAAAAGAATTCCGTTGGAAATTTGTCTTCTCTCAAATTTACATACCGGTGCGGTGGATAAATTAGAAAATCATCCATTTGGAATTTTATATAAAGAAAAATTTCGTGTAACACTTAATACCGATGATCGTTTGATGAGCGATACTACGATGACCAAAGAATTTTTAACTGCCATACAATACTTTAATCTAAACTTTGAGGATTTTGAAAAGATTACAATCAACGCCATGAAATCAGCTTTTATTCCATATAAAGAAAGACTGTATTACATCTATAATGTAATAAAACCAGGTTATCAAAAAATGAGAGACAAAATATTATCGTTCAATAATGTAAAAGGATAAAATGAAAAAACTATTCGCTAATTATAATTTCGATTTCGATAAAAACGAGAAAAAATTATTAATCAATTTTTGTAAACAAGCTTTAAAGCAAGTTTCAGGTGATAATAAATTTTTTGCCGAAGAGAAAGCATTTAATTCTGTTATTGAAAAATTAAAACAGGACAATGAAACCGTTAAGTTTACTAAAGATGAAAAAATAAGATTAACCCATCAATTAACCCAGAACTCTGAGTTTATGAAAAAGGAAATGAAAAAAAGCTGGTTTCTAAAAAAATGGCTGTATAAATCGCTTTATAAACAATATGATGGTTTATTAGAAAGGCATTTTAAGGATTAGTAATGATAACTAAGGAAAAAACTATAATTGCTCCAACCGGAACTGAAATATCCTGCAAAGGCTGGATACAAGAAGCCGCAATGCGCATGCTAATGAATAATCTTCATCCGGATGTTGCAGAAAATCCCGCAGAATTAATTGTATATGGCGGAAGAGGTAAAGCTGCACGTAATTGGGCATCTTATGAAGCGATAATCAAATCATTAAAAAATTTAGAAAATGATGAAACATTGTTAATTCAATCGGGCAAACCAGTTGGAATTTTTAAAACACACACTAACGCACCACGAGTAATTATTTCCAACTCAATGCTTGTACCTGATTGGGCAACCTGGGATGAATTCCGAAGGTTGGAAGAGTTAGGCTTAACAATGTATGGACAAATGACTGCCGGCAGCTGGATATACATCGGGACTCAAGGTATTCTTCAAGGAACTTATGAAACATTTGCCGAGGCAGCCAAAAAATATTTTAGCGGATCGCTAAAAAGTAAATTTGTTTTAACTGCCGGATTAGGCGGGATGGGCGGCGCTCAGCCACTGGCAGCAACTTTTAACGGTGCTGCTTTCCTTGGAGTGGATGTTGACCGTTCAAGAATCCAGAAAAGAATTGATACCGGCTATACAGATGTTATCACAGATAATCTTGATGACGCATTAAAGATTGTTCTGGATGCAAAACAAAAAGGAGAAGCAATTTCTGTGGGTCTGGTTGGAAACGCCGGAGAAGTTCATCACGAAATTTTAAAACGTGGAATTGTTCCCGATATTGTAACCGATCAAACTTCTGCGCACGATATGTTAAATGGTTATGTTCCAATGGGAATGAGTTTTGAAGAAGCACTTGAATTAAGAAAATCAAATCCTGAAAAATATATTTCACTCGCGCGCAAAACAGTTGTAAAGCATGTTGAAGCAATGTTAGAATTCCAAAAGCGAGGATCAATAGTTTTTGATTATGGAAATAATATTCGCGGTGAAGCAAAAGAAAATGGATTAGCTAATTCATTTGATATTCCCGGATTCGTTCCGGAATTTATTCGCCCGCTTTTCTGTGATGGCAAAGGTCCATTCCGCTGGGCTGCGCTTAGCGGTGATCCAAATGATATTTATGTTACTGATCAGGCTATACGAGATGCTTTTCCGGAAAACAAACAATTGCTTAACTGGATTGATATGGCTCAAAAGAAAGTTCATTTTCAAGGATTACCTGCGCGTATTTGCTGGCTTGGTTATGGTGAGCGTGCTAAGATGGGAAAGATTTTCAATAAGCTTGTTGCGGATGGAAAAGTGAAAGCACCCATCGTAATCGGAAGAGATCATCTTGATTGTGGTTCGGTTGCTTCTCCAAACAGAGAAACAGAAGGCATGATTGATGGAAGTGACGCAATTGCCGATTGGCCAATCCTTAATGCGCTATTAAATGCAATCGGCGGTGCAAGCTGGGTTTCTGTGCATCATGGCGGCGGAGTTGGAATTGGGAAATCAATCCACGCCGGAATGGTTATAGTTGCTGATGGTACAAAGGAAGCTGAAGAAAGATTAGAAAGAGTTTTAACTTATGACCCCGGCACTGGAATTATTCGGCATGCCGACGCTGGTTATGAACAAGCAATAAATAATGCAAAGAAATGGAATATTAAAATTCCGATGCTTAAAGTAGAAGTCATTGCGGGTAAGTCTTTGAACGAAGCAATCTATTAAAATTAAATAAAATGATGAATATGTTTGACGTGAAAATGTCATTTCGAAGGAGTCCTCGACTGAGAAATCTGATCCCAAAATCAATCAGCAGATTTCTCTCCTCGTTTGAAATGACATTAATTATTTTTATCCTTTTATTTTTTAGTGGTTTTTCTTTCTCTCAAGACAAAGATAAAATTGATTTCAAAACCTGCAGGTACAAAGATTTTCCGCTTTACGGCAAAGTTAAATTTGTAGAATCATTCCCGGATATTAAAGTTCAGATAGTGGATTCATTTCCTGATCTTAAAGTTAAACTTGTAAATTCATTTCCGGATGATTGCGGTGAGTGGCAAATTGTTGATTCTTTCCCTGATGTCAAGATTAAGATTGTAGAATCCTTTCCCGATCTTAAAGTTAAATTCGTTGATTCGTTTCCAGGTAAGCCATAGTAAATATATTGTGGTCAACACATGAATCGGATCGGAGTTCAGTAATTAAAAAATTAAGATGCAAAAACAAGTTCAGCATAAACTGAACAAAATTATATCAAAGAGGTTAAAATGAAACTTAAAGTATTAGTAGCAGATAAATTCCCGGATAAATATATCCAGCAAATGAAGGATCTTGATCTTGAAGTAATCTACAATCCAAAACTTGGAGAGAAAGATCTTCCTGAAGCAGCAAAAGATGTTGATATTGTTGTTGTTCGTTCTACAATTGTAAATGAAGAGACTATTAACAACAGCAAAAAACTTAATCTAATTATTCGCGCTGGTTCCGGTGTAAATAACATCAATATTGCAGCAGCAAATAAAAAAGGAATTTACGTAACTAACTGTCCCGGTATGAATGCTGTTGCAGTTGCAGAACTTGCAATCGGTTTAATGATTTCTCTTGATCGGTTTATTCCGGATAATGTTTCTGATTTTAATAAAGGTGTCTGGAACAAAGATAAATATTCTAAAGGTAAAGGATTAAAAGGTAAAACACTTGGACTCATTGGCGTAGGAAATATCGGTAAAGAAGTAGCACGACGTGCTCTTGCTTTTGAAATGAATGTTTATGGAAAAGACATTACAAGAATTGAAGGCGTACAGATAAAGGATTTTAGTGAAATGGATCAGCTGCTTCCTTTGTGTGATATTGTTACAATTCATCTTCCTGCCACTCCTCAAACAAAAGGTTTATTTAACAAACAAATGTTCAGTCACATGAAAAATGGAGCTTATCTGATTAACACTTCACGCCAGGATGTAATTGTTGAAGAAGACCTGCTTGCAGCAATTAAAGAAAAAAATATTCGATATGCCTGTGATGTATTTAAAGGTGAACCTGAAGGGAAATCCGGAGAAGTTTCATCCAACCTGATGAACAATCCTAATATTTATGTTACACACCATATCGGGGCTTCAACAGAACAGGCACAGGATGCAGTGGCTGAAGAAACTGTAAACATAATAAAGAAATTTGTACACAGCGGTGTAATAGACCACTGGGTTAACAGAGCAAAAATAACAGATGCACACTATCAGCTTGTTGTTAAGCATTATGATAAACCCGGTGTACTTGCAACTGTACTTGATGTTATAAGAGGCGGAAGCATAAACATTGAAGAAATTGAAAATATTATTTTTGAAGGTGGAATTGCAGCCTGCTGTACAATGAAATTACAGAACGCAGCTACTGCAGAAATGCTTAAGAAGATAAGTGAAAATACAAATGTAATTAGTGTTAGTCACGTGGAGATTTAGATTTTACTCTTAAGCACAGTCACGAATCTCTTCATGACTGTGCTTTGAGTAAGAAAAAATAAAATACATTTCCGCCAATTAGGTGGTGACAACAAAGAATATAAGAAGAGAAAATGAAAAATATTTTTACTCTGGTTATTTGTGTTTTTTTATCCTTAGCAGGATTGTCATTCTCACAACCACTTACAGAAAGATATCAGCATCTTGGTGAGATGTTTGTTCCGCAATTCTCATCTGCACCATTCCCACATTTCAAACGAATGAACGGACACAATTATGATGGGAAAACGTATTCTGCTCAAGAACATTATAATGATAGCAGTGTGGCAATTTTTATTCCCAAAGGATTTAAGCCAGTAGGAAAAATAAATCTTGTGGTTTACTTCCACGGATGGAATAATAGCATTGATAGTGCTTGTGCTCAGTATAAACTAATTGAGCAATTTTGTGAAAGCAATGAAAATGCTGTATTTGTTTTTCCGGAAGGTCCAAAAAATTCACCGGATTCTTATGGCGGGAAGTTAGAAGAAAAAGATGGTTTGAAAAACTTGATTGATGATGTGTTAAAGTATCTAAAAGAAAATGGCAAATTAAAATCCACAAAAGTTGGAAACATTATTTTAGCAGGACACAGCGGCGCTTACCGCGTAATTTCTTTTTGCTTAATGCACGGCGGTTTAACACCAAACATTTCCGATGTAATTTTATTTGATGCACTTTACGGTCAAACAGAAAAGTTTACACACTGGATTGAGTATTTTAAGGGAAGATTCATCGATATTTATACTGATAATGGCGGAACAAAAAGTGAAACAGAAAATTTAGTTAAGTTTTTAGCAGATCGTAAAATCCCATATTATAAAGTTGAAGAATCAGAACTTACGTTGCGTGACTTGAGAAAAAATCGGCTAATATTTATACATACGGATCTTACTCATAATGAAGTGATTGCAAAACGGAATCAGTTTGTAAATTATTTAAAGACGAGTACTTTGTCTAATATAGAATAGCACTTAAAATCCAGCGATTTTTTATTATTTATTAAAATATTTATTGAAGCAGATTAAGTTTACACAAACTTAATTTCAATTAAATCTTTAATTATACCGTGATAATACGGCATTTGTAGAAGTGTTTTTATCCCTTCCAAATCCTGCTCCTCAAAATCAAAAACTATGTGCTGGATGTTGACTGTAATAAAATCCAATGATGTAGATGGGAGCCCTTTTAATAGTTCTTCATATTTCTCCGTATGCCCATTTTGAAAATCAGTTTTATACTTCTTGGCAAAACTTTTAATAACACTATCAGTTGAACTTGCGAGAGCAAAATTAACATAAGGGGCACTAATCAATTCAATAACTTCCTCTGCAAAACTTAATCCATTCAGAAAAAGTTGGTGCTCATAATTCTCATCACCTACGATTAACAGATTATCTTCTTGATGAGATGCAGCATTTTTAACCAATGTTGGTTTAACATCTATATCATAAAATTCTTTAAATAATATTTTAGTAAGTATTATTTCATTTGAAGAAACATCACCTTTCAAAAATATTTCTTCAATTGTTTCCTGCCCATCTTTAAAGTGAATATACGAGTTTGAAAGAAGAGCATTAAATGAAACACCTATCTCTGAAGAAACAAATAATTCTTTTGATGCTAACAAATCCATTGTTGGTATAAGCCCGATTGCGTTCTTATCTTCAGCTAATTTTTTAGATATGAGCGAGGCAGGTTGTTGTTCAATCTGATAATTGTCGGATAGATCAAGTTCTGAAAGAAATATTTTTGAAAAAATATTTTTTGGTGTAATGATTCTTGTTTTCATAAAATAAAAAAGCCGCTTATTATGGCGGCTTAAACAAATTTAAGATTAAACCTTTTTGCTTTTAATCCTTGCAGCCTTACCAGAAAGACTTCTGAGATAAAATAGTTTTGCTCGTCTAACATCACCTTCTTTAAGAACTTCAATTTTTGCAATTTTAGGTGAGTTAAACGGGAAAATTCTTTCGACACCAACACCGCTTGACATCTTTCTTACGGTAAAAGTTTTATTTAGACCAGCTCCACGAACACTAATAACGTCACCTTCAAAAGACTGTAATCTTTCTTTATCACCTTCAATTACTCTTACTTGAACGCGAATGTGATCACCCGGATTAAATTTAGGGATATCAGTTTTAATTTGATCCGGCGCTATTTTATTTATATCAATCATATATACTCCACTAATTATTATAATTTCTCCACTTTTCAGTTAAGATTTTTGATTGTTCTTGTTTCCATTTTTTAATTTCTTTTTCATTACCCGAAAGTAATACATCAGGAACCTTCATTCCCTTATATTCCGCAGGTCTTGTATAGTAAGGAGCTTCAATTACTTGACCATCCTGAAAAGAATCGTTTAAAGCTGCTTCACTATCATTCAGCACTCCCGGTATTACCCTAACTATTGCATCAACAATAATTAGTGCGGGAAGTTCTCCTCCGGTTAAAACAAAATTGCCTATTGATATTTCGTCAGTAGCAAAATGTTCACGAACCCGGTCGTCAATTTCTTTGTAATGACCTGCAATTATCAAAATATTATTTGAAAGAGAAAGCCTGTTGGCATCTTTCTGATCAAAAATTTTACCTTTTGGTGTTGTAAAAATAATATGATCATACTTTCTTTCACTCTGCAGTTTTTCAATACACTCAAAGAACGGTTCTGGTTTAAGCACCATCCCTGCCCCACCGCCAAAAGGTTTATCATCAATTTGCTTATGTTTATTAAAAGCATAATCCCGCAAATTATTGATCCGAATTTTTACTTTATTCTTTTCCTGGGCTCTTTTTAAGATACTTGTATTGAGAGGACTAATCAACAGCTCCGGGACTGCAGAAATAATATCAATCCTCATCATCGTAATAACCCGCATTTGGTTTAAGAATTAATTTTTTATTCTTAACATCCATTATTTCAAAAAAAACATCAACAAAAGGGATAAGAATTTCTTTTCCATCAAGTTTTAATATTTCTATAACATCATTTGCCGGAGCGCTAAATATATCATTAACAGTTCCAATCAAAACATCATCCCTAAAAACATGGCATCCCAGCAAATCAGTCTTAATAAAATTTTCAATAGGAAGTAAATCAAAATTTTTCTTCAGAACAAAAATCTTTCGCCGGATTAAAACGAGCGAATCTCTCTCATCATCAAAATTTACAAACTTAAGGAAAAACGAATTTTTAACTTTAATTGATTCTTCAACAATAAACTTTTTCTTTTTGCCCCAATAATCAAGATAAACTTCATTATTTAATTGGAAAAAATTTTCGGCAATATCTATCGAAGAATGGATTTTTACAAAACCATCCTTACCAGTTGAGATAATTTGAGCAATGAAATAAAAATCATCCAATTAAAAAATCGCTAACCTTTAATCTTCAATCTCTAATATTGCTCTTTTACCTTCTTTGGCAGCAATAGCAGTAAGAAGTGTACGCATTGCCTGAGCTGTTTTTCCCTGCTTACCAATCACTTTACCTATATCATCAGATTGAACGCGTAATGAAAGTACATATTTTTTTTCTTCGTTGATACTTTCATTAACCGCAACACCTTCTGGATGATCAACCAGATACTTAGCAATAAATTCTACAAATTCTTTCATCATTATAAGCCTCCTAAAATGAATCCGGGTAAATAAGTAGTTAAGTACAGTATCTAAAGGAAAACTTAAAGCGATTTTCTATTAGCATCTAACTCAGAAGCAGCACCCGTAACTTCTGCTGTACCTCCATTAAGATCAATAAAAAAATTAGCTTGCAGAAGTTCCTTCAGCAGTTTCTTGTTGGGCTTTTGCTTTCTGCTTTGCTGATATTTTTTTCTTTTCAGATTTTTTTTGCAACGAAGCTTCTTTCTTGCCCTGCCAGGTTTTTAATTCAGCTTCAATTTTTTCTTCAGAGAATTTTCGTTTAACGAGGTCTCTTTTTAAATTGAGTCCCTTCTGATTGAATAAGCTTTTTACTGTATCAGTTGGTTGGGCACCATTATCTAACCAGTAATTTACTCTTTCTTCCTTTAACTCAATCGTATGAGGATTTGTTAAAGGGTTATAAACTCCCACAGCTTCTAAAAACTTCCCATCTCTTGGGGATCGAGAATCTGCGGCAACAATTTTATAAATGGGTTGTTTTTTCTTTCCCATTCGTTTTAATCTTAACTTTACAGCCAACTTTTAACCTCCGGATATTTTCTCAATTATTCAATTAAATTTAAAATTTTTCATAGAACCCTGAAATCCTTTTTTACTAATATTGCTCATCATTCTTTGCATATCACCAAATTGCTTAATCAAACGATTAACATCTTGAATTGACGTGCCGCTGCCTCTTGCAATTCTTTTACGGCGATTGCCATTTAAAACCTTTGGAGCACTTCTCTCTTCTTTTGTCATCGAGTTAATAATCGCTTCAACTTTTACTAACGCTTTGTCATCAATTGGTGCATTTTTTATCTGTGCACTAAGACCAGGAATCATTCCAAGTAAGGATGACAAAGAACCCATTTTCTTTATGAGTTTAATTTGCTTAAGAAAATCGTCAAAATCAAATTTATTTTTCCTAAGTTTTTCTTCCAGCTTTTCTGTTTCAAACTCATCAAAAGAAGCCTGAGCCTTCTCAACTAAGGAAATTACGTCCCCTTTCCCTAAAATTCGAGAGGCTAATCGTTCAGGATAAAATATTTCAAGAGCCTCTAATTTTTCACCATTACTAATAAATTTTATTGGTTTTCCGACAACAGAACGAATTGATAATGCTGCCCCTCCTCTTGAATCACCATCTAATTTAGTAAGTACAATGCCATCAAAATTTACTGTTTCATTAAAAGCTTTTGCAGAGTTTACAGCATCCTGCCCTGTCATAGAATCAACAACAAATAAACTTTCAGTTGGATTTAAGATGCCTTTAAGATCCAGAACTTCCTTCATCATCTCTTCGTCAACGTGCAATCTACCTGCCGTATCCAGTATCAAAGTATTATAGTTTTTCTCTTTTGCAAAATTTAAAGCTTCGGTCGCAACTTTTCTGGCGTCTCGCTCTTCCAACGAAAAAACTTCAACTTCAATCTGATTCCCGAGAAGTTTTAATTGTTCAATAGCTGCAGGTCTGTAAACATCAGCAGCAACTAATAGCACTCTTCTTTTTTGATCTTTTAACTTTTTTGCAAGTTTACCACAAAAAGTAGTTTTGCCTGAACCTTGCAATCCGACAACCATAATAGTAGTGATACCGGATGCATTTATCTGTAGATCCTGCTGCCCACCACCGAGTAAAACAATCAGCTCATCATTGATAATTTTTGTGATTAGCTGCCCGGGCGATATTGAAGCGATTACTTCTTTACCCAGTGCTCTAATTTTTACATTTTCAATAAAGTCTTTAGCTACTTTATAATTAACATCAGCATCAAGAAGAATCCTTCTGATTTCCCTCAGCGTATCCGAGATATTATTCTCAGTCAGTCGTCCCTGTCCGGTAACTTTTTTAAGGGCGGTTTCTAATTTTAGAGATAAATCTTCAAACATAACTTCTGATAATTAAAATTTTCTTAACCTAAATTAACCTTCGCGCAGAGCGTTTGCACCGGATACAATTTCAAGTATCTCTTTTGTAATGGCAGCCTGTCTTTCCTTGTTGTAGGTAAGATTTAATGTTCTGATTAATTCCTTGGCATTTGTAGTGGCATTATCCATTGCAGTCATTCTTGCTGCAAATTCAGCTGCATTTGATTCCAGCAGCATTCTCCACATTTGTCCTTTTAAATGTTTAGGAATCAAATAATCAAATATCGATTTCTGGTCGGGTTCATAAATATAATTATGATCAACAACTTTATTATTCTTTAAATCACTATTAATTGGAATTGGTAAAAATTGTTCAACTACAATTTTTTGCTGAATAATCGATTTAAATTCATTAAATATTACAATTACCTTATCAACTGTTCCATCATAATATTTTGATAAGTAATTCATCTACAATTTGCTGGGCAGTAGTATAATTAAGAGATGAAAATATTCCGGGATAAGTTTTGCCAATATTGAAATTTCTTTTCGTAAAGTGATCTGTGCTTTTTTTACCAATACAAAAAAGCAGATGATCTATTCCATTGCCTCTAAGATCTTCATTAACATATCTGGCAGCTTCTTTAATAATGTTTGTGTTAAAACCGCCACATAGTCCTCTATCTGCAGAAACAATGACGACAGCCACGTTATTTATTTTTCTTTCAAAGAGCAATGAATTTGAAGCTAGATCCTCTTCAGTTACAAGATGCGATAAAAGAACTGAAATCCGTTTTGCATACGGACGAGCATTTAAAACATTTTCAGTTGCTCTTCTTAATTTTGAAGCTGCAACCATCTTCATGGCTTTCGTAATCTGCTGAGTGCTTTTTACTCCAATAATTCTGCGCTTTATGTCTCTTAAAGTAGCCATTTATAACTGATTAAATTTTATACATTCTTTTTAAATACGGAAAGAAATTCCTGTCCGGCTTTTTTTAATAATTCTTCAGTTTCTTTAGAGATATCTTTATCCTTTTTAATAGACTCAAAGATTTGATTATACTTCACTTCAATAAATTCTAAAACTTCTTTTTCAAATCTTTTAACATCTGCAATCGAAATATCATCCAAAAAGCCTTTAGTTCCATAATAGATACTAACCACTTGTCTTTCAACAGGAACCGGTGCGTATTGTCCTTGTTTTAATAGCTCAACTAATCTTGCACCTTTTGCAATTGTCCTTTGTGCAGATTTATCAAGGTCAGATCCAAACTTGGCAAAAGCTTCAAGTTCTCTATATTGTGCAAGATCCAGTTTCAAACTTCCTGCAACTTTTTTCATCGCTTTAATCTGTGCATTTCCACCAACACGAGAAACCGAAATACCAACGTTAATAGCCGGTCGAACACCAGCATTAAATAAGTTAGATTCCAAATAAATCTGTCCATCAGTAATTGAAATAACGTTTGTAGGAATATATGCTGATACATCTCCCTGCTGGGTTTCAATAATTGGCAGTGCAGTCAAACTTCCACCACCTAATTCATCGCTAAGTTTTGATGCTCTTTCAAGCAATCTTGAGTGAAGATAAAACACATCACCAGGATAAGCTTCACGTCCAGGTGGTCTTCGTAACAATAAAGATAATTCTCTATAAGCCTGTGCTTGTTTTGATAAATCATCATAAATACAAAGTGAATGCTTTCCATTATCTCTGAAAAATTCTCCAAGTGTAGCTCCGGAATATGGAGCAATAAATTGTAACGGTGCAGGTTCGGATGCTGAAGCAGAAATTACAGTTGTATAATCCATTGCACCATTTTCTCTAAGCTTGGCAACAACCTGTGCAACAGTAGATTCTTTTTGACCGATAGCTACATAAATACAATAAACCGGATTTATACCTAATGCTTTTGCTTCTTCGGTATGAGTAAACTTTTGACTTATAATTGCATCAATAGCAACGGCAGTTTTACCTGTTTGTCTATCACCAATAATTAATTCTCTTTGTCCTCTTCCAATAGGAATCATTGAATCAACTGCTACAATGCCGGTCTGAAGCGGTTCTTTTACAGGTTGTCTCTGAATAACTCCAAGCGCTTTTCTTTCTACAGGAAGAAATTCTGTTGTGTTAATTGGTCCTTTACCATCAATTGGAACACCAAGTGGTGTAATAACACGACCAAGCATAGCATCACCAACAGGCATTGATGTTACTCGTTTTGTTCTTTTAACTTTATCACCTTCTTTAATAAGGCTTGAGTCGCCAAACAACACGCAACCAACACTATCTTCTTCAAGATTAAGAACCATTCCAAAAACATCATTAGGAAATTCTACAAGCTCACTTGCCATTACTTGCGAAAGACCATAAACAGTGGCAATACCATCCCCAACCTGTAAAACGGTTCCTACATCGTAAATATCTATTTCACTCTCAAATCCTGAAAGTTGTTTTCTTAATATTGCAGATATTTCATCAGGTCTAACTTCTGCCATTTGTAAATTCCTTTATAAATTCTCTATATCTAATTTAAAGATACACTACTGTGTAAAAATTGTTTTTTTAATAATTCTAATTGATTTAAAACGGAAGCATTATAAACAGTATCACCAACCTTAGCAATAAAGCCACCGATCATCTTTTCATCAAGGGCATAAGTTAATTTTATTTTTTTATTAAGAAATGATTCAAACTTTTGCTGCATCTGTAATTTTTGATCTGAAGTCAGATCAAACGCCGATGTAATTTGAACATTTGCAACACCTAAGTATTCATCTCTTATATAAAAAAACTTTTCCAATATTTCCGAGAGAATATTCTCACGTCCTTTACTTATAATAAAATTCAGATAAGAAAAAGATTCGTTACTAATTTTATCTTTAAAGATTGCTGCAAAGATAGATTGTTTGGTTTCATTTTTAATGATCGGGCTTTTTAAAGCTCTTTTCAAATCTGAACTTTTATTAAGTGAGTTATAGATAAACTCAAAGTCAGTTGAGATTTCATCAACTAAATTTTTCTCAATAGCAGTATCGAGGAACGAAGAAGCGTATCTTATTGCAACTTTTGAGTCGGCCATAATTAATTCTTAGAAATATCGCTTATATATTCATCAACTATTTTTTTATTTTTTTGGACATCAAGATTTTCTCTTAAAATCTTTTCAGCAGCTTTAACGGAAATCTCGGCAATTTGATTTTTAAGTTCATCAAATGCTGCATTTTTCTTTCTATCAATTTCTGCAGACGCTTCTTCAATCAATTTTTTTGCCTGCTGTTTGCTTTCGTTAATCATTTTCTCTTTAAGACTTTCAGCAAACAATTTACTTTGCTCAATTATCTTTTTGGATTCTTCATCAGCTTTAGCAAGACTATTTTGATTTTCAGATAAAATCTTTTTTGCATCTTCTTTTGCTTTTTCAGCTTGTTCAAGCGAATCTTTAATTGCATCTTCCCTTTGTTTAAGTGCACTTAGAATTGGCTTCCAGGCAAATCTCTTAAGTACCCACAAAAGCAAAATAAAGGTTAAAGTGGTCCAAAAAGCTAACCCGCCATTAACCGAGAGTAAGCTTCCGCCGCCGCCTTCCGTTTCTGAAGCAACCAAAGCAATAAAAGCAAATGATAAATTTGCGATCATAATCATATAATAAATTTTAATTTATGATACAGAAGTATTTATAAATACTTCATCTTAACTAACTGACTAACCTTATACACAAAATTAAAAGAACATTAATTGTTATTCCGTTTCAATTTATCGGAATCAAATTCTATTTTCCCAAAGATTATTAAATACGGTACTGAAGATTTGGAAAAATATTTAGCTAAATAAGGTAAGTAATTTATTATTTGCCAGCTAAAATAAAACAAATAACTAATGAAAACAGCGAAATACCTTCAATTAAAGCAGCCGCAATAATCATAGATGTTCTGATTGCGCCAGCAGCTTCAGGTTGTCTTCCACTCGCATCCATTGCAGCAGCAGCTAACTTACCAATACCTAAACCACCGCCAATTATTGTTATACCCGCGCCAATTCCGGCAGCTAAATATGCAAAGTCCATTAATCTTCTCCTTTAATTTAGAATTATTATTTTTTGTTTTATTAATGATCTTGATGAACTGCCATCCCTATAAATAAAGAAGACAGTATTGTAAAAATATAAGCCTGTAATAAAGCAACTAAAATCTCAAGTAAGTATATGAATAAAGCAATTGGGATAGCTAAACCTGCCCACAAAATATTATGCATCACAAAAATCAAACTAATTAAGGCATAAATAACAATATGTCCGGCTGTCATATTTGCAAAAAGACGAATTGCCAAGGCAAAAGGTTTTGTGAATAACCCCAAAAACTCAACAATTATCATAATCGGTATCAATAACACTGGGACCCCATGAGGAATTAATCCTTTAAAGTAACCAAATGGTCCATTAGTTTTCATTCCACCCAATTGAATCACCAAAAAAGAAAAGGTAGCCAACGTTGCAGTAACAGCGATATTACTTGTAAATGTTGCAGAAAATGGAATTAATCCCAAAAAGTTTCCAAATAGTATGAAAAAAAACGCTGTTAGTAGATAAGGCAAAAACCTTTCATACCCTTTTCCGATAGTCGGTTTTGCAATTTCATCACGAACAAATATTACAAATATTTCCCAAAAATTATAAAATCCCTTTGGTACCAGGGATTTCTTATATGATCTTGCAACACTAACCATTACTGCTGTAAGTAAGATTGCACCCAACCACATAAAAAAAACTTGCTTGGTTATAGATATATCCAACCCAAAAAGTTGGAGATGTGGTAAATAAATCTTAAAAAAAGGGCTAAAATCAAGATAATTTCCATCCATTACATGATGGAGAATCCAATCCGTGCCTTTTTCAGTTTGTACTGCTCTAAGGCTATCTGCAATCACTTTTGATGTTGAATCAATCATTATTAGACTTGATTTTAATATTCTTTTTTTGTGATAGAATGTAAATCTCTACTATGATATAGTAGAAATAGAAAATAAAGGTTGTAAAGATAAACGAATCGAGCCTAACAAACAAGAATTTTAGAGTTATGATAATGAGTGATAAAACAATAAATAACCTTAAAATTAAGCCCCCAAATACAACAATAAGAAAAATCTGATCACTTTTATCCAGCCCTAACCTTATGAAAATTGTGCCCAATAAAATGTTTATTGTAGATATGATAAAACCGTATAATAAGGAATTAAAAGTTGCTGTTTCTAAGCTTCCCTCAAAATGAAAAACAAGCAATCCAAAAAGGAACAAAAAAGGCAAGATGATAAAGAAGTAATTAATCTTAATCTTCATCTTTTTTCTTTTTTTCCAAATCGTAAACGGTTTTGATCAGGTTATACATTCCGACACCAATTCCAACAAAACCAAATATTAGTGTAAAAATATGATTGCAGTTAAATTTTGAATCCAACCAATCACCGATCAAAACCATCACAACAATTGTAACTGCTAATTGTAGCCCTAAACCAAGATAAGGGGCAGCGTCGTGAAATGAATTTGCAAGCCCTGAATCCTCTTTTGGTTTAGGATGCAAGATTACTCCGTTTTATTAACAGGTTTGTAATTGGGTTGGTTTCCCATAGCACTTTTTCCTTCAAACATAGCACCTGCTTCAACCACAAGAATTTTTGTTATCAAATCTCCTTTTAGAATGGCTTTAGATTCTAAAACAAGTTTTTCTTTTGCATTTACAGTTCCTTCAACTTTTCCGCCAATAGATATAACATCACCGGTTAGCTGACCTTGAATGGTTCCGTGTTCTCCGACAGTTAAATTTCCTTGAGCAGTTATATCTCCCTTAACTGTTCCATCAACACGAACGTTTCCATTACTGGATACTTTTCCTTCGATCACAACACCACTGCTGATAATTGTTACTTCTTCCATAGAACTCCCGTTTGATTTGATTTTCAAAAGATACTCCTAATTATTTATTAAAACATCTAATGGATTAATAGGTTTACCATCTTTCCAAATTTCAAAATGAAGATGCGGGCCAGAGGATTCTGTGCCGGAATTACCGCTGAGCGCAATCAATTCTCCTTGCAAAACAACTTCCCCTTCTTTTTTAAGTAACGATGCACAATGTTTGTATTTTGTAATATAATTGTCACCATGACTAACTATAATACTATATCCATAATCGGTAGTATAACCAGCAAAAAGAACATATCCGCTGGCGGAAGAGAAAATCGGGTTATTTTCTTTCATCGCAAAATCAACACCAAAATGCCCACGCTCCGGATTGAATTTTTGACTGATAAATCCTTCTGCAGGTCTTATGAAAGTAAGAGTTTCATTTTGTCGGTAAAAAATATCATTAAATAATTTAATTACAACCCCAAACAAATTTCCTTCATAAGGTGATTTGCCTTTAACTGTATCTTTTTGAATTTCCTTTTCATCAAATAAAGTTGAATCACCAAGCATAATTGCAAATTTTAATCTTTTATTTACAGATTTTAACGATTCTATCTCTTTAGCTAAAATTAATACTTTGTTATCCAGAACTTCAATCTTCTTTTTGTCAGAGTCACTTAATCGAAGACTATATGGAAATAATGTTTCGCTTAAAGGTGTAAAACTGATGATGTAAAATCCAAGCATAAAAAGTGCAAAACTGTACAAGGCAAGGATTAAAAATAATTTTTGAATTGATATTTTATATGATTTTGGTTTTCGTGATGTTTCTTCAGGAACAAAGAGTACTGAAATATTTTTTATTTTTTTAAAATTTATCATAATGGATTCGATTTTTTAAAATAAATTTAAGATAGCTTTTTCATTAAATCTACAAATTTTATTCTGCCTTCTCTAATATAATTTGGATGGTCACCACTTAAATCAATAACTGTTGATGCTTCTACAAAAGATTTAGTTTTTGAATAAAATATTGCATCAACTTCATTTGAAAATTCCTGCATAATCATTGACGGATCATTTAACGGCTCACTACCTGTTCTATTTACACTTGTAGAAATTAATGGCATTTTCAATTCGCTAAGTAATTTGATACAAAATCTATGATTCGGAATTCTGAATGCTGCAGTTTCCATTTGAAGAATTTCCTGGTAACGATCGTTTAATTTCAGTATCACCGAAACGGGATTAGGCCAAATTGATAATAAAAAATCCAAATACTTTTCAGAATTTATTTCAGTGTAGTTTTTTAAAACTTCAATATCAGAAATTAAAAAAATATATCTGCGCCAATTTGTTTTACCTTTTACTTCGCTTATTTTCTTAATCGATTCCTCATTAAATGGATTACCTCCAAAACCATAAATTGTATCAGTTGGATATATAAAAATTGAGCCCTTAAAAAAAAGTTCCTGCGCTAATTTAATACTTTCATCAAAATGGTCGTCGATATTCATAAGTAAAGTTTTATCCTCAATTGTCATTTAACATTTCCTCCATAGTTTTAATAATTGTTTTTGGTACTAATTTTAATCCGCAATCAAAAGTCTTAATAGGACAGTTGTTATAACCGTGTATTCCGCATGGTTTACAATCCAGATCATCATAACTAATAAAGCGGCTCGCTAAGTTATATGGATAAAATCCAAAATCAGCAACAGTGGAACAATAAATTGTCAACACTTTTATATCTGCTGTCATTCCCATATGAGTTGGAGCACTATCATTTGATACTAAAAGTTTTGCGTGTCTTAATAGTTCAATACTTTCTACAATCGAAAATAATCCGGAAGCATTAAAAGCATAATCAGAATTATCCTTTATTAGTGAGGCACATAATTCTTTGTCTTTAATTCCTCCGATAAGAACGATTTGGTTCTTTTTCTCAATTAAATAACTTATTATTTGTTCAAAATATTTTTGGGGATACTTTTTTGTTTCCCAGATACTCCCTGGAGCAATTGCAATAAAATTGTTATTAATATTATTTTCTTTAAAGTAAGATGAAACCTTATTTTTAGTTAATTCACTCGAAACAATTACTGGTTTGATACGCCAACTGTCTGAATCATAATCAAATCCAATTAAATCAAGATTTCTTTGAACCTCGTGATTTGATAAATTATATTTAATCTAAATTTTTATAGACAAACTTTAAAGCAGCATTATCAAATCCAAAAGATTCTTTGATGCCAAGAACTAAAACAATAAATGAAGTTCTAAAAGATCGATGCGATGAATAAAGCTTTGCATAGCCGTTTTTTCTTATGCTTTGTGCAAATTTTATTGAACTTAATAATGATTTATGAACTCCTTTTTTATCAAGAACTATTACATCATTAACACTTGGACTTGCTTTAAATATTTCTTCACTTTCCGGAATACATAAAACATCCACAGAATAATTCGGATACATCCTTTTCAACTCTTGCAATGCAGGAAGTGAAAGAATTGCATCCCCAATAAATGCTGTCTGAATGAAGAGTATTTTATCAGGATTCATTTTTAATGTTTCCAACGTTTATGCATCCATAACCATTGCTCAGGATTTTTCCGAATTACTTCTTCAAGATTATTGAGCATTCGTTTGGTTAACACTTTTATTTTTTCTTCATTATTATCTGGTAAATTGTTTCTATCAACCTCAAAAACTTCAACTTTGTAATTTAAATCTTTTTGTCTTATCGATATTCCATAAATAATAGGGGAATTAGTTTTCAAAGATAAAACTGCAGGTCCCGTATAAACAGAAGTCATTCTTCCAAAAAACTCAAGTTTAATACTTTCCTTCGGCCCTCTTTGATCAGCTACCATTGCTACGATGCCCTTGTTTAATAAAACCGAAAAAATATTCCTGATAGAAACACCGAGTGGAACAATTTCGTTTGTCCATTTTGTTCTATATTTATTCATCCAATTATTGACAAAAGGATTTCTTTGTGGTTTTACAACAACATAAAATCTTTTATTAATTTGAAAAGCAACTGAAGTAGCAAGATACTCCCAATTACCAAAGTGTGCAGATAATAATATAACTCCATTACCCTCATCAAATTTACTGACAATCAATTCACGATTTTCACAAATCATTATTTGTTTTAACTGATCATCACTAAGCCATGGCATATATAAAATCTCTGCTAATGTAAGACAAAAACTTTTATAGCTTCCAAAGGCTATTTCTTTTATTTTATCTGGTGAAAATTCCGGAAAGGCATGTTTTAAATTATCTAAAACAACATCTTTACGAATTGGAACTATGTAGTAAAAGAAGAAAGCTATAACGGATGAAAACCTTCTTGAAAGTCCTAATCCAATAATTCTAAAAAAATAGCTTAGCGAAATAAATAATATGTATTCTAAAATGTTTTTCAAATTATAATTATAATCTTGATATGTTAAAATAAAGAAAAGGAAAGATTTATTAGGATATTTGTATAATAAAAAACCCCGAGTAAAATCGGGGTTTAAACATTTTTTTAATTCTATTTTAGTTCACTGTAATTCTTCTATTCCAATTATCATCACGCATCTCTCCGCGCTTAGTTGAGTGAACCAACATATAATCAGAAAATCCGGTTAAATCAGCAAATACAAAATAAACTCCACCCTCAATCTCAGTATATTGCCAAATTTCATAGGGTCTTGATTCTAATTGATTTGGATAACGTTCTATTTCTGTCGGCTCACCATAGAGCAAATACACTCTTCCACGATCTGTTTTCCATCCTGTTCTTCCCATTGCGCTATATCTTTGATTGGCTGTATCAATTCTTTTTAGATATTCTTTAAAAAACTCATTTTCAGGTGTGGCTGGATTTGTATCTCTAAATTTCCAAAAGTCATTCATAAATGTGCGTTTGCCTTCCAGATTATTAAGCTTTTCATATTTTTCAATTTCAGCAGATGATGCTATATATTTTGATTTTTGGAATAAATCATCTAATTCTTCATCAGACATTGCCCCGAACATCGAACTAAATGATGAAGTAATTGAAGTTTCAAAAGTATCTACAACTTGTACATCTGGATTATAGACAAAGAATTTTTTTGAAGATGTTGTAGCCTGGTTTCCAACGCTATCAATTAAGGCTAATGTTATTGTATAAGTATCAGTAGGATAATTTGCAAGAATAAACGAGCCCACCTCAACACGTGATTCGGTATTTCTTGTAATAGCTTTTGATTTTTCTTTCATTACCCTGCCTCTGCTATTTAAGATAACTTCATTTAATTTTAGCACAGGGCTTTTAATTTCAGGAGATTTGAGATTATATAATTCTGTATAGAAGAAAAGTGCCGGCTGAAATTTCCCATATACAAGGTTGGGCATTGGCATCACTTCAAAGGTATTTTTATAAAAGATTGACTCTGTATTTTCGCTGCCTTGAATCATCTTTGAGGCCAATTGAATATCACTGATACTGATATTTTTATGAATCAACGGAACTACATTTATATGCTCAGTAATCGCTCGTGATTTTCCTTTATCATGTAAATCTGTCCCGGAAATTTCACAAACAAGGTTCCCTGCCGGTAAAATAAAGCCCAAAGTTCCAATTAAGGCTTGATCTGAAATATTGGAGGTATCTGTAATTTCATGCTTTATTAACCATTGATTATAAACAATAGTATCACCTTTACTTGAATCTTGAATAAATATTTTTAATAAGCCTTCAAGATTATTATGTGAATTTTGTTCTTCCGGTTTTAATGAAGCTTGATTAAAAGTATAGTAAAATTCAACAAAATTTGAAGTTGAATCATAAGAAAATTGGGCGTAATCAAAATCAAAATCCAATTTATTTTGAGCCTGTGAAAAAAAAGCAGTAAACAAAAGGAAGGACAATAATTTTTTCATAACATTTGTTCCATTAATAAATAAAGAGAGAGCTACCAAGTTATAGAAGCCACTATACGACTAAGATTAATTTTATAAATTCTTATTATATATATATATAATTACAATTATTGATTCAATGCTTTTTAAGAGTGTTGACAGGATTTCAGAATGAGGCTGATAATGCACTATTCACTATCACGGACAACCTGAATTTCTACAAATTCTCTGTTTAAATATAACCTGAATTTACTTAATGAAGTAATGTAAATAATTTTATATCTGCAGCACGATAATTAATCAACATGCAACAAGATTTTAGACGATCTAAGATATATGTTTGTTTAATTGGAATTAAGTACAGACTCCAATTTTTGTTTGAAATGTACTTTTGGGACAGCACCAATTATTGTTTCTTTAACTTTCCCATCTTTAAAAATTAAGACAGTTGGAATACTTCTTACTCCATATTTAATGGCACTCTGCTGATTATTATCAACATCTAACTTTCCTACTTTAACTCTTCCATCATATTCAACAGCAAGTTCTTCAATAATAGGGGCTATCATTTTGCAAGGACCGCACCAAACTGCCCAAAAATCTATTATAACTGGTTTATCTGATTGTAAAACCTCAATGGCAAAATTGTCATCTGTTATCGTAATTGGTTTCATGTTTATTCCTTAAAAGATTTTATAACTTTAATTAGTGAAATTTTATTGTCCAACGTAGTTTACTATATCCTCACCGCCATCGGCGTGAATTAAACCACCAGAGATCCATTCACCTCCGTCTTTGCAAAGGAGAGAAATAACTTTTGCTACATCTTCCGGTGTGGTTAATCTTTTATTTGGATTTTTTCTTTTTGCAATATCTAACATTTCTGTATTTCCAGGTATTTTTCTTAATGCAGGGGTATCAGTTACGCCAGCCATAATTGAGTTTACTGAAACACCTAATGGACCAAGCTCAACGGCTAATTGTCTTATGTGGCTTTCTAATGATGCTTTTGCGGCTGATACAGCTCCGTAGTAAGGTATTGCTGAGTGACCACCGGAACTTGTCATAGCAAAAATTCGGGCATTTTTAGATAGTAAATTATTTTTTATAACATCCTGTACCCAATAAACCAATGAATGAGCCATAACGTCTAAAGTCATTTCCATTTGAGCTTTGTTTATTGCTTGCTCTTCTTTAAATGAAATAAAAGGTTTCAAAGTTCCAAATGCTAAAGAGTGCATAATTACTTTAATAAACGGTTGATTATTTAATTTATTTTTGATAAATGCAAGAACTTCATTTCTTTTAAATTCATCTGCAGCATTTACATTAAAAAACTCTACTTCTACATCATTCAATTTTATCTCGTTGATAATTCTTTCAACATTAGGCATTGTTGCCTGTCTATCTAAATGAACACCAAAAATATTAAACCCATCCTGAGCTAATTTTAAAGACGCAGCTTCTCCAAATCCGGAAGATGCACCAAGTATAAGTGCCCAATATTCCTGCTTATCGCTTCTTTTCATTTAAGTTTAATCCTTTTATGTTATAGTAATTAACGGCAACAATAATACAAAATCGTACAAAGTGAAACAACCAAAAATATTTTGTTAATTTACTTAGATTTTAGTATTACGAAGTCTTCACCAAGCAGATTAGTTAAAGATTTTATCAAATCACCAGTAAGCTTAACACGAATATTACTTAATGAAAATAGTTTGCCTTTATTTAATCCGTTTTCTGATAAATGAATAAATACTGGGATAGTTCCTTCACTACTCATTAGAATCTTCTTAATATCAAATAGTTTTTCTGAAGCAATATTATCTTTGTTAATAATAAGCTTTAAACTTTCTGTTAATTCATTTGCAGCTTTTTTAAGTGGTAAAACTTTTTTCACTTGCATTTTAATTGAATCACCGCTGCTTTCAAGGCTGCCAACTATGTAAACGGTTTCTTCTTCTTCTATAAAAGATTGATACTCGGCATAAACTTTAGAAAACATAAGACATTCACAGGATCCGGTAAAATCATCCAGCTTAAAGAAAGCCATAAGCTTACCTGATTTATCTATTTTAGTTTTCAGATCTGTAATTACACCGCAAACTTTTACATCTTCCATTTCCATTATATCTTCAGTTTCACCAAGGTGAACCGTGGCAAAAGATTTATACTCGATCTCATATTTGTGAAGCGGGTGATCACTCAAATAAAAACCGATCACTTTTCTCTCTTGTGAAAGTGTTTCTTTTTCAGTCCAAGCATTTGTTGATGAAAGTTTCGGTTCAGCAATTACTACTTCCTGAGTATCACCAAAAAGGGAGTTTGAAGAAGTTAATTTTGAATTTTGAATTTTGTGTCCAAAATCTAAAGCGGATTCAACTGAGTTAAATAACTTAGATCTGTCTTTTTCAAATGAATGAAACGCACCTGCTAATACCAAACCTTCAAGTGCTCGTTTAGTAACAATTCTTGTATCAACGTTTGAACAAAAATCGAATAGAGACTTAAAATTTCTACCCAATACTTCCTTTGCGCGCATTATCTCTTTTACAGCCGGCACTCCGACATTTTTGATAGCAGACATACCAAATTTTATTTTTTCATTCTCAGCTTCAAAATGCAACGATGGGTTATTAACATCAGGTGGCATTACTTCTATTTTTAATTTTCGGCAATCTTCAAGAAACTTGGTTACTTTATCCGTGTTTTCAAATTCATTTCTTAAGTTTGCTGCTAAAAATTCAGCCGGATAATAAGCTTTTAAGTACGCTGTCTGATATGCCACAAAACTATATGCAACAGCGTGGCTTTTATTAAAACCATAATTTGCAAACTTGAATATTGTTTCAAAAATTTCTAACGCAATTTTTTTATCAACACCATTTTTAATTGCCCCATCCACAAAAACTATTTTTTGATCTTCCATTACTTTAAGATCTTTTTTGCCCATGGCTCGTCTTAAAAGGTCAGCATCAGCAAGACTCATTCCACCAACTTTATTGGCAATCTGAATAACTTGTTCCTGGTAAACAATAATTCCGTAAGTTTCTTTTAGGATAGGTTCAAGAATTGGGTGCGAATATTTTAATTCTTTTCTTCCAAACTTCCTATCAATAAAATCATTAATAAATTCCATCGGTCCCGGACGATAAAGAGCATTCATCGCTGCAAGATCATTTAATGAAGTAGGGTTTAGCTGTTTTAGATATTCACGCATCGGGGCAGATTCAAACTGGAATACGCCGGTTGTCTGTCCTTTAGCAAAAAGTTGAAAAGTTTTTTCATCATCAAGCGGAACATTATCAATATCAATTTCAACATTATGATTTTTTTTAATCATATCAATCGCATCACGAATAATTGTAAGAGTACGCAATCCAAGAAAATCCATCTTTAACAATCCGGCATTTTCTATTTCTTTCATCGTAAACTGTGTAACTATATCCTGCTGCGAAACTGCATTTGCAAGCGGAACATAATTGCTAACGTCATCCGGAGTAATAACCACACCTGCAGCATGTTTTGAAGCATTACGATTCATTCCTTCCAAAACTTTTGCATACTTGATCAGGTTTTGTATTTCAGTTTCTTTTGATTCTTTGACCCACTTTAATTCCGGTACTTCTGCAAGAGCCTGATCGATACGTATAAACTTTTCCAAATTTGGATGGAATATATTTTGTAATCTTGTTTACTGTTGGAATAGGAATTTTCAATACGCGGGCAACGTCTCTTAAAACAGCTTTTGATGAAAGTCTGTTAAACGTAATAATCTGGCTAACGCACTCATTCCCGTATTTTTCACGAACATAATCAATAACATCACCGCGCTGATCATCTGCAAAATCAACATCGATATCAGGCATTGATCTTCTTGCAGGATTTAAAAATCTTTCAAACAACAAATTATAATCAAGCGGGTTGATATTTGTTATTCCAAGAACATAAGCAACTAAACTTCCTGCAGCACTTCCTCTTCCGGGACCAACAGGTATATTTCTTTCCTTTGCTGCGTTAATAAAATCCTGCACAACAAGAAAATAACCCGGGAAACCCATTTCGTTTATTGTTTTGATTTCAAAATTAAAACGTTCTTCAATTTCCGGTGTAATTTTAGCAAACTTTTTTTCCAATCCCTGCCTTGCAAGCAATTCCATATATTCTTCCAAAGAATTTGCCTTTGATTCTTTAGGAATTGGAAAATTTGGAAAGTGATGACCTTCAAAATCAAGTTTTAGATCTATCTTTTCATCAATCTCAAGAGTGTTTTCTATTGCACCTTTATACTTTTTAAAAAGTTTAATCATTTCTTCTGATGATTTAAAATAAATCTGGTCTGTGCCATACCTAAGCTGAGTATAATCTGCCCCGTTTTTATCAGACAACAGCAAAAGAATGTTATGCGGAATTGCATGATCAGGTTCGATATAATGACAGTCGTTTGTTGCTACAAGTTTTATTCCCAATTCTTTAGACAATTTTGGCATACCTTCAAGAATCGGTTTATCTATATCCATTCCATGATCTTGAATTTCAAGATAAAAATCATCATCAAAAATATCTTTAAACTTTTTTGCAACCAGTCGAGCTTTTTCATAATTGCCATTTACAAGATGAGTTGACACAACTCCACCAGCACAAGCCGAGGTACAAACTAATCCTTCCTTAAACTTTTCTAAAATTTCAAGATCGATGCGGGGTTTGTAATAAAAACCTTCCGTGTGTCCTAAAGTGGAAAGCCGCGAAAGATTATCATATCCCTTTTTATTTTTTGCAAGTAAGATAAGATGATTATAGTGCTTGCTTTTTTTCTTGTTGTTAATTTCATCAGATTTACCTCTGTCAAACCTGCTTCCATCTACAACGATATAAGCTTCCATTCCAATAATTGGTTTGATGCCGGCTTTTTTTGCTTTATTATAAAACTCGGCAGCACCGTATAACACACCGTGATCTGTTATTGCAACAGATTTCATATTGAATTTTTTTGCTGCGTTAATTAGTCCTTCAACTGTGCAGGCGGCATCTTGCAGGCTGTAATGTGTATGATTGTGAAGATGAATAAAATCTGACATCGTATATCAAAAATATAAAAATAAATTAATAGTTATTCTGTAATTTCTGTTCCGAAATTAAGGAATTATGGAGTGAAAATCTAAAAGAGAAAATTAATTTTTATTGGATTTATGTCTTGACAAAAATTACTTTTTCCCAGTATGCCCAAAACCGCCTTCACCGCGATGAGATGAATTTAAATCTTCAACTTCTTCTATTTTTGCAGTATAAACTTTTGAAACAATCAATTGGGCAATTCTATCACCTTTAGAAATCTTAAAATCTTCTTTACCAAAATTCATTATTATAATCTTTACCTCACCACGGTAATCAGAATCAATAGTTCCCGGGGAATTTAGAATACCAATACTATGATTTGCGGCTAATCCACTTCGTGGTCTAACCTGGATTTCATATCCGGCAGGTATTTCCACAGAAATATTCGTTGGTATCAACTCGACTTTACCGGATTTAAGAATTATATCGTCTTTTACTGTCGCTCTTATGTCCATTCCGGAACTTCCGGAGGTTGCATAATTTGGCAGAGGAACATCTAAAAAATCTTTACTTAATCTTTTTATTTTTATTTTTATTTCTTCAGTCATCTATTTCCGCAGCAATTTAGTTTTTAAAAAATCTATTTCATTTTTGTCAAAAACATTTAATAAAATGTAAGAGATAAAAATCATGGCTAAAATCAATTTAAAGTAAATGTTTAATAATCCACCAAACATTAATAAATAATAAACTGTACTTATAAAAGTCGTGGTTATTGCAATCTTAAACAGTTTAAAATATTCATAATGAATTTTATAAAATTTTTGAGTTATGACATAGTATCCTATAGCCATCACAACATAACTGGCTAAAGTTGCCAGGGCTGCTCCCATTATATTTAAATATGGAATTAAAATATAATTTGCAGCCACATTAGTAAAAGCACCCAAGCCGGCGATTATTGGCGCATAAATACTTTTTTCTTCAATATAAATTCCTGCTGAAAAAACCACGTATAATCCATTAAATAAATAAGCAAGCAGAATTACCGGCACAATATAAACTCCACTCCAATAGTCCGCCCCAATAATTGAAAATCCCCAAAAATTAATTTTTACAATATCTGAAATGAACAATGAAAGTAAAACCAGCATTGTGCTGCCTACAATCGTAAAGTAAGTTAAAACTTTTGAAAATAATTCTTTTGCATTCCCTTCTTTTGCATTGTTCAGAAAAAAGGGCTGCCAGGCATATTGAAACATATTTACAAAAAGCATCATAAAAATCCCGAGTTTATAATTTGCTTTATAAATTCCAACGGTTTTCAAGTCAGTTAGTTTTTGTAAAATCGGAACATCAATAACCTGGATTAACATCACTCCAATTCCAGCAGGAAGATATGGCAGACCAAACTTTAATAATCTCTTAAATAAAAGTTTATGAAAACTAAATTTAAAATTCTTTACAATTGTTGGAACAATAAAAAGTAATGTTAGAACTGAAGCAGCCAGATTACTAACGAAAATAGCTTCTATCCCCCATTTCAGCTTTGCTATAAGAACAACATTTAATATAATGTTTATAGTGATGTTAGCTACTTTTAATATTGAAAATAATTTTGCTTTTCTTTCAAGCCTGAGTTTTAGAAATGGTATCACAACATTAGCATCAAAAAAAAGGATAAGTGCAGAAAGAATAATCAAGTGTTCTTTATAAGCACTAACATCAAGAAAAACAGCTATGGGATTTTTGAATAAAAAAATCAGCAGGACAAACAAAACAGATGTTGCAAAAACACTTATATACGGAGTAGAAAAATTTTCTTTTTCATCACCAATGTCTTTAAATGCTGCGTACTTTAAAAATGCAGCATCCATTCCATAGATAAATATTATATTGAAAATTGCTATATAAGCGTAAAGAATATTAACAACACCATATTCATCAGGTATAAAGATATTCGTATAAAATGGTACAAGTAAAAAATTAAGAAACCTTCCAATCATTGTACTGATACCGTAAATTGCGGTATCCCTGGTAAGTTCTTTAATTTTTTCTTTCATCAGATTTATTCTTTTATTGATATCTCTAAAGAAATGTCCAGAGCTTTTACGCTATGAGTTAATGCACCAACAGAAATAAAATCAACTCCGGTTTCTGCAATTACTTTAACTGTTTCCAGATTTATTCCACCGGAGGCTTCAACTTTGCATTTGCCATGAATTAGCTCAACAGCCTTTATCATTTCACCAATTTCGAAATTATCGAGCATAATAATGTCAGCAGCTTTTGTTTGCAAGGCTTCTTTAACTTCTGCAATGTTTTTTGTTTCAATTTCAATTTTAAAATTTGTGTGATGCTTTTTATTGTACTTCACACAATCTTCAACTGCCTTTGTAATGGAACCGGCAACTTCAATATGGTTATCTTTAATTAAAAACATATCATACAACCCGATTCGATGGTTTTTACATCCGCCGATTTTTACTGCCATTTTATCGAGCAGCCTTAAACCGGGAACCGTTTTGCGTGTATCAATTATTACTGCTTTTGTGTGCTTAATTTTTTTAGAATAGATTGATGCGGTAGTAGCGATACCACTAATTCTTTGTAAAAAATTTAGTGCAGTTCTTTCAGCTGTTAATAAAGAATGCGCCTTACCTGAAACAACAGCAGCAACATCTCCATATTTTACTTGTGCACCATCTTTTATTTTAATTTCAAATTTGATTTTTGGATCTACTGATTTGAACACAGCTTTCGCAATTTCCAATCCTGCAATAACTCCATCAGCTTTAACCAAAAAACTTCCAATAGCTTTTTTAGATTTACTTATTGTCGCTTTTGTAGTGATATCTTCTTTGCCTATATCTTCTTTTAGTGCAGTATAAATAATTTTAGAAATTGTTTTATTCATGATTTACTCATAATACTTTTTTACAGCATCCAGGAATAATTTTGGAGCGCGTGTTGGTCTGTTTGTTTTTCCATCAAGAAATGCTAGCTCAACATAACCCTCACAGATAACAGCATCTCTCTCTTTTGCCTTAATAATATGATCGATATGAACCTTTACTGCAGGAAGCTTTTCAACTCTTGTTTCAATAACTAAAAGTTCATCGTAAAATGCAGGAGTAAAGAAGTGAATTTTTGTTTCGATAATGGGCATAAAGAATCCGCTTTTTTCAATAATTTCGTAAGGCAAACCAACCTCACGCATCATTTCAGTTCTGCCAACTTCAAAATATTCAAAATATTTTCCATTGTATGCAAATTTCATTTGATCTGTATCTGCATATCTTACTCTAACTTCTGTGAAATGTTTAAGCATATTAAATTTTAATTGTTTTAATTTAAAGATTTCTACACTATAACGTTGGAGCAAAAATTGTAATTGTCATTTCGATGGCATAGCTAGAGAAATCTGATAGCTAAGATTAAATAGATTTCTCAGCCGAGGACTCCTTCGAAATGACGAGCCATGATAAAAATACATTAATTGTTTATAGAGAACAGAATGAACAAATGGCTTCAGCCAAATATAAATTAAAATTTTGGCTAAAGCTGAAAGTCAACTTAATAAAAAGCCACGACTTAAAAGTCGTGGCAATTAAATAAAATCAAACTTTATAAAATTCTATTCAACAAACACGCCCATTTTACCAAACTTCTCAATACGATTATCAACTAGTTTATCAGGATTAACCTTTACAAGTTTATCAAGTTCTTCAATCAAAACAGATTTTAATATATCAGAAGCTTCTTTATGGTTTTTATGAGCACCACCAAGCGGCTCCTTAATAATTCTATCGATTATTCCCTGCTCTAACAAATCAGGGGCGGTAAGCTTTAAAGCTTCGGCAGCTTGTTCTTTATATTCCCAACTTCTCCATAAAATACTTGAACAAGATTCGGGACTTATTACAGAATACCAGCAATTTTCCATCATCAAAATTCTATCGCCAACACCAATTCCCAAAGCTCCGCCGCTGGCGCCTTCACCAATTATTACAACAATAATTGGGACCTTAAGCTTACTCATTTCGAAAAGATTTCTGGCAATTGCTTCTGCTTGACCGCGTTCTTCAGCTTCAAGTCCCGGGAAAGCACCCGGAGTATCTATCATGGTAATTACAGGTCGATTAAATTTTTCGGCAAGTTTCATCAATCTTAAAGCTTTTCGATATCCTTCAGGATTCATCATACCAAAATTTCTATAAACATTGGATTTTGTATCTCGACCTTTCTGCTGACCCATAATTATGACTTTATGATTTCCTATTGAAGCTAAACCGCCAACAATTGCTTTATCATCTTTAAATGATCGGTCGCCATGAAGTTCCACAAATGAATCTGACATAGAATAAATATAATCAAGTGTAAATGGTCTATCAGGATGGCGGGCTAACTGAACTCGCTGCCATCTTGAGAGATCTTTATACATCTCAACCTTTAATTGTCTTACTTTATCTTCAAGTCGAATTATATCTTTTTCGATATCTAAATTATCTGAAAATTTACGCATCTCTTCTAATTTAGATTCCAATTCATAAATTGGTTTTTCAAAATCTAAAATTGTCTTAGCCATCTTTAATTTTTGCTCCACATTTTTGTTAAGGATTTTAAAATTATATCAATATCCAGCCAAATATTCTGATTTTTTGCATAATAGAAATCCATTTTATCAAGTTCTTCAATATTAGCAGATTCAATATACCAATATCCGGTTAAACCTATTTTTCCTAAAAATTTATTTTTGCTGTCCTCGTTTTTTTGTGGTCCAACTAAACTAAACCTTCCTGATATGACTTGAGGAAAGGCTAAAATAAATTTAGAGAAATCTGATTGCGTTTTAGTTACTTTCTGTTTGAAATATATGAAAGGGTAAATCAAAAACAAAGAAGGCAAAGCAATCGAATAATCAAAAATTGTTTTTACAAATTTGGTTTTTGGATTTGCAATATTATAATTTAATTCAATCAGCGGCATATCATCAAGCATGGTTACAGCGGTTTTACCTACAATAAAATCAAGATTACTGCCAACGATTTTGAATTCCACATCATCATTTCGGCATTTACCAACAATTTCCATCATTTTATTGTATGTCATACTATCTGATGAGAAAATAATTTCATTAATTTTATTTTCCCTAATAACTCTTCGGATATTTTGATCAGTGCCAATAATTTCAAATGCATCAATTTTATTTCCAATTACTTTATTTGAAAATCCAATCAATCCAACGACTGTTCTGCGATCCGTTTTTTTCTTTCTGAGTTTTTTACCAATTTGGAGTGATGCTTCATCTACACCAACAACTAATGTTCGGTTAATTTTTGAGGTGTCATCAATCAATCCGATCTTAAGAATTAATTTTGTGAATATTCTCCAGAGCGGAAGTAGAAGAATTACAAACGCATAGGTAATTAAAACTATTGCGCGACTGAAAGCAAAATCTTTGAAGAAAAACGTTAATGAAGTTAAAATTGGCAAGCTGATAAATATTGCTGTTAATGTTTTTGAAACTGAAATTTTATCCTTTTTATAATTCCCTATCATTAACGATGCTAAGATTTGGATGAAAGCCGGAATTGTATAAACAATTGGAATTGCAAATTGAGGGAATCCTCTCCAATCAGTTAAGTTAAGATAAATCTTTTCAGCAAACCACAAGCTTAAATCAAAAAACAAGAAATCAAGTACTGCAGAAATAATTATAAGCTTTCGTACACCAATAAATCCAAGAGAACTTCTGATTCCTATTGCACTTCGTAAAATTAACCCGACAAGGAAAGAACTTGATAAATGTTTTTTAACAAATAAGTGCATCGCATTGTAAAAAACTTTTGTTTCATCTAAACTGCTTCGCTTAGTGCTTTCACCTTTATAGTGAATAATTTGTGTAGTGTGAACATAAAAAACTTTAAATCCAGCTTTTTGAATTCGGTAGCAAATGTCCAGATCTTCGCCGTACATAAAAAACTGTTCATCAAATCCACCAACTTTTTCATAAACCACTTTTCGCATCATCATAAATGATCCGGAAATTGCATCTACTTCATAACTTTGATTTTCATCAAGGTAAGTCAGGTTGTAGCGTGCGAATAATTTGCTTTTGGGGAATAGCGAGCTTAATCCACTTACTTTTGTAAATGATGTCCACGGTCCGGGAAAACTTCTTCGACAGGCTAACTGCAATGTTCCATCCGGGTTTAATATTTTACAGCCGGCTAATCCTGCTTCGGAATTTTTATCAAAAAACTCAAGCATCTTTTCAAATGTGTCTTCAGCAACTATTGTATCGGGATTTAAAAGCAAAATGTATTTGCCTGTTGCTTCTTTTAATCCAATGTTATTTGCTTTGCCAAAACCAAGATTTATTTTGTTAGCAATTAGTCTTATTTGCGGAAATTTTTCTTTTAAAAACTCAACGCTTCCATCATCTGAAGCGTTATCTATAACAATAATTTCTTTGGTGATATTTGTTGATGCTTTTTCTATCGAATGGATTAAATTCTGGAGGAATTCTTTTACATTATAGTTTACTATGATTATTGAAAGATCCAAATTGAGATCCTTAAAGCTTTCTAAAGATACTTTGAATTCTAAGTTTCCAGACCATTAATACAGCTTCACGAACAATTTTTTTGGACATTTTAGATTTACCTTTAACACGATCAACAAACACAATTGGAATTTCTTTTATTTTAAATCCTTTTGCGTAAGCTTTAAATGTCATTTCAATCTGAAAAGAGTATCCGTTTGATTTTACCTTGTCTAAGTCGATTGCTTCCAAAACTTGTTTCCGAAAACATTTAAATCCGCCCGTTGCATCTCTAACAGGCATTCCTGTAATTATTCGTGTATAAACACTTGCAAAAAAACTTAGAAGCAACCGTCGCATTGGCCAATTAAGAACCCGCACACCGTGGATATACCTGCTGCCCAGCACAAGATCATTATCTTTAATTGCGGCCAAAAAATTTTCTATTTCAGAAGGATTGTGAGAAAAGTCAGCATCCATTTCAAATATATAATCATAGTTATTTATCAGGGCGTACTTGAACCCGGCAATATAAGCTGTGCCCAAACCCATTTTCTTTTCTCTTTTAAGGATATGAATACGATTATTTCGTGATGCTAAATCTTCAACAAATTTTGCCGTTCCGTCCGGAGAATTATCATCAACAATAAGAATATCAATTGAATCATCCTTTGACAAAACATCAGGAATTAATATTGGGAGATTATCCATCTCGTTATATGTTGGGATGATTACCAGCGACTTGAAGTTACTCATAATGTTTAATATTAAATTGAAAACTCTTTACGATTATTTTTATTGAATAGTCATTCATAGTTAATATGTCATTTGTTGCTGTTACTATTTTTTCCAATTGAATTTATATAATTGTTGAGCTTTACACCTAAGTCATTTATGCCTTTCTCGAGGTTCATAAATTCCTCATTTGAAATTAATCTTCGACTTGAAGCTTTTGTTAGCCAAGTTTTTGTTTCATATAAAGACCCTCTTGAATAATAACAAAATTGTCTTTCTTCTTTATAAAAAAACCTTCCAAATCCTTCACTTAAATTTGCAGCAACTGAATCTGCAGATCTAATTAATTGTTTACCTATTGTATCCTTTGCAAAATAATCCCATTTAATAACAATATCCCACACATCTTCAGCTAATTTCAGAGATAATTGATAAACTCGAAGTTCTTCCAATTTCATCTAACCCTCCAATAAAACAATTAAATTTTCTGTATTTAAATTATCATTGCTTAACTATCGAAAGACAAGCGAATATAAACAAATGACTATGCTTGACTATCGAATGTCAATTGTATCTTAATCATAGTGTCCCTTTCCAAAAAGAACCACAAATACAGTGCGCAATAAAATTTTCAGGTCCATTCTTATAGACATATTTTCAATATAAAAAAGATCGTAACGCAATTTAATTTTTACATCTTCGATAGTTTCATCATACTTGTGTTTTATCTGCGCCCAACCTGTTACACCGGGCCTAACTTTTAGTCTCCTTTTGTAATACGGGATTTCCTGTGAAAGCTTTTCAACAAAAAAAGCTCGTTCCGGTCTTGGACCAACTAAACTCATCTCACCTTTTAGCACATTAAACATTTGAGGTATTTCATCAATCCTTACTCTTCTAACAACCTTACCCATTCTTGTAACACGCGGATCATCTTTTTGTGACCATACAGGACCCGTATATTTTTCAGCATCTTTTATCATTGAACGGAATTTATAAACATTAAACGGTTTACCATTTTGCCCTAATCTTTCCTGCTTAAAGAAAATTGGACCAATGCTATCAATTTTTATAGCAATTGCCGTTATTACAATAACCGGGGAACTGACTAATAATATTAATAGTGAAATAATAATATCCATTAGACGTTTTAGTTTCTTTTCCCATTCGGGCATTAATTCGGGCATAATATCGATAAGCGGGATTCCATAAATCTGGCTTGTGCGCGCCTGTCCGCTTAATATTTCATATAGATCAGGAACAATTTTTAAGCTGAGATTCTTTCCTTCTGTTTTGGATATTACATCAACCAAAACATCGTGATCTTCTTTTTCAAGTGCGATAATAATTTCTTTTGCATTATACTTTTGAACTATTTCATTTAATTGTTCAGTTGTTCCCTCTACTTTAATTCCCTGATATTCTTTACCGGTATTTTCATTTCTTACTGCAACAAAAGCTTCAATATCAATTCCGAGTGCCGGGGCATTACTAATTGAATCTAAAACTTCTCTACCTTTATCATTATAACCGATAATCAACCCACATCTTCGTCCGATTCCTTTAATCAATAAATTTCTTTGCAGACTTCTGATAAAAATCCTGCCGGCTCCAACAAAGAATAAAAACAATCCCCAATAGATAAAAATTAAAATTCTCTGTGCTGTTGAAACATTGTGCATATAATCATCGATAAAGATCAAAAAGAAAAGAAGAAAGACACCAAAGAATGTAGCTTTAAATAAGGTTGAGATTTCATCAAAACGAGAAGAAGCAAACCAGGTACGATACATGCCAACAAAAGTAAAAATTATAAGCCAGTAGAAATAAATGACCAGCATGGGAATAAAAAATTCCGGTGCAATAATTAAATCAAACCAACCAGTCTGAAGACGAATGTAACTATACACAAACCATGCAGCATTAATCATCAGAAAATCTGTGAGAAGGAGTAATATTTTTTCTGTGGATTTGGTCATGGATTTCTTAGCTCTTTTTGTTCTAATTTTTCAACTAAAAATTTCTCAAAATTGCTTACAATAATATTCCAACTTAACATATTCTTAATGACGTTCTTCCCTTCATTCATTAATTCAGATCTTATTGAAGTATTATTGATAATTTCTAAAACAGTATTAGCAAATTGGTCTGGTGTATCTGCGATAAAAACAAATTTCGTCAATTCTTTAGGTAGCCCAAGCATAGATATTGATGTTGCAACAACAGGCACTCCAAGAGCAATTGATTCCAGAACTTTATTTAAAGTGCCTGCACCAAACCGCATGGGTGCAATATTAACGGCACTTTTTAGATATTCCGCTTTTATATCCTTAACATAGCCCGTGATAAAAATATTATCAGACTCAAGTTGTTTTATCGATATTGACGGTTGCTGTCCTACAATATAAAATTTTACCTCGGGATCTTTTTTAATTATTAAGGGAAAAATTTCTTTAGCAAAATAAAGCGCTGCATCTGCATTTGCATAATAAGGCATATTTCCGGTAAAAATAATTCTTTTTCGGTCATAATCTTTTTGTTCACAAAAGAAATAATCTGTATCTATTCCATTATTTAAAATTTGTATATCCTGTTTCATTCCTTTATCAATTAAAAATTTTTTATCTATTTCTGAACAAATAAATAGAACATCAAATTTTTCAGCAATTTTTTCATAATTGTTAATTCTTTTTAATTCAGACTTGATGAATTGTTTTTTAAAGAAATTCTTTTCTTGCTCGAACATTCTACTAAGGTAGAGTGAGACTGCATCCGTAAAATCGATTATATTTAAATGCGCATTGTTATTTTGAGGAAACAAGTATTGTGCTGTTCTTATCAAATGATAATAAATTACATCATATTTTTCTTTGTTTGTTAATAAGTTAATTTTTTTATACATCTCTGAAGACTTATACCAAGCGACTTGAAAAGGAACTGATTTGAAAAAAGCAAGAAATGTTTGAAATAAGGATTTGTATAATTTTAATGGAATTAAATCTATTTTAATTCCTAATTCTTCTATAGCTCTTGCATAAATTTTATCTTTATTATTCTGATAAAATGTTATTATGCGAACTTCGTTATTTTTTACTAATACTTTGGAAAGATTGAATATCTTTAATTTATCACCTCTGTAAGGTGGATAAGGTATTCTTGGCGTAATTATCAAAATTCTCAATTATATATAAGCTCTCTTTCAAAATATTTTTAGACTAAATTGGAACTTTTTAGTTATTCTGATCAATTTAATTTATAAATCCAGTTAAAATATTTACAGACAATAACTATTGTTCAAAATTTATATTAAAAATAAAGTTTTATCCTGAGAAAAAAGAATATCAATGTTTTGCAATATAATTTTAATATTCCAAATTTAGATGAAAAATCAACATTTTAATAATAATGAACATATATTTCTTTAAGTTTGTAAACATAAATATGCAAGTTTAGAAAGTTTAATTGCAATTTTTTGAAATATTTAAGGATCTAGATGATAATAAAAAATGATTGTCTCTTCTTTAATGGAGACCACCCGTGTAATCCTCATAAAGAGAGCGATTATCATTGTGATGGATGTCCAGCTTACATACAAATTGAGAAAAAAATACTTATCATAAAACTTGGGGCTTTAGGTGATGTAATACGTACCACTCCAATTCTTAGGAAGTTAAAAAAAGAATTCCCAAACGCTCATATTACATGGTTAACATACTTCCCTGATGTTCTAAGTTCAGTATGGATAAATAGAATTCTTCCTGTTAGTATTGAATCACTAGAACTTATTAAACTAATTGAATTTGATTGGTTAATTAATCTCGATAAAGACTCGCTTGCAATTTCACTCACCCAACAAATTAAATCAAAACGGAAAACCGGATTTTCCATAGATGACTTTGGACATGCAAAACCAATTTCTTCAGATGCAGAGAACCATAAATGGATTACGGGATTATTTGATGCTGAAAGCAAAGAAAATAAAAAACATTATGTTCAGGAAATATTTGAAATTTTAGGTTACGATTTTAAGGATGAAGAATACGTTCTGGATATTAATAAAAGTTACAACTGGGAAATTGATCATAAAAATAAGATAGTCGGATTAAACACAGGTTGCGGTGGTAGATGGACATCAAGATTATGGCCAGATGAATATTGGGTTGAACTTGCGAAATATCTTATCCGTAACGGAAGTGAAGTTATATTTTTAGGGGGTGAACAAGAACATGACAAGAATTTGATGCTTTCAGAGAAAAGTGGAGGAAAATATTTCGGTTATTTTGAACTAAATAAATTTATTTCGTTGGTTAATGAATGTGATTTAGTCGTAACTGCCGTAACAATGGCGATGCATATCGCAATGGGATTGCATAAGAAAACAATAATCTTTAATAATATTTTCAACAGAAATGAATTTTATCTTTATGGCAGAGGTGAAGTTATTGAGCCGGAACCGAAATGTGATTGTTATTATTCACCAACCTGTACACATCAGTCTATGAAAAATTTAAAACCTGAAAAAGTTTTGAAAACAATTTCAAAATATTTAAGTAATTAGATTATAACAGTGATATAGAATCATGCAATTCAGAAATAACTTTTCCAAAAGTCTTAGTAAATTTTTGTTTTATAATTAAGTTACTCACACATAATATGATCACAAGATGAAAATTCTCCAGATAAACAATAATCATTATAGAAAAAGTGGCACAGATAGTGTTTATTTAAATTTAATTGAATTATTAAGATTTCATGGACATGATGTCATTGCTTTTAGTTTCCATGATAATCATAACATAACCGAAGCCTTAGACGATTATTTTGTAAAAAAAAATTTTCTTAGTGGTTCTGTAGGGAAATTTTACTCTGTTCCCGCAAAAAATAATCTTGAGAAACTTATATTAGATCATAAACCTGATATAGCTCATTTCCATAATATCATTGGTGGACTTTCCTTATCAATTTTACCTGTTTTAAAAAAATATAATATACCTATTGTAGTTACTGTACATGGGTTCAAATACTTATGCCCTGCTTATATTTTTATTAATGGGAAAGGAGAAATATGTGAAGATTGTAAAGGCAGAAAATTTTATAAATGTATGGTCAACAACTGCTCTCCTCAAGGAACAATTAAAAGTATCGGATTAGCATTAGAAAGCTATGCCCGGGATTTTTTTATCCCCTTCCCTAAATATATTGATAAGTATATATTTTTAAGCCAGTTTTTTCTTAATAAATATATTGAGTTCTATCCCAACATTGCAAGTAATAGTACTTTCTTTTATAATTTTATTAATAAATCAAATGGGGTCCTAAAAGAAAAAAAAGGGAATTATTTTCTTTATTATGGTAGATTGGATAGAGAAAAGGGAATTAAAACTCTATTACAAGCTTTTTCATTAAATAAGAATATAAATCTAAAGATTATTGGTGATGGACAACTCGCAGAATATGTGCTAAAAAATAAAACTGAAAATATAGAATTTTTGGGCTATAAAGATTGGAATTCTTTGCAACAATATTTAATAAATTCATCATTTATAATTGTTCCTTCTGAATGTTACGAAAATAATCCAATGACTATTATAGAAGCATATTCACTAGGAAAACCTGTAATTGGATCAAATATTGGAGGGATACCTGAAATAATATTACATGGAAAGACTGGTTATATTTTTGAGCCAAAAAATGTAAATCAACTATCAGATTTAATTCAAAGTGCCAATAAAATTGATATAGATTCTTATGTCCAAATGTCAAGAAATTCATATAAATTTGCGGAAGAAAATTTTTCTGCTGATATCCATTATAATAAACTAATGGATGTCTATAATTCAGTAATAAAATAAATTCTTTAATTTTTAAAAACAGGATAATCCGTGGAAAATAATTTAGAAGAGAAAAACAACTTTTTTGAGTTTGTTACAGTTACAATAAAATACAGATGGTTTTTATTTTTTTTCATTTTTATTATAACTGCTTCTACAATAGCTTTTGCACTCCTTTCCCCCAAATGGTATAAATCTACTACTTCAGTTTTGCCAGCGGAGAAAACAGATTTTTTAAGTGCAATTACAGGAGTTTCTTCACTAATAAAAAATTTTTCACCATCAAGGGGGCTCAGCGCATTAACTGGTCCTACTGAAACTGATAAATATATAGCGATATTAAAGAGTTCAAGTGTGCTTGATGATGTTATCGCAACTTTTAATTTGAGAAGAGTCTATGATTTAGAAAATTCATTTAGTGAAAAAATATACAAAAGACTAATGTCAAATCTTGAAATCGAAGTACAGGAAGAAGGAAACCTTACAGTAAGTGTTTACGATGAAAATCCTAAGAGAGCAGCAGAAATGGCAAACTTTATGGTTGCCAAATTAAATGAAATTAGTACTCGACTTAGCTCGACGAATGCAAAAGCCAATAGAATATTTATTGAAGGGAGATATTTCCAGAATAAAAAAGATATTGATAGTCTTGAAAGTAAAATGAAAGACTTTCAAAATAAATACGGAGTAACTGCTGTTCCTGAACAAATTGAAGCAACTCTTAAATCAATGTCTGAAATTTATATCAATTTATATAAAGCGGAAATTCAATATAATATTCTACTTCAATCTTTAGGTGCCGATCATCCATCGACGCAAAATGCTAAAATTGAATTTGACGAATTGAATAAAAAAATCAACGATTTGAATGCGGGACAAGACAGATCACAACAAGATGTAAAACTTCTTATACCGATGAAATTAGCTCCTGACTTGGCAAATAAATATTTGAAGATCTATCAAGAACTAAAGATCCAATATTCTATCTTGGAATTTGTAACTCCTTTATATGAGCAGGCTAAAATAGAGGAAGTTAGAAACACACCTACAGTATTAATTTTAGATAAAGCTGCCCCTGCTGATCATAAAGCCAAGCCTAAAGCTACAATTTATGCGGCTGTATCTTTTACTTCATCTATCATTTTAGGATTTTTTATCATTTTTCTTATTGAACTGATGAAAAAGATGAAAACCGTAGAACCTGCTAAATATAATTACATTGTTCAGCAATTAAGAAAAGATCTTTCTAAAATTGGAATAAAAAGAAAATCTTAATGGCAGAGTCGGCTCTTATAAAAAGAAATTCTTTTTTTTCACTTCTATCAATGTCATCTAGGTTGATTGCTAATGTAATTGTTTTTTGGTTAATAGCTAGGATTTATGGGCCTGATACATTTGGAACATTTACATTTGCACACACGACTGCCACATTATTGATTCTATTAGCGGATTTTGGATTTGACATACTTCTTACAACTGAGATTTCGAGAGCAAGAAATCAGGCTGTTAAAACGTTTCAAAATATTTTTTCTTTCAAAATAATTTTCTCTTTACTCGCATTCTTAATTATGTGGATTTTTAGTATTCAAGGAAATTATTCAATTGAGACAAGAACTTCACTTCAGATTTTCAGTTTTTTTATTTTATTTACAACATTGACAAATTTTTCTCTGGCTTTGATAAAGGGCTTAGAAAAATTCTCATACGAAACTATTGTTCTATTGGTAACCAACATTAGTTTAGTTTTAGCTGTAGTAGTTTTGTCTATTCTTAAAGTAAATATTCTCATTATCGGAGTTGTATTTGTACTGACCAGGCTACTTGGTTTAATTTTTTCAATTTATTTTAACAAAAAGTTACTTCCAGATATCTCGTTCCGCATAATTTTTCCTAAAGAAAAAGAACTTCATCAAAAAGTTTTGATATTTGGTTTTCATATATTATTTGCAAACCTTTTTTTTCAGATAGATACTATTTTATTATCCTTATGGAAGGGAAACTTATATGTCGGTATGTATCAAGCTGTCTTTAAGTTGATAATATTGCCTTTAATGTTCCCAGATATTTTAAACCTTACCTTATTACCAGTACTTTCCAGACTATTTGTTTCAGAAAAGGAGAAAGCTCTTAAAATTTCATATTTAATGAACAAATTACTATTTATTTTGTCTCTCCCGATCAGTTTAATATTATTTGTTTATTCAGAAGAAATAATCCATATCATTTACGGTTACAAACAATATTCAGCTTCAATTCCTGTTTTAAAGATTTTTGCATTTAATATCTTTATCCGGTTTAGTTTTGAAACATTTGCATTAATTCTTACAACAACAAACAAACAAATAATACGAATGTACACAGTTATTTTAGCAACAATTATTAATATTGTTTTAAATTATTTATTAATTCCCCAATGGGGTTTGAAAGGAGCTGCCATAGTTTCTTTAGTTTCAATAATATTTGTTTATGGAGTGTATTCTATTTATTCTTTTAATTTGATTAAGAAATGGTATTTTAATTTTAAAACTCCGCTTTTAATTTCGATTACAATTTTGATCGGATACTTACTTTTAAATATCAATCATTTGAAAATCTATTTGGGAGTTCCAGCAATCTTAGTGATTTTTACAATAATTGGCATATTGTTTTATTTTACAAAAGAAGATAAACAAATTTTATTTTCTACAAATTTTGATTTTTTAAACATCATTAAAAAAGCTTAGAATGGTAACAACAGCGATAATTAGTTTAACAATATTTGTTTTATGTTTTCTTACATTCATGAATAAAAAGATTGACGTTTTATCACCATCTAGATTGTTTATTTTAGTCTGGAGCTTTGCCATTGGTATTACAAATTTAAAATTAAGTGTGTTGCAAAAGGAATGGACTGGATATGGTTGGTTAATGCTTTTGTTGACACTTTTATCTTTCCTTAGTGGTATTTTTTTAATTTATGTTCTTAATGTTGATAAGAACATAAAAACTATCCCAGAAATACGGGAAACAATAAAGAGAGAAATTGTTAATAAGGATTTACTTTTTAATATATTAATAATTTCATTTATACTTTATTTTATTTCATTTTTAATAAGTTTTTTAGTGATGGGTTTTATTCCTGCTCTTTCTTCAAGACCTGAGATTAGAACTCAATGGTCGGGAGTATTTGGGGTTGGACTTATTACTCACTCACTTCCACCAATTCTATTTTTTTCCACTATATATTTTTTTTACGAAAAAAAATCAGTTATTAAAAGAATCACAATTTTCTTAATCGCTTTTATAGCTTTTGCAATAAATTTACTTGTACTTCATAGGTTCGATATAGTATACTGGCTTATTGTACTGCTAGCTTATTTATATTATGCAACCAATAAACTTAAGTTTAAGAATCTATTACTTTGGGGATCTTTTCTAGTTACTATTTTTTATGGTATCTCAACATTTAGATCAAGTAAATTTATATCAAACATAATTTATTACACTTCTGGAATGAAGTACAGCGTTAAATATGCAATTTTCACAGAACCTTATATGTACTTCGCAATGAACATTGAAAATTTTATCCATGGAGTAGAAAGATATAGCAACTTTACTTACGGTTTTTTTACATTTAATCCATTACTTTCAATTATTCAACTTAAACATCCTTTAGAAGAATATATGTCAATTGACAAATTCCCTAATATTATAACCTACAGTTATAATACATATACAATGTTTTTTGAGTGGTATCGCGATTGGGGAATTTTTGGTTTAACGTTCCTTCCATTCATTTGGGGCATAATTATCTCTTCAATTTATTATTTCATGAGAAGGAAACCAAGCTTAAGTGCAATCACACTTTATGGTGCATTTCTTTTCGTAATCATATTTTCTTTTTTCGTTAATATGCTCGGATGGTTGCATTTTGTTTTTAATTTGATTGTGCTCTTTGTAATTGCAAGAATTATTTCGAAAAATCAAATAAGTAAATTACCTCAGAATTAATAATTGAATCAGACATCATTAAAAATATATGTAGTAATTCTTAATTGGAATAATTTTGAAGATACTGATAAATGCATCAATTCTTTATTAGCTATTGATGATTCAAGAATCCGAATTGTGATTGTTGATAATCATTCAACTGACAATAGTGTCCCATTATTCAAACAAAAATACAGTCAATTTCCTTTACTAATCTCGGATTCAAATAAGGGATACGCAGGTGGGATGAATATAGGAATTAAATATGCTATTGAAAATTCCGCTGATTACATAATTCTCTCAAATAATGATATTGAATATCCAAATAACTTTTTACAACCAATGCTTGAACTTATTAATAAAGATCAATCAATTGGAATTGTCTCACCGAAGGTTTTATATTCCAATAGTAGGCAGAATATCTATTGTGCGGGAGCAGATTTTAAGATAATGAGAGGTGCGGGAGTTGCAGCATATCAGGGGAAAGATACTAAAGCATTTGGAAATGAAATTAGAGAAATTACGATGGCAGAGGGATCCTGCTTCTTAGCTAAGAAAGATGTTTTTGAAAAAGCTGGTTTATTTAATGAAGATTTTTTTATGTATTTCGAGGATCTGGAGTTTTCAGATAGAGTAAGAAAACACTTTAAATTGTTTTATACACCCCACTCTGTTATTTATCACAAAGGTGGCGCAGGATCTAGCTGGAAAAACCATTCTCCTCTTTATTATTATTATTATACAAGAAACCGATATCTATATTTTAAAAAATACAACATCTTCATCAAGTTTTATGTATTGTTTTATTCCTTATTTGTTAGTTTAGCTAAAGCTTTAACTTTAGTAATTGAGTATCCTTCGAATAAAAATGAGAGGGATAAGAATAAAACTCGACTAAGTACTTTGCTTAAAGGCAATATAGATGGAATAAAAAGTTTTTTCAATTAAATATTTTTCTAACTTTTTTCAAACTCTAATTTATTTCAGCAAAATCATTTTTTTTGTTTCGACAAAATCACCAGCTTGTAAACGATAGAAATAAATTCCACTTGCTAAACCTTGCCTACCGGTAGACAGGTTGTTTCCGTTAAATTCAATCTCATAATTACCAGTAGATTTTTCTTCATTTACCAGAGTTGTTACTTCTTTTCCAAGTATATCATAAACTTTAATTGTTACCAAAGAAGTTTTAGGAATTGAATATTTTATTTGCGTTGTTGGGTTAAATGGATTTGGAAAATTTTGAAATAAAACGAATGACTCAGGAGCTGGAAAATTTGTTTTGTCAACATCCATTATTTGAACGTGTGTGGATACCCAAATACTAGTCCCACCGGCTATAAGATAACGATCCGAGTAAGTTAATGCGTTGACATCATTAATGCCGCCGATATGATACCAAGTTAAGTTATTAATGGTCGAATAAAACAATCCGGAACTTGTACCAATTAATAATGTATCCCCTTTGATCAAAATGGAGTTAATCGACCTATAATCAAAGCTCATGATTCCTGTGAAGTCATTTTTTGGATACCAACTAATTCCCCCGTCTGTAGAAAAGTAAAATCCCTTTTTACTAGTACCGGCATAAATTGTGCTACCATTTACTGCCAATGACTTTATTGATTTATCATTTAATTCGTTATTCATTTTTTGCCAATAAAAATCACCATCTAAAGAATTAAATATTCCACTGTCAGTGCCGGCAATAATATTGTTGTTATATTTAATTAGAGCATTAATGTTATTATTCGTCAAACCGGTATTTATTGCATTCCAAGAATTTCCATTGTCTAATGATGAATAAATTCCACTCCCCTTACTAAATGCCAAAATCTGGTTATCATAAGAAAGGAAACCATTTATCACAGTATCTGGAATGCCGGTGTTAATGTAATTCCAACTTTGGCCATTGTCTATAGATGAGAATAAACCATTATTTGTTCCGGCGAAAATTGTATCTCCACTAAGAGTTAAAGCATATATTTTATTAGAAAACATTTCGTTATTTCCATACAACCACCAACCTCCTCCATCAGTTGAATAAATCACTCCTCTGCCAGTACCCGCAAATATTGTATCTCCTTTAGTTACAAAAGAGTAAATAGGGCCACCACCTGAGTTTGGTATTCCATAAGTGGCTGGTTCCCATGTCTTCCCATCCTCCCCCAATTCATATACTCCACCTTGTACACCAACAAAAAGGTCTGTCTCATTGCTCACAAGAGATAAAGCGTACTCAGAAAAAAGACCATTATTAATGTTTTTCCAAGTCAAACCTGCATCGGAAGAAAATATCACCCCTAATCCATTACTACAACCATACAAATTATTTTTATAGGAAATCATATAACTGGGGCTATGCACATTATCAACGGTATTCCAATGAGAACCGTCATCATTAGAGCGATATAAATCGCTGCCAGTAAGGGCAAACAAAATGCTGTCAGAAATAAAAACATTAAAAATTGGGAATCTATCTATTCCATTGTTAATTTCATTCCAGGAATTTCCCTGATTTTTTGATACAAATACCCCTTTGTCAGTACCTAAGTAAATATCATTATCGCTTAATGAAATAGAATAAATACTATTCCCATTTATTGTTGAAGTAATTGATTCCCAGGTTTCACCTCTATCATTTGACATATAAACTGATGAAATATAATTTTGTGAGTCCATACTTCTGGCAAATAATTTTTCTCCGTCAGACGTAATCCAAGGGAATGTAGGGAATGAATGAGGCAAACCTTTCAGAATAGTCCAAGTAATTCCATTATCTATTGATTTTAAAACACCTCTTGTGTATGAAGCAACAAATAAATCATTTTCTATCTTAACTATAGATGTTAAATAATCATCTTCAAATCCAATACACTCCCAGGATTTTGCGTTGTTTGTTGTTATAAACAATCCTTTTGAACCAGGAAGTGCGAAAATTGTGTCTCCTTGTGCGTAAAGCACTTGAATACGATCTCCGCCATCGTTTGTCAGAAACCATTGTGCAGAAATTTGGGTAGACAAAAAAATTAAATAAAGAACCAGTAATAACTTTATCATAAAATGCCCATTAAATTACTTAAGTAAAATCATTTTTTTAGTTTCAACAAAATCACCAGCTTGCAAACGATAAAAATAAACACCTGAAGATGGAAGATGGTTGATGGATGATGGACTGAAATCAACCTCATAACTTCCTGATGGTCTGTACTCATTTACTAAAGTTGCAACTTCATTCCCTAAAATGTCATACACTTTTAACGATTGCCAACCACTTACTGGGGTCTGCCAACTTATTTTTGTACTTGGATTAAATGGGTTTGGATAGTTTTGCGATAATAAAAACAACTCTGGAATTTTAGCTGAGTGACCAATATCTGTTGTTTTGTCTATACTCCTATAAATTCCTCCACAATAAGTACCGGCAAATAAATGATCCTCAGAATCTATGGCCAGACATTGAATCAAATGGTTTGAAAGACCTTCATTTATTTGGACCCAACTATTACCATTATTATTTGATTCAAAAACTCCACTTGAATTACTGCAAAAAATATTATCATCAGAATTAACAAGTAAATTATATGCATACATATTTGAAATTTGAACCCAGCTATCTCCATAGTCGGTTGAACGAAAAATACCCGAACCACTAGCAAAAATATGATTACTTGAATTTATTGTTATAGCTTCAACACTCCCCATATAGTATTGGTAGCCGGTTTCTATCCAAGTATTTCCATAATCAGTCGATCGGTATATTTCTGCATCTGTACCATAGACAACATAGACATCACCATTTGAATTAATTGCGAATGATGAAGCAGTATGATTTGGTAATCCGTTATTTACTCTAGACCAACTTTCGCCGCTATTTGTAGAACGATATAATCCATCAAATGTGGACAAATAAATAAATCCGCCAGAATCAATTGCAGAGGCTGTAATGTATAAACTAGATAAACCATTGTTTACCTGAACCCAAGTAATTCCGTCGTCATTAGATCTAAAAATACCATCACTTAATGTTCGGGCAAAGATATTTCCTATGGAGTCAAACATAAAGAATTTTACACTTGAACTTCCAACATTTATCTCAATCCAATTTATTCCTCCGTCACTGGATTTATAGGAAACTGAATCAAGTACTCCTACATAAATATCATTGAGCCCTTTGATCCCTATTGTTTCAATACAACCAATTGGCAATCCAAAATTCAATTTTCCCCAATCATTTCCACTATCCAAAGATTGGTACACACCATTTAAAGTGCCTGCGTAAACTGTTCCGGTCAGATTGAATGCTAATGATTGAGTATAAGATTTTGGTAATCCATTATTTACTTCAACCCAACTATTACCACTATCTGTCGATAGAAAAACACCACCATCCGTACCTGCGAATAAATACCCTAATGAATTGATGGTTAATGATTGAATATAAGATTTAGTTAGACCATTATTTACTTCAACCCAATTATTTCCGCTATCTGTTGAACGAAAAACACCACCTCCTGTACCTGCGAATAAATCGCCAGAGGAATTAATAGCAATAGATTGAACAAAATTATCCGTTAGTCCTGTATTCATGGTAATCCAATTGTTTCCATTGTCAGATGATCTAATAATTCCATTTCCCGTTCCTGCATAAATATTATTATTAAGGTCAATCGCAAGACACATAACTGCACTACCAAAATCATATATCGTTGTCCAATTAGTTCCACTATCCGTTGATCTCATTATAAATCCAAATTGTCCTCCTCTATCAATCGCAAGACATCCAATAAAAATATCATCTATCGAATTAATAGAAATAGAGTTAACCCAAATATCAAATTCTGCATTGCTTATATCATTTATTAAGTCCCAACTATCTCCATTATTTGTAGATCTATAAACTGAACCAAAATTTCCAATAAAAACTTGATCAATTGAATTAAAAGAGATAGCCCGCACAGAATTTAATGGTAATCCTTTTGTCACATCACTCCAACTTTGGCCATTATCTGTGGATCTATATATTCCACTCCAATCTATACCAGCAAATATTTGACTTTGAGAATTAATCCCAAGAGAAAGAATAGAACCCTGTAATGGTCCAACAATTCCTTTCCAAAAGTCTTGCGTAAATGACTTAACCTGCAGTATGGTAAGAACAACGAGTAGTGATAATATTTTCTTCATTTTTACCCTTAGAAATACTTATTGTAATAAAACCATCTTCCTTGTTTCAACATAATCCCCAACTTTTAACTTGTAGAAATAAACTCCACTAGGTAAGTGGCTGGCGATAAACTCAATTTCGTAACTTCCTGCTGGTCTGTAATCATTTACTAAAGTTGCAACCTCATTTCCTAAAACATCATAAACTTTTATTGTTTGCCAACCGCTTACTGGAGCTTGCCAACTTATTTTTGTACTTGGATTAAATGGGTTTGGGTAGTTTTGAGATAAAGTAAATTTATTGGGGACCTCATTAAAGTCTTTCTTAACATCAGTTAAAATATTAGCGATTGAGCGTTTCCATACCCCACCCTGATAAGGACCGGCGTAAAGAGTATCACTGTTTGCTCCCAAAACTTCAGCTATAGTATTTGCTAATCCAGGTGTTATATTTTTCCAGTTTAAAGCCTGATCATCTGACATGAAAACGCCGATACCAGCACCTAAAAATAAAAGACTATCATAACTTATTATTGTTCGTGGATACAATTCTGAAGGCAATCCATTATCAGAAGACGACCAGCTCATACCTTTATCGGTTGACTTAAAAACACCCCTAGACCTACTGGCAACAAAAATATTTCCATCAACTTCCGTCAATCCCATTGTCGATAGACTATTTAATCCACTATTGGACATAAACCAACTGTTGCCTAAATCAGGTGAAATATAAACACCCTCACTTTGAGTTGCAGCAAAAAGAGAATCGCCTAAATTTAGTATTCCAGTTATTTGTATTTCATACATATCTATATTAATTGGGTTCCAATTAATGCCATTATCAGTTGATAGATAGATACCGTTACTTGTTCCTGCAAAAATATTGTTCTCATTAGCTGTTAAAGTTGTAACAAATAATCTGGTTAGTCCATTATTAGAGGGATACCATTCATAACCATTATTTGTTGATCTAAATATACCGTAATCGGTGCCCGCTAAAAGTACACCGTTACTACAAACAAGGGTGTTGATATATGATGAAGTAATTCCTGTATTTGTCAAAGTCCAATTCCCACCATTATCACTTGATTTAAAAATACTCCCAGCTTGTATACCACCTTGTATAGTTCCAGTAAAAATATCACTTCCATTAAATGTTATAGCACTAGGCGAAATTAATAAATTATTATAGTATGGTCCATTAGTTTGAATCCACTGAGCATTTAATTGGAGAGAATAAAAAGTAATCAACCCTAAAACCAAAACTAACTTTTTCATAAAGAGCCCCTACGAAAAAATGAGAGAATAGTAATCGAAAAGGACTATTCCTAAAACAAACTTATTCTTTTAAGAGTAATGGCATTTAACAAAATAGAATTTGCGGTTATGCAATTATTTATTTGTCTTACTCATCCACCATTCCCGATATTTCATTTCATCCTCAATTAGTTTATTGATCAACTCATCAAAGGATAATGAATAGTTCCAGTTTAATTCTGTTTTGGCTTTTTGTGGATTGCCGTAAATAATTTCTAGTTCAACGGGACGGTAAAGAGCTTTATCAAATTTCACAAACTTTGCAGAATCGAGTCCAAGTTTGATAAATACTTTATCAATAAACTCCTGCAAAGTATGTGCTTCACCAGTGCAGATAATGTAATCATTGGGTTTAGGCACATTTAACATCTTCCACATTACCTTTATGTACTCTGGCGCGTAGCCCCAATCTCTTTGTATGGATGTATTTCCAACTTTCAGAGAATCAAGTTCATTTTTTTTAATCTTTAATGCAGATGAAATAATTTTTTTAGTTACAAAGTTTTGTCTTCTTAATACAGATTCGTGGTTAAATAAAATTCCGCTTGAGATAAATAAATTATATGCTTCGCGGTAGTTTACACAAGTCCAGTGCGCAGCGGCTTTAGAAATTGCATAAGGGCTTGCCGGATGAATTATAAAATCTTCATCAATCGGTAATTTATTTTTATCTACGTTGCCATACATCTCACTGCTGGAAGATTGATAAATTTTTATTTTCTTATCAACAATTCTAATTGCCTCAAGAATATTAGCAACAGAAATAATATTATACTCAAGAGTGCCAATCGGCTGTTCGAATGATAATCCAACAGAACTTTGCGCTGCAAGATTGTAAAATTCATCTGGCTTATATTTTTCCAGCAGACGAATTATATTTGATAGATCAAAAACGTTGGCCTCAACTAACTGAACATCGTTTTCAACACCAAGAAAACTTAATCCATTTAAATTACCGGATTGCAGGTTTCTTGTAATCCCAATTACCTTATAATTTTTTTCAAGAAGATATTTACTTAAATAGGCGCCATCCTGCCCTGTTATCCCGGTAATTAATGCTGTTTTCATATATCGATTATTTTTTTTTCTAAAGTTACTTTTTAGTTAAACGATTTCTGATAAGTCTGTATAAAAAACAGAATTCTGATTTAAATTTAACATAACTATTAATGATAAAATAATGAACATTATCTAACAAATAGTTAGAAAAGGAACCATTTAATTTCAAATCAATATATTTTATTAACCATTGAATTAAAATACTTCTTGACATTCCACTTTTTTCTATCAATATTTGCATCAGTAATTATCAATAAGGAAAAAAATTATCGTCGATTTGCTACAGTTTTAATTTTCGTTCGTCTAAATATTAAATTGTTGGAAAATTAACCAGAGTAGTAAATTAATACCGATTTAGGGAATTTCTCTGGTCGGTTTTTTGTTATCATCACAAAACTTTGATGGAGGTTCAATATAATTTTCTGATACGATTTTTTTATGTTCAAGCTTTTAATAACCATAGGAGGTACATATAATGAAAGAGATAAGAGCTAAAATCGATAATCCATTATCGGAGCTTATCAGTGATGATATTTTTGAATTACTTGATTCACACGGTTTAATTGATGATAAGGCTGTAAGAGATTATCAAATAAGAAAGAAATTCAAACAATTAAGATCTGGTAAAGTAAGCGCAGGGGATGCAATAGACGTAATTCGTCAAGAATATCCATATTTACAGTTTGACACTATAAGAAAAATAGTATATCAAATCAGTAAATAATTAATTGTGCTCAATACTTGACAAATAGCATTTATCAAATTATTTTTCAATTGACTCTTTCAAAGGGTTCTCCCCTGCCCTTTGATGTGAACGAGTCAGGCCCGGTGTTTCCCCGACACCGGGTTTTTATTTATTTTTGGAGTAATTATGGCTGTTAAAGCAAAAAAGAAAAATGTCAAAGTTTCAAAGAAAACATTCTCATCCCCTTTTAATATTTACTGGGATAAAACTAATTATTTGCTGTTTGGATTAGGAATCCTAATAATCATACTTGGATTCTATTTTATGAGTCTCGGTAATTGGGAAAGTACAGCATCTTTGGTGATTTCCCCGATTTTTTTATTTATTGGTTTTGTGATTGTGCTTCCAGCTTCTATTTTTTACAAGAAAAAAAACAAAGTAAATATAGAGGAGAAGGCTTGATTAAAAATTGTATCAAATCACTATAATGTTTTAAAAGCAAATTATTTAAAACGTGGGAAAATTAAGCTTTGATGAATTGACGGATCTTTTTCTATTACTTTCAATTGATAGAATTGGTCCGGCTAAAATCAGAAATCTTCTTGCCCGCTTTAAAAAATTATCCAGTATACTTTCCGCTTCAACTTCAGACTTAATTGAAACTGAAGGAATAAGCAAAGAACTTGCCTCACGAATTCGTAAAACATCTTTAAACAAGGACTCTATACAAAAGTTTCTTGAAAAAGAATTAAAAGTTTTAGATAAAATGGGTGCAAGGATAATTACTGTTTGGGATGAAGACTTTCCGCCGCTTCTTAAAAAAATTTATGACCCTCCACTTATACTCTATGTCCTCGGTCAATTTGATGAAAAGGATAAATATTCAATTTCTGTTGTAGGCACGAGACAACCAACCAATTATGGAAAAGTTCAAGCTGAAAAAATTGTGTGCGATCTGGTTGAACAAAATATAACAATTGTTAGTGGATTAGCCCGCGGAATTGATTCCGTCGCTCATTTATCGGCGCTAAAAAATAATGGTAGAACAATTGCAGTTATCGGTTCCGGGTTGGATGTGGTTTACCCAGCTGAAAATAAAAAATTGTTTAATGAAATTAAGGAAAAAGGGGCAATCATTTCGGAGTTTAATATTGGAACCATTCCAAATACAGAAAATTTTCCGAAACGAAACAGAATAATATCAGGCATATCATTAGGTACTCTCGTAATTGAAACAGCAATAACCGGCGGAGCAATGCAAACAGCAAGATTAGCACTCGACCAAAACAGGGAAGTATTTGCTATTCCTGGGAACTTGGGAATCAGACAATCTGAAGGAACTAATTTATTAATACAACGCGGTGAAGCAGAGCTAATAAAAAGTGCTGAAGATATTTTAACTGAGCTTGAATTAAAACTTAAACCTGTTCTGGGAAAAAATATTCCGAAGCAGCAAAAAGATTTAACAGTTTTTGAAGATAAAATTTACAATTGTCTTCTTAATGAGCCATTACATATTGATAAAATTGCCGAGAAAACTGATCTATCAACATCTGATTGTTTGGTCAATTTACTTTCTTTAGAATTTAAGGGAATGGTAAAACAACTACCCGGTAAAATGTTTATGCAGATGTAACTTCATTAATTTTTTGCAAATAAAACTCTGCCTGATCACCTTCTCCTGCCTTATTTAATTCTTCAGTAAGATTTTCAAACCTAAAAATTTCTTTTTTTGTAAAAGTCGATTTCTTTGGATTAACATAATATGAGTCATCCGCCAGTAAAGAAATTTCTTTTGCATATTGTTCACTTCCCCACAACTGCCAACTTCTGGAATCATAATTAATTTTCTTAATTTCAAAACCAGAATTTTTTGCTAAGATTTCAATGGATTTTTTTGTATGAAGAAACAAATGTCTCGGGGCATCAAGTGATGACCAATTTTCTCTGTAATGTTTGAAAGCATAAGAATCCGAAACTGGAATCCGAACCAGCATAAATTTATTTTTATTCAGAAGCTTGTTAGAGTGTTTAAAAACTTCAAGCGGTTTTTCCATATGCTCAAATGAGTGATTAAACATTATTAAATCGAATTTACCTTGAAGTCCATCATAACTTTGTTTAAGAATTTTCAATCCATTTTTATACTTGATGGTCTCATCGATAAATGGGTCAACCCCCATAACATTTTCAAATCCTGATTCTTTCATTTTATAAAGCAGAATTCCCTTACCACAGCCGACATCAAGTATTGAATCTTTTAAACCGATTCCTGCTGTTTTCATTCGAATGATATAAGCAGGTTCACCAAACAATTTTAATAAATAAATTCCAAGTATGGATTTTTTCCCCAATGCGGCTTTGTCACGAAAACTATTAAGAAATGATTTAATCTTCGTTTCATGCTTTTGCTGATAAGTAAAATAACTTTTTGGATAGTGTGTTGAAAAATCTTTTGGAGGATTTAATAGTTGAAGGCAGCCACAATTTGGGCATTCTTGATAATCAAATTCTTCACGTGTTCCAAAATACATTTCACGAACCTGAAAAATTTTATTGTCAGAAGTGTTATTACATATCAGGCAGATTGACTGAGAAGCATTCATTAATTATAATTCTTTTTTTTCTTCCACAAAAACTTTAACCAATCTTTTAATCTTTTTTCCTGACCATTTTCTGTAGGATAATAGAATTGCTTATTCTTTAAATCATCAGGCAAATAATTTTCTTCCACAAAATGATTTTCAAAATCATGCGCATATTTATAATTTTTCCCATAACCAATTTCTTTCATCAACTTTGTGGGAGCATTTCGTAAATGATTTGGAACTCCATTTAAAGGATTTTTTCTCACTTCACTAAGTGCACTTTCAATACCAAGATAGGAGGCGTTACTTTTTGGTGATGAAGCGAGATAAGTAACACACTGAGCTAAAATTATTCGTGCCTCAGGCATTCCAATTTTATCCACAGCACTGAATGCCGCTTCAGCCAATACCAAAGCGTTTGGAGAAGCATTCCCAATATCTTCAGAAGCAAGAATAATTAATCTTCTTGCTATAAATAATGGGTCTTCTCCACCTTCCAGCATTCTTGCTAACCAGTATAATCCGGCATCCGGATCACTGCCGCGAATGCTTTTTATAAATGCAGAAATTACATTATAATGTTCCTCACCACCTTTATCATACAAAATATTTTTTCTTTGTACGATGTTCTCAAATATTTCTTTTGTTAAGATGATTTCATCCTTATCGATTTCCTGGATAACAGAGGCTTCAAGAATTGTTAGCATAATTCTTGCATCTCCGCCGGAAAGATACATCAGATAGTCTTCATCAATAGATTTGATTTTCAACTGCTTTAGAAACTCATCTTTTGCAATAGCTGATTTTAAGATATCAAGTAAATCCTGTTTAGATAATTCTTCTAAAACAAAAACCCTCGCTCGTGATCGTAATGCCGGGATAACTTCAAAAGAAGGATTTTCAGTTGTTGCACCGATTAAAATCAAAATTCCTGATTCTAACGAACTTAAAAGAGCATCTTGCTGGGCTTTATTAAAGCGATGAATCTCATCAATAAAAAGTATTGTGCGTTTACCGATGTTTCGGTTTCTGACTCCAATTTCTATAATTGAACGAATATCCTTTACCCCGCTTGATACAGCATTAATTTGAAAGAATTCAGCCTGAGTTTGGTTAGCAATTATCCTTGCGATTGTAGTTTTGCCTGTCCCTGGCGGACCCCATAAAATAAAAGATGAAGGTGTGTCATTCACAATCATTAAACGAATTGGTTTAGCTTCACCCAGTAAATGCTTTTGTCCAAAAAAATCATTTATGGTTTGTGGACGAATTCTTTCTGCAAGTGGAGTGGAAGGAATTTTAATATTGTTATTCATACTCTGTTTTGTCATTCCGAGGAGTCAGCGACGAAGTAATCTATTTAATAAATACTTTTTACTAATTAATAATATTCTTGAACAGGATACTTGAAATAATTTGGGAGATCCGAATATTTAATAGATTGCGTCATCCCGATGAATCGGGATTCGTATTGACTTACTTGATCACTCTTCAGTTTTAAACTCAATTTTCTTTTCATTCGGTCTAATCATATTATATTTTTCACGCGCAATCTTTTCAACCTTTGCCGGCACATTTCTTTTTAATGAATCAATTTCTGCATCCAACTTCCGATTTTCCTCTTCAAGTTGAGTTATACGAGTATTTAAATCCTCTAAGTCACTTTTAACACGCGCGTACTTTATAATTCCATAGTTGTTAAATAAGAGATATAAAGTCCCGATTACAACAACAGCAACAATAATATAAAATCTTGTTTTCTTATTCTCTATAAATTTCATTTCAAACTTAGATTAATAATTTTTTCAACAAGTTGTTCAAAATTAATCCCAACTGCACTCGCCATTTTAGGAACAAGACTTAAAGATGTCATTCCCGGCAATGTATTTACCTCTAATGCGTAAGGTTTATTTTCCGGACTTAAACGAAAATCAACCCGAGCATAAACTTCACACCGTAATGATTTACAGGCTTTTACCGCAATTTCCTGCATTGATTTTGCGACCTCTGAAGGTATATCAGCGGGAACAATATATTCACTCATACCCGATGTGTACTTACATTCGTAATCATAAATTCCATGCTTAGGTTTGATTTCAAGAACTGGCAAAGCAAAATCATCAAGTACGGCAATTGTTAACTCTCTTCCGGGAATATACTCTTCAACTAAAATTCTGTCGGAATATTCAAAAGCATTATGGAGAGCTTCATCAAGTTGTTCGGATGATTTACAAATTGTAAGCCCAACTGTTGAACCTTGATCATTAGGTTTAATTACTGCAGGATATCCAAACTTTTGCTTAATAATTCTATTGATCGCTTCGGATGTGTGTTCACCAATTTTAAAATGAAATCCTGCTGGTGTTGGGACATCATATTCTTCAAACAAAATTTTAGACATAATTTTATCCATCGCAATTGCACTTGATAAAACTTTCGAGCCGGTGTATTTGATTCCTTTAAGTTCAAGTAATGATTGGATTGTCCCGTCTTCACCATATTTACCGTGCAATGCAAGAAAAGCGATGTTAATTTCACTTGAAGAAATCAGATTTACGGCATCAAGATAATTTTCGTTTGATATTTCCGTGTAGTCTTTCTCATCAAAATAATTCTCAACTTCAAGCGGCTGATTGATTCCATAAGCCGGATCTAATACCACAACCTGGTAGCCAAGGTTTATCAACGCTTTGTATACAGATTTACCGGTTGCTTTAGAAACTTCTCTTTCCGGTGATGTTCCACCAAGTAATAAAAGTACTTTTAGTTTTTTTTCCATATAGTGTTTAATTTAGTGTCACACTGAGCTTGTCGAAGTGTGAGAGTTTTTCTTTTTAACTATAGGTCATCCTTCGACAGGCTCAGGATGACATTGTGAATGAATACCATTTAAATATTTCTAATATCAGGAATTATCCCATAAGTGGAGCTTGAAATATTCAAAATATCATCAATATTTTTTTTAGAAAGCACTTTTGGTGTTCCTAATAATCTTGCCAACAAAATTATTTTCGCAGCGTGTTCAAGTTTTTCCATTTTGAAATATGCATCATCCAAATCTTTACCCAGCGTAACTGCTCCATGGTTTTGCAGCAACATTGCCCAGGAATGATTTATATATGGTTCCAAACTTTTCGGAACCTGGTCAGTAGATGGAGTTGCATATTTACATAAAGGGACTTTACCAAATGTCAAAAATACTTCAGGTAGATAATGCTTATCTAATCCTTCTCCGAGTAAAGCAAATACTGTTGCATAAACCGGATGACAATGAACCACTGCATTCACTTCTTTTCTTTTTTGATAAGCTAAAAGATGAATTTTATGTTCGGTAGATATTTTGTTTTTGCCTGAAATAGTTTTTCCATCCAAATCAATCTCTACTATATCTTTCTCTTTAACATCGCCTTTACAAATCCCTGAACTGGTAATTAATATTGTGCTATCTGATATTCTGCAAGAAATGTTTCCATCATAAGCAGCAACAAATCCTTTAGTATAAACCTTATGACAAATTTCAACTAATTTTTTCTTCGAAGACATTTTTGTTCTAATTCTTCCATAAGTTTAATATTAATTAATCCATCTTCACCAGTCGCATGCGGTGTTTCATTTTTCAGAAAAGATTTTTGTACTGATTTTATTACATACACCATTTTATTTCCGCGTTTACGAAAACTTTTTCTTGTTTCATCTTCTAAAACAATTGTAAGTTTTGGAGCTAATGATTTTTTACCTATCAGATTATCAATAGCAATTGCACCTTTATGGCAGAGTATCTCAATCCTGTTAAAAGCTTTTTTGTTATTGTACGAAACATTAAAGGTTCCATACCCGCCTTTTAAAAACTTAACAGTGCCAAGTGCAAAGTCATCAACTTCACTTTGGTAAATTAGATTTTCAACAACTCCGTCTATTGTCTCAATCTCACCGCCGAAGTATCTAAGTAAATCAATCATGTGAGTTCCAATATCACGCAATGCGCCGCCGCCGCTTAACTCTTTCTTAAACCTAAAATTATTATCAGGTGGAAAGTCGATATTAAAGTGAACATCAATTGAAACAAGCTTGCCAAGTTTTTGATCGACTATAAGTTCTTTAGCTTTTAATACTAATGGATGAAAACGATGAACATAATTTACTGCAAGTAAAACATTATTCTCTTTACATACTTTTACCATTTCTTCTGCTTGTGCAGAAGTCAATGCAAGCGGCTTCTCACAAAGAATATTTTTTTTAGCTTGTGCAGCCTTAATTACTTGTTTGTAATGATTTGAATTTGAACTTGCAATATAAACTGCATCAATATCGGATTTTAGAAATTCATCATAATTATCAAAAGCTTTTTGCAAACCAAATTTTTCAGCAAGAGATTTGGCACGGCTAAAATCTCCACTATAAATTGATGTAACGTTGCTTTTTCTGATTAAACGTATTGCCGGAAGAAAAGAATTTTCTGTAAACCTTCCGCATCCTGCAATGCCCCATTTAATCTTTTTAGCTTTGTAAATTTTTTCTACCATTGACTTATAATTTTAATCTTTCCATCAATTTTATTATTGGTTTTGAATTTTGCATAATATAAAAATGCACACCGGGCACATTTTTGTTTAAAAGTTCTTCAACTTGTTTTGCCGCCCATTCCACACCAATATCAAGTACATGTTCTGGTTTAGCAACCATAACTTCATCAGCTAATCCATCTGGAATGTTAATATAGAAATTTTTGGGGACTGAGGTTAAGTGAGACTTAGAAGTTAATATTTTTAACCCTGGAATAATCGGGGCTTTGATCCCAACTTCGCGGCAAAGCTCAACAAAATGGAAATAGTGCGCATTATCATAAAACATTTGAGTAACCACATAATCAGCACCTGCATCAACTTTTTCTTTAACAAACTTTATATCGGTTTTAAGATTTGGAGCTTCAAAATGTTTTTCAGGATAACCGCTTACTCCAACACAAAAATCTGTTGGTCGTGCATCGAGCAGGCTATCTTCTAAATATTTTCCACTATTCATATTCATAATTTGTGTCACTAAATCTGAAGCATGAAGATTTTTACTTTTACCTTCCGGTATTGGTTTTTCATAACCTGAATCGTCACCACGAATTGCAAGGACATTTTGGATTTGGAGATAATTTAATTCTATTAAAAAATCTTCTGTCTCTTCACGGGTAAATCCTTTGGTTAAAACATGCGGGACTGCATCAATATTATATTTGTTCTGGATCAGAGCACAAATACCAAGTGTGCCTGGTCTTTTTCTTTTAATTTTTTTCTTAATGCCTGTCGCTGTTTCTTCGTAAATAACTTCTGCAGCGTGAGAAGTTATATCTATAAAAGGCGGATTATATTTTGCTATATCGTCTAAAATTGATAATAAACTTCTGATATCGCCGCCTCGTTTGGGTGGAATTAATTCAAAGCTGATTAATGGGTTTTTTGCTTTTTCTAAATGTTCAATTACTTTCATACATACTTAATTTATTTTTGAATACATTTCTAATATAATAATAGTTTTGTTATTCGTGGTAATGCTCCTCAACTCGAATTAGTTTTAGACACTTGACTAAATATTCAATAGATGTTAAAATAATTCGCTGCAGTTAATCGAAGAACTATTTTTATATTGTCTAAAATTACTTACGAACAATCCTTAATAGATTTTTAGTATTATTTCTAATTGAGGCTTCATCTGTCCTGATTTTCATATACTTACCACTTAACCATAAAGGAGTTTGGTCTCTGTAGTTATCGCTCATTACATTTCCTGATTGCCCTGTTGTTAAGACTAAATAAAATTCATTCGGATTTGCAAAATCATAAATAAATCTCATTGATGGACCGAGTACATTATCAAATTCATCGTGACGAAACATAGCATATTCTTCAATACTTTTTGCAAATGGATATTCGGTATTGTTTATTGTTGTGCCATCACCGCCAATTTCATATGGACCAATATTTATGTACTGATCCAACAATGAAAAATTACCGCTAAAAGCATGTTTAAAAGTTACTTTATGCATCGTTCCCCATTGCCAATTTGTTAAATCTTTCCCAAATCTTTCTTCCAGAAATGATAATCCATCAGCCAGGCTCTTGCGGATAATTTCATCGCGTGTCTCTCGCACTTTTGTGTTAACATTATCAAACCAACTTGATTCTGGTTGATCTAATATCTGAAGTAAACTTCGATAAGGAACATTTGCAAGAAACACAAAACGATTATAAAGATCATCACCCATTTCATCGTAATAAATATTTTTTAATAAGTACTTTAAGAACACAGCATAAATTGCTGGTGTTTGGCTGTACTTGTTCAATTCGATAATCCCACTTGCGAAATAACTCTAGGGAAGTGTTAAGATTTTCGATCCTTTAATTTTAATTCCCTCAAATGCTTTTAAAATATAAGAGGTAATTGTTTTTGCATATAGGGGAAATTTGATCCATCTGATATTTCTTAAAATCGTTTGCAGAAAACTTTTGCTTTGATGTCAACAATTCCCTGATCCTGTCAATGCGTGATGATGGTTCCCAAAGATTTGAAATATGATATTTAAAATCTTTGAGCGTTTTATTGTTGGCGGATGCAATAAAATTTTCTGTCGGATTTAAGATAACCGGTATTTCCTGCGTCGGTACAAATCCTTTCCAATCATTTTCTGAAGTTGTTCCATCAAAAACTAATGTTGGATTGCTGCTGTTGCGAATTGGAATTCTTGCGCCCATAATGTAACCAATATTTCCTTGAGCATCAGCGTAAACAAAATTCTGTCCGGGAATTCCAAAATATTTTACACCATCACGAAACTCATTCCAGTTTTTTGCTTTATTGATTTTGTAAAATGCAAGCATCTCATCGCTAAATTCATTGCCAGACCAGCGCATACTAATCGGCGGAATGTCTAAATCATCTTTGTTATAAATAAACTTAAATGGGTGAATATTTGAAATGATAGGACCGCGATGAGTTTCTTTGATTGTAATTATCTGGTCCTTACCATTTTTAACTTTTATTGTGTCTTTTATGATTTTTAGATTTTGCCATTGTCCATCAAGAAAATATTTTGTTTTAGAAGAATCGAGTTTTTCAACATAAAAGTCCGAATCATCATTCATGACATTGGTAAGAACCCAGGAAATATTCTCTCCTTTACCAATTACAATTCCTGGAACTCCTGGTAAAGTAACACCAGCAGCATTCCAATCCTTGCTTTTAATTACGGCAGCATACCATTTGCCCGGTGCACTAAAAGCAAGATGCGGATCATTTGCAATAATTGGTTTACCAGAAACGGATTTGTTTGCATTAACAACCCAATTGTTCGAACCAATATGCGTACCTGTCCATCCCATCATTTGGCGAAATGCTCTATCCGTTTCTGCCAATGTAGAATTAATGGCTGGAAGATTTTTAAAATTATCAGTAATGATTGTTGGTGCATTTTCAGGATAATCAGGTAAAATTTCTAAAACTTTATCTTTGCCAAGTTTTTGAATCAATTCCGAAAAAGAAAGATCAGTCCACCAGCTAATGTTTAACTCCCATGCCATCATTTTTATAACGATTAAACTATGGATTGGTTTCCATTTTTCCGGTTGATAACCAAGTACATCAAACTCAACAGCATAATTGCCTTGTTGTTCTTTGATATATTTATTTATACCATTGGAGTAGGATTGTAAAATCTTCATCACTGTCGGATCATATTTACTAAGATTCTTTTCAATGTTTCTTTTTATCCCAACTGTACGAAACATTTTGTCAAATGGAAGTGCTTTTTCACCAAGTACTTCACTGAGTCTTCCTTCACCAGCTCTTCTTATAAGATCCATTGTAAACAATCTTTCCTGAGCGTGTAAATATCCCAATGCAAAAGCAACATCCTCATCGGATTGAGCAAGGATATAAGGGACAGCAAAACTATCACGGTAAACTTCAATGTTGCTGGTGATTTTAGAAGATGAAATTTCCCCTGAATAGTGCGGTAGAGAAGAAGATAGCATGGTATGAAAAATCCATCCGGCTATGATAAAAGTGACAATCAATGTTATAGTTAAACCGATTAATATTTTTTTCCACTTACGCATAAATCATGATTGAAATTTTATAAGTAAATATAAGGATTAATCACAATTCTATTTTAAGCAGTATTTTTTATACAAATCATAAATTCTATAATATTTTTCGAATATGGTGTTATATCCTTTTATTTTTTTGATTTCTTAAACCTTATAGTTTTCTCTAAAATAGATTTATATAAACTATAACGAAGTCAACGGAGAATCGCTTAGAAAGGGATATTATTTCTCTATCTAACTTTTCCACATTTTACGTCATTTTATTTTTGTCACAATTACCAATATTAGATTTATCAATAACCAATATAAAATTTTTTTGATAAGTAATTTTCAAATTCTGATGTCAATTAAGATATGGAAAAAATGGCGTGAAATTTTTTTGAATTTAAAAGAAATTCTGATAAATAGGCATTGGGATTATTGGAAAATAAGCAGGATTGAATAAAATTCAATATATAAAAAAACCGTTTCAAAATAAATTTTCGAAACGGTCTCTTAAAATAAATTTGGCAGCGACCTACTCTCCCACACACCTGCGCATGCAGTACCATCGGCGTTCTGGGGCTTAACTTCTCTGTTCGGAATGGGAAGAGGTGTAACACCCAGGCTAAAACCACCAAAATTTAAACTTATTACTGAATTAAATTCAGTATCAAACATAAAAATAAAAATTGAAAGAGTGAGCCTGCAAGAGATAATCAAATCTGTATATAAAAATTTAAATGGATAAGCCTCACGACCTATTAGTACTGCTCGGCTGAATGCATTACTGCACTTACACCTGCAGCCTATCAACCTCGTCATCTACGAGGAGTCTTTAGTCCTGTTACCAGGAGGGATACCTAATCTTGAAGCGTGCTTCGCGCTTAGATGCTTTCAGCGCTTATCACAACCGTATATAGCTACCCAGCGATGCCACTGGCGTGACAACTGGTGCACTAGAGATACGTTCACTTCGGTCCTCTCGTACTAGAAGCGACCCTTCTCAAGTATCCTGCGCCCGCATAGGATAGGGACCGAACTGTCTCACGACGTTCTGAACCCAGCTCACGTACCGCTTTAATTGGCGAACAGCCAAACCCTTGGGACCTTCTTCAGCCCCAGGATGCGATGAGCCGACATCGAGGTGCCAAACCTTACCGTCGATATGAACTCTTGGGTAAGATCAGCCTGTTATCCCCGGCGTACCTTTTATCCTTTGAGCGACGGCACTTCCACTCGCAGCCGTCGGATCACTAAGTCCTGCTTTCGCACCTGCTCGACTTGTAAGTCTCGCAGTCAAGCTCCCTTTTGCCTTTACACTCGCCGCATGATTACCAACCATGCTGAGGGAACCATTGAGAGCCTCCGTTACAATTTAGGAGGCGACCGCCCCAGTCAAACTACCCGCCTAACACTGTTCCTGACCCTGATTCAAGGGCCGAGGTTAGAATCCAAATAAAACAAGGGTGGTATTTCACCATTGGCTCCACCGAAGCTAGCGCCCCGGTTTCAAAGCCTCCCACCTATCCTACACATGCTTTATCCGAACCCAATGCTAGGGTGCAGTAAAGGTGCACGGGGTCTTTCCGTCCATATGCGGGTAACCGGCGTCTTCACCGGTACCACAATTTCACCGAGCCCGTGGTTGAGACAGTGCCCAAATCGTTACACCATTCGTGCAGGTCGGAACTTACCCGACAAGGAATTTCGCTACCTTAGGACCGTTATAGTTACGGCCGCCGTTTACTGGGGCTTCGATTCAATGCTTCTCTTACGATGACATCTCCTCTTAACCTTCCAGCACCGGGCAGGTGTCAGTCCCTATACATCGTCTTGATTGACTTCGCAGAGACATATGTTTTTGTTAAACAGTCGCTTGGGCCATTTCACTGCGGCCCCTTTCAGCTACGTTAGAAATAATTTCACTTACTTGGGGCACCCCTTTTCCCGAAGTTACGGGGTTAATTTGCCGAGTTCCTTAACCACGGCTCACTCGAGCACCTTAGAATACTCATCCCATCTACCTGTGTCGGTTTGCGGTACGAACTGATAAAACTCTTCTGCACGAAGTTTTTCTCGGCAGTATGATTACGGTCAGTTTATGTCCAAAGGACTCCCGTTCGTATCTCGGTCTTAAGAAAGTGCGGATTTGCCTACACTTTCAACCTACATACTTAGACCACCTAATCCACCAGGTGGCTGACCTTCACTCCTGCGTCCCTCCTTGCAGTCAAACGATTTTTACCAGGTACAGGAATATTAACCTGTTTTCCATCACCTACGCCTTTCAGCCTCGGCTTAGGGTTCGACTAACCCTGAGATGACTAACATTGCTCAGGAAACCTTAGATTTTCGGTGGATCGATTTTTCATCGATCTTATCGTTACTTATGCCTACATTTGCTTTTCTATGCGCTCCAGCATGGTTTACACCACACCTTCAGTGCACATAGAATGTTCCCCTACCACTCTCCGATAAATCGGAGAATCCATAACTTCGGCAGATAGTTTAAGTCCCGT
>CAWEJJ010000004.1:0-490000 GCA_963809415.1 uncultured Ignavibacteriaceae bacterium | reverse complement strand
TATTGTGGTTGCCAACCTAACTCGCTTTGTATTTTAGTTGAATCGATTGCATAACGTTTATCGTGCCCAGGACGATCATTAACAAATTCTATCAAACCATTGCTTTTGCCCAAGTTTTGTAAAATTAATTTAACAATCTCCAGATTTGGAATTTCGTTACTCGCTCCGATGTTGTAAACTTCACCCAATTTCCCCTTTTCAAAAACAAGTTCAACAGCTTTGTTATGATCGATAACATAAATCCAGTCACGGATATTCATACCATCTCCGTAAACAGGAAGTTTTTTATTTTGTAAAGCATTGATAATCATTAATGGAATAAGTTTTTCAGGAAATTGAAGTTGTCCATAATTATTTGAACATCGCGTAATGATTGTAGGCAGCCCGTATGTATGATGAAATGCCTGTACCATCATATCCGCTGCCGCTTTGCTTGCTGAGTATGGACTGTTTGGTGATATTGGTGTCTGCTCTGTGAAGAATCCGGTTGTACCTAAACTTCCGTAAACTTCATCTGTAGAAATCTGTAAAAATTTCTCCACTTCAAATCTTCTTGAAGCTTCCAGCAAAACATTTGTACCAATAACATTTGTTCTAAAAAAAACTTCCGAACCTAAGATGCTTCTATCAACATGAGATTCTGCAGCAAAATTGATTACATATTTTATGTTATATTTTTCAAATAAATAATTGACTAATTCAGAATTTGTTATATCACCTTTTATAAAAGTATAATTTTTGTTTGATTCACATTCTTTAAGATTTTCAAGATTGCCAGCATAAGTAAGCTTATCAAGATTAACGATAAAATAATCATCCCTTGATTGTAAAATGTAATTAATAAAATTACTTCCGATAAAACCCGCACCGCCTGTTACTAAAATATTTTTCATAATCAAAACGAAAAGAATCCGGCAAAAATACCAGTTTGGATAAAAAATGCATTCCCATTCAAATCACCTGGAATGCCGCTGATTGTTTGATTGTTATTTGCTTCCCAGCTATTACCAATAGAAAATTGATATCCTGCTCCAATACGAATAGCAATAAATCTATAAACCGGAATATCAATATTTACTGTTGGTGTAAATAACCAATAATTATTTGTTAATCTGGTAAATGAATTTTCAGATGTGGATTCATTTAACTTGTCCCAAGTAAAACCAGTATTGTTTTGAAAAGTTTCAATTGTGATACTTCCACCGCCAATAATAGCGCCCAATGAAACACCAATATTTTTAATAAATGGTAAAGTATATTCCACAGTTAATCCTCCACCGCCAATAGAATATATTGCCTCATAATTGGTTCCCAATTTAGAAACTGACTCACTCATTGATCCGCCAAACCCCATACCACCTATGCGAAGGTTTTTAACAAATCCTATATAAATAAAACCTGCTCCGCCAGTAGTAAACAAGCCGCCTTTTGAAAGTTCAGGAATACCAACTTCCTGTAATTTCAAATTTAATGGATCAACATTCGGGATGTACCACGCCGGGATAAATCCACCACCGCCGCCAAATGGTGCATCAAAGTACTTTTGCGTTTGTGAAAAGCTAGTTGTACTGATTATTAAAACCACAATGACTGTAAAAAAATATTTCATAAATCTTTCATTATTTCTTGATAAATTTACCAAAGTAACCATGATTTTCAAACAAGATAACTTATTAACAAGACTAAAATAACATTGTTATTAAATTATTTTAGTGTATTTTTTTTTCTTAGAAAGATATTAATGAAAATACTTATTACCGGCGGCAGCGGATTATTAGGGCAGTATATTAATGTTCAGCTATCAAAAGAACACAAAATACTTTCTCTATACAATTCCCATATTGGAAATTGTAAAAAATATAATTCAATACAGATTGACTTAAGAAATTATGTTTTTGCTGAAAGAAATTTTTGAGCCAGTTCAATCCGGAAATTGTAATTCATACAGCTGCATTTTCCAATGTTGCATCGCTTGCAAAAATCAGTTCAAAAGAGATCTATGATTTTAATGTTTCAGTAACTAATAACATTGCTGAGTTATGCAATTATTATAACTCTAAATTGATTTATACCTCTACAGATTTGGTTTATGCTGGCTATCGTGGACCAATGTTGAAAGAAGATGCGAAATTGATTCCGCTTTCACTTTATGCTGAAACAAAATTAATGGGGGAAGAAAAAATCAGGCAAACTCTGGACAATTATATTATTCTTCGTACCGCATTATTATTTGGGTTTGGGATGAATCATACTACAAATTATTTTCAAAAAATATTTTTAGATCTTAAACAGGGTAAAATAGTAAATCTTTTTGAAGATCAATTTAGAACACCCATTTCACTTTTGGAAGCATCAAGAATAATTGAAGAATTGATTAAGTTAAATTTGAAATCAGAAATTATAAACTTTGGCGGATTAGAGCGCGTTTCAAGATTTGAATTGGGTGAGCGATTATGTGAAATAACCAAAATTGATAAAAATCTCCTGGTAAAAATTAAAATGGATGACGTCCCTGCTTTGCCTAAAGTTGAAGATGTTTCGATGAGTACAGAAAAACTAAATTTATTAGGGATAAAACAAAAAACTATTGATGAATCAATAAAAGAAATTATTCATTCATCTTGAGCAGCACTTGATACAAGATTAGATATCTAATAAAATATTCATTTTAACCCGTAGCACCATTGAATGGATGAATGATTGCATGAAAATCATTAAAGCGTCGAATGAATTTAAACCATGCAAACATGCATTCATTCATTTACCCATGCTGTTAAAATTATTTTGTTTTATAGGGTAAATTATTAATAAGCACCGTTAAGGTTCTTGAACTCTCAAAACGATTATACCAGAGTGCTTTTTAATTTTTTTTGCATAATCACCCAATGGTATTTCGCTAATCTGAACTTTACTGCCTGCCAATGGTGCATGCATAAAATGAATTCTTCCATCTTTCATTTTAATTGCAATGCCAACGTGCCCAATATCTTCACCTTTATTATTCGTAGTTAGTGCAATTAAATCACCAGTTTTAATTTTATTCTCTAATTTATCTATATCATTTTTAGGAATATAATAATAATCACGAGAGTTAATTTCTGCTTCTTGTTTTTTTATGATAGGAATAAAATCCGGATTTTCCTGAAGTTGTTTATAATATTGAGGACTGCCGGACATTATATTTACATTAAACTTAATTATTTTACCACCAATTTCTTTTGTTACATCTTTAACGATTCCTTTTTGAACATTATTATAAATCCAATCTGAAAAGTAATGAAGACGTGATGGATATTTATCAATTTTACCATCCCTGTAACGAATAAAGGTAAGTTCATTTTGATAGTCGTCAAAACTTGTTTTATCCTTTTTGATGCATCTCGCAAAGGCTAGCGTTGATTCCAAAAATGTTGTACAATCAAGACCTGTTAAATTAATTACTAATTGTTCATCACCTTTTTTTTCTAAAGTAGAGGCAACATATTTTGTGTCTAAAAAACTCTTTCCGATTTCAACAATCACTTCATTTATTGGTTTAACTGACAATGATTTATCTACAGCCAGATTAAATTTTGAATTACATACTGTAACATCTTTATCGGAAAAGATTTGAGAATTGATGTTAATACTTATTAAAACTACAAAGACTAAAACAAGTAAATGAAAGGCATTAAATACAGATTCCTCTCTTAGTTTGGTATGACAATTATTCTTTAAACTTTTTTTCATTTTTAATTTTCAATTTTAAATAATGTCTTCATCAATAGGTGTTGCTGAATATTCTTCTATTTGTCTTGCATGTGCAAGATTTTCAAAACGGGCATAATCTTTAATGAATGCAAGTTTAACATCACCCGTGGGTCCGTTTCGTTGTTTTCCAATAATGATCTCGGCAACTCCTTCGGTGGAAGAAGAAGCATCATTTTCAAAAGATTTGATGCCATACATTTCAGGACGATTTAAGAAAATAACAACATCCGCATCCTGTTCAATTGATCCTGATTCTCTTAGATCGGAAAGTTGAGGACGCTTATCAGATCTGGATTCAACTGCACGATTAAGCTGGGCTAATGCAATCACAGGTATGTTCAATTCTTTTGCAAGTGCTTTCAGAGATCGTGATATGTGAGAAATTTCTCTTTCCCTGCTTTCTGCTTTAGGGGGTCCCTGCATAAGCTGGAGATAATCAATTATAATCATTCCCACATTTTTTTCTGCTTTTAATCGCCTTGCCTTTGCTCTAATTTCCAGAACAGTTTGGGATGGTGAATCATCAACATATAAAGGTGCATTAATAAGCTTGTGAGCATTTTTACTAAGCTTAACTCCTTCTTCGCTTGGTAATTTTCCCGTACGAACCAGATGCGCATTTAGTCTGCCTTCAGCACAAAGTAAACGAATTATCAATTGCATTGTGGACATTTCCAAACTGAAAATACCTACCGGAACACCGTTATCTATTGCAGCATTGCGTGCAAGTGTTAAGGCAAAAGCAGTTTTTCCCATTGATGGTCTGGCAGCTATAATTATCAAATCAGATTTTTGAAAACCGCCAAGCATTTCATCTAACTCATAAAATCCGGTTGGAACAGAAAACTTTCTTTCTTTCTGTGAGTGGATAGCTTCGATATACTCAAGTGCATCTCTTACAGCCCGATCCATCGTTTGGAAAGATCTTTGTAGATGTGTTTCCGTTATTTCAAATATTTTTCTTTCAGCTTCATCAAGGATTTCAAATGCGTCAAGATTTCCTTCATAAGCTGCCTGGGCAATTTGATGAGATGAAGAAATCAATCCACGTAAAATTTGCTTTTCAATAATAATCTTGGCGTGGAATTCTACATTGGCAGCGGAAGAAATATTTTGGGATAATTTACTTAAATAAACTGCCCCGCCAATTTCTTCAACTTGATTTCTCTTTTTTAATTCTTCATATAATGTAACCGTATCTATCGGCTCATTGGATTCGAACAAAGAAATCATTGCATCAAATATTAACTGATGCTGGCGTAGATAAAAACTTTCCTTAGTCAATAACTCAATTGCTTTTGGTACAGCTTCTTTTTCAATTAGCATAGCACCAAGTACAGAAGCCTCAATCTCCGGTGCAGATGGCGGTTTTACATCTGCCGGAATAATTTGTGTATTTGTACTATTTGATCTTGTTTTAGCCATATATAAAAAATTTATACCGATAGAATCGGGATGTAAAAGTAAGACAGATAAAGGTGAATTTCAATTAAAAGATGGAACGAATTTATAGATTTCATTTATTATATAAATAGCTTTGGTTTTTAATTAAATATGCGATAATTGATGAAAAATTATCATATCGACTTAATTGTTTAATTTCATTGGACTTTTTTTGTTCATTATGACATGCGTACTTGAACACAATTTTATCTATATCATTAATTTTTTCTTGCAACTTTAGTATTTCCTCAGTAATTGATTTAATACCATATTTAGCTTCCTCAATGCTTGTCGGTTTAGGACGTTGAATTGATTCATATAACTTCGGAACGCGAAAATCATTTTGTTCTGGAATTATATAAACAAAATATTCACGTCGATTTTCCTCTTTAAGTATAAATTCAAATTTGTAAAATTCAGATGGAGTTGGATCACTAAAACTTATTCTTAAAACTACAAACCGAGAACCATATTCAATTTCAATAAAATTATTTTTTGCGACAATTTTATATTGATGTTCGTTACCATAAGTCATAAAATCAGATTTAGTTTCAACTATTTTATTACGATACTTTTCAACCAATTTCCCCCGATACTCTGCTTCAAGTTCGAAAAGCACATTAAGATTATTATTCCATTTATCGATTTCTGCTGATAGTTTCTTTTGATGGATATCCATATACTACTTACATCTTGATCTGGTTTTGTTTGTTAATCATTTTAAGTTTGACGTTATGAATTTAAGCATCATAATTAATTTACTTTTTTCCGTTTATAATAACTTTTTTTCTCTAAAAGTATAAGATTTGTACTTGAAGTATTACTTGAGTTATAGTTATACGTTGGCCAATTAGGTTTATATTGAACAGTTTGATTACCCCATACTTTCCAGTTCTTTCTGGCACCGCGAGCAAATAATTCTAAATATGGTCCCGGGCTGCAACTTTCAACAATGTCATATAATTCATCAGGTTTGCGGGAATGTTCTCGTTTCCTTGTAGAAATTAAATTTACTTGCGTTCTACCTGGTTTCAAAGTTCTAATTTTTCCTTTAATGCCAAAAAGTACTAGTTCAGATACATTTCTAAAATAGAACCCAACTCCTCTTCCATCAGGGCCACCATCTTTTCGTACTTTATACCAAACGATATTAGTTTTATAAGTAAATCCCCATTTTTTCATAGTTTCTAACCCTTCTGCTAAAAGCGCATTAGGAACCCATAAATATAAATGACATTGTTCGTCAGCAACAGTATTTACAGGTATATCTAAAATTTCTTGTAAAGTTAAAGTTGGATACCTTGCAAGTCTTTTATGTTCCGGTGCAACTTTACCAGTACTATTCATAAATCTCCAGGGCGGATCGGCCAGAATCGTTTTAAACTTTCCACTTACTTCATTTACAAAATCTTGTGCTGCTGAACTTTTATTTTTCAATTATAATTTCTCCATATATAAACTTTTTTTAATTCCAAAAACAAGTATTGGACATCCACCACCACCACCACCTTCAATTCTTGGCAACAATTTACCAAGATGTGTAGTAGAATTACCATAAGATTTTCCACGACCCAAATCGTCAAATATTTTCTGAAGTTCATCACACCTAGTGATTATTACTCCAACACTAATCGCTCTTAAATCAAATAAAAGTCTAAAATTATTTAAGTCACGATCAAAAAAGGGATCTTTGTTATTCCATTCTATTTCTAATGCAACTCTGTTTTTAAAGCAATCGACTTTATGAGTTGGAGACTCCATTGTTTCTTGATCGACAATCACTTTTGTATCAAAAGACTTTTCAACCCAACCCTTTGAAGATAAATTTGAATCCAGCCAATCTGCAACTAATGATTTATTTTTACCTGGTATATTTATCCAACTATTTTTTAATCTAAATTTCAATAGCATAGATACTATATCATCCCATTCAATTGGAAAATCACCTTTTAGTATAGTTATAGCATGTTTCCATTCATACACTTCATAGTTTTCTTGAATGAAACGAGGTAGATCTTCAACTGACATGAATTACTCCAGTATTTGATAATTGATACCTGAAAAATATCTTTTACTTACTCGGATAGCAAAAACAAAAATTCCTATCTATTTGAAACAAAAGTATGATTCCCTACAAATCCTGTAAAAATTACTTTCATTAACAAAGGGAATAATGCTTAACTAACCGCAACAATTAGCATTTTCTAAATCAAGATTAAAGTTTAAAATCTTCAAAATTGCATTCGTACAATTCAGAATAGGACTCTGAACCTTCAAAGTGGCATTCGCAAAATCCAGAATAGGGCTCTGAAACTTCAAAGTGTCATTCGTAAAATTCAGAATAGGGCTCTGAAACTTCAAAGTGTCATTCGTAAAATCCAGAATAGGGCACTGAATCTTCAAGGTAGCATTCGCAAAATCCAGAATAGGACTCTGAAGCTTCAAAGTGGCATTCGTAAAATCGAGAATAGGACTCTGAAACTTCAGCGTGGCATTTCAAAAATTGGAAGATGGGTTCTGAAACTTCAGGATTGTATTTCCAAAATTGGAAATTAGGTAAAAAAAGTAATGAGTTTAAGGATTCGGTTAAGTTTTAGATAGTGCTGGTTTATACGTTGAGGGCAATTCAATGAATCGCTCTAATGATTTTATAAAGATCTATGCAGTTATCTCTTCATACAATTTTCTAAACTTCTGAACATCAATCCAGCAATCTTTTTTCCAGTTGGGATTTCTTAAAAGTGCTGCGGGATGAAATGTAACCATTACTTTAATTCCTTCATAATCAAAAACCTGCCCGCGCATACTTGTTAATGAATCCTTCTTTTTAAGTAAACCTTTTGCGGCTGTCAATCCTAAACATAAAATCATTTTTGGTTTTATCAAATCAATTTGCTTTTTTAAATAGGGGATGCAAGTTTCCATCTCTTCGGGCAATGGCGTACGGTTATCGGGCGGACGACATTTTACTATGTTACCAATAAAAACCTCTTCTCTGCTGAATTTGATTGCTTTAAGAATATCTGTTAATAGCTGCCCTGCTCTTCCGACAAAAGGCAAACCCTGCTTATCCTCTTCAGCGCCAGGTCCCTCACCAATTACCATTACTTTTGCATTTGGATTTCCAGAGCCAAAAACAAAGTTGGTTCTGCCTTTATGTAAATTACATTTTGTACAATTACAAATTAACTTGTTAAGTTCTTCAAGTGAATTAGTTTTTTCCCAGTTTTCAATTCCATTCAAAAATAATGAAGAATCTTTTGAAGGTTCTTTTATGATATTTACCGATGCTTCAGATTTGTTTGTTCGACTTATTTTTTTACCGTATTCTGCTTTTTGTTTTTTATTGAGAATATTTTCTTCAAATAAATCATCACCAAAAATATCTTTTTGATCCTTTAACGCTTCAATTATTTTTTTCTTTGATGATGAAATCATTTTAAGATAATGTAATTTTTGTTAAAATAAGTATCTAAATCACCAATTGATAATTTTTAAATTTGAATAATATTTCATTTACTTTAAAAAGAAACGTCATCCTTTGATGGCAAGACCACTCGGGATGACTAAAATTTTTAATCTCACTTTTAAACAAATTTATAATCAGCAATGCTACTTTTTGTATTTAAATTTTACTTTCCCTTCAAGTAATTCATTTAATGCTTGCAGATGCGGCTTTGGTTTTTTTTCTAATTCCAATGCTATCTTTAATTGTGCCGGATTAGTTATATCCTCAGCATCATCATCGGTACCCATTGAAGGGATAGTATTGAGGAGTGCATTAAATTCAACTTTATTTTCATTATTTATTTGTCTTGCTCTTAGTGAAGCAGCAATAATTGCTTCGTAAACATTTTCCGCTCTCTGGTCAATCACTCTTAAATCAATAGGGGTTATGTTCATTGCGTTACTCCTTATTTAATATTTCTTTAATTAAAATTTTAACTTTAGTATAAACTTTTTCTAAATCATCATTGGTGAAAATATAATCAAAACTACTTTTGAAACTCAATTCCATTTTTGCTCTATCAAGACGTTTTTGCAAATCGATTTCATTTTCTGTTTTTCTTCTTTTTAATCTTTTAACAAGCTCATCAACCGAAGGAGGATCTATAAAAATTAAATTGCTTTCAGGATAAATTCTTTTTAATGATAAAGCACCTTTAACATCAATCTCAAATAACACAGATTTACCTGCAGTGATATTATCAACCACAATACTCTTTAAAGTTCCATAGTAATAATCATAAAATCTTTCCCATTCAATAAATTCATCATTAGCAATTTTCTTTTCAAATTCACTTTCTGAAACAAAAAAATAATCAACTCCATCAATTTCATTTGCTCTTTTAGGTCTTGTTGTAACGGAAACAGAAAATATAATTTCAGGATAATCCTTCAGGATACGTTTAATTATAGAAGTTTTGCCGCCACCGCTTGGTGATGAAACTGCAATTATCTTACCCTGCTTTTTCAATCTTACTCAATATTCTGAATCTGTTCTCTGATTCTTTCTATCTCTTCCTTAATGTAAACCGAGTTGTGCGTAATGGAAGTCGAAAGTGTTTTAGCAGAGATAGTGTTTGCTTCTCTATTCATTTCCTGGCAGAGAAAATTTAATTTTCGTCCGGGATCTTCTTCTTTGTCTAAACTATCTGTAAAAAATTTAATATGGCTTCTGAGTCTTACACATTCTTCAGTAATATCGGCACGTTCAGCCATAATAGCAAGTTCTGATTCAAGTCTTTCATTATTAATATTTTGATTTTCATCAAGAAGATTTTTTACTTTTTCTTTATACTTATTGAAATGTTCCCCTACACTTGGTTCAGCCTCTTTTTCAATTTGGTCAAGTCTTTTTTCAATTGATTTAACTCTTTTTTTAAGATCTTTCTCTAATTCCAAGCCCTCATTTTTTTTCATTTGGATAAGAGAATCAAGTGAAAGTGAGATAGCCTTTTTAATAGATAAAAACTGTGTTTCGTCAATTTCTTCGATTGAGGAAGTAAAGATGTCTCTGCTTAACAATAAGTGTTCTAATTTTAATTTATCCGAAATCTTTGCGGCTTTTTTAACTTTTTTAATTAAAGCTATATAATTCTTTAAACGTGATTCATCAAGCGAAACAGCAGCATCTTCATAACCATTTTTTTTAATCTGGATAGTTAAGTTAAGCTTGCCCCGTTTGATTTTACTTTTAATAAATTCTCTTAATTCATATTCTTTATTTGCAAGAATAGGTGGATACCTAAGATAAATTTCCAGATATCTGCTATTAATACTTTTCACTTCAGCATCAGCTTGCCAATCACCTTTTGTGGCGGTGCCTTTGCCATAACCAGTCATACTTAAAATCATAAAAATACTCTAAAAAAGGGGCTAAAAGATAGCGAATAAAAAGCTATTTACAAAGATTTGAGTTTGAGGACAATTTGTTGAATTTTGTTAAAAAGCTTCACCAATTCCAAAATGTATTTCGACATTTTTTAAAAAATTTACATCGAAAATAGTTTTTTCGTTAAAAGGATTATAAAATTTAGTACCAAAATCTAGTCTAAAAGGTGCAATTGGTGTATATAATCTAAAACCCCATCCTAAGGAAACTGCAAAATCTTTCCAAATTACATCTTTCCACTTATTCCATGTATTTCCATAATCTGCAAAAAGAACGACACCAAAATATTTGCTAAATTTATTTCTCAATTCAAATGAACCTTCGATCCATACTGTACCGCCTCTTATATAATTTGATTCTGTTGTAAAACCTATATATTGAACTGTGTCTCTTGGCACTAATTCTCTTGCACGCCAACCGCGGACTGAGTTACTACCACCAGCATAAAAAGTTTTATTTGGTGGTATTAGTTCATTTGCCGGAATTAAACTATTATCTGATCCATAGAATGATTGAATATATCCGCCTCTTAGTTTAGAAGCAAAAACTAAAGTTTTAGAATAATTTAATGGGATATAATTTGTACCGCCTAATTGAATTCTATAAAAATAGGTTGACCCCTCAAGTGAGCTATCTATTAAACCACTTTGTTGATTTGGAATATTATTTATTACAGAAATTGTTGTTTTGGACTGAAAGATTTCCGGCGTTAAAAACAACATATAACCTTCTGACGGAAATTGAAGATCATTAGTTTTTGAAGAACCAAGTTCAAGACCAATACCAGGTGTTAGGCTTGTTATGCTAATACTTGAAGAGTCAATGTTGTCCACCTGTTGATTAGAAACATCAAATGTTAAGCTAGGACGCAATAAAGTAACAAATGTGTAAAGCGGCATTTCAAAATCAAATTTTTGTGCACCGCCGTAGGATTTTATTGTAAGACCAATAAATGTTTGAGATCTATAATACAATTCTGTTGTAGTTAATATCGGTTTCCCAAGAAAATATGGCTGTTCCATTCTTAAGTTAAAATCCAGTACTCCCTGAAATGTAGAATCATTTTTAACGCCAGACTTAAAAAGATTTTTAAAATTAAAATTTAGAATATCAATAAAACGAAATGATGTTGATAAGGTTAACTTTCTAGCATCACCGAAAAAATTTTTTCTGATATAACTTATTCCCAAACCAGTATTAAAGGAGTTAAATTCATTGTCAGCTTTTATTTCCGGTGCAAGTCCATTAAGCGAGCCTATTACTGCATTAACTTCAAGAGGAATCTGGTTTTTAATCGTATCTTTTAACAGAGTATTAATGTAAACCGAAGTAAATAGTTCTGTTTTCATTAAACGGAGTTCACTTCTATCGATTGCGGATTGATCAAAAACGCTACCTTGCTTTATACCTACAATTTCATAAATCAACTGGTTGGTAATTTGTTCTTCAGAAATACCGGATTTTTTTATAACTATATCACTGATTGTAAATCTGTTCCCTAGATTAAACGTTATGCTAACATCGACATGGTAATTAAGTGTATCAATAGTAATTACAGTACTATCATAATGAGCTGCTACATAACCGTTATTTACCAAAAATTTTCTTATAGAATTTATGTTTTGTTGTATTTCATTTTCTGAATATCTTTTTGTGGAATCAAGTTTTATTAAATCATTCTGCAGTCTGTTATTATCGTATTCAGATAAATTATTCAGCCCGATTAAACTAATGTTTCTGTAATAGAAGGGCTGGTTTTCTTTAATATCATAATATAAATTAATTGTCTTATTTGAGGTATCAACATCTATTCGGTAATTAATTTTTGACAGGAAGTATCCATTTGCATGGTAAAATTCTTTTAGTGCAAGAAGGTCAACGGATATGTTGGATGAATCAAAATAAACTTCAGCATCACCAAATGGGGTAAAAGAATGAAGGAAAACCCAAAACCACATAGGACTGACTTTACTCTCAATAATTGATTGCAGCTCAGAACTTGAGAAGTTATTATTTTCAGAAAAATTTATTGAGTTCAGTTCATAATCATAATATGACTGCGCAAATGAAATCCCACTAAAGGAGAGAACACAGTATAATAATATGAAACGTTGTTTAAGCATTTAGCTGGATTTAATTAGAAACAACAGAAATTATTAAAAAGTAAAGCACTTTTGGATTACATAAAATTTTATATAAATGTTTAATCAACAATAATATCCTCATCAACTGTTCTAAGATTTGGATAATCTTTTCTAAAAGTTAAAATAAAGAAATTTCTTATTTCTTTATTCTCTGTATTTTCAGAAATAAATAATGAAACCGAGTTTGAGGCATCAATAACAAGATGGGCATAGTACACTTGTTTTGCTTCAAAGTTAATAATGTAAGAGAAGATTTCTCCACCGCCACTACCTAAATAATAATCACGAGAATTATAATAAATTAATTCATTATCAAATGATGAAAATTTTATCTTATCAACAAAACTTTGTTTAAACGATCCATCAAGTAATTCTGTTTCATATATTATTTTAAATTCATCTTCAACAATTTTAAGTTGAATAAATTTAATTCCCCACTCGTTACCATTATCAACTTCAATACCATCAGCGATTGTCTGTTTGCCACTCTCATCAAAAACACCTCCGAATGCTACATATGAATTTGGATCAAAGTGTTTTTTTACAACTTCTAAAAGTTGAGTTTTATTTTGATAATCTAAAACAGGAATTTTACTTTCTTTATCCGAACAGGATGTAATAAATACAAATAGAAGTAAAATTTGCAAGATTTTTTTTATTGATTTATTTAATAACAACTTTTGTCCCTTTATGGATTACTGTTAAAATCTCATCTAAATCTTCATTACTTATTGCAATCGAACCATTAGTCCAATTATATACAAAAGGAAGATTTTTAAGAATAGCATTTAACCTGCCAAGCCCATGAATCCCAATGTTACCACCCAAAACTGTATTGGAGTCAATACAATCTTCGTAATAAAACTGAAATTTAATTTGGTTAAATTCTTTTTGTGTTATCAGTGCTTTACGCAAAGCTTCCACTGCGTCATCAAGATTTGGATAATTTAATTTTAAAAATTTATAATACGACGGATCATTTTGTATGCTGCAAATTTTATAATCACCAATAGGTGTGGCTCCATCGTCAGCTCTTTTTTTCTTTTCAAATAAATTTCTGCCAAAACTTGCCCTGTATGATTTAACAAAAACAGTATCTTCGCATAAATTTAAAGTATATGTTTTACGGTCCACAACTAAATTAACATCCTCTAATTTTGCAAACCCTTTTTGTGCCATTGCTTCGTCAAGAGGAACTTCGCGTAAATTTAAGACTATACCATATACAATCATTCCGGATAAAAATAAAACCATTGCACCTAACGTGAACAATATGTTCTTTAATAGTGAACTATGTAAGAACAAACGAACTGGATGATTATTTTTTCCGTTTTCAGAAGTCATTTAAAAATTCTTTTTCTAATCTCACTCTGTAAAAATATATAATTTTATTAAACCATAGTTGAACATAAACATAAAAAATGGCTGTCTCAAAAATTATACTTTAAGTAATTCATGGGGATTTGCCTATAATTAAAATGATTTTTATCGAGGAGAGTTTATATTTTGTCTAATAAAGTTGCCTTACAGAAAAACTATTTATAGTAAGTTATTAAACAAATTTGTTTTGTTTACCTTTTCATAACAAATAATTAAGCGAAACAGACTTATAAAAATTTGGGATTGCTTAAACCTCCATTATTTCCTTTTCTTTGTGCTTAAGAATTTCGTCAATCATTTTGATGTGATGATCTGTCAGTTTTTGCACTTCACTTTCATTATGCTTTAAATCATCCTCTGATATTTTTTTATCTTTTTCTTCTTTTTTAAGATGTTCATTCGCATCTCTTCTAACATTTCGGATGGCAACCTTTGCATCTTCACCAAACTTTTTAACTAATTTCACAAAATCTTTTCGTCTTTCTTCAGTTAAAGGCGGAACAGGTATTTTCAAATTTGTTCCATCACTAATTGGATTAAAACCTAAGTTTGCTTCTAAAATGGCTTTATCAATAACTTGCACCATTGCTTTATCCCATGGGGTTATCGATAGAGTGTGCGAGTCTAATACACTTAAATTGCCAACCTGACCTATAAGTGTAGGAGTTCCATAATAATCTACTTTTATACCGTCTAATAAAGCGGTTGTAGCCTTTCCTGTTCTAACTTTTGCAAGTTCTGCCCTAAGAGCTTCAAGAGTTTTATTCATTCTATTATTTGCGTCACTTAATATCTGATGCATAAACGCCTCATAATTTTGTTATAGAATTAAATAGATTTTTCATTATTAATATAAGTTCCCACATTTTCTCCCATCACTAATTTTAAAAGATTACCCGGAATATCCATATTGAAAACCATCATTGGTAAATCATTTTCCTGGCACAAACTTACTGCGGTTAGGTCCATAATTCTTAAATTATTTTTTAAAATTTCCAGGTAGGAAATTTTATCAAATCTAACTGCCTTAGGATTTTTTTCGGGATCTGAATCATAAACACCATCAACACGTGTTCCTTTAACAATAATATCTGCACCAATTTCTACTGCTCTAAGTGACGCAGCGGTATCAGTACTAAAATATGGGTGCCCTGTTCCCGCACCTAAAATAACAACTCTTCCTTTTTCGAGATGCCTTATTGCTCTTCTTCGAATATATGGTTCAGCAATTTCTTCCATTTTTATAGCACTCATTAACCTTGTAGGCACTCCAATTTTCTCAATTGCATTTTGTAACGCAAGTGAATTAATCATTGTTGCAAGCATTCCCATTTGATCACCGGTTGCACGATGTATACCTTGTGTACTTGCGTTCAATCCACGATAAATATTTCCACCGCCAATAACGATACCTAACTCTACACCTACATCATGAACTTTTTTAACTTCTTCAGCAAAAAAATCTAACACTTCGGAGGAAATTCCAAATCCCTGTTTACCCATTAGAGATTCCCCGCTTAGCTTAAGTAAAACTCTTTTAAATTTAACTGAGTTCATTGGTACCTTCGTTTAATTCTTAGTGTTTAAATATAAAAAAAGGTCTTAATTTAATTAAGACCTTTTCAGATTAAATTTATTTTTTCTCGTCACCAAGATGAAATCGCTTAAATAAGCTAATCTTGGCAGTACTACTGTTTTTTGTATTATATTCAGCAATCAAATCTTTAACTGATTTAGCATTATCTTTAATAAAAGCTTGCTCAGCTAAACAGTTTTCCTGATAAAATTTATTCAATTTACCTTGAGCAATCTTATCAAGTATGTTTTCTGGTTTGCCTTCTTTACGAGCTAATTCTTTATATATATCAATCTCTTTTTCTATTGTAGTTGTAGGAACTTCTTCTCTGTAAACACAAATAGGATTCATAGCGGCAACCTGCATTGCAATATCTTTACCGATTTCAATTAATCCATTAGGGTTAGTTGAAACATTATCAAATTTTACAAGCACACCTAATTTAGAACCCATATGTACGTAATCAACAAGTAAACCGGTCTCAGCTTTTTCGGTTGCAACTCTAGAGATTTCGATTTTTTCGCCTACCTTACCCATTACATCATCTAAAAGATTAGTCAGGCTTACATTGTTTTCGAGCATTTTATTTGCTTCTTGTGCTTCAAGATCAAAAGCTGTATCAGCAACTTTATTAGCAAGTTGAATGAAATCTGCACTTTTAGCAACAAAATCTGTTTCACAATTCACTTCAACAATAGAAGCCTTTTTATGATCCGATGAAATTTTAATTACAATCATACCTTCATTAGCAGATTTTTCAGCTCTTTTACTTGCTACTGAGGCGCCTTTTTTTCTGAGAACTTCGATAGCTTTTTCAAAGTCACCATTGGCTTCCGTAAGTGCTTTTTTGCAATCCATCATACCAGCGCCGGTTTTTTTTCTTAATTCATTAACTTGGGCTGCCGTAATAGCCATATATATTTCACTTCCTTTCAAAATTTTATATTACAGAAATTATTCTTCTGATTTTTCTTTCGAATCAGTTCCTTCTTCAGCGGTTTTCTTTTCCTTTGCTTCAGATTTTTTTCTTGCTTCTTCTTTTTTAACTGATTCTTTTTCTTTTTTTACTCTTTCTTTCTCGGCAACTTCTTCAGCTCTTTTCTCTTTTAATTTAGCATCACCCTCAATAACCGCTTCAGACATATAGTTAGTTATTATCTCAACAGTTTTAACGGCATCATCATTAGCCGGGATTAAATAATCAACTTCTTCAGGATCACAATTAGTATCTACAATTGCAAATACCGGGATATTTAAACGATGAGCTTCCTGAACAGCAATTGATTCTTTTTTAATATCAACAATAAACAAAGCTCCGGGTAGTTTGCCCATTGATTCAACACCTTCAAGAACTTTTTTAAGTTTATCTTTTTCCCTTGTAAGAAATAATCTTTCTTTCTTGGTAATCTTATCAAAAGTTCCATCAGTTTCCTGCTTTTCAATGTTGCTCAATCTTTTTACGCTTTTTCTGATAGTAGCAAAATTGGTAAGCATTCCGCCTAGCCATCTTTCACTCACCCAATTTTGTCCGCATCTTCTTGCTTCGGTTTCAATTACATTTTTTGCTTGTTTTTTTGTTCCGACAAAAAGTATTTTTTTACCATCAGCAACTAATTTGGATAATTCGTCAGCCGCTTCGGTTAAATAATGTTGTGTTTTTTTAAGATCAATTATATGAATCCCATTCTTTTCCATAAAGATGTAGGGTTTCATTTTGGGGTTCCAGCGACGTGTTAAATGTCCGAAGTGCGCACCTGCTTCAACAAGTTGAATTACATCAACCTTTTTCATATTTCTCCTGTTTTTCAACTACTTTCTTCTACTTTACCTTCCACCCCATATATCAGGGCACAGGTGGTAAATCAGAAAGTATGATTATTAAATAAAAGTCCAAGCTTAGGTTCAAGCTCAATAATAATGCTGGAACTTGCTCTTGAACTTGGTAATTATCTCTTAGAAAATTGGAATCTCTTACGAGCTTTTGGTCTTCCGTATTTTTTACGTTCAACCATTCTTGGATCTCTAGTTAAAAGTCCATCAACCTTTAATGCACTTCTATAATCAGGATTGATTTCAACTAACGCTCTCGAAATACCTAATCGAACTGCTTGTGCCTGACCTGTTGTTCCACCGCCGTTAACATTTACATGAATATCATATTTGCCTTCATTTTCAGTAACCTTTAAAGGAAGTAAAATATCTTCACGGCTTAATAACTGTGGAAAGAACTGTTCAAATTCTTTATTGTTTACAGTTATTTTGCCATTACCATTTTTTAGTATTACTCTTGCAACAGCAGTTTTTCTTCTACCAACATAAATTTTGTCAGCCATTATTTCTCCGTCAAACTAATTAGTTCTGGTTTTTGTGCTGTGTGAGGATGTTGATCACCAGCATAAACTTTTAATTTTTTTATTAGCTTATTTCCAAGCTTGGTTTTAGGAAGCATCCCTTTTACAGCATTTTCAATAACGAATTCAGGTTTTTTATCAAGCATTTCATGATAAGAAACAATCTTTTGACCGCCTGGATAACCAGAATGTCTTTTATAATCTTTCAATTGTTCTCTTTTGCCTGTAAGCTTCACTTTATTAGCGTTGATTACTACAACAAAATCACCAGTATCCATATTAGGAGTAAAGATAGCTTTATTTTTACCTCTAATAATCATGGCTATTTTTGAAGCCAGCCTACCAAGTGTTTGTCCTTGAGCATCAACAAGATACCATTTTTGATCAGCATCTTCAGTTTTAACAAATTTTGTCAATTTTTCTTGTTTCACGTATTTTTCCTCCGAAAACCTTAAGTCGTTTCAAATAAAGGATTGAAAAATATAGGTAAGACTGTGAAAAGTCAAGAAAGTATGTTGATTAAAATACCAAAACCTGATTTACCGTGATTATTAAACAAAATTATTAATCCATCAAGTGGTTTAAAATAATGATTTACCAAATTTAAAAGATCTTAATATCGCCCAAAATCTTGGTTGAAATGATTTAAACTCAGGCTCACCTTTCATCATCAACTTTATTTTAAAATCTTCATCATCATTTGTTCTTAAATAAACAATTTGTGTAATGTATCCTTGCATTTCTTCAGGATCATTATAATATGCCAGATACTTATCTAAATCCATCTTATACAAATATCTTTTTTCAATAAACATATCTTTATCTACAACTTCAAGATGAAGATAAGGTGGTGGATTATATAAACCATTTGTTTCCCAAAATGTAACTCCATCAAGCTTATTCTGTTTATTCTGATCAATAAAAGTCCACCCTTTTGGATATTTGATTGAAACATTTAATGTTGGTTCAGAATAGATTTGGTCAAGATTGGTAGTATCAGCATTAATATCAGAAAAACTGATTGCTTTAAGCTCATCCGTTTCTGTTTTATTTTGTTTTTCAGAAAATGTCTTTTCGTCATTTTCTTTCCCATCAATCATTTCTGTCAAATTTGATTCGTGTTGAATATAGTACTTTGTATCTAGAGTAAAATAAACTGAGTTGATTTTTGATTTATTAGACTGTGCTTCATAAAAATATATGAGGACAATAAATATCAGCAAATGAAAAAAAACAGATAAAGAAAAACTACTCATCCATATTTTTTTTTGACTGCGATTTTCTATTTCTAATTCTTTTAATTCCATCACTTAATAGATATAGTTTGAAGCCTTTATCAAAATTACTAATTTTGATTAAACATTTTTAACAACTTATACGGCAAAATGAAATACCTTATTACCGGTGGAGCAGGTTTCCTTGGAATAAATCTCGTCAGATATTTGTACTCTAAAGGGCATGAAATTACTTCTATTGATATTGCAGATTTTGATTATTCCGATATGAAATCAAAAATAAATATCATAAAAGGTGATATTAGAAATTTGGATGATGTAAATAAAGCAGTTAAGGGAAATGACATTATTGTCCATACAGCAGCCGCTCTTCCATTATACAAAGCCGAAGATATTTATTCTACTGATATTGATGGGACAAAAAATTTGCTTAAAGCGGCACAAGAAAATATGATCAAAAGATTCATACACATTTCCTCAACCGCAGTATATGGGATTCCGGATCATCATCCATTATTAGAAAATGATAAGCTTGATGGAGTTGGTCCCTACGGTAAAGCCAAAATTCTTGCTGAGGAAGAATGTTTAAAGTTTAGAGAAAAAGGAATGTGCGTTCCAATTATTCGTCCAAAATCTTTTATCGGACCAGAAAGACTTGGTGTTTTTGATTTACTTTACGATTGGGCACAGGATGGTAAAGGATTTCCAATGATCGGGAATGGTAAAAATCGTTACCAATTACTTGATGTTGAAGATTTGTGCGAAGCAATTTATTTAACTTCAACTCTTGATGAAAAAATTGCGAATGATACTTTTAACATTGGGGCGAAGCAATTCACAACAATGCGGGAAGATTATCAAGCTGTATTAGATTATGCGGGATTTGGTAAAAAAATTGTTGGTTTACCAGAAAGACCAATCATTTTTACATTAAGATTATTAGAAGCATTAAAACTTTCGCCTCTTTACAAATGGGTTTATGAAACTGCATCCAAGGATTCTTTTGTATCAATTGAAAAAGCAGAAAAAGTTCTTAGCTATAAACCAAAGTTTTCAAACAAAGATGCTTTGATAAGAAATTATAAATGGTACATAGAGCATAGAAGTGAATTTATAAATAAAGGCGGTGTATCACATCGTGTTCCCTGGAAACAAGGAATTTTAAGATTTGCAAAAATCTTTTTTTAATAAGTGGAATGTGATTAAAGTTAATCATATTTTTTTATTGCTAATCCAAAAAAGAAAATAAAACATTAAGGAGTAAAAATGTCCGAGAAAAAAGATTACCTAAAAGAGGTTATAAAACACATTGATATCAAACAACATAACGTTGTTCCACTTGTTGATGCAATGGCTGATATGGCTTTTACAGCAAGAGATCTAAATCGTGCTGCTAACATATTAGATACAATGATAAAAGATGATAAGTGCGCAGTTATTTTAACTTTAGCAGGTAGCCTGTTTAGCGCCGGATTGAAAAAAGTTGTTTATGATATGATAATGAATAATATGATTGATGCAATTGTTTCAACAGGTGCTATTATGGTTGATCAGGATTTTTTTGAGGCACTTGGTTTTAAACACTACAAAGGAACAAAATGGGTTGATGATAATGAAATGAGAGAATTACATATAGATAGGATTTACGATACTTTTATTGATGAAGATGAGTTAAGGATTTGCGATGAAACCACTGCAAAAATATTCGATAGCATGAAACCGGGAGCTTATTCATCACGAGAATTTTTGTGGGAGTTCGGAAAATATCTTGACCAAAATGGCGGGCCAAAAGTAGATGATTCTGTAATTTATGCGGCTTACAAAAAAAATGTCCCAATTTTTGTCCCTGCTTTTTCTGATTGCTCAGCTGGATTTGGATTTGTAATGCATCAACATAAAAACCCTGAGAAATATGTTTCATGTGATTCTGGAAAAGATTTTTATGAGTTAACTAAAATAAAATTGAATAGCAAAGAAACAGGTTTATTAATGATTGGCGGAGGTGTTCCTAAAAACTTTACTCAGGATATTGTTGTTGCTGCAGATATTTTACAAGAAGATGTTGATATGCACAAGTATGCAATACAAATTACAGTTGCTGATGAACGTGATGGCGCATTATCAGGATCGACATTAAAAGAAGCAAGCTCCTGGGGAAAAGTATCAACTTCTTCCGAGCAAATGGTTTATGCTGAAGCTACAGTTGCAATGCCTCTGATTGTTGGTTATGCTTATCATAAAGGCAACTGGAAAAACAGAAAACCAAGAGAATTCCAGAAAATTTATTCTAAATAAAATATTGTTTTTTAAAACTAAAACGCCTCGGTTGAGGCGTTTTTTTTTGACTTAATTTCTCGAAGAGCTCCCCCAAGGGTCTATCAATTTATTAAATCCTTGGTGTATATATTTTCATTCGAAAATTATGTATTCAGCTTAGTTAAGTAAATAGTCAATTCATGCTATTTTTAAAACAAAAGTGGCGTTTTTAGCTCGTTTTTATTTGTCAGTGAGAAAGTATTGACTGTCGAAATTAAAATATTTAATTAAAGCAAACACATTTATAAATTACTGAAAATTCATAATTGAACATTATTGATAAATATTTCCAATCCCGAATTTTTTCCAAGATAATGAAGCTATTTAATCATCAGCATTTTCTTTGATGGAATAAATTTCTGCTTTTGTTGGCTCAGAACTGGATTCATCACGCAATTGAGCTACTAAAATTCAAATAAAAAATATTTGGGACTTTTATATCCACCTTGAAAATCTTTGCGGTTTAATCAATATGCTAGGATTATTTAGTACATTTAAATTTTAATTCTATACATTGGGATAAGTTTTAAGCTTTTTTTATCACAGCAAATCGTTAACAAATAACTTATATTTGTGCCCCAATGGAAAAAATTGTATGAATACAAAAGAATTACTAAAAAAATACGATAAACCGGAAAATTTTATTAATCGGGATTTAAGCTGGGTTGAGTTTAATAAACGTGTTTTAGAAGAAGCTTTAAATCCTGAAGTCCCTTTACTTGAAAAAGTTAAATTCATTTCTATTTTTTGCTCCAATTTAGATGAATTTTATATGATACGTATTGCCGGTATAAAGGAACAAATTGCTGCAAATGTTGAGGAGCCGGCTATTGATGGATTAACTCCAATTGAACAGCTAAAAAAAATTGAAAAGGCATTAAAACCGCTGTTAAAAACTTTGGATAACTATTGGATGAATGAAATAATTCCAGCACTAAAAGATCATAACATTAAACTCCTCGCTTTTGATGAAATAAATGAAACGGATAAAATAAAACTGACTGAATATTTTAAAAAAGAAATTTATCCGGTACTTACTCCTCTCGCATTCGATCCCGGAAGACCATTCCCGTATATTTCAAATCTAAGTTTAAGTCTTGCAATCTTAATTCAAAAACCGAATGGTGAAAATCATTTTGCAAGAGTTAAAGTACCAAGCATTTTACCACGTTTACTTCAAATTGATAAAATTTTAGAACCTCGCAAAGCCTTAGGTACAAATGGTAATTTTACCGCAACTTATGTTTGGCTTGGCGATCTTATAAAAGATAATCTGCATTTCCTTTTTCCAGGAATGGAAATAGTTGAAGCGCACAGATTTCGCATTACACGTGATACCGATATTGAACTTCAGGAAGATGAAGCTGATGATCTTTTAAGTGTGATTGAAGAAAATATCAAACAAAGACGATTTGGAAGCGTTGTAAGATTAGAGGTTGGTCATCCAATGCCGGATTTTATGCTGGATACTTTAATTGAGAATTTACAGATTACTAAAGCTGATGTCTTGATGACAGATGGTCCTTTGGGATTAAGTGATGTAATGAATTTTTATAAAGTTCCATTGCATCAATTGAAGGAAAAACCTTATTATCCTGTTATTCCGAAAGCTTTTGAAGAGGATGAAGATTTCTTTTCTATAATTAAACAAAAAGACATAATGCTTCATCATCCATATCACTCTTTTACACCAATAATTGATTTTATAAAAAGAGCAGCAGTTGATCCAGATGTTCTTGCAATTAAGCAGACATTGTACAGAGTTGGTCCCGATTCCCCAATTGTTAAATGTTTAATTGAAGCTGCTGAAATGGGTAAACAAGTTGCCGTGCTTGTTGAACTAAAAGCAAGATTTGATGAGCAGAACAATATTTATTGGGCGCGTGAGCTTGAAAAAGTTGGAGTTCATGTTGTCTATGGATTAGTCGGATTAAAAACTCACGCCAAAATGACTCTTGTTGTTCGAAAAGAATTTGACGGAGTAAAAAGATACGTACATTTATCAACAGGCAACTATAATGCAACAACGGCAAAACTTTACACAGATATTGGTTTATTTACTTCCGATGAAGCTATCTGCAGTGATGTGTCTGATATTTTTAATTTCTTAACCGGTTATTCAAAACAAAAAGAATATAGAAAATTATTTGTCTCTCCAATAAATATGAGAGAAAAGTTTTTAGAATTGATAAAAAGAGAAATAGAAAATGCACTTGCCGGTAAAGAGGCAAAAATAATTATGAAATTAAACTCGCTTGTTGATCCGGTGATAATTTCCGCACTGTACGAAGCTTCAAACTCAGGTGTTGAAATTAAATTAATTGTTAGAGGTGTTTGCAGTCTGATCCCGGGTGTAGCCGGTCTTAGTGAAAATATTGAAGTAAAAAGTATTGTCGGAAGATTTCTTGAGCATAGCCGCCTATTTTATTTTCTTAATGATGGTAACGAAGATATTTACTTAAGCAGCGCTGATATGATGCAGCGCAATTTAGATCGCAGGGTTGAAGTTGCTTTCCCTATTGAAAACCCGAAATTAAAGGCAGAGTTGATTCGCACATTAATTAAAGTTTCATTAAGAGATAATGTTAAAGCAAGAATATTACAACCGGACGGCTCATATAAATTTGTGGAAGTAAATGACAGTGCAAAAAAAGTAAATAGCCAGGAATGGCTTATGAATCATACGCTTAAATCATTAGGCAGTAATATTCAGAAACCATTTGAGAAATAGATATTACACAAATAGTAAAAATTTTGATTTTATATAATGTTATTTAATTTATTTAAAAATAATCGAGGCAAAGGAATGTTCGAGGTAACAAAAAGTGGGATAATTAGTTCATTAAAAAATATCAATAACAAAAATTTTAACACCAATCTGCTCTCACTTAATTCCATAAAAAAGTTTGAGTTTAATGATGGCAATTTGAATTTAGATATTTCCGTTAACGATAAAGACGTTAATGGAATAAAAGCTCTAATAGAGTCTCAGCTAAAAAAAGATTTTGCCGGGCTGCAAAAAATTGATTTAACTATTTCAACAAAGTCTTCAAAAATATCAACACATAAAGATGCTAAAAAAGATGCGATAATGCCTGGTGTAAAAAACACGATAGCTATTGCAAGCGGCAAGGGTGGAGTTGGAAAAAGCACAGTTGCTGTTAACCTGGCCACTGCTTTAGCAAAAGATGGTGCAAAAGTTGGTTTGATTGATGCAGATATTTATGGACCAAGCGTTCCTTTAATGTTTGGATCAAATGAAAAACCAAAAGTTTATCAGGACGCAAATTCCGTAAAGATTATTCCATTGGAAAATTATGATGTAAAATTCATATCAATAGGTTCATTGATAGATGACAAAGCGCCAGTTATTTGGCGTGGTCCGATGGCAAGTGGTGCAATCAAACAATTTATGACTGATGTGGATTGGGGTGAACTTGATTATCTTATTTTCGATTTGCCTCCAGGCACTGGAGATATTCAACTTACTTTAGTGCAAACAATTCCATTAACCGGTGCCGTTATTGTTACAACTCCACAGGAAGTTTCTTTAATAGATGCAAGGAAAGCACTTTCTATGTTCACTAAAGTTAATGTGCCTGTTCTTGGCGTTGTAGAAAATATGAGTTACTTTATTGCACCGGATACCGGTAAAAAATATGATATATTTGGAACTGGCGGTGGTGAAAAAATATCAAGGGAACTTAATACACCTTTTCTGGGAGGAATCCCTATCGATGCAAGAATCAGAGAAGGTGGTGATAATGGTTTGCCAATGATTTTTGGTATGCCTGATGCAAAAGAAACCGAAATACTGATGGATATATCAAGAAAACTTACAGAGCAGGTTAACATCAGAAATTCATCGCCATCGGAAAAAATTGAAATTTTATTGGGCGATGATGATTAAAATTAAATTTGCGTTATAATTTTTTTCAAACGATATTTCCTTATAAATAAAGCCCGATTTTTTTATCGGGCTTGCTTTTAATCATGACAAACGAAATTCAAAAAGCATTAAACAACGTTAGACCATTTTTACAAGCTGATAATGGTGATGTTGAATTAGTCGAAGTTAGCGCAGATGGAATTGTTAAAGTAAAATTTACAGGCTCCTGCGCAGTTTGCCCTTTGTCGGTAATGACATTAAGAGCAGGAATAGAAAGAGCCATTATGCGGGAAGTTCCCGGTATCCGCAGAATTGAAGCCGTAGAATAAAATTTTATGTCTGATTTAACTCAAAAAAAAATCGTTAACCTTAGTTTATTGCTCGTTGCAATTATCATAGCTGTATATTTTGCATATCTGCTTACTGAAATAATAATTATTGTTGCAATAGCAATACTTCTTGGGTTTATATTTGCCCCATTTGTACGAATGCTTGAAGGGAAAGGTTTTTCAAGAACACTTTCTACTTTAATAGTATTTGCAATATTCGGGTTTTTAATCTATTTAAGTCTTTCACTTGTTATTCCAAAATTACTTTATCAGATGAATCAACTCTTAATTGAATTAAAGGATTTTTCGTTAAATGAAGAGTTAGCGTCGCTTGAAGAAAAGATTTTAAGCATATTTCCATTATTTAAAAAGGGTGATCTGACACAAAAAGCTCAGACAATTATATCGACATCTTTTAATGATGCTATAAATCATATTACCCAATTTTTAAGCGGTCTGTTTTCTGTTCTTGCAATACTTATTATCGTTCCATTTATTACCTTCTTTTTATTGAAGGACAGTGCCGAAATTCAAAAAGGTTTAATACACATTGTCCCAAATAAATATTTTGAACCCTCATATTGGATATTAAAAAGAATCAGTCTTCAACTAGGTAGATTTGTTAGAGGTTGGATTTTTGATGCAACTTTTGTTGGAATGTTTATTGGTTTTGGATTTTATTTTATCGGGATACCAAATGCACTTCCATTAGGTGTTATTGCAGGATTAGGGCATCTAATCCCTTACTTTGGCCCGGTGATTGGTGGAATCCCGGCAATTATTCTTTCGCTAATGCAAGTCGGTGATTTTTCACAGGCACCTCTTATTCTATTGGTACTATTATTAACTTACACTTTTGATAATGGCGTTGTGCAGCCCTTAGTGTTTTCTAAAAGCGTGGATATGCACCCAATAATAATTATTCTATTAATCCTGATAGGCGGTCAATTATTTGGGATTATAGGAATGTTGTTGGCAGTACCTGTTACAACTGTAATCAGAACAGCAATAAAGGAAATTTATTTTGCAATTAAGAATTATAAAATTGCAAAGTTATAGAAAATTTTAGTTTACTTCCTGAATTTTTTTAATCACATCAACTGATGAAAGTCCCTCTGCCTCGGCACTAAAATTAGTTATAATCCTGTGACGTAAAACCGGAAGCATTGCAAATTTTATATCATCAATATTTGGTGTATATCGGCCAAGCATTACAGCTCTTGTTTTAGCAGCTAAAACCAAATACTGAGATGCTCTTGGACCAGCACCCCATGTAACCCAATCTTTTACATATTTAGGTGAATTGCCGTTATTAGGTCTTGTCATATTAGATATTTTAACTGCAAATTCAATCACATTATCTGCAACCGGAACTTTTCTAACAAGACTTTGAAACAAAATTATTTCTTCAGCAGAAAAAACCTTATTAAGATTTGCCTGATATTCACTTGTAGTTGTCTGAACAATTCTAATTTCTTCTTCATTTGTCGGATAATCAAGCCAAAGGTTAAACATAAATCTATCAAGTTGTGCTTCCGGCAACGGGTATGTACCTTCTTGCTCTATTGGGTTTTGAGTTGCCAAAACAAAAAACGGATCAGGCAAGTTATAGGTTGTTCCGGCAGCGGTTACTTTATGCTCCTGCATCGCTTCAAGTAAAGCAGACTGTGTTTTGGGTGGAGTTCTGTTAATTTCATCAGCCAATATAATGTTTGCAAAAATCGGACCTGATATAAATCTAAAGTTTCGTTTTTTTGTTGCAACATCTTCTTCAAGTATTTCAGTACCGGTTATATCACTCGGCATAAGATCAGGTGTAAATTGTATTCTGCTAAATTTAAGGTCCATCACTTCAGCAAGAGTTTTTATCAGTAAAGTTTTTGCCAAACCAGGCACACCGACTAATAAACAATGCCCGCGAGATAATAATGATATTATAAGCTGCTCTATAATTTCATCCTGTCCAACAATAACTTTAGCTATTTCAGATTTTACAATTTTTATTTTTTGATTTAACTGTTCAACAAGTTGAACATCATCAGTGCCGGACTTTTGTTCGCTCACAATATTACCTGTTTGAAAATTTTTTAGATTCTAACTTCCCAATAAATTTTACTTTTAAGTTCTTCAATCCATTTTTGATATTCTTTTTGCTTTTCATTTTCCGTAGCAAGTTTTTTAATTTCAGGATAATCTTCTGTAAGACTTCCTACATGCTGCGGAACTTTTGATTTAAGCCAAACTATATGATATCCGTAAGTTCCCTGTGCATATTCTAATCTTTTAGGATAACTAATATCACCTTCCTTTAACTTTCCAATTGCATCCAGCAAGGATTTATCTAACTGATTAATGTAGTACGTTCCAAGCTCGCCACCAAATGGAGCGGTTTCTTTATCTTCGCTGTATTTTTTTGCATAATCCTGAAAGGTGCCATTCCCTTTTAAAACACTATCTCTAAGTTCTGTTAAAAAATCAATTGTTCGGAGGTCAGAATTTTCATCAGCTTTTATTTTTATTAAAATGTGCCTTGTCTTAATTGATTCACCCCTTTTTTCAATAAGCTGGATAATATGGAAACCAACCGGGGATTCAACAATTCCCGATATTTGTCCAACGTTCAGTTTAAAAGCAGCTTCTTCAAATTCAGGATAGAAAACTCCTCTTTTTACAAATCCGAGATCACCTCCCTGAGCAGCACTGCCAGGATCATCGGAATATTTACGAGCAAGTTCAGCAAAATCTTTCCCAGCCATAAGCGAATCTAATATTGCCAACGCTTTTTCTCTAAATTTCTTTTTTAATTTATCACTTGCTTTAGGATTTTGGAAAATGTGATAAAGTGTAACCTTCTCGGGTATAGTTCCAATACTGTCTTTGTATAATGTAAAAAACTCTTCAACCTGTCTTTTAGAAGCTTCTGTTTTGCCAAAGTTTTTTTCTTGCAATCGTTGAGACATTAAACTTTTTCTAACATCATCTCGTAATTCTCTTTTAATTCTGTCAATACTCATACCGTACATTTTTTCAATATTTGCAACTGAACCATATTGTTGAACGAATGAATTAATTTGATAATCTATTCTTTGATTGATTTCATCTTCGGTTACTGAGATTGAGTCTAATTCTGCTTCAGCATAAATTAACTTATCATCAATCATTGAATTTAATATTTGTTGTTTTAAGCCAGGCGTATTTACATCCAACTGTCTTTGAGCAGCATAAATACCGGCTTGAAAGTCTAATTCGCTTTGTAAAATAATTTCATTATCAACTACAGCAACAATTTTATCAAGTACTTGCTGAGGAAAACCTGCGGCGGTAAAAAATAAGAGTAAAAGAGCAATTTTAAGTTTCATTGTTTGATCTCGATATCGTTATGTGAATAAAGTTCTTTTAAATATTCATCTATTAATTGTTTTTTCTTTTCAGCCAAAAATCTTTTTTCAACTTTATATTTTATAATTTCAAAATTAGGAACTGTCCCCTTTTCATACTTTGCCAGCATTTGTACAACCGAATAATATTCTCCATTCTCAGCAATTACAATGCTAATTTCCTGCGGATATAAATCCTTAGCTATTTTCATTAATTGATAAGGGTACATATTGTTTTCTGGAATTAGTTCAGCATCTGTTTTTGATAAAATAGACGTGTCAGAACTAAAAAAGTTAGATGCCTTAGTCCAATCACTTTCTATTGCAAGGGAACGAAATTTAATTGCTTTATCCTCGGAATTGAAAGAAATTTTGTTAATTAAATATGAGTTAACATTTAGTTGAAAATAATTTTTATTTTTTTCATAATATTCATGCAAATCTTCATCAGAAAATTTTATTTCTTCTGATGATATATAATCATTTAACAGCATAGCCGCGGCAAGTTCTTTGGATGAAGTTTTCAGAACCCTTTTATATTCATCCAATTCAGTTATATCTTCATCCTTAGCTTTTTGATAAAGCAATTCACGAAAAATCCAATCTTTGATAATTTGTTTTTTATCGATAGGACTTAAGTTTGTAGTATCAACCAGGGAAGCAAATTCTTCCCTGGTAAGATAAGAATCATTAACCCGCGCTAAATAATCTGATTTCTTTTGTTCCTTTGAACAACTTATAAAAAGAATTAAACTAAAAAAAACTAACGTTTTAATTTTATTCAACCGTAAAAGCTTCTTGCAATTTATCATAATAAATAACAGGATGGTACTTTTTCTTCAGTGAATCAATATACTCGTTTTCAAGTCTTTTGCTTTCCTCTTCTTGCAATGCACCAGAAATTTCAGCTCTTGCTTCTTCAAAAGTCTTTACTCGTGCCGGGTCCTTAATATCTAATCGCAAAATAGAAAATCCACCCTGATTTGGAATTGGTTCCGTATAATCTCCAGCATTATTTAAGCTATAAGCAACTTTAGAAAATGCAGTCGAACCAACTACCTGTAAATCGCTTTTCCCATTTTTTTCTTTATAACCCGGTCTTTCAGTCAAAGATGCCAAGGAGTCGAAATTTGCACCTTCTTTTAACAGGTTATAATAATGCTTGATAACGGAATCTTTTTTTGCAAAAATTTCAGTATATCCAACTCTATCTTTCCACAAATATTTATCCATATTATTTTGATAATAATTGAAAAGTTTAGCACTATCTATTTTAACTTTATTCCAAACCTCATCTTCCTGAAGTTTAAAGATATAAATACCGTTTCTATAATCCTTCATTAAATCTGCAAACACTGAATCTGTTTTATCTAAACTTAAAGCCTTCTCTTCAAGAAACATTAAATCGCTATATTTTTTGGTTGCATTCTTAATTATATCAGGTAAAAACTTTTTACCAGAAAAATCTTTATCATCTTTAAGCTTTGAATAGAAATCATTTACGTTTTCCTTTACATTTGCAAAAGTAAAAATGTCCTCGCCTCCAATTTCATCAACTCCCTTTAAATTAGAACCGATAATCGAGGAATCGTTATAGCTTACAATTTGCTTAATAACATTATCATTAATTTTGTAATTGTAAAGCTTACCTAAACTATCAGTTAACTGTGCATAAAGATCATTGTATCGTGATTTTTTAAAGAGATTTTTCAAATTTTCTCTGTCTTCTTCAAAGGTTGGATAAGGTTGTTTTTCAGTTACTTTAATTATATGCAGTCCAAACTGAGTTTTAATCACACCTGAAATTTGTCCAACATCAAGCTTAAATGCGGCTTCATCAAATTCAGGGACAGTCATTCTTCTTTCAAAAAAACCAATATCGCCACCAGCATCTTTTGAACCAGGGTCATCAGAAAATTTCTTAGCAACTTCGGCAAAGTCCTGACCCGATTTTAATGCAGCCAAAATACTATCCATCTTTAACTCAGCGGCAGCAGTATCTGCAAAACCTTTTTCATTTTTAAAGCTTGCTAAAATATGGCTTGCTCTAATTTTGGGAATACGTGGTTTTTTATCTGTTACTTTAATTATATGAAATCCAAATTTTGTTTCCACAACACCTGGATATACTTGACCTATATCAGTTTTATAGGCAGCATCTTCAAACTCATAAGGCAACTGTCCGGCAGTAAAATAAAATATATCTCCGCCATTGATTTTAGAAAATTGATCCTGTGAATATTTTACTACCATATCTTCAAATTTAGCGCCGTTTTTTATACTGTCTAAAATAGCATTAGCAACTTTTCTAGCCGCTTCTAAACCAGCGATTCCTGGTCTAATCATAATATGACTTGCGCGGATTTCAGTTTTACGTTTTTCATACCAGTCTTTAATATTTGGTTCGACCAGATATTTTTCTAAGAAATATGAAGCGCCAACTTTCTTTTTATAGTCAAGTAATTCCTGATTTAGAGTTGAATCATTTTCATATCCTTTATTTTCAGCATCTTTCAATTTCATCTTAAAATTAACATACAGATCGACAAAATTTTTATAGTTATTAAAACTATCCTTAGAAGCAACTTCGTAACTGCCAACATTTTTTGCATAAGCGTTTTCAAACTCACCCATGTTAAGTTGTGAATCATCATAATCAGCAACAATAATTTTAGAGTGTTCTGGAGAACATGAAATAAATAGAAATGTTAAAAAGGCAATAAGTAAAGAACTAACCTTGAACGACATTTTGATCTCCTATAAAATGAATACAAATTTAACTATGAATTTTATCAATAGAGGGTTTGAAAATCAAGGTAATTTGATGCTTATCTTTACACTTAACAAATGATAAATGTTAATAAGCTACTTAATAAGTGATATTTTCAAAGCTTTTTGAACATTCTTTGAAATCATTCTCACAAAATAAATTCCACTTGATAATCCGCCAGAGATGGATGAACCATCAAACTTAATTTCTTTTACACCAACATCAACTTCGTCATCTAATAAAGTACTTATTTCATTTCCAAGAATATTATACACTAAAATTTTCACATGACCTTTTTCAGGTAATGCAAATCTTATTGTTGTGGTTGGATTAAAAGGATTTGGATAATTAGTTAACATATAAAAATTATCTACTGTCTTTTTATCCTTAACACTTGTGATTACTGTGTTTATAGCACTAAATGCATTTACAATTCCCCAACCATATAAATTATCCGGATTATTACTCTGAGAAGCAGTTGATTTAAGAATTTGCAAAACTTCCATCGGTTGAAGTGTTGGTTTAGCTTCTAGTAATAATGCGCAAACTCCCGCAACTAACGGACAGCTAAATGATGTGCCTGAACCATAGTAATAAGAATTAGCATAAGAACCGGCATGAAATATATTTAAACCCATAGCCATAACATCCGGTTTAATTCTTCCATCAACAGTTGGCCCAACAGAACTAAAGTAAGCCCTAACTCCACTTGCATCAACAGCACCGACTGTAATAACACTATCACCATCTGCAGGTGCTCCTAAAGTATTATTGGTTGCATTGTATCCTTCATTTCCAGCAGAGTTTACAACGACAATTCCTTTTGATGCAGCAAGATCAGCCGCAATTGTAATGCGGGCTGTTTTTCCATTCATATCTTCCCAGGTATAGCCAATATAAGGAGAATCAAAACCAAGATAACCTAACGAAGTAGATGTAACATCAACACCAATACTATCAGCCCATTCCATTGCAGCAATCCAGTTATCTTCTTCAACAGGGGTTTCGCTCTCAGTATTTTCTGTTTTAGCAAGAATGAAATTTGCACCGTAAGCCGGACCGATTAATTGTCCTTCTTTAAATCCGCCAATAATTGATAATGTTGCAGTCCCATGAGAACCTTCACCCAGATCATTTTCATTGGCAACGATAGAATCTCCATTGACAAAATCCCATTTTGCAATAATATTCATATTGCTAAATACTTCGTGTTGAAGATTATCAAAACCTGCATCCATAAGACAAATTGTTACTCCTTTCCCAGTATAACCTAAATCATGGACTTGCGGAATATCAGAAAGTGATAGTTGGGTAAATGATGAACCATAATTTAATGACAATATTTCTTCGGGCTGAGTTAGAGATTTGTTTAAATTATTTTCTGATGTTTTAAATTCCACATCATCTTTTCTTTTCGAATACTTTTCAACAACATCAATTTTTTGAACAAAGTTAAGTGATGATATTTTTATTATATCAGATTCATCCGCATATCCGCTAACAGCGTTAAACCATTTTGATTTTTGTTTTATAACAAATCCCTGTGCCGTTATTTGTTTTAGATAATTATCATTTACCGGAATATCATTAAAATTAATTGCAGCCTGTTTGCTAAGAACTTTTGCTCTTCTATCCATAGATTTTTTTGAAACAACAAATTCCGGATTGGAATAATACTTTTGTAAATCATTACCTTTGTTCGTAAAAAAGATCCAGACTAACTGTTTCCCGGGTTGCTGCACCGTCTTTAATCTTAATTCTAATTGAGAGGTGATCTTAGTATTTGGGGATTGAGCAAAAACTTGTAAAAGAGAAAATGCTAAGACAATGAATAATTTTTTCTTCATAGAATTATTAAACTTTATTTTACTCTGGTTCCATTATTAACTGTTTCGGTTACGTTTAAAACTTGTAAACCGCCATCATTGGTTTCAACAGCTAAAATCATACCCTTAGATTCTAATCCCATAAGTTTTGCTGGTTGAAGATTTGCAACTATCACTACTTTTTTTCCTATTAAATTTTCTGGCTGATAGCTTTTGGCAATACCAGCAACAACTTGCCTTTCTTCATTATCTAATCGAACTTTTAGTTTTAAAAGCTTTTCACTTTTCGGAACTTTCTCAGCTTCAATTACTTCCGCAGTACGAAGCTGAATTTTCATAAAGTCATCGTAAGAAATCAGTTCTTCTTTTTTTACTTCTTCCACTTTTAAACTTCCTAATTTGTTAATCTGCGCTTCAATTCTTTCATCTTCAATTTTGGGGAAAAGAATTTCCGGTTGATTTAGTTGATGCCCTGTTTGCAGGTGAGGTTTACCGCAATTTTTCCAATCAACGGGTTTTGAATTTAACATTGTAAACAATTTTTCTGTTGAGAAAGGAAGAACTGGAGAAAACAATTCTGCTAAAGTATAAATTGTTTGCAAACAAATATTTAATGTTGTTCCACATCTGCTCTTATCTGATTTAACAGTTTTCCAGGGTTCAGTATCGTTAAAATATTTATTTCCGTCACGTGCAAGATTCATAATTTCATTTACGCCATCACGAATTTTGTATTTTTCAAAAAGATCAGCAACTCGTTTTGGATATTCAGAAATTTCCCTCAGCATATCTTCATCAATCTTTTCAAGTTTTCCAAGAGCAGGAACTTTTCCATCAAAGTGCTTAAAGATAAAAGTAAAAGTACGATTGATAAAATTGCCCAGAATATCAGCGAGTTCACTATTATTTCTTAATTGAAATTCTTTCCAGTAAAAATCTGTATCTCGTGTTTCTGGCAAGTTAGCTGCTAAAGAATAACGTAATAAATCCGGGGCAAAAAGATCAAGAAATTGATCAACATCAATTCCCCAATTACGACTTTTGGAAAATTTCTTCCCTTCAAAATTTAGAAACTCATTTGCAGGAACATTTTGCGGAAGGCAGTATTGTTCTTTCCCACCTTCATTCCAGGCCATTAAGATGGCAGGAAAAATTATTGTGTGAAATACAATGTTATCTTTCCCAATAAAAGCTATGTATTTTGTTTTAGTATCCAGCCAATATTTTTTCCAAAAATCGGGTTGATTTTTTAATTGTGATAATTCCTTTGTTGATGAAATGTAACCAAGTACGGCTTCAAACCATACATAAATTACTTTTCCGGCAGCAGAATTGATTGGCACTTTAATTCCCCAGTCTAAATCGCGAGAAATTGCCCTTTCTTTTAATCCATCTTTAAACCAACCACGACAGTATTGAAGTACATTTTCTTTCCAGCCGTATTTTTCATTCATTTCATCAACATATTTTTCAAGTGCCGGTTGATATTTGCCAAGCGGAAAATACCAGTGGGATGTTTCTTTTAGTACGGGTCTTTCTCCACTTACTTTACTAACTGGATTTATTAGCTCGGATGGATCATACAAAGATCCACAAACTTCACACTCATCACTGCGGGCTTGTTCATTACCACATTTAGGACAAGTTCCTTCTACATATCTATCTGGTAAAAACATTTTGACTTTTTCATCATAAAACTGAAGTGATTTTCGTTCAACAAATAATCCGCGATTATAAAACTCCAGAAAAAATTCTTTTGCAGTTTCGTGATGAATAGGAAGGCTTGTTCGCGAATAATTATCAAAACTCATTCCAAATCTTGTAAATGCTTTTTTATTTGCTTCGTGATAGCGATCTATAATTACTTGGGGTGAAACTTTTTCTTTATCAGCACTTATTGTAATTGGAACACCGTGCTCATCAGAGCCGCAAATGTATATAACATCATCACCATTTAATCTTTTATATCGCACATAAATATCAGCAGGAAGATAAGCCCCGCTTAAATGTCCGAGATGAATTGGGCCATTTGCATAAGGAAGTGCAGATGTCACTAATATTTTTTCTTTAGCCAAGGTTATTACCGAATTAATATATTACAGATTTTAAGAGTGAAATATAAGGAAATTAACTAGGAAACCCTTTATTATTCAACTAATCCCAATACTTCTTCTAATTTCAATTAAATATCCTTTAACTTTTTTATTTAACTCTTTAAGGTCATGGATGTTCGAATATTCTCTTTCAATCGATTCAAAATACTCTAGAGCGTGAGCTGGATTATTTTTTTTTCTTAAATAAACAAAACCTAATACAAAATTAGATCTATAATCCTTAGGATCGCTTTTTAACCTGTTTTCATTAAAATAAATGACCTGATTTAATGTTATTTCTTCATCATTATAATTGATATTTTCTATTTCGGAATATAGCTTTAATGCTTCTGGGTATCTATTAAGATAAAGCAATAAAAATGCTTTATTATAACGCCAGGTACCATTGTCTCCACTGAATTTCATTGCGATATCACAAGTTTCTATCGATTTTAAAGGATCATTTTCTAAAGAAAATAGATAAACAGATTTAAGTAAATATCCATCGTAATTATCTTTTGAATATTGAAATATTTTATCAATAAATAATTTTGTATTTGTCTTATCTGCTTGTAGTAAATAATTATGTGCAATCAGCACACATTCATCAGCAAGAAATTTGGTAATGTTTTTTTGGATGTTATTAAGATTTGGAGGAAAAGAAGGAAATTTTTTATTTAATTCGTTTAGAAGACTTTCGTGCAATTCAAATGCTGTGTTTGGATCATTTGAGATATACGCAGCAATTCCTGTAACATAATTTAATCCAATAAATACCAATTCAGCAGTAAACTCAAATCCAATTGATTCTGCTTTTTCATCAATAGAAATTTTCTTAATCCAACTTTCATCGAACGCTCTCTTAAGAGGATTATTTACATTTGACTGCAATGGTGAATGCAATACTCGTGCTTCCAAATTAAAAAAATATTTATTTTGACCTTGCAACCTTTCTTTAATATTACCCCAAACCCAAAAATTTCCTCTAATTTTTCTAGCTATATCTTGCCAGTCTTCTTTAATCTTTTTATCCTCAACAGAAAGCTCATAGTCATCTTTTCTACATCTATTCAATAGTTCTTTGTGCTTGATTAAGATTTTATTAACTCTTTCAGTCTGATATTCGTTAAGGAACAAGATATCAAAACTTTCAAGTATATTGTTTTCTTTTAATAGTTCCTTTAACTTTTCAAAGAAATCATTTTTTATTCTTGTTTTTTGCTTATCGTTTTCAGATTGGATACTTAATATTAATCCAATTTTCCCTTCTTTTTTTCTTGGAAGTTTATTTCTAAAATAAATCCAAACTATAAAGTATATTAGAAAAATCAATACATAAACTAGCTCTTTAGAGATTACGCTCGAAAGTAGAGTGCCAAATAGTGTATCTATAATGATAAGACATAACCCTATGATTATTGTACCTATCCATAAAGAACTAAACTTAGGGAAACTCTTTTCAACTCTTTCAATTAACTTTAAATCCATAATAATCTCATTTCAAAGTGAATATAAATTCTTTTAATAAATATTCAGTGTTTTAATAGAAAATTCACAAGTAAATATAGTTTATAATCAATTCTTTTATAACATATTCTATTTTGTTAAAAATACATTTATCTATCAAAAGAAGAAGGTTAAATGATTATTTTATTTTAATTATTCCTTTCATAAATTTTACCTAATTTTAATTATTAAATTTTTTATAATATTTTTTAACGGGAAAAACATAATGAAAGATCACTCCAAAATAAATTTTGAGACCAAGTGTGTTCACTCAGGTATTGATGAATATGAATACGGCTCAGTAGTTCCGCCAATTTATCAAACATCAACTTTTAAATTTAAAACCGCTCAGCACGGAGCCTCACTTTTTGCTGGTGAAGAGAAGGGTTACATTTATACAAGAATGCTTAATCCTACTGTTGAAGCAATGGAAAATGCAATTGCTGAACTTGAAGGTGGACACAAAGCGCTCGGATGCGGAAGCGGAATGGCTGCTGTTCATACCATATTTGCAGCTTTAACACAAGCCGGTGATCATGTTGTTTGTTCTTCGGCTGTTTATGGACCAACAACAACTTTACTTAATACCATAATGAAGAAGTTTGGTGTTGAGACAACTTTTGTTGATACTTCAAATCTTGATGAAGTAAAAAATGCAGTAAAACCAAACACAAAAGTTGTTTATGTAGAAACTCCTGGCAATCCAACGCTTTGCATTTCTGATTTAACTGAGATTTCTAAAATCGCACATAAAAATAATGCTGTAGTCGTTGTTGATAATACCTTTATGAGTCCGGCGTTACAAAATCCTTTAGCCCTTGGGGCTGATGTTGTAATGCATAGTTTAACAAAATTTTTGAATGGCCATGCAGATGTAGTTGGTGGAATTATCGTTGTAAAAGATGAACCTACATACCAACATTTTAGAAAAACACTCAACCAGGTTGGTGGTGTAATTGATCCATTTAATTCTTTTCTTGTTCATCGTGGTTTAAAAACCCTTGCACTAAGAATGGAAAGACATTGTGAAAGTGCACAAATTATTGCCGAATGGTTGGAGAAACATCCTGTGGTAGAATCAATTCGTTATCCCGGATTAAAATCTCATCCGCATTATCAAATCGGGTTAAAGCAGCATAAAGGTCCGGGTGGAATGATAACAATTGAATTAAAAGGCGGTATTGAAGCAGGAAGATTGATGATGAATTCTGTAAAACTTTTTCAACTTGCTGTTAGTTTAGGCGGAGTAGAAAGCTTGATTCAACACCCTGCAAGCATGACACATTTTTCTATGGGCAAAGAAGCAAGATTAGCTGGCGGAATAACAGATGGGTTAGTTCGCATTTCTGTAGGAATTGAAAATGTTAACGATCTTATTGCTGATCTTGAACAAGCATTAAAGAAAGTTGAAGAAGCACATTCAAAACAGGTTGAAGTTCACGTTTAATATTCATTATAATTATTAATTCTTAAGGGAGCTTCGGTTCCCTTTTTTTATAATTTCTCTGGCATAAAAATGGATTTCACAAATAAGTCTATTAAAGGAGAGAGTTATGAAAACTTCTATTCTTATACTTTTATTCTTATCATTCTTTACGTTTATATCAATCGCTCAAAGAAATCCGGCAGAAGATAGACAAAACGTTGGTGATAGAATCGATCGTATAAAAGATGAAAATCCGGAACGAAATCCAAACCAGGGGCGTCAACCAATTCAATCACCAGAAAGAGAAAAAGACAATCCAATTAAACCACCTGTACCGAATGAACCCGTAATTGTTGAAATTTGGAACCCGGTACCAAGAATTCCTTATCATCCACCCGAATGTCCACCACAATATCCATATCCGCCCATAATAATAGACAATCCTCCATCCTTAGATGAGTTACCACTTTCAGAAGTATATGATACGGGGACTAAGAATCTTGATTTAGAATTATACAATGAAGCAATAAAATGTTTTAATATATTGTTAAAAAATGATCCGCTTGATTACGAAGTATATACTTTAAGAGGTAGAGCATATCACGGACTTGAATTATATGATAAAGCTAAAAAGGATTATCAAAAATCAATTAAAATAAATAAAAGCTATGCTGATGGATATTATTATCTTGGTTTGACCGAAATAAACTTAGGGAATATTGATGAAGCAATTGTTGATTTTGAACTTGCCGCAGATTTTGGAAATGGGAAAGCTAAGAGTCTTCTTAAAAAGTATTTCAGGGATTAAGATTTTTCCGTTCGTTTACCGATAAATACTTGCCTTTCACCGATTTTTACTTTTCTGATCGCTATCTTTGTATTACTTTTCCACCAGAGTAGAGTTATCTTTTTACAAGGAGTACAGCAATGGAAGATAAAAAAAATTCAACAGACAAAAGATTTTGGTTAGGAGGTTTATTGATCATTCGGTGCAATATTCCTCTTTAACTCATTTGAAATTATAGATTTTCAATTTGCCAGAATTATTTTTTCCTGGTCTTTTTTCTTTTTGATTATTGGAATTTTTATAACAGTTAATACAGCAGAAAAAAGTGCTTGGAGGAATTTTGCTGGAATTGGGTTTATATTTTTAATTCCCAAAATTTTTCCCACAAGTACATTATGATGGAACTATTGTTATTGCAATACTTTTAATTTCATTAGGTAGCTATATTATTTTCAAACAGAAAAATAAGAATAGTGAAAATGCTTTAGATGAACTTAGGACAAGTTAACAAAGATGTTATTGATGATGTGGCGATTTTTGGAGGCGGAACAAAAATTGTAACCTCCGATAATTTTAGAGGTGGAAATATTACGCTGTTTTTGGCGGATCGGAAATTCATTCTTAAAGGATGCAAACTTGCTGAAGGAACAAATTAATTGATATTCTTGCAGTGTTTGGTGGAACAACCATAGTTGTACCGAACGATTGGAATGTTGTAATGAATGTTACATCAATCTTTGGCGGATTTTCAAATAAAAGTATAAAGGATCCAAATGTTCCAATTGATTTAACAAAACATTTAATTATTAAAGGATTAGTTGTTTTTGGCGGCGGTGAATTAAAAACATATTTGTAGCATTTAATAAAGTATGTCTAATAATCCGATATTAAAAAGTCCTAAAAGTATTTTACTGTATATCCTTTTTGTAATTAGCAATTGCTGTACTTTATGTAAATCTTATAACATTTGAAGGTAAGTTGTCTTTTTCTGCATCAATAACATGATGTAATTGTTTTTAATCTTTTGATTGCGGCTCTTGGTTTAGTTTTTGGTACTCTTCAAATTATCTTTCAATTGAAAATACAATCAAATCAGTCAAAAGTTGTACTTAACCATTTTGGCGGTGGAATTTTATTACCATTGTATGGCTTGCTTCTTGGATATTTTAGTTTGATTAACCTGGTAAATGATACCGATATTTATGGAGATTTTTTTATCGCAACAATTAAATCAAGATTTATAATTGGGCATACTTTACTATTTTCTTCTTAACCGCATTTTACTATGTAGTAATTTATTATTCCGGATTTCAAGAAAGAGCTTTAAAGGAAACTGAATTAAAAAATCTTGTTACCGAAGCTGAATTAAGATCATTAAAATTTCAGATCAATCCGCATTTTATTTTTAATAGTCTCAATTCAATCAGTGCACTAACAGAGATTGATCCTAAAAAAGCTAAACAGATGATAATCAAGCTTGCGGATTTTTTAAGATATACACTTGCGAATAACGATAGACAAAAAAACTCTCTTAACGAAGAACTAAAAAACATAAAACTGTACCTTGATATTGAGAAGATAAGATTTGAAGATAAGTTTGAATATTTTGAAGAGTTACATGAAGAATGCGGCAAGACTGAAATTCCAAGTATGATTTTACAGCCATTATTTGAAAATGCAATTAAGCACGCTGTTTATGAAACTCTCGATACCGTTAAAATAAAATTAACGTGCATAAAACAAGATGATTTTTTAAAGATTACACTTTGCTAATAATTTTGAAGGTGAATCGCATAAAAAAGGTGCAGGTGTAGGATTAAAGAATATTAAAGATAGATTAGCATTAATTTATCAGCAGGATAATTTGATGGAAGTAAAGAAAGAGAATGGTAAATTTATAGTAAACATTTTTATTCCCTTGCAAAAAGCATTAGTTTAAAACTATGGCAAACAAAATAAAAATTATTATAGTGGATGATGAATCGCTTGCAAGACAGATTACTAAAAATTATCTGGCAAATAGAAATGATGTGGAAATTCTTGCCGAATGTTCAAATGGATTTGATGCTATAAAAAAAATTAACGAATTGAAACCGGATCTTATTTTTCTTGATATTCAAATGCCAAAGTTAAATGGATTTGAAATGCTTGAGCTTCTTGAAGATCCGCCAATAATTATTTTTACAACCGCCTATGATCATTATGCCATCAAAGCGTTTGAAGTAAGTGCAGTTGATTATCTTCTTAAAACCTTTTTCAGAAGAAAGATTTACAAACGCATTGCAAAAAGCAATTCTGCACAATTAGGAGATAGATTCCAGCAAAACTCAGCGATTGAAAATATTATTAAAGCAGCACGATGAAAAAATTGAATTTCTGGAACGAGTTGTAATTAAAGATGGCGGAAAGATTACAATCATTCCTGTTGAAGAAGTAAAATGGATTGAAGCTCAGGATGATTATGTACTGATTAATTCTGAAAAAGGAAGATTTCTAAAACAGAAAACAATGAAGTATTTTGAAAATCATCTTAACGAAAATCAATTTGTAAGAATTCATAGATCATATATTATAAATTTAGATTTTCTGCAGCATCTTGAACAAACCGATACAGAATCATACCGATTAGTTTTAAAAAACGGCAAAGAATTACCTGTGAGCAGAACAGGATTGACAAAGCTAAAATCCACTTTATAAGCACTAGCTGTTAATTATTAGCAAATAATATTTTAAATATTTTTTTAAACTTGCTTGACTTTAACTTTAAATGAGATTAAGTTTTTAACGTTTGAAATATTTCAAATGTTAAAAACGATATGATAACTGAAGAAAAAATTAAAAAAGAACTTGTCCAGCGTTTCGGTGATGCTTACAAAGCATTCGGTTTAAGTAAACTGATGGGTCATATTATTGCACTTCTTCTATTCTCCCCTGAACCACTTTCGCTTGATGAAATAACAAAACAACTTGGAAGAAGCAAAGGACCAATCAGCCAAATTGTAAGAAGATTACGGGATAAACATCTTATCAGAAAAGTCTGGATGCCTGGTAATAATAGGAAAGATTTTTATGAAGTTGAACCTGAAATATTTGAACATGCATTTCGCAATAATCTTGAATTGATTAAGAACAACACACGAATTGCAAAACAATTAAAAGAGAAAGTTAAAACTGCAAAAAAAGATTCTTTACATTCGGTCGATTTAAGAATGGAAGAAATGGAAAAGTTTTATCTGCTGATGGAAATACATTATAATAATTTCTTAACTCAATGGTCTAAAGAAAGAAGCAAACTATATAAATAAGTTAAAAAAATTTTAATGCTACGTTTGATATTTTTCAAACGTTAAAAATGAAGGTAAATAAAATGAAAAGATTAGAAAATAAAGTAGCTGTTATAACCGGCGGCGCACAAGGAATTGGCAAAGCTACCGTAAAAAGATTTACAGAAGAAGGAGCAATCGTTATCATTTGGGATGTAAATGAAGAGAAAGCATCCTTAACTATAAATGAATTTAAAAACTTAAGTGATAAAATTGAATTTCAAAAAGTTGATGTAACAAACTTAGATTCGGTTACTGCGGCTGCAGCTGAAATAGTTTCGAAGCATAAAAAGATTGATATACTGATTAACAATGCCGGGATAACCCGCGATGCTTCATTTCTAAAAATGACGGCTGAACAGTGGAAACAGGTTATTGATGTTAATCTGACAGGAGTTTTTAACTGCACTAAAGCCATCGCTCCAATCATGGTGGAAAACAAATTTGGGAAAATTGTAAATACTTCTTCTATTGTTGGCTTATATGGAAATTTTGGACAAACAAACTATGTTGCAACAAAATCAGGAATTATTGGAATGACAAAGGTTTGGGCACGTGAATTAGGAAGAAAAGGGATTAATGTAAATGCTGTTGCACCGGGATTTATAGCCACCGAAATGGTTGGCACTATTCCGGAAAAGGTTATTGAAATGTTAAAAGAAAAAACTCCCCTTGGCAAACTTGGTGATCCCACAGACATTGCCAATGCATATTTATTTCTTGTAAGTGATGATGCAAATTTTATAACCGGAACAATATTAAGTGTTGATGGCGGGCTGGTTTTATGATTAGAAATGCTCAAATAATTTCTTCAGGAATGTTTGTTCCTCAAAAAGTGGTTCCGAATTCTTATTTTAATGAATTACTTGGTGAAGATGTTGATACCTGGTTAAGAGAGAATTTAACGATCAAAGAACGACGATGGTGCGATGAAAATCAATCAACCGCAGATTTATGTGTTGAAGCGGCGAAAACGATTTTAGCAAATGCCAATACAAAAGCTGCTGAGCTTGACTTGCTAATAATTGCAACTGATACACCCGAATATATTTCCCCTTCCACAGCTTCTGTTGTTCAATATAGAATTGGTGCAATAAAAGCAGGAACATTTGATGTTAATACTGCTTGTGCTGGATTTGTAACCGCTCTGGATATTGCTTCAAAATATATTCGTTCTGATAAAAAATACAATAAAATTCTTGTTATTGGGGCTTATGCAATGAGCAAGTACTTAAACCTTCAGGATAAAAAAACCGTTACGCTTTTTGCAGATGGAGCGGCGGGAGTTTTACTGGAATCTACAACTGAAGAAGGGACAGGTTTTTTAACGAGCAGTTTATATACTGAAGGACAATATTGCGATTGGATGGGAATTTATGCCGGCGGGACTCATAAACCGATTACAGAAAAAGTACTAGAAGAAAAAGATCATCTTTTAAAGTTTGTTAAAAAATTTCCCAAAGAAACAAATCCAATTACCTGGACAAGAATGATTAATGAAGCTTGTACCGAATTAAATATCATACCAGACGATATTAATCATTACTTCATCACACAAATAAATATTATTTCTATTTGGGAAACGCTGGATAATCTTGGCGTTAATAGATCAAAAGGACATACAATTATGGAATACTTTGGCTATACAGGTTCTGCTTGTATTCCAATGGCTTTTGATGACGCAAATAAAAGAGGTCTAATCAAAAAAGGTGATTTAGTTTTATTCATCGGTTCTGGTGGTGGTTTAGCATTTGCACTTTCTATTTTTAAAATATAAAACTTTATAAGACTCTATGGAAATAGCTTCAAAAGAACTTGTAATTGCTGGTTGGGTTTTAATAATTGCCTACGCAGCCGTGACTTTATTTTTTGTAATTCGCGGCGCACTTAAAATAAAAAACATAAGCGATTATGCAGTTGGCAATGTTGCATTTTCTCCAATAGCCGTTGGACTTGCACTTGCAGCATCAATGACAAGTGCCGCAACATTTATAATCAATCCGGGTTTCATAGCATTTTATGGATTAAGTGGAGTAATATCTTATGCTTTTGTAATGCCGATTGCAGCAATGTTTTCGCTTGTTGTACTTACAAAAGGATTCCGCAAACACGGTAGTAGTGTAAAAGCATTAACAATGGCTCAATGGATGGGAACAAGATACAAAAGCAAAGGCTACTCTTTATTCTTTGCTTTTCTATCATTACTGCTTATTACATTTATTGTTCTAATTTGTGTAGGACTTACAAAGGTTTTGTCCCAAACTTTAAATGTTAATGAACTTTCTATTTTAATCGGACTTGTTGTATTTATCTTCGGATATATGATGTTTGGCGGGGCAAACTCGATGGTTTACACAAATACTGTGCAGGCAATTATCATGATTATTGTTGCCTTTATTTTACTTGGTTCGGGATATCAATATTTTTCTGATGGTGTTCATGGCTTTCTGGATAAACTTGCTAATATAGATCCCAATCTCATTAAACCAACAAATAAAAGTAGTTTTTTATTTAGAGATTATTTTGAAATTATTTATGCACAAATCATTATTGGTGTTGCAATTGTTTGTCAGCCTCACATCATTACTAAATCATTATTACTAAAAACTGACAAAGATGTAAACAAGTATTTAACCGCAGGTGTTATTACACAAATGTTATTCTTTCTTGTGGTAATTACGGGTCTTTATGCAAGATTGGTCTTTCCGGATTTAACAGTCAATGGTTTACCATTAAAACTTGATGGGGTAATACCTGCTTATGTTGTCCGGGAATTTCCCGTTTACATTGGATTAGTAGTCGTTCTGGGTTTAATCTCTGCAGGAATTTCAACACTTGGAAGGATTGATCCAATCTGTTTCAACAACAATTACTGCGGACATAATCAAACCGCTATTTGGAAAATATTTCCCTACTGATGAAAAGAAAAATACAGATGTAACTATTTTAACAAACAGAATCGTAATTATTGGAATCGGAATTATCTCAATTTTTCTATCCTACGATCAACTTATCAATCCTAATTTAAGTGTTGGAATTTTTGCGCAGAACGGAGTTTATGCATATTTCTCGGCTGCATTTGTACCGATTTTATTTGGGATGTTTTTGAAAGACGCAACAAAATCAGCAGTTATCACAGCATCTTTAGTAGCAATCGTTATTCATTTCAGTTACTTCTATGGAAATCTTCCTGTACCTTTCAGTATTGCAACGGGTCAAAATCCAGGAGTTTCTGCTGCTATTGCAATTACTGCATCAATATTTTTGGGTGGATTAGTTTATCTTTTTACAAGGAAAAAAGCTGATGCATAATTTTCAAACTGACTGGCTTGATAAATGGGCAAAGTACACTCCTAACAGAATGTTTCTTCGAGAACATCAACGTGATGTTCAATGGAGTTATTCTGAGTTTAATAAAAGAACCAATGCACTTGCGAATTATCTGGTCAGTCAATACAAAATTAAAAAGGGTGATCGCATTGCAATTTATTCCAAGAATAAATCAGAGCATGTAGTTCTATTTCTTGCTTGCATAAAAATTGGAGCAATGCTCGTTCCGTTAAACTTTAGATTGATGCCGCGCGAACTTGATATTTTAATTAATGATGCAGAACCAAAATTATTTTTTTATGATGAAGATTTTAAATATCATATCCCAAAACTTTCTTCACTTGTAAAAGTTAAAGTTGTCAATTCACTTAATGAAATCACAAGATTTTTATTAGAAAATAATATTGAGTCAGTTTTTCCATCACAAGAAATTTTTACTGAAGATGATCCTGTAATGATTCTATATACTGCCGGAACGACAGGACTTTCAAAAGGTGTCATCATTACACATAAAATGTTGTTCTGGAATTCTATAAACACCGGATTGCGGCTCGATCTTCATTCAAGCGATCACACGCAAAGTTTTTCACCATTTTTTCATACAGGTGGATGGAATGTTTTATTCACTCCATTTTTGCATCACGGGGCTTCACATACTTTGCTTACACAATTTGATGCTGACTTAATTTTACAATTAATGGAAAAGGAAAAAGCAACAATACTTTTTGGTGTTCCAACAATGCTGCAAATGATGGCAGATTCACCATACTTTAACAAAGTCGATTTGTCTTTTGTTAGATATGCAATTGTTGGTGGTGCCCCAATGCCGATTCCATTAATAAACATCTGGCACAACAAAGGAGTTTTTGTAAGACAAGGATTTGGATTAACAGAAGTTGGTCCAAATTGTTTTTCACTTCACCAGGATGATGCTATACGAAAAAAAGGATCAATTGGTTTTCCAAATTTTTATATTGAAGCTAAAGTTGTAAAAGAAGATACAACAGAGTGTGAGCCAAATGAGGTTGGTGAATTGTGGTTAAAATCTCCGGTTGTAACTCCGGGTTACTGGCGAAAAGAAAATGAGACAAAAGCTGCAATTACAAATGGATGGTTTCATACAGGTGATTTGGTTAAGCTTGATAATGAAGGTTATTTCTATGTAGTTGATCGTAAGAAGAATATGTATATAAGCGGTGGCGAAAATGTTTTTCCTGCTGAAATAGAATCTTACCTTTATACAAATGAAAAGATAAAAGAAGTTGCAGTGATAGGTGTAAAAGATGAAAAATGGGGCGAGGTAGGAAAAGCTTATGTTGTCCTAAAAGATGAGTGTTCATCAAGTGAAAAAGAAATCATTGAATTCTGCAAAGGCAATCTTGCAAAATATAAAATTCCCAGGTACATCGAGTTTTTAGATGAGCTTCCCAAAAGTGAAGCTGGTAAAATTGATAAAAAGAAATTATTGCAAATGCACATTAAATCCTTAAATAACAATTCATAATTAATTAGAAAGGTTCGCCATGAAAAAGTCTCTTTTATTTCTATTCGCGTTAATCACTTTAGCTTTTACAGCTTGCTCAAGTGATGATAGTACAACCGTTACTCCTGTTACAACAGATCCAATTGTCGGCACGTGGGTTTCAGATGGAGCTAATGTTGCTTTCGGTTTAAGACTAGCTCCGTTTAAAGTTAAAAAAATTGTTGCTACTTTTAATGAAAACAAAACCTATACTGTTGTCCAAACTGATAGTTCAAATGTAACAACAACTCTTACCGGAACTTATACAAATACTGAATCTGCATATACTGATACAGTATCTACATCCTTTACAAAAGGTGCAAAAATTTATTCTATCGTAGCAAACCAGGCTACTCCAGCATCTGTAATTGCAACAGGTATATATGCTATCAGTACAACAAATATGTCTTATGAAGTTATACAAACTACTCCTGTGCTTGCGGGTGTTTTACCTCCAACAGCAGCAGGTGGATTTGGCAGTACAACAATAGCTGGCAATAAATATTCCATTTATATCCAAAAGTATGTAAAACAATAAGTAACAGAAGATTTTATAAATCATAATTCTTTTCTTAATTGACGAAATCGTCAGGAGAGTTAAGAATTATGATTAATTATTTAGAGGAGATATATAATGAAAATTAAACTACTTCTGTTTATTTTCCTGCTCATATTTTCAACTTCAGATTTTTTTGCACAGGATACATTAGTGACTAAAATTTCTGATCCTAAAACACCGGAGTTAAAATTTATAGGTTATTTTTTTACTCGAGGAACTGTATCAAATGTGGCTCCCACAAACGAACTTTTACGTGGACAAGTTATAGGGAGATTATTTGGACCAAACACAACCAATACTCACGAAAAAACCGCACTATATTTTGAACAACGTTTTGTTCCAATGTTTATTTATACACCACAGATACTTGATGGTTTTGCGACATTCCGGAGTTTATTTAAAATTGACATGACTTGGGGAGATGCCGCTTATGGAGTCGGAGGGAATGCAGGCGGAGGAATAAACGCAGGTCAAGTTAATTTACAAACCTTACTTGCTAATGTTGATTTAAGACCAAGAGATAGTGAATGGAATGTTGTTATTGGATTACAAAGGATGTTTGATAATGTGCGCGATCCTAACATAACAGCCGTCAGTACATTCCAAAATAGCGCATACAAACTTTGTTATTGGGGCACACAAGGAATAGGAATTAGCGTGTTTGGGAAATTTACTCCAACAACGCAGGTACGTTTTGGCTATTTTCAATTGTATGAAAATATTATACAGGATAATGATGATGTTACTTTATGGATGGCTGATTTCGAATCACTCATTCATCCACTAATTGAAGTTGGAGCAGATGCCTGGTATGTTTGGGATAGAGGGAAAAATGCCGGCGGCATTTCTGTACTTGGACAAGGATTAAACAGTGGTCTTGCTGCGTATAATGGAGCTGTTCGTCTTAGTTTTCCATCACAAAAATATGATGCTAATGTTTTGTGGCTTGGTGCTCATGCTAATTATGCGCGTGAATTTCTTGCCAGCAGATGGTGGGCTGATGGATTTGTAATGGCAAATTTAGGAACCGTTGATACTTTAAGCGATAATTCAACACCACATAAATACGCTGATATTTTGGGTGTTGCTGCAAACGCAATGATCGCTTATAAATATGGTATGACCGTAAATGATAAAATTTCACTTGAAGGACTTTTTTCTTCAGGGGATGGAAACGGTGCAGCTGATAAAAAAATAAATTCTGTAATAACGGGAAATGTTTATGGCTCGCCTGTTGGGATTTATAGTTCTCACCGATCATTACTTTTGTTTCCCGATCCTCAAGTTGTAAATAGATATTATTCTGTCGTTCAAGATATTTCAAATATGGGACTTGGAGTAACTGCTGCATTTTTGAATCTCCAGAAAGATTTTATCCCAAACAGATTTAGCGGCAAACTTGGTTTTGCAACTGCAATGTCTAATGTAACACCAGCCGGAGGCGCTTCATATATTGGCAGCGAAGTAAATGTTGAATTCAAATACAATTTAAAAGTTTTCCTAACTCTAGGCGTTAGTGCAGGTTATCTTGCATTAGGTGATTTCTTTAATGCACCTTCTGTTACATATAATAATACACGCCCCAAAAATCCTTGGGTGTTTTTTACAACTCTTAGTTGGTTAATGTTTTAAGGAGATGCAAAAATGAAACACAATATATTATTACTATTTATTTTTGTTGTAATCAGCGGATGCTCAGGTGGTTATCTTTATTGGGATGAACCTGCATTACAATTTTCTGAAATCAATTATGGCTATCCAACTAAAACTGCATTGAACAATCCTAAAATTGCATACATTGATCAAGGAAGCGGGGATCAAACAATAATACTTGTACATGGACTCGCAAGCAACGCCGGGTTCTGGCGATATAATATTTCTGAACTATCAAAAAAGTATAGAGTAATTGCTGTGGATCTCCCAGGTTATGGTAAATCTCAAAAAGGTAATTATTCATATTCAATGTCTTTTTACGCTGATCAGATTAAGAAATTAATCGATGAGCTAAAACTCAAAAATGTTGTTTATGTCGGGCATTCAATGGGTGGACAAATCGGAATTGTATTCGCAATTAAGTATCCAGCACTTTTAAATAAATTAATACTTGCATCCCCTGCCGGGTTTGAAGAATTTCAGCAAGGTGAAGGAGATTGGTTGAGAAGTGTAATGACAATTAAAGGTGTAAAATCAACTACCGAGGAAGGTATAAGAAGAAACCTTGCTCTTAATTTTTATACCTGGCGTGACAAGTGGGAATGGATGGTTGAAGAAAGAGTTAGAATGAGAAAGGCAAGTGACTTTGATGAATTTGCTTATGCGGTTGTTAGATGTGTAAACGGTATGCTTGATGAACCAACTTTTGATAAACTTTCTAAAATTAAAACTCCGACATTGGTAGTATTCGGAAGATATGACGGTCTAATCCCAAATCCATATTTACACCCGGGGTTTCCATCCGATGTTTTTAGAAATGGTGCAAACGATATTAATGATGTTAAACTTGTTGAGCTTGATAATGCTGGTCACATGATTCAAATTGAAAAAGCTGATGGGTTCAATCAAGCTGTTTTAGATTTTCTTAAATAACTATTTCGAAGATGCTTTCTTTAAATGAAGAAAGCATCTCTATAATTATGAGCACCTTCTTTAATCAAATTAATTATCCTTTCCCCGAAAATTTTATAAAAGTAAAAGATTATAAAATTGCCTATATCGATGAAGGCGATTCTGAAAATGTTCTACTCTTTATTCACGGTCTCGGCAGTTATTTAAGAGCCTGGGACCGGAATATTCCCGAACTAAAAAAATATTTTAGATGTATAGCTTTAGATTTACCCGGTTATGGTAAATCAAGTAAACAAATTCATTCTGGTGAAGTCTCTTTTTATACTGAAGTTATTTCCGATTTTCTTAAAGCACTTGGATTCAAAAATGTTTCGATTGTTGGCCATTCAATGGGTGGACAAATCGCGGCTGCTTTTGCTTTAGATTATTCGCAACAGATTTCAAATCTCATTTTGGCAGCACCAGCAGGATTTGAATTGTTTAATGATGAAGATATTGAGTTATTAAAAAAAAATGTTTCACCAAAAATTATATTCAACACTTCGGATCTTCAGATAAGCTTAAGCTATATACTAAATTTTTATAAAATGCCGGATGAAGCAGAATCAATGATATTGGATAGAATATTAATCAAAAATGATGATGAATTTATTAATCACTGTACAATTGTTTCAAATTCTTTGTTTGGTTTGTTAAAAGCTCCTGTTTTTAATCGATTAAAAGAGATTACGATTCCCTCGCTTATTTTATATGGACTTCAAGATTCATTAATTCCCAATAAATTAATGCATCACACAACAACAAAGGAAATCGCTGAAGCCGGTGCATCGCAAATTAAAAATAGCAAACTGATATTCTTCGATGAATGCGGACATTTTGTACAGTATGAAAAACCAAATCAGTTTAATAAAGCTCTATTAACTTTTCTCCAGAAAATCTAAGTATTAGAAATTCATTCAACTAATCATAAAAACTTTTTGAAAATCTCTTCATCACGGTATCAGCTATAATTGAGGCTGCTTCATTATAGCTTATTTTTCCTGTATTTATAATAAGATGATAAAGCATTTCATCGTTTGGAACACGGAAGAAATGTGATTTTAAATATTTATTTCTACAAGCGTCCTCTTTTTGAATGTACTCCATTGCTTCAGCTTTCGAAATATAAAAAACTTCTTGAACATGCTTTAACCGGTTTTCAATTGGGGCAACCAATCTTATATGAAAACTATTCGGCAGTTTCGAAGTGATAACGCTGCTTCCTCTTCCAACAATTATCACCTTACCATATCTTGCAAGTTGTAATATAATCTCAGTTGATTTGTGAACTATTGTCCATTCAGATGGTTTAACGCCAAGCAGTTCGTTAACTGCATCTGTAATATGACCGTATTTATCCTCTACAATATAACTGGTAAATACTTTTGGAAGTTTGAAGTCTTCAATTACTTTTTGAATAAGCTCTTTATTAAAATAAGTCCAGGGGTTTTCAGGCTCTTTAGTTTTATTTTGTAATAAATTTATCAGCTTTTCTGAAACTTCATACGAACCGGAACCTGTTTGGCGGGAAATTGTAATACAGGGGAAAATTTCTTTTTTCTTTTCTGTTTCCTTTGCTTGTTGATTAATGTATCGCTTACATTTTTCATATGCTCCAACTGCTAACATGATAACACCCTCCTTCCGTTTTAGATATAAAATCTGGAACCGAGTGCTTTTTTAAATAATATTTTTATTCTATGATAAATAGTATAAAATAAATTTTGCAAAAGTCAATTTGCATTAGTCATGACTTTCAGCAATTAAAAACCATTTTTTAATTAGTTCTAATTCATTAACAGTATTTAACTTATTAAAAAATTCATTTTTTGTTTTATCATAAATATAATCTTTGCCCCATTTAGAAATATTTGTAACAATCTGAGCGATTCCATCGACAATTATTTTTAATTCATCATCAGTCATGGTTGGATGAATAGACATTCTGATCCAACCGGGTTTTTCAGAAAGATCACCCTGATCAATTTTATCTGTAATTATTTTTGAATGAGTTAGGATCAACATGTAAAAGTAATGTCCGTAAGTACCTGCACAAGAACACCCGCCTCTTACCTGAACACCAAAACGGTCATTTAACAATTTTACAATTAAATTGTAATGAATATTTTCCACATAAAATGAAATTGCACCAAGTCGGTCTTCAATGTTTGCGGCAAGTATATGAAGTGCTGGAATTTTTTTTAATTCTTCAAAATGTAATCTTTATAAGTTCCTTCTTCTCTTTCGTGTATATTATCAACACCCATTTCATCTTTAAGATTTATGCAAAAAGCTGCTTTAATCGTTTGAAGAAATGCAGGAGTACCGCCATCTTCGCGTGCTTCAATATTTGAAACAAATTTATGCTGTCCCCAGGGATTTGTCCAATCAACAGTTCCTCCTCCGGGAAAATCAGGAACTTTGTTGTGATAAAGTTTTGAATCAAAAATCAAAACTCCGGGTGTTCCGGGTCCGCCTAGAAATTTATGCGGAGAAAAAAATATTGCATCAAGTTTAGCTTCAGGATCTGATGGATGCATATCCATTTTAACATAAGGAGCAGCACAAGCATAATCGATAAATGAATATCCACCTATTGATGAATTAGTTTTGATAATTCATAATAATCCGGTTCAATTCCGGTTACATTAGAAGCCGCAGTAAAAGCACCAATTTTTAGTTTTCTGTTTTTATACTTCTCTAATTTTTTCTTAAAGTCATTTAAATCAACCAATCCATCTTCATTCGGATTTATCATTACTAACATCAGCAATAGTTTCTAACCATGTTGTTTGATTTGAATGATGTTCCATGTGGGTTATAAACACAACAGGTTTTAATTCTTCAGGAAGTTTTAAATAATCGACAAGTTGTTCCGGAATTCTTAATCCAAGCAGTCGTTGGAATTTGCATAACCACTGTTGTCATTCCGGAGCCTGCAGTAATTATCACATCATCTTTACCGGCATTAACATGATCTTTAATAATTTTGTGGGCTTCGTGATAAGCTAATGTCATCGTTGTGCCGGTTATACTTGATTCAGAATGAGTGTTTGCCAACAAGCGGACCAAAAGTTTCGCAAAGTTTTTCTTCGATAGGTTTGTAAAGTCTGCCGCTTGCAATCCAATCGGCATAAATTAATTTTCTTTTCACCAAACGGAGTTTTAAATGTTTTGTCAAATCCAATAATATTTTTGCGAAACCGGGAAAAATATTTTTCTAATTCACTCATCATTAACCTTAGACTTTGTTGTTTTAAATATAATAAATTGCCCTGAGCAAAACATCGATTTTAAAGTCTAATCTTTTTGACTAAATTGTAAATGAATAATTCAAACTCTTATATGAAAAATCATATTCAAATATTGCTTATAATCATAACATTCAGCTTAACACATTTGCTCAAAATTCGATTATAATTTTTCCCAGGTTGATCAGGTCGTTAACAATTCAATTAAGGATAAAGCATTTCCCGGTGCTGTTGTTTTAATCTGGAAAGATGGTAACATCATTTATGAAAAAGCCTTTGGAAATTATACTTATGATCCTGAATCTCAAAAAGTTAATTAACAAAACAATTTATGATCTCGCCTCGCTGACAAAAGTTATCGCAACAACTACTGCAACTATGATTTGTTATGACAGAAAACTTTTTTCGCTTGATGATAAGGTTGTAAAATATATTCCTGAGTTTGGTGTTAATGGAAAAGAAAAAATTACAATAAAAAATTTGCTTCTTCATAATTCTGGATTACCTGCCTGGAAAAAATTTTATGGAAGCGCAAATCTAAATTGAAGATGTGTTAAAGAAATTTATTCGTCTGAACTTGAATATAAAACAGGAGAAAAAACCGTTTATTCTGATCTTGGAATTATCACTCTTGGAAAGATAATTGAAAAGGTAACGAAAAAAGTCTGGATGTTTTTTGCAATGATGAAATTTTTAATCCACTTAAAAATGAATTCGACTTTTTTTAATCCAACTGACTCAGTGAAAAAACTTTGTGCACCAACAGAAACAGATAATTACTGGCGAAATGAAAACAATTACAAGGGGAAGTGCATGACGAAACATCTGCAATGTTAAATGGAGTTGCGGGACATGCCGGATTGTTCTCAACCGCTTCGGATATTTCGAAACTAATGGAAGTTTTGATAAACAAAGGAATTTGAACTGGAACAAAGTTTTATCAAACAAAGTACAATTGAACTTTTTACAAAAAGATATTCCAATGAAAGCACACGTGCATTGGGCTGGGATACAAAATCTGATTCAGGTTCATCAGCAGGAAATATTTTTCTAAAGAATTCTTTTGGTCATACCGGGTTTACAGGAACATCAGTCTGGGTTGATCCGCAAAGAAATCTTTTTGTAGTTTTTTTAACAAATCGGGTTTATCCAACCAGAGATAACACAAAAATTTTAAAAGTTCGTCCTGAATTGCATAACGCTGTAATTAAATGTTTGAAAAAACTGATATGAGAAATAATTTCTTCTAAAACATACTTAGGATTTGCAAGTATTGTGGCTTTACATTTCTTGTTTTTGTTTTTTAACCATTACAATAATAATTGGAGTAATAAGGATTCTAATTATCAAAGAATCCCAAAACAGGTTGAAAATATGAAAATCAAAAATGGGTGTTTTTGAATTAGGTGATGAAGATATGAAGTGGATTGAGAACACTATAAACTCAATGCCGCTTTATGAAAAATGCACACAAATTTTTATGCCTGCTGTTTTTGAAAATAACTTAGATACTTCTTCACTGGAATTTAAGAATACACTTGATTTAGTTAGAAATTCATGGTATCGGTGGAATTGTAATTTCATCAGGCAATGTTGAAGAAACTGCTTCTATGATAAATGAGTTACAAAAAAATGCAAAGATTCCGTTGCTTGTTTCTGCTGATTTTGAAAATGGTATCGGGATGAGGATTTAGGCACAAATTTTTTCCCGCACAATATGGCAATCGGTTCTACTAATAATTCTAACTTCGCTTATCAAATCGGAAAAGCAACTGCAATTGAAGCATTAGATGCTTGGTGTAAATCTAAATTTTGCACCGGTTGCCGATATAAATAACAATCCGGAAAATCCTGTTATTAATTTACGATCATATTCAGAAAATAAAGATATTGTGAGTAAGTATTGTTCTGAATCATTTGTTGAGGATCAATTTCGGAAGATGATAATCGCAACTGCAAAACATTTTCCGGGACATGGTAATACCAGAATTGATTCACATAATGATTTGCCTGTTATTTGGGGCAGTCAGAAATATCTGTTTGAAAATGAAGTTAAACCCGTTCATTGAGCTCATTGAAAATAATGGTTCAGGCGATAATGATAGGACATTTAAATGTTCCCGCATTTGATACTGAAAAGAACTTACCTTCGTCACTTTCATATAATATCATAACAAAACTACTTAAAGAACAACTTGGGTTTGAAGGATTAATAATTACTGATGCGTTAAATATGAAAGCCGTTACAAATTATTTCACTTCTGGTGAAGCAGCGTGTTAAAGCATTTAAAGCTGGTAATGATATTTTACTTATGCCGCCGGATATAAAAATTGGAATCCAGGCAATATATAATGCTGTTAAATCAGGTGAAATTACTGAAGAAAGATTGAATGAAAGTGTCCGAAAAATCTTAGCAGCAAAAAGATGGTTGAAACTTTATCAAGTCAAAAATGAAATTGATTAAAAATTTAGCTACGCAGATGCAATTCCAAGATCACTTTCAGCTCTCCAAAGATATCGCCGAAAAATCTGTAACGGTAGTAAAAATGAATCCGTCATCTATTTCCTCTTGAATCAAAAAATTTTTTAAAGAACTTTTTATAAATATAACAAACAGAAATAGCTATGTTGATACTTCATTTAATCATATTTAAAGAACAATTTTCAATCTACAGGAAACTTATCTTATCATCCATTGTAAAATTCAGATTACTTATTTGCCACAAATGATAGCACGAGAAAGTGACTTAGTATTTATTGCATGCATACTTTTCTGTCCGAACAAATGGCAATGGTAAATTAATACCTGATATTCAGCTAAAGTTTATTAAAAACTACTTAAGCTCTGAATAAAAAAATAATTATTATCAGTTTTGAAAATCCATACATACTATCTTTATTTCCTAAAGCAGAAAATTATATTTGCACTTTCAGTGATTCTAAAGTATCGCAGCAGGCAGTATTAAATTTATTAATGGATCAATTCAACCGAAGGAAGCACTTCCAATTTATATCCCGAACACAGAATACAGACTTGGATATAAATGGAAACCAAATATTTGAATTAAATTTGGAGTTTAATAAAAATGAAAAAAATACTTTTTTTATTAATAATTATGGGATTAAAATCTCCTGCTACTTCGGAAGATAAAACAGCCAGTCTGCAATTATTACACTTCCTCCAGGATTTAAAATAGAAGTTTATGCTTCAAATATTCCTAATGCACGATCAATGGTTCTTAGCCGAAACGGTATCCTTTATGTTGGGACGCGTCAGTGCAGGAAATGTTTATGCTCTGGTTGATAATAATAAAGATAACAAAGTTGATGAAGTTATAACAATTGCATCCGGTCTTGATATGCCAAACGGTGTTGATTTAAAAGATGGTGATTTGTATGTGGCTGAAGTAAGCCGCATAATTAAGTTTGAAAATATTGAAAACACTTTTCGAAACAATCCAACTTACTCGGTTGTTCGGGATGATTTTCCAACAGACCGAAGTCATGGATGGAAGTTTATAAAATTTGGACCGGACGGAAAACTTTATGTTCCAATTGGTGCTCCGTGTAATATCTGTTTAAAAGAAAGTGACGATGCACGATATGCTTCGATAACCAGAATGAATGCTGATGGAAGTGAGTTTGAAGTATTATGCAAACGGAATTAGAAATACTGTTGGATTTGATTGGCATCCAATCACAAATGACTTTGGTTTACTGATAACGGAAGAGATATGCTTGGAGATAACATTCCACCCGATGAATTAAATTGTGCGCCGATGAAAGGATTACATTTTGGTTATCCTTTTCTGCACGGAAAAAATATACTTGATCCTGAATTTGGTTCACAAGGTGACACTTCACTTTATACAAAACCTGTTCAGGAACTTGGACCGCATGTTGCAGCACTTGGAATCCAGTTTTACACTGGTACAGATGTTTCCTGCTGAATATCAAAATCAAATATTTATTGCAGAACATGGAAGCTGGAATAGAAGTGAAAAAATCGGGTATCAGAATTTCACTTGGTAAGATTAAACGGAAATAGTACCGTTAGCTATGAACCATTTGCAGATGGATGGTTAAAAGGAGATAATGTTTCAGGTCGTCCTGTTGATATTGAAATTATGCCGGATGGATCAATGCTTGTATCAGATGATTATGCAGATGGTATATATAGAATTAGTTATAAGTAGATTATTTTATAATATAGGACAAGGATTGATGAATATTGTTATTTGATATTTGATTTTTTTACTTCTTCATTTATGTATCGCTTGTTTGATATTCCTTATTCAATAAATAAAAAATTATGCTAATTCTTTTCAACAAACCTTTTAATGTTCTCTGCCAGTTTACCGATAAAGAAGGAAGAAAAAATTTATCCGATTTTATTTCAATTAAAAATGTTTATGCTGCGGGAAGATTGGATTATGACAGTGAAGGTCTTGTTATTTTAACTGATGATGGAAAACTTCAAAGTATAATTTCTGATCCAAAACATAAATTGGAAAAAACTTATTGGGTTCAGATTGAAGGAATTCCTGATGAAGCTTCACTAAACAAACTTACGCAATGGTGTATTGCTTAAAGATGGAATTACAAAACCTGCAAAAGTAAAATTGATTAATGAGCCAAATATTTGGAATCGCATTCCACCGATTAGACAAAGAAATAATATTCCAACCAGCTGGATTGAGTTGACAATTACTGAAGGAAGAAACAGACAAGTTAGAAGAATGACTGCGGCAATTGGTTATCCAACTCTTAGATTAATTCGTTATTCAATTGGTGAATGGAATATTGAAAATCTTGAACCAAGGGAAATATAAAATTTTATAAGAATAAGAATCCTGCGGTGGAGAGAAAAATTTTTTCTTAATCATAAATGAAAAATATACAACCATAGCTCCAACTATTATTACAGCAATTGCCGGAATAAAAATTGCAAGGATTGATAATGTGATTGAACTACCTGCCTCAGCAGTTGCTACTACCGGATTACCGGCTCCTCCCGTAAGTGCTGAAGATTTTAATCTTATCATTCCCGTTGCAGCGTGAATAGTGCCTGCAACTCCACCTCCTGCAATAAGAGCCAGAGACCATTTTATTAACGGTGGAAAATCTGTTACTACAGCACCACTTAAAATTATTCCAGCAAAAATTGCTAAGGGATGGTTTATAGCATCTAAAATATTATCAACCCAGGGAATATAATAGCTAAATAATTTCTACAATTGTGGCAAAAGAAAAAGCAATTAGTGCAGGTAATGTTCCAATCCATGTAAAGTAAGTTGATAGCTCAAGATTACCTGTGTATGCAGCAATTGAAACAATAAGAAAAGGAATAAATATCCTGAATCCAACTGCTGCAGCTAGACCAATTCCTATAAAAATGCTAAGTATCAAGTTCCATTTTATTATTTCAAGGATATTTTAGTAAAAATGTTTTGAATTAAGAACAAGGATTAACGATTTAAGAATTATTGATCTCAATCATTTCTTCAAATTCTTTTGAGCCGTTTCAACACTTTTCACAAAGATTGAAATTAATTCATTATTTTCTTTTAAGCAGATTCTAGCTTATCTACAGAATACACAATAGATTTGCTTAAATATTATCTTTAAACAAACATTTGTTTCTCTTAATTCTTTAAGAACGATTTTTAATTTATGAATAAAATCTTTTCTTGATTCCCCACTTTGTGCTTCTCCATAATTTAAAAGCCGGTGCAGTTCCTGATCTGATTATTTGTCCACCTAAATGATTTCCAGCTTTTGAGTTTTGAAGTTCATTCACAATTTCAATTATCAAAACAGAAAAATCCACTAAGCATTCTTTCAAATCTGTCTTATTTTTTTTATTCCTCCAAAAATAAACGTTCAAAAATCTTCAATCCTTGTTCTTAAATCAATAAATGAATAGAAAAAACATTTATCAGTAACTCATATTATTCAATTTCACTTTGCCTCTGAATATCCAATAAATACTAATTGTGTATGCTAAAACAAATGGAATTCCAATCATGCAATAATAAGCATAATATTTAAAGTCTTTTGCGATGATGCTGCATTATAAATATTTAAACTGTATTCGGGATTGTTTGAAGCGAGATACAAAATTGGGAAATAACCCAATTGCAAATAAAAAAAGTAATGCCGCAATTGAAGCACATGAGGAAAGAAATGCAAAAACTCTTTTCCTTTTGAAATCTCTCTTGGAATATTTGCAATTGCAAGCATATTCAAGACAGCAAGAATAAATAATGCAGGAAATTCTTTAAAATGTTCAATCATATGAGGATAATAAATTAATGTAGCCATAGTTGTGGTGATGTAACAAATAATAAAAAAGATAATTGTATTATTAACCCAGCCTCTTAATTTATTTTGAAGTTCACCTTCAGTTTTCATCACACCATAAATTGCTCCGTGCATCATAAATAATGCAACGGTTGTTATACCAACTAAGAACTGTATAAGGAGTTATCATTCCCCAAAATGTTCCAGTAAATTCTTTATCTGCTCCAAGTGGAATACCCGTAATCAAGATTGCCGAAGGCTAACTCCAGCAAGAAATGCAATAAAAATACTTGCAATACTAAATGCAACATCCCACATTTGTCTCCACCATTTCATTGCTTGTTTGCTTCTAAATTCAATTGCTACTGCTCGAAAAATTAACATAAATAATAACATCATCAGTGCGAGTATAAAACCCGGAAAAAACTGTTGCATAAACATCCGGGAAAGCTGCAAACAAAGCTCCGCCGCCTGTTACAAGCCAAACTTCATTTCCATCCCAAACAGGACCGATAGAGTTAATCATTATTCTTCTTTCAAGATCATCTTTAACAAAAAGATGAAGTGCACCAACTGCCAAGATCAAATCCATCCAGGATTGCATATCCGACAAGAAAATTCCTATTAAGAAAAACCAAATTGTATTTAAATCAAAAGTAAACTCCATAACTACTCCAAAATGTATATTGTTATGCCGAACTTATTTCAGCATCTCTTTCTTTCATTTATTTAACGGAAAGAAAAATCTTTCCAGTAATTATTATTTGATTTTATTAAATTTATTTTTTGTCAACAAGTTCAATAGTTTTACGCTTTTGGATGTCCGATTTCAGATGGAATTGATTCAACATCCTCCGGACCGTGTTGAATTTTTTCATTAACAAATAGATAAAAAGATAAACAAACCAATATATATTAATGTGAAAAGAATTAATGAGAACCAAACTTGTCCGGCTTCAACAGCTTTTGATAATCCTTCTGATGTTCTAAGCAATCCGTAAACAATCCATGGCTGTCTTCCCACTTCAGCAGTAATCCATCCAATTTGATTTGCGATCTGCGGCAAAAGAACTGAAAAAACAAAAATCCACAACATCCATCTTTGCTTAAAAATGAATTCCTTGCCACCAAAAAAATATTCCGAGAAACTGATTCCAATTAAAGTGAAAATCCAATAGCAACCATTAAATGATATGCCTGAAAAACAATATTAACCGGTGGTCTTTCATTTTCCGGAAATGAATTTAATCCTGTAACTTTTGTGTTAGTATCAAAGCCAATCAAATAACTTAGCATTCCCGGAATAGCAACTCCAAAATTTACTTTTTGATTGTCTTCATTAACCCAGCCAAACAAATAAAGAGGTGCATTTGTTTGATCATCAAAAACTGCTTCCATTGCTGCAAGTTTTGCAGGTTGATTTTTACTAACGCCAACAGCACTTCTGTGTCCTGTAAAAAGCTGGAATAGTGATGCAATCATCACAACAACTAATGCAATTTTAATTGAAGCTTTAGCAAAATCGAATGTGTCTATCTTTAAGCAGGTAATAGGCACTAACACTGATAACTAAGAAATGCTCCTGCAAGCCAGGCACCGGAAACAACATGTAGATAATCTATCAACAGAAGACGGATTAAAAACCATTGCCCAAAAATCAGTTATCTCTGCACGGGCATTTAATCCTTCTCCAACAATATGAAATCCTGAAGGAGTTTGCTGCCAGGAGTTTGCAACAACAATCCAAACTGCGCTAAACATCGAACCAAGTGAAACCATTATTGTTGAGAAGAAATGCATTTTGGGTCCAACTTTATCCCAGCCAAAAACAACACAGCAAGAAAACCTGATTCAAGAAAGAAAGCAAAAATTCCTTCAGCAGCTAAAGCACTTCCAAATACATCACCAACAAATCGTGAGTATGTTGCCCAGTTTGTTCCGAATTCAAATTCCATTACGATTCCTGTTGCAACGCCAATGGCAAAAGTTAAAGCAAAAACTTTAACCCAAAATTTTGTCATATTTTCGATAGAATTTATCTTTTGTTTTAAGATACATACCTTCCATTATTACAAGAATAATTGCCATGCCCTATACTTAACGGTGGGATAGATATAATGGAATGCGATAGTAAAAGCAAACTGAACACGTGAAAGTATTTCAACATCCATAGTAACCTAATATTTTTTTTGTTGATAAGAAATTAGCAAAAATGATATTTGAAAATCTTGTTATGTATAAAATATCAAATTTTATTTATTGCTAATAATCGTTTTTTTAATTCACCCGAAAAATAACAGAATTTGAATTCTAAAGTTTTAAACCGCAAAAAGGTTTTCTTTCAATCATAAATTAAGTAGTCAACTTGAATAATAAAAATTATTTTTTCTCAAAAAGTTTAAATTTTTCTGAAAAGTCCGATGCAAAATCATCAAACATTTTCGCTATTTCGTTATTGTTTGCTGCTTTTCGATAAGTATCTCCAAGCTTTAATATCATTTGATAAAAATGAAGATTCATATCATCAACAAGCATATCATTTGTCCAAAGATCAATTCCCAATGTAACTTTTCTTTTTTATCCCAAAGAGAAAGCATCATTGTTTTTGCTTCTTTCATTCCTTTGAAATCGGCATCATCAGCCTGCCATTCAATTTTTTCAGGCATTTTCTTTTCATCAAGATCAATAGAAATTTTATTTCGGACTTTTTATGCATTAAATCTCCAATAATTATTATTATGACCAACGACAACTTTTTGCACTAAAGTGATATTTAACGTTTTCCATTTTAATTCCTTTTGTTATATGTTGCTTCAAAGAAATTAAAGTTAAAGTAAAATTAAAGGGATAACAATTGAAAGTAAAAGCCTTACTATTAATTATATTATTTTTTCCGCCATTAATATTTTCACAAATAAATTTTACAATTGGCGGATCATTCGGCGGCGGTTCATTTAGCGGGAATACTGCTTCATTAGGTGGATTTACTTCCAGTCTTTATGCAGAAGCAAATATTCCTATGTTTGAAGAAGTTTATCCAAGAGCATCATTTATTATGATAAAAGATATTAATGCCTTACTGCCAAATACCCAAAAACCATATTTGCCTTATTTAGTAGGGGCTTCATTTAAAGGAGTTACGTACCAGTTTTTTGATAATAAATTATTTTTGGAAGAAGGCGCTGGATTGCTTGCATTAAATGATAACACTTTAAGCGACACGAATATTTGGGATTATGGGATTGTAATTTCTTTTTCGGTAGGTTACGATTTAAGAAATTTTAATTTAAAAGGAATTAAGCTCGGTGCTGGTGCTGAGTATGGAATTACTTTTTTTAATACTTTACCCAAATATTCATCTATTCATGCTTTTGCTCAACTTACAATTTGATTTATCATAAAAAAACCCGCGATCTTTTATGAAACGCGGGTTTTGATTTTACAAAGTCTAACTATCTGAATATTGATAATTACTATTTTGTAATCTTACCATTTTTTAATTCATCACTTAATCTTTTTAATTTATAAACTTTATCAATCGCTTCCCACATACCACTTGAATGAACAGAAACAGTTCTGTTTTCTTCAGTTCTAAAAATAAAACTTCCCGGTAAACTTTGAATGTTTCCATCAAATGCTAATCCAACAATTTCAGCATTTTTCATTTATAACAGGACTTCCGGAATTTCCTCCGATAATATCATTGGTTGAAACAAAGTTAAATGGAGTTGAAAGATCCAAACCTGCTGGAGGAGTTGTCCATCTTTCCGGTAAGGTCCAAGGAAATACTTTTCCCTGTCCATAATAACGATCATACAATCCATAAAAAGTTGTAAATGGCTGTGCATAAGTTCCGTTGTACGGAAATCCTTCTACAACACCATCAGCTAATCTTAAAGTAAATGTTGCATCAGGTGGAATTGATGTTCCATAAACATCAAATAATGCAACACCTAATTGCTGTGAGTAAGCAGATTCAATTTCAACTAATTCATTAACTTTTTTCGAGTATTCTATCTGCTCAATCTTTTGAGTTCATCATAAAGTAAATAAATGGATCATCACCATTCAAAACTGCATCAGGTCCATCGTTCTAAAAGCATTCTTTCAAATCCTTCAGGTTAGTAATTTTTGAATGCGTCATCATATACTCAACAGCTTCACTGCCCTGTTTTCCACCGGTAAATTTTTTGACTAATGGATCATTAGCTCCAAGATATAAATATAGATTATTTATCTTTTTACGCAAGCAAAACTATTATTCATTTCATACATCAAAATCTTCAGGGAATAGAGAAGCCAAAGTGTTTTCAAGTTCATCACCAACGTATAAATCATTCTCGTTCACTTTCGGGCAATTTCAGATTTTCAGCAATTTCAATTACCTCATCAGCAATAAAGAAATACTTTGGTGTAGCTAATCTGTTCATTCCTAAAGCAAAATTTTTATTTGATATTTCACTTAACTGTTTACGTGAATCAGCAATTTTATCCCAAAGATTCCCATACTTTTCTTTCAATTCTGGGATCAGCTTCAACCGAAGCGCGGAATGTTTTTTCAAAATCTTTTTTACGCTGCATTAAAACAGGATTTCGTAATCCTTCTAAGAATTCCGCTAATTGCTTTTTTAGAATTTTCAAAACCAAAAATCATATCCTCCAGTTCAGCTTTTCTGTCTCGGATCTTTTTTTAAGCATATCATTATAAATATCCGATAAGCTAGTTAAAAAGCGAAACTGTTCTTGGATATTGTATATCTCTTGCATATTCTAATTGGGCAACCGTATTTAATCTATCAGTATTTCCCGGATTACCAACAACAAAAACAGGTTCGCCAACAGCAGCTCCTTTTTCACTCCATTTAAAGAAATTTTCAGTTTTTAATGGTGTTCCCGTTGTCATCATAAACTCTAAAGAAACTACAATCCAAATTAAATCGTGGATAAGTAAAATTATCAGGATCGCCGCCAAAAAATCCCATTTGATCTTCCGGTGCAAAAACTAATCTTACATCAGTATATCTTTTATATCCATAAAGAGAATATTTTCCACCATTATAAAGTGGAGTAATAGCAACTTCAAGTCCTGTAGCTTTTGCTTCTCTTTCTTCTATTTTAGAGATGATATCCTTTTCAAATTTAGCTCGTTCTTCATCAGTTTTAGCTTCATTAATTGCATCAATCACTTCATCAGTTACATCTTTAAATAGAACTAAGTTGATCAACATATAATCCGGGCACAGGTCTTTCATCCTGAAGTGTTTGAGCAATAAATCCATTTTCGTGTAGATCTTCACCTTCTTTATTAACCTGGGTTATACTTTGTCTTGCGCAATGATGATTTGTCATAACCAATCCATCTTCAGATACAAAAGAAGCTGAACAATAATTTGCAAAACGCAAAGCAGACATTCTTACATGTTCAAACCATGCTTCATCCGGTTGAAAATTGTAAGCTGACTAAAATATTCCATTGGTGGATATTCAAATGTCCACATTTTTCCATTATCAAATTTACCAGCTTTTACAGTATCAAGATTCATCCAATCTGTTGATTGAGCAGAAACCTTGAATGATAAAAATAATCCAAGCAGAATAACACTGAAAGCAATTTGTTTAGAAAAGTTTCCGAACAGAGATCTCATAACTACATCCTTATAATGTTTGTAATATTATTAACTAAAAAGCGATTTAAAAATAAATAAAAAATCCTTTTATACGCCAAACAAATTTTGAATGGTCGTATAAAAGGATAAACTGTTCACTGATTTAAAGTTTATTAAAATCAATTGATCCAGACTTACTCTAAATGTATGAATCCGGTTGATATAATGGTTCAATTTCCCATTCATCTTCAATTGTTCCGATGCAATGGGAACACTTGGGAACCGTAAATACAACTTTTTCCTCATTTGGAGCTGCACGAACAAAATTTAATATCGTTCTGCAGCTTGCGCATTGAACGATATGCGATGTTTGGGTCTTTCTGCTGCAATCCGGACAAATGAACCCAAGATCACCCGGATTTTCTTCCGGATGGACTAAGAAAATTGAGTTGCATTTGGTATGATTACATTTAGCGAAGTGCCACTTAATAGTATCAGAATTTGCGATAACTATCTCCATAAATTTGTCTAAGCGAATGTAATTAGTGTATTTCAAAAAATCCATTGAAAAATCTTTCCTTTAAAAAAAATTTTTGATGTTCGATGCCCTGTTTTCTTTAAATTGCATAATAACATATACTAAATAATTTTATTGGAAAACACTATTTATTTTTCAGGGATTATTTTTTCATTTTATATATTAAAGGAATTTTATGGAAAAACTAAACAGTTTTAAAGCTTATGATATTCAGAGGAAAGGTTCCTTCCGAGTTAAATACTGATTTAGCATACAAGATTGGAAGAGCTTTTGCAAATCTATATAAACGCAAAAAAAGTTGTTGTTGGTATGATATCAGAAAATCATCATTAGAACTTTCTGATGCACTTGATTAAAGGATTAACTGATTACGGTAGCTAGATGTTATCAATATAGGTTTATGCGGAACAGAAATGATTTATTTTTCAACTCCGTTTTTTGATGCGGATGGTGGAATAATGATTACAGCAAGTCATAATCCACCTGAATATAATGGTATGAAATTCGTGAAAAAAGATTCTGTTCCTGTTGGATATGATTCAGGTTTGAATGTTGTTGAAGAAATGATCTTGAAAAATCAACTTGGGAGAAATTAGTCAGCAAAAAGGGATCAGTTGAAAAAATTGATGTAATGGAATGATTTCATTAATCACCTAAGCAAATTTTATAATCCAAAAAAAATTAAACCATTTAAAGTTGTGGTTAATGCCGGTAATGGATGTGCCGGTTTGTCTCTTGATGCAATCGAACCAGATGCTGCCAATAAAAATGATAAAAATTTTTAACGATCCAAATTCTGATTTTCCTAATGGTGTTCCAAATCCATTGCTTGATTGAAAACAGACAAGCTGACTATTGATGCTGTTCTAAAAAATAATGCAGATCTCGGTGTTGCCTGGGACGGTGATTATGATAGATGTTTTTTCTTTGACGAAAAAGGAAGTTTTATTGAAGGGTACTACATTGTTGGTCTGCTTGCTAAATCCATTCTTAAGAAATTTCCCTGGTGAAAAAATTGTTCACGATCCACGATTAGTTTGGAATACTCTTGATGTTGTTCAACACAGTAATGGTATTGCCGTGCAATCAAAAAGTGGACATGCATTTATCAAACAAAAAATGCGCGAAGTAAACTCCATTTATGGTGGTGAAATGTCTGCACATCATTATTTTAGAGACAATGCTTATTCAGACAGCGGTATGATTCCATTTTTATTAATTATGCAGCTAATGTCTGAAGAGAGATAAATCATTAAGCGAACTTAGTTGAAGAAATGATTGCAAATTATCCCTGTTCCGGTGAAATAAATTCTACAATTGCAAATCCTGCAGCAAAGATTAATGAAATAGAAAAACTATACACCGGTGGAAAAGTTGACAAAACTGATGGTTTAAGTGTTGAGTACGATGATTGGAGATTTAATTTAAGAATGTCTAACACAGAACCAATAATTCGATTAAATGTTGAAAGTAAAGGTGATGTTTTATTGATGGAAGAAAAAACAAAAGAGTTGCTGGAAATAATTAGAAGGTAATTTTGTACATAAAGAGACTGAATCTTTAGATTAAGATGAAGACAAAAATCAAGATATTGTCTGATTATTTACAGAATAATAAATGGTATCTCTTTTTTCTTTTAATTATTTGTGTATCTCAAATTCTTCTTGCTGGCAGAGCAAATTTAGATAATTATCCAGCGAGTCATGACATAAATGAATACAGAAAATTAGCTCTATCCTTTCCGCAAATAGATTTTTCAGTAGCAAAACCATTTATACACAGAATCTTTGCTCCATGGTTAGTCGGATTACTTTTTAATAATGTCGATGCGGGATTTTATTATGTCAATTTTTTCTTTTCAATTTTATTTGTTGCACTGCTTTATTATTTCTTTCTAAAATTTGGGATATCAAAAAAAATATCTTTTTTTATAACTATTGCATTTATTTTTAACAGATATTTTATTCCTTATTTAGCTTTCGAACCTTATCGCGTACTTGATATAATTACTGCCACAATACTTTTACTAAGTTTACTCCTTTTAAAAGAAAGAAAATTCACTTACATATTTATTATTTCAGTAATCGGTGTGCTCACAAAGGAAGTTGCATTATTAATTATACCAGTTGGATTGTCTTACATATATTTTACCGAACCTGAGAATAAAAAAGCGTTGTTTATGTTCTCCGGCTTCTCAATAGTTCTAATAATAATCTTTTTAGGTGTTCGTTTATTAGTGCCTGCTGATCACGGGATTTCACTTAATACTGCATTTGAAGAAAATTGGAGAAAGGTTATTTCAGTTGAGGCAATAGTAAAACAATTATTCATTGCATATAATCCTTTATTTCTTTTACCGGTTTTACAGTTTAAAAAATATTTGATTTTTAATAAACGGTATCCTTATTTTTTTATTCTTTTATTATTTGTTCTATTAAGCAGTCTTTTTGGTGGTGATAAAGAAAGGTTAATGCTTCCTTATGCCCCTGTTTATTATTTATTTATTGCTTCTCTTTTTCAAAATATTGATGATATCAGAAAAATAAGACCTTTAGAAATAATTACTATTCTGATTATCAGTTTATTGTCAAATCTGCATCATATTTGGGGATTAATTCATTTACCTTCAAGGGAATATTCTCTAATTTTTGCTTTAGCGGGTGGGATCTTGATTTTTGGAATTTATATAAAAATGCATGCGGATGTAATGCTTCAGAAACAAAACTCTAATCAATAAATATTTTTATAATTGGTATAAATAATAAAACATTTTGTAGCGATAATATTTATAACTATTTGGATTCTTTTTCTATTAATCCTGCCTTTATCCTACCAGGTTTGGGAAAAATACCTGACGATGGGACTTCCATTTTTAATGCTTAGCATCTACTTCTTAATTAATAATGAGCGAGCTAACATAAAAGAGCAACTATAACTTTACGTCAACCTTAAAAGGTATTCTTAATTTTTCCCATTCAAGTTTTATAATTGCTGATGTATCTGATGTTCTGGTTATAGTATAAGCTAACCATTCCTGAAAATTCCCTTTTTCAGGTTTCACCTTAATCCTAAGAACATCTTCAGATTCATTATACTCAAAAGCTCCCCATTGATCTGCAATCTTATTGAAGATTAATGTCCATTCTTTCTTCCCAGGAATTGCAAAAAAACTATAAGCTCCTTTTTTTAATAGCTTGCCTTCAACATAAACATCAGTACTAAAAATAAATTTAGTGGCTTCATTTGCGCCTGCCCGCCAAACAGCATCGTAAGGAACTAGTTTTCCCCAGATAGTTCTATTCTTTACTCCTGGTCTGCCATAAATAATTCTAATATCTGTTAATCCCACTGTTTGCATAACTTCTGCTTTAGGACTAATCCTAACTTCTTGTTTTGCATTTTGAGCATTAGCGGACGAGTAAAATAATAATATTGATATTATAAAAATTGAAGGTGCTAGGTAAAGTGATTTCATAATTCATTCCTTAAATTTCTACTTAAAGATATTCAAATTTTCTGTAATTCATCAACAACTATATCAATCTCTTGAAAAGTATTGTAAAAATGAGGCGAAAATCTTATTAATCCTTCTCGAAGCGAACAAATAATTTTTTTCTTAGTCAACTTTTCAAAAACTTTTTCAGGATTTTCCGGTTTATAAGTAACTATTCCTGCAAAATTATTTTCATCACAACCTGCTAACAAAGTATTGATTCCTGAGTTACTAAGCCTTTCTAAAAAGTATTTTGTGTTTGATAAAACCTGTTCTTCAACATTGTTAAATCCAAATTCACTAAATAATTTTAAGGAGGTGTTAAAAGCATAGATACCAAAAGAATTTAGTGTACCCCCTTGAAAAACATTTGCTGAAGGTTTCAAATTCATTTTGTAATCCAGCAAATCCCATGCATTATTAACAGAAAGCCATCCAACATTAGCGGGAATAATTTTTTGTTGAAGCTTTTCATCGATATAAATAAATGCAAGTCCTTGCATGCCTAACAGCCATTTTTGCGTACCGCAAGAAAGAAAATCAATTTTACTTTTTTGTACATCAATATTAACCGCACCAATTCCTTGAATTCCATCAACACAAAAAATAATATTATTTGCACGGCAGTAATTTCCAATTTTCTCCAAATCAACTTTATATCCTGAAAGAAATTGTACAAAACTAACTGATATCAACTTTGTCCCTGGTTTAACTGAATCAATTATTTGTTCAGCAGTAACTATCCCGTTTACAGATTTTACAAAATCAACTTCAACTCCAAATCTTTTTAGATTAAGAAACGGGTAAACATTTGCCGGAAATTCTACATCATTTAATAAAATTCTATCCCCCTTTTTCCATTCTATGCTTTGAGCAATAATATTTAAACCGTTAGTGGTATTATCAACAAAAGCTGTTCTATCAACATTACAATTAATTAATAGGGCTAATAATTCTTTGGTTTCTTCCATCACTTTTAAAAAGGATGGATAATCATCTATATTGCTTTCGCTTTTTTCTTTTAGTAATTCAATCAGTCTCTGTGTTACTAAGCTTGAAAATGGTCCGGTTGATGCGTGATTAAAGTAAATTATTTCCTGCTCTAAATAGGGAAAATATTTTCTTATTAATGATTTATCCATAATCGATAGAGATATTTTAAATGATTTTAGCTGTTAAAGCTCTATAAATAAAAAGTTGTAATTCAAATTTAACAATCATTTTAACATCTTTGAAAATCGCAGTAAGATTGATTAGATTTTAAACATAAAATCCATAATAAATTAAATTTTCTTATTAAAAGTACAAACTTTGGCAGGTAAAAAATGGCAGTACAAAAACTTCTTAAGCATAGAACACTTAAACCTGAAGAACTTCGCTGGAAATGTGATCCTAATATTTTCGAAGCAGAATCAACTGAAAACATTGATCCAATTGAAGGGATATTAGGACAGGAACGTGCACTTAAAGCAATCAGACTTGGGGTTGATATGCGAAGCCCCGGTTATAATATTTATATTGCAGGGCTTTCGGGTTCAGGTAAAGCAACTACTGTTAAACAAATGCTTCAAAAAATATCTTCCGATTGTCCGTCGTTATATGATTATGCCTATGTAAATAATTTTAAAGATTCTGACCAACCTTTGCTTATAAAATTTCCTAAAGGAAAAGCTAAAGATTTTAGACAGGATCTTTTGTCTGCGATTGAAGTTTTAAAACAAAGAATACCTATTACGCTTGAAAGTGATTTATATCTTGCCCGACGAAAAAATATTGTTGATGAATATAATCAGCAGGAACAAGAATTAATGAGTAAGTTTGATGCCGAGTTGCGCGAAAAAGGATTTTCACTTGGTCAAATAAAATCAGGTGATCAAATCAGACCGGATATTATTCCTCTTATTGATGGACAACCCGTTCCTATATTTCAGCTGGAAGAACAAATCAAACAGAAAAAAATTACTGTTGAACAGGCTCAGGAAATCTTAAAAAATTACAATGAACATCAGCAGAAACTGCAATCAATCTTTAAGAAGGGATTAAAGATCAGCCAGGAGTTTCAAGAAAAATTATCACAAATAGAAAAAGAAGGTGCAGAAATAGTTGTAAAGGGTATCTTTGAAGGGTTAAAAGAAAAATACAACTCTAATTCCCCACTGCAACATTTAAATAACGTTGAAGAAAGTATTTTAAATAATATCCAATTATTTAAAGGTTCCAAACCCGAAGGTGATATAACACAAGAAGGATTTGTTATTGATTACTTTAGAGATTATGAAGTTAATATAATACTTGATAATTCAGAATCGGAAAGCTGCCCGGTAATTGTAGAGACTAATCCATCATTCACAAATCTATTAGGAACCATTGAACGAGTTAACGATGGTAAAGGGAACTGGTACAGTGATTTTACAAACATAAAAGCCGGTTCTTTATTACGTGCAAATGGTGGATATCTTGTGTTAAATGTTATGCACTTGTTTGAAGAACCGGGTGTTTGGAAATCTTTGAAACGTGTGCTTACATACTGCAAACTGGAAATACAAGAATCTCCATTCCAGTTTTCTTTATCTTCATCTTCACTTAAACCGCAACCTATCGAAATAGATACAAAAGTAATTCTTATAGGCAGTCAAATGATATATGCCTATCTGTCTGAACGTGAATATGATTTCAAAAAAATGTTTAAAATTAAAGCTGATTTTGATTATGAGATTGCGATAAATAATAGCGTCCTTATTGAGTATGCGAAAGTGATTAAGAAACTTATTAAGAATGAAAAATTAAAAGAGTTTGATAAAACTGCCGTCGCTGAATTGATTGAAATCAGTGCAATTATGGCTGGTCAGCAAAATAAATTAACTCTTAGATTTTCCCGCATAGCAGATATAGCTCGTGAAGCAAGTTTTTGGGCAGAGGATGATGGATTTAATATTGTATCTGCCGCACATATAGAAAAAGCTTATCAATTTGCGCGAGAAAGACATGGTATGCTTGAAGATAAAGTGACTGAAATGTTTAAAGAAAAAACTTTGCTCATTGATACGCACGGAGAGCGAATTGGACAAATAAATGGATTAGCAGTTTATAATGCTGATTTCTATTCTTTTGGCAGACCGACAAGAATTACAGCGACAGTTTCTTTGGGCAGTGGAGCAATTATAAATGTAGAGCGCGAAGCTGGAATGAGCGGTCGGCATTATAATAAAGGCGTTCTTATTATCTCCGGATATTTCAAGGAAACATTTGGACAGGATATGCCGTTATCATTTAATGCTAACCTTGTATTTGAACAATCTTATGGCATGGTTGATGGTGATAGTGCATCGTGTACAGAAATTTTTGCTTTGCTTTCAACCTTAGCTGATCTACCAATTAAACAATCAATTGCTGTAACAGGCTCGCTTAATCAAAAAGGTGATGTTCAGCCAATTGGCGGTGTGAATGAAAAAATTGAAGGGTTTTATGATATTTGTAAAATTCAAGGATTAACCGGAAATCAAGGCGTTATAATTCCAATTCAAAATGTTAAGGATCTGATGTTAAGAGAAGATGTTATTGAGGCTGTTAGAAAGAAACAGTTTTTTATCTATCCAATCTCACGAGTTGAAGAAGGAATTGAAATCTTAACCGGAGTAAGATCCGGTGTAAAGACTTCAAAAGGTTATCCGGAAGGAACTGTTTTTTATTTAGTAGAAAAAAAGATAAGGGACCTTTTTGCAAAGTCTAAAGCTTTAAGAACAAATAATACACAGAATTCAAAAACTATCAAGAAGAAAAATTAATGAAAGAGCAAATGGAGTCATTTGCAAAAACTAAAATTCTTGCAACGCTTGGTCCTGCTACTCAAGACGTATCAACAATACGTAAATTAATTAATGCAGGAATAGATGCCGTAAGATTAAATCTTTCACATGGCAGTTATGATTTTTTTGAAACTATTTTTGATGTCATCCATAAAGTTTGTACTGAAGAAAACGCACCGCTTGCAATACTTGTAGATATTCAGGGACCCAAAATCAGAATTGGAGAATTTGAAACACAAAGTGTTTTGCTTCAGACAGGAAACATTATAGAAATTACTATTAATGATATCAAAGGAAATGAGAAGATTATTTCTACATCTTACAAAGCCTTGGTGCAGGATGCCCAAATTGGTGATAGAGTTTTAATAAATGATGGTTTAATACGACTTACAATTCAGGAAAAGAAAATTGATTCGATCATTTGTAAAATTGATAATGGTGGAATTCTTACTCCGAAAAAAGGAATGAATTTGCCGGGAATGAATTTATCCACTCCATCCATCACTGAAAAAGATTTTAGAGATCTTGAATTCGTATTAAAACATAGAGTTGATTATTTAGCACTATCATTTGTAAGAAGTCCGAATGATGTTCTACAATTAAAAGATTGGTTGACAAAAAAAGGAAAGAATATTCCGGTAATTGCCAAGATAGAAAAAAAAGAAGCGGTGGATAATTTGTTTGAAATAATATTAGCTGCCGACGGTATTATGATTGCTCGTGGAGATTTAGGAGTTGAACTTCCACCACAAGAAGTACCTGTATTACAAAAATCTATTATAAGACAATGTAATGCTATGGGTAAATTGGTTATCACAGCAACACAAATGTTAGAATCTATGGTCAACTCCCCTATTCCAACACGCGCAGAAGCTTCTGATGTTGCAAATGCTGTTTGGGACGGAACTGATGTCGTTATGCTTAGCGCTGAAACTTCAGTAGGTAAATTCCCTTATCAGACTGTTAAAATTATGAATGATATCATCATAAATGCTGAACAACATAATGAGGATAGATATTATAATCATTATATAACACCGGATAGTCTGCAAGAAAATTTGTTTGATTCAATTGGAAGAGCCATTGTTGAAATAAGTAAACAGATTAATGCTCAGGCAATTGTTGTTTTTACTTTTAAAGGACGAACTGCAAGAATTATTTCAAAGTATAGACCTGAAGCCCACATAATTGCAATCTCAAACAGCTTTGAAACAATGAATAATCTTTGTCTTACATGGGGCGTTACATCAATTTTTCGTGAAAGATTTGATAAAGAACATCTTGCAATTGATGATGCAAAAGAATTAATTCTAAATTATGATTTAGTAAAAAAAGGTGATCTCGTAATCTTTACTGCTGGTGCACCTTATTCAGAAAAAAGTAGAGCTAATTGGTTAAGATTTGAAGTGATATAAAATGCAAAAACCAGAATTAAAAGAGGCGCTGTGGTGGCAAAAAAATGAAAGAGAAAAAATTCTTTGTACACTTTGTCCACGCTATTGTGAAATTGGTGATGGACAGCCAGGTTTCTGTTACATTCGGCAAAATATTGATGGAAAACTTTATACTTTGGGTTATGGCAAACCAACTGGATTTGCAATTGATCCGATCGAAAAAAAACCACTTAATCATTTTTTACCAGGAACAACAATTTTAAGCTTTGGAACTGCAGGTTGTAATCTTGGCTGTAAATTTTGTCAGAACTGGTCAATTAGCAAAGCTAAACTTGATGAAATAAATTCACTAACTGCAACTCCTGAAGATGTAGTTATGCTCGCAAAAAAATATTTAACTCCTTCAATAGCATTTACATATAATGATCCAACAATTTTTGGTGAATATGTAATTGATATTTCAAAAATTGCCAGAGAAGAAAAAATAAAAACCGTTATGGTAACTGCAGGATATATTGATAAAGAAGCACGCAAAGATGTTTATAAATTTATTGATGCAGCAAACGTTGATCTTAAAGGATTTACAGAAAGATTCTATTTCAAAAATACTTTTTCGCATTTAAATGATGTTTTGGATACTCTCATTTGGTTAAAGAATGAAACGGATGTTTGGATTGAATTAACAACACTTCTCATTCCGGATGAAAATGATTCCGATGAAGAAATTAAAAATGAATGTGATTGGATTGTTAAAAATCTTGGAGAAGAATGTTCCTCTTCATTTCACAGCATTTCATCCGGATTTTAAGATGCTGGACAAAAATCCCAACCCCACATTCAACTTTGATCAGAGCAAAAAATATTGCTGAATCTATAGGAATTAAATATTGCTATGTTGGAAATGTAAATGATTCAAAGAATCAATCAACTTATTGCGGTAAATGCGAAAGTATATTGATTAAAAGAGATTGGCATCAAACAAAGATCATTGATCTAAAAAAAATAATGTCAAAACTGTGGCCAGTATTCCAGGAGTTTTTTCATAAAAATAATTCAAGGACAAAATGGATAATCTTAAAGGTAAAGTTGTTTTAATTACAGGTGCTTCATCAGGAATTGGTGAAGCTTGTGCAAGAGAGTTTGCCAAACTAAAAGCAAATCTTTTATTATCGCACGAAGACAAGACAGATTAATGAAACTTGCTGATGAATTAATAAAAGATTTTAAAATTAAAGTTAAATCTTTACAACTTGATGTTAGAAATTTTGATAATGTGCAAAGCTAAATTCAATCTCTTTAGATTCAAGATGGAAACAAGTTGATATTCTTGTTAACAATGCTGGATTAGCTAAAGGATTGGCTAAATTCTACGAAGGTAAACTATCTGATTGGGATGAAATGATTGACACAAATATTAAAAGGTTTATTAAACGTTTCAAGAGTGGTTGTACCTCAAATGGTTGAAAGACAAAAAGGTCATATAATAAATATCGGATCAACTGCAGGACACGAAGTTTATACATACGGCAATGTTTATTCTGCAACTAAATTTGCAGTTAATGCACTTTCACAATCTTTTAGATTAGATGTTCTGGATAAAGGGATAAAAGTAAGCAGTGTTGATCCGGGAATGGTTTATACTGAATTTAGCAAAGTTAGATTTTCTGGAGATGAGGAAAAAGCTGATAAAGTTTATAAAGGAATTACACCACTTATCTCCTAAAGATGTTGCTGAAGCTGTTGTGTTTTGCGCAACACGACCATCAAATGTGAACATAAACGAAATCATTTTGACACCGCTTCAACAAGCTTCATCAACACAAGTTTATCAGAAAATAAAAAAGGAGGAATTGAATTTCCTCCTTTTTTATCCCAATATTATTGACGATTCATTTAAATATACTAACATCACCGGCTCCTTCACGAATAATTTCTGGTTCTTCACCACTTAAATCAATTATACTTGAAGGTTCAAAACTCATATTTTCAGAAGCGAGCATTAAATCAACTTGTGAGTTAAAAATATTTTTAATTTCAAACGGATTAATAAACCGGTTCACCTTTTCGAGTAGTCGTACTTGTGCTTACCATTGGATTACCCAAGTTCTCTAACAATTTGAAAAGTTACTGAATGATTAGGAACTCTAATACCAACTGTTTTCCTTTTACTCCAAAGTTTTTTAGGAATTACTTTAGCGGCAGGTAAGAATAAAGGTATAAGGTCCTGGTAAAAGATGTTTCATAGTTCGGTAGGCGTAATCAGATACTTTTGCGTACTTGAGCAATATCCTTTAAATCAGAGCAAATAAAACTAAAAAGTTTATTGTCTATTTCGTTTTTAATACGAAAAATCTGTTCAATGCCATCTTTATTAAATAAATCACAACCTAGTCCATAAAAAGTATCTGTTGGGAAAATGATTATTCCACCACTTTTAGAACATCAACAGCTTTATTTATAAACCTAACTTGTGGATTTTTTGGATGTAATTCAAAAAATTCCATATAATTTTCTGATTTTCAAGTTTCTTAATATTTATTCCAAAATTACGCTTTCTATAATCTAGAATCAAGCCTGAAACTGAATAAACCGTTGATAAGCTAAATTATTTAATTAATCAAGACACAAATCAAAAAAATTATTGCAAAAAATTTTAGTTTTTTTGGATGATTTACCTATATTTAGTGCTCTTAAAATTGAAAAGAATTTAATTATTAAGGAGCTAAATAATGGCTAGAAGATGCCAAGTAACAGGTGTAAGTCCGGTTGCAGGAAATAATATTTCACATGCACATAATAAAACAAAACACGATTTCTTACCAAACCTTCAAAAGAAAAGAGTTTGGGTTCAGGAATTAAACAGATTTGTTACAATAAAACTTACGACAAGTGCAATTAAAACCATCAATAAAAAAGGTACTGCACACATCGCTAAAACTGATTACCGAAAATAAAATTAAGGTTAGATAATATCAGAGTTTGATAACAAAAAAGGGAATCGATTGGATTCCCTTTTTTAATTTTAAAGAACTTCAAACTACTCTCGAACAACCCACACTTTTATCTTAGCACTAACACTTGCATGTAATTTTAAGCTAACGCCATAAATTCCAAGTGATTTAATTGGTTCTTCGATTTCAATTTTTCTTTTGTCAATATCGTGACCTTTTTCCTTTAGTGCATCAGCTATCATTTGAGTTGTTACGGTTCCAAAAATTTTATCCTCTTCGCCAACTTGAACAGGAATTGTAACCGAAACTGTTTCAAGTTCAGCAGCAAAAGATTCAGCAGCTTTAAGTTCTTTCAAGTTTCTGTTTTTCAACTGATTTTTTTTCTTCTTCAAGAGCTTTAATATTTCCTTTTAGCGCAGCATAAGCAATACCTCTTGGAAAAAGAAAATTTCTTGCATAACCATCTTTAACATCCACAACTTCACCTATTTTGCCTAAGGTTTCATAGTCTTGTCTTAAAATAACTTTCATATTTTCTCCAACTTAATTTAACTATCTAACAGTATCAGAAACATAAGGCAAGTAACGCCATATGTCTTGCACGTTTAATAGCTAAGGCTAATTCACGTTGATACTTTGAACTGGTTCCGGTTATTCTTTTAGGAATAATCTTTACCTTGCTCGGTTATAAATTTCTGTAAAAGTTTAACATCCTTATAATCGATATATTTAATACCGTTTTGAGTAAACCTACAGACTTTTTTTGTTTTAATATTCTTTCTTCATTTCCATTACCTGATTGTTTAATTAAACTTAGATTCTTCATCAGATAAAAATTTATCAAATGAATCCTCTGTATAATCGACTGAATCATCAACAGCAATACTTGGTTCATCTTCTTCAGCAGCGGAACCATTTCCATCTGATCCAATTAATCTTTTATTAAGAAACTGAATTCTTCTTGCTTTAATTTCAACAATACTTCTATTATGTCCGTCATCTGATTTCCAGCTTCGGCTTTGTAATTCGCCATCAACTAAAACTGCAGAACCTTTTTTAAGTCTATCCCGACAGCTTTCAGCAAGTCTATTCCAAGCAACAACACCAACATAACAAACATCTTCCTGCCACTGATTAGTACTGTCTTTAAATTTTCTGTTTGAAGCGATTGAAAAATTAACAACAGGAGTTCCATTAGTAGTTTCCCTAAATATTGGATCTTTTGTTAAGATTTCCGGCTACAATAACATAGTTAATTTCCGGCATTTTCAAATCAGCCATTTGTGAACCTCCAAACTAAATCAATTTAGTATTATTTACCGTTGTCTTCTTCTGATCTGTTTCATCTATTTCTGTCTCGTCAACCTTTACAGTTTCTGCAATCTACTTCTTCCTTCAATGTAGCTGAAAGAGTTTTATTCTTTTCGATTTGTTCAAGAGCATCATTGCTTAAGTTTGAAGTAATAAATCTTAAAATTTGTTCATCAAGAGAATATGTTCTTTCAAGCTTTGCTACGATATCACCTGGGGCATCAAATCTGAAAATAACATAATATCCAATTTTATTTTTTTCAACCGGATAGGCAAGTCGTTTTCGTCCCCAATTTTCAATTTCTCGGATTTGTCCACCGTTGTTGGTTATAAAATCTTTTATTCGGGAAAGAATTGACTCGATTTGCTGATCATCTAGTGTGGCATTTATAAGAATGGCACTTTCGTATACACCTGTTCTCATTTGGTATCACCTCCCTATGGACTTTATGACCCTTATTTTAAATGATAAGAGTAGGGTTAATAAAATATTTATTTAATTTCTGATTCAAATCTATCAAAAATAATGCGTTTTATCAAATTACTTTAATTCTCATTCTATAAAATGATCTCCAAACAAAAATCAAAGCAATTACAAAAAATATTACTCCAACTATTGGAGATATTTGTTGAAAATCTTTTGAAATTGCAATTTCCATTGCAAGTAATCCAAAAAGTGTTGTAAATTTTATTATTGGATTCAAGCAACAGATGAAGTATCTTTGAATGGATCACCAACAGTATCGCCAATAACAGTTGCATCATGAAGTGGTGTTCCTTTTTCTTTTAAATCAACTTCAACAACTTTTTTTGCATTATCCCAGGCACTTCCTGCATTTGACATAAACAAGGCTTCATATAAACCAAATACAGCTATTGAAATTAAGAAACTGATAAAAAAAGCAACAGGATTGATTGTTTCCATTTTGAGGTGACGATAAAAATGCAAATGCTAAAGCAAAAGAAAAAATTGCAATAAAAATATTGATCATTCCTTTTTGTGCATACTGTGTACAAATTTTTACAACTTCTTTTGATTTTTCTGTTGATGCTTTCTTATCAGCATTTTCATCAAGATTGATATTCTTTTTGATGTATTCAACAGCACGATATGCACCGGTTGTAACTGCCTGCATTGAAGCTCCGGCAAACCAAAAAATCACTGCACCACCTGCAATAAATCCAAGTAATGAGTATGGATTAAGAATACTTAAAATTTCTTCAGGATTAATTCCTAATGATTCTTTTATCACAAGAATTAAAGAAAAGATCATAGTTGTAGCACCAACAACAGCAGTACCGATTAAAACAGGTTTTGCAGTTGCCTTAAATGTATTTCCGGCTCCATCATTTGCTTCAAGATAATATTTTGCTTTTTCAAAATCAGGTTTGAAATCCAAAATCTTTTTCAATCTCCTTATCAATATCTTTAACCTCTTCAATTAATGATAGTTCATATATTGATTGTGCATTATCTGTTACAGGTCCATAGCTATCAACTGCAATTGTAACAGGTCCCATTCCTAAGAAATCCAAATGCAACCAATCCAAAAGCAAAAACTGATGGATAAATCATAAAGTCACTTAAGCCCCATAAACTTGCAGTATAAGCAATAAACATTAAGAATAAAAACACCATTCCGTTCCAGAACAGCACTAAAATTTCCAGCAACCAATCCGGAAAGAATTGTAAGTGATGCACCACCTTCACGTGATGCTGATACTATTTCTTTACATGTTTTGAATGTGGTGATGTAAATATTTTTGTGAATTCAGGAATTAATGCTGCTCCTAAAGTTCCGCAACTAATAATGATAGAAAGAGTTAACCAAAGATTATTCGGTAAATTTCCAATCATTATTTTACTAACAGCAAAAGTAACAATAATTGATAGTCCTGAAGTTATCCAAACCAAGCGCAGTTAAAGGTTTTTCAAAATCAATATCATCTTTATTTGCAGTAAAGTGCTTTGCTTAAAGCTTTGTATTTATATAAAATGCAACAATTGAAGTAATAATCATCATAATACGCATTGCAAATATCCATGTAAGTAATGCAGTTTGATATTCAATTTTTTTAGCTTCATCAAAACCTGCCAAATTTCCAACAGCCAAAACAATAAAACTAATTAAAGCAACACCTGTAACACCATAAGTTTCAAAACCATCTGCAGTAGGTCCAACACTATCACCTGCATTATCACCTGTACAATCAGCAATAACACCAGGATTACGTGGATCATCTTCTTTAATTTTAAAAACAATTTTCATCAAGTCGGAACCAATATCGGCAATCTTTGTAAAAATTCCACCGGCAATTCTTAATGCACTTGCACCAAGTGATTCACCAATTGCAAATCCAACAAAACTTGCACCGGCATATTCACGTGGAATAAAAAGTAAAATGATTAACATCATAATTAGTTCAAGTGAAATAAGAACTACACCAATACTCATTCCGGCATCAAGAGGAATGTTTAATAATTTTATTGGTTTTCTTTCTAAGGATGCAAAAGCCATTCTGCTATTTGCAAGAGTATTCATTCTGATTCCAAACCAGGCAACACTGTATGAACCCAGAATTCCAATAACTGTCCAACTGAGAATTAATAATACCCCACCAATCGAGGTATGCTTGCAAATAGCCAAAATAAAATGAAACGCATGGCGCAATAAAAAGAAAAAGTACAATAAGTAATTTCCCTTGTTGCAACAAATAAGTTTTGCATGTTTCAAAAATAATTGCGGCAACATCAAGCATTGACTTATGTGAGCGTAATTTTTTTACTTTAAGGAATTGATATAATCCAAACCCCATTCCCAGAACACAAACCAATAAACCCCAAATAAGAATTTGGCTTTGTGAATCAGATAAAGTAGGAATTTTTAAATTTTCCTCTCCGGCAAAAATTACACCGGGAGAAAAAAGAAAAATGCAAAGTAAAAAAATCTTTTAGCCATAAGTACCTTTCTGATTTTTTAACCGTATGAAGTAAATCTATTTTGTTTTGTTTGGAATCAAACAGAATATTTTTTACAGATATTTGTTCAATTATATTTTGATCAAAAAGCTAAGCTAATCTGATTTTTTATTTAAATTTTCTTGTTTAATTATCTTGCTATAGGAATTGATCATCCTTTGAAAGCCATATTTTATAAATTCATCTACCAAAAGTGTGCTGAGATCAAAAACTTTTTTTAACGTACTCAAATCTTTATCCTCAAAGTCAGACAAAACATAATCAGGAAGGTTGCCTGCTGTAAAATCATTACCAATTCCAATTCTTAATCTTGGAAAATCATCACTGGTTTAGATGATAAATAATTGAGTTCAATCCATTATGACCGCCATCTCCACCTGATCTTCTTAATCTATAGAGAAAAAGCGGTATATTTATATCATCAACAATAATTAAAAGGCTACTTAACTGGATATCCGTGTTCTTGCACAACAGCTAAAACGGCTACTCCGCTATTATTTACAAATGAACTGGGTTTAACCAATAAGAAAGGTGTACTATCAATTTCTCCTTCCGCAATAATAATAATCAAATTTTGAAGCTTTAAATTTAACTGATTTTTTTTCTGCATAATAATCAAGGAATTGGAACCCAACATTATGTCGATTATTTTTATATCGACTGCCGGGATTACCAATTCCAACAATGACTTGCACTTAAAACTATTCTTCTTCTTTTTCAGTGGTTTACCTTTGGTAATAACTTCAGGTTCTTTAGTTTCTTCACCTTCAGCAGGGGCTGCTTCTTTTTCTACCTTAGGATGTGTTACTGTAGCAATAATAACTTCTGCTGAATTGATAACACTAAAGTTATCAAATTTAAGATCGCCTGCATGTATTGAATTACCCAATTTTAAATCAGTAACATCTAATTTCAATATGTTCTGGAATATCTGCAGGTAAACATTCAACTTCAATCTTTGTGCAAGTATGTGCTGAAGAATTCCGCCTTCTTTAATACCAATTGCTGATCCCAATTAATTGAACTGGAACTTCGATTTGAATTTTTTCTCCTTTTTTGAGTCCAAGTAAATCAACATGAATAATTTTTTCAGTAACAGGATCAAATTGTACATCCTTGATAATACAATCTAAATCTTCCTGCCCATCAATATTTAAGGATATTAAATGTGTTTTTGAAGTAAACACAAGAGGTTTTATAGCTCTTTCTGAAAGATCGATTGCAAGTGGATCATGATGTTTTGAATAAAAATTGCAGGAACTCTTCCTTCTTTTCTTAAAGCACTGCGTGATGCTTTATCAATTATTGTGCGCTTTTTAGCTTCTAGGACTACTTTTTCCATTGTAACTCCGGGTCTGATTAACCTTTATCTATATTAAATAATGAACTTATTGATTCGTTGTTAAATGTTCTTAAAATTGCTTCCGCAAAAAGAGGGGCAGCACTTAATATCTTAATTTTTTCTGAGTGGCTTGAATCAAAATTGATTGTATCTGTAACAAATAATTTATCAACTATCCCTTCATTTAATTCTTTCATATGCCGGCCCTGATAACAAAGGATGAGTCACGGCTCCAAAAACTTTTTTTGCTCCTTTTTCCTTTAATGCTTTTGCGGCACCTACAAATGTACCGGCAGTATCAATCAAATCATCCACAAGTAAAATATCTTTTCCATCAACTTCGCCGATAATATTCATAATTTCAGCAAGATTTTGTTTTGGTCGTCTTTTATCAATCACTATTAAATCCAGAATGCAACATCTTGGCATAAGCTCTTGCTATTTTTATTCCTCCAACATCCGGAGAAACAACTGCTAAGATTATCTGATAAATTGTTTAAATAATTTAAAAATATTGAAGATCCATATAAATGATCCACCGGTATATCAAAAAAGCCCTGAATCTGAGATGCATGCAAATCCATTGTCATCACTCTGTCAGCACCAGCTGTCGGTGATAAGATTTGCCATTAAGCTTGCTGTAATTGAAACTCTTGGTTGATCTTTTCTATCCTGCCTTGCATATCCAAAATAAGGAATAACTGCAGTAATTTTTTTTGCAGAAGCTCGTTTTGCTGCATCAATCATAATCAATAATTCAATTAAATTTTCAGCAGGAGGATTAGTAGATTGAATTATGAATACTTCTCTTCCTCTAATATTTTCGCCATACTTAACCCAAATTTCCCCATCACTAAATCGCTTTAACTCAAGCAATCCCAAAGAAGTCCCAATTGACCTCAACAATTTTTTCTGCAAAGGAATGTTAGAAGTTCCGGCAAAGACCATAAATTCATTTGATAACATTAAGAAAGATCGATTAAGTATTAAATAATAGGCGTCAAATATAACCAAAGAGGTATGTTATGTCAATAAAATTAATGTTTATGAAATTTTAATAATAGTTTAATCCTTTTTCTTTCTTCTAAAAGGTAAAAAATTACAATAAGTAGTACTAATCCGGCTAAAATATAAATCCAATAAGGGGTTTCTTTTAATTTATAAGGTTTAAAAGTAACTGAAATTGTTTTTCCTCGTCCAATCTTCAGCTAAAGTGAATATGACCAAGTTAAATAATTACCAGATTTATTTGTTGCGTTGTGAGTAATTATTTCGCCTCTAATATCATAATTATATGTCACACTGATAATTATTTCCATCAATACCAAATCCAGTAGTTATCGGAGGAATAAATTGAGTAAATATCTTTTGACCCGCAGCTCCATCTTCTAACTTAAAGTTGACTGTGCAAAGCAGGACTGTATTTAATGAATCAACATATTAAAACTTAATCAATATTAGCATGAACCGTAGAATCAGTAGTATCTGAATAGGTTTGGACATTTAAAATTTTACAAATTTGGACGAAAATTCTTTTTTTATAGAGTCAGGATTAAATATTTCAAGTTTTACAATTGTGGATACACTGGTTGTATCAGAATATTTCATCCAGTAATTAACCTGCATTTTGCCTGAGCCATCGGGATATATGGTAACATTCTGTACATAATTTAAGCAGCTTGTTAGAAATTAGAATAGATGAAAACGGATATAAAAATTACTTTTTTCAAAACAACATCAATATTTTAATTAAAGATTTAAATTTATTACATCTAAATTTATAGAAGATTTTTCAATAATTCATTATGTTTGTGCCCATAATTTAAGGAAATAAGATGCCAACATATGAATATAAATGTTTAAGCTGTTCATATACCTTTGAAATTTTTCAATCAATGAATGCAAAACTGATTGATGTATGCCCGAAATGTGGGGGGAAAGTAAAAAGATTAATTGGTGCAGGTGCCGGACCCATTTTTAAAGGAAATGGATTTTATCAAACCGACTATAAAAATTCTGCAAAACAATCATCTGAAACTTCAAAAACCGATGGGAATAAATCTTCCACTGATTCTGTAAAAAAAAATGCCACAGAAAAGCAATAAATTTCTGTGGCAACAAAATTTATCTTGGCTCAATCTAATTAAAAATCTGCACCGATTGAAAAATAGAATTTTGGTTCAGCAAATCTGTCAATATTATAAGCCCAGGCTACATCAAATCTTAACAGGAAGTTAAAGAAAAATACTCTTGCACCAACACCTGTTCCCATTAAAAGATCTTTTGTAATAAAATTTCCATTTATATCTTTGCCAAATAGCTGTAAGGTATTAGTATTATTCCAGGCTGTACCTGCATCAATAAAAGCCACACCCAATATATTGCTAAATAATAACGGTAATCCACCAGTTACTAGATATCTGATTAATGGAAATCTAAGTTCATAATTCATTAAAAAATATTTTGACCCGATTCGTTGTGAATAATCATATCCTCTTAACGGCAAAACTGCAGTTAGAAAAGCATAATCACTATTAGATTCGATTGGAATTTCTGATGTAGCAAAAGATCTATTTATCCAGTTTTCTATTCCACCCAAAAAGAATCTTTGTGCATTAGGACCTCCGGAATAACCACCCGAAAATCTCATAACAAAAGAGTAATCAGTCCAAAATCTTAAATAAGTTCTATAATCTCCGGCAAGTGTATAAAATCCCAAATTGGCTATTTCCTATTCCTGGATTTCCGTAAACTTCAAATCGGTATCTTGTCCCTTCTATTGGGGAGGTGTATCCCCATAGAACATTATCGTGAACAAAAGCTATTGATGGTACTAAGAATGATGTTTGTGATTCCGGCATAGAAAAATCATCAAGATTTTCATTTCGAACATTTATCCAGCTCAATCCCGCATCAAAACGGTAAAATCTGTTTAATGGAAAGTTTACAGACAAAGTCAATCCGTAATTTCTAAACCTGTACAGATTTATAAAATTACCGCTAACAAGATTAACAAATCTTGCCGTGTGAAATCCTTGTATTCCATAATTAATTCTACCACCGAGAGAATAAAATGCTAAACCATAATCACTATTCTTTAAGTCAATCTGCAAACCGGTAACACCAACTAAACGATAATCACCAAGTACATCACTAAAAGTAATGATTGTTGTGCCAAGTAATCCATAAAAAGTACTATACCCCGCATTAGCGTAAATAATATCTGTGCTAAAATTTATTTTATAACGATTAACTAAATAGTTGCCGTTTTTATCCAGATTATCCTTAGGCATAAATAATGAATCATTTGCATTTGCTGCTATTTGGGTAGTGTCTGAAGAACCAAAGATAAAGTTTGAATAATCATTATTATTATTTTTTTTAAGTGAATCTACATCTAATATATTACCTGTAAATATTCGGATTTGATTACTATCTACTTGCTGTGGTTTTGTAACCTCTTTATTTTCAGCTACTTCACTTAAATCAGATTTATTATTTTTTTCTTCTCTTAAAGTTTCAATATACATTGTGGGTTTTAACGAATCCATTTCTATCTTTTGTTCAAATGGATTGTTCATTAAAAAAATATTAAAACCTGCTTCATAAAGTGATGAAAATACCAGTTTCTTTGTATCTTTTGAAAGCGATAATTGGTAAAGCCCGCTTAATGAATTTGTTATTGGTTTAATGGGATTACTTATTACTGAATTACTAGAATCACTTGTCTCCAGTGATTTGATATAAATATTATTAATCCCATTTATATCCGAAATGAGTATAAGATTTTTCACCATTAGCTTCTTCCCTTGCGGCTGTTTCATCACTATAAGGCAAATCAGTAATTCTAATTATTTTTTTATTTTCAATAATAAGTTTGAAAATATCTTTTTGTGAATCATTATGTTCGACCATGTTAAAATAGGTCGCGATATCTTTATTATTTAATAAGTATATCCCGATCCGAAGAGAAATAAATTGATTTGTTATCTGCTGACCATGAAGGATCAGAATCACTAAAAATATCATCTGTAAGATTAACCGTTTTACCAGTTGCAAAATCATAAACATAAATATCGGATTGCCTTTCATTTTGTCCTACAAAAGCAAGCGATTTACCATCATTCGGACCAAATAACACTTTGTATTGCTTCCAGGCTAACTGGAAGTACTTGCATATCTTTTGTTTCGACGTCAATAATATGAATGACATCATAACCACTACTTTTTGAAGATAGCGCTATTTTTTTTCCATCAGGAGACCAGGTTAAACCTGGAGTAAGAATATTTAATTCTTCAAAATCCGGGGATTGATTACCTTCAACAAGTTTATCAATAATTTTACCATCGTGTGCATCCATAAGGTAAACATCAAAATAAAAATCACGATTGGATATAAAAGCAATTTTATCACCTTGTGGTGATATAGCTGGCGATGTATTATAAAATCCGTCATCTTTTTTAGGATTAGTTAATCTTTTTGCAAAACTTTCCGCATCATCTTATAATCTGCTATATCCGGCCAATAATTTTTTTTAATTTCTTTTTTCCATCTTTCGCCAAGTTCTTTAACATCAATACCTAAGGTTGTCTTTAAACCCTTCCTCAACATTTCCAACTCCTTTAATTTTATTTAATAATTCTCCAATTTTTTCTTTCACCATATTTGTTGGCATATGTAATAAAAAACGGATTGACCACCACGATATGCAAAATAGCCATCAAGACCTTCTATCTCGGGAAGATACTCACTGATTGCTGCATCGCGAATAAACATATCAGTATCAACATCCCAGCCTAAGGATTCATATTCCGCTAAACCTTCACTAAACCATATAGGAAATTGAAGTGAAATATTATTTGAAATGATATTTTGGATTGAGCCGCCATAAAACATATCATTCATAACTGCATGAACAAGTTCGTGATGAATAAGATGATCGAAATTGTTTATATGAGCCAGTAAATTGTATAACAACTCTGTTTTTAAATAGTTCTGTAAATCCCTGTATGCCTTCACTTAAGTATTCATCAATAACGTTTGTTTCCTGAAAGTCATTTTGAGAATTATAAACAATTATTGTTATTCGCTATTAATTCTATAATTAAAAGTTTTTTGAATTGATGTAACTGCATTGTTCGGCAGATTTAGCAGCAAATTCAGTTAATGTACTCACCGCCATTAGCAAAGTAAATATCAAAATGGTCAGTTTGTATATAACTCCAATCAAAATCTTTTGTGTGTACTTTATTTTTGCCAAACTGTGCAAATACAAGTTTGTAAAAATGAAAATTAGTATTGAAAATATTTTAAAAATTTTCATATTCAATCCTTCTATCCCAAAATAATAAAATCTAATTCCGTTCTTTCTTCGTCAACACGGATAAGTTTTACATGAATTTTATCGCCAAGCCTGTACTGCTTTTTAGTTCGTTTTCCTACTAATGGCATATTTTTTTTCATCATAAACATAATAATCATCATCAAGATCGCGTAATCTTACAAGTCCTTCGGCTAAGTATATCAGTAATTTTAACAAAAATTCCAAAATTTGTAATACCAGAAATTATTGCCGAAAATTCGCTTCCCTGATGATTTTTTAAATATTCAATTTGTTTTTGTTTTATACTAAATCTTTCGGCATCGATTGCATTTCGTTCACTGGTAGATATATTGTCACAAATTTCTTTCCAATTGTAAAAGTGAATAAATTTCGCCACTTTTAATATTATTTGCTGTAATTGAAAAGCAACCGATGAACAATTAAATCGCTGTATCTTCTAATCGGAGAAGTAAAATGCGTATAATATTTAAAACCTAAACCATAATGTCCAATATTTTTTGCGTGAATAAACTGCTTTTGCCATTGATCGAATTGCTAAGTTCATTTATTAAAGCTTCTTCGTCTTTTCCTTTTGCCTGATTTAATAAGAGTTTGAAATTCATTTGATTTTACAGCTAAATTTGGATCAAATGAATAACCAAGCGTTTTTACAAACATTGCAAACTCATAATTTTTTCCTTATCAGGAAGATCATGCACTCGATATACAAATGGTTTTACAGGTCCGGCTTTTGGTAAAGCAATATGTTTTGCAACTATTTTATTTGCAAGCAGCATAAACTCTTCAACAAGCATATTGCTTTGCTTCATTTCTTTTAATGCATAAGAAACTGGCACTACCATTTTCATCAAGTTTAAACTTTACTTCAGGGGATATAAAATCAAAACTGCCTTCACGCATTCTTTTATTTCTTAATGTTGCTGCGAAATTATTTCAAGCTGTAAAATATCATCAGCAAAATCACCTTTCCTTCATGAGTAATTATTATTGAACTTCTTCATAAGTAAATCTTCTTTTACTATTAATTATTGTTTTATGTATTTGATACTCAACAATTTTGCCTCGTGGTGTCAATTTCAACAATAACAGAATATGTTAGTCTATCTTCATATGGAACCAAGCGAACAAATTTGATTTGATAATTTTTCAGGAAGCATCGGAATAACTTTTCCAACAAAATAAACACTGTTCCCTCTAATAAAAGCTTCTTTATCAAGTGCAGAATCTTTTTTAACATAATGAGAAACATCTGCGATATGAATTCCGATTGAAAAATTTCCATTTTCCAAGTTTTTCGATTGATAGTGCATCATCAAAATCTTTTGCATCTTCAGGATCGATTGTAAAAACATTTTTATCTCTATAATCCAATCTTGTTTTTATTTCTTCGTTTGAAATCTTAACACCTATTTTCTCAGCTTCAGCAAGTACATCTGCATGAAATTTATACTTAAGATCAAACTCTCTGCGCTAAGGAAATAACTTCTGTATCATGTGAGCCGGATTTACCAAGAATTTCAATAACTTCACCTTCAGGATTGCGAACCGGCGTCTCCCAAACAGATTTCCGACAACAACTTTATCGTCCACTTTTGCACTGTTAAGTTTTGATTCATTAATATAAATATCACGATGGATATCTGGATCATCCGGTGAAATAAAAAAGAATGATTTGGATTTTTTAATAATGCCGATATACTCTTTACGTTTTCTCTCAATAACATGTAATATCTGACCTTCAATATTTTTACCTTTTTGTTTTGCAAATAATTCAACTTCAACAACGTCTCCATCAAATGCAGTTCCAATATTTCTGGCAGCAATAAAAATATCACCAGTTTTTTCATTGTTAATATTAACAAAACCATATCCGTTTCTGTTTATTTCCAATTTACCTTTTAAACGATTTGTTTGAGGTACTTTATTAAGCTGATATCGTTTTCCCGTGCGAATCAAAAATGATTCTTCTTCCAATTTATGGAGTGCTGCTTTTAGTGAAGCATATTCATGATCTGAAGTAAACCCAAGTTTGCCTGCAATATCTTTAGGTTTATAACCGCGTCCCTGATTTCTGTTAAAGAAAGCTTTTAATTCTTTTTTCATTAAAACTCAAAATTATATTTAACACTTAATTGATTATACAAAGGATTGTTTATAGAATTTAACTGGTTATCAGATTCTTTTCTTTCTAATCTTAATTGCAGCCTTTGTGTGATAGGGTATTCAATTGAGATATTTGCCCGGCTTAAATCCTGAAACACATCTGTGGAACCGCCTATTTCATATTTAAAATTTCCGGCTTTGCCAATCAAACTGAATTTAGTTTCTGTACCAACCTGTCTTAATTGAACACTTTTAACATAGTCACCTAAATACTGATTTAGAAATCCACCAAGGACCGAACCGGCTAATGAAGTAACTGTGGAAGCTACTGCATTTTTTTCTTGTTGTGTGGCACCGCTTGCAAAGTTACCAGTAATTATAAAGAAAAAAGCATCTGAGGCATTTTTAGTAGGATCTTTCTTATTATCTTCAATATTCTGTTTACCCACATATACGCTAATATTATTTTCATCTTTCATAAAGTTTTGACTCAATTCACTCAGCGGTCCATTTAGTTTTATTTTTATAGCAACTTCTTGTTCAACATTTGGATTATTCTCATTAACGGGATAATAATATCCTTTATAAGTTGCAGTTATATCAATAATGGGATTATCTAATTTTTCAAAACTTACACTTCCCGTAGCATCAAAAGTTTTAATAAACGATAGTTTTGATCCATCAAGAAGTTTAAGAGCACCGCCACTTTTGGTTTTCCCATCAACTGACTCTAATGTAAAATCACCGCCCAATATTAAATTTAGCTTTTGATCAAGTTCTTTGGATAATATAACAGCAACCTCTGCCTCAGTATCGAGTTTAATCTCAATGTTATAATCAAATGTTGATGTTCCCGTTGTTAAAGTTCCATTTCCGTTTTTTTTATTTGCTATTTGTATCAAGCTATCCAATTCAAATAAAAATCTATTTTCTTTAGTTTCATATTTTTTATATTTATATATGAATCCGGATGAACTTGAATAAGCAGATTTACTAAGCGGAATAGTAAGTTCCGCAACGGTTATATCGATAGGTAGATTTAAATACGATTTACCTTTGTACGCTGAGTAAGTGATATCGCTTCTTGTTTTCATTGCAAGATCACCATAAGCATACTGGTTAGATGCAATCGATTTCTGATCAAGAATTTTTAAATCACCATTTAGTTTTATAAAAGTTGAATCAGGTCTAAAATCTTTTAACTTTACTATGCCCTCTCCTTTTAGTGTTCCACCATATCGTGTACCTAATACATTATTAAGTTCAATACTTTCGATTGTAATAACTTCATCATCAATCCAAATTTTAGTATTTAAATCATATTCCATGTTATTGTAATCAACTTTAAACCTTGTTTCTGTGATACTAAAATAACCGATGGCGGAAGGTTTAGAAACTTTCCCCGTTACATAAATATCTGTTTCAAGCTTGCCTTTTTGAAATTGTACATAAGGAAACATTCCGGCTAATGAACTTAAATCAAGATCGAACGATTGAATAGTTAAATCAAGCTGTTCATTAAATTTTACAGTTGAATCAAGTTTTGCTGAAAGCTCTAATGGTACAAATCCTGTAACAAGAATTTTGGGAGAATCAAAATTATTAAGCGAATCGATCAGTCTTATATCTGTTTTAAGTGAATTATTTGCATAATCAAACTTAGAAACCAAGGATCCCAAACTACTATTTGCGTAAAAGATATCTTTAATATTTGAATCGATGGAAAATTTTGGATTTGAGAAATTGCCTGTTAATATACCAGAGATATTAATATTTGCCTTAAATCCTTTATCACCCGAAAGTCCTAAAAGATCCCTGCTTAAACTTTCTCCATTTATATTATCGAAGAGGATATTTGTACTGTCATTTCCATTAGCTCCAAAAGATCCATTTATTGAAATGGTACCATTTGCTGTATTTAACAGAAATTTTTCGAAGTTAATTGTTTCATCTGAATATGAAAGCATTAAATCATTAGGGTTATAAATTTTTAATTGGTTATAAATTAATTCTAATGAACTTATTTTTACGTTCATAACCTTTCCATCAAAAAAAGCTGCCGCATTTAATTTTGCTTTTGTTTTATCCTCATAATTTCCATTTGCTTCGATCGAAAGATTTTCTCCATCAAACATAATTTTAGAACTAATATTGTATAGATTTGTATTTGCGTATAATCTTTCTGAATAAAAATTAATATCAACTTTTAAGTTTCCCTTATAATCATTAATCAAATGATTATTTATCACACAACCGAAATTTGTATTAACAACGAAAAAGACACTTTTTTCATTCCAGTATTTCAAATATTTAAAATCAGATTTTAGAATTAACGATAGAGAGTCTCCAACAGATTTAATACTTCCCTGCATTTGGCCATCAATTTGCAATCGGTCTTTACCTAAATCAAGAGTCAGCGATTCCTTAAAGTCAAGGAGATAATCCAGACCAAAATCCGAAATAGAACCAAGACTATCCATTGCTAATTTATTTTGCGAAACGGACAGTATCGAATCTTTTGAGAAAACCGGACTAATTTTTTCGGAAATTGTTTTATTTAATATTTCAGCCTCACGTGAAATAACATTACCCAATTTAGTGATAGTATAATCTCCGCTTATTGTAATATCAGCAATATCCGAAACTATATTAACTATTTTTTTACCGTTGTCATTTCTTCTAACATCAAGAATTAATCTTGTACTATCAATGTTAAAATCATAGATATGGGATTTCTTTATATCTGTAACAAGAAACATATCAAGACTATCCGGATTAAAGCCCTGCCCGCTTGCATCAATTGATAAATTAAATTCTGACTCTAAAGACTTATTTTGCAATAACCTTCCAAGATTAAGCCGATTAACATTTCCTTTTAATTCGTATGATGGATCTTCAGGATTCTTAAAATCAACATCTGCATAAAGATTAACAAAAATAGAATCTGAAGTAACATTAATTATCGATTTTACTAAACCATCATTTGCAGTAGTATTAAGAAAAACTTTATTTAAATAGGTACTGCCAATTTGGGATTCATTGGCTGTTACTGACATTTGTAATTTCATGTTTTGCGGATTTGTGCCGGTACCGGAAATATCAATTTTAGAATTAAAATTTGTCGGGATGGAGATGAACGAACCCAGATCTAAATTTTGTGTAAACAACTTTATATCGTATTGCATTTCTGGTTCTATAAAATTAAGATTTGCATTGCCATTTAAATTTCCTTTATCGGTTCTTATTGCAAATCTTGATTTGAAATCAGTCGGACGACCAAAGTAAGTAAGTGTATCAAACTGCACAACACCAAGATCTTTAAATTCCGGAATTTTTACTCCAACCAACAGTTTAGCCGGATCCGCTGGGTCAAGATAAGAGTTATGAAACGATACATCAATAAACATCTTCTCCGGGTCAAGTAGATTTTTAAGATTTGCTGTTGCTTTAAGTGAAGTGTTATTATAATCAACATCGAGCATTTTTACATTCAAATTATCCAATGTTCCTGCGGCTTCAAAATCAGCAGCGATGGTTCCGCTTAACATTTTCATGGGAGGAACATAAGTTGTAATTTCTTCAAAATTAATTTTTTCAGCATTTAGTGATAATCTTACCGGTGCTTTACTTAATTTTTCCATTGAAAAATCTTTTAGAAAATCTATGCCTGCTATTCCTGCACTTAATTCAAAATCTGATTTATCGGTTATTAAATGCAACTTGTTTATTCCGGCAACATTCGGAGTTAAAAGTATTGTGCCGCTAAGATGTTTAAGATTAAAAAATTCGAAGTTTGGATTAAACGAAATATCATTAATGGTTAAACGATATTCATATTTATTTAAATCCGCAAAAGCATTAAACGAAACATTAAGATCTTTTATTCTTAAATCATCCATTGTAATGTTTGGATAAATCTTATCGCTTCCGACATTATTATATTTTTGTAAGGAAAAGTCAACATTCCTTAACTGGAAATCTGCAACTTCAATTGTAAATGGAAATTCTGAACTGGTTGTATCCGGTTTTTTAGAAGGTGGAAAGATTTTTAAAAGATTTAATTTACCATCACTTTCTTCCACTAATTTTATTTTTGCATTACTTAATTCAAAATTTCTTACATAAATATTTTTAAAAAGTAATTTAAGCGGACTCGTTTTTAACTCAATATTACCGGCGTAAATCACAGTATCATTTTCAGCAGAAGTTAAAGTTGCATTTGTAATTTTTAATGATGTAAAAATTGTTCCTTCAATTTTATCAATAGATAGCTTACCATTTATTTCATTGTTTACAACTCCAACTATGGTATTCCGCAGCCAGTTTTTAAAAAATTGAGTTTGAGAAACGCCAAAAAATATCACAAATAAAAAAAATAGAAAAACAAAGGTGTAAACAAATATATTTACACCATACCGCAAAGCTTTTCTGCCCTTGCCTATGATTTTTTTTGTTTGTTCTTTAACTACTTTTTCAGACACTATTTTTTATACTTATTAATTATTAATTGAATAATTTTAGAAGTTGATTGATCGTTTACAAATTTTATTGTTTTAACTTCACCGCCGTTTGCTTCAACAACTTCTCTTCCAACTATTTTGTCTATTGACCAATCAGCACCTTTAACTAAAACATCCGGAATCAATTCGTTAATAATTTCAGCCGGTGTGTCTTCATCAAAAAAGGTCACAAAATCAACAGGTTTAAGATTTGAAGTAATAAAAGCACGTTCATCCTGCAATAATATCGGGCGCTTATCCCCTTTAATTCTTTTTATTGATGCATCGGTGTTAAGAGCAAGAATTAAAACGCTGCCCATCTCTTTGGCTTTTACTAAATAATCAACATGCCCGGAATGAATTAAATCAAAACAGCCGTTAGTAAAAACAACTTTTTTCCCTTCCTTTTTTAACCGCTCTCTAATTTCTTTTATTTCTTTTCTTGATTTAATGTTGCTCATTTGTTTTCCTGTATAACAGTACTAAAAAGTTTATCAAGCTCAATCGGAACAATCCCAACTTCTTCACAAACAATTCCGCCTGCATAATTTGCAAGATAAGATGCTTCTAAAATATTAGCTCCTGCGGCAAGTGCCATTGTTAAAGTTGAAATAACAGTATCCCCGGCGCCGGAAACATCTGCAACCTTTCTTGCTTTTGTAGGCATACGTTTTTCAGGTTTACCTTTTTCAAATACTGCAATTCCGCCTTCGCCAAGAGTTAGTAAAATATTTTTTGCATTAAGTTTTTTTAATAAAGTATTTCCTGCAAATGTAATATCAGCATCTGTCTTGATTTTTATACCAAGAATATCTTCGGTTTCTTTTTTATTGGGTTTAAACACAGTAACATTTCTATAAGAATAAAAATTATTGAACTTTGGATCAACTGTAATAAGTTTTTTATTCTTGTTTGCAAGCTTTATAATTTGCTTGATAAGAGAATCTGAAAGAACACCTTTATTATAATCCTGTAGAATAATTCCATCCAGGTTTTTTATAATACTTTTTACATAATTAAATATTTTATTTTGAATTTTTTTATTAATTATTTCTTTACTTTCTTTATCAATCCTAACGATATGCTGGCTATCTGCAATAACACGGGTTTTAGCAGTTGTCGGACGTGAATCATCTTCCACTATTCCGTGATGAGAAATTTTAACATCACTTAATAATGAATTAAAAACTGTCCCAAAATTATCATAGCCGATAACACCAATAGGTTCAGGGCTGCCATTTAATTTTGCGATATTTAAAGCACAGTTTGCGGCACCACCGAAACGGAAAATTTCATTTTCAACTTCGAGAACAGGAACAGGCGCTTCCGGAGAAATTCTTTTTACATCACCCCAGTAGTAAATATCAAGCATCATATCACCAATAATGGCAATACGTTTTCCTTTAAAATTATTTTTTAATTCTTTTAATCTCTTTTCGGAAATTTTAATCATATAAAATCCAGATGAGTTTATAAATTTGGTTTAAAAATAACTATAAATATTGAGGGTAAAAAGTGAGCATTACAACGACAAAAAAGGCGATTTACTGAATAGTCTTATTAATGTTGAATGTTGAATTCTAAATGATCAATGCTCTATTATTTAAGAAGAATCATCTTCTTAGAGATAATATATTCGCCAGCTTGTATCTTTTAAATATAAACTCCGCTTACTAATGATAATGCCAAAATTTTAGGGGAAAAGTTCACTTTAAACTTATTTGCTGTTAAGAAATGGTTCCTGACGGCCGGGAATCTTGATAATAAGCTTTTGCTTACAGGATTTTTTGCACTTCGGTTAATTGTTTGCAATTTACCCTACCTGTGGCTCAATCAACGTTAGAGATTAATGATAGTTGGGTTTCTGATTTTGTTCATTCTTAATCCACTATTTATTGTTGCATTATAAAATAGCACAAACGCTATTCGTTTAGGGTATTCTTCTTCCAATCACAACTATTGCTTGTCCAACCAATAAACCGGAAAAAGTATAGCCGACAATTACTACTGTATTGCCTTTAGCTGCTAACCTCAAAAAAACAGTTTCTGAATATAATTCGTTATAAATATGCCATTGAATACCATTGAAATGTCCCAAAAATCCATTATCACCTGAAGCAAAAATATCATTTATGTCTGAGCCTCTTATACATTGTATAAAATCATTTGTAATATCTTGTTCTTCCCATTGATTTAATTTGAACACTTTAATACCGCCACCACCTATATAGATAGGGGAATATTTCTTATTAAACCAAATTGTTTTAAGCCAATAATCGTTGTAGGTCCAATTTAGTGTATCATGTGCCGAATTTCCGGATAAAGTTAATAGTCGATACTCCCCCTGATGAAGAATATTAGAAGCTACACAGAGAACCGTTTTTTCATTACTTGAATGATCATAATGTCCCCATATATCATTTAAGTTTGTAGTTGTTCCACTTTCTATTTTACTCCACACCCCGTTTTGGTAATGTGCTATGTTTCCATTGTTACCTACTGCATATAAATCGTTGCTGCTGCTGCCCCAGATTTTGTTAATTGACATTGAAACATTTGAAGGTAAACAGAACTTATCAACTTGTATCCTATTTTCAACTATTGCTATTTTATCACCAGAAGAACTAATCCAGATTTTACCATCTTCAAATGCAAAAATTGCATTAGAGGGGTAAGGTGTTAAATCTGTTGAACCACACACTGTAGGAAAATATATTCTCTTCAACTCCCAGCTAGTTCCATTCCAGTGAACGGCATTATATGCTTGCCCTGTTGTATCAGCGTAAATCGCACCAACTGCCCAAATGTTGTTTTCATCTATTATGGCTACATCATAAAGTGCACTGCTGCCTCCTATTCCACCAAATGTAAATGTTTGCCACGTAAAGTTGTGGCTGGTTGTGTTTAGGGTTTTTACCTGTATTGTGTCACTGTTTTCTTCTTTGCCTTTTATCTGTGCTGTGGTTTGGTAAGTATAGGTTATGTTGGGCTGCAGCGTTGTGTCTATTACAGTTGTGTCTGTTTTTGTTAATGTAAAGCTAAAAAGGGAAATATTATCTTTTTTAAGTATTATGTTTACTGGTAAAACTGTGTCAGCCGCAGTTACTGTTATAAATGCTTCAGTGCAGCTTACATCAAGCAGTTTTAGTCTTATTGCTTTGGGCGGTTGTTCTTCAGGTGGTATTAATGGTTCTGTTGTGTTGCAGGAATACTGCGGTAGTAAAAGAAATAATAAGGTTAGGAAAGCAAATACTTTATTTGCTAACTGATTTTTTAAGAAAGAAACACTAAAAACATAAAATAAATTTTTCATTCCCGCTAACCTCCAGGTGATAACTTTTAATATCAATAATTAAACCGGTTTAAATATTAGATAAATACAGCAATTTATTTATACTCGGTAACAATGTAATAAATTAGCAGGATAAAAATTACTTTGTGTAAGAATTGGTAATACAAATTTTAGTGTGGAAAAGTTAAAGATTGAAAATGTTTAATGAAAAAAGAGAAGATGAATAAATAAAACTATTTTTTAATATGTGCTAATGAATTACCCACTTTAAGTTTTACAAGTCCGGATGATGTTCCTATCCAGAGATTGTTGCCGTCAAAAAGGAGAGACAAAATATTGGAGGTCGTAATATTTAATTCATTAAGATCTATCGGTGTAACTTTTTTTGTTACCCGGTTAATAAGATATAAACCTTTGCCATATTCTTCTTTATCGTTCTTTTTAAATTCATAAACTCCAGCCCATATATAATTGCCGGTGCGTACAAGACAATGAATTCCGTTACCACCTAATCCATCAGCCTTAGAAATTCTGTCCCACTTTAATTTTCTATCCCACACATAAATTCCGCCAACATTATATTCCGGCTGTTCTTTTGTAATAAACTCGTCTGTACCAAACCAGGTATTATTTTTTTCAAAAACAAAATCAGAAACCGAAACAGAATTACCTTCTCCGTTAAAATTTCTGCCTTTGTTGTTTATATAAAACCATGCAGAAGGATCATTAATATTTTTTTTTGCATTAAATTTATGTGCACCGGATTCAGAACCAAACCAGACGACGCTATCACCATCAAAAACTATATTGTTAAAATTATTGGTTTTCTCATCACTGTTTTGCACTTTATTGTAATCGGTAAATTTATTTGTTTTCAGATCAAACACTGTAACGTTACGGAACCTGCCGATCCAAAGTCTTTTTCTTTTTTCATCATAGTTTAAACTTCTAATCCAATTCCCGAATTCACCACCAAGCGCAAATTTTCTTTTCGTCCATTTATTTGTTCTTCGTGAGTAGATATATAATCCCTCATTTGCACCGGCCCACACATAATCTTTACTTGCAGCAACGCAATGGAAAAGATCATTTTCAAGATTACCACTTTTACTTGAGTAATTTGTCCACTTGCCATCTTTTAATGAGTATTGATAAATGCCCTGCCCGTAAGTAGCAACCCAAAGAAATTCGCCTTCCCTTTTTAAATCAGTAATTTGTGCACCTTCCAGAAAAAGCTGAGAATCAACCTGGGCAAATGCATTAAAGGCAAGAAATTGGAAAATTATAAATAGTAATGCTTTTAGAGACATAGATCGGTACGATTTTATTTGAGTGCCATTAACTAATAAGCTGAATTTCTGAAACATTATTAAAAACATTTTGCGGATTGTCAATTACATCAAACTTTGCAGTAAAATGATTTTCAAATCCTTTTAAAATTGCTGTTGCTAATTTAGAATAATCGATCTCATAATGCAGTGCAGTTTTTAAGTCTATAGTTGTGTCAGAAATTTCATCAATAATCATACTCTTTGTTGATTTATCTATGTTCAGATAATCAACAATATTTTTATGAAACTGTCCGCAGAGTATGGAACCGTGCTGCAAGATTACATTACCAATTTTCCTTTGGGCGCTTCCAACAATTTTTTTCCCATTAAAATTTAGTTCACTTTTTGCAGATACGGCAAAACATATTGCGCTGATTTCAGATTTGTAAAATTCCTTAAAATTTGGTTGTGTGTGTTCCAGTTCAATTTCAGAAAGTTTTGAATCAAACTCAATCAAACCTTTACGAAGCGCGAGATTTATTTCATTATAAATATTTTTAGAAGAGGTTGTGTTATTAATTGGATAAATAACTGAATATGTTAATTCCTCCGAGTGTAGAATTGCTCTTCCACCTGTGGGTCTTTTTACTACGTCAATGTTGTTAGTTTTCATTTTATCAAGATTAACATCATCAAAGGATTGATTGGCTCCAAGTGAGATGCAGTAAGGCTTCCATTGGTAAATTCTTAATATTGCATTATCAGAATTTAAGCTTTGAGCAAGCAAGAGATCGAGATCCATATTATACTTGCCATTGTTAGCCCCGGAATTAACGAAACTCCATTTCATCTACTGATAATCCCACGTTTGCTTGTACGAATAAATGAGAGAATTTCCTGAACATAAGTATTATTCCCAAGTTCGGCTTCTACTCTAACAACAGCTTGCGAAACATTAAGTCCCGAATTATAAATTAAATCATACGTTTTCTTTATCATCAAGATATCTTCTTCACTGAAACCGCGTCTTCTTAAACCAACTTTGTTCAATCCTTCATACTTGATAGGAAATCTGCCACTTAAAATAAATGGAGGAACATCTTTAACGGCAACTGTATTTGCTCCAATCATAGAATGTCTGCCAACATTACAAAATTGGTGAACAGCCGCGGTGCCTCCAATTATCACCCAATCTTCTACATGAACATGCCCAGCAATCTGAACAGCATTTGCAAAAATAACATTATCACCTATAACACAATCGTGTGCAACGTGGGAATAAGCCATAAGCAAACAATTTTTACCAACTCTTGATAAACCTGTTTCTTTTGTTCCCCTATGAAGCGTAACAAATTCATGCAGAACAGTATTATCACCAACATAAAAATAAGTTGTCTCATCACCGAATTTTAAATCCTGAGGTTTGTTTGCAACTGAAACACCTTGTTTTATCTTAACTTTATTTCCCACTCTTGCGCCATTATAAAGAACTGCACTTGGTCCGATCTCGCAGTCATTTCCAATTTCAACATCATCTTCAATTATTGTAAAAGGATAAATGATATTATTATCACCAATTTTAGCTTTGCTGCTAACTAAAGCTGTCGGATGAATTATGTTCATATTTATTCTTCTTCTTTTTTAGGTCTATCAACAATACCAGCCATAAAATCAGCTTCTGCAACAAGTAAATCGTTAACAAAAACTTTACCAGCCATAGTAAATATTTTAGATTTTTTCTGTAGAAGTTCAACTTCTATAAATAACTGATCTCCTGGTACAACAGGTTTTCTAAACTTTGCGTTGTTAATCTGCATAAAGTAAACAAGTTTTTCATCATAGTTAGGCAATGAGTTTAACAGAAGTATTCCGCCTGTTTGCGCCATTGCTTCAATTAATAAAACGCCCGGCATTACAGGTTGACCGGGAAAATGTCCCTGAAAAAATGGTTCATTTACGGTTACGCACTTAACGCCTATAACTTTCTTCTCAACTTCAAGGTGAACAATTTTATCAACAAGCAAAAATGGATATCGATGCGGAAGTATTCGTTCAATTGCATTTATGTCAAATACGACGCCTTCTTTTTTAACAAACTGGAATTTTTTAACTAATTTTTTTTGTTGATAAAGCTTTCTGATTTGCTTGGCAAATTCAACATTTGCTTTATGCCCTGGGCGTGCTGCAAGTATTTGTGCTTTTATAGGCACACCAATAAGTGCAAGATCACCAATTAAGTCTAACAATTTATGTCTTACAGGTTCGTTTTTATAACGCAACTTTTTGTTATTAAGAATTCCATCATCACCAATAGTAAATCTTTCATGTAAGCCTATTCGCTTTCCTAACTCATCAAGTTCTTTCTGATCTAACTTATGATCAACAATAACAACTGCATTGTCTAAATCACCGCCTTTAATTAAACCTTGATCTGCTAAATCTTCAACCTCACTTAAAAAACAAAATGTTCGTGCGGAGGCAAATTCATTTACAAATTCTTTATCCATATCAAATAATCCCGTGTGCTGACTTCCAAGTGCGGGATTTTGATAATCAACCATTACAGTTAACCGATATTTGTCAAGTGGAAGCGCGACAATATCAACCTGTCTTGCTTCATCCGAAAAGGTAACAGTCTCTTCAATGATTAAATAATCTTTTGGAGCATCTTGCTGTTCTATTCCGGCTTCCTGCAATGCTTTTACATAAGGCAGAGCACTTCCGTCAATAACCGGTGGTTCAATTCCATCCAGTTCAACATTAATATTGTCTATTTGTAAACCAGCAATTGCAGCAAGAACATGCTCAACTGTATGTACTTTTGCTTCACCAATTCCTATAGTAGTTCCTCTGGAAACATCAACAACATTATCGGCAATAGCCGGGATCTCAGGATTCCCGCCAAGATCAACGCGAATGAATTTTATACCTGAATTAATTGGTGCGGGTTTAAAAGTCATTGTACACTGAGTTCCCGTATGAAGCCCGATTCCACTTATTGAAACTGGTTTTATTATAGTTCTCTGAAGTTCTATCATTCTGATTCCATCTTTTTTGCAATAAAATTATGTGAAAAAATAGTAAGATGAGTTACTAAATACAATTGGAGGAAGGTGGATAAAACCCATAATTACAAACTAATAAATAATTATCTTTTATTTGTTTGCTTCTTTTAATGATTTAATTTCATCCTCAAGTTTTTTTATCCGTTCAATATAATCGGGAATAAACCTGATTTGTGCCTGCATCTTTTGTTGTGCTTTAATTTCCATTGCAGGTGAACCCATATAATATCCGGGTTTAAGTATTGATTTTGAAACTCCGGATTGTGCAGTAATTACAACATTGTCTCCAAGTTCAATATGACCGACAAGGCCGGCCTGACCTGCCAAAATACAATGTTTGCCAATTTTTGTGCTGCCTGAAATCCCTGTTTGTGCAGAGATAACCGTATCCTCACCAAGTATAACGTTGTGAGCTATTTGAACAAGGTTATCAATTTTACATCCGCGTTTTATTATTGTTGAACCAACCGCAGCTCTATCAATTGAAACATTTGATCCAAGTTCAACATCATCTTCAATAATTACATTCCCAATTTGGGGAATTTTTTGATAGACTCCATTTTCATCAGTGCTGTATCCAAAACCATCACTCCCAACAACTGTTCCGGAATGAATGATAACATAATTACCAACTTTACAATTTTCTCTAATACTTACATTTGGGTGGATAAGACAATTAGAACCAATTTCTGTATTCTCCATAACAACAGTATTATGAAAAATTTTTGTGCTATCTCCGATAAAGCATCCTGCAGAAATGACAACATTTTTTCCTATTGCAACATCATTCCCAATTTTTGCATCAATATGTACAGATGCAGTCGGATCTATTCCCTGTAATGGAAAATCAGGTGTAAAATATTTTCTGATAATCTCAAAAAATGCTTTTTCGGGTGATGCAGCTACAATATAGGTAATGTCATCCCTGGTTTGTTTAAAATCCGGCTTTACAATTACGACGGAGGCTTTAGTGGTAAGAAAATATTTTTCGTATGCTGAAAGATAAAGGAACGTCAAGTCTCCAGGTTTTGCATCTTCAATCTTTGCAACATTTTCTATTTCAATTTTTGCATTACCAAAAATGTTACCTTTAATGAGAGAAGCGATTTCCTGAATTTTAATTTTCATCACCCATATCTTCTTATTTTAATTTAAGTTTATCAAGTACTTGCGATGTAAGATCATATTGTTCCTTGGCATATAAAATCATTACATCCCCGCTTCGATCAAAAACAAAATCATAGTTTTCTTGCTCGGCAATTTCTTTAAGGACTGTGAAGATTTTATTTTGAACTGGTTTCATTAATTCATCCTGCTTCTGGAAAAGCTCGCCATTAGTACCGAATTTCTTCTCCCGGTACTGTGCAATTTGGGTTTCAAGTTTAACAAGTGCAGCTTCAGTTTCAGCCCTTGTTTGATCCGACATAATTAATTTTCGTTTTTCATAATCATCGTATTTTGTTTTCTGCTCGTTTTCCATTTTACTTAGCTCGGTTTGCCATTCTTGTATCATAGCATCTAACTTTTGTCTTGCATCCTGAACGTCTGGAAGATTATCCATAATAGTATCGGAATCGATATATCCTATTTTAAGTTGTGCTAAAGAAAATGAAGTGGTTAGAAGCAGGATAGAAATGGTGATTAGCTTTTTCATCATAAAACCTTTTTATAAAATTTCTTGATCAAAGATGCCGAATAAAAAAATAAAGTTCTCTCCAAAAATAAATGGAGAGAACTTTGTTAAACCGAAAGATTATTGAACGCCTCTTTTTAGGTTATCTAAAACTTTAAATGTAACATCAAAAGCAGAATCAGCATACAGAAGGATTATATCTCCGCTTTTATCAAATACAAACTGCATATTTTCATCTTTAGCTACTTTTTTAATGGCTGCATAAATTTTAGCTTTTACAGGTGAAAAAAGTTCTTCCTGTTTCTTATAAATTTCTCCAGAACCCTGGGTAAATTTATTTTTTCTAAAATCCATAATATCTTGTTCCATCTTAACAATCTTTTGTTGGATTTCTGTCTTTTTAGCTTCGGGCATAGTAGCAGATTGTTTTTGATAATCAGCAATAGACTGCTGATATGTTTGAGTCATAGAATCTAATTGTGCAGACCATTTATTGGTTACTGCATCCAGGTCTCCCTGAGCTTTTATTGCTTCAGAAAATTGAGTTAGAATAACTTCAGAATCTACGTATCCGATTCTTAATGGTGTTTGCGCAAAAGCATTTATACCAAGTAATAAAAATGCTAATCCAAAGATGTAACTTTTCACTATATTCCTCGTTCTTTATGATTGTACTAATTAATTAGAAACCTTTCCCAAATTGAAAATGGAATAGCCATCCAGGGTCTTTTCCATCTACAATTTTACGATCAAATCCATAACCAAGATCAAACCCAATCAAACCGATGGGGTTAATCATTATCCTTGCCCCGAATCCAACGGATCTGCGTAAGTCAAAAATATCAGTTTTTTGAAAACTTTCAAAAACATTTCCTGCTTCAGCAAAAGCAATTAAATAAAGCGGCATGGGTTCTAAAGTAATAGCAAATCTCAACTCTGCTCCAACTTTAGTCATAACACGTCCGCCAATTACATTCCCATCCACATTTTTAGGTCCAACTGTTCTATCGTCATATCCCCTTAATGAAGTTGTTGCAATTACCAGTCCATTGCCACCCATATAATAAAATTCAAATGGTTGGATGTTAGTACCGGGAACAATTTCATCAATAAAACCAAAATCAGCTATTGTGTATAATGTAACTCTGTTAGAGTTAAAAAGCCTTCTATACCATTCAGATGTAAAACCAATTTTTAGATAATCAACATCACCTGGTAATGGTCCGCCGGAAAGCTCAGCATCTAACAGAATAGAAGAACCTGAAGATGGAAAGATAGGGTTATCAATGTCTTTTCTTGTGATTAATGCTCCCACTGTAAACTGATTAGTTTTACCTTCTTTATAAAAGTTCTGTCCTTCAATAACGTTATTATATTGATATTTAAATCTTCCTTGAACATAAAAGAAATCATCGGGCCATTTTAATCTTCTACCAACTCTTATTGTAGCACCGGATTGCCTTAAATCATAAACATACTGCTGACGAGTATCAAATACTTCTGCACCAACAGATGTTGGGGTATCAAAGAGCCAGGGTTCGGTAAATCCAAGTGTAAAAGTTCTATAAAGGCTTCCCACACCAAACTGCCAGTTAAAACTAAGCACCTGACCACCGCCTAAACGAAATGGTTCTGCAATCGAAAAGTTAGTCAAAGTAACGCCGATGGCACCGCTAAATCCAAAACTGCCGCTATAACCGACTGATGCATTTAAATAATCGCTGGATTTTTCTTCAACATTAAAACCAACATCTACAGTGCTATCACTTGAAAGTTTTGTAATGATTCCATCGGGGCCATACAATTTTTCAACATTAAAGTATTGAAGATTTGCTAAGTTTTGTACACTCCTAAAGAGCAAACCTCTATTAAAATAATCACCTGGAACGGTATATAATTCTCTTCTAATTACTTTATCTTTTGTTTTATCATTACCATAAATTCCAACTTTATCAACCTTAAATTGATTTCTTTCCTCAACTCTTATAGTAATATCAACGGAATCTTCGCCAACTTTATTTTCATTTGTTTGCAGGTTAAATGTCAGATAACCATTATCTAAGTATAGTGCTGATACATCAGATTGTTTTTCGTTACCACGTAAATTTTGTTCGAACTTTTCGAGATCATAAATATCACCAGGACGAAAATCCAACCTTTCACTTAAAACAGCACCCGGATAAACTGTATTACCTTCCCACTTGATATTTCTGATTTTATATTGTGGACCTTCCAAAATATTCATTATAATGTTAACATCTTTTTTATCATTCGAATAAATAAGCGTGTCTGACAAAATTTCAGCATCGCGATATCCGTTTTTACGATAAAATTTTATAATTGATTCTTTATCCTTTTTATATTTTACCGGATCAAATTTCCCGCTATCCCAGAATTTCCACCATCGGGCAATTGAAGTTTCTTCCATTTCGCTTCTTAATTCACCATTATCAAAGTCATTATTACCCTCAAAAGTTATATCGCGAACTTTTACTTTACTTCCTTCTTCAATCTTAATTTTAAGTAATACTCTGTCTTTAATTTTTGAGATCAGGTTAGAGGAAATATAATCATTTAGATCATATTCCGTTTCATATTCATCAGCTAAATCTATAGTGTTTCTCCATCGGACCAATATTTTACCATCTACCGTGTCAGCAGAAAAGTAATTATAATATTTAGTCTCAAACTTTGTGCTAAAATATCCGTCGTCTTCATAGAGTTTATTTATTTGATCTATAAGTTTAGCTACTTCTTGCGGCTTTAGAACTGATCCACGCAGGAATGTTATTTTTTGTTCAATATCACTGGTGCTAATTTCATCATTACCTTCGACAACAACTTTTTCGATTCTGGGGTATTCTTTAACTTTAATAAGTAAAAAGACTCCATCTGCTAATTGTTTATCAATAATAATCTGTACATCTGAAAAAATATTAAGTGCCCAAAGATTTTTTATTGCATTTATAGTTTTATCACCAGGAACCTGTATCTCATCACCAATTTTTAAGCCTGAAGCAACAATAATTGTATTTGCATCAGCAGATTTGTCGCCTTCAACTGATATACCTAATATTTTATATGTTGTTCTTTGCTCTTGGGAAAAGATATTGACTGAAGTGAATAAAAATACAATTAGAAAAAAATATTTAAACACTATCATTCGGGAGGAAATGAACATTCTCAGGACCTTTTTCCTTTTAATTCTTCTTAATTTGTTCACTCACTTTACCAAATCTTCTTTCTCTTTTCTGAAATAATTGTATTGCTTCATACAAATCCTTCCGAGAAAAATCCGGCCAAAGTGTTTCTGTAATTATAAATTCAGAATATGCAATTTGCCATAGCAAAAAATTGCTCACTCTAAATTCACCACTGGTCCTAATAACTAAATCAGGATCAGGTATATTGTGGGTTGTTAATTTTTTTGATACTAAATTTTCAGTAATATCGTCTATTTTAATCTGCCCCTGACTAGCGGCACTGGCAATTTCCTTAATTGCTTCAAGTAATTCCCATCTACCACTATAACTTAAAGCAAGATTAAGTATCATCTTTTTATTGTTCTTTGTTCTTTCAATATCAGTATAAAGTTGTTTCTGCACCGCAGTTGGCAAAGAACTCATATTCCCGATTGTTGTAAGACGGATATCATTATCATTAAGTTCATTTACTCTGTCTCTTAAACTGTTAAGCAAAAGTCTCATCAGAGTAGATACTTCATCTTTTGGTCGTTTCCAGTTTTCTGTCGAAAAAGTGTAAAGGGTTAAATATTTAACACCAATTTCGGAACATGCCTCAACTATTTCCCTAACAGTATCAACTCCTCTTTTATGCCCGGCAACCCGGGGCAACCCTCTTTTTTTAGCCCAACGACCATTCCCATCCATAATAATGGCTATGTGTTTAGGAATTTCACCCGATTTTTTTAGTGATTCCACTAAATGCTCATCGAGTGCCGAGCTTTTTTTCTTCAAAATCTAATACCTGTTGTTGATTTAGCGTGCAAAGTTAATTTTACCACGCATGAATGTCAAGGTAACTTAATCTTACTAAATTTTAAAACTGTTTTAAATATTTGCATTTGATGCAGTATAGTTGTAGTAAAAACAGGATAATTTTTACCACTTTTAGATCTAGAAGTAATACTTTGAGTTAGGAAATTTTTTAGGAAGGAATACTACAGGTTTTTATAAGTGGGGAAACACTCTGATTCTATTCTTTGATCTATATTGAACGAGACTCTAGAAAAATAATATAAATTACTAAATCCAGCTTTTAAGTATTTTTTACGAAAATAAAATCTTAGTAGATTTTAATTCATTTCGCATGTTCAAATTTTGTTTATCTACTATTTGAAAAAGTTTTATGTTTTTTCTTGTATCATTATCCAATTCATCCAGCAAAGTTTTGGCATATTTATAATTTAAAATTGATACGCCAACAAACAGCATCACTTTTTTATTAGAGCCCTTTGTTTGCCTTTGTGCAAGATAGGATAATTTATTTTTGATCAAGGTTGAATCTTTAAAATCCTGATCTGTTAAAGTTATACCAATTGCATAATTATCTTTTAGCTTTGCAATTACATCTACATCAAATCCACCAATACTTGAGGGTTCCGGTAAATATGTGCCGTACTTTCTAAAAACAGTCAAATATCCTTTTCTCCAAAATTCTTCAATCAGTAAATCGACATCTCTTCTTCGTTCTGTATTCATTTTTATATCTCCTTTAGGATACAAGAGGAATTATCGGAATAATAGGTGAAAACCTCTTTTTATCTATTACCTTAATATTTGCAATTTTATTATAGCTATATTTTTTTATTTCACTTGAGTGAAATACTTTCCCATAGATTACTTTCGAGCCATTTTTTTCAATGGATAAATAATAGGGTTCAATTAAAGTTTCATTTAAACCATATAAAAATTTAACTCTGTTTCTATTTTTTATGGCTGATTGAAATATTTCTGTTTTCATTTTTTGCTCCTTAATTTAACCATCTTAAAACGCCTGTTACTTTTCCGACAATCGAAAATTCCTCTTTGTTTTTTATAACTATCGGACTATAATTTTTGTTTTGTGGTATCAGTTTTACTCCCTGATTTTTAAATTCATAAACCTTAACAGTAACTTCATCACTAATTCGGGCTACTATAATATCACCATTATTTGCTGTTGTTTGTGGTGAGATTATAACAAGATCATCTTCAAAAATTCCAGCATCAATCATACTATCGCCTTTAACTTTTAAAGCAAAACAATTATCTGATTTTTTCAAAAAAGTTTGATCAATTAAAATTGACCCTTCAATATTTTCTTCAGACAAAATTGGGGAACCGGCAGCAACTCTTCCAATAATTGGAATTTTATTGTTTTCTTTTTCAGAAATATTAACTGGTATTGAATTAAAGAATTCACTTTTATTAATGCTTATCCCTCGGCTTGCATTGCCAAGAATATTTAAATATCCTTTTTTTACTAATGCATCAAGATGTCTTTTAACCCCAAATGTTGAAGAAATACCAAAATTTTTCCCAATTTCTCTAAGAGTTGGGGGATAACCGCTTTCTTGTTGAAATTGCTGGATAAAAAGTAAAATTTCTTCTTGTCGATCTGTTAATTTGTTTTTCATTATAGTGCTCATTTGTTCATCACAAATATAGTGTACAGACGTTCACGTGTCAAGTCTTTGCAAAACCAATTATTAATCTTTTGGCATATATAAATAACAACCACTTTAAAATTGTTGTTCTTTCGCACATATTTTGGCTAGTGTGATGATTTCACGGCATTATCAAAATGATTTGATAAACTTCAGATCAAATGGCTTAATTAATAAACTTATGGTTTTGAAGAGAAATATCTGATAAATGGTTTGATTGGGTTTTATAAGTAATAGAGAAGTAAAACACCTTAAAGAAAAGTTTTTATAAAATACTGGCCTAAAGAATTTTTTTCATAAATGCGGACAATTAATTATTGTAAGAGGAGCTTTAAAAACAGATAGGCATCAACAATATTGCCGATGCCTATATAAACCCGAATTCAATCAAAAAGTTTTAATTAACTTCAACTCCCTTTTTTTCAACTTTACAAATCCAGTTATGGGTATCTTCTTTTTCACCATAATATATTGATGTTAATTCATTAAATAATTTAAGATCAAGTTCTCCCGGCTGCCCATTGTTAAAAGACATATTTTTATCTTTATAAGTAAGTGATCCAATTGAGGAAATTATTGCCGCTGTTCCTGAACCAAACAGACCCAAAAGATTTCCCTTCTCATAAGACAAAATAATTTCTTCCACGGAAATTTCTCTTTCAACAATATTCACTCCCCATTCTTTAAGTATTTGAATAACAGATCTTCTTATTACACCGGGTAAAATTGAGCCGTTCAATTCGGGGGTTGCAACTTCACCTTTAAAGTTTACAAAGATGTTCATAGTTCCAACTTCCTGGAGATATTTTTGCTCTAGCCCATCTAACCACAGAACTTGTGTAAATCCTTTTTTTGCAGCTTCTTTTGCAGCTAATAAACTTGCAGCGTAATTTGCTGCTGTTTTACACTCACCCAAACCTTTTCTTACAGCTCGAACATAATCATCCTGAATTAAAATTTTAATAGGTTTAAATCCTTCGGAATAATACGCCCCAACTGGTGAAAGTAATATAACAAGTTTATAATCATTCGATGGTCTGACCCCAAGAGCGGAATCTGAACCATACATAAATGGTCTGATATAAAGAGATTCTCCTTTGTTAGCCGGAATCCAATCGCTATCAATTGCAACAAGTTCTTTAAGTGCTTCAAGAACAAAATCCACATCAATTTCTGGCATACAAATTCTTTTTGCCGAATTATTTAAACGCTGCAAATGAACTTCTGGACGGAAAAGTACAATATCTCCTTGAACTGTTCTGAAGGCTTTCATACCCTCAAAAATTGTTTGTCCATAATGAATAAACGAAGTAGCAGGATGCATTTTTAAAGATTCGAGAGGTCTAATAGTTGGATTATGCCAGCCCTCATTATTGTTGTAATCCATTTCAAAAATGTGGTCAGTAAAATATTGGCCAAAACCTAAATTTTTTGGAAGAACAATTTTTTCAGTTCTTTCTTTAATTAAATACTTAATTGGTTCCATATAATGTTTCCTTCCTTTGTATCGAAGGGATTTTTGATTATTGAAATATTTGATTTACAATATAGTTTTTATTTTTTAATATGCAATTAGTAATTACGGGTTTTGAATATTGACTAAACTAAAAAATCAACATCCAGAGTACATAATCTAAAATCAAAATTAACGCTGCCGATATTACAAATGATCGGATGGTAGCCAAACCAACCCCTTCGGCTCCACCTTCTGTTCTAAATCCAATATGACATCCTAACAAAGCGGTAACGCCGCCAAAAAAAATTGTTTTTACTAAACCTGAAATAAGATCGGGCATTGTAAAAAATCTGTGAACTGAATTAAAAAAAACGGCTGAAGAAACTCCAAGAAAATAATTTGAAACTACGTAAGCGCCGATCACTGCTATCACATCAGCAAAGATTACAAGTATTGGCAGCATTATAATTGATGCTAAAAATCTTGGCATTGCTAAATATCTAATAGGACTAATGCCCATTGTTTCAAGAGCATCAATCTGTTCAGTAACTTTCATTGTCCCAAGCTCAGCAGCTATTGACGCCCCAACTCTACCCGCAATTACTATCCCGGTTAAAACAGGTCCAAGTTCAGTAATTATAGCTCTACTTGTTGCGCCACCTAAAAACGATAAAGGCGCAATCCCTTTTAACTGATATGCTGCTTGCCAGGCAGAAACTGCTCCTGTAAAAACAGCAATTATAATTACCAATGGAAGCGAATTAACACCTATATGTTCCATTTGATAAAGAATATTTTTTTTACTTTTCAATATTTGCGGAAAACTTTTGATTATGCCAAAAAAAAGATTTGATATTTGACCAAATTCCCGGAGGAAGTTTAAAGTTTTTTTACCTAGTTTTTGAAATAATAAACCTATCAATTCTTTTTCCATAATTTTCTTATGCAAAGTTAAGTAAATTTGATTCAATTAGTGGATAATATATAAGTATTAGGATGTGATATATTTCTTCCTTGGTCTTTCTCGATATTTTTTATTTATTACAATACATAAATTCAAAACGAGACATGAACCGATATACTTATATGTCAGAACAGCTTATAAATATTGTTTTTTGAAGTTAAATTCAACAAATAATGGCACATTAGTTATAGTGGCTTAATTGCTGATTTTAACTAATAGTGCTCGATAAATAAGTTCTCTTTAGAATGTTGTTATTAAATCTTTTTAATATCTGAAAGAAATGATTTTGGAAAATAAAACAGTTAATTTTATTGATAATGCTCCAATTGCCATCCTAACTTTTAGTAAAGGTGGGGAAATTGAATATATTAATAAAACATTTAATGATCTTGAATTACTTTATGGATTTGAAACTCCTGCCAATTTGGTGGGATCTAATGTAAAACTAATAGATACCTTCCTAAATATTCCTATTCAAAATGAACTTAAAGAAGTTTTAAAAGGCTTCCCTTTTGAAAAAGAACTTAGTCTTCCTGAAACAAAATTCAAAGACTTTGCACGTCTGATTGTTAAAGCTGCCCCAATTTACGATGGTGAAGATATAATTGGTGGAATCTTGATTATTGAAGACATTAAAGTATTAACAAAATCTCAGAAAGAATTTGCTTTAAGAACTGATTTTATGGAAAATGCAATCCATAATGTTTCAGATTTTTTTCTTGTGGTTGATAGGTTAGAGAGAATTCAATTCTTTTCTAAAAATATTTCTAATTTTATTAACGTTCCTGTAAATCTCATCCCAAATGTTGGTGTAGGAAGTCTTTTTGACTCAGATACATCAAAATTAATTAAAGATCATATTGAATATGCGAAACAAAACAGAATAGCTGTTTCAGAAAAAATTGCCTACGAATTTAGAGGAAGCAAAAAAATCTTAGAGTGCCGTTTTGTACCTCAGGAAAATTATAGAAAAGAAATAAGTTTTATTTATCTGTTTTTTAAAGATATTACTGCCACTGAAAGAGAGATTGATACTCTTTTTAATAATGTAAATCATTTAAATTTTTATCATACCATAATATCAAAATCCCAAAATGCCTTATTTGTTATAAACCTGGAAAACAAAATAGAATTTTGGGATGATAATGCTGAAAAACTTTATGAGATAAGTAAAAATGAGGTTTTGGGTAATATTGCCAGTAATGCTGTAAGCATTTTATCAGATGATTTTCTTGATTCAGTAAGAGCTAAACTTACATCTAAAGATATTCACAGAATTATTCTTACATATTTTGATAAAAACCGGGAAAAGAAAACCTATGAGTCTTACTTTACATTTTTAGACGAAAAAAAAGATAAGATAGTTGTTAAAAGCATAGACATTACGGACAAAATACATTTTGAAGATGGATTAAAATTATCATTAAAAAGTCTAAGACAAACCTTGGTTAAAGTCCCGGCGATGGTTTGTAATATCGATCAGGATGGACAAATAATATTTTCAAACCAATCTTTTCAAAATGTCCTGGGATATAGTGAAGAAGAATTACTTTCATTAAGTATTTATGAAATAGTTGATCCGATTTATTTGGAAAATAACATTTTAGATTTTAAAAGTTTTGTTGGAGATGAGCCCAAGATTATTGAATTACCATTTAAAACGAAACTAAATAAAATAATTGTATTACGCACTTCATTTTATTTTACAAGGGATGCCGAAAATAAAATTCAAAATTTTAATTGCTTCTTTGAGGATATTCAGGGACAAAAAAACAGCAATCAGGATTTGAATCTTTACCATTCACTTGTTGATTCCGCATACGATGGAATAGCTTTAGGCTGCGAAGGAAGAATTATCATTGCAAACAAATCCTTTGCAAAAATATTTGGTTATGTTAATGGAGACGAGTTAATTAATAAAGAAATTATAGACCTCGCATCAAACGACGATATACTTAAAGTAGCCGAATATCTTCGATTAATAGAAAGGAAAAAAGAACAACCGGCAAGATTTGATTTTCTCGGTAAAAGAAAAGATAACTCAAATATCCATACTGAATTATCACTCGGTTCATTTGATGCAGTTAATAAAAATTATATTGTAATGATCGCCCGTGATGTTACAGAAAGAATTAGATCACAAAAAGCAATTAAAGAATCAGAAGAAAAATATCGAAACATTACAGAAAATATAGATGATTTTTTATTTACATATGAAAGAATTGGATTAACTTTACGCCCAATTTTTTGTACTTCTTCAATACAAAAGGTAACAGGATATACGCAATCAGATTTTCTCTCAGATTCAAAATTATTCTTAAAAGTTATTCATCCTGATGATTTAAAATCCGTAAAACCTAAACTTATAAATCTGTTAAAAAGCCGTATCCAACTTTCAAGTGAGTTTGAGTTCAGGATGATAAACAAACAAGGTAATATTGTTTGGGTCAGAGCAAAAATAAATCTGGTTAGGTCTGGTACGGGCAGAATACAAAAAATATTTGGGTTAGTTAGTGATGTTACATTTAGGAAAAGAGCTGAGGAAGAACTAAAAAAATCGACTAAAAACCTGATTAAGCTCAACGAAACAAAAGATCGGTTTATTTCAATTATCTCACATGATCTTAGAACTCCATTTAGTTCAATACTTGGTTTTACCGATTTACTTGTTAATGATGATGAATTGACAGAAGATGAAAGAAAACAATATGTTAAATATATTCAGGAATCTTCCAGATCAATGCTTGCACTTGTAAATTCGCTTTTAGATTGGACAAGATTACAAACAGGCAGGATAAAATTTGAACCGCAAAAAATTGATATCATAAAAATTATTACCGATTCTATAAATGCTCTTTCAGGAACAGCAATACAAAAAGGTATCGAGATAGAAACAATTCTCCCGCAATATCTTTATCTTTTTGTGGATAAGAGTTTGATAATACAGGTATTTAACAATCTAATTTCTAATTCTATTAAGTTTACAAACAAAGGTGGTAAGATTAGTATTTCTTCAAATCCTGCAAGCAGTTCGCGGTTTATTTATCTTAGCATAAAAGATACTGGGATCGGAATAAAAGAAGATGATTTAACAAAATTATTTAATGTTGATTCCAAGTTCACTTCAGAAGGTACTGCAGGGGAAAAAGGCAGCGGGCTAGGCTTATCGCTTGTAAAGGAAATTATTGAAAAGCATGGCGGCACAATTGAAGTTAAAAGTAAATATGGTATTGGCTCAGAGTTTAACTTTACGCTTCCAATAGCTTCCTCCAACATTTTAATCATCGACGATAGTAAAACGGACAGATTGCTCTATTCAAAAATCCTCAAAAACATTACTCCCGAGTACAGTGTTGAAGTTGCTTCGAACGGAAAAGAAGCAATTGAGAAAATTTTGCTTTCACCGCCAGCATTAGTAATTACAGATCATGCTATGCCTGTAATGAATGGATATGAATTTGTAATGGAATTAAGGAAATTAGATATAAAAGGAAAACCACCGATAATTGTGTTGAGCAGTGATATTGATCGTGCCGCAATTAATGATTATAACGAACTTGGAATTGAATTCGTTTTTCAAAAACCTGTAAATCTTGGAAGCTTTAAACTTGCAATCGAAAAATCCCTTCAAAAAGGATTGAGTGGAGATTAGGTTTAAAAAGTATACAAGTTGCGAAGCAGAAATCTTGTAGAGTTCTATATATTATTTCTTCTGCAGAACGTAACCACTTGACGGTTCAACTGTAATTTTCCCTTCCAATACTTCTAGAGATTTTATTCCTGCTTTATCAGGATTAACGAGAACATTCCACCTACCTTCTGGTAATTCGAACACAACTTTATTTAATGGATCTGCATTGAACAGAACAACAAAATCTTCATTTTTATGCTTTACTTCGTAGCCAAGTGCAAAATCATTACCGTGCATATTCATAAATTTTAATTCATCATATTCTGCCCTACGAAAGGATTGAAATTCTTTACGCAGTTCAATTAATCCTTTGTAATAATTTAAAAGCTCTTTATTAACTTCTGCGTGCTTATAATTGATATAATTCGTTTCATTGTCTTTGTTATAGGAGTTGTGATCAATCATTCCTTTCTGGGGATCATCGACCTTAGTGTTAAATGGAATAACTTTACTCCGGGCAAATTCCTGTCCCTCCCCTATCATTGTAATTCCACGCGAAGTGAATAAGAACAGCGCACCAAGTTTGTTTAGTTTTAACTGTGCTGGAGTAAGCTTTACATTTTTATCAACGTTTTTAATTATTTGGTTCGGTTTAACATCACCCAACCCAATTCGAATAAAATCACCAAGTGTATAACCATCGTGCGATTCAAGATAATTTACTGAGTGAGCTGCTTTTTGAAATAAACCAAGTGAATCTTTTGCAAGGGTTCCATTCACATAACTTTTAATTCTTTGCACTGAATTATTTCCGTACCATTTTCCAAATATCCAACCAAGTCCGTTTGCAGGATTCTCACCTTTAATTCCATTCCTTATCTGATCATTCCAAGCACCCCAACCACGTAAAGAAAATCCAGCAGGATCATATCCTCCGCCCCATGGTTCACAAACAAAAACAACATCCGGATTTATTTTTTTTGCCTCATAAATAATTGTTTCGATCGTTTCCCAGTCAATTAATTTACCAAGATCAAAACGGAAACCATCAACATGATATTCTTTCATCCAATGAAGGATACTCTCGACAATTAATCTGCGTACCATTGGTCTTTCAGTCTTAAGATCATTCCCGCACCCACTGGCAGCTATATAACTGCCATCAGGATTTAACCTGAAATAATATTCTTTGTCTATCTCTTTCAAATTCCCATACTCATATTCAGAAAGATGATTGTACACTACATCCATTATTACTGCAATATTTTCTTTGTGGAAAGCTTTAACCATATCCTTAAAATCGGTAACTGCTTTTGCATTTGTACCATTCCAAATACGGGGTTGAATATCTCTAACATTTTCTGAGTAATATGCTTCGGGTGCAAAATATGCGGCAGTCATATATCCCCAATGGTTTCTTTCATAAGGATTCCATGTGTTAAACATCCCGCGCAACGAATCATTAAAAGGAATTTCTATATTTGCAAATTCTTGAGATGGCAAAAGTTCAATAGTATTTACACCAAGATTTTTAATGTAGTCCAGTCCGCCGGTTTTGCCTTTTTCAACTAGACCCTTATAAGTTCCTCTTTCTTTAACTCCAGAGGAAGAGTGTTCGGTCATATCACGAACATGCATTTCGTAAATAATTAAATCCTCCCAATCCCTTTGAATCCACTTATCATTCTGCCAATTGTAATCATCATCTTTGATAATAATACCTCTTCGTGGAGTAAAATAATTATTAAAACTTGCAACAGCTTTAGTGTAAGGGTCCAAACAAAGAACAGGCTCTTGGTTTTTATGTTTTACATTAAACATATAATATTTGCCGTAAAGTTCACCGTCAACAACAGTTTCCCAAACTGCATTTTGATCACGTGTCATAAAGTATTCAATACCTTGTTCATCTTTAGGTTCATTAAAAATTATTACCGATACATTTTCAGCATTTGGGGTAAAAAGTCTAAAATATGTTTTGCCATTTTCTACAAACGAACCAAGTTTTTTATCGGAGTAATATTTATTTAATTCATCCTGTTTTAACTGAAATTCAGTTTTACTTTTTAACTGAGATTTTGTTTGATCTGAAATGTACAAGGCTTTACCTGTAAATGTTATTGTAATTACTATTATTATCGATTTAATTATAAAGTTTTTCATAGCCTATTAATGATTTTATCTAATAATTCATTTCGTTTAGTGATTCTATATTCTAAAGCAGCAGGTTTTAGGCGGATACTTTTAAAGAACAAAAAATCTTTTCAAAGATATATTTTCAATTTGAGTATAATTTACCATCGACGACCGGGGTAACACAAACTAATGGATTTTCTGCCACATTAAATCGCTGGAAAACATATTCAAACAACTGGAAATGCATCCCTCTTTTTTCAAGTTTATGGAATTTATTATAACTCATAAATTTCCCATTACTATCCGTAGGAGCATCAAAAACAATAGCTTTTGGATAATCTTCTTTAGCATGATTTTTTAAGAATTCAATTTTCCTATCATCACCGCCTTCCATTTCATAAGAGACGGCTTTAAATTCTTCAACTAAACCATTATTTATTATTAAATAGATATTTAAAATAATTTCGTTCATCATTAATAGGTGAGTTATAAAAACTTACAAAACTTAGAACTATTGCATACACAAATGCAAATTTACACATCACACTAACAATAGCTGAAATAAGAGAATAATTTCCTGCAACCATTAAAGCAAATCCAACAAGCACAGGTAAACTGATAAAAATTATACCGAATAGTAATGTTTTGGATATTAGTTTTTTCTTTTTGTCATTCGTTGCCGGAAAAAATCTTACCAATAAAATAATAGATATTAAAATTGGTGAGTAGTAAAATAATCCGTATAAATCTCCTAATGGATAATAATAAATTGCATAAAATAATGTACAGCTGGTAACAGCAAATTTAGGGATTACAAATAAATAGTAAATCGAAAAAGAAATCGCCGGAATAAAAATAGAAAGTGTTTTAAAATTAAGGTCGGCATTCTTGGTTAGGATAAGTACTAACAATAAATTTAATGGTGGTAGAAAACTAATTATTACAAATGCAAGATATGGATAGAATGAATCCTGTAATCCAACCTGACAAATTAAAAATTCCATTGTCTGGTAAGAAGCCAGCAAAGTAATCATTAGCATTGCAATGATGTTGATTTTGTTCTTCTTGACGAACACAAGCAAGTTGAAGAGCAGCACAAATTCAATGCAGGCAAAAAGTAATGATATTATTCCGTTCCAATTCATATTTATAATTAATTGTTATTGAGAAACTGGTTTAGTTCAGCAAAACCAAGATGTCAAACTTAATAGATTGCTTCTCCCGACAAAAGTCGGGATCGCAATGACACTCTTAATCTATTTCTCAGGTCCAATCATTCTTTCAGGACGAACGAATTCATCAAACTGTTCCGCAGTTAGAAGTCCGAGTTCAACTGCAGATTGTTTTAATGTTTTCTTTCCTTTGAGTGCTGCCTTGGCAACTTTTGCTGCATTATCATAACCTATATGCGGGTTAAGTGCGGTAACTAACATCAAAGAATTGACTAAGTGATTTTTTATATTTTCAGTATTTGCTTCAATACCGATTACACAATTATCACTGAAACTTTCACAAGCATCACTTAATAGTTTAATTGATTGAAGGACATTAAAAATTATGACGGGTTTGAAAACGTTAAGTTCAAAGTTTCCCATAGCTCCGCCAAAATTTACTGTAACATCATTTCCAAAAACCTGCGCACAAACCATTGTCATCGCTTCAGCTTGAGTGGGATTTACTTTCCCTGGCATAATGGAGCTTCCTGGTTCATTTTCAGGCAAATTCAATTCGCCTAATCCACAACGTGGACCTGAACCAAGCCAGCGGATATCATTTGCTATTTTCATTAATGATGCAGCAAGTGTTTTTAATACTCCACTAAATTCCACAAGCGCACAATGAGTAGATAATCCTTCAAATTTATTTCTTCCGGTTATAAAAGGTTTGCCCGTAAGTTCAGCAATTTTTTTAGCGGATTTAACTGCAAATTGAGGATGTGTGTTTAAGCCCGTACCTACCGCCGTTCCACCAAGTGCAAGTTCGTACAATCTTGGTAGTCCGCAATGAATTCTTTCCAATCCATTAGTAAGCATTTGAACATAACCGCTAAATTCCTGCCCTAAAGTAAGCGGGGTAGCATCCATTAAATGTGTTCTTCCAATTTTAATAATATCTTTAAATTCAATTGACTTTTTTTGTAAAGCATCACGGAGTTTTGTGACACTGGGAATAAGATGGCTGTGGATTTGCTCAATTGTGGCAATATTCATAGCTGTTGGAAAAGTATCATTTGATGATTGAGCTTTATTTACATCATCATTTGGATGTATTGGTTTTTTACTTCCCATTACTCCACCAGATAGCTCAATTGCGCGGTTGGAAATTACCTCATTCACATTCATATTGGTTTGTGTACCACTTCCGGTTTGCCAAACAACAAGAGGAAAATGATCGTTAAGTTTCCCTTCAATCACTTCATCGGCTGCTTTAACAATAAGATCAGCTTTTTCTGCGGGAAGCAACCCTAAATCTTTGTTTACAAGTGCGGCGGCTTTTTTTAAGATACCGAATGCGCGAATCAACTCGAGCGGCATACGTTCTCCGCCAATTTTAAAATTCATTACTGATCTTGCTGTTTGTGCACCATAATATTTATCAGATGGTACCTGAATTTCACCCATTGAGTCTTTTTCAATTCTGTAGCTCATTTTTTACTCCCTGATATTTGATGATAAAATTTTTATTATCTATTGTTATAAAAATACTACTATTTTCTTTTAAATATAGTTTTAAAATTTTTATCAGCTTATCGTCTATAAAAATCTATAGCTTAATAAATATATTGTGAGATTTGAATTAATGAGAAACAAAAAATAATTTAAATGCAGGTTTCGGATTCTGGAAATTTTTTGGGGATTTCAATAATAAATTTAGTCTGGTCACTTTCATTCGAAATGAAACTGACCTTACCTTTAAGATAATTTTCTATAAGCAGTTTAACACTATAAGTCCCGATACCTCTACCTTTTTTAGCCTTAGTGCTAAAAGAACGGTTAAAGATTTGTAATTGAATATGTTTCGGTATTACTCCATCATTTGAAACAACAAACCTAATATTATCCCCATATTCATACGCGCTTAGTGAAACTTTTCCACCCGGATTTATTGCCTCAAGTGCATTTTTAATTAAGTTAGCTAAAGAACGAATTATAAAATGATGGTCGGTTTCAATTATCATTGTTTCCGGAGGGTATTCACAAATAAATTCTTTCCCATTTGTTAGGCTGTTATGTTTATATAACTCAAAAGCTTTTTCGAGTATATCATTAACTTTATCAGTTGCAGGATAAATAATTAATTTTCCAGTTTCTGCATTTGTTAAATCCCTTTGAGCTTGAATTTCCTGAATGAGTTGTACGGAGGTATTTTTTAAAATTTTTGTATATTTATCAAAATCATCAGTTTCCCGTACTTCTGAAATCATTCCCGAAATTCCAAAAATTATTGAGGCAGTATTTAAGACATCGTGGAAAAAAATTCTTTCAAGCAGCTCTCTCCTTTTTTCGCTTTCTAAATTCTTGACTGCAAAAACAATAAAATTATCATCATCAAATTTTAATAAAGAAGTAAATACTCTAAAGTTGAGTGATGTTTCAACTCCTTCATAATTAACCATTATCCTGCACTCATCCTCATAATTACCTGAGGTTTGAAGTGTAGCTTGACTGCTTCTATTGGCGCCACATTCATGACAAAAAATTGATGAGCCACAACCAGCTGAAGATTCTGAAGTATGGATACATCCAAGTACTTCGCCTAATGTATTGCTTAATATTTTTATCTGTTCTTTATATCTAAAAAAGTTTTCTGCTTTTTTATTATACGCTACTATTTGCTGATTTTTATCAAGAATTAATACTAGATCAGGGAAACTTTCCAGTAACTGATTAATTATCGGATCTTTATAAATATCATTGCGTTTAATTTCAATTTGTTCGATTATATTTCTTGCAGGAGTGTTCAAATGTGATTTTTCTTCAGCAATAAACATTGGTTGTTACAGTTTTGTTTAAAGTACTTTAATTTCAATAAGTTTAGACACAAATAATCCTGCCCTGTTTTTTGTTAAGGATTCTTAATAAGATTATCGATAACAATTAACAAAAGTTAAGTGTTTTATGTTTTTTTATAAGATTTCGTCAAGATAAATGATTATTAAAGGATTTTGGTTTATCTTAAATTATTAAAAAATCCGGCTACTGTTTATAATTTGCTAGCTTAAATATTTACTGTTATGATATTTGGCAGGAATTCTCAATTCAACATTCTTCGCTCCCAAAGAAATGGATTCTTAAAAGATCTGGATTGTGGTTTGCTGCACGTAAAATATAATGCCAAAAGAAATCGGTATAATTTTCATTTAAATCATGAAAAAATGACTATACTATAAAAAATAAATTGATAATAAGTTCTTAGAATAAATTTTCCCGATTTTATAAAAAAGTTTGGAACTGGCTTGTGCAAATTTTGATTAAAGAAAATGTATCAATCAAAGAATTTTAAAAAACTAAGAATTAGTTTAATGATTTAATAACATTGGGTATTAGTTTTTCAATAGCTTTTCTTCATAAAAAGAATGAACTTATAAATGCAATTTTAAAGGCATGATAATTGCTAGATCCGAACTTATCATTTTATAACAATTTTCTAATTATTTTGTAGGTAGAAATGAATATTCCACTTCTTGACCGTAGTAATTATTTAAAAGGACTCTTCATAACAGCAAAATTAGATCGACAACTTACAGAGAATGAAAAGGTAATATTAAAAAAAATTTCAGATAAACTGGGGTTTGCAACAGATTTTTACGACGAAACAATTCGTGGTTTATTATCAAATAAATATCTAGCCGAAGACACAATAACATTTTCAGATCAAACTATTGCTAAATCTTTTATTCGTGATGCTATCAAACTTGTATTCTCTGATGGAAGTGATACAAAAAATGAAATAGAATGGTTAAGAAAAACTGCATCAGCCAATTTGATTGAAGAAGATTTTATTGAAAATGAAATAAAACTTAATCAGAATCCATCAAAATTTTTAAGAAACAACGATTTTGCCCTTTTCTCAATTATTTAGTCAAATAACAAGCCTCCTTGCGTTAACACAATAGCCTAAAGCCATAATTATTTTTATTGTTGTTTAACTTCCCAGTCTCTAATTTTGAAGTGAGAATAATTTTAAATAATCTCCCAATAAATGCCATAAAAATTTTACTTTTCTAAAGGATCTTACCATGAAAAAAATGAAAGCACTTGTTAAAAAATATGCTAAACCTGGTATCTGGATAGATGAAGTTCCTGTTCCTGAATATGGACCAAACGATGTATTAATTAAAATCCATAAAACCGCTATATGCGGAACAGATATTCACATATATAATTGGGACGAATGGGCGCAAAAAACTATTCCAGTTCCGATGCACGTTGGACACGAATATGTTGGAACGGTTGAAGCCTTTGGTGATAATGTTCGCGATGTTAAGATTGGGGAACTTGTTAGCGGTGAAGGACATATTGTTTGTGGTACCTGCAGAAATTGCCGGGCTGGCAGAGGACATCTTTGCCCAAATACAAAAGGAGTTGGTGTTAATCGACCGGGAGCCTTTGCAGAATATCTTGTCATTCCGGTGCAAAATATCTGGCATTGTGACCCCAATATTTCAACTGATGTTATTGCTGTTTTTGACCCTTTTGGAAATGCCGTTCATACAGCTTTAAGCTATGACTTGCTCGGTGAGGATGTTTTAATTACTGGTGCAGGACCAATCGGAATAATGGCTGCAGCAGTTGCTATTCATGCAGGAGCAAGAAATACAGTAATTACTGATATGAATCCTTACAGACTGGAACTAGCAAGAAAAATTGGTGTAACACGTGCAGTTGATGTTTCAAAAGAAAAACTGCCCGATGTTGTTAAAGAACTTGGAATGAAAGAAGGTTTTGATGTTGGATTAGAAATGTCCGGCAGCATAAAAGCTTTTAATGATATGATTGACGTAATGTTTCATGGCGGTGGTATTGCATTGCTTGGCATTCTTCCATCAAATGCTGCTAGTTGATTGGACAAAAGTTATTTTTAACGGATTAAATATTCGCGGTATTTACGGACGGAAAATGTTTGAAACCTGGTATAAAATGCAGGCTATGGTACAAAGCGGATTAGATATAACTCCAATAATCACACATAAATTTAAAGTTGCTGATTACCAGGAAGCTTTTGAAATAATGAAATCCGGAAACTCAGGTAAAGTAATTTTAGAGTGGATTACTTGATTCTGGATTCTGGATTCTGGATGCTTTTTAATTTTGTATTAAAATATTAGTCGTTTTTTAATATCAATTTGTTAAAAGAAAAAATGAATGACTTATAAAGATTTAGAAATCTGGCAATTGTCTCGAGAAGTTGTAATTGATCTCCATAAAATAAGTTTAGAATTGCCTAAGTTTGAAATGTATGAAGAAGGCAGCCAAATCAGAAGATCAAGTAAATCGGTAAAATCAAATTTGGTGGAAGGATACGGAAGAAGAAATTATAAAAATGAATATCTTCGATTTATTACATTTGCTTTAGCCTCTAATGACGAAACTTTGGATCATTTGGAAACTTTGTTCGAGACAGAATCATTAAAGGATAAAATTCTTTATGATAGCTTTCATAATAAAATAGAAATATTGGGTAAAAAGATAAATCGTTTTTTGCAAGCAGTTAAAGAAGAACACTTAAGTGAAAAATGATTTCTTACCAGTATCCAGAATCAAGTATCTTGTATCAATAAAATTAATAGGAAACAATTAATGAACAACATTACCAAACAACACTACACCGAAATTTTATCAAACATTGAAAAAGAAGGTTTATTTAAAAAAGAAAGAATAATAACCACTCCACAAAGTGCACATATAGCAGTAACTACCGGACAACAGGTGCTTAACATGTGCGCCAATAATTATTTGGGTTTAGCCGATAATCCAGAAATTATCAAAGCTGCAAAAGATAGTTTTGATAAATGGGGTTATGGAATGTCTTCAGTTAGATTTATTTGCGGAACCCAGCAGATTCATAAAGAGTTAGAAAATAAAATTTCAGAATTTCTTGGTATGGAAGATACTATTCTTTATACATCCTGTTTTGATGCAAACGGCGGATTGTTTGAAACTTTACTTGGTGAAGATGATGCAATTGTTAGTGATGAATTAAATCACGCAAGCATAATTGATGGAATAAGATTGTGCAAAGCTCAGCGGTATCGTTATAAAAATTGCGATATGAACGACCTTGAAGATAAACTTAAAGAAGCAAGATCAAACAATGCAAAAAATATTCTTAGTTGCCACAGATGGTGTTTTTTCAATGGATGGATTTATCGCTCCGTTAAAAAATATTTGTGACATTGCAGAAAAATATAATGCAATGGTAATGGTTGATGATTCACATGCAGTTGGATTTATGGGCAAGCACGGAAAAGGAACTCACGAACACAACGGAGTTATGGGAAGAGTAGATATTATTACAGGAACATTGGGAAAAGCACTTGGTGGTGCAAGCGGTGGTTACACTTCTGCAAGAAAAGAAATTGTTGATTTACTTCGTCAGCGTTCACGTCCTTATTTATTCTCGAATACAGTTGCCCCAAATATTGTTGCAGCATCATATAAAAGTTTTAGATATGCTTATCTTCAACTACTAACTTGCGAGATAAACTTGAAGAAAACACAAAGTATTTTAGAGAAAAAATTAAAGCAGCAGGATTTAATATTAAAGAAGGTGTTCATCCAATAGTACCAATAATGCTTGGGGATGCGGTACTTGCACAAACAATGGCTGCAAAACTTTTAGAGAAAGGTGTTTATGTTGTTGGATTCTTCTTCCCTGTTGTCCCTAAAGGAACTGCAAGAATTAGAGTTCAAATTTCTGCTGCACATTCTAAAGAAGATTTAGATTTTGCAGTTGAAAAATTTACTATGGTAAAAAAAGAAATGGGAATTTAATCATAAGGAAAGAAATGAAAAGAAATCATATTGAACTATTGTTAATTTTTATTATCGCAATTTTAATGGTTTCCTGTTCAAGTGATGAGGATTACTACTACACCTGAATCTGTAATGGAAGCAAATCTGAAATACATGAATGAAGAAAAATTTGATGAAGCAATGAATACCATTTATAAAGATAGCCCATCATATCCGGCTTCTGAAATAATGATAAAACAAATTTTTGAACATTATGATTTGAATTATAAAATTGTAAGTATAAAAGTGATTGAAGAAAATGATTCAGAAGCAAAAGTTGAATTTACTCAGATAACAACAAAAATTAAAGGACCTGATTTTAAGAATAACAAAGCAACAGGAATACATACACTTAAAAAAGGATGGTGATTCCTGGAAAATCTATTCAACTGAAATGAAGGATATACAATTTCTGAGTAGAATGCTAAATCCAATTGAAATAGTTACGGGTGATATTACAAAACTGAAAGTTGATGCAATTGTTAATGCCGCAAACACATCTTTGCTTGGCGGCGGCGGAGTTGATGGTGCAATTCACCGTGCGGCTGGATCCAAAGTTGCTTGAGTATAATGTAAAACTTAGCGGCTGTAAAACAGGTGAAGCTAAAATTACTCCCGGTTTTAACCTTACCTGCAAAATTTGTAATTCATACCGTTGGTCCTGTTTGGAATGGTGGAAATCACAATGAAGACCAATTACTTGCAAATTGTTATCATAATTCGTTAAAACTTGCAGTTGAAAATAAAATTAAAACAATTGCCTTTCCAGCTATCTCAACAGGAGTTTATGGTTTTCCTTTGGAAAGAGCAACAAAGATTGCAATTGCTGAAGTGAAAAAAGTTCTTATCTAAAAATGAATCTGTTGAAAAAATAATTTTTTGTTTGCTTTGATGATAGAACCCACGAAGTATATGAAAAAGTTTTAACAGCAATTTAATTTTGTTCAGATATTTTAAATAAATCAAAGTATATCATAATTTTTCATAGCCCATTGAGTATTTCTGCAACTAAATCTTTAACAATTAAAATTTCAGCTTAATGCTTTGCAGGCTGGATTTTCTCTGCGCCATCAATCTTACCAATTAACATTTCTGGTTTGTGAATTAATATCGGTAAGCATTTAGAACAGATGTATGCTGGTTTACCAGAATATACAAGTTTAACCAAAGGCATTTCATTTTCGGAAGCATTACAATTCAAACAATAATTAATTTTTGGATAATCATCCATATTTATTTCTTTCATCAAATTTTCATCTTAAAAAAATTAAAGCTACTCCGAGTAACTGCAATTATGGCACCTGTAATTGCTCGCCAGGATAATTTTTCTTTATAAATATACTTTACCATCGGCAAGCATTATAATTGGCATTGTTGACATAAGCGTTGCTGCAATTCCAACTTTTGTATTTTCAACAGCAATCAAACTAAATGTAATTCCTAAAAATGGACCTAAAATTGTTCCGATTAAAGTTACACCAAAAGCAGATTTATCTTTTGTGAAGACTTTGTAAGGATTTTTATATTTTTTTAACAAAATCATTATTGGAAGAAAAATTATCACTGAAGAAAAAACACGAATAAATGTTGCAACAAATCCTGTAATATGTCCTTCATTAAAAGCAAACTTTGCAAAAATTAATCCTGCTGCTTGACCCATTGCCCCAAGAATTCCATAAACAATTCCAAGGTTGTAATTTGATATTTGGAATTTGCATTTCGTTCCAAGTACAACCAAGTGCAATTCCCAGAAATTGTTATAAATATTCCAATAATTCCAAGAATGGTAATTCTTTCATCAAGAAAGATAAATGCAAGAATGCTGACATTGCCGGAGAAAGATGCCATCAGCAGCATACTTATTCTTGCTCCAATCATTTGATAACTTTTAAAGAGAAATGAATCGCCAATTACTAAACCAATTACACCACTAATAATAAGATTAGTGAACTGCGATTTCGATAAATCAAATCTCATAACCCATTATTAAAATTGTAGCTAATTAGAAAAAGCGAAGCTAATATCATTCTGATTAATATTAAGCTGAAGTGAACCGATTTTTTCGGCTGCAGAAGAAAATGCAATAGATGTTCCTGACCAAAGAAAAGCAGTTAACAAAGCACTAAATTCACCGAGATAATTCATTTAACAGAAATGTTTAATAGAAAAGCTTTATTTAAATGGTCGTTATTTATTTTAAAAATTTTGAGCGAAAGTATAACACAAAGTATTTAATAAATCAATTTTGAAAATTTTCCATCTTGTAAATTGTAAAAATCATATTCCACTTTTTCATCTACGAATAAATCATCTTTTTAGATTGTTCTGTTTAATTGATTTATTTCATTTACATATAATAAACATCATTTGATCTAAGAATGAATTTATTTAATATAAATCTACTTATAATTTTTAAGATAAGAGGAATTGAAATGAGTAAGCTAAAAATTTTTATATTCTTTTATTTAACATTTTTAATCAGTTGTAGTTCAACAAATGAAACTTTGAAAACAGATGTCATAATGTTCAATAAAGGGAGCTACCCTCCAACAATTTACAATCAACTGGTAATATATAAGTCAAGGTTTGATATTCCCAAACAGTGTGATGACATTGGAGTAATCAAATATCAAGGCAATTTAAATATTGATGAAATTAAATATTTGAGTGCTTCAAAAGGAGCAGATGCGATATTACAGGAGGGTAATGAATTTATTCTGATTAAATTTCAAAAAAATTTATAATCATTAAAGATCATACATATCATTTTTAATAAGGGTAATTAGGACTTAGTACCATATTAATTTTTCATCAACTTTCTGAGGTCATTCGAGACGAGCTTGGTTAAAAAAAACAACCCACTAATTTTTTCAAATAGTGGGTTTTAACTTATATCAAGTTTCTAATCATTTTTACAAATTAAAATACATTTTATATTCAAATGGATGAGGCATTGTACCAATTGAATGAATTTCTTCATTCTTGGTTTTTACCCATTGATCTAATAATTCATCTGTAAAAATTTCACCTCGTCTTAAAAAATCATTATCAGCAGCTAACGCATCCAGTGCTTCGGTAAGATTTCTCGGGAGAAAATGTATTTTATCAATATCATTTCCTTCCAAAAAGTTTTTATCGTAAGGACCATATCCTTCTTTAATGGGATCAATTTTATTAACAACTCCGTCAATTCCAGCAAGAAGCATTGCAACTAATCAAGATATGGATTTGCTGTTGCGTCAGGCGGACGATATTCAAATCGTGTTTCATCCGGATTGGAAACATATTTAGGAATTCTAATCGCACTTGCTCGATTACCTTGTCCATAAGTTAATGCAACAGGAGCTTCAAATCCTGGAACTAATCTTTTATATGAATTTGTACTTGGATTTGTAAATGCAGAAAGTGCCGGGGCATGCTTTAACATTCCACCAATAAAAAATCTTCCCAGCTCATTCATATTCCCGTACTCACCTTTTTTATAGAAAAGCATTCTTCCCTTTTTTTGTTAAGTAAAGATGCAAGTGCAAACCATTACCTGCCTGCTGATACATCGGTTTTGGCATAAATGTAATGAACAAACCTTTTTGTTTTGCAAAGTTGAAATAGATATGTATTTAGCATGTGATTATATTATCGGCAGTTGTTAACAAATCACTGAAATATGTTTCAATCTCCTGCTGTCCTCTTTCACCAACTTCGTGATGATGATATTTTACATTTATTCCCTGGGCTTTAAGAAGTTTACAAGCTTCATCACGAAAATCATCATACTCATCAAAAGGATTTGCTGCGTGATATGCCTTTTTGTAAAACTCTTCTGCATGCTCAACACGGTAATATGATGATGCGGTTCGAGTATCATATTCTACTTTAGAGAAAATATAGAATTCAAATTCCGGTCCCCACCAAGATTTATCCGCACCTGTAGTTTTCTTTAACAATTCCTCCGCTTTTTTTGCAAGATATCTTCCATCCTGATTGAAATGAACTTCTCTTTTCATCTGTTAAAATAATGTGTGAATAAAAACTTAATGTTGGTGCATCCCGGAATGGATCAACCTTTGCCGTAGCCAAGATCAGGAATCATTATCATATCACTATTTTCAACTTTTCTGAAATCCATAACTCGATCCGTCAAATCCAACACCTTCGCTTAAAAGTTTTTCAAGAATGTTTGGATAATACGGAAGTGTGATATGATGCAGTCTTCCTGTAAGATCATATGGCTTTCAAATCAATAAATTCAATTTTATTTTTTTTAATTATCGATTTACAATTTTCAAGTTGATTGTTTTTCATTTTAATTTCTAAGTGATTAAGAATTGCATTATTTAGTTTCTAGCTGATTTAAGACAAAAATGCCCGACTGTAAAACCAATCGGGCAAATAAATAATTAACCGTTATAATTTAATGCTGCTATACCAGGAAAGATTGAGGTTGTATCAAGTTCTTCTTCAATTCTTAAAAGCTGATTGTATTTTGCAATACGATCAGTTCTTGAAGCCGAACCGGTTTTAATCTGTCCTGCATTAGTAGCAACTGCAATATCAGCAATTGTTGTATCTTCAGTCTCACCTGAACGATGACTGATTACATTTGTGTAACCAGCAACTTTTGCCATTTCAATTGCATCAAGAGTTTCTGTTAATGTACCAATCTGATTTACTTTTATAAGAATTGAATTTGCAACTCCAAGTTCAATTCCTTTTGCCAAACGGTTTGTATTTGTTACAAAAATATCATCACCAACAAGTTGAATTTTACTGCCAAGTTTATCAGTTAATAATTTCCAACCATCCCAATCATCTTCAGCCATACCATCTTCAAGTGAAACAATTGGATATTGCTTTGCCCAGCTTGCCCAATAATCAACCATCTTTTCAATGCTGATTTCTTTGTTTGGAGCAGATTTAAATAAGATGATAAGCATTTTTTTCTTTTATAAAAAATTCACTTGCAGCAGGATCAAGTGCAATTGCGATATCAGTTCCAACTTTATAACCGGCTTTATTTATTGCTTCAAGAATTAACTTCAATAGCTTCTTCATTTGATTTTAAGTTTGGAGCAAATCCGCCTTCATCACCAACTGCTGTATTGTAACCTTTTTTTGCAAGAACAGATTTTAATGCATGAAAAGTTTCAGCACCCATTCGTAAAGCTTCTGCAAAACTTGGTGCACCGATCGGCATAACCATAAATTCCTGGAAATCAACATTATTATCGGCATGTTTTCCGCCATTAAGAATGTTCATCATCGGAACAGGAAGTGTACGAGCATTAACACCGCCAATGTATCGGTAAAGCGGTAATCCAAAAAATTCTGCAGATGCTTTTGCACAAGCAAGCGAAACACCGAGCATAGCATTTGCTCCTAGATTACCTTTGTTTTCTGTTCCGTCTAATTCGATAAGAAGATTATCAATTTCAACTTGTTCTGTTGCATCAAAATCAATTAGTTCATCAGCAATTTTTTCATTAACATTTTCAACGGCTTTAAGTACACCTTTGCCATTATAGCGACTTTTATCACCGTCTCTTAATTCCACTGCTTCGTGTTCACCTGTTGAAGCACCGCTTGGTACTGCTGCTCTTCCAATAACTCCGCTTTCAAGATACTACTTCAACTTCTACGGTTGGGTTGCCTCTTGAATCCAATATTTCTCGTCCAAAAACATCTACTATTGTAGTCATTTTTATAGCTCCTAATTTTCTAATTGTAATTTAATATTTCTTTTAATTTGCTTTTCAAAATTAGTTAAATGGAGTTTAGAAGTGAAATCAATTTTAAATGAATATTAAATTCATTTTAATAATTTCCGAACTAGCTACTTTAACTAAGACTAATCAAATAGAGTTCTTATATTGTAAATAGATTTTATAAAACCTTGACATTCACTATTTAATTCCAAATCTTTAAATAAAAGTTTTTCAAATAACAACTAAATAAGCTATGAAAAAGAGAATAATTTTCTACATTTTTACAATTATTTTTTTTGGCATTCTCCTTTCATTGACATTACACTTAGGGAAAAATTTAGAGGTACATAAATTAGTTTATAATTCTTCACATCAATTAATTCAATCAAATGATAATTCAAATTTTCTCACAGCAGTGAAGAATTTTTTACATAACTTTCAACACCCACTTGCTATATTAATTCTTCAGATTCTTTCAATCATTTTAGTCGCAAGATTATTTGCTTTTATAATGAACAAGATTGGACAACCGACAGTCGTTGGAGAAATATTAGCTGGCATTTTTTTGGGTCCATCGTTACTCGGATTGTTTCTCCCTCAGTTCTCAAGTTTTTTATTTCCAATCGAATCATTAGGCAATTTACAATTCTTAAGTCAAATTGGTTTGATATTGTTTATGTTCATCATAGGAATGGAACTAGATATTGGCATTCTTAAAAAAAGTGCGCATGATGCAGTCGTAGTAAGTCATGCAAGTATAATTTTTCCTTACTTTCTTGGCGTGGTCTTAGCATATTTTTTATATCAAAATTTTGCACCCAACAATATTACATTTACAGCATTCGCTCTTTTCATTGGAATAACAATGAGTATTACTGCTTTTCCAGTGCTGGCTCGTATTGTACAAGAAAGAGAGTTAACAAGAAATCATCTTGGTACTTTGGCAATTACTTGCGCAGCTGTTGATGACGTTACTGCTTGGAGTATACTTGCTGTTGTAATAGCAATTGTAAAAGCTGGAGATGTTACCGGGGCATTATTTACTATATTTTTCGCTGTCTTATATGTAATGTTTATGCTATTTATAGTAAAACGTTTATTAAATCGAATTGCACAAACACACTTTACCCGTGAAACTGTAAATAAACCAATACTTGCAGTACTCTTTGGAATTTTATTAATGTCTTCTTATCTGACCGAAGTAATTGGAATTCATGCTTTATTTGGTGCATTCATGGCTGGAGTAATTATTCCAGCAAATCAGTCATTTCGCCGAGTAATTGCAGATAAGATTGAAGATTTTAGTTTGGTTTTTTTACTTCCACTTTTCTTTGTTTATACAGGATTGAGGACACAGATAGGTCTATTGAGTGATTCCAATCTTTGGTTTGTATGTTTTATAATTATCGCTGTAGCCGTAACAGGTAAATTTCTTGGAAGTGCAATTGCTGCAAAATTTGTCGGTCAAACCTGGCGTGATAGTCTAGTCCTAGGCGCATTAATGAATACAAGAGGATTAATAGAGTTAGTCGTTTTAAATATCGGATATGATCTTGGAGTTTTGACACCAGAAATATTTACTATGATGGTACTGATGGCATTAATCACAACTTTTATGACAGGGCCGGCAATAGACTTTATTGATTTTATTCAGAAGAGAAGAAAACAATTTAAACCAATTTCACAGCCCGTATATAAAGATAAAATCTTAGTATCATTCGGTCCACCCTTAGCTGGAAATCGCCTGTTGATGCTTTCAAGTCAGATGGTTAAAAAAAATAAAGATAGGGTGAATATCACCGCTCTACATATTACCCCGAGTTCAGATATTTCTTTCCAAGAAGCAAAATTATTTGAACAAGAAGGTTTTGAGCCAATTCTTGAACTATCAAAAAAACTTGATATTAAAATACAAACAAAGTATAGAGCAAGTAATGAAGTAAGCAATGAAATCGTGAGTATAGCGAATGAGGATTCTTATGAAATGTTATTAGTTGGTAGTTCAAAAGCCATGTTTTCAAGAGATGAGACAGGCGGAAAAATAAAATACTTTTTTGATGATTGTAATTGCAGCGTTGGTGTTCTGGTTGATCACGGGTTTGAACAAATAAAGAAAGTTTTATTAATTCTACATCAATCCACAGATAAATTTTTGCTTAAATATGCTAGTAAATTTTTAACTAATTCTGCAACTGAATTATCAATTTCAGATGAATTGAACATAACCAATAATGATGAAGCAATTTTTGATCTATTAAAAAACAATTCTAACAAAAAGATTAAAATTCAGAATGAATTAAATCTCTCAGAAACATTTCTAAAAGAATTTGATTTAATATTAATAAGCCTTGAAAGCTGGAATAAAATTCGTAATATAAACAGTGATTGGATTTCAAACAGTCCTTCAATTCTTATCATAAACAAATAATTATTTTTACCGAACCGAATTTATTTATGCTTCATCAAACATTAAAAAAAATAGTGATTTATGGAGCCAATAGAAATTTTTGATAAAGCATTAAATTCAAATTTTATAATCATTGAAGAAAATGAACTAAACTCTGTTTTAGAAAACTCTGAAATCATTCGTGAGGAGGATACACATCTTTCAGATTTTATTCGTGTTTTAAAATATGAAGATAAACTATTTGTTCAGGAAACTACTTTCAAAAAAGAAATTTTAATCAGAAAAATGGCTTCACTTGAAGAATCAGATAAGTTCATCCAGGAACGGTTAGATTATTATGAACGTAAATGGGATGGCTGCGGTTGTAAAATTGACTACTACGAGTAAATGTTTTCTACTGTCCCATTTTTATGATTCATTTTTATTTAGAGACACAATAAGTGTAGAAATATTTCACTTTGATTAAATATTGAATAGGAATACTTTTTGATAAACTGATTGTTCAGCTTAAAATTATTTGAAAACAAACAGAGGATAAAATGAAAAAATTAATGCTAATTGTTGGGTTTGTTTTGTTAGTAATTGCGGGATGTACAGATAATTCAACAGATCCTAATTTACAGGGGAAAAGTAATTTAAAAATTTATATGGTCGATTCACCATCTTCACTCGATTCTGTTATAATTTTTGTAAAGCGTGTTGAGGTTCATAAATCTGGAAGTGATAGCACTTCGGGTTGGTATATTATCAATAATATTCCAAGATCATTTAACTTGCTCGAATTAAGAAATGGAGCAAGCGCTGTCTTAGGTGATTCAGTTTTAGAGCCGGGGAAATATACCCAGATAAGATTAATTCTTGATAATGGAAGTTATGTCGTAGATAATAGTATGAGGCATAATCTAACTATTCCAAGTGGATTTCAGACCGGGATAAAATTAAATCATGAGTTCACTCTTGAACCAAATAATTTATATGAGCTGGTTTTAGATTTTAATGTTGACAAATCTATTCATATAACAGGCAATGGAAAATATATGATGAATCCTGTTATTAGAGTTATGCCAATGGTTATTTCAGGTTCGATTTCCGGACAGGTTCTTCCGCTTGATGCACAAGCAAATGTTTTTACTACAATCGGGACTGATACTGTTTCTACTTATCCAGATGCAGATGGTTTCTTTAAACTTATGGTTTTACCACAAGGTATTTATAAAGTTGAATTTCAACCAGAAAATTCGGCATATAAGGACACAGCAATAACAGGAGTTAATGTCTTACCAGATCATAACACCAATCTTGGACAGGTAACATTAAAAACTAATTAAAAAAAAATTGTCATTAAAAAAGCCCTCTATTTGCAAGAGGGCTTTTTAATTTAAATTCAAATATCCAATAATTACAGCAATTAAATATTCAAAAACTGTTACTAATTTTTTTAAACAACATTTTCTAATTCTTTAGTCTCAGTGTTATGCTCGATACTGAACAAAAATTGTGCTTTGGGATTTTTTTCCCTGGCAGAATTAAGCGAGTAAATAGATTCTGCAAGATATACTAAACTTCCATGCTTATCATTAAATAAATGATGTGAACGTAATCTTAACAATTCACTTATATCATCTTCTTTTTCATAAACAACCCAGCAAGCTTTATAAAAGTTTAATGGTCTAAAACTACATGCGGCTCCGTACTCATTTAGCAATCGATATTCAAGCACATCAAATTGAAGATCCCCAACAGTTCCAACCACTTTTCTGTTGCCATAATTTTGTATAAATACTTGCGCCAGTCCTTCATCAGTAAGCTGCCTGATTCCTTTATCTAATTGCTTGGATTTGAATGGATCATTCAAAATCAATTCTTTAAACTTTTCGGGAGAAAAAGTTGGAATACCTTTATACATAAATTGCTGTCCTTCATTTAGAGTATCACCAATTTTAAAGTTTCCAACATCATAAAGACCTATTACATCACCGGGAAATGCTTCTTCAATTGTGGTTTTATCCTGCGCCATAAATGATGCCGGATTCGGGAATTTTAATTCGCGTTTTAGCCTTACGTGATAATAAAATTTGTTTCTCTCAAATTTTCCGGAACAAACTCTAAGAAATGCAATTCTGTTGCGGTGCTTGGGATCAAGGTTCGCGTGAATTTTAAAAACAAATCCGGAAAACTTTTCGTCTTCAGGATAAATAATACCATTTGTTGTTTCTCTTGGTTGAGGCGATGGTGCAATTTTCACAAAACTATCCAGCAATTCTTTAACACCGAAATTATTTATTGCACTTCCAAAAAAAACAGGCGCTGTTGTTCCGCTCAAATAATCATTAACACTAAAGTGATCGTATGCACCATGAATCAGTTCAATATCATCTTTAAGTTTCAAAGCATCATCACCAAACCATTCTACTAATTTTGGATCATCAACACCGTTAAATTTTTCAATTTCATCCTCTATTCTTTGCTTGTTGGCTTTAAAGAATGAAAAAGAATTTTCGTAAAGATTGTAAACACCCCTAAAACTCACTCCTATTCCCATCGGATAACTTAAGGGACGAACTTTAATGTTTAACTTACTTTCAATTTCATCAAGCAGTTCAATTGGATTTTTGCCTTCACGATCAAGTTTATTGATAAAAACAATAACAGGTGTGTTTCGCATTCTGCAAACATTCATAAGTTTTTCAGTTTGCTCTTCAACACCTTTAACAGAATCGATAACAAGAATTACGCTATCTACTGCAGTTAATGTCCTATATGTATCTTCGGCAAAATCTTTATGACCGGGAGTATCAAGTAAGTTTATATTATATCCGTTGTAATGAAAACTTAATACAGAGGTTGATACGGAAATTCCTCTCTGCTTTTCAATTTCCTGGAAATCGGATGTTGCAGATTTTCTGATCTTGTTTGATTTTACTGCCCCTGCAATTTGAATCGCTCCGCTAAATAAAAGCAGCTTTTCTGTTAATGTTGTTTTACCGGCATCGGGGTGACTAATAATTGCAAATGTTTTTCTATTCTTTATTTCTTTAATGATACTCATTATAATTTTCTTTTAATTTTTAATTAATTGGGATAAAAAAATCGGCTTGCTAAAAAGCCTTAATGAAGTTGAAATGACGAGCTAATAATTTTTATTTTTGTACATAACGGATGCAAATATAAATAAATTTTGGTTTAGTAAATAGTAAGCTTTTTGTCTTATAAAATGGGAAGTATTGGATTAAGATATTTTATGATTTTCTATCTTAAATTATTCTGCAATTGTCAAATTAAAATCTTCTGGTAATACTTGATAAAAAGCGCTTAGTTGATGTATTATTTTTGAATTCCTTACAATCAAATGTAAAAGTGAACTGTGAAATCATTTCAATCAGCATTTTTTTACAAGATTATCATACAAATTTTCGATTTTATCCGAAGCGATTTGAGAAGCAACATGCAAATAAAAGGTGCTGCCACTAATACAATTAAATAATTGTATTTAGTAAAGTGGCAGCACCTTAAAGGTAAATGTAATTTTTATTTTACAAGATTCATTTTTTTTGTATGTGAAAATTTACCAGCCTGCATCTTGGCAAAGTAAATTCCACTTGCAACACGGCTGCCTTTATTATCACTGCCGTCCCAGGTTACTTCATAATTACCCGGCTGATATAATTCATAATCAACAAGGCTCTTAATTAAATTACCCTGTATATCATAAACTTCTAATTTTACTTTCTCTGTCTGAGGCAGTGAAAATCTAATGTTTGTTGATGGGTTAAATGGGTTAGGATAATTTTGACTAAGAACAAATGAAGATGCCACAGCACCACCAACTTCTTCAACGATTGATCCTGTCTGATGTGCTGTTATATGACAAGGGGTACAATCCATCTTTGTCATAACATTATTAAATACGGCACTTCCATGACAACCCAAACAATCTGTCACTGTTGCAGGATCAACATATGTAGAAGTAAAAGTACCAGCAAAATAGGCATTTAGTAGTTCCACGGTTTTAGCAGCTACATCACCAGTTACACGGGCACATCGTTCTTTTCTTTCCGTATCGCTGACTTTTTTATCAGCATGAATACACCACTCGGTTACAGATACGTGGCAGAGAGGACTACCAGAAATGTTCTGAGCAAGATCTCCATCAAAATTGTGCACAAGATAACCACCACTTGTTCCAACTAAATTTGCCTGGTCCGATGGAAGCTCAGTTTGTTCATACCATCCCCAAAGTTCATTGATAATTTTCGCTCTATCTGCTGCAGGAACAACTAGACCTATAAGTGCTGCCCCACCATTTAAACACCCACATAAAATACCCCAAGAATTACCACCGCCTCCTCCGTAGGCCATTATTCCCATTGGAAGACTATCCCATGGATCAGGAAGTACTTTGACAAGCTCTGATGTAATTCCACCAAAAGTACCGGCACAACAAGCCATTCCATTATAATACAAATAATGAGCTTGCTTTCTTACTACTTCGGGATCTAGTGTGGTATACTGCCACGGCAATGCAGGAGCTGCTGTTTTTGCCTGAGTATTGGCTGTGGTAACAAGACTTGAGATTCCAGCTACAGCTGTCATCCCAACCGCTGCTTTTGAAGCATTCAAAAGGAAATCTTTTCGGGTAACATTTTTTTGCATTTTATAACTCCATTCTTCTTTTAATTTGATTTAAGACTAATTTGATTAGAATATTTTTCGATTAATGCTAAAGTATTTTCAATCAGTTTGTTTGTGGGGTTTTCATTTTTTGCCATCTTAAAATAGTTCAATGAGGTTTTGTAATTACAATACATCCAAAGAATTCCAAGTACGGTAAATGTCTGAAGATCATTTTCATATTTTATTTCACCGCTCTCGATGCGAAAAATCAAATCATTACACGGACAATCATCTGCATTCAAATTACTTTTAACGAATGTTTCGACATCATTTTCTATCATTTGTGTAAAAAGATTAAATGCTTTTTGAAGTTTATTGGTTTGTGTATAACAAATAATCATTTTCTTTTGAATTTTTAAGCTGGAAAGCTCCTGGGAGGATAAACTTTCATAGGTTTGCTCAGCAAGCATATACTTTCGTAACTGGAAATAGTGATTACCTAACATTTCACTCATAATAGTTTATTTAACGCAATTATTTTGCCAAAAATAAAATTGAATTTTGAAAGGTATTAAGATTGGATTGCAACAGGTTGTTGCATTAAAAAAATTGAAGAACAGTAAAACTATTTATAAAACAGTAACTTAGATAATTATGCAACAGATTGTTGCATTTACAACATTTTGAGCGAATTTTTCTATAGAAATACCTTAAAGATGGATGTTTAATTAATCCCGATAGATTTTAATTTGCGCCAAAGTGTTGTTCGATCTACTCCCAAAATCTGCGCTACTTTTGTTTTATTCCACTTGTTTTGGTTAAGTAATTCAACCAGCGATGCATTTGCAAAAGGGATTTGAGCATCTGGAATTACATTATTGCCCGGCGCACAAAAAATATTTTCCCTAATCTTTTCCGGAAATGCACAAACACACAAGCTTTTTTCAGCTCTATTTCTAATAACCGCATACTCAATAGAGTTTTCAAGTTCTCTTATATTGCCAGGCCAATGCCATTTCGTTAGCTGTTCTATACATTCATCTTCAATAGACTGAATATTTTTTTTATAAATTAATGAGAATTTTTTTAAGAAATGATTTGCCAAAAGTGGTATATCATCTTTACGTTCTCTTAAAGGCGGTAAATTAATATGAATAACATTTAGGCGATAAAATAAATCTTCCCGGAATTTTCCTTCCGAAATTGCTTTTTCCAGGTTAACATTTGTAGCTGTAATAATTCTTACATCAACAGATTTTGTTACGGATTCACCAAGACGTTCAAATGTTCCATCCTGCACAACTCTAAGAATCTGCGGCTGCATTTGAATCGGCATTTCTCCAATCTCGTCTAAAAAGATTGTGCCGCCATCTGCAAGTTCGAAACGCCCTACTCTATCTTTTTGAGCATCAGTAAAAGCACCTTTGGTATGTCCGAATAGCTCACTCGCTAACAAATTATGAGGAATCACTGAGCAGTTAACTTTCACAAATTTGTTTTTGTTTCGTCTGTTAAGATTTTTAATAGCATTAGCAATTAACTCTTTGCCAGTCCCGGTTTCCCCGGTTATTAAAACAGGCGCATCAGAGTCTGATATCTGTTCTATCAATAAAAAAATTTCTTTCATTGATTTTGAATTAGAAATCATCCCTTGAAAATTAGAGCTGTCTTTTAACATGCTTTCAATCTTTTTTAGCATTGATATGTCTCTAAATGTTATCACTCCACCAGATGGATTATTATATTCATCTTTTAAGAGTGCTGCATTTAATCTGATAGGAATCGGATCTGAGTTTTTACATTCAATTTGACTATCATAATCAAAAACACTTTTTCCGTAATTTAATATTCTTGCTATTGGACAATTGTCTATGCAGGAATCTGATTTGAAAACATTTTTGCAAATTTCTCCAATCACTTCATTCCTATTGAAACCAGTAATTTCTGAAGCTGCTTCATTTATAAAAGTAATTCTAAATTCTTTATCTACAGTAATAACTCCCTCGGCTAAAGAATTTAGAATTGTATCCGTTTTTTGTTCTTCCATTTTCTATGCTACATTTAAGATTAAATAAACACCGCCTAAAATTACTAAAATACCGCAAATTCTCTTTATCCATAAAATTGTTCCTGATTCTTCTGACCAGTTTAAGTATTGCTGAACTTTTTTTGATAAAGTTCCTGCTCCAACTATTACAGAACAATGCCCGATTCCAAAAGCCAGCAATAACATTGATGCAGATGCAAAACTTGTTTGAGCAGTTTGAAAAACAATTCCAAGTACGGGAGCCATATAAGCAAATGTACACGGACCAAGTGCGATACCAAAGAGGAGTCCTAAAATCAATGCCGCAAGCAAACCTTTTGATTTTGTTTGACGTAAACCAATTGTATTCCAATCAATCTTTATAATATCTAAAAGATAAAGACCAACTAAAAAGAAAATTCCTGCAACTAGATAATTTCCAAATGACCCAACATCACCCATCAATCTTCCGAGTGATGCTGTAATAATCCCGATAGCGGCAATAGTAATTAATATACCAACTGAAAATATTAGTGAAATATAAAAAGTTCGCTTTAAGGAAATCTTTCCTTGTGAATTTAAGTATCCGATTATCAATGGAATGCTTGAAAGATGACAAGGTGAAAGTAAGATTGATAGAATTCCCCACCCTAAAGATGCAAGAAGCGAAATCCAAAAATTGTCATAAAGTGCATTGCTTAAAGTTGTGAAGATATCTTCAATCATAATTTTCTTTTATTAGGTACTTGGGTAAATCAATTTTTAATCTTTAATCCCTTACCCTGTAAAATTTTATCTATTTCAGTCTCAGGATAAAATCCTTCATGGCGATGAAACTCTTTCCCGTTTTCATCAAGAAAAACCTGAGTGGGTATTAATTTGATCCCATACTTTTCAGCAAACGGTTTCTGCTCTTTTGTCCAAACATCATAAAATATAACCTTTACTTCTCCGGCATATTTTTTTTCAATGGCTTTCATAACCGGCTGCATCTGTTTACAAGGGATACAGTTGACCGAGCCTAGTTCGATAAATGTTACTTTAGCATTGTTTGATTGATTTGCAAAAATTTCATTACTGGTGTTTTTATTTTGTTTATTTGTATTGAAAGAAATATATATGATTGCAACAGCTAATAAACCGAAAATTGATATTAATTTCATTTAAATCTCCTTTAACCATTTTAGAATTTGATCATCCTTTGGGATGACACCATAACTTTTAACTTTTTCATTTATTACTAATCCGGGAGTCATCATTATTCCGTAATTTAACATCTCCTGAATATCAGTAACCTTTTCAACCACTGCATTAATGTTGTTTGAAACAGTTAGTTCACGAACCTTGTTTTCTAGATTCTGACATTTCTTACAACCTGTACCAAGAATTTTTACTGAAATCATTTTATAATTTCCCTTTTAATATTGCTCATGAGCTATCTGCTGTGTCATTAACAATTGCCTGCTTCATACAACGGGCGGCTTACATTGTATCAACAATTTCCTCGTTTGAAACACCATTTTGTTTTGCCATCTTAGTCCAAATCTGAGTGCAGGTATCACTACCTAAAGCTACCGCAAATCCTATTCCAATTAACATTTTATACTTATTGGGTACCTTTTAATATTTTTCTTTCTCGAAGATGAGAGATTTTTCTTCCATCTGAATCAAAGCAAAATCAGGTGTAAAATGTTTCAGTAGTTACATTGTGATTTATTCATTTCATCACATATATATTGTTAAGAAAACTTCATGCTTCTGTCATTACGGACAAAGTGAAATAATCAATCTTATTTTTTGAGATTATTTCGGGCTGATGCTCTCACAAGGACTGACACATTTAGTCATCCCAAAAATACATTCTAGCTTCAACCGAGTCAGGATATTTACTTTGTATTTCTTTTAATGTTTTTCTTAGCTGTGAATTATCTTTTATCTTGATGTAGCGGGCTGTTTCTCTTGCGACTAAAAGTTTGGGATAGAAAGATGTATCCACTAATTCATCAATATCTTTATCAATTATTTTGATTATATCTTCATATCTGCCGCGAGGCATTATTGTTTCCGCGATTCCTAATCTAAGCATTGCTCTGAATTCATCTGCTGGCAGATAACCGTTAAAGTGAAAATATGAGTTCCCATTTTGATCAAGAAAGTACATTGCAGGTGTCCAATAAGCTCCAAGTAATTTGCGAACTTCTCTATCTTTTATCAAATCAAGTTTAAGCAGAACAAACCATTCGTTCATTTCATCAATAACTTTCTGATCTTTATATGTAATGGCTTCAAGTTTTTTGCAGCCGCCGCATCCGTCCATTTCGAATTGAAGAAAAATCGGTTTGTGCGTTTTTAATGATTCTTCTTTTGCTTCATCAAGATTTTTTAACCAGTTCATAAATTATCCTTTCTATTTATTCTCTCACTACGGTAATTGTTGTGTCGACTTCAATAATTTTCTAATGCGTCTCTTTTCTCAAATCAGCGTATGGCTCTGTCTTTACTAAGCTTGTGAAAATCAATATTGTTGTAAGCAGTCTTATCAGCATAGTTTTAGTAGATTAGATTGAAGAGATAGCCGACAATAATTATTCCGGCAGCCACTACACCAACAAAAATAAAAATCAATTGCAGCTTAAGAACCTTTTTAAGAATGATAGTTTCGGGAAGCGATAGACCGATCACACTCATCATAAATGCAAGCACAGTTCCCAGTGAAGCACCTTTTTCCAGAAGAGCCTGAACAATTGGGATTATTCCGGCAGCATTGGAATACATTGGCACACCAAGTATAACAGCTATTGGAACGGACCACCACGCACTTTTTCCCATCAAACCAGCCATAAAATTTTCCGGCACGTATCCGTGAATTCCGGCACCAACGGCAATACCGATTACAATGTATATCCACACTTTGCTTACTATTTCTTTAACAGCATCAACACCGGCGGTAATTCTTCCGGAAAAAGAAATTTTTTCTTCTTCCATCTCAAGATGTCCTGCTTTAATTTCATACACCCACGGTTCAACAAATCTTTCTAATTTTAACCTACCGATTATGTATCCTGAAATCATTGCTATTAGTAATCCGGTTGACATATAAAGTAAAGCCGTCTTCCATCCAAACAAACCGAACAGTAAAACGAGCGCTACTTCATTTATCATCGGCGCGGCAATTAAAAAAGAAAATGTTACACCTAGCGGGACACCGCTTTCTACAAAACCAAGAAATAATGGAATCGCCGAGCAAGAACAAAACGGAGTTACAATTCCAAGTAAACTGGCAGATACATTTCCTGCAAAAAGTTTTTTACCGCCAAGGATTTTTCTTGTTCGCTCGGGCGAGAAATAAGTGCGAACAATACCTACTCCAAAAACAATAAGGACTAAAAGCAAAAGAACCTTCGGGACTTCAAATATGAAAAACCATATTACATCCGTGAGATGAGCGTCCTTGGAAAGGTTTAAAATGTGATAAACTAAAAAATTTGTCAGGTTTTCAAGATTTAAATAAAGGATAAGCCATAGTGATAATAGAAATATCGGGATTAGAAATTTGTTTTTTTCTTTACTAATTTTTTTTGAGATATAGTTCATCTTATTTGCCAATTAAGAATTGAGATTGGAAATTTTAATAGAATAGCCATCAAGATGTTACTATTCTATCTTCCACATTTTTAAAATATTTTTTCTGAAACCATAGTGAAACATTTACAAGACTAATTAATACCGGCACTTCTACAAGGGGACCAATAACCGCAGCAAATGCTTCTCCGCTATTTATTCCGAAAACCGCTATTGCCACTGCAATTGCTAATTCGAAATTGTTACTTGCGGCTGTAAATGACAAGGTTGCAGTCTTCGAATAATCAGCTCCAATTTTTTTACCGAGATAGAACGAAACGAGAAACATTATCACAAAATAGATAACCAACGGAATTGCAATACGAATTACATCAAGCGGAATTTTTACAATGTATTCCCCTTTTAATGAAAACATTACGACAATTGTGAATAATAAAGCGATGAGCGTAATTGGAGAAATCTTTGGAATAAATTTTTGCTCGTACCATTGTTTACTTTTTAATTTTAGAAGTGTAAAGCGTGTGATTATTCCGGCTATGAATGGAATCCCGAGGTAAATAAAAACACTCTCTGCAATTTGTCCGATCGTTATATTGACCTTGAAGGATTGCAAACCGAACCAGTCAGGTAAAACTGTAAGAAATACATAAGCATATATTGAAAAGAAAAGCACTTGAAAAATCGAGTTTAGTGCAACCAAACCTGCAGCATATTCTGTATCGCCTTTCGCTAGTTCGTTCCAAACAATAACCATTGCGATGCATCTTGCTAATCCAATCATTATCAATCCAGCCATATACTCCGGATAATTCTGTAGAAAAATAACAGCAAGTACAAACATTAATATCGGTCCGATAATCCAATTCTGGATTAAAGAGAGTGAAAGAATTTTAACATTTTTAAAAACGTCTCCTAGTTCTTCATACTTCACTTTTGCCAGCGGTGGATACATCATTAAAATTAATCCGATTGCGATAGGAATATTAGTTGTTCCACTTTGAAATGAATTCCAAAAATTTACAATTCCCGGAAACAGATATCCGGAAAAAACACCAATAAACATTGCAAGAAAGATCCATAGTGTTAAATATCTGTCAAGAAATGAAAGCTTTTTTGTAATCGAACTCATACTATTTCGCTATCATAAATTATTGATTTGTAAACGCATTCATTAACCATTGTGTTAAAGTTGATTTTGTTGGTAATTTACCGCTGAGAACAACTTTACCGTTTACTATTAATCCAGGCGTGCTCATAATCCCATAGCTCATTATGTCTCTGTAATCGGTTACTTTTTCTATGTCTGCATCAATACTATTTTCAGCAATAACTTCACGACAAAGCTTTTCTAAATTAATGCAGTTCGCACATCCGGAACCCAAAACTTTAATGTTTAACATTTCTCTAACTCCTTAATTTTTCTTTATAGAATTTGTAAAATTCATTTTTGATTTCATCTCTAATATTTCTAAACTCAAAAATAATTTCTTCCTCAGTTCCCGTTGCTTCTGCAGGATCTTCAAAACCTATGTGCAATTGATTTTTTACCTTGCCTAAAAATACAGGACAAGTTTCTTTTGCATTATCACAAACAGTAATTACATAATCAAAAGATTCGTTCAAAAATTGATCTACCTTTTTAGGATAGTTTTTCGAAAGGTCAATTCCGACTTCTTTCATTACCTGGATTGCTTTGGGATGAACTTGTTTGGATGGATTTGTTCCGGCTGAATAAACGTCTAATTCTGAATCGAAGAATTTTAAAAATCCTTCCGCCATTTGACTTCGGCAGGAGTTGCCAGTACAAAGGATTAATATTTTTGTATCCATTTTTTCTATTCCCTTTTTTAATTCGCTATTTACCGAATCGTTTTAAACAAAAAAATTTATGTCCCGCAAATTTTGTAACGATCGCTCAGTTTAACTTTTTGTTTATCAGTTTCAATCGCCTGGTTATCTCCAATCCAAAAATCTAATGAACTGAGAACTGCAGAAATTCTTTGGTCCTCAGGTCTCTGGTTTATCAGGTAATTAACCCATTTGCCGTCCCTATCTTCTAAAATAAATCCTTCTTTCTTTAATATACTTAGATGTTGGGAAACGGTTGAAGCAGCAAGTTGGAGTATTTCAGTTATTTCACAAACACAAAGAGGTTTAATTTGCAGCATCTTTAATATACGTAACCGGTTCTTATCCGAAAGCGCCTTAAATATATTTGTTGATTCATTCATAATTTCATTTCGTTACTAACCGAAATATAATTAGAGGGGAGATAATCTACAAATTAATTTTTAATCAACTCTATTTCTTCACACCTTCCACACTCAAACTGCAAAGTGGTATGATTGATCTCATATTTATCGTGCAGCTTGCGTTCAATCTGTTTTTGTATCTCAACTGTCTCCCGGACAGGAATATTATCAACATCTATATGCGCTTCGAAGTGAATATCGTTGTCATTCAATTTCCACAAATGTATATGATGCACGTTTATTACACCACTTACAGATTCCACTAAAATCTTTAGATCATTCATATCAATCCCATCCGGCGAAGACATCATAATCACATCAAGAGCTTCTTTAACTATCTCATAAGTTTCTTTCAGTATGTAAATAGAAATAAGAATTGTTAAGAGCGGATCGATCCAGTAAATCTTGTAGAAGATTATAAATAGAGCACCGATTATAACCGCAAGACTTGAAACAGCATCGCTCAACAAGTGAAAATACGCTGCGCGGATATTGAGATTACCCTCGGAGCCTTTTTTCAAAAGCAATGTCCCAATAACATTCGCGATCAAACCCAGCGTTGCAACTATCAGCATTAAGCTTCCGGTTATCGGAGAAGGATTATAAAATCGTTCAATCGCTTCTTTAATTAAGAAGAAACTTATTATGATAAGCGTGCTCGCGTTTATTATCGCTGCAATGATTTCGGCTCGTTTTAATCCAAAAGTATATTTGAAAGTTTTGGGTTTTTTACTTAATCGCATTGCTATGTAAGTGATAATAATTGCAATACCATCGCTGAAGTTGTGCAGTGCATCTGAAATAAGAGACAAGCTTCCCGAAATAAGACCGCCGATAACTTCGGCTATTGTTATGAAAAAATTCAGAGCCATTGTTATGAACAGATTTTTCTCTGATGTTTCTGAACCGTGATTGTGTGGATGATTGTGTGACATTGCGATTATTTTCCTTTAAAATTGACGGCATCCTTACCAGATGCCGTCTTAATTAGATATTATTTAGAAGCACAGTCAATACAAACATGCTTGCCATCTTTGATCCTTCCATAACCTTCAACTGTCATTTCGCCGCATTCTTCGCAGACAAATCCGTTAAAACTGTCTTTGTGCGGTTCAAGTTTATAATCAAATACATCAGAAATTTTAACCAACATTTGTTCTGGTGCAGCCATTACTTTGCTGATTAATGGATCAACAACTTCATTTGGTACTTTGCTTGCTGGAATTCCTTTTTCTCTGTACACTTTGAAAAAGTCAGTTTGTTTGTTTGCAAGCATCGCTTCGGCGGTTGGTGTAACGCGAACTGCTTTGCCGGTCGCTCTATTTACAACTGTAACAGCCCATTTACCCTTGTGTGTTTTTTTGATGTTACCTTTTCCAAATGTTGTACCCATTATTACCTGTAAACCATCGGCATAGCAAGTAGCGCAATGATCTTCGCCGAGATCAACAAAGGCAAGTATCTGTCCGTCCTGTGCTCTATCAACACCAAGTTTATTCATTGCCGCGGCACCTACTCTTAAGCCCATTGGCATTGCGGGACATTTGTGTCCGTGAAATTTTTGTCCGAACTCTAACCATTCTTGTGGATTTGTCATTTTTAGTACTCCTTTTGTTTATAAAATATTTTAACTAGTTAAAAAATATTTGATACTGTATTTCAGCAATGTTGATATTACTATTACCATTAAACTGAGTTTTATAATCTGCCATTAATTTATTTTTTTGTGTGAAGAAGTAATTCAACCCAATCAGGTACCATTCATTATCACTCGTTGTTGGATTTAAATCTTTGTACTTTTCAATTTGTGCAAGTAACTGAAAATCATTGCTTAAATAATAACCGGCATAAGCATAATAACCCCATGCATTTTTATTGATGATATTTGCGTTTACAAATTCACTTTGCAAGCCAAATTTATCTAACTTTAGTTCAGCTTGAAATCCATAGCGATAATCATTGCCAGTGATGCTTACATTCGATGGAAATATTTTAGATAATGTTTGATTATCCAAATATCTGTAACCAAATGATGCCCCAATATTCAATACATCATCTTTAACGTCAAAAAAATTGTAACTTAGCTTTGTTGTGTAAAGAAGATTGTTATTTATATTATTTCCCGGGACCTTTTGATTACCATTAAATATTCCCAAACTTAATTTTAGATTTGATTGTAGCAGATCAAAATTTCCTTCAACACCTATTTCTCTTGCTGAACTTTTATCACCGTGAATCAAATTATTAATTACATTTGCTCTTTCTAATACTGGAATGAACGCATCGGATTGCATTCTTTGCAATGTAAAGTCCGGAACGAACTTACCAACGCGTAAAAAACCAAAATTCCATTTCACATCAGCAAAAGCATCCTGGAAGTAAAAATTTTCATCTGTCGCAGAACGATAAACCATTTGCATCTTGTAAGAAATATTATCTGCCATTGGAGCTTTTCCATCCAGCCAAAGCTTTGCACGTCTTACCATAAAGCTCATACTACTGCCATCGTTATAAGTAAAACGACTTTGAATATATCCATGAAATTCCGGATTTTTATTTTGTGCAAACAGCGGCAGACCGAAAATCATAAATATTATTAGAGTCAAAATTTTTTTGTTGTTGCTAGCAAAATGAAATGGAGCGAAGAAATCTGTTTTATTCAATGAGATTGCTTCGTCCCTCGTATTGAATTGCAAAGAGGATGTTCTCATAACACACCCCAAATCATTTTAACTGCAATTCCTAAAAGCACAACAGCATAGACTTGCTTTACCATTTTTGGTTTTGCTTTACCCGACATAAACATTGCGCCAAGCTGCGATGCTATAATTACAGCAATCACGACCAAGATTGTCAATGTCCAATTCATTTCGCCTTCTGCTGCGTGTCCTAAATAACCACTGAATGACGAGAAGGTTACAACAAAAGCTGTTGTTGCAGCAGCTTCTTTTGTTTTATATCCCATCCACATTAAAATTGGAGCGATGATAAAACCGCCGCCAATGCCGAGCAAACCTCCGGCAAATCCGGCAAATGCACCCACTCCGGATCCAATAATTGATCTTCTCTTTAAGGGCATTACTTCTTCCGGTTCTTTTTGATTTGAAGCCCAAAGAGTTCTGGCTGCAGCTACTACAACTGCAATTGCAAACAAAATCATCAATGGCTTTTCCGGAACGAACTTAGAAGTGTATGCACCGATTGGGGAAAAGATTAATGCAGCGATTGCCATTGCAAGTCCACCCTTCCAATCAACCAATTTTTTTCTTGAAAAAGGAATTAGCGCAAGAAGTGTATTCAATCCGTTCAATAAAAGTCCAAGTGGAATTGCAACTTCCTTCATTGAAAAGCCCGCCCATTTAAGAATTGGAACGTAAACCATTCCACCACCTAAACCCAGCATCGCAAAGACAAATGATACAATAAATATTAATATTGATACTATTAGGTATAACATATTAACCTCTATCTAATATTTGGTAAATGAATAATTACTTCTTCATCGGTTCTTTCAGAACAAGGGATACACACTTTTTTTCCATCTTTTACACGTAAGTATCTTTCAAAAGTATATTCTCCACATACTTCGCATTTTGCTTTGTTGAAAGAACTTTTGACTGGAGCATATTTGAAATCTTTTAATATTTCCACTTTAAACAGCTCTTCATTCGATGCATTCAGAACTATGTCAATTATATCTTTTCTTACATTCTCCGGAATTTCAGAAGGTTCAATTCCTTGCTTGCGATATTTAAAAAATTCGTGCGGTGCAAGTTTATCCTGGAATTCATTTTTCAGAATAATTCTTACTGCATCTTTTTTCCCAGGATACCAAAATATTGCAGCAACTTTTCCGTAGTTCATTCTATCAATCATCCCTTTGCCAAAGGTTGCCCCGGTTGAAGACATAATCCCATCCTGCATACATCCTTGCGGATGACCAACACCCATTTCAGAGAATACATGCATTTGATGGTCTAAACTTTTTTCTACAGTTAATTTTTCCAATGCCAAAGTTCCCATTCTAAAACCGATTGGCATAAACGGGCAGCGATGTCCGTGAAATTCAAAAGTCCATTCTGGTAGATTAAACATTTTAGTTTTTCCTTTTTTGTTTGTAAACATTTACTTACAAGCATTGGCAAATTTTTTTATTATCTCAATGCCTTCAAAATTAAATTGAACATTCTCTTACAGAAGTTATCTACATTCAAGCCGTTTTTATTCAGGACCAATTCTATGTTAAACGTAATAGGAATCCCCATGTAAAGCATTGCTACATCTTCTGGATTGATATTTTTATCCCAAATACTTTCTGCAATTCCGTCTTTTACCATCTTAATTATAAACTGCTTCTGTTCAGAGAGTATTTGATTTAATTTGTCCTTAAGTTCTTTATCCCCTAAATGGGTCGCCTCCGAAAACAAAAGTATTGTAATACCCCTATTTTCTTTAAGATACTTAACATTACGACACAGATAATTAAACAATTTTTCTTCTGTTTTTATAGGACTAATAACAATGCTTCGTAATGATCCTATCAGATCATTTGCAACATCATCCATTATGCCTTTAATAATATCTCGTTTGGAAGAAAAGTGACGAAAAATAGCACCTTCTGTAAATCCAATTTTTTTTGCGAGATTCCTTGTAGAAATGTTATGCAACCCTTCTTCCGCTATTATTTCCAATACAGCTCTTTTAATCTGTTCTTGCCTGGTGTCGGTTGATTCTCTTGTCATTTTTCTATTTACTCAAATAATTATGTAATCACTTACTTACTAAAATATAAAATAAAAATTATTTGTCAAGTCTTTTTTAAAATATTTTCTTGCTATGTGATTTATAAAGTGTTTAATTATTATAATAAATAATGTTAAACTTTATAACCAACAACAGTTATACTAAAAATACCTTTTAAAGATTTATTATACTCTTTTAACCCGGATTTTGTCAGATATTTTAATAACAAGTCCTCTGGCAAATCAATTTGTTTTGATTTCTTAATCCCAATATTTACAAAACCTGTCTCGTTAATGATATCAATATATTCCTTTTGTTGTAAGGCTCCTGAAACACAACCAGCGTACATAGTTGCGGATTGTCTCAATTCTTCGGTCATCTCGCCAATTATTACAATATCAGAAACACAAAAATGAGCACCCGGTTTTAGAATTCTATAAATCTCGGAGAATGCCTTTTGTTTATCCGGAACCAGGTTCAAAACGCAATTGCTAACAACTACATCAGCTAGATTATTTTCTAAAGGTATCGCTTCAATATCACCAAATCTAAACTCAACATTTTTATAACCAAGTTTTGCATTGTTATTATTGGCTTTTTCAATCATCTGTTCGGTCATATCAACTCCAATTACCTTCCCTTCATCACCAACAATTGCTCTTGCTATAAACACATCATTCCCTGCACCAGAACCGAGATCAACAACCATATCTCCTTTTTTAATATCTGCAAATTCTGTAGGTAAGCCGCAACCCAACCCGAGGTCTGCTTCGGCAACATAGCCATCAACATTTTTATACTCATCACCAATCATCACAAATTCAACATTTGATTTATCCACGCAACAAGAAGAGGCAGTACCGCAGCATCCTGATTTTGGGACTGAGACTGCAATCTCTCCATATTTTTTTTTGACAACATTTTTTAGTTCTTCTGATGTCTTCATTTTTATCTCCTTAATTTTAACAACAACCAATTTTATTAAATAATTTATCCAAACCACTTTTTACTTTTAGAAGTGTTTTATTATTAACACAATAACACACTTTAGGTCCATCAATCTCTCCTTCAATTAGTCCAACACGCTTTAGTTCCTTAAGATGCTGAGATACCGTAGCCTGTGCTAATGGTAATTTATCAACAAGACTTCCTACCATACAGGCGTTCATCTCATTAAGCATCTTTAATATTTTAATCCTTGCTGGATGAGAAAGGGATTTTGCTACATCAGCCAGCCAGATTTCTTCCTGAGTAAACCCTTCTTTTTTGGATGCTGCCATTTTTATAATTCCTTTATAGTTTATCGTAAATATACGATAGGAGAAAAGGTTTGTCAAATATTGTTATGATAGATTTTAATCACAGTATTACTGAAGAAGTAAATGATGCATTAGCGGATTTGAAAATAAGAGGATATACCCGCTGGTTAAATGTTCATGGGCAAGGCAGTGAAAAAGGTGAACCGCATTTGGGCACACACATTTGGCCAGCACAAAATGTAGTGATCATGACTGCTATTGAGGATGAGTTAGTAGATCCGCTCCTTGACAAAGTAAAAGCAATAGACAAAGAAGCAGAGGAACAATGCATACATGCTTTTGTTTGGACTATCGAAAAAATGATTTGAAAAAATATATAAAAGAGGCGCAGTTTGCTGCATCTCTATTATAATCCGCTTGATTCTCTGGTATGAATAATTATTTTAGAACAAGTTTTGTTTACTCAAGTTATGATAACTTTTACTTCTGATAATTAAAAAAAATATGACCAATTTCCAGTCGCCTCAATCTTCAATATAACTCCACTGTTTATAAACCTTAATTTTTACATTATTAATAGCATATCAATAAATTAAAAATCAGTATTAATACAGAATAATGTTTTATTATATTTACATTATATTTTAGTTAAACTAAGGAAATCAAATGCCCGATTCAGATGAACCTGGCGCTAATTTAAGTTATTCAAAAATCAATAATTCTTTTCTGCGGATTTAGCCAACCTAAAAATTCATTGGTTTATCTCCGCTGTAAAATCATTGTCGGAGGTTCTGATGATAAAACAAAACTTTCCAATCAAAACCAGTACACTTGTGCTGCTAAAATTAAAGCCGTTATTTTTTATAGTAAATTTTGATTGAGGAGTTAGCTGATGCCACGCTCAATTTTTTCCAAAATATCTCCATCAGTTTTTTCAAAAGCTGCAAAATCACCGCACAAAGCTTCTGAAGATGAGAACCGACTTATAGAAATTTGTAAGTTAGGTATTAATGAAGCATTAACTAAACTAAAGACAAATTTAGTCGGATTATCTGAGGAAAACGCTGAAGAGCTGTTAAAAGAATTTGGTTATAATGAACTTGCACACACAAAAACTTACAGTTTTTGGGTCGATATTTATAATAGATTAAAAAGCCCGCTTGTTATTCAATTACTGATAATAGCCATTGTATCCATATTAATCGGTGAGGCAAAATCAACCGCAATTGTAACCCTTATGATTATATTAAGCGTCGGGCTGTCGTATGTACTGGATCGAAGATCTTCAAATGCTGTTGACGCTTTAGGTAAAAGAGTACAATCACATGTAATTCTTATAAGAAACGGAAAAGAAGTAGAATTACCGATGTCTGAAATTGTTCCGGGTGATATTGTACTGCTTCAGGCGGGTTCAATTATTCCGGCAGATTTAAGATTAATTTTTGCAAAAGATTTTTTTATAAGTCAATCGTTACTCACAGGTGAATCGCTTCCAATTGAAAAAAAAGCCGAACCGAGTTTAATAAGCACAAATGGTTTTGTATTTGAACTTGCAAATGCCTGTTTTCAAGGGACCAATGTTTTAAGCGGTACTGCACGTGGAGTTGTAGTAAATACAGGTACAAATACGTACTTCGGTTCAATTTCTGAAAAGCTTACAGAAAACCGGGCTGAAACAAGTTTCGATAAAGGAATAAAGGCTTTTACCTGGTTGATGATAAGATTTATGGTAGTCATGGTTTTTGCTGTTTTTATGATTGTTGGTATAACTAAAGGGAATTGGATTGAAGCTTTATTGTTCGGATTATCAATCGCTGTTGGTTTAACTCCCGAAATGCTTCCTATGATTGTTACTGTTAATCTTGCCAAAGGTGCATTAACTATGTCTAAGAAGAAAGTAATAGTTAAACACCTTTCTTCTATACAAAACTTTGGTGCTATTGATATTCTTTGCACAGATAAAACAGGTACACTTACACAAGATAAAGTCATTTTAGAAAAGCATGTTGATATTACTGGAAATGAAAGCCGTGATGTTCTGCAGTATGCTTATTTAAACAGCTTCTATCAAACTGGACTAAGAAATCTTATCGATCGCGCAATTATAGAGCATATAGAACTCAATGTAGAAGGCAGATGCCGATTAGTTGATGAATTACCTTTCGATTTTCAAAGAAGAAAAATGTCCGTTATTGTTGAATATGAAGGTGATCATGTTTTAATATGTAAAGGAGCTGTGGAAGAGATTTATTCCGTTTGCACTCATTATCAGGTTGATGACGAAGTTTATCCTCTTATTGATATGATCCGTAATGATCTGTATGAAGAAGCAGAGACACTGAACAATAATGGTTATCGAGTTCTTGCAATTGCGTACCGGGAATATCCTGCAAACAAAGAAGTTTTTAATGTTAATGATGAAAAAGATTTAATACTACTTGGTTACATTGCTTTCCTTGATCCGCCTAAAGAATCTGCTGCTGAAGCAATTGCAACATTACGAAAAACCGGTGTACGAGTAAAAATATTAACCGGTGATAATTCACTTGTAACAAAAAAAGTTTGTAAGGATGTCGGATTAGAAATAGAACGTGTTGTAACTGGAGAAGAGTTAAAACAACTTTCACCAGAGGAATTTTCTAAAACAATCTTACATTATGATGTATTTGCAAAATTATCACCTGCTCAAAAAGAAGAAGTAATAATTTCACTTCGCCAATCAGGTCATGTGGTTGGATACCTGGGCGATGGTATTAATGATTCCCCTTCCCTTCGTGCCTCAGATGTTGGTATCTCGGTAGATACTGCTGTTGATGTTGCCAAGGAAGCCGCGGATATAGTTTTGCTTGAAAAAAGCTTACTGGTTCTTGAAGATGGAATTCTGGAAGGAAGAAAAGTATTTGCAAATATTGTTAAATATATCCGAATGGGCGCAAGTTCAAATTTTGGTAATATGTTTAGTGTTCTTGGTGCAAGCTACCTGTTCCCATTTTTACCGATGAAACCAATCCAGATATTGTTGAATAATTTACTCTATGATTTTTCGCAAACCGGTATTCCAACAGATAACGTAGATAAAGAAATAGTAGTAAATCCATTGAAATGGAGAATTGACAACATAAAAAGATTTATGATTTTTATTGGTCCGATCAGTTCTATTTTTGATTATGCAACATTCGCATTGATGTGGTTTTTTTTCGGAGCTAATCAGTTTCTTAATTCATCAACAGCAATTGTACAAAAAGATTATTTAGAAAGATTATTTCAGACAGGTTGGTTTGTTGAATCATTATTAACACAAACATTAATTGTACATATCATTCGTACCCGCAAAATTCCTTTTTTTGGTAGCAGAGCATCGTTACCAATGACATTGACAACATTGTTGATAATGCTTATCGGAATATGGCTGCCATATTCTCCATTTGCTGCCACGTTTGGATTTGTGGCTTTACCCGTTATTTACTGGTTTTGGATTGCAGGATTCTTATTACTTTATGCGACTTTAACACACTTAGTAAAAGTTTGGTTCTTTAATAAATATGGAGATAATTAATTATGGATAGTTTATTAGATGCCCTGCAAGAAGGACGATTAATAGAATTACCTGAAAATGAAAAATTTCATTCACTACAATTATTAGCTCATATAATTGAAGCAATTCCGTCAGTCCCTAATGGAACGGATGTGGCAGGCTTAGTACTTGAAAGAGAAAAAAATACGATAACAGCTTTAGGCAAAAGTTTTGCTTGTCCACATGCACGCGTTCCTTACGATGAAGATTTAATTTGTTCAGTCGGTTGGAGTCCTGGCGGAATTGATTACGGTGCGCAGGATAATATTCCTGTTCACATAATAATAATGTATTTAGTTCCTCAAAATCAGAGAAATCATTACCTAAAGGAAGTTTCCCTGCTTGCAAAAGCTTTACAAAAAAATACTGATTTAGAATTTTTACATACTGCTAAGGATTTGAACGTAATTCGTAATTATCTTCTTGATCTGGTAAGTAGTTCTAAAGACATGGTAGGCTTTGAATCACGTGCAAGAATGATTCAGCTTGAAACCAGGAATAAACAAGTTGAACAAAAGATAGAACAACTTTCAAACGTAATTATTGAACCGGTTACCATCGTTGCCACTTTAAATCAAAAACCAATTGTGCTTACACAAAATAATGATTTAGTTGAGATGCTGGAGAATTCAAATCAACTTATTGATTCTATCAATTCAAAAGGATTCTATGAACAAAACGGATGGAGAATTGTTAAACGTAATTCCTCAGATTACCAGGCAAACAGATCTTTATATGAATGTATTGCAGTAAAAATTATGATGAATAATAACTTTAATTCAAATACTGAAAAAGCCAAATAGATATTGATAGTATTTTAAACTGAAATAGCTTTCAATCAAAACAACACTATTGTGTTTTTCAATCTTAAGATGATTAAAGAAGTATGATTATACCATTTTCTAAGTTCATTGCGTGGAGAAATTTCTTTTAACCATAAATCAATTTTAGTAGTTTCTTTTGATAATCCTCATGCCCGAATTCTATCAATAAGAACTCTTTACCCATCATCTTTTCATGGCTTTTCGTAAATATATTTATCTTTTTATTTATTAAAGTTTAAAATCCTTCCATTACCAATAGATCTTTTTTGATTCCTAAATTTTCTAGAATCTTTCCAATCGCATCCATCATTGGCGGCGGACCACAGAGATAAAACATTTTATCAAAATTATTAACCTGTGATTTAAGATATTCTTCTGTAATAAAACCGTAAGAATATTTATCTAATTTTTGATCTGATAAAATATTTATAAAATTTTTGCCTAATATTTTTTCAAATTCGTCTTTTCGTATAATATCTGCTTCAGTTTTATTGGCAAATATTAGTTTATTATTTCCAATTTTATTTTGAAGTTTAAGTGCCCTCAGAATGGCTATGAACGGTGTTATACCAGCACCGCCAGCAATAAATATTCCTTCACCTTTATAACTAATTTCACCCCAAGGTTCACTAATAATCAGTTCATCGCCAGTCTTAAGAGATCCAATTTCTTTAGTAACACCATTATGATCGTTATAAATTTTTATAGTAAATTCAAGATAATCCCAGTCGTTAAGTCCGGTAAAAGTAAACGGACGTTTTTCACTAAGATAGTCCGGTTTGTTTATGGCAACATCAGCAGCCTGTCCGGGCGTAAAAATAAAGCTCTTCGGCTTTTCAAACTTTAAAGATTTTACATCGTGCGCTACATTTTCGATACTAAGAATTTTTACTTTATACTCATTCATAGTTTACCTCTATTTTTTAGTAAAATTAATAGCAACATAATTTAACCACTTGCCTTAAGCAGTTGTTATTCTGTCCCGGTTCATCGTGACAGAATAACATAGAAGTTAACTTTGGGTAAGATGAGTTAATCTGTTACTAAATTTTTAATTTATAGTTTTAATTCAAGCTTTCGTTTTGAAACATAATTACCAACATCCGATCTGAATCCAACAGCTAATCTGTTCCAACCATTTATTGCTACAATTGCTAAAGTTAACTCTACTAACTCTTCGGGAGAAAATTGATTTTTAACCTCTTCATAAACATCATCCGGCGCGCCGGATTGTGGTAATTGAGTTAAAGCTTCACACCATGTAAGCGCAGCTCTCTCTCTTGGTGAGTATAAGGAAGTTTCACGCCAGGCTGCTAATAAATTTAGTCGTTGTTCATTTTCTCCAATTGCAACTGCATCTTTTGTATGCATATCCAAACAAAACGCGCACCCATTAATTTGTGAAGCTCTAATTTTAAGTAGCTCCAAAAGCTTGTGCTCTATTTTACTATTATCCACAACTTGCTGCAAATCCAACATCGCTTTATATCCCTTGGGCAACTTTTTATACCAATCTAATCTCATGTTTTATCCTGTAAAAAATATTTTAATTTGTTGTTTTCAGTTACAAAAGTTTTTTTACTTCACATTTATCACACTCAAATTGAAGTGTTGTGTGATTAATTTCATATCTATCGTGAAGTGCTTGCTCAATCAATTCTTGAATTACTGCGGTTCCACTTACTTGCATATCTTCTACTTCAATATGTGCTTCAAAGTGAGTTTCAATATCATTTAATTTCCATAAATGAATATGATGAATATTTATTACGCCCGGAATTTTTTCGACAATATTTTTTATTTCATCCAAATCAATTCGCTCTGGATTTGACATCATCAGAATATCAATTGATTCTTTTACTATTTCATAAGTTTCTTTCAAGATATAAAGCGAAATAAGAATTGTTAATAGCGGGTCAATCCAATAAATCTTGTAGTAAATTATAAATATTGCACCAATGATAACCGCAAGACTTGAGACAGCATCACTTAGCAAATGAAAATATGCTGCACGAATATTTAAATTATTTTCAGAACCTTTTTTAAGCAGGAGTGTCCCAATTACGTTAGCAAGCAATCCTAAAGTTGCAACAATCAACATTAAACTACCAGTAATTTGAGATGGATTATAGAATCTTTCTATCGCTTCCCTGATTAAAAAAAAACTGATAATAATAAGCGTGCTTGCATTAATTATTGCTGCCAGAATTTCTGCACGCTTTAAGCCGAAAGTGTATTTAGAAGTTTTTGGTCGCTTGCTTAATCGCATGGCAATGTAAGTGATAATTATAGCGATACCATCGCTAAAATTATGTAAAGCATCTGAGATGAGAGATAAGCTCCCTGAAAGTATTCCTCCAATCACTTCTGCAATTGATATAAAAAAATTCAGAGCCATTGTGATGAATAGATTTTTCTCTGAGAATTCACTTTTATGATTATGCGACATAATTATGACCAGCTTTGATTCATATTAAATTTTTAATACACTTTTTCCTATTTTGTTTTTTTCAGTAAATACTTTTTCAATTTCATTTCTCATATTCAAAGGTGAATTAGTTGTGATTGAATTAATTCCAAGATTAATTAACCTGACTGCATCATCAATTTTTTCTACATCGTATGCACAAAAGTCCAGACTGTTTTCTCGCAACGACTTTGATAGCCTTTCCTCAATATAAGGTGCTGCGTTTACATCAATACCATCACAACTAAGCGTTTGAAGAGTTTGCATTAGCCTTTTTTGCGCTAAGGATTTTAGACATTTTGTTTTGGAAAAATACCATGCAAATAACCAATAGACTTTAATTTTGGGCAGATATTTTTTCGCTAACTGAACCGTATTCGGGTTAAATGCAATTATTCTGATTTTGTCATTTGGTACGGAAGATTGTTTCAGTATCTCCACAAGTTTTTTTAAAAATACTTCCCGATCATCTTTGATTTCAATATAAATTCCTTTGCCTTCAGGAACAATTTTCAAAATTTCCTGAAGAGTTGGGATTCTAATTTCTGCGTACTCTTCACCTTTCCATAATCCGACATCTAATTTCTTGAGGTCCGATAAAGTTGCTGAACGAATTTTTATTTTAACTTTATTTTTTGTTACTCTTTTTGTATCCGGATCATGTATGCATACAATTTCAGCATCCTTCGTCAACCAAAAATCACCTTCAATAAAATCAGCGTTTTCTTTAAATGCTAATTCAAAAGATGGGATCGTGTTTTCCGGTGCAAAATAAGAAGCACCACGATGTGCTACAATTATTATTTCATTTTTTGAATTTATCTGCATAACTAATAATTAAACAGATACCCTTTAGCAAGTTGCGTAAAATCATCGATCTGATTTTTTATCCAATCAGAATCTCTATGTAATTCTTGTGCCATAATTTTTGCAACTTCCGGTGCAATTTCAATGCTTGCTTTTGCATCTAAAAATAAAGCTCTTGTTCTGCGAGCTAAAACATCTTCAATATTTCTTGCCATTTCATTACGAACTGCCCAAATGATTTCCCCGGTTAAATATGGGAGTGATGTATGAAGTTTTTCCTTCAATTCAGGATTTGAAGAAATTAAAGTTTTTTCAATTTCATATTTATCTGTTCCATAATAGTATAGTGGTTCATCATAATCTACAATATTTAAATAACCATGTATTGGCAAATGTTTAGTAGCACACTCTTTTTCATCAAGTCCGGCAACCATAATGGCTTTATCAATCACGTCTTCGGCCATTTTTCTGTAAATCGTCCACTTTCCCCCCGCTATTGTAATCAAACCAGAAAGTGAAACTGTTATTTGATGTTTCCTTGATACATCTTTTGTCTGGATATTATTTTCATCGCTGGCTGCAAGTGGGCGTAATCCGGCAAACACACTTAAAATATCTGATGGTCCGGGATCCTTAACCAAATAAGCCGCAGATGTTTTTAGGAGAAAATTTATTTCTTCTTCCGATGCACGCGGTTCAAGAACTGGATTTTTTACTTCTGTATCGGTTGTTCCAACTATTACTTTATTATGCCAGGGAACAGCAAATAAAACTCTGCCATCAGAAGTGTGGGGAACCATTATTGCGGCATTACCAGAAAGAAATGATTTATCAAGTACAATGTGAACACCGCGACTAAGTAAAATAGAATTTTTAGAGTTTTCCTGATCCATTGATTTAATGCTATCTACAAATATTCCAGCAGCATTTATAATTGATTTTCCCTTAACAGAAAATTCTTCATTACTTTCAATATCCAATAATTTTACGCCGTTTAATAATCCATTTTCATCTTTAGATAGCCCAATCGTTTTAAGATAATTAAGTACAGTAGCACCGTTTTCAATTGCGGTTTGCGCAAGGTTTATTGCAAGCCGAGAATCATCAAATTGTCCATCATAGTAAATCACGCCACCAAGTAATTTATTCTGATCAAGATTTGGAATTGCTTCTAATGTTTCTTCTTTAGAAATTTTTTGTGAAGGACCAATGCCAAATTTACCTGACATAAAATCATAAATTTTCATTCCAATCTTGTAAAAAGGACCTTCCCACCATTCATAAATAGGAATAATAAATTGTTGGTTTCTAACTAAATGAGGTGCATTTTGTATAAGCAATCCACGTTCGTGTAATGCCTCAAACACCAAAGAAAGATCACCCTGTGCTAAATATCTAACACCACCGTGTATTAATTTTGTACTTCTGCTTGATGTGCCTTTAGAAAAATCTGATTGCTCTACAAGTAAAGTTTCAAAACCTCGTGATGCTGCGTCAACAGCAGCCCCCAATCCAGTCGCACCACCTCCAATAATTATCACGTCCCAAATTTTATCAGGAACAGATTTTAGATTTGCTAACAAATGCTCTCTATTCATCAATGTAACTAAATTTATGGTTGCACTTTTATTTTTTTTACATAATGCTCAATTGCTAAAAGATAGGAGTTACGCTGAACAAGTTTTTTAATTTCATTAATATTTTCTTTTGCGGCTGTTTCTCCTGCAGAGATAATCTCATCTATCATATCAAAATCAGCCCAGGATAATTTCTTTACATCTGGATGTATAACCAGATCAGCTTCTTTTAGTCTTTCCACAGAAAGATGATAAGACATTATATCAATTGTTCTGGAAAGTACATCAAAAATATTGTGTGGTTGTTCTGCTGATTTTATGTATCGAGTTACATCAATAGCCAGAACTCTATCAGCTCCAATTTCTTTTACTTTTCCTGCCGGTACGCTTTCGGATGCACTTCCATCTACAAGAAAACGGTTGTGATATTTAACTGGTGGAAAAATTCCCGGTATAGCCGAACTGGCTTTTATCACTTCCCTTAAACTTCCTTTTGTAAAATTAATTTCTTCACCCGAAATAAGATCTGTGGCAATGGCTGAAAATTTTATTTCCAAATCTTCAATTGGTTTATCAGGAATAATCTCATAAATAATTTCAGATAAGTTCTCTTCAAAAAATGAAAACCTGTTTAACGCCTTAAATGCCTGAAGCCTGGTATTAACATAATTTAACAGCGGTTCAAGAATACTCCTATCCGGTTTTGTACGATTAGTACTTAATTTATCAATTCCTAGTTCAACAAATTTAGGATCTTTAATTGCACTATAAATAAATTCTTCAACTCTTTTTGCATTTCCATAGTATGCGTATAATCCGCCGATAAGTGCACCCATACTGCATCCAGTTATTGCGTTAACCGGTATGTTTTCAGCATCAAGTACTTTTAATATTCCGATATGGGCTAAACCCCTTGCACCGCCGCCGCCAAGCGCTAATCCAAATTTTGACATTGTAATTCCATTTCAACTGATCTGCTAATTGTCATGACATTATATTTTTCTGATTATTTATGAACTAATAAAAGTGTTAAATGATTTTTATTGTCTTATTATTTTGTTCAGTTGATTAAGTTATTAAACCGATTGACCATTGCGTAACCATCTTAAATTAAACTTTCCGGATTTCTCAAAAAATAATGGAAAAAATATTTACTGCTATAATCGCTATAAAACCGAAAACTATTTTCTTTTTAATCGTTGATTTACCTAAAATAATTGCATAAATCATTTTTATAAAATTGTTACTGGCAGAGGCAATAATAGTAGCATTCACTATTGTAAGAAGAGAAATATTACCGCCGGTTCGCTGAAAAAGATTTAAGATGTAGGGATCGATATCAGTAACGCCGACAATAAAAGATAAAATATTCACTCCCATGTTCCCATAGTTAGTAACAACTATATTTGTTAAAACAGCAAAGAAACTGAAGAGTAAACCAAATATTAGAGCCGTTTTAAATTCTAATGGATTTTCTGTGTCGTTTAATTTTAGAATTTCTTCTTTAGCGGGTCTATTTTTTATTAATATTATTGCCATAACAATAGAACTAAACACAGCAAAAACAATAAAGTAAGGTAATAATAATAAGGCAACATCAGGATTAAAAATCCAGGCAAGAATTAAAATTCGAAGATACATAACGCCAGTTGCAGCAATTATTCCTGCAGAAATTTTTCCATCTTCATCTACTTCTTTACTTTTTTTTGCAAGTATTATAGTCGTTGCGGTACTGCTGTAGAGTCCGCCTAAAATTGCTGATAAAATAATTCCCGAATTTGGAAATACAAATTTCCTAAGCAGGTAACTGAAGTAAGAAATGCTGGATACAGCGACAATTGATAACCATATTTGATATGGGGAAATATTAAACTCTTTAGATATTGGATTATGCGGAAGTAAAGGTAAAATAATCCCTGCAATAATTATGAACTTTGCAAGAGTTAAAAATTCAGTTTTATCAAATTTCTTTGTGAAATTAAAAAAACTCTCTTTCATTTCCACAACTATTAAAACAGTTACCACAACAAGCATCACCATCCACTTTGGTTCTAAATAAACAAGCGGAGTTAAACAGTATGTTATTAGTGCAATAATAATAGATGTAAGTCCCCATTGATTTTTTATTTTAATTTTGTTGTAATAATAAATTCCAAGCAAAACTAAAAGAACAAAACCACCTGCAAAAAACAGAGTAAGATTTTGCGGCATCAAGACGTAAAGGATAAATCCAAAAATTCCAATTAAAGTAATTGTACGGTCTGTACCAAACAATAACTCAAATTCTGTATCTATATGAAGTTTTCTTTGTTCCAGTCCAATTAGTAAAGAGAATACAACCACCAATAAGAAATGTATTAAGTCTTTAGGGATAGATAAAAATGTTTCCATAATTTATAAATAGAATTTTAGAATTTGGTTATGCATACAATTTTTTTAATTCAGGGTATAATTTAGAAATTCGGCTTATTTATGTAAGATTACTCATAAACTTTTTCTTCCAATTTTTCTGAATCAACAGCATCATTTTCCAGATCACGAAGATTGTTTTCTACAAATTCACCATTGGCAGTGAGCAATTGTTTAAAATATTCATGTTGAATAACTAGATTCATAATCTCATTTGTTCCTGTCCATATCATAATCAATCGGGCGTCGCGCATTAATCTTTCAATAGGGAAAACACTTGTGTACCCAATTCCACCCATAACTTGCATAGCATTATTAATAACTTCCCACGCAGTATTGGTAGCAAATTTTTTAGATTCAGAAACAAGCCGCCGTTGTAACGAGGTATCAACCGAATTATCAATAGCCTGTGCTGTTGCATGCACTAATGCTCTTGCGGCATCTAATTTAGTTAAACTATCTGCAATCATAAAGCTAACAGCTTCAAATGATCTGATCTTTTTTCCGAAAGCTTTTCTTTTATTGCTATACTTGGCGGCAATTTCAAGAGCTGTACGAGCCATCCCAAGAGCACCTGCAGCACTTGTCATTCGCTCGGGTATCATCATTTGATTAAAAATTTCAATAGCATTGTTTTCTTCTCCGATAAGATTTTCTTTTGGAATTTTTAAGTTTTTAAAAATAATCCTGCCAGTTCCGCCGCCTCTGGTTCCCATTAATCCGTAAATATGTTCAACTTCAACACCCATTGTCCTATCAACAAGAAAAGCACTCATAGAATCCTTCCCTTTATCATCTTTGCCCGTTTTAGCATAAATAAAAAAATAATCGGCACCTTCAGCTCCAACAACAAATCTTTTTTGTCCATTAAGCATATAGTAATCACCTTCTTTTTTTGCAGTAGTTGTTGCACCAAAAAAATCCGAGCCACCACGCGGTTCAGTCAAACCCTCGGCAGTTGTTAATTTACTTGCAAGCATTGGTAAAAGATATTTTTCTTTTTGCTGTTTTGTACCGAATTTATTTATTGCTTCACCAACAATACTAACTAAGGAATAAAGACAAGGCAGCGCTGTTCCCAACACACCAACTTCTTCCAAAGCGACGACTTCTTCTTTCCAGCCTAATCCGCGTCCACCAAATTCTTTAGGAAATCTTAATCCCAATAAATTTTTATATGCTGCTTTCTCAATAAATTCCCTTGGATATCTAATTTTTTCTGCATCAATATCTAATAAAAGTTGACGTGGTATATCATCTTTTACAAATGTGCGCATTTCAGATTGAATTTTTAATTGTGCTTCGTTATAAATTTTTGGATGCATGGTTTAACCTCTATAGTTAATTAAATCATTTTTTAATCGGTATTTAATAACTTTGTCTGTTGGAGTTAATGGTAGGCTTGGATAGAACTTAATAACTTTAACAATTTTAAATTTTGCAATTTTATCTTTTAAGAATAAAATTATTTCCTTGGAGGAAGTTTTTATACTATGTTTAAGAACAATTGCAGGAACAACTTTTCCCCGCAATTGAGGATGAGGAACATCAACCAATGTCATATAAACAATCAGGATATTTTGCATTAGTACATCCAAACCTGGGCAAGCCAGAACCAAAAGGTTAATAATGAATAACGAACAAAGGACATCAAGATTCTGGATCTCCATTCTTTTGATATAAGGGAACATATTTTATCATTTATCATCCTTCACTAGAAATGTCTTTGGCAAATATTCAAATTATGGAATCATCCATCTAATAAAAAAGTTATTCTACCAAACACTACACTAATTTTATTTTTCAAGCATAAAATAATCCGTTACAGAATTAGCCAAGCATTCTTTCTACATCTGTACGAGAGCATTTTTTTATAAATCTATTATGCTTTCATTGGTTCGCTCAATTTTTCTTTATTCACTTTATCCTGACCGATTCCCATTGCCAGCGCTGTGAACCCGGTCATGCTGCCAAGTTGCATAGTATCTACGGCTGAACTTGGTACAATTACAATAGTAGCGTTGTTTCCCTTAAGACCCTCATAAAGCATGTTCATAGCTCTTAAGTGAAGCGCTGTAGGATTATTGGAATAAGTCTCGGCTGCTATACCAAAATTCTCTGCTACCTGTCGCTCTGAATCTCCCAAAATTACTCTGGCTTGGCGTTCTCGTTCTGCTTGAGCCTGCATCGACATTGCATTCTCTAAATTTGGAGGAATTAGTACATCTTTAACTTCCACCGAAATAACATTAATACCCCAAGGTTCGGTACGTTCATCAATAATTGTCTGCAACACCTTACTAATCTTATCTCTACCTTCCAGCATTTCCGAAAGCATGGTTTTGCCAATTACATCACGCAGAGCCGTTTGGGATGCCCAACCTATAGCGACTTTATAGTCAGATACATCAAGCGCTGCTTTTTTGGGATCCATAACTTTCCAGAATAACACTGCATTTACATCCACTGGCACGGTATCTTTGGTAAGTGTCTTCTCTGCTGTAAAGGAAGTGGGAATTACGCGCGTGTCTATCCAGTATACTATCACATCGATGATTGGAATAATTAAAAACAAACCAGGACCCCTGAGGGCATAGAACTTGCCCAATCGTAATACCACCGCCTTTTCCCATTGATCTGCAACTTTAATTGCAGAAGCAACTAAGACAGCTACAATAAATGAAATTACAGCAACCAATATGCTAACTAAAGAAGCTGTGGGTATATACATGACATAAGCTAATAGAACGCCAATGCCAAGAATTATAATAAACATCAATACGGCCAAAGAATTACTTTTTCCCATTTTGATTCCCTTTTTGATTTAATTACCTAGGTTTAATTGTTTAATAAAGAACTATTTCATAGACATAAAGACAGATCCAAACTTAAACCATGCAAAAGCAAAAAAAAGTATCCTATTAGCGTATAGATTGATATCCACCCAAAACTCCATTTTTTGATAAAACAATTTGCCATAGTTGTTCTTTTTTTCGTGCTCTAAAAGCTCCGGCGCTTGAAAGTAAAAAGTACTTCCACATTCTGTAAAAGCGTTCATTGTATTTATCTTTAATTTTATCCCAACTATTTACAAAGTTATCGAACCACATCATTAAAGTTTTGTCATAATCTGCACCAAAGTTATGCAAATCTTCAATGGTGAATATATTTTCAACTGCTTTTGAAAGCTGTGCAATTGATGGCAGCATTCCATTCGGGAAAATGTATTTATGTGTCCAGGCATCTGTGTTCTTAACAGAACGGATTTCCCCAATTGTATGAAGTAAAAACAATCCATTGTCATTCAAATTTTTTGCAGCTATCTTAAAGCAATCCTTGTAATTACGATAGCCGACGTGTTCAATCATCCCGACACTTACAATTCTGTCAAACTTTTCATTTACTTCTCTATAATCCAACAATCTAAACTCAACAGGTAAATTCTTACATAATTCTTTCCCAAGAGTAACTTGTTCTTTTGATACAGTAATACCTACAATTTCAACTCCATATTTTTCAGCAGCAAATTTTCCAAAAGCACCCCAACCACAGCCGATATCCAGTACCCGCATACCGGGTTGGAGATACAGTTTTTTGCAAATCAAATCGAGTTTGTTTTCCTGTGCTTCATCTAAAGTTTTTGCATCTTTCCAATATGCACAGCTATAATTCATTCTTTTATCAAGCATATTCTTAAAAAGCTCATTACCTAAATCATAATGTCGTTCACCAATTATAAAAGCCCGGCGCCTGGCTTGCATATTGATTATATAAAATCCAGCAAGTTGCAAAGCGACTTTAAGATTATGTTTAACTTTATTTTGTAAATCAGCACGAATAATTCTGTAAATCATCTCATCAAGTTTTTCAACATCCCACCAGCCATCCATATATGATTCACCAAGACCCAATTCTACTTCCGTAACGGCTCGTTTATAAAATCCTTCATTATACACTTGAATATCCCAGGGATTACTACCATTTACTTTTATATCAGCGAGAGCCATTAGACTCTCGACAATATTTTTATATCTGTTATTCATAATTACTCCATCCCAATTGTAAAAATCTATTTTTTTAATTTCGGATGAGAAATCATTTTATTTATTGATCATCAACAATTCCCAAAGTATATCATGAAAACTAATCACACCAACTAATATATTATTTTCAATGACAGGAGTTTGCTTAATGCTGTTTGCAATCATTTCAGCCCCTGCTTTAAATACCATTTCATCTGGATGGACACTAATAATTTTTTTCTTCATAAATTCTTTAACAGATTTATTCATCAAATCGTGAGCTTGGCTTTCAATCACTTCAGGGGACAGCCAAAGTAAACCTTCTTCCATAACTTTTTGATAAGACGGAAGAATTAATCTAAATAGATCTGAATAAGTAATTACCCCCTCAACTTCTTTTTTTTCATTCACTACAAAAAGATAGCTTAAATTGTATTTCTGAAATGTTTGATTAACTATGCGCAAAGGAGTATCGTGCAATATTGTTTTTACTTCTTTTTTCATTACATCTTTTACTTTCATCACTTTCTCCTTATTAATAAATGAATTTAATTTTTAGGAACAGTATGCAAGAACTCGCCATACTGCATTGGTTCCTCAAGCCTGCAAGACCATACCAACTGATCTTTTCCATTTTTGTCTTTCCAAACAGTAATATCCGGACATCCATCACACATACTCTGATCACCATTCGGCATAAAATCAACAGGTTGTATAATCATTATTGATTGCATATAAACTTTTTTGAAAATTTTAAAAGGATTTTTAGCTAAATACCCGAGATATTTTTTTAGTGCATTTCTAACACTTTTATTAATAACCCAAAAATTAAAGATTGTAGCTCTGCCTAAACTAAGTGTTTTAGGAGATGCGTAAGATAAATAGCGATCATTTTTATAATGATAAAATTCCATTACCATTTCTACAAATTTATTATTTAAGTACCCAAATATTTTATCGTTAGTTCCGATGCGCTCTGTTAATAGCCATTTATAATCATCTGCTTTGTGAGTACCGTTTAAGAAAGCTGCCGGAGTAAAGTCTGGAAATTTTTTTCTTATTTCTGCAACTATTTGTGGCGATTTTAAGTTCGTTACTTCTTCTTTATCAGAATGATAGTGAATATCATCAAAAACAATTTTTTTATCTCCAGCGTAAAAATCATACGGTAAATCAGGCGTTATATAACGAAACAGAATGAATACCATTGTATGAACTATATTGATATGTTTTTGTGCCCAGGCAACTAACTCCGGCACATATTGTAGTGTATCACCATAAACAGTAGAGTTGAATGAGCATGCAATTCCTCCTTCAGAAGCAAGCATTTCGGCATAGTATAATCTGAGTTCGTTTAATTCAAGTTCATTTTTGCCTTCCCACTCAGGTCCGCGCCCGCGTCCTTGTTTACTATCAATGTGAAAGGTAAAACCAAACACACCAGCTTTTTTTAATTCGTGCAGTAATTCTTTTGTTAATGCAATTCCGTTTGAGTTGATTATTGGTTTAAGTCCGCGGGATTTTATATTTGAAACTAAATCCACAATGTTAGGATAGAGAAGCGGTTCACCACCAGCAATTGATATGCAATCTGTTTTTCTTAAAGATTGAAATACATCCAACTCATGTTTTACCTGCTCCATAGATTTATGAGAATCTTTAATGTTTTTTCTGTAACAGCCGTAACAGTTAAGATTACAGCGAGCGGTTGGTTCAAGCCACGAGATGCCGTTGTCTGGTAAAGTCCAAGGAAGCCGATAAAGATTTGCAGGGTTAATGGAAATTGAATTCATTTAACCTCCAATGGATAATTTTAACTTTGGAAAAGTTAATAAAATTTTTAATAGATAACCTGTATTTAGAAATTTTTTTTCTAATAGCTTATATTTATCAAATAATGATGTTCGTCAACAAAGAAGTTATTATAATGATGATTATTATTATCTTTTAGTTAAATATAATATTGTAATAATTGATAAGAAGTGATGTATGATAGATGTTTAGGGAAAAGTGTTTTAATTATCTTACCTCAAAATATTTACGGAGACTGTACACGAAATAACTATTAGTTGTTTAATAATCCAATTATTAAATTGTTATAAAATTAAGAGAAATTTTTGAAGAAGAGATCAAATAAAAGAATAGTTATTTATCTGTTAATAGTATGGATAATTGTTGCCTTTTTATTGGAATCAACTGACTTGTGGATTTCAGTAATCCTATACAATCCACATGCCGGATGGGCAATTTTTTTAGAGAAGTTTGGAGAAATTCCCGGTTTGTTAGTGGTATTAATAGGATCTCATATTTATATAGTAACACTAAGATCATCATCAAATTCAAAAAAGATTTTGTTTACTTCATTTCTTTTAACAACGTGTTCACTGATTACAATTTATATTTTTTTCGTCTTATCAAATGGATTTAGTGGAAACTACACCTTTTTTAATTCCAATAAAAATTACTTTTATCTTAGTTCTATTCTATTAAATATATTTATCACATTTCTTTACAGAAAACATTATAAGTTTTCAAAGAAAGCTATTCTCTTTTCAAGAATTTCTTTTAATATGTTTTTATTTGGTTATTTACTTTTTGTTGAGCCGTTAAAAATATTTTGGGGAAGAGTAAGATTTAGAAACCTTGTGGAAAATTATTCAAATTTTACTGCTTGGTACATTCCTCAGGGAATAACCGGCAACGATTCCTTCCCTTCCGGTCATTCTGCTATGGGCTGGATGATGATTGCACTGTTTGTGTTGTTTGTTGATAAATCTTATCGTGAAAGATTTGTTTTTAAAGCACTAATAATAATTTGGGCAGTTGCTGTTTCTGTAAGTCGGGTTATTATAGGCGCACATTATACTTCAGATGTATTATTTTCATCTTTTGGGATAACAATTACTTATTTACTTGTTCTTAATTATGTCACAAAAGAGATCAAGAATAAAACCGAATAAAATTTAATTGCTGCTAAAGGACTTTCTATAATTACTCTGTGTAATTAACCCGATTGGACCTTCATAAATACCGCCATCTTTAAACCCATCATATACTCTTACAGCAATAGAATTTATACTGCCAAATTTTAATAGTTTTTGTGGAACAGAATAAACTCTGTTCTGCATCCACTCTTCATTTTTATCAAACTCTACCGGTGTTGATCTGAAGTTCCAGTTACCTGTAGAACCGACCAGAATACCATTCACAAAGGTTTGATCAATATCATCGATCTTCCCAAGAAGTAAAATCATACTTTCGCCTTCAAAAGTTTTAGGCAGATAAAATGCTTTTTTGTACCAGGCAAATCCATCATAATTATTAAAACCCTGTATATCCCAATGTGCAGGTACCATAATTTTAATTATGTTTGATTCATCTTTAACATTTTTAATGAATGAGGAATCATCACCAGTTTTAAAATCCCAAATTCCGCTCAGATTTATATCAGGTTCAAATCCACCTTCATAAGTGTATAATCCAATTTCCCCGCTGATTATTCCGCCTTCAAGTTCATCGTCAAAAACTCTTACCGCAATAATATTTTCTCCGTCTTCGCTAAGATATTCTTTTGGAATGTAATATTTTCTAAACGCATTATAAGCTGTTCGATAGTTTGGAGGAAAGTCACCGGAAACTCCGATTAAATGCCCATTAATAAAGGTCTGATCAACATCATCAATATATCCTAAAACAAGATAAATATCTTTTTTTGAAATTCCTGGTGATAATTTGAATGCTGTCCGGTACCACGCAAAACCATCGTAACCTTGAAATCCTTGATTTTCCCACGATGAGGGAACATATGCTTTTTCCCAATTTTTATCATCAAATGTTTTGTCTTTCCATTTCGAATTATCCCCAATACTAAATTTCCATCGACCGGATAAATCAAGTATTTCTTTTTCCGTATTAACTTTTTTATTTGGCTGATCATGATATTCAACACATCCTGTAATCAACAGAAATTGGAGCAGTAAAACGGTTCTTAATATTTTTATAAGATTCATATATTTAATAAAATTTTCTTACTTCAAACCTAAATTATTTAATCATTAATATTATCACTTAAACGTAAACAATTGTAAAAAAATGTCATGGTATTAATTTGAGAGATATTTCAAATTAACTATTTTCTAAACGAAATAAATCAGAATTCTTAAAGGTACAAATGAAAAACGTTTTATTATTACTATTGTTTTTTTCTTTTATGGGAACAGCTATTCCACAAACTGAAAATCAATTAATTAATTCAACTCTCTTTCAAGAAGCGGAACGTCTTTGCAAAAAATATTTAATAGCAGATTCACACATAGACTTGCCCGGCTGGCTTTACGATGGATGGTTTGACGTTTCCACAGACACTACAATTGGTGAAGTAGATTATCCCAGAGCAATAAAAGGCGGACTTGATCTTGCATTTATGTCTATTTACACTTCGCCAGGTTTAGAAGGGACCGGAAAATCAAAAGTAAATGCTGATTCTCTGATAAGTCTTGTTTATAAAGTCGTCAGCACTTGGCCAGAGAAGTTCAATCTTGTAAAATCTGTTTACGAGGTACGGCAACAATTAAACAAAGGAAAAATTTTGTTGGCAATGGGTTTGGAAAATGGCTCTCCCATCGAAAATAAATTAGAAAACTTAAAAGAATTTTATGATAAAGGAATTCGTTACGTAACTCTTGCACATTACAAATGGAACCACATTTGTGATTCTGCAAACGACTCAGTAAGAACATGGAATGGATTAAGTTTTTTTGGTGAAGAAGTTGTAAAGGAAATGAATCGTTTGGGTATGATGGTTGATATTTCTCACGTTAGTGACAGTACTTTTTATGATGTTATTAAACTTACTAAAGCTCCTATTATTGCTTCGCATTCGTGCTGCAGATTTTTTACGCCAGGTTATGAAAGAAACATTAGCGATGAAATGATAAAAGTCTTAGCAAAGAACGGCGGAGTAATTCAAATTGGATTCGCAAGTTTCTTTCTTCGAAACGATATTTATCAACAGTACACAAGAGGTGATGAATATATTAAGAACTATTTAAAGCAGAACAATATTAGTTCTGAAACAGACTCCGCTTGGAAATTTGAAGAAAATTATTGGAAAGAAAATCCTCTTTTAAAGCGACAGTAAAAGATGTTGCAAACCAAATAGATCATGTTAAAAATTTAGTTGGTATTGATTACGTCGGCATCGGTTCAGATTTTGATGGGACCGGTGGTTTGCTTCCGATTGGATTGGAAGACGTTTCAAAATATCCAAACCTTGTTTATGAACTATTATTACGCGGTTATTCTGATGACGATATTCAAAAAATACTTGGTGGAAATTTATTAAGAGTTTGGGAACAAGTTGAAGATATTTCGGAGAGAAGTAGATAAAAAAGGGGGGCTCTGAGTTAAACCAAAGTTCTCCTGAGCGAAGTCGAAGGATGACCGATAACCAAGTATTAGAAAAAGTCACACTTCGACTTCGCTCAGTGTGAAGAGAATAATTATTTTTATTAAAACTTCTCATTACTCAACATCTGCAGTTCTGTGGGAATTGCTAACCAGATACTCATTATAAATAGCCAGGCTCAATCTACGTACTCTCGGATTTTCATCAACTGAAGCAAGTTTTTGTAATTCATTCATACCTTTTTCGCTATTCATTCTGAATAAAGCCAAACCAATTAAAACCTTTATGTCGGAATCTTTTTCAACTTTAAGCTGTTCGATTAAAGCATTTTCCGTATCAATGAATCTGTACTGTCCTGCAAAATAAATTGTACTTTCTCTTACACCATGATTTTCTGAATGAATTCCGTCAATCAAATTTTCTAATGCAAATTTATTTTTTGCCAAATCAGAAACTTTCTGTTTTTGTCCAAAAGTATCTGTAACCAATAGAACGAAAAGTATTGCAACTAATGCAAAGTATAACTTTTCTAAACTGTGTAATAATGTTGTTTTCATTTTATACCTCCTGAGAAATAAATAATTAATATTAAATCTAAGCTTCTGGTACAAACGTAGCTTTCTCAATTGTCAGTGGTGTCACCTCTTCGTAAAGAGATGTAAAGAAATGTCATGGGAATGAAGGATTAAGAATGGTATTTGATAATCAATGAAAAATCTAACATTGATCATTTAACATTAAAAATTTTATAAAATCAACTTATACCCAATCCCATGCACAGTTAAAATCACTTGTGGGTGATTAGGATCGTTTTCAATTTTTTGCCGTAGTTTCATAATAAAATTATCCACTGTACGCGTTGTGGGATTTTCATCGTAACCCCAAACCTCTGTTAATAAATCATCACGACTTATAGTAGAATTCCTTCGCTTCCATAAATAATGAAGTATTTCAAATTCCTTGTGAGACAATTGTACATCTTTATTATTTGATTTTGCTTTGTATCCATCAAAGTTTATTTCAAGCTTGCCAATCTTAACTTCACGTGCAGATTCATTCATTACAAGATTTTCACCTCTGCGCAAAATTGCTTTTACTCTTGCAAGAAGTTCGCGTAAACTAAACGGTTTTGTTACATAATCATCAGCACCAATTTCTAAACCAACAACCTTATCAATCTCTTCTCCTTTTGCGGTAAGCAAAATAATCGGAGTAGTTATTCCTGCTTTGCGTACTTCTTTGCATACATCAAATCCGGATTTTTTCGGCATCATCACATCAAGAATAATTAAATTATAATTATTATCAATAATTTTTTTTAAACCTTGCTCACCATCATCTGCAGTTTCAACATCATAACCTTCAAACTCCAAATTATCTTTTACTCCTGTTCGCATATTTTGTTCATCATCAACAACCAGAATTTTAGTCATCTTTTTTCTCCATTAGATATTTTATTATTTATTGGAAATAGCAACTTAAAACTACTCCCATAACCCAATTTACTTTTTAAATCAATTTTCCCTTTATGCGCATCCATGATTTGTTTTACCAGTGAAAGCCCGAGCCCGGTACCTTTTGTTGTATGAACTAAACCAGATGAGACACGATAAAACTTATCAAAAATCTTTTTACAGTCTGTTTCCGGAATTCCAATTCCCTTATCAATAACCTCAAGAAATACAAAATCCTTTTCCTTACCAATTACCAATTTTATAAACTTAGTTTCACCGCTATACTTAACTGCGTTATCAATCAGGTTAACAATTGCTTCGGATACGGCTTCACGGTCAATTAAGACTTTTGGGATGCCAATACCGGGTTCATATTCAAATTCAAATCCTTTATTATAAAGATGATAACTGTAATTTTGATAAACTTGAATCATTACTTCGTTTAAATCTTCTTCAACAAAATTAAATTTCCGCTTACCAGCTTCCATTTTAGAAAAATTTAAGATTGTATTAACAATTTTTCCTAATCTATTAGATTCATGACTTATGATTGAATAATATTCTTTTTTCTTCTCCTCAGTTTTTACACGATCCATTTCAAGAGTTTCTGCAAACATACTTATTAATGCAAGCGGAGTGCGTAACTCGTGAGACACATTTGAAACAAAATCAGCTTTTGCCTGTGCTAGCTCCAACTCTTTTTTAACAGATCTGTAAACAAACCACACCGCAACAATCAAAACAATTAACAATATTCCAATTAAGACCAGATTGTTCATCGCCCGTTCGGTAACAAGCCCTTCAATTGATTTTCCAACAAGAGATATCCCGAGGTTATAATCTGGGAAAATCCATAAAGCCTTTTGAGCTTGTACCGGCTGCCTTTTAAAATCTTTTGTAGAATTATACTGATAACCCGTTTTTGGATTAATCACTGAAATTATAAATTCATTTTTCGCAACTTCCTGCAATCTTGAGGATAATGTTTGTGTAATAAAATCTTGCGGATTGATTACCATTCCATAAATTCTTTTTGAATATTGGTTAGAACCTGTAAAAATTAATAAGGATTCGTTTGTTGATTCGGGAAGCTGAATTGGATCAATTTTTATGTAGCCTTGTTCGCGGTAAGTGTAAAGTTTATTTATGATAGAATCATTTTGTAAAAGAATTTTTCTATAATATTTTGAAAGGGAATCAATGTTTGGTTGTGTTTCGTTTTTCCTGAAATAGAATCTGATGTTGTCTGAGTTGATGCTATCCGTAACAAAAAACAATGTAAATTTTTTGTTCTCATCAAGTATTAATTTTAAGTTTTTTTCTTCAGCATTATCATTGGAACCTGATCCAGTATTTGAAATAATAGTGTTCGCCGTTGATCTTACAACATCTTCCGAATACTGATTTACCGAAAACAGAATAGCTTGGAGTTGATTATTATAGATTTGCTCAAGAACTTTTTCGTTTTCACTTAACTTTCCAAGTTCATTCACAAGCAGGAAAGTGATAGGCAAAATGATTATTAATATTAAAATTAAGCCTATTTTTTTCATGAATTAAAAATATTTTGAATAAAATATTGTTTAGAGTTATTACAGATTACTACCTGTAAAAACAAGAGTATATAAAAACAATTTAAAATGCACTTTCACATTTCATAAGAATGACATTCGATTAATATCAAACTAAATCTATTACCTTTTCAGCTGTTCTAAAACTTTATTTTGAACAATTTCTTTTATCGAATCATAAGAAAGATTATCAGGTAAAACAGGTTTTAAAAACTTTATATTAATTTTTTTCCATGGTCTGGGGAAATGTGTTCCTCGCGGCAGTGCATCATAAGCTCCGCTTATTGCCACTGGGACTATCGGAATATTTAATTCACGACTAAGAATTGCAAATGTTTTTTTAAAATCGCCTATCTCACCAGTTTGCGTTCGTGTTCCTTCAGGAAAGATTATAATATTTTTACCGCGTTTTAATACTTCTGCCATTTTTTGCAGTGATGTTTTAAGATCATTTAGATCCATAACAATAACATTGTTTTTAGCTGCAATAAATTTTAAAAATTTATTTCGTATGTGTTTTTCTTTTGCATAAAAGTAAGTTTTTTTCATCAAATTATTTTTTAAGAATACTGTTACAAACAGACCATCAAAAAAACTTTGGTGATTCGGGGCAAGAATGAATGGCCCTTCAGGGATATTTTCCAAACCTTCTGCCTTTAATTTGAAATATAGTTTTAGAAAAATCTTTGCACCATTTTTCATAATGTTATAAGTAAACCAACTTTTTGGCAGTTCAAGATTAAGCTGTTCCTTAAAGATTTTTCCCCAATCAATGGCTTCGACACTTAATTTTGTTTTTTTATCCCTAACACTTTCTGCAAGCATAACAACATTAGGAAATCCAACAAGTTCGGTTTCAGTAAATTTAATACCAAAATTAGTTTCAAGATAAACCCCGAGATTTACTTTATCCAGCGAATCAAGGGCTAAATCAATTTCAAGATGATCTGATGGATGAATAGTTATTTCTTTCTGCTGTTGCAAAAAATCTTTTATCAAGCTGTACTCTTGAAAATCAGGTTCGGATATTGTTTCTAATTTTTCCTTTGAAATAGATTCAAGCTTTGGAAGCAAAAACCTTTTAAGCTTAAGTAATCTTGTGCGCGGCAAAGGTTCTTTAATTAAACTAAGCTTCATTACTTTTTTATATGGGGTAACTGTCTGATTATATTTATCAATTACCTGCCACTTCAACATTTCTTCAACATCATCAATACCAAGCTGCTTTGCTTTCTGATAATCAGGATAAATAATTGCGTGAATCATATCAGCTTTTTCAAACACACCAATCTCAGTAATTACTTCACTCATCTCAAGTAATTTATTTTCAATCTCTTCCGGATTTATATTTTTACCGTTTGATAAAACAATAATTTCTTTTTTTCTTCCAGTGATAAAGATTCTTTTATCATCATCAAGATAGCCTAAATCACCAGTGTAAAGCCATCCATCTTTTAAAATAGCAGCAGTTTCTTCCGGACGATTGTAATAACCCTGCATTACATTTCTACCACGGTTAACTATTTCATCTTCAATAATTTTTACTTCATTTGTTTTTAATGGCTGACCTGCAGAACCAGGTAAAACTTTTCCCGGATGTGTAAAAGTTATCATCGGGGCGCATTCAGTCATTCCAAAACCTTCAAGAATTTCGAAACCAAGTGTTAAATAATCTTTTGCCACTTCTTTATCTAAAGCCGCACCGCCACTAATTAAAAACTTAATATGTCCGCCAAACTTTTTTTGTACGGAACCAAAGATTTTTTTAGAAAAACTTAAAGAATTTCTTTTTTGCGCTATTTTAAAAAGCAGCTTAGCAATTCCGCTTGCATTTATTTTATCCATAATACTTTTTCTGATCAAGTTATACAAACGCGGAACACCAAGAATGATTGTAATTTTGTTTTGTAATGTTGCCATAAGATCATCAGAAGCCATTGATGGTGAGAAAACAATTGTACCACCAACGCTTAATGGAATTACTAATGTTCCCATTAATGGGAAGATATGATGAAGAGGAAGTAAAACCATCGTACGATCATTAATCGTATAAATATTAACATCAGTTGTTACAGCTTCAATATTAACGAGAAGGTTATCATAAGAAAGCATTACTCCTTTTGGTGAACCAGTTGTACCTGAGGTGTAAATAATTACAGCTGTTTCATTTGGATTTGGATCTGGAAAAGGCTGGTTGTTAGTTGATTCTCCAATTTTTATTTCATCGAGATTAATCTTTTCAATTTTATAATCCAATTGTTCGACGGCTTTATTACAAATTTCTTTAGTTGTATCAGTATAAAAAATTACTTCAGGCTTACAATCATTTAAAATAAATGCAACATCTTCTTTTGAAGATAAATAATCTATCGGTACAGCTATAGCGTTTTTTTTCCAGATAGAATAAAAAGCATAAACCCACTCAAGACGATTTTCAGAAAAGAGAGCAACTTTTTTTAAATTATCAGATGGAAGGAATGATGAAAATGAATTTACATTGCCAATTAATTCGTTGTAACCAAGCTGTTGATCCTTAAAGATCATTGCCGTTTTATTGAAATCTTTTAAAAACAATTTTTTACCTTTTGTTATTGAACACTTGATTCTAAAATATCAAAATAAATTGTTAAATACTCCGGCTTTCACACTGAATAAAACCAATGTACAGAACATTAAAAAAGAATATTTATTAAAATTTTTCACTAACTATTAATTATTTTTTGATTCATACAATTGTATTCCTCAATATTTTTTCTTAAGTATTAACTACATCATTTGAGGAAATTATGGAGTTATCGCGCGAACAACTAATTCAACAAAAAAAATTACAACTTAAAATCATTGATTTGGCTTTAGGTATCTTAGTTGGGATGCTTTATGGATATGCAATCCACAATCTTGTCATTGGCGTTATCATCGGGATTGGTGTTGGTTTGTTTAAATGGATAAACAGCATTCCATTTTGGGGAGTTTTTGCACTCACGATTGTTTACTGGTTCATTATAATTTTTATAAAATAATTTTGGGAATTCTTATGAATGAAAAACAAAAACCTGAAATAGGTTCAATAACCTGGTGCGATTTAACAGTCCCAAAGGCAGAAGAAGTAAAAGATTTTTATGCAAAAGTTGTGGGATGGATTCCTGAAGGATTATCAATGGGTGATTATGATGACTTTACAATGATTGCACCTGAAAGTAGAAAGGTTGCCGCTGGAGTCTGCCACGCTCGCGGCACAAATGCAAAACTTCCACCACAATGGTTAATATACATAACAGTTGAAGATGTTGATAAAAGCGCAAATTCTTGTATTCAACTTGGAGGCAAAGTAATTGTTGATCCCAAAAATATGCCTGGCTACGGGAGGTATTGTGTAATACAAGACCCTGCCGGGGCAGTTTGTGCTTTGTTTAAACCGGAGTAAAATTTTATTATGCAACTTCAATTTAGAAAATTGGATCTGCTTATTGTATATGTTAATTGAAATAAAATTTTATTTGCACAATCCAACTTCGTTCAAACACTTTTTGATCCTTTCAAAAGTTTTTTTAATATCATTGTCTAATCCAATGGAAATTCTGACAAGCCCTTCACTTAATCCCATTGCTTTTCTTTCTTCCTCGGGAATTTCAGATGAAGTGCTGTGCCCCGGTGATGAAAACAAAGTTTTAAAGTAACCCAAACTAACAGCAAGATATCCGACTTTTTCTTGTTGCATTTTTGCCATAAACTCATTTGCCTTTTCTGTTGTTCCGGCATCGATTGCAAGCATACCGCCGAATCCAAATCCTTCATTCATAATTTCCTTCAGAAGTTTGTATCCATTATGCGATTTCAATCCGGGATAAAAAACTTTACAGCCAAGCTTTTCAAAATTCTCCGCAAGGTATTGTGCATTTTCACTATGCTTCTTAATCCTGATATGTAGCGAATGAATGTTTTTCATAATTGATGCTGCTCTATAACTATCAAGCACAGGACCAAGAAGCATTGATGCCCCTGAATTTATATCTGTAAGCTGTGTAATAAATTCATCAGTGCTGCAAACGCAACCCGCAACGCAATCGCTTGTACCATTTATAAATTTTGTTAAACTATGCACAACAATATGCGCACCCAAACGAATCGGAGAAATAATAATTGGACTGAAAGTATTATCAACCATCAGCTTTATGTTATGTTGATTTGCTAATTGAGAAAGCTTCGGGATATCGGCAACCTCCAATAATGGATTACTTACTGATTCACAATATATAACTTTTGTTTTATCAGTAATTGCTGATTTTACCGCGTCCAAATCTTGAGTGTTAACGAACTTTACATTAATTCCGTATTTAGGTAAAAAGTTTTTAAAGAACGCATAGGTACCGCCATAAATTGTCCTACCTGATACTATCTCGTCCCCAGTATTACAAAGTTGAAGTATTGCGCAACTAATTGCTGCCATTCCCGATGCAGTTACAATTGCTGCTTCGGAATCTTCTAATTTTGCAAGTGCTTGTGCAAGGTATTTATTTGTTGGATTCCAATGCCTCGAATAAAGAAAACATCCCTCAATTTCATGTTCAAACAATTCATTCATAGTTTGTGGATTAAGAAATGTATAAGTTGATGAATCCGTTATAGACGGATTTACGTCCCCGTATTCTCCAAATACTAAATAATCCTGTATTTCGCTGCTTGGGTCGTAGTGATGCATGGTTTCACCTTTAAATTTATTAAATCAACAATTATTAAATAGAATCGTTATTTTTATAAGATTAAAAATTTCTATTACTAAATTACAATTAGTTATTTAAACAAAAGTTATATATTTAGTGAAACTACAATGAATGAAAAACAACTTGCTGCAGAAAAATCAATCGAATTTATTAAAGATGGAATGATTCTCGGACTAGGAACAGGATCTACTGTTTTCTTTTTAGTTAATAAACTATCTGAGTTAGTTAAAAAGGGATTAAAAGTAAAATGTACATCTACATCAAATCGCACAAGTGAATTAGCTAAGAGTTTAGGAATTGATATTGTAGATTTAAATAAAATTGATCACATTGATCTTACAATTGATGGAGCAGATGAAGTTGATAATAATCTAAACGGTATTAAAGGCGGCGGCGGCGCTTTGCTTTTTGAAAAAATAGTAGCAAAAGCTTCGGATAAAGTAATCTGGATTGTGGACTCATCAAAATATGTAAAACAATTGGGAAAATTTCCTTTGCCTGTAGAAGTAATTGCTTTTGGTTCGAATCATTTATTTAAGGCATTTGAGAAGCTTGGCTATAGACCTGCAAAGCGGATAATTGGCAAAAAGATTTTTATTACAGATTCAGGTAATGAGATTATTGACCTTCACTTAAATGAAATTGAAGATTCAGTTAAACTTGAAAAGGATATAAAATTAATGTGCGGTGTTGTTGAAGTTGGATTATTTAACAACATTGCGGATATAGCAATAATTGGGCGCAATAATTCAACAGAAATTATTAATCGGGTTCAATAATTAAAAACAGTGCGGAAAATTATTTTTCTGTTTCTAATTTCTTTAATTCCTGTGATACTTTCCTTGAGTTGAGGAATCCAAAAACCAAAAGTGCAACTAAAAACAATACAACACCAATCTCTGTAAAACCCATTTTTATTCACCTTTCTTAAAAATTTTCCATTTAAAATCTTCAAGCTTAATGCCATTTGGTCAATACAAGATTGTACTCAAATAAATGAGATAATTAAATCATTTGTTTCTTTGGCAAAGTATGGCGGTAATTATTACGGCAAAATATTTCTTGTAACCTATTCTGACTTCAGGTTTATATATAAAAAGGGAGACTTAAATTTGGTGCCCATGAGCGAAAATTATAATAGTTAATATCATTTTATGAACACTAATTATAAGATAGCATTAAAATGGTAGGCTTGTATCTGGTAAAAATATCCTCTGCTTGTAAATCCAGTTGCATTGGATTCAAAAAGGGAATTACTTGTTTTGTGATGTTAATTGACAAGCTGTTTAACTAATTTGCCAAGTGCATCATAAGCGTTTAGTCCACAAATCCTGCACAGTTGCCACATGGGCAGACAAACGCATGCTACAAATTCTGATGCTCAACTTTTAGCAAATCATTTACCTCTTTAACCGGGTTGAAGGTACTTTTAGGAACTTCAACAAAAATCGTATTCCAATAAGCCATACTGCCATTCCATAATCCAGGCAATTCTAAGGCTTTTAGCTCTATTCCATCCTTAGATTTTTTTGTAATAATTCCACTTTCATTATCAACATAATCCTTAAGACTAAAATTATTCCCTTTATAATCTTTAACGCCACAAATTAAATCAACAGGATTAAAATGAGTTGATTGTTCAAAAATAGATTTCTGATTTTCATCCTTCATATTAATCTGTGCCTGTTCGATGATCTGTAAAGAAAAGCTTTCATCATCATCCTGAACCCAAAATGGTCCACCACCTGGCTCACCTTCATTTTTAACCATTCCACAGACCCTTATTGGACGATTTAATTTATCGAAAAGAAACTTGTTTTTTCGGTCACTTTCCCAATTATCAAAATTAGCGGGTTTACTAATCGAAAGATTTTGCTCAGCGAATATTAATATATCTTGATAATCTGAATCACTCAATTCATTTTCTTCTAGGGATTGCAAGAAATTAAAAATCATTTTTTGAGTTTTAGACAGCAATCCTATTAGTAATTTTTTGTAAAGAATCGTTTCTGATGATACACGTTCAACGGATAGGTTATCAATATTTTTTATCACTAAAATATCACCATTTAGTTCATCAATATTTTCTAACAATGCGCCATGACCGCCGGGTCTTTTAATAAGTATACCGTTCTTATCAAACATTATTTCATTTTTATTATTTACAGCAATTGTATCAGTATACTTTTTTTGATAGGAATACGTTATCTCAATCCTAAAATCCGTATCAGTTATTTTTGATTTTAACTGCTTAATTATTTCTTTGAAAAGGTTTGTATGTTCTTCAGATATTGTAAAATGGATTTTCACATCGTTGTTTTTATCACTTGCATATTGAAGTGATTCATAGATTTGTTCTTCAAAAGCAGTTCGACAATCGTTTTCATAGCAATGAAATTTTATCGCTCCTTTGGGTAAAGATGAATAATCTAATCCATCTTTAAATAAAACTGCTTCCAATATTTTGGCGGGCGACTTTCTTATCATTTTTTCCAATTTAATATCATCTTTATTGAGAACTTTTTTGAGATCATTATAAAAAGCAAATTTTTTAAGATTGGTTAAAAAATTATATGCGCTTTTGCACTCCGCATCATTTTCGGATTTTTTATGAAGTTCTTCCAAAGAAATTTTATTAAATCGATTTAAAACTGAATGAAGTTTATGGAACATCCTGGTAGCAGCACCTGAAGCCGGAACAAATTTTGTTATTCTGCTATTCATCTCAGCAGATTTAAATTCTCTAATTAGCAAATCATAATTATTTTGTGAAAGTTTTAAAATTCCATCACCAATAACACAGGGTTTAATTAGTTTCGGAATTTTAACTCCGTTTATAAAAAAATTAAGTTGCTGCTTTACAATTTCGAGAGATATTTCTTCCTTTATTCCTGAATTAAAATATCTCTCGATTTTCATTAATTCTAGCTGAATTAAATTCATTAATTGTTATATAATTTATCACAAATTACTTAATATAGATTATCAAGCATCTAAAAATTAGAATGACCAATTAACAATCGGGAAAAACGGGAACGCACCGCCTTGATTAATAATATTTATTAATCCGATCTGTAATCCATACATACTCCCGGCATAATTAATTAGCCCTAACTGAAGCCCGCTAACCTTTCCTTTATGATAATTTACAAATCCCCATTGAAACCCTTCAAATTTGCTGTCAGTTATATTTACAAATCCATTTTCAAAACCAAGAAAACCTCCATCAACCAAATTTACAAATCCGAATTGCACACCAACTTGATTCCCCGTTGTAGAATTGATAAAACCCCAATCAATTCCCTTAACATTATTATTCTTCCCATAAATAATATTTAATCTAAGTCCTGTTATGGAAGTATTTTCCGGGAATATCTGAATTGGATTAAACAAAGCAATCTGTATGGGTTTATCCTGTGCTTTTGCAGTTGGGATTACAAAAAGTAGTGAAACGAATAAAACGATAAAAAACTGAATAGATTTTTTCATAAGAATCCCTTTTAAAATTAAAAAATAATTTAATCTCTTACTTAGATAAATAAATAAAAGATTCTAATCAAGTTTCAAAAACATAATATTTACGAGATGAACAAAGGGAATCTCATAGTCGTACAATTTGTTCATCTTCTTAATCAATAACTTTAACTAAATTACAATGTTAATTTTGCTAAATTTTTATGAAACACACTTTAGTCGCTTTATTTTTAATATTATTTAATTCTAATTGTTTACCTCAATCCTATAAAATAAAATTAAATATCGTTGATGCAAACAATAATATTACTTTATCTAATCCCATTATTAACCTTTCAGATAATTTTTATACAATAAGCGATGATTCAGGGAAATTCGATTTAGCAAATCTTCCCAAAGGAAATTATTTATTAAAGGTTACTCATATAGGATATAAACCCTTTATAGAGAGGTTAAACTTAATTTCTGATTCAACAATAATAATCAAATTATATCCCGAGGCTATAAAGCTGGGTGAAATAATTGTTATCTCAGGCAGATATGAAAAAGACTTAAATCTTATTCCCTACCCAATCTCAGTAATAGAAAGTGCGGATATTCAAAAGAATTCAGCCCAAACTGTGTCAGATTTATTAAAAACTGAATCCGGCATTTCACTTTTACGCGATGGGATTTGGGGAACTGAAATCAGCATACGTGGCTTGAACCGTTCCAACATCGTTACTCTAATTGATGGCAACCGGATTGAAACATCTACAGATATCAGTGCCCGTCTTTCAATGTTTGATCTAAACGATATTGAAAGGATTGAAGTTATTAAAGGAGCTGCATCTTCACTTTATGGAAGCGGGGCAACTGGTGGTATTGTGAATATAATTTCTAAAACTGGAAGCTATAATGATCATTTTACAATTAATGGAAATTATTACGGCGGATTTAACTCGGTAAATAATTTTCTTTCAAATGGAATCTCGCTGTTTGCCTCTGGTAAAAATTGGTTGACAAAAATCAATGGTGTGTATAGAAAAGCCGGAAATACAAGAACACCGTCTGGTGAATTGTTTAATAGTCAGTTTAAAGACAACAGCATAAGCGCGTTGTTCAATTATAGACCATTTGAGAATCACGAATTAAAATTGGATTTCCAAAAATTTAAAGCTACTGATGTCGGTATTCCGGGAGCATCATCTCTTTTCACAAATAATGCTATTGTAACTTACCCGCAAGAAGAAAGACAATTATATAACATCGAATATAAAATAAATAACATTAGTAATTCGTTTATAAAATTATCTGCAAAATATTTTCATCAATTTATTTCTAGAGATGTTGAAAATATTCCCGGCATAATTCAATTCGTTCCGGCAGTGAATGGACAGCCATCCAAAAGAGTAAGTATATTAAATATTAGCCCTACAGCAAATCATAATGTTGATGGATTTCAAACTCAAACTGATTTTTCTTTTACCCGACATTATCTTATTGCTGGATTTGATTTTTGGAAAAGAAATTATATCGGATTACGAACACGCAATCAGAAAATTGAAATATTTAACCCTGCAGATTCGTCTGTTGTAAGTACTACATTTAAATCAATTTATGAAAAGCCACTGCCTGACGCTAATTTTTACAGTGCCGGGTTATATTTGCAGGACGAGTATAGATTATCAAATGAAATTTCCTTAACTCTTGGTGGGCGTTATGATTTTATCTGGCTTAATAATTCTGAAACAATAAATCCATTATATGAAATTAGTAATGGAGTTATAAATTATAATCCCATCGGACAAAAAATATTATGGCATTCTCAATCTGCTGAAAATAAATCTTATACTTTTAATATTGGTTTACTTTATTCATTAAATGATATTTCCAATATTGCTTTCAATATCGCAAAATCCTTCCGCTCACCTTCATTGGAAGAAAGATATCAATTCATTGATTTAGGGAGTTTGATCAGAGTTGGTGATCCGAATCTAAAACCCGAACAGGGTTATTGCTTTGATATTGGCTATAGAATTTTCCCCGCTAATTTAAACTTTTCTTCAAGTATTTTTTTAAATTCATTTACTGATCTTGTTGCTGAAGAACCCGGTATTTATTCTGGACAAAATGCGCTAATTAAAGTTAACATAGGTAAGGCAATTTTGTACGGTTTTGAGTATTCATTCAATTATAATTTTTCAGATTATATTAGTGTTTTTAACACTCTCTCTTACGTCCGTGGTCTTAACAATAATGATAATTCAAGTCTTCCACAGATTCCACCATTAAATGGAACTTTAGGTATAAATTATATAGTGAACGATTGGTTATCCTGTGAATTATTGGCAGTAATTTTTGATGCACAAAATAATGTGGCAACAGGTGAAAAGACGACGCCCGGTTATGTCTATTTTAATCTCGGCGCCAACTTTTTAAATATAAATATTGAAAAGGTGTCTATACAGATTAACGCAGGTATTGAGAATATTTTTAACAAAGAATATAGGAATCATCTTTCCACAACCAGAGGTTTAGTTATCAACGAACCTGGTAGAAACTTTTTTATAAGAACTAACATTTATTTTTAATCTCAACAATTTATTGTAGAATTTTATGACTTGGTTTATTATAGCTCTTCTATCTGCTTTTCTCTCAGCCTTTGCTGCAATAAATCAAAAAAAAGTATTATTTGATATTGGAGCTCTTCAATTTTCATTTATTTTATCATTGGTAAATCTGGTATTTTCAATCCCATTTTTCTTTTTTATTGATTATCAAACAATAAACTCTATTAATCTTTTAGTCTTACTTATTAAATCAATAATAGGAGTTGCCGCATTTTTTTTGGTTATGCTATCTCTAAAGAATCTTGAAATAAGCAATGCTCTCCCGCTTCTTGCCTTAACACCCGGGTTTGTGGCAGTATTTGCTTTCCTGTTTCTTGGTGAATCATTAAAAACAATTGAAGTTATTGGATTGGTTTTTCTAATAGCAGGTTCATTTATATTAGAAAGCAAAAATTCTAAAGGACTATTTTCCCCTTTCATTATTTTTTTTAAATCAAAATATCATCGTTTCATTTTAATTGCTTTACTATTGTTTACTGCATCATCAATATTGGATAAACTTTTATTAATAAAACTTAATCTTTCTCCAATCTCATTAACAGCTTTCCAACATATTTATTTTGCAATGTTTTTTTCAATATTCTATTTGTTTTTTAGAAATAAAGGAACTACTGCACCGGTAAGAATAAATAAAAATACTCTTGGTTGGATTGCACTTATATCAATCATTACTATCGGATATCGTTTTACGCAAATAGTTGCATTAAGTATGGCTTCAGTTGCATTGGTGCTGGCAATTAAACGCACATCCGTTTTTTGGGCAACACTTATAGGTGGAAAAATATTTAATGATAAAAATCTTTTAAGACGAAGTATAGCAGCAATCCTAATTTTAATTGGAGCGATATTAATTTTAAAGGAATAAAATGTTTGGGAATATTGTTTAAATGGATCTTTAGTTCAGAAGAAATGAGCAATTTGACTTATAAATAAAATGAGTTATTAAATTAAAGAGGCTTCATTAAAAGTGATTTTTTTATAAAAACATTCTGAATCTAAATATTATCTAATTTTACACTCAAAATATTCTATGCCTTTTGATAAAGCCTCATTTAATAACTTAAACAAGTTAACATCTATAAAAACAATTCACTACATTTTCTTAAATAAACCATCCTTAACAGCCTGTTGAGCAACAAGGTTACTATAAGAACTACTAAATTCATTTAGACTTGAAGGATCAAAAGTTTTAGACTGAAGAGACCAAAGAATTTTATCAGAGGGTACATCAAATAGATTACCTTCAATAAAATAAATATGGTCTGTTACATAGTAACCGGGGGAATAAACCATTGGACCCCAATAATCATAATATGATCCAAAACCTCCGTAATATGGGAAGTATGGGTATGGTTCATACATTCCTCCACCCCAGTATGTACCTGGTACATACCTGTTCTCAGTTTCTTTTTTTAACAAAGTTTCTGTAAAAATAAGATCACAATTTAATTCTTTAGCCTTTGCTAAGATTTCATCCTTTGTTGGTCTATTACCAGAACCACTAAAAGATGTAGGGAAAGCTTCCTCACTTGTTACAGTTTGCAAACCAAGTTTATTAAAAGATTTCGCTAAATCTGTCTCTAATGTATAACGAGCATTTTGGCTTTCATTCATCGTTAGGATAAAAACCTTTTTATAAACATGATCTTTAAATGCAGCTTTATTAACCCATGAGCTGGTTACTTCCTGATAGGAACTACAAGATGCGAACAATACAACGACTAATAAAAGTAATAATACTTTTAATGTTTTCATTTTGGACTCCTTTTTTGTTATATGAATAATGTTAGTACATCTTAAATTTTATTAATTAAACAATAAGTGAAAAGAATAAGCATTACTGCAACGAGTTAAACTAAAATCAAATTTGTATTTAATAGATTAATAAAAACTACTAATTGAACTTACCCACATTATGAAATAAAGCAATTGCTTCCCGTCAAGATGTGCTCTTAATCATTTATGAATGACCAGGTTATGAAGTTTCGGGATTTCGTGATGATATATAAAATTTATCTAAATAATTGTATAAATAATTTATCGTTTACTTATAAATGGTTGATATATATTTGTAAATCGTATATATCCATTTATTAAAAAAACCCTTATTATTTTTCTATGTCCAATAATGTGTCACCTGTAATTTTATCAGCATTAGAATTAGAAGTTCACTTTGGTGAACAAATTATACTTAAAAAAGCCTCATTAAGTATTCACGAAGGAGATCGGATTGGATTAGTTGGAAGAAATGGTTCGGGCAAATCGACTTTTCTAAAAATCATTTCTGGATTACTCCACCCAGATTCCGGTGAAGTAGCCATAAAAAAAAATCTTGTTATTGGTTTTCTTTCACAGGAATTTACTTTAGATGAAAGTAAAAATGTTTTCGAAAATATTTCTGACGGCGCCCAATTTGAACTAAATCTGATCAAAGAATATGAAGAAACACATTATAGTTTGCCAAAAAAACATCATTTGGAACAAAAAATTTTGCAATTGGATTCCTGGAATCTTGAGAAACGAATTAATACTCTTATCCAATCACTAAACGCCCCCAACGGCAAACGCGATATCAACTCTTTATCAGGCGGAGAAAAGAGACGGGTTGCACTCTGTCGTGCCCTGATTTCAAAACCAGACTTACTTATTCTTGACGAACCAACAAATCACCTTGACACAAAATCAATTGAATGGTTAGAGAGTTTTTTATCAACATACAATGGCACATGTATTTTCGTTACACACGATCGTTATTTTCTTGATAGAATTGCAAACAGAATCGTTGAACTTTCTAATGGAAGTTTTTATTCTCATACCGGGAATTATACTGCGTATCTCATAAACAAATCTGAAAGACAAGCAATAAAAGAAGTTGAAGAACGTAAACGGCAAATGTTTTTGAAGCGTGAACTAGACTGGGTAAAACGGGGACCAAGAGCAAGAAGGACTAAAGCTAAAAGCAGGCTTGATAATTTTTATGAGGTTGCCTCACAGGAGAAAGATGAAGCGGAACTAGACGTAGATTTGATAATTCCGTCTGCTGAAAGATTGGGTAAAAAGGTTATTGAGTTAAAAGATGTTTCTATTAAGATTGGAAATAAAATTTTATTTGAAGATTTTAATTTTATTTTTGAACCTGGTAAAAAAATTGGTGTTGTGGGACAAAACGGGGTTGGAAAAACAACACTATTAAAAATTCTTCTCGGAGAAATTTCTCCGACAAAAGGGAAAATTGAAATTGGCGAAACTACTCAATTTAATTATGTTGATCAGACCCGCTTGTTATTAAATGATGAGGATACAGTTATAGAAGCAATTGCCGGGAAAAGTGAGTTTATACAATTTGGGAAACAAAAACTTAGCGTCTGGACTTACCTCAGAAGATTTCTTTTTACGGATGACAGAATTAACACTTTTGTAGGAAGGCTTTCGGGTGGTGAAAAGAGCAGGTTAACACTTGCAAAAATTTTGTGCAACGGTGGCAATTTTCTTATGCTTGATGAACCAACTAATGATCTTGACCTTCCTACTTTAAGAATACTTGAAGAGGCTCTAATTTCTTTTGACGGTTGCGTAATGATTGTTAGTCATGATAGATATTTTCTAAATCGTATATGTGATGGAATAATTGCGTTGGAAGGTAATGGTAAAATTTATTACAGCGAAGGTAATTATGACTATTATATCGAAAAAAAAGGAAGTAGGAATGAGGAGAATGAGTTTGTAAAGGAAAAAGAGAAAAAAGAATTTTTATACACAAAATCAAGAGTAAAAAAACTAAGCTACAAAGACGCATTAGAGCTTAGTACCATCGAAGAAAAAATAACGATTGCAGAAGCAGAAGTACAAAGAATTGAAAATATTTTTAGTTCATCAGATTTTTATGAAAAATACAGGACACAATCAAATGAATTAAATCTAAAATTAGAATCCGCAAAAGAAAAAGTGTATAAGCTTTATGAACGCTGGGAAGAATTAGAAAAAATTAAAAAAGAACTCGAATAAATATTTTGACTTCAAATTTGTCTGATAATTATAATGATTCTTTCCTTCATCATTCTTAAATTTGTAACACAAAGAAAAACGCCCCCGTAGCTCAGTGGATAGAGCAGAAGTTTCCTAAACTTTTGGTCGGAGGTTCGATTCCTCTCGGGGGTACTAATTTGCCTGGAAAATTTTGAACGAACCTGGTTCAAGAAAATATTTTTGATGATTATTCACCTTGGGGTCCGGGAAAATCTCATTCATTCCCAAATTTATATTAAACGAATTTTTGTTATCACTAAAATTAAACACACAAATTATTTTTTCGTCCCCAAACTCTCTTTCAAATGCAAATAGTCTATTTCCATTATCACTATATATAAATTTTACGGAACCTTTCACTAATGCTTTATAATTTTTTCTAAAAGAAATTAAATTTTTATAGAAATTTAATAAATCCTTATTTTGTTCTACGGAAAAGGAACCATATCCAGTTTTAAAACCAGAGTTTTCATCAATTATTTCGTTATCATATTTTAAATTGTCCCAAACCATAGGTTTGCGGCATTGCGGATCATCAGCACCCCACATTCCGACTTCATCTCCGTAATAAATCATTGGAGCACCACGATAAAGAAATTGAAATGCAGTTATAAGTTTCTGTTTATCATAAACTTCTTTAGATGGTTTACCTGCATTGTATTCTTTGTTATTTTCATTAGCGTCTTTATCATAACCACGACCTGGATTTAATATCATTGATGATAATCTTTCTGTATCATGACTTGATAAAAGGTTTTGAAGCATAAATAAATTTTGCTCCGGATAATTGTTATCAATTATTTTTAATTTTTTGATAAACTCATCAACCGATATTTTATTTTTATTTGCAATAAAAAAATCATTTACAGCAAATGCGAAACTATAATTCATTAATGCATCAAAGTCTCCATTTTCAGAAATGAAATCTGGAGATAATTCCCACAACTCTCCAACAATAACAGACTGAGGATTAATAGATTTTACAACATTACGCCACTGTTTCCAAAAACCTAGCGGTACTTCACGTGCAACATCAAGCCTCCAACCATCTATTCCATCTGAAGGGTTACCGTCACCATTTGGGTCCATCCATTTTCTTGTTGAGTTGATAATATATTGTTTTGGTCCTTCATAAAGATCATTTGAAGTTCTGTTAAACTCTGGCAAAGATTTAATTCCCCACCAACCTTTGTATTCAAATTCATTTTGTGGTGTAGCTAAGTCATCAAATTGTTTAATGCGATACCAATCTGCATACTTAGATTTATTTTGATTTTTTATAATATCCTGAAAAGCCCAGAATTGAACACCGGTATGATTAAAAACTCCATCGATAATAATTTTCATCCCGCGTTTATGTACTTCATCAATAAGTTTTAAAAATAATTTATCCGCCTCTGTCCATTTCCAGGTTTTAGGATTATCTGGAATTTCCTCGTTCATCAATTTTACATCACTTTCAGGATTGGGTCCAAAGTTTACATCTATATGATGATAACATGAGCCATCATATTTATGAAGTGAAACAGCTTCAAAAACAGGATTGAGATAAATTGCCCCAACACCAAGTTCTTTTAGGTAGTCAAGCTTATCAATAATTCCTTGAATGTCCCCGCCATATCTTCGTTGATAAAGATGATCTCGTAACTTACCTCCAAGTTTTTGTTCCCAATTAGACTGTACAAACCAGTCGCTTGTCCATTTTGTAATTTCCCATCCTTTGGGAATATTTTTATCATTTAAAAAAACTTTTTCCGCTTCAGGATCATTAGATGTGTCCCCATTAGCAAATCTTTCAGGGAATATTTGATACCATACAATACCTTTTGCCCAATCTGGCAAGTTATTTTGTGGCAACGATGGAAAGCAGAATAGTATCAAGAAACAAATAATTAGTTCTTTCATAAATCTAATTCATTTTTAATAATTTCTAATGTTTGTAAAATTGTGTGCGGTTTGTAGCCAAGCTCACTTTGTGCCTTAATAGTTATCAAGCCTGATTTTAATGGTCTGCGTGCAGATTGGTTTAACTCTTCAGTTTTTATCGGGATGATTAAATTTTTATCCAGATTAAAAAAATCCGCAATCTTTAGCGTAAAATCATAACGAGAAAGAAAATCGCTGCCTCCAACATTATAAATTCCTTCTTTACGCAGTTCAATAATTTTATTGATTGCTTGTACAAGATCATCTATAAAAGTCGGGTTATTAATTTGGTCAGTAACAATTCTAATTTGTTTTTTTGCTCTAAGTGAATCAACAACCCACTTGACAAAATCAGGTCTTCCATATTTTGTTATACCATATAGAACATTGGTTCTGATGATAGTATATTTTATTCCACTGATTTTAAGTGCATTTTCGCTGGCAAGTTTTGTTCTTGCATAATAACCAAGAGGATTAGGAATATCTTTTTCAAGATAGGGGCCGTCTTTACCATCAAATATATAGTCGGTTGAAAAATGAATTAAATGAGCATCTATAACTCTGGCAGACTCAGCAAGATATTCAACACCTTTTACATTAATCTTCCACGCGTTTTCTCTTTCGGATTCACTAAGATCAACATTTGTAAAAGCCGCTGCGTTAATTATAAAATCAGGACAAAAATCATGAACAATTTTTTTTATTTCATTTCTATTGGTAAGATCACTTCTGATATAGGCAGCTTTATTAAAAAATGGTTTATCTTCCACCGAAGAGCCAAGAACTTCAAAAGCATTAATGAATGAATAAAATTCAACAATTCGCTGACCAAGCATTCCATTGGCACCGAATATAAGCAATCGTTTTTTTATGATATCAAAATCTGCCATAACCATTAAAATAATTTATTATTAACGTGAAGCTCTGCTGTTTCAACAGCTTTGCTGAGTGATTCAATTTCATTTTTATTAATAATATAATAATAAAAGAAAGCTGCCCCAAAAATATCACCGCAACCGATTATATTTGGATTATTATTTTTTTTTGCAGCTATAAAATAGGAATGAATTTCATCTGACCTTTGAGAATAAATTTTTGCACCAAATTCACCTTTGGTAACGCATAAAATTTTTACGCCATAACTAAATAACTCAGTTACTATTTCCATCTCCAACTTTTGATCGGAGAGAGTGAAAAGTTCTGATTGATTAACCTGAATTATATCAACATTTTTTGCCCAATTTGCAAAATCTGGAATTTTTCTAAATTCCCTTTTATAATTTTCACCTAAGCCGCGTGAAAGAGTATGAATATCTATAAAAATTAATCCTGAATAATTTCTCCGAATATCATAAAGCTGATTTAAAGTTATATCAAATCCTGTAATCATATTAATAAGAATTCCATCAAACTTTTTATAATCTATAAAATCCGTAATTAGATTAGTTGTAATGTTTTCATAAGATTCATGACGCTCTCTATCTTTAAATAAATTCAGGTGAACGTGAGGGATTTTTTCTACTTTATTTAGGTAGTCTTTTTTAATCATTTCAAATTCCGGTTTAAAGTAATTATACGTTTCTTCATCAAACTGTGAGCACAAAAACATCTCATCTTCAACTTTACACAAACGGTTTAACGCTGCGATAGAATAATAAATACCACCGGGACTTTTTTTATCTGCCTTTTCAGATTTGATAAAATCTAATACCGAATGACCGATTACTAATAATTTCATTTTACCTTTAATATTTATTACAAAATTACAACCAAATTGATAACAATTTAAATTGTACTTCTTTGTAGCCTTCATTTTATATTCATTCTTCAATCAAAATAATATATATTTGAAGCCAATTATAAAATAGATCTTAAAATGAAAATTGGTATAACTTGTTATCCTACATATGGCGGAAGCGGCGTAATTGCAACAGAATTAGGTAAGGAATTAGCATTACGCGGACATGAGGTTCACTTTATAAGCTATGCTTTGCCGTTTAGACTAACCAAATACATTGAAAATGTTTTCTTTCACGGAGTTGAAATCAGTAATTATCCTCTTTTCGAGTTTCCACTGTATAGTTTGTCTCTTTCTAGTAAGATGATTGAAGTTGCAGAATTTGAAAATCTGGATTTATTGCATGTGCACTATGCTATACCACATGCAACATCAGCATATCTTGCTAAACAAATTGTAAAAAATAAAAAGTTAAAGATTATTACAACTCTTCATGGAACTGATATTACTTTGGTTGGATTAGAGCCTTCTTTTCTTCCTTTAGTCAAGTTTAGCATAGAGCAAAGTGATGGTGTTACTGCTGTTTCAAGATTTTTAAAGGAAAAGACTTTAACAAATTATTCAATTGAGAAAGAGATTGATGTAATTCCTAACTTTGTTGATACGGAAGTATTTAAGAAAATACCTTTTGATAATTGTGAATTTAGAAAACATATAGCCCCAAACGGTGAAAAAATATTAGTTCATACTTCCAATTTCAGACCGGTTAAACGTGTTACTGATACTATAAGAATTTTCCATTTAGTCCAAAAAGAGATTCCATCAAAACTCATTTTAGTCGGAGATGGACCTGATAGATATGAGTGTGAAAAACTTGCAAGAGAACTTAATCTTACCGATAGCGTTAAGTTTTTAGGCAAGCAAGATGGATTAGTAGAAATTTTAAGTGCTTCCGATGTGTTTTTGATTCCTTCTCAATCAGAAAGTTTTGGATTATCCGCTCTTGAGGCTATGTCTTGTGGATTACCAGTTGTTAGTTCCAGTGTTGGTGGTTTACCCGAGTTAGTTAAACATAATGAATGCGGATTTATTGCTGAGATTGGCGATATTGAAAGAATGGCTAAATATACTATTGATCTGTTAACAAATGATAAAAAGTACGAAATGTTTTCTAAGAATGCCCGGAATAGGGCTTTAACTAATTTCGACAAATCAATTGTAGTACCTTTGTACGAACAACATTATAAAAATATTTTAAATCAATAAGATGATTATTTATTGCGCAGGTCCAATTAAAGGAAATACAACTTATCAGGATAACTATTCAGAGATTGTAAGAATTGTTGAATCTCTGGGACATACTGCTTTATCTGAAAAGAGCAACAAATTCAGTTCTTCTTTCCCGTTGACTAATAAGCAAGTTTACACACGTGATATTAAATGGCTTGATGGAAGTAAGTTAATGATAGCTGAAGTTTCAGGACCAAGTTTAGGCGTAGGATTTGAGATTTCTTATGCCTTGTTCGTTAAACAAATTCCAGTGCTTGCAGTATATCACGAACAAGCCGAGCAAATTTCTTCTATGATCTTGGGCTGTAATAATGTGAAACTGACAATAAAAAAATATCCCAATATTGATGAGCTTACAAAGATTATCAAAAATTTTATTACTACTAATGGAAGCAATTGAACGAAAAATTATTTGTAGAAAAGTGGATAAGTAAAATCCAATCTGCAGGAATCAAACAATTTCCTCTTCATTTTATCGATTTCCTTCAACTCCAAACAATCTCGATTCCGATAAGTACTTTAGTAATTGGACAGGAGTTTTTTGGTGCTTATGAAATAATAACAACAAGTGGTGATCAGGTTTACCAGGCTTTAACTTATGATGAAGCTAAATTTTTTGTTTACAGTTCAAAAGAAAAAAACGGGAAAGCTTATCTTCCTAAGGATAAATCTTTAATAAAAATTTCCGTTGATGCTTATAATGAGTATTTAGATAATTTACTAGAGCAAATAAAAAAAGATTATAAAAATAATTTTTTAGATGGGAAATATTTACTAACGGTTTCAAATGAAATTTTTCAAAAGTTAAATCTTATTAGGTATTAAAAATTGGCAACAGTGGTTTCACAAAAAATTTACGATTATCTCTCTTCACTTTATGGTAAAGATTCAGCAGAGAAATATCTTCAGTTTATAGGAACTGAACCTGCGCATTATATCCGAGTTAATACATCTAAAATTTCAAAAAATGATCTGTCTGATTTGCTTTATAATAAATATCAAATCAAATCAGATTCTATAAAGCATTTTGAAAAAGTATTGAAGATTACAGAGGGTAATGAGAAAATCGGAAAAACAATTGAACATGTTTTGGGATTCTATTACATTCAATCACTTTCTTCAATGATGCCACCACTAATTTTAAATCCAGGTTCAGAAGATACAGTTATGGATCTTTGCGGTGCGCCCGGTTCAAAATCAACACAACTTGCAGAGATGATGAATAACAAGGGAACTTTGCTGATAAATGAAATAGATAATGAACGAATAAAATCTTTAGTGTTTAACCTTGAACGAATGAATGTAATTAATGCGGCAGTTATTCATTCAAAAGGTGAAGTGTTAAGTAAAATATATCATGACCACTTTACCAAAGTATTGGTTGATGCGCCTTGCAGCGGCCTTGGCATTATCCAAAAAAAAGGCGAAGTAAGTAATTGGTGGTCACTAAATCATGTTGATAGATTGCAGCAACTACAGATACGATTACTTATTTCTGCAATTAAAATGGCAAAGGTTGGATCAGAAATTGTTTATTCAACCTGTACCCTTTCAGTTGAAGAAAATGAATTGGTAATTGATAAAATTTTAGAAAAATATCCTGTCGAACTTTTAGATATTAAATTACCTGTACCAGTTCGTCCGGGTTTTACAGAATATGAAGGAATAAAATTAAATCCTGAGCTAAGTAAAGCGATTCGGATACTTCCATGGGAAATTGATTCGGATGGATTCTTTTTAGTAAAGATGAGAAAAATTGATGAAACAGAATCACCTGAAAAAGATGACATTCGTGAAACACTAATAAGAGTAGTTAGAAGCGATCATAAAGAAATGCGACCATACATAAATTATATTTCAGAACATTTTGGAATCGATAAAACAGTTTTAGAAGACCACAAATACATTTTTAGAGGCAAAGATATTTACTTTGTTGCAAAAAGTTGGGGTGATAAAAATATTGGTTTATTTAGTCGTATTGGTTTAAAGTTTGGTACGCTTGATAAAAAGGACAGAATAACATTTAATTCTCAGGCTGCCCAGGTTTTGGAAAAGCACATCACCAACTTTATATATGATTTAAAAAATGATGATGAAATAAAAAATTATTTAATGGGGTGGAAGATTAAGGACCCCGGTATTCCTGATGGGCAATATGTTGTTAAGTATGATAAATGGATTTTAGGCACAGCAATTAAAAATGATGAGGGACTAAAAAGCAGATTTCCCCGGACAAAACGTACTCAGAATTTTGAGTTCTAGATTTTATTATTTGAGTAGAATCATTTTTCTTGTTTGGACAAAATTCCCTGCTTGTAGTTTGTAAAAATAAACTCCGCTCGCATGAATGAATTCGTGTGCTGCATTAAATTCTACTTCATAACTTCCTTCTGGTTGTTCTTCGTTAACCAAGGTTAATAATTCATTTCCAAGTACATCATAAACCTTTAACTGTACAAGCTGCCTGCTGCTAATTGTGTATGTAATTCTGGTACTCGGATTAAATGGATTAGGATAATTTTGATACAGCTGAAATCCTTCAACTTTGGTAATTCCATCTTCCACAAAAGTTGCTCTGATGGGTTTTACTTTCAAGTTTCCATTATCCGGAATAATTTTTGCAAGTACAACTCTTCCGCTATCTGTTAATATTGTTGTTAAAGTATCAATGCTTCCATTTTGTTCAGCACGAACATATTCCCAGTCAACTGGAATTTTGATGTAAGCGCTTAATGGATAATTATAAATTTCATTATTTAAATTATCAGATAAATTAATTTCAATCAGTTGATCAGATGAAGAAATTATTTGATAGTTAGAATTTTCTCTTTCTTTTATATAGCGTGTAATATTGCCAACCGTTTCTACCCAAACATTATTGTTTTGAGATTTTAACCAAAGCCAATCACATAGCGAAGTCAGCCATTCTGTTGATACCGGCTCATAAACAGGATCCGGTAAACTAATTAGTGAATCAATTTGAGCAAAAGGAACAACATCATGGATAATTATCATTCCCCATTTATTGTTAACAATTGAATTTTGGGTCCATTCTAAAAAAGAATAAAGTTCATCTAAATCATCCTCAACAGAATTTCTTGGTAAACTAAACTCTACAACTTTTGCTTTTAATTTGAACCAGCCATTTTCCGTTAAAGAATAATTGTTAGGCGCAACCCCTATACCTCTGCCATTTTCGTAAAATTTCTTTGCAGCTGAATCTACAACAGAATTATGAATTGTATATGGATAATTCAATGAAATACATTTTTTTGATGGAATTTTTTGCTCAATAAATATTTTAGATTGGTATAATTCATATAATAATGTTCCTTCGGTGGATATATCACCCCAGGGTAAAAGTGTTAATGTATCGTGATTCATTGTATGAGATCCGATCTCATGTCCTGCTGCAGCTAACGATTGAAATTCATTCCATCTGCCGTATCGCCATATTAAATCCTGATTATCTTCTGCAAGAAATGGCGGTAATACGTAAAACGTTCCTTTAAATACATATTGATCCAGAACCGGTTTAGCGTAATCAAACTGAGTTTTCAATCCATCATCAAAAGTAAAACTAAATGCACTTTGCCTATCATCGGCATAATTTGTTAAACGAAGCGATCCGTAATTTTGCGCAGATGCAATCTGAGCATAAATAAATAATATAAATACTAACAATTTTATCATAATAAATAAATTTAATCTGCGTTTTATAAATTTTTTTTGAATAAACATTTTTGTTAAATATTAAATTAAATACTCTTTTAAATATTTTCCTGTCCAGGAGTTTTCATTCTCTGCAATCTCTTCCGGAGTTCCGGTAGCAACTATTTCGCCGCCTTTATCTCCAGCTTCCGGACCAAGATCAATAATATAATCCGCACATTTAATAACATCTAAATTATGTTCAATAATTACAACCGAATTATTTCTATCAAGAAGCAGTTGAAAACATTTCAACAACTTAGAAATATCGTTAAAATGCAGCCCGGTTGTCGGTTCATCAAAAATAAAAAGTATATGTCGCCTATCCCGCTGAGCAGTAAGATAAGAGGCAAGTTTGATTCTTTGCGCTTCACCACCCGATAAAGTATTTGACGGCTGACCTAATTTAATATAACCTAATCCAACATCAGCAAGAACCTGAAGAAGTCTTGTTATCCGATCGTTGCCTTCAAAAAATAATAATGATTCATCCACTGTCATTTCAAGAACATCAACAAGATTTTTACCGTGATATGTAATTTCTCTAATTTCTTTTTTGTATCGCGTACCATTACAATCATCACACTCAAGATAAAGATCAGCAAGAAACTGCATTTCTACTTTTATATATCCATCGCCCTGGCAGGTTTCACATCTGCCTCCGGGTACATTAAAAGAGAAATATCCTGGTTTATATCCGCGTGCTCTTGCCTGGTGTGTCGAAGCATACAATTCACGAATTAACTCAAAAGCTTTTATGTAACTAATCGGATTTGATCTTGGTGATTTACCAATTGGTGATTGATCAACAATTACAACATCATCAAGATATTCACCGCCTTTGATGTCATCATATTTTCCAATAAATGAAGGAGCATTGCCCAAATACTTTGCAAGCCCCGCATAAAAAATATCATGAATAAGTGTGCTTTTACCTGAGCCGCTAACCCCTGTAACAACAACAAATTTATTTAAAGGAATTTCAACAGTTAGATTTTTAAGGTTATTTTCCTTTGCACCGATAATTTTTATTAATTTATTTTTTTTCTCATTTCTCTTTTCCGGTACAGGAATTTTTAATTCACCGGAAAGGTATTTACCGGTTAATGAGTTTTTATTTTTCATTATTTCAAAATAATTTCCAATCGCAACAATTTCACCGCCTTCTATTCCTGCTTTTGGTCCCATATCAAAAATAAGATCTGCTTCTTTCATCATCTCAGCATCATGTTCAACTACTAAAACAGTATTACCAATATCCCTTAAATTTTTGAGAATGTTTATCAATTTTGCATTATCGCGGGGATGGAGACCAATACTTGGCTCATCCAAAACATAAAGTGTACCAACTAAGGCAGAGCCTAATGAAGTGGCAAGGTTTATTCTTTGTGTTTCGCCTCCTGAAAGTGTATTACTGTATCTATCTAAAGTCAGATAACCAATTCCAACATTATTAAGAAAAGTTAATCGCTTTATAATTTCTTTAAGAATTCGTTCGGCGACAGTGTAATCATATTCAGACAACTTAAGTTCTTCAAAAAATTTTAATGATTGTTCAATCGGCATTTGAACGATTTCATAAATAGATTTATTATCAATCTTAACCTGCAGAGCCTCTCTTCTTAATCGTGATCCTTTGCAAGCTGGACAAATTGTATATCCGCGGTAACGACTTAGCATAACACGAACATGCAGCTTATAGGTCTTTCGTTCAAGTTCAGCAAAAAAATGATCGAGCCCTTTATACTTACCAAAGCCTTTTCTTACCATTGAAACTTGTTCATCGGTTAAGTGTTTATATGGAACATTAATAGGAAATTTATAATCTCTTGCAATTTGAATTAAGTCCCGTAGATATGAGCTGTACTTGGCTCCTTTGAAAGGTGCGATAGCTCCGTCCGCAATAGTGAGATTTGGATTAGGAATGACAAGATTCATATCAATTCCAACCACTTTACTAAATCCCTGACAAACCGGACAAGCACCAAAGGGATTGTTGAATGAAAAAAATCTTGGTTCCGGTTCTTCGTATTTTATACCGCAGCACTCATAAAATTTATTAAACTCCTGTTGTTCATTTGTATCTGCATTTACAATAACAATTCTGTTTTCACCTTCTTTAAATGTTACTTCAATTGAATCAGATAGTTTTTCTCTTACTTCGCCTTTACTAATTTTGAATCTATCGACAACTACTTTAATATCTTTTTTATTCTTTGGTAACTTCACTTCCTCTTCATTTAAATCATAAAATTTATTATTAAAATAAATCCTGAAAAAACCGCGCTTTTTAATCAAAGCGATTTCTTCTTTTACTTTATGTCCTTCGTGACCGTGCAAAGGAAAAGTAAGATAAAACCTTGTTCCATCTTTTTGCTCTTCCAACCAGTCACTTACGGTTGCGGTAGTAGCTTTTTTAACTTCTTTACCACACTGAAAACAGATTGTCTTTCCTACTCTTGCAAAAAGTAAGCGAAGATAATCATAAACTTCTGTGGTTGTTCCTACAGTTGAGCGTGAATTACGTGAACCGGTTTTTTGTTCGATTGCAACCGCCGGAGAAATTCCCTGGATAAAATCAACATCAGGTTTGTTCATTCGTTCAAGAAATTGGCGAGCGTATGATGAAAGACTTTCAACATATCTGCGCTGTCCTTCAGCGTAAATAGTGTCAAAGACCAGCGACGATTTTCCACTTCCACTTACACCGGTAAATACAACAAGCTTGTTACGTGGTATTTCAAAACTCAGGTTTTTAAGATTATGCTCTCTTGCACCTTTTACAATTATTTTTTTTTCTTTAGCCATGATTTTTTAATTGGCGGGTGATAATATTTTTATCAAACGACAAAGTATAATTGATTAAACAAACAGATTTTTTGAAAACAACAATTCAAAAACTTTTTGTGAATCTTCAACAGTAAAACCAATTCTTATTTTTTTATTCTTCCTATAAACAATAAATATTTTATCTCTCCTGTTCCTTTTAAAGTCCCGCGGAAACCAGGTGATAAAATTTCCAGTTCCCCAGTATCTATACTTTCCAGTAAAGAGTGTCGGCATTTTTGTAACAATTCTTTCTATATCAGAAAATGGAATCGTTAAACTTTTTGATGAAGGATAGTAATAATTGTAAAAGGTAATTGATGAATCAGTAATTTTAACTAATTTATCTTTATAAATGTTTTGTTCCAATTTAATTACTGCTTTTTGTTTTCTAAAGACTTTAATTCTAAAATCTTTTCGTCCAGCAATTTAATTTTATCATTTAACTCAAGAATTTTTGAATCAAGTTGATTTTCAAATTTTGTTTCATCCCAATAACCGCGCTCTTCAAAATAACCCTTAAATAACCAATTATGCTTTAAAGCTTCCATATTTTCTGCAAGCCTTGCTGCTGAAATTTTTGCATCTTCACTTACTACAACTAAATTATCTAAAATTTGATTAAGCGATTTACCCCCTTTCCCTTTATCTGAAACAAGTGAACCGAGGAATCCTTTACCTTCAGAAACTCCTTGCAAAACTGTATCAATTCGTGTAACAATACTGTTTACATTTACAACAACATCTTTAACACCCTTGCCTAACTCATCAAATAATCCAAAAACCTTTTTCATATCTTCCGTTAAAGATGTCATGCTGTTATTAGCTGATATTGTTAAATCAGTTGCGGCATTAAAAAGTTGATCGTCATTAAGAATTTTCCCAAGTGTTCCTTCGCCCCGATTAACTTTTATAACAATTTCTGACATGTTCTTAGTCATTTCTTTAGTGTAAGCCATTATACCCTGCGTTTCTTCAATTATATCAGAAAAACTCAGTGGTTCTTTAGAGAGTATAACACCTCCACTTGAAATTTCAGGTGAATTTTCGGAACCCATTGTAACCATAACAACTTTATTGCCAACCAGGCCTTCTGTTTCAATACTTGCGCGTGAATCTTTTTTTATGAAACGTTTTACATCATCATTTATCCTTAAAGAAACCTCTACTTTGCCACTAGTATCATTAACAATGCTAACATCACTTACAGCCCCGACATCAATTCCACCAAATCTTACCGAAGCACCATTGCGTAAACCTTCCGTGTTTTTAAAATAAGCTTTTACCGTAAATGTAGATGAAAATAATTGATCTTTATTTCCTAATAGAAAAATAAGTATTACAAGTAATGCGCTTCCAATAAAGATAAAAATTCCAAGTTTTGCATTTGCAAGATTTTTAAACATTGTTTCTCCTGTTATGCTCTTCAATAATTTCGTGACTAAAGAAGTTTCTTAAAAAAGGATTCCGTGAAGAGGTAAGTTCAGCGATACTTCCTTCGTGCATTACTATTCCTTCTTCCAGCACAATCGCTCTATCAGCAATAATTTCAGCACAAAGCAAGTCATGTGTAACAATAATTGATGTCATCTTAAGCGATTTCTGTAATTCAAGAATCAGTGAACTAATTTCTTTAGAAGTAATTGGATCAAGCCCGGTAGTTGGTTCATCGTAAAGCATAAGTGCTGGTTCTGTAATTATGGAGCGTGCAAGTCCAACTCTTTTTTTCATTCCCCCGGAAAGTTCAGAAGGCATTTTATTGATTGCTTCTTCAAGCGAAACCTTTTCTAAAACGGATTTTACTTTTTTTTCTCTTTCTTCGGCTGTAAAATCAAAATGTCTGATCAAAGGAAATTCCAAATTTTCTCTCACACTCATAGAATCATATAAAGCAGCACCCTGAAAAAGAAAACCAAGATTTGTTCTAACATCGTTTAACTCTTTTATATTGAGATTAAGAACATTTTTGCCATCAATTAAAATTTCACCGGAATCCGGTTCTAATAATCTCACAATACATTTTAGTAAAACACTTTTCCCTGTACCACTTCTGCCAAAGACAACCATGTTTTCTCCCTCTTCAACTTTAAGGGAAACGTTATTAAGCACAACATGAGAATCAAATGCTTTGGATACGTTAATTACTTCAACAATATTTTTCATAGTAGATTCTCTAAACTGTTGGCCATAACCACAAAGTAATTTTAACAAGAACCATATCAAAAATTAAAATCATTATGGAAGAAACCACAACAGAAGTAGTTGCAGCTTTACCGACACCTTCCGTTCCGTTTGTTGCCGTAAAACCTTTATATGTTCCAACGATGCCAACAATAAACCCAAAAACAAAAGTTTTTAAAATGCCGGGGATAGCATCTCCAAACTCTACTGAAGCAAAAACCGAATCAATATAGTAAGAGTACGTCATATTTTGAACAAGTACAACTGCAAGGTAAGATCCGATAAACGCAATAAAAATAACATAAACTGTTAAAATTGGAAGTATGAAAGTGCAAGCAAATATTCTTGTTACAACAAGATATTTAAATGGATTTACACCTGATACTTCCATTGCATCAATTTGTTCAGTAACACGCATTGAGCCAAGTTCAGCACCAATACCTGAGCTAACTCTTCCTGCAAAAATTAAGGCGGTAATAACTGGAGCTAATTCTCTTACAATTGAAATCCCAACAGAACCCGGCAAAAATGCTTCGGCACCAAATCTTACCATCACAGGATGCATTTGCATTGTAATTACAAGCCCAATGATAAATCCCGTTATACTAACAATTGGAAGTGTCTTTATTCCAAGTTCATCCATGTGCTTTCGGATTTGTTCAATTTCATAAGGTGGAACAAAGATTTGCTTAAAAAATTGTAACTGAAATTGCCACAAACCAGCAATCATTATGAAAAATTCTGAAACACGTTTTCTCAAAGAATTGTGATTTAAATCTTGTGTTTTAGAATTATTCATTATTGAATTGTTTTTGAAAAGTTATTTTAATTATTGATTTCAAACTAAGAAATTTTTCACAAATAATTTACAGTTAACCTTAAAGCTGTGCAATAAATCAATAATAATTTTAAATAAAAGCATTTTCATAATGCGTTATTTGGGGATTAGACTTATTATCCAATAAAATGGCAACAACATCAAACCGACAATCAGCCTCAGATATTTCTTTATCAAAAAGATATAACTCGGCCATTTTTTTTATCTGCTGAATCTTCTTTTTATTGATTGCATATTCGGGCTCACCATATTCAAGATTTAGCCGGGTTTTTACTTCCACAAAAACCAAAATACCTTTATCATTCGCTACTATGTCAATCTCACCATGACCATATTGATAATTCCTTTCAACAATTTCGAAACCTTTTTGGGTAAGAAACTTAGCAGCAATTTCTTCGCCTTCTTTACCGATATCTTTTTTATTCTTATCTGATTTTTCCATTAATAGTCAAACGTAAATTCAGTTTGATTTGCACGTTCATAAATTTTTTTTAAAAATGTTTTTCTATGAACCATGCATTCGCCAAATTTTAAAACCGCTTCAATATGTTTTTTAGTAGGATAACCTTTGTTTGTTTCCCAACCATAAAGCGGATATTTTTTTGCCAGCTTTATCATAATTCTATCACGAATTACTTTAGCAATTATAGATGCCGAAGCGATTGAGAGAGATTTTGCATCTCCTTTTACAATTGGAATTACTTCAGCATTATAATTAAAAGATTTATTACCATCTATCAGGATAACATCGGGACAAATATTTAATTTCTGTATAGACTTTTTCATAGCAAGCAAAGATGCTTGTAAAATATTAATTTCGTCAATTTTTGAATGAGAAATTGAAGTGTATGCAAAAGCTAAAGCATTAGAACATATCACCTCAAAAAGTTCTTCACGTAAATCGGCTGATAATTTTTTAGAATCATTAATTCTTTCATCATAAAAATCATGCGGTAAGATAACTGCGGCAGCTACAACCGGTCCAGCGAGAGGCCCACGTCCAGCTTCGTCCGTCCCGGCAAGATATTTTTTACCGTTTATTAAATATTTTTTATCAAAGTATTTCATTTGCCAGCATAAATAGAAATCAGCCCAATGACCATATTAAATTTTAAAAGTTTACTAACAGTATAAAATTTATTTTCTTTATTTGCCCAAAGATACTTAAGAGATAAGATCAAAATCGGGTTTACAACCAACATTACTAAAATAAAATATTCAATCTTATATAGCCGGGTAATAAATGGATAAAAAGTGAATGCAATTAATAGGATTGTTAAAAACACAATTAACTTTCTTGCTGCATCCAGCCCAAATCGTACCGGAAACGTTTGAATATTTTGTTTCGTATCACCTTTAACATCCTGAACATCCTTTATAATTTCTCTCATAAAATTAATTAGAAATGCAAAAATAGCAGGAATTATAGCCGCCACCGGATTAGATACTGCAAATCCACCATAAATAAAGGCCAGTCCCGTCAGTAGTGCAACGATAATATTTCCCGCCAACAATATTTTTTTTAAGTAAAGTGCATAAACAAAAAGAATAACGATAGTTGTTAAAACTATAATAAAAAGTATTGTTGATAAATATGCAGCGATAAATACTGAAACTGAATTTAGGATTACATATTCAGACCAGGCTTCTTTTTTTGACAACACACCTAAAACTAAAACTCTTGCAGGATGAGAAATTTTGTCGGTCTCTATATCATAAATATCATTAATAATATTTCCTGCGGCTGCAGTTAAGGCAGCGGCAACTGATGCCCAAATAATTAATGTTATTTCAGTTTGGTTTTTTTGTGAAATAAGAATTGCAACAACTACAACAAAAAAAGTAATTACAACATTTAAGGGTCTGGTAATTTTTATATAAGCTAATATTTTATTTGATTGGTTCATCTAAAAACTAAAAATGCTGCCTCAAGATAATTGAAGCAGCATTTAAATTGAAACAGGATTAAAAATTATTTCATTAAAATCAGTTTCATAGCTTTATTCAATCCATCAAACACTAATTTATTTGATAAATTGTTAAATGATATTTTGTAAAAGTAAACTCCACTCGATAAATCTCCTGCTTCAAACTTAACTGAATATTTACCTGCTTGTTGTTCTTCGTTTACCAATCTTTTTACTTCTCTTCCAAGTATATCATATAATACCAAGCTTACAAATGCTGCTTCCGGTAAATTATATTTTATCGTTGTACCTGAGTTAAATGGATTTGGGTAGTTTTGATATAAAACATAATTATCAGGAATCAAATCTGGCTTAGTGCGATCTGGTGGTGTAACCTGAATCTTCCCTGCTGTCATATCTTCAACAAAATAATTATAAAACAAATTAGCTGATTTAGTATTGTATCTTAAATTTGTTATGCTTGATAAATTATTATCTCCCATTCCACCAACTAATGCTATTACCACTTCGGCTGTATCACCAAGGTTCATACTAAATGGACCATTAATTACATAAAATCTTCTCTCTCCTATTCCATCAATAACACCATCAATTTTACCTGTTCCTGTTACAGGATCTCCATCAAGTAAATAAAATCCTGTAGATGTATAATCAGCGACCATTGGGGGGAAAGCAGCAAATGTTGGATATTCCGGTCTTGGCAAAGAACCTCTCATCAAATTATAAAACTGCAAAGTACCTTCATAATTAAAATTTGGGTCTATCCAAGTTCCGCCTGTTCCTTGATATACAAAACCATTAAACGGTTTAGAATTAAAAAATTTATATCTTTTTCTCCACTTATAATTAAAAATTGCACTATCAGCATTATTACCTGTAAACTTTGAAACACCCTGTAAAATGCTATATCCAACTGCTGGTGGAGGTAAATTAAATTGTGCATAGAGTTGATCAGAGTTAGTGCCATTATATCCATAACCAAGATTTAGTGCAGTATCACATCCTGCAAAATCATTTGCACCATTACCAACATCAATATCTGACCATTCTAAGATATACATACTATCAATTTGGGAATTGGGAATTGAAAGTGATGTGCCTTTGTATATTAAATCTATCTTTCTGTAAATAACATTTCCAAGTGGTTCTCTGCTTGTATATGCCCAGTGTGTTTCCTGGACTTCTAATCCAATTGGTGGTGAGCCATAATTCGCCTCAGAAAGACTATCATTGTAATTTATCCATATTGTTTGAACTGCATCCGGCACTCCGGGAACATCTATATCTGGATTATATTTTCCATCACCATCTATATCAAAATATGGTGCGCCTTTTTCTGCTGGCCATTCGTTCCAGTCTTTTTCATATTGATTTTTTATTTGTTCAATTTCTTCTACTGTAATTTCATTTTTTGCTTTGTTAAAAAAACTTGCTGCGTCTGTTGTTAGATCTGCTTTGTAATAATCCGTTCTTACTCTGAATAATCTTGTTATTGGTGAGCATCCTGTTCCGTAAGTATTTCCGTTTACACGCACTTTCGTTGGCTGTCCATCATAAACTAATCCACCCCAAACTATTCCTTCTGAAAATATAACTCCAACAGGTAAACCATTTGGATATGAGCCGTTGAAGTAAGAGTTGTTACCAGCAAAAACGACCCAATCGTGAAAACCTTCTTCACTTACCCACGATGTTATTTTGCTAATGTTTATTACACTCTGGCTGGGATCCTGAGCATTTGTTGAAGTACTTATTATCAAAAATAGTAATGCTGCTATTTTTAGAATTTGTAATGTTTGGTAAATCGTTTTTATTTTGTTTTCCCAGTTAGTGCTTTTCACTTAATTAAAATTAGTTTCATTGTTTTATTCAATCCATCAAACACCAGCTTATTTGATAAATTGTTAAATGATATTTTGTAAAAGTAAACTCCACTCGATAAATCTCCTGCTTCAAACTTAACTGAATATTTACCTGCTTGTTGTTCTTCGTTTACCAATCTTTTTACTTCTCTTCCAAGTATATCATATAGTACCAAGCTTACAAATGCTGCTTCCGGTAAATCATATTTTATTGTTGTACCTGAGTTAAATGGATTTGGGTAGTTTTGATATAAAACATAATTATCAGGAATCAAATCTGGCTTAGTGCGATCTGGTGGTGTAACCTGAATCTTCCCTGCTGTCATATCTTCTACAAAATAATTATAAAACAAAGAAGCCGATTTAGTGTTGTATCTTAAATTTGTTATGCTTGATAAATTATTATCTCCCGTTCCACCAACTAATGCTATTACCACTTCGGCTGTATCACCAAGGTTCATACTAAATGGACCACTAATCGTATATAATTCCCTAACCCCGGGTCCATCAATAACACCATCAATTTTACCTGTTCCTGTTACAGGATCTCCGGCAAGCAAATAAAATCCTGTAGATGTATAATCTGCTACAACTTCTGGATAAGGATATTTGCTTGGATACCCAGGTCTTGATATATATCCTCTCATTATATTAAAAAATTGTAAAGTACCTTTATAATCAAAATCTGGATCAGACCATGTACCCAGCTGTGCCTCGATATACAAAACCATTTAGCGGTTTAGAATTAAAATATTTATATCCTTTTCTCCACTTATAATTAAAAATTGCACTGTCCGCATAATTACCTGTAAACTTTGAAACACCCTCTAAAATGCTATATCCAACAGATGGTGGGGGTAAATTAAATTGTGTATAAAGTTGATCGGAGTTAGTCGCATTATATGCATAACCAAGATTTAGTGCAGTATCACATCCTGCAAGATTATCCCAATAAACGCCAATGTCTGGATTTGACCATTGACAGATATACATACTATCAATTTTTGAGTTGGGAATTGAAAGTGATGTGCCTTTGTATATTAAATCTATTTTCCTATAAATAACATTTCCAAGTGGTTCTCTGTTTGTATATGCCCAGTGTGTTTCCTGGATTTCTAATCCAATTGGTGGTGAACCATATGGTGGTGAACCATAATTCGCCTCAGAAAGACTATCATTGTAATTTATCCAGATTGTTTGAACTGCATCCGGCACTCCGGGAACATCTATATCCGGATTATATTTCCCATCACCATCTATATCAAAATATGGTGCGCCTTTTTCTGCTGGCCATTCGTTCCAGTCTTTTTCATATTGATTTTTTATTTGTTCAATTTCTTCTACTGTAATTTCATTTTTTGCTTTGTTAAAAAAACTTGCTGCGTCTGTTGTTAGATCTGCTTTGTAATAATCTGTTCTTACTCTGAATAATCTTGTTATTGGAGAACATCCTGTTCCGTAAGTGTTTCCATTTACACGCACTTTCGTTGGCTGTCCATCATAAACCAATCCTCCCCAAACTATTCCTTCTGAAAATATAACTCCAACAGGTAAACCATTTGGATATGAGCCGTTGAAGTAAGAGTTGTTACCAGCAAAAACGACCCAATCGTGAAAACCTTCTTCACTTACCCACGATGTTATTTTGCTAATGTTTATTACACTCTGGCTGGGATCCTGAGCAATTGATGCTAGATTTATTAGGAGAGAGAAAAATATAACCATAACAAAAAATCCGGGAGACAAATATGGATTCTTCATCGTTTTACCCCGTATAAAAGGACTAAAATAATATCAATTATATTTAATGATCATAACTGCATTATAAACTTAAACGAAAGTACGAAATAAGAAGTTAAAAAACTACTTATTACAGCTCATATTAAAATTGTGGGGAATGATAGATAACCAAAAATAAAAAGTCTAAAATTCATTAATAATTCCAAAGTGTATTTTGCCATCACTAAATGTATCACCTTTACCAAGCGCATAACTAACACCAAGTACACCAATACCTGTTTCAAGGTTTAACCCTAATCCATAACCGTAAAGAAATTCTTCAGTCTTGGGAATATTGTTATTTATTTCTGCAGGTCTTAGATAATACCCGGTATCAAAGAAAACAAATCCAAAAGTTCTTTTAGTAAAAAGAAAACGATACTCTAAATTAGACCAAAAAATTCTTGAGCCTAAAAATTGTTCTTCCCTGTAACCACGCAATGAATTAGTTCCGCCAAGCCTGTAAAGATCACTATTTTCAAATGCTGGTCCACGCAGCTCCCTGCCGTTAATTCCAATCGCTACAATTTGTCTATCGAAAATTTGATAATAAGTGTAAAAGCTAACGGAAAATCTTTGAAGATCCACCTTTGTTCTTAGTGACTGAGTTATGTACTGCGCAGGTCCTTCAATTGATTTTTGGCTATAAAGGTAAGAGTTCAAAAATAAAATTCCCAAGGTCGGTGAGTAAGGATCATCGCGGGTATCAATTTTTAAATTTATGCCTGTTGTTAAATAGGAAGAATTAAAAACAGTAAACACCGGAATTGTTCTTTCGGTAGGCACAACTGATTCAGTTGCGAGCACTAATGATGCTGAGATATTTTCCGTTGCAAGATACTCAAGCGATGCTTCAAATCTTCTTTGTACGTAAGTGGTATCCTGAATCTTTTGAAAAAGATTAAGATTTATATTTACCGGAAAACTTAGGAACCAAGGTTCAAGATATTTTAAATCAAGTTCCTGCGAATCCCGGTTATACTTATTCCAGCTAATTGCTGCGGCTCTTCCCGTTCCAAATAAATTACGCAGCGAAATATTTATCAAACCGGTTATATAACCAGTATTTTCATTTTTACCTGGCGGAATGTAACCGATTATACCATCAAAATAATTTGTATTTTTTTCTTTTACTTCAACTTGTAAAACGCCTTCATTTTTAGAGTTTAAATAATATTGAGGAACTGCAACCGGTTCAAAAAATCTTAATCGGTTTAATCTTTTAGGGAATTCTTCAATCATTGATTGAGAATATGTTTCGCCGGTTTCTAAACGCAACTCTCTTAAGATTACATAATCTTTGGTTGATGTGTTGCCGCTTATTACAACCTTATCAATTTTATTTTCATTTCCCTTTTCAATCTTTAAATAAATATCCGCATAGTTTTTATCATCTATTGTATCATGGTAAACATCAATTGACGTTATAATAATTTTTGCAAATGGATAACCGTTGTTTTCAAAATCTGTTAGAGTTTGTTCAATATTATATTCTAAGTCTTCTTTATTTAATACCTGATTTTTAAGAAAGTTGAAACGATTACTTAATTGATAATTTGATGTTGAATCTGTACTCTGAAAAAAAATATTTTTAACAATCGCAGGTGAGCCTTCATTAATAGTTAGTAAAATATCAAAGGATGAAGAATCATTTGAAAATTGCAATCGAGAATCGCCAAACGAAAAATCGTAATAGCCTTGGTTTAAAAGATTTTGAGCGATTCTAACTTTTGCTGAATCAACTATCCCCCTAAAATAAGGTTGATCTAAACGCAACCCTGACCATTGAAGATATTGTGAATTATCAAAATTATAATTGCCATTTACTTCGAATGAACTCAATTTCTGAGTAAATGAAATGGTACTTATCAATATGACGAGCAGGAAGCTAAATTTCGTGAGGTGAGTCATCTATCAGCTTTATTTTCTTTCCAATTGGAAAAATCTTTACTTCATCTTTTAACTTTATTGCATCATCAATTGGCACTCTACAAACATCGAAACTTTCTGCGTTACATCCAGCTAATGCGGTTGATAATCTTAAGGATTCTTCAAAGACGTCTTGTTTTAACCAGGAATATGTTAATCCGGCAACGAAACTGTCACCACTTCCCGTTGTATCAATACTGTTAATTTTTACAGGTTCAATCTTATAAAAATAATTGAAGTTTGAAGCATAAAAATTTTTATCCCCGTTTGTCAAATAAACTCTTTTGATATTCTTTTTATAAAGCTGATCAAGGAAATCAGATATTGATTCTTGATTATTCAACTTCACATTCAATGAATTTTCTATCTCAGAAAAATTATTATGTAAAATAGTTGGTGATGAGTTTATACATTCCTGCAAATTTCTACCGTAAGTATCGCAAATAGAAATTTTATCGTATTTGTTAGCCAGCTCAATTCCGAACGGGATTATCGAATCTGCCTCAACCGAGGGAGAGCTTCCTGAGAAAACAACTATTTCACAATTCTGAATCATCTTTTCAAGTTTCGAATTAAATTCATCAACCTCTGTTAATGAAACTTGGGGATCATTTGTAAAGCAAGCAGTTATTGATTTATCTTCTATGGAAATATTTAGAGAGGCTTCACGTGTTTCAGATTTTGTTGGAACAAATGAAAATTCTAATCCTTCTTGCTTTAATAAATCTCTTAATAATTTACCATTGCTTCCTCCAGTAAAGATAAAATTAAAAGATTTTGCTCCAAATATTTTTAATTGCCGACTAACATTTATGCCTTTGCCACCAGCAGTAATAAATAAATCAGCATTTCGATTGACTTCCCCTTTGATAATTTTTCGACAGGAAAATCGTCTTTCTAAAAGTGGATTTAAAGTGATGATTAAAATCATAGTTAAGATTTTGTTGTGGTCAAAATGTGAGGTAAATTTTTAAAGCAGAACAATTCAACTGATAATAATTAAGTCCAATTAAAATTTTTTTTGCTAATCAAAACTATTTACTTTTAAAATTTATCTCAGTACCTATATCTGTAAAGATCCCCGGTTAATGGAGTGGTTAATCTGTAATCTCCAAAACCTGTTTGATCTAAAAATATAAAACTTCTGTTAAGATTATAATACTCCCAAACTTCATAAGGCTTTGAATCGTACTCAAACGGGTGGCGGTCAATGTTATTTGGAGCACCAAGAATTATAAAAACCATTCCTCTATCAGTGCGCCAACCTTCGATGTAATTTGCAAAATTTTCATTTGTGTATGCTACGCGTTTATAATATTCATCAAATACTTCATTTTCCTCATTATTTGGTGAGGGGTCTTTTTTTTTCCAGAATTCTAAAAATCTTTTTGTTTTTTCAGTTTGATTTATACCTTCCGCCATATAATCCAATTCATCAGCGGTAGAAAGGTAAACAGTTTGCGCAATGGCTTTATCTATATCGGTGATAACTGTAGGCAGCCCCTTTGACTGGGAATAAAATGATTTAGTAGTTGCTGCTATAACTTTATTTTGATTATCACTAATTGTAACAGTAATTACATAAGCGCCAAGTTCAAATGGAAATTCAGTAAAAGAAAACAATACTTGATTTAGACCGGGTTTTATATCACGGTCTTCTTCTTCTCTATGAATTACTTCTTTATCGGCATTAGCTACTTTGTATTCAAATGTTAATCTTGTATTCGATGTGTCCTCCGAATTCACTTCAAAATAAATTTTCACTCCGTCCTTTGAAGATGGGATATTCCTGCTAATGTTTGGCACAATTGTATTATTGTCTTTCTCGTCATTGGTTTTTGAAATAAGCAAAATATCACTTAATGAAATTTTACCGGCAAGAACTCTAACAACAAATTGATTTTCAGAAATAGTTTCTTTTTTAGAATCTAAATCTTCAAGTGCAGTTCTGACTAGATAAGAACCTGGTTTTAGGTCAAATGTTTTTTTGCTAAGATTATAATTTTCCTTAGATGTTGTTGAATTATAATCTAAAACATTAACGGTTTCATTCCACAGCTTTTCAATAATCAATGTTGTTTTACTGCTGTCATAAATGCTGGCAGTAACGGAATATTTTGCCGTGTATCCCTCGCCGGATTTTACAAACTGAATATTTTTATACGGCACCTGAATAAATACATCAACCTGGGTTAAGCCCGTTTTTTTTGAAAAGAAATTTACAAAGTCGTGATAAAAAACCGCTTCTCCAAGAACTTTTTTATGCACTGTATATGGCTCTTGCTGCGCAAATGTTGAAATGCATAATAAAAAAATAAAAGATGTAATAATTTTTGATTCCATCTTAACTACCTTTCTTTAAATGTTACATTCCCAAACAAATCATATTCATCAAAGTCAGTTATCAGAACATCGTAAAATTCACCTATATTAAGTTCATTATTTATTCGGCTAATTAAAATTTCCCCGTCAACTTCCGGCGCATCTCTGTAAGATCTTCCAACAAAAAAATCACCTTCAATAGATTCAATTAGAACTTTTAGTTCTTTGCTAACAAAGGATTTATTTTTTTGATAAGAAATATCTTTCTGAATTTCCATCAAAACATTTTTTCTTCTTTCCTTCTCAATTTCAGAAACTTGATCACCAAGGATAAAACTTGATGTGTTTTCTTCAACGCTAAAAGTAAAAGTCCCTATCCTATCAAATTTAGTTTCTCTGACAAAATTACAAAGCTCCTCAAAATCTTTTTCAGTTTCATTTGGATAACCAACTATGAAAGTTGTACGTAATGTTATCTCCGGAATTTCCACACGAAACTTTTTGATCAGTTCTCTTGTACGTTCAGCAGTTACACCACGCCTCATTGATTTAAGTATATCATTAGAAATATGCTGAAGCGGAATATCAATGTATTTACAGATTTTAGGATTTAATTTAATTTCCCGGATAACATCATCAGGGAAATTTGAAGGATAAGCATACAAAAGTCTTATCCATTCTATGCCATTAATATGACTTAATTTATTTAATAATTCAGCCAAATTCCTTCTGCCATAAATATCTTTGCCATAATCCGTTGTATCCTGTGCGATAATAACAAGTTCCTTTGTATTATTCGCCGCTAAAAATTCTGCTTCTTTTATTAATTCATCAATGGGTTTTGATTTATGCAGTCCTCGCATAAGCGGAATAGCGCAAAATGAACAAGGATGATCGCAGCCTTCAGAAATTTTTAGATAAGCTGTATGTGAAGGAGTTGTTAAGAGCCGCTCGCCGAGTAATTCCTTTTTTAAATTACCGCCAAGCTCTTTTATAATGCCTTCATAATTTTCGGTTCCAAAGAAAACGTCTACTTCGGGAATATCTTTTTGTAGTTCGTTTTTATATCTTTCAGATAAACAACCCGCTACAATTACTTTTTTAATTTTTCCATTGTTCTTCATTGCAACGGCTTCAAGAATCGTATTAATCGACTCTTCCTTTGCTGCTTCGATGAAACCGCAGGTATTAATTATAACAGTTTCAGCTTTATTTGGATCATCAACTAACCCAATTTTATTTAATTGGATTTGCTTCATCAATCTTTCAGAATCAACTGTATTTTTTGAACAACCAAGTGTAATTACAGAAACTTTTCCACTCATAATTTCTTTAATTAAATTGAATTAACAAAAAGAATTGATTTGTTAAGTTCTAATAAGAGTATAAATCTAATCCCTGATGGCGTGATGTAATAATCTCTATTAACTTTAGCTAACAAACCCAAATCAATTGAATAATTGGAATACATTATAAATGCATCGTGTCTAGCTTTTGTAGCCCATTCATTATTCTTACCTGTAAGTAATGCGAATTGATTACTTGCTTCTTTCAAGGGAACAGGATAATAATTTTTTGAAAGAGTAAATATTGCTTCAACTACTGAATAAATACCATATATCGCTGGACTTGCAAACGGATTTGAAGTAATGAAGTTTTTTAAAACTTCAGTTTGCTCATCACTTATAAACTCAACTGATTTTTGGAAATCTCTTTTGCTAACATAATCTTTTCCTAATTCCGTAAGTTCGATTTTAGGTTTAATTTTCGTTAAACTTAGTTCGTTAGATAGTCTTAAATAACTTCCAATAGTGCTTTTAGATAACTTTGTAATACTAACCAAATCTTCAAGTTGTTTTGCTTCATCAATGTTGTACAGTATTCTATTAAGTAAATTTAAATTCCATAGCCCATGATTTGAAGGTTTTATATTTATTAAACGAGCGATTGCTTTGACCTTGAAATAATAATTCTTCAATAATTCATATGGAGAAAATTGAATTGGAATAACATCCTTCATTAAACAATATTCTTTATGACCACTTATTATTTCTGGACAAATCAAATAAGATTTTATTGGAAGATTAGGAAAGTCGGATTTTGGTTGGAGTGAAATAATTTCATTTCTATAATCAACTAATTGATCACAAAATTTGACTTCACTTCTTACTGCTTTAAGTTCTATTAGATGCAAATTGCCTGATGAAAGAAAAAGTAGATCCAGAATTCCACCTGAAGGTAATTTTTTTTGTCTATTAATTAGTGAGAGATTTCCTCTCAAAGAAAGAAGTTCTTTTACATCATCAAGTTGAGTTGCAAAAATGTCCTCAATTTGTGATTCTCTAATCTCTAACATTTAATGATTCCTCATTTAGTTTTTCATCACATTCAGTACAGATAAAATCACCATGAGGAAATGGTTTTTGCATTTCAATTCGGTCTTCGTATTCATTAAAATCAATTATCCTATTAACAAATAATCCTGTACCAGGTTTTACACTTTTACCACATTCATTACAAAACTCATTTCCCATAATTATCCCTTATTTTTAAAATTATAAATGATATTTCAAGCTAAATATGTTAAGTATAAATAAATTATTGGCGCTGAAAACAATAACGAATCAAAACGATCAAATATCCCGCCATGCCCGGGAATTAAGTTTGATGAATCTTTTACACCCGCATCTCTTTTTAATAATGATTCGACTAAATCACCGATTTGCCCAAAAGTACCAACAATAACTCCAATTATAATTGCATCTTTAAGTGAAAGAAAATCAAGCACAAGATTATTTGCTAATATCATTGCAAGTATTGCAAAAGTAAATCCAAATATTGCACCTTCCCAGCTTTTCTTTGGACTGACGCGTGGAAATAATTTATGTTTGCCAAGTGCTGTTCCGCCAAAGAATGCAGCCGAATCGCAAATCCAGATTGATGCGAATATTGATATAATTAAATATCCTCCGTTATTATACATTCCATCAATATTTGGATATAATTCTCTTATCCCAACAAGTGTGCTTCCAAAAACTCCAAGGTAAAAAACGCCCAGCATAGTTGTACCAACATTTAAAATTGCTGATCCGTTATTTCGAAAAAGTTCAAAAATCAAAAGGATAATTAAAAATGCAATTACAAAGTGATAACTGTTAAATAAAAATCTATAACTATTAAGAATGAAAAAAATCAGACCAATAATTCCAATATTTACGTTAACATTTGCTCCTTTTACTTTTGCCATAATTGCAAATTCATAAAAAGATATTCCAGCAATAACAAGAACAAAGCCTAAAAAATAGACTCCACCTAAATATGATAGCAAAACAAGTGCAGGAATAGCTACTATCGCAACAATAACTCTAACAGCAGTATTACTCAAAGACATTATTCTTCTTCGGTATTTTCTGATTTTTTAAGATCATCAATATATTTTGCTGCGGCGGTGGCATCTTCTTTTTGAACTAATAATTTGATTACGGCAAGATCACCCGTAGCCGGGAAATTACGATCCTTCTGAGATAAAATTGTTGATGGAATATCTGCACTTTCTAATTCATCTTTTATCATTTGCATTTCATATTCTTTGTCTGATGTATAAACAACGATCCATTCTGATTCTACTAATTCCTTTATTAAAGGTGTACCGCAATCAGGGCATACTTTTATGCCTTCAACATATTCATATCTACAATTTGGACATACTGGCATAACTAATCCTCCTTAATTAAATTTTTTTTATAATAATATTTATTGATAATTGAAATTAATAAAACAAAAAGTAAAGTTAATACAACCAACATTATAAGATATGATGAAAGTTCTTCTCCTTTAACTGAGACATCCGATTTTAACAACTCATCATTACCAAATATATGATAAAGCATAACTGCAGAAAAGTTATTAAGAAAATGCAGTATCATTGGTATTACTAATGATCTGCTCATATAAGCTGTAAAACCAAAATAAGCTCCAAGAATAAAAAGCGGGACAAATCCATAAGGATTAAAATGATAGGCACTAAAAAATAACGCTGTTAAAAATATTGCAAGGTAAGGTTTAAGCTTAAGCTCAAAACTTCTTTGAACAAATCCTCTAAACATCGCCTCTTCTGAAATTGCAGGAACAACAGCAACAACAAGAATTACTAAAAGCAGTTCAAAAATATTTGATGCTGATAGCAAATTAGCATAAGTCTTATCTACCATCTGGTTTAAGGTGTCAAAAAAACCTTTTATGGAATTTATAAATGCAGAGTTTTGTGCCCACAGTTCTAAAAAATAATTTTGTATATATATAAAACTTTGAAGCAGTGGCGTAAGTATTATTATTCCAATTGTAAACAGCAGCACTTCTTTCCATTCAGGTTTACGAATACGGATAATTTTCCCGACATCGGTATAAATCCACTTGGAAAAGAGGAGCGCAGGTAAAAGAATAAATAGAATCTGTCCTGCCATCGTCATCAATCGCATATCATTAGCTGGAATTGATTCTAAATCGAGACCGAAAATCAAAACGGTCAACAGAGCTCCAACAATTTGATATAAGAAAAAACCTCCAATCAGTCCAATAAACGCTGCGCCAATTGGAGAGATTAACGGCTTTAGATCATTATCAGGATCTGTATGGATATGATCATCATTATTTAATGAATGATGTTCAGTATCATCGGGTAAAGGTTGTTTATTTTCTTCCATTTATGCAAAATATGAGTTGAATAATTGATGTTAAAATTACAGATATAAGAAGTTACTCTCAAATTTAAAAAACGGGAATAAAAATAAAATCTCTGTATAAAAAAGGCTCAGTTGTCTGAGCCTAAATTTAAGTATCGATCACACAAACTCCGCCGTGGAAAAGAGTGTGCTACTTTTACTTTTGCTTACTTGCAATAAGATTTAATGCGCTGCCTGCTTTAAACCATTCTATCTGTGCAGCATTAAATGTTTGATTTAACATCACTTCATCTTTACTTCCGTCTTTATGTTTAACAATCATCTTAACTTGTTTTTCAGGAGCTAATGATGAAATCAGCAATATCAACTTTATCATCCTCTTTAATTTTATCATAATCTTTTGGATCAGCAAATGTAAGTGGTAACATTCCTTGTTTCTTTAAATTTGTTTCGTGGATGCGTGCAAAACTTTTTACAATTATCGCTCTGCCGCCAAGAAATCTTGGTTCCATTGCAGCGTGTTCACGCGATGATCCTTCGCCGTAATTTTCATCACCAACCACAATCCAATTTACACCTTTTGCTTTGTACTCACGTGCAACTTCAGGAATGGATTTAGTTTCACCGGTAAAAATATTTTTAACTTTTCCCGGTTCTTTTGTAGTAAGCATTTATAGCTCCGATAAACATATTGTTAGAAATATTATCAAGATGTCCGCGATACTTTAACCATGGACCAGCCATTGAAATATGATCAGTTGTACATTTACCAAATGCTTTTAACAATACAGGAAGATCAACTAAATCTTTTCCATCCCAGGGAGTGAATGAAGTAAGTAATTGTAATCTATCGCTCTTTGGATCAACTTTAACTTCAACTTTATTTCCATCTTCTGCAGGAGCTACAAATCCAGCCGTTGCCTTCATCAAATCCGCGCGGAGGTAAGTTCTTCCCCGGTTGGCGGATCAAGTTTTACTTTCTCACCTTTTTCATTTATTAGTTCATCTGTTATAGGATTGAATGAAAGACTTCCTGCAATTGCCAGTGCAGTAGTAATTTCCGGTGATGCAACAAATGCAAGTGTTTCAGGATTTCCGTCATTTCTTTTTGCAAAATTTCTATTGAATGAAGTAACAATTGTATTTCTTTCACCTATTTTAATATCCATTCTTTTCCACATACCGATGCAAGGACCGCAAGCATTGGCAAGTATCAATCCGCCAATATCTGTAAATGTTTTTAACTGTCCGTCTCTTTCGATTGTAGCGCGTACCTGTTCAGAACCCGGAGTAATTGTGAACTGTGATTTTGCTTTTAATCCTTTTGCAAGAGCTTGTTTTGCTATATTTGCTGAGCGATCAATATCTTCATAACTGGAGTTTGTGCAGCTTCCAATTAATCCAACAGAAATTTTATCAGGATAATTTTCACTCTTAACAGCTTCTTTCATTTTAGAAATTGGCCAGGCTTTATCAGGAGTAAATGGTCCATTAAGATGTGGTTCAAGTTCACTTAAATTAATTTCAATTACCTGATCAAAATATTTTTCGGGATTATCAAATACTTCTTTATCAGCACAAAGCTCATCAGCTAAACCTTCTGCAAGTGCAGCAACATCAACTCGTTTTGTAATTCTTAAGTAAGATGACATTCTTTCATCAAATGGAAAGACTGAAGTTGTAGCACCAATTTCAGCACCCATATTACAAATTGTTCCTTTACCTGTGCAGGAAATTGAATTTGTCCCGTCACCAAAATATTCTACAATTGCACCTGTTCCACCTTTAACAGTTAAGATTCCGGCAAGTTTAAGAATAACATCTTTTGCAGAAGTCCAGCCATTCAATTTTCCTGTTAATTTAACACCAATAAGTTTTGGCCATTTTAATTCCCATGGCATTCCAGCCATAACATCAACAGCATCAGCACCGCCAACACCAATTGCAATCATTCCAAGTCCACCTGCATTTGGAGTGTGTGAATCCGTACCAATCATCATTCCACCGGGAAATGCATAATTTTCTAAAACAACCTGATGAATAATTCCTGCACCAGGTTTCCAGAAGCCGACTCCATATTTTTGCGATATGCTTTCAAGAAAATCATATACTTCTTTATTTTCAGTGTTTGCTCTGTTAAGATCATCAACAGCGCCAACCTGTGCTTGAATTAAGTGATCACAATGAACTGTTGAAGGAACCGCTGTTGTTTTTCTTCCAGCAGACATAAACTGAAGCAGAGCCATTTGTGCAGTTGCATCCTGCATTGCAACACGATCCGGTGCTAACTCAACATAATCTTTCCCGCCTGAAAATTCTTTTGTCGCTTTATCATAAAGATGTGTGTACAAAACTTTTTCTGCATAGGTCAACGGACGATTAACAACTTTTCGTATTTCAGAAAGTTTCCCTTTATAATTAGCATAAACTTTTTTGATCATATCAATATTTGCTGTCATACTATCTCCTTAAGAAAAAAATATTTATAATTATTCAAAAATATATATTTCTACCAAAAGATTAGTATCCCATTAATTAACTATTATTTATTTTCAAAAAGTTAAAGCATTTACTATTAAACGGTAAGTCCATCGGTAATAATTACTTAACCGAGGCAAATAAAATTAAAATTCGCAAATAAATTTTGGTCTAAAAATAGAATACTAATGGAATAATTTTACCAGGGAAGAAAAAACAATGTCCAATAGTGCTCAATCTATGCTAGCAATTGGTGCCTTAATGATATTCTCATTAATTTCTATGAGATTTGATTCGGTGGTTCTACAGAATACAGAAGTAGAAGTAGAAAATAAAGTTTATCTGACTGCATTTTCTTTAGCTGATGACCTTCTTGAAGAAATTAAGCAGCGAGCATTTGATCAACAGACAGTAGATTTTAAATCCATTTCTCCTGCAGCTTTAACTGCTTCTGTAAGCCTAGGAAAAGAACCGGGAGAAGAATGGCCTAATTTTAACGATATTGATGATTATAATAATTATACAAAACCAATCTCTTTACCACATGCCGAAAATTATAGTATAATTAGCAAAGTAACATATGCTCAGGAATCAGACCAAAATCAGATTAGCACAACCCAAACTTATTATAAACGAGTAGAAATTATTGTTGACAGCCCTTATATGAGAAATCAATTAAAAATGTACTATATATTCACTTTACATTCAAAATAAAACCATGAGTATTTTAATAGATATTATTGGTTCATCTTTTATAGGCGGCATAATAATGCTCCTTATTTTAAAGTTGAATTTATATTCTCAAAACGTTAGTTATTCTTCTGATACTGAATTAAAAATGCAGCAGAATGCAAAGACTTTAGCAGAAATATTAGACTATGATCTTAGAAAAGTTGGATACAATTATGACAGTACCGCCATAATTACAGCAGATTCAAACAGAATAAAATTTTATGCGGATATGAATGAACCGGGAACTGCTGGTTATGGAACGATAGATGTTGTAGAATATTTCCTTAGCGATCCTTCCAAAGCCAACTCAACTACAAATCCAAAAGATATTGTCTTAACGCGTGTATTGAATGGAACAGATACTTTAAGCGGACCATCTTTAGGTCTTGTCAAACTTGTATTCTCTTACTTTGATAAAGGATTTGTAACAACAAATATTTCAGATAGTATTAAATTTATTAAAACTGAACTCTGGGTTGAGTCGTTAGAACCTATTGAAGTTAATTTTGGGACTCAAGCACAATATCCATTTACATATTGGGAAATGACAATTAATCCAAGGAATATATAATATGGGAAAAAGTATTTTACTAATCACCTTAGGTGTTTCTGTTATTATTTCTTTTTTAATCCTAAAACTCAATGCTAATTCTAAAGAAGGATTAGATGTTTCTGTTAATATGTTTGAAAAAACTCAAGCCCGACTTATATCCAATTCTGGGATTGAGGTTTATCTTGAAAAACTGAAAGCAGATAAAAGTTTAATGGATAAGTCATTTAATGATAATGATTTATTTGGTGGAAGTTATGATATTACCATTGAAGGACCCGAAACGAATATTAAACTAACTTCAATTGCAACATTTCAGGATGTTACACATAAAACAGTTGTATATGCAAATGCTGATAAAGTTCCACTAAATCCTCCGCCAGGAGCAATGTATTTAACAGCTAACACAATTGGAACTTTTAAGAATAACACAGGAATAAGCGGCAGTGTTTTAATTGATGGGAACAATCATAATATCGATGGAACACCTCTTAACAATGGCATTATTTTACCGGGTATAGCCGTTGATGGAGATGCTCAAAAGACTGAAGTAATTAATATCATTAAAAACAATGCTATTGATCAGGTTTTAGGAACTGGTGGAATGCCAAGTGTGGCTACTGTTAATAATACGATTGATTGGAATGATTATGCAGAGCAATTGGTTGAAAATCCGGATATAATTATTGATACCCAGGATAAAGTTCATCCGATGAATAACTGGGGAACAGTTGCTGACCCAAAAGTTACTTTTGTTAACGGTGACATTTCGATCACGAACAGTGATGCGGCAGAAGGTTGCGGTATTTTAGTGGTAAATGGAAACCTTTCAATTGCTGGAACTTTTACATTTAGAGGAGTGATCATTGCTTATAAAGAAACAACTATTGAAATTCATCTTAGTGGCAATGGTAAAATTATAGGTGGAATCGTTGTCGCCGGTCAGTCAATTACAATAGAAGTTGCAAGTGGTAACTTTAGCACTTTGTATAGTAAGCCTGCTTTAGATCTTGTAGCTTCATTATTACAAACTAATAGATTTAATATTATCAGTTGGTGGGAATAAAAATTTTTAGAGTTTTATTATTTAAGTAAAAAATATTAATCGATTGTTTTGTTGTTTGGATTTTACAATAACCCCAAACAATTCATGTAAAAATTTCCGCTCTTAAGTAAAGTTTTACCTCAATTAAAACTCTGCCCCCAATATTAGCCGAACAAATAAAATTTTTTGTTTCATTTTGATATAAATAATTGCACGATAGTTGAAACAAAAAACAAATAAAACCAAAAAAATATGAATACAGGTCAAACACTTTTTAGCATTGGGGCTTTATTAATTCTTTCTTTAACAATTTTAAAGATGAATAATTTTATTCTTGCTAATGATACCGTTATGCAAAATTCAAAATTTGGTATTCTTGCAATTTCATTAGCAACTTCACTAATTGAAGAGGCAAGCAAAAAAGCATTTGATGCAAACACTGTATTGAAAATGAAGTGAGTGCATGTAGTCTTTTAACAAATTATCCGTTAGGTCGTGGGGTTGGGGAAATTCAAGATTCCAGTATGACCTTTAACGATTTTGATGATTACGATGGTTATTCTTATCACTACAATTATTTTCCTTCAGCAGAATATGACTTAAAATGCTCGGTATATTATGTTGAACCAAATAATCCGGAAGTCAAAGTCAATTACAGAACCTGGCATAAAAAAATGGATATTGCTGTAACAAGTCCTTCAATAAAAGATGATTTGAAACCAGGACACTATTAAAATGTCCACTATTTATAGTTACTGGCACTTCAGATAAGGAAAAAATATGGGATATTCTACTATTCTTGATATTTTTGGTTCAATAATAATTGGGGGTGTACTTATGACAATTGCTTATAGATTCAGTGATACTATTACTGAAAGAACTTATAACCACTCTGGCGAACTAACAATTCAACAAAACCTGGCAACGGCTGCACAAATTATAGAATATGATTTTAGAAAAATTGGTTATTGTAAAAATTGGAATTTAATTCCTGATCCAACAAAAGCATTAATTTATGCTGATACTTCTGAAATAAAATTTTACACAGATATTGATAATGATGGCGATGTAGATTCTATTCATTATTATTTGGGTCCCGCATCAGAACTTACAGGAACAGCAAACCCGCGAGATAGATTGCTTTACAGAGTTTTAAATGATGAAGCACCTAAGAGTTCCAATTTAGGCATTACACAATTTTATCTGGTTTATTATGATGCGCTGGGTGATACTTTAATTCCTCCTATAGGTGTAAATGGTGGAGTAACTTCAATTGAAATTAATTTAACTGTAGAAAATACAGAAGCGTACGATCAAATTTATTCAAAAGCTTTCTGGCGGCAGATAAGAATGGTTTCCAGAAATTTAAAAAACAGGTAGGGTTAGCTTATGGCAGGTAAAGCAACATTATTTATGATAATCGGTTTTACACTTTTATTCTTGATTGCCATTAAAAATTTTGGTCGTATTTCAACAGATGCCGTTGGAAATATGGTAGAATATTACAGCGAGATGATATCTCACAATATTGCAATAAGTGGCGCTAATCTTGCATCAAATCAAATCTATATAGATCCTACCTGGGTTGATGGTTTTCCTGACAAAGATTTTTCCGGTGGCAAACTTGATGTTTCAGTACAAATAATTGATGCTTATAAAAATATAAGACAAATTACATCTGTAGGAACTTATCATGGTTTTACGAGTACTGTTCAAGTAACTTTATCCCCAAGTAAGTTTTCAAAATTTGCTTATTACTCTATTAGTGAAGGTGGAACTATTTGGTGGACAGGAAAGGACACTGTTTGGGGACCCTTCCATACGCAAGACTATCTAAGAGCATCAAATCATCCTGTTTTTTTTGGCAAAGCTTCAAGCTTAAAGAAACTTATCTATTATGATAGTAAAACCAAAGACAAACCATATTTCTTAGGAGGATATGAGGCAGGTGTTAGTGTTCCAATGCCTACAGATGCTGTTGACAATATGGAGACTGCAGCTGATGCTGGCGGACTAAAGTTTAAAACAAAGATACTGTATATTTGTATTTTGTAAATGATTCACTTAAATACAAATATTCTTATGGTGCTTCATATGCAACGGTTTATTTGCCTGATGCTTCTTCAAACGGGATGATATTTGCAAAAAATTCAATTGTTAGATTAAAAGGAACTGTAAAAGGACAATACACGGTAGCTTGTAACAATACAACTTCCGGGAAAGGAACAGTATATCTTGACGATGATATTGTTTACAATAAGGATCCTAAACATTATCCAAATACAACTGATATGCTTAGGAATTTGCGCTGAAAATAATGTCTTGATTACTAAGAATACTGCGAATAATTCTAGTATAAATATTCATGCTTCTATCTACAGTGAAAAAGGGGGATTCGGAGCTGATTATTATGATACACGACCTGTTAGTGGTAATATTAATCTAATTGGTGGAATCATACAAAACACAAGAAAGCCGTTGGTACTTTTAGCGGGACAACAATCAATCATGGTTTTGCTAAAAGATACAAATATGATGATAGATTTATGTTAGCATCACCTCCCTTTTTTCCGGGAACAGGTGGTTTTGAAATTGTATCGTGGCTCGAATAGAAATATGGTTTTATAAATTGTGCCAAAAATTATTTAATAATCTTGCTTCTGGAATATTCATATCTTTCTTTTTACATTTAAAGAAATGATAAGGTAATTTACTTTGAAAGAATCAATTTTATTAGTCGATGATGAAGTTCATACCTGGAATCTACTAAAAAGTATTCTTGAACAAGAAGGATATTCTAATGTAATTACAGAATCAAATCCTTTAAATGTTCCTCATATATTAAAAACACAAAACATATGATCTTATCCTATTAGATATTTATATGCCGCAAATGAATGGACTACAACTACTCGAACAAATATCTCCTGAATATCCAAACATTCCGGTAATTATTGTTACTGCAGTTGATGATAAAGAGATTGCTCTGGAAGCAATTAAGTTTGGAGCATATGAATTTATAATCAAACCACCGGATACTGATCGTTTACTGTTAACCATTCGACGTGCAATTGGATATAAACTTCTCGAAAAAGAAAGAGATGTTTTAAGATCGAAGAAGCAATTGCCAAAAGATCTAAATGAAAATAAGTTTGCAAATATTATCACTGATTCTGATTCATGCACAAGGTTTTTAATCTTGTCGAAATTTTTGCTCCGACAAATGAAACAATTCTTATTGTTGGAGAAACAGGAACCGGCAAAGATCTGATTGCAAAAAAAATTCATGATCTATCCCCAAGAAAAAATAATCCATATGTTGCAGTTAATCTTGCTTCAATCTCACCTTCGCTTTTTGAAAGTGAATTATTTGGAAATGTTAAAGGATCTTTTACCGGAGCTAATAATGATAAAGTTGGGCTATTTTGAATCAGCCAATGGTGGAACAATTTTTTTAGATGAGATCGGTGAACTTCCGAAAGAACTTCAGGGAAAACTTCTTACGTGCAATCCAGTATAACGAAATTTTTAAAATTGGAAGTTCTAATCCAATAAAATTAGATATAAGAATTATTGCAGCAACAAATCGAGATCTTGCTGATGAGTAAGTAAAGGTAAATTTCCGTGCAGATTTATATTATAGATTAAATCGTGGACATATAAGTTTACCACCTCTGCGTAGAAGAGGTAATGATGTAATTGTTCATTTCCAACTATCTTATAAAAGTTGCTAATAAAACTTATAATAAAAACATAACTGGTCTTATCACGTGAAGCAATTGCCCAATTAAGAAATTATCCATTTCCCGGAAATGTACGAGAACTTAGAAAATATAATATTCAATTCCGTTGTTCAGGCTAGTTGATAACCAAAGATTAGATTCATGTTGAAATACCAAGCGATCTGAACGGATGAGAAACTGAAATATCAAAAATCCGAATTTATGATTTCTTTTGAAGAAGCAGAAAAGAAACATATCATTAATGTTATGGGAATTTAAATAATAATGTTAGAAAAGCTGCTTCCGTACTTGGGTATTAGTGAAAGGACTCTGCAACGAAAGCTTAAAATAATAAGAGAAGAGTAAGTCATTTATTGACTAAAACGACAAATTTATCCCCAAATTTGTCGCCATAATTTCCTGAATAAATATCCTATCCTTAAATCATTCAATTTATTATTAAAATTTGCATAAAATAATTTTCAAGCATATTCTTAGCACAGAAGTTTATAATTAATCCAAAAATATCTGGAATCTAAAGCAACAACTTTTATAATCCGTAAAAAAGGAGAAAGATGAAAAATTTACAACAAATATTAACTCGAATTGAAGATTTTAACTACGGAAAAGTTTTTGCAAAGGAAAGAAGAAATGATTTTTTAATAATAATGAAAATTGGTTATTGCTTCTTCGTTTTTCTTTGCTGTTGGCAGTTTTAATTTTTTAAAAATTAAAGATAAAACTCATCATTTCTTATAAGCAGCAAAATTGCAGAGTTCGGAACAATTAAAAATTTTTCTTTTTCAAATTCAATTTCAAATGCTTCTTTTCTTAAAAATATTGCAAGTCACCTTCCTTAGCCTGTAACGGAATATACTTTACCTGATCAGTTTTTTCTTTCCATGGTTCATCTTCAGATTGTGCAGAAGTAGCATAATCCGGGACCAACTTTAATTACATATCCACTCTGAATTTTTTCTTTTTCAGAAACTCCGGTCGGAAGATATAACCCGCTTGTAGTTTTATTTGCATCTTCCTGAGGTCTAATCAAAATTCTATCACCTACAACAATAAACTTTTGAAGATCTTTTAATATTCACATTCATAGTTTTTTTAATTAATTTTTTAATTCAGAACAAATATAAGAAATTACATTAATTGGATTTAGAATTTCTTGTAAACTTAATTAAATATGGAAGAAGAGATGGATATTTGTTTATGATATCAAAACCCAATTTGCGATATTTTTTATTTAGAATTATTCCCTGAATAACTTTTGCTGCATTAAGTCTTTTAAAAAATACTTTTTTCAAATTGCTTTTTATACTCTAAATATATTTTTTCACGATTAATTTCATCCAATTTATTATTCGCTTATAATTTCATAAAGCAGTTTTGCTGATTCCATTGCCATTCCAATTCCATCTCCAGCTAAAGGAGAAATAACTCGAGCAGCATCTCCAATCATAATAATTCCATTTTCTATCACTTCCCTTTTTCCAAAATAAATATTACCCGTTCCATAAATGTTTGCTGTTTTGATATAATTAATTGCATCATCTCGAAAAAACTTTTTGAAAATGTTTATTTGATTTTATTACATCAATCAGTCTTTCACGGGATGGAATTTTTGATTGCTTTCCTATTCTCCAAGAAAACAAACCGTCATTTCAGTATCACTAACCTTATTCATTCCGCAGTAAAGTCCTTCATTTGTATAAATTCTTATTTCATCTTGTAAAAGAATTATTGCAGCAAACTAACAGGCAAATGAAATTTTACACCATTTAAGTTTGATTTTTTATTGACAAATTCTCTATGCATTTTTTTATCTAAAATATTTTGTTTGCCGTATGCCGCAATCACCAACTTCGATTTAATTTGGAGTATTTGACCTGAGTCATCTTCAATCTCAGAAATAAATTCTGAGTTTGATTTTTACAGTAGAAATTACTTCGGCTGGTTGAATAACATTAACATTTCTTTCTTTCGCTTTTTCTAAAAGCAAAGAATCAAAAACAGATCGCTTCATTGCATAAGCATCAAAATTTAGATCTGATTTTAATTCGATCCCGGATTCATCAATAGCTCTAAAAGAATTAAGTTTGTTTGGATTTAGAGAAATAAAATCATCAAAAATATTTAGTTCTTTTAAAACATCAGTAACTTCTTTTGAAAGAAATTCGCCGCATAAAATTTCTCTGGGAAAAACTTTCTTTTCAATTAAAGTAATATCAAATCCTAATTGAGAAAGGTAAAGTGCAGTTGTTGATCCCGCAGGTCCACCTCCAATAATTAATATTTCTGTATTTTGAATTTATTCATTTCTTAATCACAACCATCCATCTAAATGCCCACTTTCTTTTGATAATAAAATTAGTTGCACCGGAATTTAATAAGATTTTTAATAATTCGTGTTTTGTAAATCCTCGTTTAACTGAAAGTGGTGCATCATTTTTTACCATCTCACTTTTTGAAAAAAGAACAGTTAAAATTTTTATTCCTATCAAAGCAAGTAAAGATCTTTGAAGATCATTAATGATAATTCCTATCTTACTTATTCTTAAAAATTCTTTTAGCAATTTTTGAATTTGATCTTCAGTAAAATGATGGAGAAAAAGTGCAGCGTGAACAATATCACAACTTCCATCTTTTATGGGAAGATGAAATGCATCAGAATTGATTTTCTTTAATGAATTTTCAGAATTACTTAGCACACGTAAATTTTTATCGATTGATAGAATTTGAAGATTGGGAAATCTATTTTTTGCAGCAATCAGATTATCCGAAGAACCCGAACCAATATCAATTATTTTTAATTTTTCGTTTTCAGATTCTAATAAAAAATTTAATGCTGATTTTGTTGTTGATATTCCTCCAAGATATTTGTTTATAATTTTTAATTCGCTTAAAGCAATATCAATTCGTTCATCACGGATAGAAAAATCATCCATCATTTCTTGTTCGTAAGATCGTTTCATTCTAAACAACTTTAAAGAGTACTAACTCCATAGTTAAACCGGGACCAAAAGCAATTGCACAGCAAATAATCATCTTTTCAAGTGATTATTATCAATAACATTTTTTAGAACAAATAAGAATTGAGACTGAAGAAAGATTTCCAAAATTTCTTAACACTTCCCTTGAAGGTTTTAACTGCTCATCAGAAAGTTCAAGACCGTTTTGCAATGAATCTAAAATCGCTCTTCCGCCGGGATGAAGTGCCCAATGTTTTATTTGAGAAATATCGAATTCTTTTTGCTTTAAAATTTCCTTTGCTTTTGGTGCTGCAGAATTTAAAATTATTTTAGGAAGTTCTGATGAAAGCATCATCTCAAATCCATTGTTACCGATTTTCCATCCCATAAACTTTGCTGAGTCCTCAAACAAAAATGATTCTGCAAATTGTATTTCAAGTTTTCTTTTATCTGAAAGATTTTTTTTAGAAAAGAAAGCTGCGGCAGCACCATCAGCAAAAATCAAATTCGCTAAAATATTATCACGTGTTGGTTCTGTCTGAAGATGCAAGACTGCAAAGTTCAACAGAAACCATTAAAACATTTTCACTGTCTGTTTTGCTTCATCGCTTCCCAAACAGAATTCATCCCTACCAAAGCAGCAGCACAACCCATAAAACCAATATTTGTTCTTTTTACTGTCGGAGAAATTTTAAATTCTTTGATTAGTTCGTAATCCAAACCCGGAGCAAAAAAACCTGTGCAGGAAATTGTAATTATTCTATCTATCGAAGCAAAATCAATCTTGTTCTTTTCAGCCAATTCTTTTACAGCTTGTTTTAGTTAGGACGATTGACCATTTTTCGTATTCATTCATTCGGGTTTTAGTATCAGGGGAAAAATGGATTTCCATTTTTTGTAAAAAATTTTTCTGTGGAATTTTCTTCGCCATCTTGTAATTACAAAAAATCGATGATCGATCCCAGATTGATTTGCTGCCATATCAATCATTCTGCTCATTGTTGCTGCATTTCCACCCATTCGTTTTTTTAATTCATCGCAGCAACATAATCTTGATCTACTTTGAATGGAGGTGAAGCTGTTGCAATATCGATTAACATATTTTCCTTAATAATTATTAATAATAACATAAAGAATTGATGAATCGTTTCAAATTCCAAATTACTTATTCACCTTATGCACGCAATGCGATGTATTTATAATGCTAAATTCATTTCAGCATCTAAAATTCTTAATTAATTAAGATTCTGAAACAATCCGGTTTCGTTAGCTAAAGGATAACAGATATGAACAGAGTGACATGTAGTTACCTTTGCGTAACGTGACTTTCTTATATAAATTTGAAAAGTTTAAAGAAACAATTAAGCATAAATTATTAAAAGATTTTTCCGATAAATGAAGCGAGTTCTTTTTATCACATACTTTTGGCCGCCGTCAGGTAAAGCTTCTTTGCATTGGCCCTTGGATATTATTCGCCATCTTCCCAAAGATGAAATCGAACCCATTATACTTACTGTCGAAGATGAAACATTCACGGAAAAAGATGAAAGTCTATTAAGTAAAGTCGATCCAAATTGGCGGGTAATAAAATCTAAAGCGCTAGAGCCGTTTGATCTTTATAGAATTTTTATCGGTAAAAAGAAAAACGAAAAACTAATATCTTCTGAAACGATATCAACCGAAAATAAAAGCCTAACTCATCGGATAGCCTTATGGGTAAGATTAAATTTGTTTATTCCTGATGCCAGAGTGGGTTGGAATTTTACGGCATTTAAGGCAGCGAAATATTTTATAGCTAAAGAAAAAATTGATGCAATTGTTTCTATTGGACCTCCGCATAGTTCACATCTTATTGGATTAAAACTCAGCAAAAAATTCTCCATCCCACATATTCCTGTATTAATTGATCCCTGGGTAAATATTATTTACTATAAAAATCTAAAACGAAGTGCTATTACTAAAAAGATTGATAATCATTTTGAAAAATCAGTACTAAAAAATGCCCAAAGGGTTGTGTTCGTAACTAAATCAACAAAAGAAGATTATGTTAACAAATATAATTTTCTGAAAGAAAAAACAGATGTGCTTTATTGGGGATATGATGAAGATGATTTTAAAAATGTAAAAATTGAAAAGACAGGAAAAGATGAAAAGATAATTGTGCACGCTGGAAATCTTTTCGCTTATCAAAATCCTAAAAACTTTTGGAAACAAATAAAGATTGAAAATGAAAAAGGGAATAAATTCAAAATAAGATTCATTGGTTCGGTTGATAAGCAAGTGCTTGATTACTTAAAAGAAATTGGGTTGATGGATAAAGTTGAACTTGCAGGATTTCTCCCCTATCCTGAAATGATAAAACAATTACTTGGAGCTGATTTGCTTTTAGTCTGTGCTTCCGAACCTCGCCACGTGCCGGGGAAACTATTTGAAGCACTCCGTTCAGGAAATCCTATTGTTGCATTTGGTGATAACAACGAAGAAGTAAAAAATATAATTGAAGATGCAAATGCAGGAATGATGTTCGGGTATGAGGAAAGTGGGAAAGAAATTTTGGAAAATTTGGATAAAATTAAACACGATAAAACTTGTGTTAAAGAATATGATCGGACAAAAATTAGTAAAGATTTTTATTCTATTCTCAAAAAATTATTTTGAAAAAAGCATTTTTTTTGTTTTCATAAAATTAATTTGATTTGGTTTCGAAGGATCACCAACTTGTAATCGGTAAAAATATACTCCCGGTTTTATCCTTTTCTTATCGCCAGATGCTTTTAAGAATCCAGGATTAAAAATCTCCTCATAAGTTCCAGGTTTTTTTCTTTCATTTACTAATGTTACAATTTTGTTCCCTAAAGAATCATAAATTATCAACTGTACAGATTGAGGTAAGTTTTCGGGAGTAGGATTTAAGTCTGCCTCTATTTTAGCTATCGTATAACTAATTTTTGTAGATACATCAAAAGGGTTTGGATAATTTTGAGAAAGTGAAAACGGAAGTTCTAAATAGTTTTTATCTTCATGGATTTGTTTCGTATCTGCATCTATTGTTTTATAGATAGCACCATTATTACCAGCAGCCCATCCAATTTTATTATTAACTAAGGATACACCATATAAATCATTAGTAACAACATTTTGCAATTCCCAATTTAACCCCCCATTATTTGTATGAAAAATATTACCACCTAACGAAACAGCCCAACCTTCATTATCATTTATGAATTTTATATCTCTTATTGTTTGATTCATTATAGTATTTTGAAGCAACCATGTATTACCAGAATCCGTTGTTTTAATAATTTCACCCCTTTCGCCTGCCGCCCAACCATTATTATTATTAATAAAAAAGATACTATATAGCGTAGAATTTGTTGGGACCCATTTCGGCTGCCAACTTAGTCCACCATCTGTTGTTTTAAGAATTTTACCAGAATGACCTTGGGATACAAATCCAACATTCTGATTTATAAAATAAATCCCATATATCCATTCAGAACCAACATCAATATATTTCCAATTAAGCCCCCCATCTACAGTCCTTAGAAAAGTCCCACGGCTTCCAACAGCATATCCGAAATTATGGTTGTAAAAATGGATATTGTGTAATGTACTCCAATCAATATAATATTGATAAAACCAATTAACCCCACCATCATTTGTAGCAATAATATAACCAGTCATTTTAGGTGTATATGTATATAAAATAGCCCAACCAGTCAATGAGTCTAAAAATTGTATAGCATGAACCGTGTAATTTGAACCAAGTGAATTGCACTTCCAATCAATCCCACCATTTGTAGTTTTAAGGATACAGCCCTTATCACCAGCAGCCCACCCTAAGTTTTCATTCAAAAAAAATATTGTTAGTAATCTTTTATTGGTACCAGAATCCTGAGGAATCCATTGAGCGAATGAAATTGATGATAAGAATAGAAAAAACAAATAGCTCTTTAGAAAATATTTCATTGTAAACCTCCCACTAAAAGACAATACTTATAATAAAACATAAAGATTGTTTTTAACTATTTTATAAAAAAAATAATTAATATACCATATTATCAAGGAATATTCTTTAGAATAAACTATTTTTATTTTGTTAATTGTGATTATTTCAATAGTAATTTTAATAAGGTATTATAAGTTTATTTTTTTTGTCTTACTGGTAAGAAGGAAGCATCTTTAGATGAAAAGTGACAAAAATTCATATTTTCATAAAAACAGTTGTCCAGGTTGGAAATTTTATTTGGGATAATATTTATTAATTCTGATTATTGAGGTTCAATATATTGAAATCACACACTAATAGTTATCAACATCATGTCGATCATCTTCGAAATTATCCTGAAGACCGTTGTAAGCTTATGTTAAATCATAATACAATTAATCGTTGGAGATATGAAAGATTTTATAAATGCCTTGACCCATTATTAAAATCTTATCCTAAATCTGAATGGTTAACTGTCGGAGATTTTTATTATGGTAGTGATGCTCAATATATTCAATCTAAGGGACATAAAGCTGTTGCCTCTGATATAGATGATCATTTTTTGAAGAAGGGTAAAGAAATTGGCTATATTGAATATTACTCAAAAGAAAATGTTGAATCTCTATCCTTTGAGAATGAGACTTTTGATTTTGTACTATGTAAAGAAACATTTCATCATTTACCCAGACCCTATATTGGTTTATATGAAATGTTAAGGGTAAGCAAAGTTGGCGTTATTCTGTTAGAACCATACGATAGAAAGATTAATGCATCATGGGCTATGCGATTTTTTGAATGGCTACTTAGAAAAGTTAAAGGAGATATTCATAACTTGTATGAACCCTCGGGAAATTTTAAATACGCTCTTTCAAAAAATGAAATTGAGAAAATTGCTTTGGGGTTAAATCTTCCATACATAGCGTTTAAATATTTGAATGACTACTACAAAGACGGTTTGGGAATGGAACATAAAAGCAAAGATGATGCAACTCTTAAGAAGGTAAAACATCAAATATTTTTAAGAGATTTTCTTTGGCAATTAAAAATATTTCCACCTACTTATTTATTATCAATTATTTTTAAGCAAGAAGTTGAGACTGACCTGCTGATACAAGAAGGTTATAAAGTTATAAAATTATCAAGAAATCCATATTTAAATGAATTGTAAGATATGTAATAAGGAAACTCAAAAAGTATTTAATCATATAGTATTAAATAAATACCCTGTTGATTATTATTTTTGTAATTCATGTGGCTTTATTCAAACAGAGGAACCATATTGGTTAAAAGAATCTTATTTTAATCCTATAGCATCTATTGATACTGGAATCATAAAAAGAAATTTGTTGTTTACAAAAAGATTGTCTGTAATACTTTATTTTTTATTTGATAAGAATAAAACTTTTTTAGATTTCGGCGGTGGCAATGGATTGTTTGTAAGAATGATGAGAGATGTAGGATTTGATTTTTATTGGGAAGATAAGTTTGCAGAAAATTTACTTTCAAAGGGATTTGAAATTTCTAACAACAAAAATCCAATTGAATTAGTAACTAGCTTTGAGTGCTTTGAACATTTTATAAATCCAATTGAAGAAATATCTAACTTGATGAAAAATTCTGATAGTATATTATTTTCCACTCAACTATTTAAAAATTATCCCCCAAAACCAGAAGAATGGTGGTACTATAATTTTGAAGCTGGACAACATATTTCACTTTATTCAAAACAAACATTAATCGTGATTGCCAAAAAGTTTAATCTTAACCTGAACAGTGATAATCGAGGTTTTCATCTTCTATCAAAGAAAAAAACAAATAATTTTATATTTAACTTATTATTAAAATTTAGCTTGATTGGTTTATCAAGTATTGTAAAACTTGTTATGAAATCAAAGACTAATAGCGATATGAACTATTTAAAGAAATTATCTTCTGGTGAGAATAAATAAATGAGTTACAAATATCCTGTTTATCAGCCTTCACTTGGCAAAAAAGAAAAAGAAAATGTTTTAGAATGTTTAGCTTCAACCTGGATTTCATCAAAAGGAAAATTTATAAATCAGTTTGAAAATTCTTTTTCAGAATTTACCGGAATTAAACATTCAGCTTCAGTCTCAAACGGAACTGTTGCAATTCATGTTGCATTATTAGCTTTGGGAATAGGTGAAAATGATGAGGTAATAGTTCCTACATTCACATATATCGCTTCAGTAAATGCTATAAAATACACTGGCGCTAAACCGGTTTTTGTAGATTCAGATATGAAAACATGGCAGATCGATCCAACAAAGATTGAAGAAAAGATTACTAACAAAACAAAAGCAATTATGGTTGTTCATCTTTATGGTCAGCCTTGTGAAATGGATACAATTTTATCAATCGCAAAAAAATACAACCTATTTGTTGTTGAAGATTGCGCAGAAGCATTTGGAAGTTTATACAAAGATAAACACGTAGGAACATTTGGAGATATTTCTACATTCAGTTTTTTTGGTAACAAAACAATTACTACTGGTGAAGGTGGAATGGTTGTAACCAATGATGTTTCACTCTACGAAAAGGTTGTTCATCTAAAAGGACAAGGATTAGCAAAGGATCGAGAATATTATCACGATATTATTGGTTATAACTATCGAATGACAAACATTTGTGCTGCTATTGGAAGTGCACAACTCGAAAGAGCAAATGAACTAATCGAGAAAAAAATCTTAATCGCCAAATGGTATGAACAAAAATTGAAAAGTTTACCTGTTAACTTTCATTCTCAAGTTGGTAATGTAAAACATTCATATTGGATGGTTTCAATCTTACTTAAAGATTCTGAAGAACGAAATGCAATACGATTGTTCTTAAAAGATAATGGAATAGAAACGAGACCAACATTTCATCCTGTGCATTTAATGCCAATGTATTTTGAAACCGGATTAAATTTTCTTATTGCGGAAAATCTTGGAAGCAGAGGAATCAATCTGCCCAGCTATCCAGAACTTTCAGAAACTGATGTTGATTTTATTTGCAACAAGATAAAAGATTTTTATAAATGAATCCTAAAACCTTAGAGATTAAAAAACTTACTATTGATCATACCAAAGAATTAGCTGATCTGTTGCAAAGTGCTGATGAAGATTACTCACAATACTTTATACCTTTTGCATTTGATGATGAGACAATATTAAGAATACTTAGTAATGCCATTAAAGATCAGTACTATGGAATTTTTGCAGAAAACAATCTGGTTGGATTTTATATGTTACGTGGATTTGATGAAGGCTATGATATTCCATCCTACGGAGTTTGGATTGCAAAGGACTTTTCTTCCAAAGGAATTTCAAAACTTACTTTACAACATGCAATCACTTTTTGTAAGATAAATAATATCAAAAAAATAATTCTTAAAGTTCATCCTGATAATATTATTGCTAAAAACATCTACGAAAGTTTTGGTTTTATTAACGATGGAATTGATGAACGAATTGGACATCTTATTTATCATAAGATAATATAACCTATGAGAATTGGTTTCTACATACATCATACAATGCTTAAAGCTGGTGGTATTTTTACTTACTCAATCGGGATTCTAAAATTACTTCTTAAACAAAAGGATATTGAAAAATTAGTTGTCATTACCACACCTGAAGTTAAACTTGCATTAGAAAATTTTGTTGATAGTACAAAAATTGAATTTCAATTATTGAATCGTGAATCAATTTTTAACAAAGCTAGATTATTTCTTTCCTACTTTTTATATGATACTTACATCATTTATAGGCATTATTTTCCGGGGAGTAAAGTTCTAACAAAGCTTAAAGATTTTTCGAACTTCATTAATCCATTTAGAAGATTGATTGAACGAAGTAAAATAAAATTACTTCATGTTCCAATTCAGTATTCTCCTATTTATAAAACTACTGTTCCAGTAATACCTACAATGCATGATGTTCAAGAATTTCACTTCCCAGAATTTTTTAGTGTATCAGAAAGATTACATAGAGCAATTAATAACTTAAAATCAGTTTCAGAATCCGATCACATTATTGTTTCATTTTCGCATATAAAAAATGATTTAATTAAATTTTATTCCATTGCTGATGAAAAGATTTCTGTTTGTCCACCACCATTTGCGGATGATTGGTTCAGCACAAAAAATGAAACGGATTGGGAAATATTGCAAGCAAGGTATTCAATTTCAAAAAAATATTTACTTTATCCTGCCGCAACCTGGCCTCATAAAAATCATATAAATCTTATATCAGCTATAGATAAGATTAAAAAACTTGGAATAGAAATAAACTTGGTTTGTACTGGCAATAGAACTGATTTTTATTCTGAAATCGAAACCAAAATTAAAGAGCACAGATTAGAAGATTTAATAAAATTTTTAGGCATTGTTCCAGAAGAAGATTTGATTGGATTGTACAAAAATTCAGAGCTTGTAGTAATTCCAACTCTGTATGAAGCTGGCAGTGGTCCACTATATGAAGCTATGCGCTATAAGGTGCCTGTAATTTGTGCAAGTACAACTTCACTACCTGAAACAATTGCAGATGAAAGATTTGTTTTTAATCCTAAAGATGTTGATGAATTAAGTAATCTTATAATTATTATGATTTCAAATAAAACTTTACGAAATGAAAATATTAGTAATTCTGAAAAAAGGATGAGAGAACTGGGAGAGAAAAATTATTTTGAATCGTTTAGGGAGGTCTATAAAAGATTTGATAGTAATGCTAGTAAACTTTGAATAATCTGTATTTAATAAAACTGAGTAATCCTGGTCTAACTATTTTCTTTATTTGTGAGAATATCTCTTCATTAATTTCCAAGTTATTTACAAATTCAATTTGCTCAGATTCATTTTCCAAACTAACATCATATTTTTTTGTTGATCTAATAAAATTTGTACCCGTTGCATCAGCTCCAATATTTTTAACATAAGATTCAATCGGAAAAATTGTAAGACCGCTATATTTAATATTAGTAAAAACCCATTTTACTGCCCACGAATTAGTTCGACCTTCAATAGACTTAAGAATCATTGGAGCAATATCTTTACCAACTTTATCAACAATATTATTTAATTGATTGAGGTTCTTTATATCCAATACTGTTTCAGGATTCCAAATAGCTTTTTCCCATCTGTCTTTCCAGGTTGCCCAACCCCATGATGAAGGACGTGGCGATACATAAACTTTGTTCTTATATGATTGAGGAATTTTTACGGGAAAATTATAGCCCGAAATTGAATAAATTTTTTGTTCATCTTTATAAAAGTCTAAAGCTTCATTCATAAATTTCAGAAAATATTTAGATGTAACAATATCATCTTCAAGCACTATTGCTTTTCCATATTTTTCAATCACTTCTGTTACACCAGAGATTACCGAGTCTGCTAATCCAAGATTTCTATCTCTTAAAATAATTTTAATTTCTTTGAATCCAGAAATTTCAGAAATGTAATTCCTTACTTCATCTACAGCATTCTTATCTGTTCCATTTTTGTTTCCATCAGAAAAAATAAACAGTGAACTTTCTGAAGCTAATTTATTTAAATTCAGAGCATCAATTGTTTTTTTTGAGTGGTCCGGTCTGTTGTAAGCAAAAAGAATTATTGGAGCTAAATTCATTTCTTAATATCATTTGTAAATAAATAACCCTATGCAAAATAATGCATAGGGTCAAACTTAAGAAGGATTTGAACTTTTAATTTCCAGATTTTCTCATCATACCAATTCTATGTTCATCGCTATTTACCTGAGTTCCACTATAATAAATTCTCATCTCATTTGGAAGTTTTAACCAGTTTGGATATGCGATTTTACCACTTGCCCAATTGTTTGAGGTATTTTGGTTATTAAAGAATGGATTATTATTCAATTTTGTCCAATTTAACCCATTGGAAGAAGTAGCTAAACCAAACCCACTTGCCGTAGAATTCATAAATACCATTTTAAGTGAGCCATTTTGTTCAGTCACGGAAGGATACAGAATACCATTCATTTCCCAGGTTTGATCATTAACTATGATTGGATTTCCAGGATACTTCACAAAATTTACTCCATCAGAAGAAACTGCAACACCAATTTTATAATTAGGAAGATTTCTTCCAGTATAGTAGAGAAGATAATTACCATCTTTTTTAATGATGGATGAAGAAAAGATTTGATACTCCCAGCCTGACGTACCTAAAAGAATGGGTTTTGGATATTTTTCCCAATTAATTCCATCTGTAGAAGTTGCTAACCCTATATGCCATTGATCATACTGATCTGAGTATCCATAATAATACATTTTGTATTCATTACCATCTTTTAAAATAGCTCCTGGATGAACCGCCCACGAATCCCATGTACCATAATTTCCAGGATACAAGACTGGGTGATTAATTGGTTTTGTCCAATTAACACCATCAATTGACTCTGCATACAACACGTATTTTGATGCAGAACCTGCAACTCCTAAATACCACATTTTAAAGACACCATTCTCGCAAATAATTTGAGGTGCAGCAACACCATATTCATCATAGTAATTATAAGAAGTAACTATTAAAGGATTGTTTTGACAATCAAGCCAACTTTGATTTAAAGGTACACCCCAAATAACTTGAATGTAAATCGAACCAGTTCCAACACCTGTTGGATTTAGTGTAAGATAAACTTGTGTTGTAAATCCAGCAAAAATTTGAACATCAGTTTCACCGGTATATAGAACAAGTCCACTATCATTCTCAGCATCCACCTTTAAATGCCACTCACCAGCAGACACTTCATCCAATAAAATATCTGCTGTAGAATCTGACAACAGATTTAAGGTGCCGCTTATAGTTTGAAAATTTTTGCGTGTAAGATATGCCTTAACAAAAACCACACTTGACGGTGCATTTTGTTTGTCGATCTTGAGAAGAATTTTCCCTTCTTCTTTAGTTTTTTCTGATTGAACTATATTGTCAGAACAGTAAGTGAAAAACAGAACAAATAAGACTATGAATGAAAACATTAAACTTTTCATTTTGGGCCCCTTCCGGATTTTAACACTAGCAATTAAAACAATTATTCTCAGAAATGCAAAGAAAAAAATAAGTTTTTTGTAGCTGCTTATAAATCAATCACCATAGTAAAAAAATATCATTTATTTGGTAAAATCAATAATTAAAGAAGTATAAACCGGGTTGCCATTTTTATTTCTTTTATCATTAATATAGGATCTAATTACAAAGCCATCTCCATTATCTGTATAACCTTGATGAAAATTTTTTTCTTCATCCCAATACTCAACCGGATGAGCAACAAATCCGAATTTTTCGAATAAAGATGAAAGTGAATTGACATTAAATAAATTTTGATGATCATCTGCGCCTTCGCCCATTCCGCCAGGCTTAACTAAAGTTATATATTTCTCATCGTTATGAAATCCATCTGGTACCGCAATTCTAATATTTATCTCTTCATCTGAATACTTGTAAAAATTTTTAATCATTTTTTCAAGTTCTTGATTAGTTAAATGTTCTAAAACATGTTCTGCTAAAACTTTGTGTATTTTCTTATTACTAAAATACTTTTTAAAGTCAGATTCTTTGGTAACATTTAATGTTACAATATCAGTAGAAAACCATCCTTTGTATTTAGTTGGTCCAGCCCCAACCACTAAGTTGATCTCATCAGCAGTTAGAAGATAAAATCGCCAATTTAGATAATTATAAATTCTTATAAATGGAATTAATAGCTGATATACAAATTGTTTAAATTTTCTATACATCATTAAACCTGCAAACAATTATTACTTTTATAAAAAAGCCTGGTACATTTTTTAAATAAAACTGTCGGAGCAATACCCCAAAACTCTAAACTCTTAAATCCATTACCAAGAATAAAATCAATTCCATTCTGGTATTCTGATCTTTCAGAATCATCAAGAATTATTACTCCATTTTCAGATAATTTATTAATTGAGTTTACAAGGCATTCATTTCTGTGAAGTCCATCAACAATTATCACGTCAATTTTTTCTTTTAGTTTATTAAAAAACTCTAAATAATCGTTAACTGAATCTGATTCAGTCTGAACCAGTTTAACATTGGAAGGCTTAGTACTGTTTACTATCTGGTACCACTCTTTATTATGTTCAATAGAAATAACATCTTTAACTTTTGATGCAAAAAATAAGGTTGAATTACCACTTCCAAATTCAAATAGAATAATATTCTTCGTTAATCTTGGAAGTAAAAAATCTATAAATGGATATGAAAACCAAGGTATAGGGTTTCTATTTTTATCTATAGATTGAAGTGTTAGAAATGATTCAAACCAACCAACTTCATTAAGATATCCAAAGTTTCTTTGGGAGATAAGTGCCGATAATATTTTCGGTTCGCTAATTACCTGAGTAATTGTTTTTATTTTTTGTGTAAATGTAAACGCCATAAATTTTTAATCGATGGGGAAAAATTGAAAAATATAATCGACTTTAACATCATAATAAATTGAGAAGAAGTACCTTTAAAGAAAACAATTGAAAATGTTGCGATTGTATATGAAATTAAAGTTGCATAAGCTGAACCAATTATTCCAAATTTCGGAATAAATAACAAATTCAAAACAACATTTGCAATCATACCAAGCAAAGTCCTAAAAAAAGATATTTTAGTAAAATTTTCTGTAACTAAATATTGACTGCTTGCAACTCCTAAAAAAACAGAAACACCTGCCCATATATAAATTGTTAAGATTGGCGCTGATGCTAAATATTTTGATCCATAAAGAACTTGAATTATTTCACCTGATAGAAAACTGACAGGAATCGAAATTCCAATCGCAATCCAGGCAAGTAAATCGTAAAGCTTTTGCAATCTGCTTAAATACAGCTCTGAAGAAATTGATTTTGCATTTACGATTGCCGGAAATAATGCGTTGCTAATTGCTATTGGAATAAAGTACCAGGACTCACTTAATCTAACCGCAGCAGCATAAATGCCTACATCTTTAACAGTCAACATATTTTTAATTAACACTTGATCAACTTTAACATAAATTGAAACAACTACGCCGGATAAAATTAATGGCCAGCTATCTTTTAATAATGTTAACGCTAAATTTTTATCAAACTTCCAAGCACTAATTTTTAATTTTTGAGAATGATAAATAAATGTATAACCAATAGCATTGAATAGAAACTCACAAGCATAAGCAATAAGAAAATATAATAATGGTGCTTTGATAAAGATTAATGTGAATTTAATTAGTGCAACTAATATTACTGAAGTTGATAAAACGTAAACTGAATACTTAGCATTAATCTTTGAACGGAAATAATAATCAACAACGCTAAATGTTTGGAAAAATGATGATACAGAAATGATCAGGATTAGGAATGAAGTATTAGCATCCTCTTGTGATATAAATAAAGTTAACGTTATTAAGGATATTGCTAATACTGCTCCAAGTAACTGTGAGTAAAATACAGATCCGAGTATTTCATCTCTTTTTTCTGGATGTTTTATTAATTCTCGAATGGAGAGACTTTCCATTCCAAGAGAAATAAAAGCTACAAACAAACCATAAAAACTTATTGCATAGCTGTAAATACCAAACTCATTTGGTCCTAAATATCTTATTACTGCAACAGTAACAAAAAAATTCAAAATTAGTCTGGCTATCTTTTCAAACAAAAGCCACGAAGTATTTGAAAAGTATTTTTTAAAAGACTCTGAACCAAAATTAATTTTAGTGTCTATTTTTTTGTCTCCCTGCAATAATTTTCTTTTACCTCGTTACTTCTTTCTTTTTCTTCTTAAAATTCACACCCACAGCAACTATCAATCCTAACACTACTAAGGAACTTAAGATTAAAGAAAGATATTTTGTTATTACAAATGATTCCGGTAAATACACAAACTCGATTTTATGATTGCCTTTAGGAACAACAATTCCTCTAAAATCATGGTTTACTCTATAAATTTCTATCTCTTTGCCATCTATGTATGCACGCCATTTATGTGAAGTAAATAATTTTATATTTAGTACTGGAATTTTATAATCAAAAGGTTTACCGTAATAAGTATCTCCTAAAAACAAAAAATTATTGCCACTTGCATTAACATCAAGAACAATATCTTCATCTCCATATTTTTTAATATTAACTGTTGCTGTGCTGTCCGGTTTATCAACCTTAATATTATCGTCTTCTACAAATGCAATCTCTTTCGGATCAAATTGATTGTTTTTAACTTTATTCAAAATTTCAATTGCCGATGCTTTCTGAATTGAGTTTACAAAATAAGCACGTGGTAAAGCATTTTCGTTTTTATATACATAAGTTTTGTTTCCAGAATAAACAGGAACTAATCCAGGGAAAGTAATTGGTTTATCGAGTATTATGTACTTTGTATTAGTCATCCTCCAAAGAGTTGGATTTGCCGGAGATCCAAGTACATCCATATAGTCCTGATATGCACGCGGTTTTATACCCGAGTAACCATACAAATCCTGCAGCAAAAAATAAGCATTATAGTTTGAGTTTTGTTGCACAGAGCCAAGTGAACCATCTTGTTTAAGATTCAAAATTCTGAAAGGTGATTTATCATTAAATGATTCAATTGCTGAAACATATTCTGGTTTCTGAAAAAGTTGTTTTATGTCTGCTGATTCAGTGTATGTTTCACCTCGTTTATCGATTCTAAGAATATCAAACAGGTTAAGGGCAACAATTAAGATTATCATCATATCTTTGCTTAAGAAAGACTTTGAATATGCATAGATTAATCCAAAAGTTGCAGCTACAAGAAAAAAAGCTAATCTTGTATCAGCTAAAAACATATCAGCCATAAAATCGTGTAATTGCCGAAGTTGGCTTCCCTTTTGCCCAGATTCCACAACTCTACTAATAAACCAGCTTTTAATTGGTGAGGCAAGCAAAACTGTTAGGATAAATATCGCGCTTAATCCAAAGAAAATATTTTTTATAAGCTTCTCATATTTTTTATCATTATCATTTTTTAGTGCAATAATTTTTGCAATAGCCAAACCTGCAAGAATTGGAAAACTCAATTGTACAAGTACCAAAATCATTGATGGAACTCTGAACTTATCAAAAAATGGGAAGTAGTGGAACATCAAATCATAAAACAAAGGGAAAGTTCTGCCAAATGAAATCAGGGTAGCTATAACTGCAAGGATAGTTAGATATCTAACTAATGGATCTTTCCAGTTGATTATCATAGAAAAGATTGCAAGAAAGAAAACTATAACACCCATATACATTGCGACATCAACAAAAGGCATTTGCCCGAAGTACGTGTTCACTTCAACGTCTTGATTTTGAGATAACGGACCATTGTAAACTGATTTACCAAATCCATAATATGATGGAATAACCCATGTTAAAACTTCACCGGGCGAAAAAGACCAGTTGGTTGCATATTCATAAAAATCAGTTTCTGTTTTTTGCGCATTTCCTGATTCTTTATCAACTACGCTTTCTGTACCTCTTGTTGAGTACGGCGAATATTCTAATATTTGAGTGAGGTTATCCGATTGAATACCTAATCCAATTAAAACTGCAAATAAAAATATCGCTGCGGATTTTAATAACTGTTTAAGCAAAAAATTATCTTTTATTTTTATAGCTCTTGCCAAGTAATAGATGAAATAAATCATTATCGCAAAAAAGATGTAAAAGATAATTTGAACGTGCCATCCTAAAAACATAACCGGAATGAAGAAAAGTAAAAGCATTACATCCAGCAGTTTTATTTTCTTTTGAAAATTAAGGAGAATAAGAAGCAAGACAGGAAAAACAAAAATTGCCGTAAGTTTTGTTACGTGTCCGATGAATAAAAAGACAACTATCCCCGTACTAAATGAAACAACGAGTGCAGAAAATAAACTGACTAACCTGTTACGGGATCTATTCATCATAAAAAAGAACATTGCATATGCAAGTGCAACTAAGTAAAACGACCACATTGCATACCCATTACTAAATGGAGCGCTAAAAACACTTCGTACTACATTTGTTACAACATAAATAACATTAAACCATTTATATCCCGCAGCAAGCGCATAAGCAGGCATACCAGTAAAAATATATGGATTCCATAATGTATAACCACCCTGATGATTTTCTACATAAGTTCTTGAACTTTCACTGGTTATAATATCACCAGATTGGAATGTTTTACCGCTGAAGTATAAAGGTGAAAAAAAGATAAGAAATATCAGCAGTATTATTACCAGCATAAAAATTGTTTGATATTTAACAGGAATGATTTTATCTAAAGAAAAACTAGATAGGAAAGTTTCTTTAGATTTTTTTTCTGTCTTAACCACTTTTTTTTCTTTTACTGCCATTAAGTCTCCAATTGAGAAAGTTAAAATTTATTTCTTTGCAATAAAATTAATTCCAGATCCAACTTTATTATTTGAATTGAAATCAATCAACATCATTAAGAATGTAAATGGGAATGTTATCAGGTAATATAAAGGAAGAACCAACAAGAGAAACTTGGAAAAGTTTACCATCATTAGCGGATATTTTATCTCAAATCTCCATGCTAAATTCCCCCAAAATCCATAAGTATACTTTGATTTTATGGTTTTAAATCCAAGCGGATGAAGTTTAGATTCAAAATCTTCTTTAGAATATCCATTCCGTGCATGTTCGCCAACAAAGCTTTCATCTTCATCATGGTAAACTTCACTTCCACCATAAATTGACGGGGTATTAATTAAAAGGTAACCATCACTCTTTAAAGCATTTGTAAAATTTTGGAAAACTTTAACATCATCATGAATATGTTCCATTACATCCACACATACTATTAGATCGAATCTATCTTTATGAGTAATTGCAGTCAAATCTTCAACTCCAAAACTTACAGAATCTATTTTTTGTGATTTAAAGAATTCTTCATTGTCTTTTATCCAATCGTCTTTAACATCAACAGAGTAAATATTGCACGGCTGCAAATTTTTGGACATAAAATATGAATACTGCCCATACCCTGAACCTGCATCATAAATGTTAATCTTTTTATCGCCTAATTTTTTTCTCAGAACCTTCAATTCCCTTCTAACATACCAGGAACGAAGAAACACTAAATCAAGGATTTTATAAAATAAAATTCTTAGGAAAGGAAATTTTTTAATAATACTAGCAAAAATATTTTTTACTGGATCGTAGTTCATATTAGTTATTGGTATTAATTAGTTCAAACATTCCTTTAACAAAGTTTTGCCAAGAGTATTTATCTTTTAGTGATTTCATATTGTCTGTAAATTCTTTTCCCTTGCCCTCATTATAAAAACGGATAATAGCTTGTGCAAGCTTTTCTGGGTTCTCTTTTTCAACGACATAACCTGTTTTGCCATCTTCAATTACTTCACCAATACCACCGACATTAGTTGCAATTACAGGTATGCAAAAGTTAACAGCAACTTGTACTATTCCACTTTGAGTTGCTGACTTATACGGAAGAATAACTGCATCTGATGCTGAAAAATAGTACTTGACTTCTTCACTTGGAATAAAATCTTTTTTTAGAACAATATCCTCTTCGAGATTATGGGAGGCTATTAGTTTTAAATATTTTTCTTCCGGTTCATAAAATTCACCTGCAACAATAAGTCTAATATTTAATTCTTTTCTAACAAATGAAAAAGCTTCAATTAGGACATCTAATCCTTTATAATCTCTTATAAATCCAAAGAACAAAATATTTTTTTTATCAGTTAAATTAAGATTTTTTTTTGCTTCTTCTTTGTCAACTTTTTCCCCAAACAATGAGAAAACAGGAAGCGGTAACAGTTTATAAACAGGATTATTTACAAATAAAAATAAATCTCTCTTTACCTGGTCGGATAATGGTATGAAATAATCAATTTTCTCCAAGAAATATTTTGAAAGAGCTTTGTCACCAATCCGTTTTTCATGAGGAATTATATTATGACAAACAGCTATCAATTTTGCAGAAGAATTCCTTTTGATTTTCTTTGCCATCCAACCGTAACAAGGAGCAAAAAAAGGTAACCAATGTTTAAAGATTACAAAATCAGGTTTAAAATTTATGATTCGTTTTGCTGTACTATTCCAATTAATAGGATTAATTGAATCAAGAATGACTTCTGTTGAAATCCTATCAGTAGTTCCAACAGATTCCGTTTGCGATTTTCCGGGAAACAAAAAATTCGGATATTGTCTTTTGAACGTTATTAAAATAACCTCATGTTCTTTAGCAAGTTCTTTATAAAGCAATCCAGCCGAATGAGCTATTCCGCCTCTTAAAGGATAGGCAGGTGAAACAATTACTATTTTCATATTATTTTTTTAGAGGGGTGATGAAAAAGAAATGAAAAATTAATTCCTGTCTTTAATAACATATTCTCTTTCACTCTGGTTTTGATGTACAAGCATTTCACCAAGCAATCCAACTGAGAAAAACTGCACACCAACAATAATTAATAACATACCAAGGAACAACATTGGTCTGTTGCTTAATGCTTTACCACTAATCCATTCAATAGTTAAATAACCATTTACAACAATACCAACAAGAAATGCCAAAGCGCCAAAAAATCCAAAAAAATGCATTGGTCTTTTAATATATCTGCCAACAAAAGTAACGGTAATTAAATCAATGAAGCCCTTAAAGAATCTCGAAACACCAAATTTTGTTTTGCCGTATCTGCGTGGATGATGTTTAACAGGAATTTCTGTTACAGTAAATCCCTGCCACTTTGCAAGAACCGGAACGTAGCGATGAAGTTCGCCATAAACATTTAAATTCTGCACAACTTCTCTGCGATAAGCTTTTAATCCGCAATTAAAATCGTGAATTTTAATTCCACTAATCAATCTTGTTACAAAATTGAAAAAACGCGAAGAATATTTTTTGATAAATGGATCAAATCTTTCTTTCTTCCAGCCTGAACAAAGATCAAAACCCTCATCAAGTTTTTTTAGAAGATTAGGAATTTCGTGCGGGTCATCCTGTAAATCTGCATCCAGAGTTATTATTGCGTCACCTGTTGCAGCTTTAAATCCAACCTGCAATGCGGCGGATTTTCCATAGTTTTTTCTAAAACTTATAAATTTTATTCGGTTATCTGTCTTTGCCGAATCCTTAATATTTTTCAATGATAAATCATTACTGCCATCATCAATAAAAATAATTTCATAAGGTTTGTTTAACGGCTTTAAAGCTTTTCTAATCTCATTTATTAATGGAAGTATTGATTCCTCTTCGTTAAATAGTGGAATGACTAACGAAATTTTCTGAAAACTGACTCGTGTTGGTGAAACTTGAGAATCTGATCCTTGTGGTTTGTAATACCTTTTTTTAGGATAATATCGTCTTCCACCTTTACGAAATTTATTTTGTGATTGACCCGACTCGCTTTTTTCAGTCTGAACTGTTGGAATTGGTTTATTTTGTTCTGATTCTGCCACAACTACCTGTTATATTGTATTCAAAATTAACCGAATAATCGCTTAAAAACAATTTGAGATTGGAATTCACAAGCATTATTTAAATCCGGATAATTGCTTTCATATTAATATTGTACAAATCATAAAACTAATTTTTGCTATTAATTATGCTGAATCCTTTATCACATCAGCCCAAAAACAATCTTGACTTTTTTGTATAGATTGAATAGGTTTACACAGCAAAATATAAAGTTTTGCATATCTGGAGAATAAATGAGCACTACAGAAACACAGAAAATTGAAGAATTAGCGAATAAAGAATATGAATTTGGATTTGTAACTGATATAGAATCAGATACTTTACCCAAAGGATTAAATGAGAATATTATTCGCCAGCTTTCTGCTAAGAAGCATGAACCCGATTGGATGATTGAGTGGAGATTGAAAGCGTATCGTCATTGGTTAAAAATGGATGAACCCAAATGGTCCAATGTAACTTTTCCGCCAATTAATTATCAGGATATTTCTTATTATTCAGCACCAAAATCAACTCCAAAGTATAAAAATTTAGATGAAGTTGATCCTGAATTATTGAATACATACAAAAAACTTGGAATTCCACTTGAAGAACAAAAAATTTTAGCCGGTGTTGCTGTTGATGCTGTCTTTGACTGAGTTTCTGTAGCAACAACTTTTAAAGAAAAGCTAAATGAACTGGGAATTATTTTTTGTTCATTCTCTGAAGCCGTTCAGAAGTATCCCGATTTAGTTAAAAAATATTTAGGAACTGTTGTTCCTTACACCGATAATTTTTTTGCAACTCTTAACTCTGCTGTATTCAGTGATGGTTCATTCATTTATATTCCTAAAGGCGTTCGCTGCCCTATGGAACTTTCAACTTACTTTAGAATTAATGCTGCAAACACAGGACAGTTTGAACGAACTTTAATTATTGCTGATGAAGGTGCTTATGTAAGTTACCTTGAAGGATGTACAGCTCCAATGAGAGATGAAAATCAATTACACGCCGCAGTTGTTGAATTAATTGCTTTGGATAATGCACAAATAAAATACTCAACTGTTCAGAATTGGTATCCTGGTGATAAAGATGGCAAGGGTGGCATTTATAACTTTGTTACAAAGCGTGGTGCTTGCCGTGGTATAAATTCTAAAATCAGCTGGACGCAGGTTGAAACAGGTTCCGCTATAACCTGGAAATATCCTAGCTGTATTCTTCAAGGTGATAATTCAATTGGAGAATTTTATTCGGTTGCTGTAACAAATAATATGCAGCAGGCAGATACAGGAACAAAAATGATTCACTTAGGGAAAAACACTAGAAGTACGATAGTTTCAAAAGGTATTTCTGCCGGAAGAAGTAATAATAGCTACCGCGGATTGGTAAGGGTCGGGAAAAAAGCTGAGAACGCTCGTAATTTTTCTCAATGTGATTCTCTTTTACTTGGTGATAAATGCGGTGCACATACATTTCCGTATCTAGAAATTAATAATCCAACTGCACAAGTTGAACATGAAGCAACTACATCTAAAATTGGCGAAGATCAGATTTTTTATCTGAATCAAAGAGGAATTTCAACTGAAGATGCTGTTAGCTTAATTGTAAACGGATATTGTAAAGAAGTATTTAAAGAACTTCCGATGGAGTTTGCTGTTGAAGCTCAAAAGCTTCTTAGCATTTCGTTGGAAGGAAGTGTGGGATAAAAATTAAAAAGTCAAAATTCAAAAGGGAAAAGTTATAATGTTATTAGAAATAAAAAACCTTCACGCAAACGTTGAAGGGAATGAAATTCTTAAAGGAATAAATCTAAAAGTCAATACAGGTGAGGTTCATGCAATCATGGGCCCAAATGGTTCTGGCAAATGTACTCTGGCATCCGTACTTGCCGGAAGAGAAGAATATGAAGTTACTGCTGGTGAAATTTTTTATAATGGAAAAAATCTTTTAGAACTTAAACCTGAAGATCGAGCAAGAGAAGGTGTATTTCTTGCATTTCAATATCCGGTTGAAATTCCCGGAGTTAGCAATACAAATCTTTTGAAAACTGCTGTAAATGAAATCAGGAAATATCACGGTGAGGAAGAACTTGACTCAATGGATTTTCTTTCCTTACTAAAAGAGAAAAGTAAACTCGTTGAACTTGATCAGATATTTTTAAGCCGAAGTGTTAATGAAGGATTTTCCGGCGGTGAAAAAAAACGTAATGAAATTTTTCAAATGGCAGTACTGAATCCAAAGCTTGCCATACTTGATGAAACTGATTCAGGATTAGATATAGATGCTCTTAGAATTGTTGCAAATGGTGTAAACAAATTAAAGACAAAAGAAAATGCTACAATACTTGTTACACATTATCAGAGATTGTTGGATTACATTATCCCGGATTTTGTTCATGTTCTATACAAAGGTAAAATTGTTAAATCCGGTGGTAAAGAATTAGCACTTGAACTTGAAGAAAAAGGTTACGATTGGATTAAAAGTGATAATGCAGAAGCCGTGGTTTAATAAATACAACATCACACTGAAAAGCATTGCCCTTTAAGTGTAAAGTATAAATTAAGATAAGTCATAAATAAAATAAGCTGCCAGAAGATAGAAAAATTTTAATATTAGAATACAAATGGATAAAACATTAGATATCAAAAATTGGTACATCAAAAAGTTCAGTGATTTTGAAAAATCATTGAACGGAGAAAAATTAGCCGATTTTCAAAAAGTTAGAAAAGATGCTATCAATAAATTTGCCGAATTAAATTTTCCTTCTCAAAAAGATGAAGAATGGAAACACACTAACATTTCGCCATTGCTAAAGCACAACTTCTCTCCTGTTTCCATTAAAGAAAATATTTCGTCTGAAGTTATAAGTAAGTTTTTGTTTGATAAAATGGGACACAGTCTTTTGGTTTTTGTAAATGGAATTTTTACACCTGAATTATCCAAACTAATTGATATTCCGAAAGGTGTTGAAATTGGCAGTATCGCAGAGGCACTCAGAAATAACAATCGAATTGTAAAAGAACATCTTGGTAAATACGCTAAAATTGAAAATAATTTATTTACCGCATTAAGTACAGCATTCACAAGAGATGGTGCGTTTATTTATGTACCTGATGGGAAAGTAGTTGAAACCCCGATTCATATTATTTACTATACTAAATCGGGAAATGAAAAAATATTAACTCAACCGAGAAATCTTTTTGTTGCAGGAAAAAATTCTCAGGTTACAATTATCGAGCACTATGTTTCAGATGAAGAAAGCATTTATTTTACGAATACAGTAACCGAAATATTTGCTGATGAAAGTGCAATTTTTGATCACATAAAACTGCAGGAAGAAAGTAAGAAAGCTTTTCATATCGCAAGAATGGAAATTGATCAGGAACGAAGTAGTAATTTTTCATCTCATTTAATTTCACAAGGCGCGGCAATATCACGTAATGATTTTAAAACAAGATTTAATGATGAAGGCGGCGAGTGTATGCTCAATGGTTTATTTATGATTGACGGTGAACAGCTTTTTGATGCACACACAATGATTGACCATGCTAAGCCACTTTGCAACAGCCACGAGCATTACAAAGGAATTCTGCAGGATAAATCCAAAGGTGTGTTTAACGGAAAAGTAATTGTTCGCCGGGACGCCCAGAAAATAAATGCTTTCCAGGAAAACAACATTATACTTCTTTCTGATGATGCTGTAATCAATACAAAGCCGCAATTAGAAATTTTTGCTGATGATGTTAAGTGCTCACACGGTGCAACGATAGGTAAATTAAATGATGAGGCAAAATTTTATTTAAAGTCACGTGGTATTGGCGAGGATTCCGCAACGGCAATTTTAATTCATGCTTTTGCAATTGATGTTATTACATCAATAAAAATACCTGCAGTAAGAGATTATCTTGAAAGAATTATAACAAAGCAATTTAACGGATAGAAAGTATAAAAATGCACACGAAAATTGCAGCATTTCAGAATAATGATTTAAACATTTATGATATTCAGAAAATCAGGAATGATTTTCCTATACTTAAAACTTTAGTGCATGGAAAACCTCTGGTTTACCTTGATAATGCCGCAACGACCCAAAAGCCGCAATATGTCATTGACAAAACAAATAATTACTATGAAAAGTATAATTCAAACGTTCATCGGGGTGTTCACGCACTAAGCCAGAAAGCTACTGAGGAGTTTGAGAGTTCTAGAATCATTATTAAAAATTTTATCAATGCACTTGGCAAGAATGAAATAATTTTTACTCGTGGTACAACAGAATCAATAAATCTTGTTGCTTCATCTTACGGAAGAACTAATATTAAGGAAGGTGATGAAATAATCATCTCAACGATGGAACATCATTCAAACATTGTTCCGTGGCAAATGCTTTGCGCAGAAAAAAATGCTAAACTTCGGGTAATTCCAATTAACGATGACGGCGAAATCATCTTTGAAGAATTTGAAAAGATGATAAATGAAAGAACCAGATTCGTTTCGGTTGCATATGCTTCAAATACGCTTGGAACCGTTAACCCAGTTAAAAAAATTATTGACTTAGCACATAGTTATAACATTCCTGTTTTATTAGATGCTGCACAAGCAGTTAATCATTTGCGAATAGACGTTCAAGAACTTAATTGTGATTTTCTTGCATTCAGTGGTCACAAACTTTATGGACCAACAGGAATTGGAATTCTTTATGGGAAAGTAAATTTTCTCGAAGCGATGCCCCCATACCAAGGAGGCGGAGATATGATATCCAAAGTTACTTTCGAACACACGACTTACAATGAACTGCCCCATAAGTTTGAAGCCGGAACACCGGATATTGCCGGGGCTATCGGTCTGGGTGCCGCAATTGAATACATTGAAAAGATTGGACTGGAAAATATTGCTTACCACGAAAATATTTTGCTTGAATATGCCACAAAAGCTGTGCAAGAATTTTCTGGATTAAGGATAATTGGAACCGCCAAAGAAAAGATTGGAGTACTTTCATTTCATTTTGAAAATGTTCATCCGCATGATGTGGGAACATTCTTAGATTTTGAAGGTGTTGCAATTCGTACAGGTCATCATTGTACACAGCCTTTGATGCAAAGATTTGGCATTCCCGCTACGTCAAGGGCTTCATTCGGTATGTACAATACAATTGAAGAAGTCGATATTCTCGTTAATGGATTAAAGAAAATTTTAGAGGTGTTTGGTTAATGGAACAGGAATTAAGAGAACTCTATCAGCAGGTAATTTTAGATCATAATAAATCACCTAGAAATTTTAGACTGATAGAACATCCAACAAATCATGCCGAAGGTTACAATCCTTTGTGTGGTGATAATATTACAGTTTTTCTTTCTATAAATGATAAAGGAATAATTGAAGATATTTCTTTTCAGGGATCAGGCTGTGCAATTTCTAAAGCTTCTGCTTCATTGATGACATCAATGTTAAAAGGAAAAACAGTTGTTGAGGCTGAAAAAATTTTTGAAAAATTTCATGAACTCGTTACTGATAAACTTGGTGAGAATCCTGATATTGATGATCTGGGAAAACTAGCTGTATTTGCTGGGGTTCGTGAATTCCCGGCAAGAGTTAAATGTGCATCGCTTGCCTGGCATACAATGATAAATGCCTTGCATAATAAAGATGAAAAAGTGGTAACAGAATAGCCGATTGTCATCCTGAGCGGAGACGAATGATGACTTATATTAAATGAAAAGTCACACTTCGACTTCGCTCAGTGGGACATTAGAGTTTACATTATTATGACACAAATATCAAAACAAGAACTAGAAGAAAAAATAATTCAAACATTAAAAACTTGTTACGATCCTGAAATTCCTGTGGATATTTTTGAGTTAGGTTTGATTTATGAGATTGCGATAGACGATGATTACAATGTTAAAATCAAAATGACACTTACATCACCGATGTGCCCTGTCGCTGGATCACTTCCGCCTGAAGTTGAAGGAAAAGTAAAGGCAATTCCTGAAGTAAAAGATGCAAAGATAGAGTTGGTTTGGAGCCCGGCATGGGATCAAGATATGATGTCTGAAGTAGCAAAATTAGAATTAGGATTTTTGTGACAGAGTTATTTCGTCTCGAAAGCTTTCGGGATCGGGATCTTTGAAAGAGAAAAGAGATGCTGAAACAAGTTCAGCATGAAAAGAATGAAATTAAAAATAAAAAGGAGTAAATATGTTTGATATAAGTTCACGTCCACCAATGTACGACCAAGATGCGGTTCAGCCAATGCGCGATGAATTAATTGCAGTTGGCTTTGAAGAGTTATTAAATGCAGGGGATGTTGAAAACGCAATTAAAAATAATAGTGATAAAACTGTTTTAGTACTGATTAATTCTGTTTGCGGTTGTGCAGCAGGAAGTGCAAGACCCGGGGTTTCTCTTGCATTGCAAAACGATATAATTCCAGATAAACTTTATACTGGATTTGCAGGGCAGGAACGAGATGCTGTCGATCGTATTAGACAGAATATAAAAGGATTTCCACCTTCATCTCCAAGTATTGCATTGTTTAAAAATGGTGAATTGATTCACTTTGTACCAAGATTAGATATCGAAGGATATTCTGCTGAACAAATTGCAGCTAATCTAAAAAATGTTTTTAATAAAAATTGTTCTGCAAAAGGTCCATCAATAACTCCAGAACAATTTAAGCAGGTGCAATATGCAAAATCGTGCGGATCAAAAATCCCGTTGTTTAAAGGACAATAGTTCGTCATCCCGAACTTGTTTCGTGATCTCTCGAATATATAAAAGACCCTGAAACAAGTTCAGGGTAACGAAATTCAATGTCACTCCGAGCCTGTCGAAGAGTGACGGTTGATAAATAAAACAGATTGCTTCGTCCCTATCGGGACGCGCAATGACTTTACGAAAAAAGAAAATGAAATTTAGTACACAAGAAGAATATGGATTAAGACTTTTACTTAGAATTGGGAAGGATCATTCCGGAAACGGGATGACTATTCCCGAACTAAGTGAACAGGAAAAACTTTCTGAAGCAAATGTTGGAAAGATTTTACGTATGCTGCGTCTTGCCGGATTTGTTGAAAGTTCACGAGGACAATCTGGCGGCTACAAACTAGCTCGTTCTGCAAGTGAAATTCTTGTTGGTGATGTTTTAACTGCATTAGGAGGAAAACTTTATGAATCTTCTTTTTGTGATCTTCACGCGGGAGTAGAAAATATCTGCACTCACTCAATTGATTGTTCAATTCGCTCTTTATGGAAAACAGTACAGACAATGCTTGATGGATTGCTAAGCAAAATTACTCTGCAGGATTTACTTGGTAATGAGCAGCAAGTTGAAGTACTTGTTACAAATATTACTGAGGAATTGGGAAACAGTAATTTAAAAAACTAATTTTTTCCCTAAGAAAAAATAACATATAATAGAATAATTATTCCGATAATTATTGACATTGATCCGCCAACAAGGCCACGATTTCTTATCTGATTTTTAGTCATTAAGAATATTTTCTCATTTTCTCTCTGAGGCAGTTCCCAATTACGATAAAGTGCAACCAATCCTCCAATAACCATTAAAACAGCTAACAATATTAATTTAATATTCATAAAAATAATTTTTTTTTAACTGTTACTCTTTCCAGCATCTTCATATTCACTTCTACACCAATACCTGGTTTAGTTGGAACGTCCATCGTTCCATCTTTATTAACAAGAAATTCCGGTTCAACAATATCTTCTTTATAGTAACGTTTGCTTGCGGAAATATCTCCCGGTAAAGTAAAATTTGGCAATGAAGCAAGAGCAACATTTCCTGCTCGTCCAATTCCGCTTTCTAACATTCCGCCGCACCAAACAGGAATATTTTTAGCTGCACAATAATCGTGTATCAGTTTTGATTCTGTAAATCCTCCAACACGACCAGCTTTTATATTTATAACTCTGCAGCTGTCTAATTCAATTGCTGCACGAGTATCATCAAGCGAGTGAATGCTTTCATCAAGACAAATCGGAGTTCTAAGATCTTTCTGAAGTTTTGAGTGATTATAAATATCGTCATATCCAAGCGGCTGTTCAATCAATAACAGATTGTAACCATCCATCTGCTTAAACAAATCTATATGTTTTAGTTCATAAGCTGAGTTAGCATCAACCTGAAATAGAATGTCTGGAAATTCTTTTCTTACTGCTTTAACAAATTGAATATCATTTCCGGGAGCAATTTTAATTTTTATTCTTTTATAGCCTTCAGCTAGATAACTTTCAATTTTTTTTATCAGATCAGGAACAGAAGATTGAATACCAATACTTACACCAACATCAATTTTATTTCTTGTTCCGCCCATCATTTTTGAAAGCGAAATATTTTTTGATTTAGCAAACAAATCCCACAACGATGCTTCGAGTCCTGCTTTTGCCATCATATGCCCGCGCACTTTTTCATAAGATGCAATCGCGCTATCGATATCAGAAATATCTTTGCCAAGAATTGATGGTATTAAAAAATCCTGTAAGATGTGCCACGCTGTTGTAACTGTTTCGTAAGAGTAAAACGGAGTTCCTTCAGCAACACTTTCGCCCCAGCCTGTAAAGCCTTCGCCATCAACACGAACAATAATATGTTCCTCGTCGTATTCAGTTCCCATTGAAGTTGTGAATGGTGACACTAATTCCATTTTAATATGGCGAAGTTCAATTTTTTCTATACGCATTTTATGTTAATTATTTCCAGTATTATTTATAAAATATCAATACTTCATTCCTCTTCGCTGTAAGTCTCCAGATCACCTTTTTTAATGTAACCATCTTTTAACAGGCTATCTCTTGAACGATATAGAATAATTGTTAGTTCATCAGTTTGATAATATCCGGTAGATTCTATTCGCACACCATTAATTTCTTTGCTGACTTTTATTTTAGCTATCAAGTTGTCTTCACCAATAAGTGATTTTTCAAACTTTACTTTTTTACCCTGAAGATTTGATAATGCCCAGTAAACACCCTTTTTTGCGTTTACAAGTGTAAATTCAATGTCGTCTTCAATTTTTGACTGTGAATAAATATTTAGTGTTAGAAAAAGAAATGGTAGGATTAAAAGATAAAACTTCATAAAGCCCTCTCTTTATTTAATTATAATTGCAAAATTATAAATATTATTCCCAACCGCAAGCATGTGATTTTAATAACAATATAAAATTACTTCTTGACAAGCTGAATATTCGTATATATTTTGGAAACCAGGAAAACGAAAATAGTTTCCGAGAGGATAGATGGAAAATCTAAATAAAATAATAGAGCAAAGCGAAAACAAATTTTTTAGATATGGTTTTTACAAAACCACGATGGACGAGATTGCCTATGAATTGAGAATAAGCAAAAAAACCATTTATAAATTTTTCTCTTCAAAAGATGATCTTGTTTCAGCAATTGCAATGAATTTTATGAATGAAATGAAAAGCAAAATTATTCCCGCATTAAATTCAGATAAAAATGCAATAGAAAAATTAGGTGAACTTATTAAAGTTCTGACGATAGCTTCAGAAAAAATATCTTCCGAACGCATGGAAGAAATAAAAAGATATTATCCCACTCTATGGGATAAGATTGACCGTTTCCGCACTGAGATGATGTTTGGAAATATCACCAAGGTAATCAACCAGGGGAAAGAAGAAGGATTGTTTGTTGATTACCCAACACAAATTATTATGAATGTACTCGTTGCATCAGTTCGGGAAGTTGTAAATCCAGATTTTATTTTGAAAAACAATTTTTCAATTATTGTAGCTGCCCGTTATGCTTTAAAAATTATAATTGGTGGAATACTAACTTCAAAAGGCAAAAAAGAATTCAACAAAATATTTAACAAGGTAATCAAATGAAAAATTTACAGTCTCTTTTAATATTCATCATCCTGCTTTTATTAATTGGTTGTAGTAATGACAATAACATTAAATCCATCCAGGCTTCAGGAACGATTGAATCAACAAATATAATAGTAAGTGCAAGAACTGCCGGAAATATTAAGATTAAATATTTTAGCGAAGGCAATAAAGTTAGTGCAGGGGATACAATATTAATTATAGATCATGATTTATTGGATTTTCAGTTACAGCAGGCAATTGCAGGCAAAGAGATTACGGAAGCACAACTTAACTTGATGCTTGCCGGTGCAAGAAAGGAAGATATTAAACAGGCTGAGGAACAATTGAAGCAAACCGAAATTAACTTCAATCTTGCAAAGGATGATAAGAATCGAATACAAAATCTATACAATACTGGTTCAGTCACTCAGAAGCAGTATGAAGACGCACTTGCCAAATTTGATTTAATGAATGCACAGTATAATACAGCATATGAAAACCTTAATAAGATAAAAAGAATTTTTAGACCGGAAGAGATCCAGCAAGCTAAAGCCAATTTAAGAAAATCTATTGCAGGAGTTAATCTTCTAAAGAAAAATATAAGTGATTGCTTTGTCATTTCACCTTCAAATGGTTTTCTTGTAAAAACCTTTGTTGAAGCCGGTGAAACTGTGTCCCCTATGTCTTCTCTTTTCAAAATTACTGATCTTGATGTAGTAAAATTAGTAATATATGTCTCGGAATCAGAGCTTGGTCTAATAAAACTAGGACAAAAAGCTGAGGTAACTACTGACTCATATAAAAATAAAATCTACAATGGAGAAGTTTCATATATTTCACCGGAAGCTGAGTTTACACCAAAAAATATTCAGACAAAAGATGAACGGACCAAGTTAGTTTTTGCTGTAAAAATTACGGTCCCAAATAAAGATTACGATTTGAAATCAGGGATGCCTGCAGACGCAAAAGTAATTTTATAAATATGATGAAATCAAAAAATGGAAGCTGCAATCAAAATAAAAGGGTTAAAAAAAAGTTATGGTTCATTGGTAGCTGTTGATGGGGTAAGTTATGAAGTAAATCGTGGTGAAATGTTTGGCCTCGTTGGTCCTGATGGTGCAGGAAAAACAACAACAATCAGAATGTTAACTGGTCTGATAAAACCAGATATGGGCAAAGCAGAAGTTTTAGGCTATGACTTACACACACAGAACAATCTTATAAAATATGAAATAGGTTATCTATCACAAAAATTTTCGCTCTATGGTGATCTTACTGTTGATGAAAATATTGAATTCTTTGCAGATATTCACGGAGTTAGAAATTATAAAGTTAGACGAAATGAATTATTAGACTTTACAAGATTAACACCATTCAGAGACAGGCTTGCAGATCAATTATCCGGTGGGATGAAACAGAAATTAGCTCTTGGCTGTACACTCATCCATAAACCAAAAATAATTTTCCTTGATGAACCAACCACAGGTGTTGATCCGGTTTCCCGCAGAGATTTCTGGAAGATCCTTTCGAATCTGCTTAAAGATGGAATAACAATTTTTATGACCACACCTTATTTAGATGAAGCCGAGCGATGTAATCGTGTTGCATTAATGAATAATGGCAAGATCATCAGTTATGATACACCGAAAAATATTAAAGCATCATTATCGGAAGAAATTGTGGAAATCGTATGCACACCTATCCGTAAGGCATATAATCTGATCAAACAAAACAAAGATTATGAAGTGGAAATGTTTGGAGATCGATTAAATGTTGCTTTACCTGATTATGATAAATATTATCCTAAATTAGAAAGTATGTTAATTGATAACGCAATTCACATTGTTGATAAAAGAATAATTCCTCCATCCCTTGAAAATGTTTTTATTCACTTGATAAAAAATGAACGATAGTTATCAAGAAAAAGAAAAAAGGATCTAATAATGAAAAAAATGATTTTTATAAGTTTAATGATGATGTCAATCTTATATCCACAAAATCAAAAGTTAACTTTAAAGGAAAGTATAGAGTTGGGTCTTAAATCCAGCAAGGATTTAAAAATATCCATATCCAAATTAAACAGTTCAGATGCAAAAATATCAGAAATAAATTCGATGTTTTTACCTCAGTTCAAATTTATAGCAAACTATACAAGATTGAGCAATAACATTCCGCCTTTTGAAGTAGTTACACCATTTTCACCAATGCCAATTAAAATATCTGAGCCAATACTTGATAATTATAGTTTAAGATTATCATTTCAGCAGCCTTTATTTACGGGATTAAAATTGCTCTCATCTAAAAAAGCTGCTAATTATAATTATACTGCAACAGAATTTGAATATTCAAAAGATAAAAACGAAGCAGCATTTAATATCCATTCGGCTTTCTGGAATTATTATAAAACAGAACAGATAAAGGATTTGCTGCTAAATAACTTGAAGCAAATTGAAAATCATCTTAACGATACTAAAAACTTTTTAGATAATGGACTCGCTACTCAAAACGATTACTTAAAACTTCAGGTGCAATACTCCAACACAAAACTGCTTCTTATCGAAGCCGAAAATAACCTGGATATTGCCAGGGCGGTCTTTAATAAAGCTGTTGGCCTTCCTTTAGAATCACCAACAGAAATTTCAACTGAAGAATTAACTGTACGAGAGTTTGATCTAAATGTCACAGACTTAATTAATGAAGCAAAATCAAATAGGGCAGATATTGAATCTTTAACTTTGAGATTGCAGGCTGCGTATGCAAATATAACTTCTGCAAGAGCAGATTGGTTCCCAAGTATATTTTTAACAGGCAATTACTACTACAGCAATCCAAACTCAAGGCTTCAACCGTTGCGCACAGAATGGAAAGATACCTGGGACTTGGGTGTTACGCTTAGCTGGGATATATGGAATTGGGGTTTGACTTCAGCCCAAACCACTCAGGCAGAAGAACTTTCTGTACAAACCCAAACCTCATTAGAGAAATTAAACGATATGATTGAAGTTGAGGTGTACCAAAATTATCTAAGTGTTGTTCGGTCAAAAGAAAAAGTTGATGTCAGTAAATTAAGCTTAGAACAGGCATCAGAAAACTATCGCATTACTACAGAAAAATATAATGTACAATTAGCAACCAGTACTGACTTAATAGATGCTGAAGTTAGTGAATTGCTAGCAGCAACAAATCTGAATACTGCTCTGGTAGATTATGAAATCGCAAGAACCAGGTTAGAAAAATCTTTGGGAAGAAAGATTTATTAATGAACGCAATAGAAGTAAAAAATTTATCAAAGGAATTTGGCAAGTTTAAGGCTGTTAATGATATTTCCTTTAACGTAGTGCAAGGAGAAATATTTGGATTTTTGGGTGCCAATGGCGCCGGTAAATCTACTACAATCAGAATGCTTATCGGTATCCTCGAGCCAACTTCAGGTGATGCACTTGTTGGTGGATACAGCATCAAAAAGCAACCAGATTTAGTTAAAACTCAAATTGGATACATGTCGCAAAAATTTTCATTATACAATGATTTAACCGTTGAGGAAAACATTAGATTTTTTGCTGGTGTTTATGGTCTAACTGGAAAGAAATATGATGAGCGTAAAAATTGGGTGTTAAAAGTTGCTGATCTTGAAGGCAAAGAAAAATTATTGACAAACTCTTTACCAGGTGGAATTAAACAACGACTTGCACTCGGAACTGCAGTAATACACGAACCCAAAATAGTTTTTCTTGATGAACCTACAAGTGGTGTTGATCCCATATCAAGAAGAAATTTTTGGGATCTGATTCATGATCTTTCTGCAGGCGGTACTACGGTATTAGTAACAACACATTATTTAGATGAAGCAGAATTTTGTAATGACATTATTTTAATAAATGCCGGAAGATTAATAGCGCAGGGAAATGCCAAAGAACTTAAAACAAATTATATCAAAAATACAATATTAGAAATTGAATCTGACAGAGTCGTTGATAGCATGGAAATTCTTGAAAAGGAAGACTGGGTTGGCGAAACATCTATCTTTGGCAACAACATTCATGTAATTTTAAATGATAATTCCAGAGGTGAAAAAGATATCAGGCATATATTAACGGAAAAAAACTCAATAGCTGTCCACCATGTTGATAAGATAATCCCAACGTTGGAAGATGTTTTTATCCATCTTTTGGAAAAGGATAAATCAAATGTTTAATAGAATATATGCAATCGCTAAAAAGGAATTTAGGCAGCTTAAGCGTGATATAAGAATGCTTTTTATTATTTTCTTTTTCCCTGTTCTATTACTTGCCATTTTTGGTTACGCTATAAACTTTGATGTTCATCATATAAAAATTGCTGTTTATGATCAGGATAAATCTTATTACACAAGAGAATATGTAAATGGTTTAATCAGCTCGGAATACTTTGATCTTGTTAAATATATTAATGATGGTAATGAGATTAAAAATTTGCTGGATGAAAAAATTGTTCAGGCTGTAATAGTTTTTCCAAGTGATCTTTCCCGAAGATTAAATAACAAACAAGATGTAAAAATCCAGTACCTTGTAGATGGTGTTGATGGAAATACAGCAAATGTTATTGTTAATTATGTTAATGCTGCTACATTCAGTTATTCTTTAAAATTAACAAAAGAATTTTTAGCAGTTACAGGCAAACAATCATATGTACCCATAAATTTGGAGCCGCGCTTTTGGTTCAACCCCGAGTTAAAAAGTGCGGAATTTTTAGTCCCTGGTTTGATGGGAATGATACTAATAATTACTGCTGTCATTTCAGTTTCATTATCAATTGTAAGGGAGAAAGAGCGCGGTACAATAGAACAAATAAATGTTTCTCCCCTTTCATCCTTTGAACTAATTATAGGAAAAACATCTCCTTATATTATTCTTTCACTTATTAATGCAACTATTGTGTTAATTACCGGATATATACTTTTTGGTATAGTAATTAAAGGAAGTATTCTTCTATTACTACTTGGTACATTAATGTTTTTATTTGCAACATTGGCACTTGGAATTTTTATCTCTACAATTTCCGATTCTCAGCAAGTGGCATTTCAGATAGCAACTGTATCTTCATTACTTCCTTCATTAATGCTTTCAGGCTTTATTTTCCCGATAGAAAGTATGCCTACTGCTGTTCAATGGATTTCTGATATTACTCCGGCAAAATATTATTTGGTAATACTTAGAGCCATTTTATTAAGAGGTGTGGGGCTATCTGCTTTTGGGGATCAACTGATCTATCTTCTGATCTTTGGGTTAGTATTTATTGGTTTAGCAACATTGGTTAATAAAAAAACAAATACAGTTTAATAAATTTAAATATCCTAAATGAAATCTAAATAATGAGAATAATATTTCAATTTGTAATAAAAGAATTACTCCAGTTAAAGCGTGATAAAAGAATGCTGGCAGTAATTTTCATGGCTCCAATAATGCAGCTTATACTCCTTGGTTATGCTGCAAATATGGATGTAAACGTTGTCCACACTACAATATTCGATCAAGATAAAACTGAAACAAGCAGAGAGTTCATCAGGAGCTTTCAAGAGTCAGGCTATTTTTCAATAGATCATTACGCATCAAACTATGAAGAGTTAACAAACTTAATCAACAACGGCAAAACACTTGTTGGAATTGTAATACCATATGATTTTGAGAAAAAAATAAACAGACGTGAATCCGTATCAGTTCAGACCTTATTTGATGGATCTGATGGGAATAAAGCTTCTATTTCGCTTGGCTATATTCAGGGGATTGCAAATCGCTTTTCACAAAAAATTATAGTTGATACAAAAGCAAAATACGGAATGCAAATTCCAATTGCGGGCTCACTCGTACCCGAAGTTAGAGTTTGGTACAACCCGGAAATGAAAACCCGTAATTATATGGTTCCCGGCATAATGGGATTAATATTAATGATTACGACAATTTCCCTTATGTCTATGGCTATTGTAAGAGAAAAAGAAATCGGAACGCTTGAACAATTAATTGTTACTCCTCTTAAGTCATATCAATTACTGCTGGGCAAACTTATTCCCTTCACATTAGTTGGTTTTGTTGTGTTAATTATAGTGATGATTTTAATGACACAATGGTTTGGAATTGCGGTGCGAGGCAGCAAACTTTTTCTTTTATTCGCAGCGTTGTTATTTGTGCTTTCAAATTTGGGACTTGGACTTTTTATATCAACTATTTCAAGAACACAACAGCAAGCAATGATGGCTTCAATATTTGCTGTTATTATGCCGATGATTTACCTATCAGGTTTTGCCTTTCCAGTAGAAAACATGCCTAAAGTGATTCAGTATATCACTTACCTGATACCGCTTAGATATTTTATAACAATCCTTAGAGGGATTGTATTGAAAGGGATAGGATTTTCATCTCTGTGGTTAGAGACATTAATATTATTCGGAATGGGTGTAACAATTTTAATTATAAGCTCATTAAGGTTTAATAAGAAAATTGAATAATTATATTATGCTAATATTTTTTTATGTAAATTTATGCGGTTATTTATTAACTCACTTTTTGAAGGCGATGTTAGAGTAAGTGTATTTATTGTTATTTTGTCTCAAATATTGGGGTTTTGAATCCGTTTTCAGTAGGATTTTTAGATGTTGAAATGCTCTACCCCAGTCAGTAAGTCAAATGCCTGATGTGAGTTATTTATTTTCCAACCTTAAAAAAAAATAGATTTATAATTTTGATAAAAATCTGTCTTTAGAAATTAATAGTTATACTCAATGAAAATAAATGATACAAAACTCTTTGAAGAAATATTTTCGGATGAAATAATTTCCAACGAAAGTTTTCGTTCAAAAATTCTGGCAGGCATAATTGGATTTATAATTATTGTTGTCTTGTTAGTCTCTTTTATTTATGAAAATAAATTCGGAGATACTTCTCATTTTAACATTATAATTGAACTGACTCTTATTATTCTTGGAGTAATTTTAGTTCGAGCTTTATTCGTAAGCAGAGCCGCAAAAAGATGGAATCGATACGGAGTAAAAACATTTATTTTAATCAGATATGTAAATGCTTTTATAGAAATATCATTACCCAGTATTGCCTTAATAATTTATTCCTTTAATCTCCCGTCAGTTTATCCACTTTTTACTCCAATTGCACTTTTATATTTTCTTATAATTATGCTGTCTTCACTGGAACTGGATTTTAAAATCTGTGTTTTTTCCGGTGCTGTTGCAGCAATTCAATATTTAATTATAGCTTGGTACTTACTTAATAAACCAATTGAATGAAGTATATTTGAAGGTTTAACATTTTTCCCGGTTTATTTGGGTATAGCAGCTTTCTTTTTTATTTCAGGGCATACTGCCGGTTTAATAACTAATCAAATAAAAAAAGGATTGCTAAAAGCATTACAAAGTACAATCCTGAACGAAATGAAATTCAAAAACTTTTTGGTCAGCAAATTTCAAAAGAAATTGTTGATGAACTTGTTAAAAATAAATATGAAATTCAAAGCCGAGTAAGATTTGCAGCAATAATGTTTTTGGATATAAGAAATTTTTCAATCTTTGCTCAAAACAAATCACCTGAGGAAATCATTGCATATCAGAATAATGTTTTTTCTTTTATAATTGAAATTATTAATAAAAATAAAGGTATAGTAACCAGATTATGGGTGATGGTTTGATGGCTATTTTCGGAGCTCCGATTGAACACGATAATGATTGCCAGCTTGCTGTAAACTCCGCTTTAGAAATTTACAAAGAACTTAAAAGAAGAAACAATGAAGGATTAATTCCCGAAACAATTATCAGAATTGGAATAAATGCCGGTGAAGTTGTTACCGGAAATGTGGGAACAAGTGAGAGAAAACAATATTCAATTACTGGTCAGCCGGTTATTATTGCTGCCCGACTCGAACAAATAAATAAAGAACTAAATTCAGCAATTCTTATTTCCGATGAAGTGTTTATAATCGTGTTAAACTTGATTTTAAACCAATTTATCATGAATATGTTATTATAAAAGGAATTGAAGAATCCAATTACTGTTTATCAATTGGTATAACTAATTAACCCTATTGGGTTAAAAGGTTTTAGTCCTTTTCTGTATTTTAAAGCATACAATTTTTTAATAATTTAATATGCAACGAATAAAAATAGACTTACCTGAAAAATTTATTTTTTCCACAGAAATTTCTGTAAGAGTTTACTGATGTAAACTTTGCCGGGCATCTAAGCAATGATTCAATACTTTCAATGGTACACGAAGCAAGAATTCAGTTTCTTAAAAACTTCGGTTATTCCGAAGTTGATACTTGCGGAGCCGGAATAATAATGTTTGATGCTGCTATTCAATATAAATCGCAAGGATATCATGGAGATATTTTAGTTTTTGAGGTTACGGTGGATAATTTTATAAAAAACGGATGTGATTTCATTTTTAAGATAACAAACAAAGCAAACGGAAAAGAAATTGCTCGTGCAAAAACCGGAATTGCTTTTTTTGATTATAAGACAAATAAATTAGTCCAGGTTCCAGAAAAATTTAAAACTTTAATTGAATCGCTTAAAGTATAATTTTTTAGCAGGTATTTGAGTTGTTTGAAAATATAATATTTACTGCAAACATTGTTGCTCCGGTATTTTTAATTATTGCTGTTGGATACTTTGCAAAAAGAATGAAAATAATAAATGAAGTTTTTGTAGATGTAACATCAAGATTAGTTTTTCAGATTTCTCTTCCTGTTTTTATTTTTTTAGAAATATCAGAACTTGATTTATCACAAGTTTTAGAACTTAAACAAATTGCTTATATCTATGCTGCTACAATCATCCCTTATCTCTTAATTTGGATTGGATCAATTCCATTTATTAAAAGTCCCAAAGACAAGAGTGCTTTTGTTCAAGGTGCATTTAGAGGTAACTATGCCATTGTCGGTCTTGCTTTAATATCAAATTTATTTGGTGGTGAAGCGCTAGGTAAAGCAACATTAATACTTGCATTCTTACTTCCCCTATACAATGTACTTAGCTGTAATTGTTCTAGTAGTTCCGAAACACCAGGGCAAAATAAATTTCAAATCTATATTTCTTGAAATTTTACTTAACCCGCTGATCCTTGCTGTTGTATTTGCATTACCTCTTTCATACTTTAAATTAAAATTGCCTGAAATGTTTATTTCGACAGGGACTTATCTTGCCGATCTTGCACTGCCTTTAGCTTTAGTTGGAATTGGTGGTTCATTAAATATGGAGAATTTAAAACGAGCTTCAACTTTAGCATTTACAGCATCTATAATTAAAATAATTATACTCCCAATTATATTAACATTAGGAGCTTATTTTTTAGGATATAGTTATGGATGATTTAGGAATAATGTTTATAGTTTTTGCTTGTCCAACAGCAATTGCAAGTTTTGTAATGGCAGACGCAATGGGTGCAAATTCAAGACTTGCAGGAAATATAATTATGCTAACAACTCTTGGTTCTGTATTTACAATTGCAATCGGGATTTTATTGTTAAAAAGTTTTGGTTTGATCTGAAACAGAGGAAGTAATTGTGAGTTCGGAAATATTTGAGCGGAGAAATTTAACCCTAATAGGTTGTTTCACTTTACTATGCCATCCTCGCAATTACAGTTATTAAGAGTTATCTATAAAAATAAAATTAACAAATTTTAGAAGGATAAAAATGAAAGTAATAGTTGATCTTTGCGTGGTGCCAATGGGAGTTGGATTATCTGTTTCAAAATACATTGCCGAATGTGAGAAGATTTTAAAGCAAGCCGGATTAAAAACTATGCTTCATGCATACGGAACAAATATTGAAGGTGAATGGGATGATGTTTTTGCTGCGGTTAAAAAATGTCACGAACGCGTTCACGAAATGGGTGCACCAAGAATTTCTACAACTTTAAGAGTTGGAACAAGAACTGATCGCGATCAAACAATGGAAGATAAAATTAAAAGCGTACAACTTAAATTATCTAAAGATGATTTAGTTTAATAATTTTATTGTTCAATAGTTTCATTGTTTACTTAAAAATAGAAGGGTAAGCTATTCAAATATTTAATGAGTCATTTTTGAATTTTTAATTTTAGTTTTTGACTTTCCCGATTAAGCTCCCTTTCCTATTTTTGAATAGAAATTTTGAATTATCACTTAAAAATGTATTGGAGAAAAAATGTATAAAGTAGTTCTGTTACGCCACGGTGAAAGTACCTGGAATAAAGAAAATCGTTTTACCGGATGGACTGATGTTGATCTTTCTGAAAAAGGATTAGCAGAAGCAAAAAAAGCCGGGCGAGGTTTTGAATCAAAGAAGGATACAAGTTTGATATTGCTTATACCTCAGTTTTAAAAAGAGCAATAAGAACTTTATGGATAACTCTTGATGGATTGGATTTAATGTGGATTCCCGTTATCCGCAATTGGAGATTGAATGAAAGACATTACGGCGCATTACAAGGATTAAACAAAGCTGAAACAGCACAAAAATTTGGTGAAGATCAGGTAAAAATTTGGAGAAGAAGTTATGATATACAACCACCTGCATTAGAAAAAAATGATGAGAGATTTCCAGGTAAAGATCCACGTTATGCTGATTTAAAAGAAAATGAACTCCCTTTAACAGAATGTTTAAAAGATACTGTTGCACGTTTTGTTCCTTACTGGGAAGACACGATTGCACCAATGGTAAAATCCGGTAAACGTGTTTTGATTACTGCACACGGAAATAGTTTGCGTGCATTAGTAAAATATCTTGATAACATTCCTGATAACGAAATTGTTGAATTAAATATTCCAACAGGAATTCCGTTAGTGTATGAATTGGATGCAAACTTAAAACCAATTAAGCATTATTATCTTGGTGACCAGGAAGAAATACAAAAAGCTGCTGCTGCAGTTGCTGCACAAGGGAAAGTAAAATAAGTTATAAGAAATAGTAGAGTTCTGGAATATTGGAATGATTTTAATTCCAGTATTCCATTACACTAATAATCATTTCTCAAATCTCACTTTATCATTCAAAATCCTAACTTATTAATTGTAAAAGTATTGTAACAATAAAATTTATAAACTTTTATACTGCATAATTTATTTAGCTTTCCTGCACTTAAATATTAAGCTTTTTTAAATACATCTTTGAGTAATTATTTAAAAAATAATTTACTCAAAAGGATATTATGTCTTACAGTAATCATAAATTTCATATTCCGGTAATGGGAACAGGCCATTCGATTGATACTCCAATTAGAGTAGCACATTTTGGTATTTCATCAGTTATGTCAATAGTAGATGATGTTTTGATTGATAAAATCAGCCGATATTACTGTGATAAATTTAATCTGTCTTTTACAGAAATCTCAAAAAATGATATACTCGCACGTTCAAAACGAATTACTCAATATCTAAACGCTGTTGGTAAAATAGTTTCCTATAATTTAACTGAAATTAAAAAACTTCCATTCTTTGAAGACAATGATAAAAGCAAATATTTTGATTTACTTCCTGAAAGCAGCTTACTAAAACAGAAATATAATTTATTACTTTCTTTAAAAGATGATTATGAAAAAGCAAAACTTGCTGATGAATTAACAAACTTAATGTCGGCTGGTTCTATCGATGTAAATATTATGTCGAAAGTGGATCGGACTAACTACGCAAAAGACGGAACCATTTTAAGCGATGAATTTACTGATGCAAAAGCTGCACTACGCGGATTTGCAGAAAGTGATTTGAATTCAGCCGTTGTTTTCTCAGCCGGATTTAATAGAGGCTTGTTTGGTTATCTTGCACAGTTTAAAGATTTTTATCGGAATGAATCCGGTGAGTTAAAGAAAAAAATTATTATAAAAGTTAGTGATTACCGTTCTGCTTTAATCCAGGGAAAATTTTTAGCAGCAAAAGGTTTAGAAGTTAGTGAGTTCAGAATTGAATCCGGATTAAATTGTGGCGGACACGCTTTTGCTTCACAAGGATATTTGCTCCCATCAATTCTTAGCGAATTTGCAGCTAATAAAAATCAGCTTAACGAACTATTTCGTCCTATTGTAAAAAGCTATTATGATAAAGCGGGGATGATTTTCCCTGATTTCGCAATGATAGAGCCACCACTAATAACTGTTCAAGGTGGAATCGGCACAAACGGCGAAGCAATGAGATTGTTAGAAGATTTTGGTTGTGATTCAACTGGCTGGGGAAGCCCATTTTTATTGGTTCCGGAAGCAACTTGCGTTGATCAGGAAACAGTTAATCTTTTAAAAAATGCAAAAAAGGAAGATCTTTATTTAAGCAATGCGTCTCCATTAGGAGTCCCATTCAACAACTTGAGAAAAACCGGTTCTGAAAAATGGACAAAAGAACGCGCAGAAAAAGGAAATCCTGGCTCATCTTGCCCAAAAGGATTTTTAATTTCCAGCAAAGAGTATACTGATAAACCCATATGCACTGCATCAAGACAATTTCAAAAATTAAAAGTTGATGAAATATCCAAATCAGGCTTGACGGAGGAAGAAAAAACAGAATTATTAAACTCTGTTTTTGAAAAAGTATGTTTATGTGAGCACCTTGGAAATGGCGCATTAATAAAACTTGGCATCGCTCCTAAAATGCGGGCACCTCAATCCATTTGTCCCGGACCAAATGTTGTTTGGTTTAACAGGGAATATTCACTTAATGAAATGGTTGATCATATATACGGAAGAGGTGAATCATTAGTTTCTGCAGAACGACCGCATATGTTCTGTCAGGAAATTGAGTTGTATGTTAATTACTTTGAAAAAATCATAGCTACAATGGGAGATACTCCGGCAGAGATAAATTATCTGGAAACTTTTAAAGAAAATCTGGAAAACGGAATGGATATGATTTTAAAGATATCAGAACAAAAAGCATATCCAAATGAAAACCTAAAATCCATTCCTGCTTTTGTTGAAATGCAAAGAGAAAGATTAAAATTATTAAGTATAAACAAGCCCGAACTTGCTTTTGCTGTAAATTATTAAGTTGATTTGTCTTAGACATAAAAAATAAAGTGGATTCAATTAAGTTTTTTCTGCTTTAATCAAAGATTCTTATTAATCTCATTAATTTAGCCTTGACTTTATATCTCAAATTCTCAATTTTCTCAACCAAATTTTATCCTTTGCTAACAGGAGAAATACGTTCTATGTTCAAAAGGTTCTATCCTCTACTAATAACACTTCTATTTATAAGCACATCGTTAAATGCACAAACAGTAATTGCAAAATATGCTGGTGAGTTTATGGCACTTGGTGTTGGCGGAAGAGCACTTGGAATGGGCGGCGCTTTTGTTGCTGTTGCCAATGATGTAACATCGGGTTATTATAATCCTGCAGGACTTGCAAATCTTAATTATCCACAGCTTTCTTTAATGCACTCAGAACAGTTTGGCAACTTAGTTAATTATGATTATGGCGCAGTTGCAATTCCATTTCAGGACAGATATGAGTTTTGGATTAAGTGTTATGCGATTAGGTGTTGATGGAATTCCTGATACACGGAATGCACTTATAGATGCAAATGGTGATGGAATAATTGATATAAACGATGACAGACTTGATTATTCAAGAATTACTGAATTCAGTAACCAGGATTGGGCTTTTTATTTAACTTTTGCAAAAAGACAATCGGAAGATTTTTATTGGGGTGTTAATGCAAAGATTATTAGAAGAGATTTGGCTGAGTTTGGTGCAACAGGAATTGGTTTTGATGTTGGTGCTTATTATATCCCGATGGAAAATTTATATCTTGGTGCAAATCTGCAAGATGCTACTACTACTTTGGTTGCCTGGAGTACCGGCAGAAATGAACTTGTATCTCCTACTTTAAAAGTCGGCGGAGCTTATAAAGTTGTAGAATTTCTTGGCGGTTACATTATGCCTGCTCTGGATTTTGACATCAGGTTTGAGAACAGACAATTTGCATCTAATTTTAATTTAGGTCCTGTTAGTTTTGATATGCACGCGGGTTTGGAATATACGTTTCAGAATTTGATTTATGTTAGAGGCGGCTATAACGATGTAAAACAATTTACAATTGGTGCGGGTGTAAAACTTCCAAAACTTAATATCGATTATTCTTTTGCAAGGTTTAATGAATCTGCAATTGAACGACTTGATGATTCACATCGAATTTCTATTAATGCTTACTTTGGAAGAACCAAGATTCTTAAGAGATGGTTTATAATTTTTTTGTATAACGAAACGAATCAAAAAAAATCCTTATTCATTTTCTGAATAAGGATTTTTTATTTTAAATCGATTATAACATTTATCATTGCCGAACTTGTTTCGGAATCTTTAATATCATTTGATTCATAAGAGAAGCTGACATAAATTCAGTTATACAATTCCTATTTCAAGTAGATTCTTTAATCTTGTTTACATAAGTGTCTTTAGAAACAAGACCAATGTGCCTATCCACAACATTACCTTTTTTATCAACTACAAATGCTGTGGGAATAGATTGAATTCCACCATAAGCCATAACTAACTTTTTCATCACCATAAACTATTGGATAATTTATGCTGTAACTTTTTACAAATCCCGGAACATCTTTAATTGTTTTTTCCGCATCTAAAGAAATACCAATAATAACTAAATCATTCTTAAATTCTTTTTGAATTGAAACTAAATCAGGAATTCCTCTTCTGCATGGTCCGACACCATGTTGCCCAAAAATCTATAATAACAACTTTACCTTTATAATCAGATAAGCTTAACTGTTTTTCCATCAACAGATTTTAGAGAAAAATCAGGAGCTTTATCTCCATCAAGTTTTACAATTACATTATCTGTACTGAATAACTTTTTTTTATGGTCAACATCCGATTTGCTGACGCCAAGAATATTTATGGAAACAGCTTAATGCAGTACAATACTAAAAACTATTTTTACCATTAACATTTTCCTTTTATTGATAATCAATAATTAATATTCGTTTGACTTGTGAACCGGAGTATAATTTGGCGGTAAGGACCTTCCTCTGGTTCAGTTCGTGTATTGTTGATTATAAAAAATACAAGAAGAATCAATGAAGTTATAACTGTCCAAATAGTGTTCTTTATGTTTTGGATCGATAAGCGGTTTTTTTTCAAAACTTGTTTGCCAATCTTTCGTTCACGAGCTTGTTTTGTTATTTTTTTTTGCCATAATTTAACCTGTAAGATGCCTAAATTATTTTTTGGATTCGCTAACATAAAGTAATTGGAAGATACTAAAATAAACATTAATAGTTACGGGTATAAATTTGGGTCATTCCTTAAAGATTTAAATAATCTAGTGCAGTATTTATTAAGATTTTTCTACATTAAAAGAAAAGATATGACTATTAAATGATTTAAGTTCTACAAACAATCCTTTTTCAGATATTTCTTTTTTAGATCGTCTTATAATCGGTATTATTTAATAAATCCGTTAGAATTACTTCTTCATCACCTGCATTTAATATCAAATTTTAATCCTGCATCGTGAAGTGAAATTACTATAATTTACAATCACTATTCTAACTTCATTATCAAGCCGCCACTGCCAGGCAAGTAAATTTTCGTAACTTCTGAATCGTTATCACTTACTGCAAAAGTTTCGAGAAATTTCCAATCTACCATTTTTAAATATTTTTGATTTAGTTATTTGAAACAATTTGTTGATAAAATTCCTTAACCTTTTCATCTTTTTTTTCTTCAGGTTCTCTTCCTAAGTTGAAGAGGAAGTTTAATTTTTTTACCACTGCATTGACCATCAAAGTAAAGTGCCATTCCGGGAATGGTGCTCATAATTACTGCTGCTGCCAGAGACCGTTCTCTGCCAAATTTAATCAATTGCTCTTTCTTCATCGTGATTTTCTAAAAATCTTACTGATTTTTGCTGATATGCTATTTCCGCATTAAGATGATCTTTTATTCGGTTGAATATTTCCGGCAACAAGTCTATCAGTCAATCTTTTATCATAAGTGAAATCAAAACCCAGATTTTGCAACTGCCATTCAAGATCCCAATAAGTTTCAGCAATAAAAAGAAAATCTTGTCTTTTTTTCTTTACGGCTGAAATGGCTTCTTCCCAAAATTCTTTTTCAGGTTTTTCAAATCCATACTTTTTAATAACACCAATCCACGTGTTAAAAAAAATATTATTAAGCGGAAGCATTGCCATATCGCATCTAACGCCGTCACACAATTCGGTAAGATTGAATAAAATATCTATTAAAAAGTCTCTTGCTTCTCGGCTGTAAAAATTAATTTGTACTGTATCCTTCCATGGTGGGAACAATGGATCACGTCCATGTGCGAGATATTCTTTATCATTTGCTGGTGATTTATAAAATGTGTATGGATCGTTTTTAAAAATATATTCGTCAGCAGGTAAAAATATTTCTTTATTTCGTCCAGATTAATGATGATTTTGCACTGAAATGATTACAAACAAAATCAAGTATAAGTTTTATTCCGTTTTTATTTAATTTTGTTTTAGACTGAAGTATGGCATCATTAGTGCCAATTAAAGGATTGATCTCATACTTATCAATAGAGTAAGGAGAACCAATAACATCATCATCTTTCCAATCTTTTAATGCATCATTATATGCTGTGATTAATTCCGGTTCAAAACAAAATTCTTGAATTGTCTCTTCGTTATTTTTCCAAATACCCATGAACCAAATCAGGTCAAATCCACTATCTTTCCAATAATCAATTTGAGAATCAGGAATGGCAGATAAGTTTTTATTTTTCCCAAATTGTTTTATCCAAACACGTGTATTTATTTCAAGTATTTTGGGGTTTTTATTCATATTGCTGTGCAATTTAAAATATTATTTCGAGTTAATACTATAAAGATAACGAAATTAATTTTTATCAAATTCCGAGCAAATGCGTATTCAAAAATCTCTGCAAGTAATTATTACAAGATATAAGGAATTTTTAACCTAACTGAATAATTTGAAGCTATTTAAAGGAATCAATAAATATTTATAGAAAATTAAATTAATAATAGTTTTATTCCATTTATATAAACTTTATATTTATTTTAGCTGTATAAGTTTTGATTATAAGTCTAAACAACCATCCAATCCATTTAATATTTAATACTAAACGGAATATTTATATGTAAAATAATTTAAGGAGTAATGGTATGATAATTGCCAAAACATTCACTGATTTATTGAACAATTTTGCTGAATTAAAGTCTTTCTTTCTTTTAGTAATTAACAAAGAAAATATTTGAGGAATCTGATGATAAATTCAAAAACGATAATAAAAGAAAATACCAAGAACCTCTTGAATCCGGATGTTGGCAAATAATGAACTTGAATCAGAGCTTGAGGCTTATACAAGATCTGCAATTAGTAAAATTAAATTTACAGTAATTATTAAAACCAGCGATTATTTCCCTTATTGCATTAGTAATCTCATTTTTACTTGGACCTTTCTAAAGTGCCAATATTAGGAAATGTTACAATTAGATCTGGCAAAAACCTTATTCCCTTCCTGGAAGCCAATTGAAGAATCAGTAATACCATTTAGATTCTGGTGGTTTCCGGTTATTACCTATGCCTTTTTTGTTTTTATGGCATTTCTGGCATACAGCAAACTTAAATCTAGAAATAATAAGAACTCCAGCAAGTGCAACAATTGATAGAATAATTAATTCCTATACCAGTGTTATTGATAGCATTTCAACAGCTCTACCTTTAATAGGAGCGGCAATTCTACTTATAAGCATAAAACTTGGAGAAGAAATATTCCTTGGTTTATCTGTTCCGTTTGAAGTAAAAGCCTTAATTGTTCTTAGCACTTAGGAAAATTGTTTGAGCCTGTACTGGATCAACTTGGCGTAGAATTTCAATATGTAGTTAACCATGTTTCTGACATAAGAGAAAAATATTTTTCAAGAATTCAGGTTGAAAATTCAAAGAATATTTTAAAGCAATTAGACTCATCTAATAGTGGCTTAGGAAAAGGTACCGAACTTTCTCTTGCTGATATCGAAAAATTTAAATTCTTGTTGAACAATCCGCAAAGCTTAGTGAAATAATGAATAGAAACTTTATTTCAATAACTGCCCTTTCAGAAAAAATAAATCAGATTGATAGTAGTAAGCTCGCAAAAAATTATTGAATTAAGTGCACTTGCTAACGCAATAAATCAGGCTTCACATTCTCTTGGTGATGAAAAAACTTTAACCGGATTAAAACATTTAGAGTCAATTGTAGTAAAGAAATAAAAAAGATTTTAATATGATAAAAAAAAACAGAGATAGTAAATTTGTTATTTACCAGGTGCTGTACATTTTTGTGATTACAGTACTTGCGCTCAAGGGTGCTAATCTCGATTTAAGAAGAGTTGCATTGGAAGAAAATACAGTTAACAAAGCTGTGAGAGACTCACTGATTGCAGTACTAGATTCACTTTATTCTCTTGGAATTGATTTTTCAATTAAAATTGATCCTAATGTAGTCGTAGAAAACGAACAGATGAGGGAACAACTAGCATCTCTTAACAAAAAATTGGAAACTCTAAAGGACTACGTTCCACCATCAAAAGAAGAACCTAAAAAAGAAGTTGTTCAAGAACAAACATTATTACAATCACCTATTTCATCAAAGCAAACATTTATACAATACACATGGAATATTGCAAGAAATACGGGAAGTGTTCCTGCAACAATTATTGATCCTCGTAATCCGAATATTGTAATTGCAACTATTCCTCCCGGGCAGGAAAAACAATTCGATCTTACGGACCAAACAGAAGTGATAATAAAGTTTGGTACGCAGGAAGACAGAATTAAAGTTTTACCCAACAAACCACCAGAAATTAAAATTGAGCGTGTAACAACAAAGATGAACTCATCAGATATTTATGTTCAGGAACTTCAACGAATTACTGTATTTAAAGTAACGATTGTTGATCAAAGACCTGATCAGTTAAAAGTTTCCTGGTTAGGTCCAATTGCTGTAACCGGACCGGCTAAAGATAGTAATGGTAACTTAGTTTATAATGTTTCTTTAAAAATCGCATCAACAGAAAATGCTTTTGATAATTGGTTAGATAAAAATGGAAACCTGCGCGAATCTGATGGAAGATATAAAGTTAATTTCTTTTTTACTGTTGTTGATGAGAGATCGAAAGATCGAGTACAAGTTGGTGATTCATTCTTCTTTACAGATTTTTCTAAATAATAATTAGTGGGTAATCTAAAAATGAAACGTTATAGACTCATTGCTTTTTTAATAATATTGGTTTTTTATTCGTCATCTAACCAATTACTTTTTGCGCAAGAAGAAACTGAACAAATCAGATACTATCAAATGGAACCTTTAGATGATAGTCTTGTTCATCAATATTCAAAAGGCTCTATTTATTGATCCACCTGATCCTAAAGCAGAAATAATTGTTGATTTGAGAGATGCAAATAATCAAACAATTTCAATTAAAAGTGTTTTATATCCTTTTCTTGCTGTACCACCAGAATTAAGAGCAAGAATTATTACATATCCGTTCAAACTAAATCTTGAAGAAGATATTAACTACGGAAGTGTTTTTACCAGAGTTTTTCAAAAAATAAGAATTAGTAAAGTTCTTCAACCACCGACAAAAATGCAGATATCTCCAACGCTTGGTTATATAAATCCATTCTTTCAACTTACAAGGTGGTGAAAGACTTGGAATATCACTAAAGCAAGATGTCGGTTTTTCTTTGGGTGTTGGTACTCCATATTCCGGTGCTCTTGAAACAAATTTTATGGAAGCTAACTTTAATATACTTGGTGTGCGGGCTGGTTTCTTTTCCCATATTGATGCAATGATTGAATTAATTAAATCACAAAATCAAAATAATATAATTGTTAGTGAAGGTTTCCAAATTAACTATGTTGTTCCTTTCGGCAACTTCTTTGAATTTGGTTACTTAAAAGCTACAAGAAAAATGGATGAGGCAAAAAGAAAAAGTTATCTTAACCAATCGGAAGGAAACTGTTGTCCTTAAATGCGACACAATAAAGTATAAAGCAAGAATTATTGATAACGAACAATCTTATCTTAACTGGGAACTAAGCTATCCACTTTCTGTGCTCGGATCAACAAGAGGAAGAGATTTATCTTGCACAATATCTCGATGAATGGCATTTTGGATTTGCTTTTAGAGAAATGTCTCTTGCCGGAAGTACATTTGATTTTGGTTTTGATGGAATGCCGGAAGTAAATATCGTCGAACCTCAATACAACATAAATTTTTAGTTCAAAAAATTATGGAAGGATGGGCTTTTAGTGCATTTGCAATTGGTCCTTCTATAAGTTTATCCAGACTTGATGCTGGAAGTTTTGGTTTAACAAAAATTTTTGTAAATCTAAGATTTAAAATTGGCACATCTTTGTAATTTTAATAATAACTTTTTCTTTACCCCGTCTTTGTACGGGGTTTTTTATTTTATAGTTTTTACTTGCTTAATAATTCTTTATAATTCAACAAATAAAAAGTTCATAATACAAAATGAAAAAAGAACCAATTATTCTTTGGGTGGCTTCCATTGTAATAACGTTTTTAATTGGATACTTTCCAACTTTAACAAACAAAGATTATCCAATTAGCGGAACATTTGGAATTGAAGGAGAAAAAGTTTCCTATAGATTTGAAAAAATTCACTTATGGCAAAGAAGATGTAAATGTTTTAATCAGAAGAGACGTTAAGGATTTATCTGGAAAATTATTTTGGAAAAATAAGAGCGATTCAATTTGGTTTTCCTAGAAGTATGAAGGGATCTGATTTAGCAATCTCGGCAAAATTTCCTGCGTTAGGAGCTACATAAAAAGTTAAAATATTACGTTGAAGTGTTTTATAATAATAAAAAATATTCCTTACCAGATAATCAAAAAGTAAATTTGAGATTTTATGGAAAAATTCCATCTACATTAAGATATTGCAATTTATTTTAACTTATCTTGGGATTGCTACTAGTTGTACGGGTAGGTTTGGAATATTTTAATCATAACGAAAAAAGTAAAAAATATGAAATATCTTATTGCGATTATTTTCTAACATTAACGGTTTTAATAAATCCATTATATCTTTCATACAAGTTTGGATATATAAATTCCTCAATTCCATCGATAAATAAATTATTTCCATTTAAGGAATTATCAGTAACATCATTATGGATAATATCATTATCCTAACATTTAATTTGAAAAAGTACAAATTAATTCCTGTAATTTCGGCTTAATGACAATAATAATTTTTATAATATTTAATTAGAAATACTAAAAATTTAAAACATTAATCACTGAAGCATGCAATTCAGGACTTGCAGCAATAATACTATTTCCATTAACAGCATCATTTCCTTGATAATCAGTAATCACTCCCGCCTGCTCCATGTATAATTGGAATCAGTGCCATTGAATCCCAAGCACTCATTATCGGGTCAATCATAATATCAGCAAAACCTGTAGCCAACAGATAATAGCCGTAACAATCTCCCCAGTTTCTATAAACTTTACCTGTTTAGTAAGATTTTCAAATCTATTTTGATTTTGAAATTTACTAATGTTGAAATGATCTGTTGTAAGTAATGTTGCATCTGAGATTTTACTTCCTTTTCTAACATGAACATTATTCCATTTAACTTTGTTTGTAAATTATCGCCAATTAAAAATTCATTAAGAATTGGATGATTAATTACTCCAATTATCGGTTTACCATTTTTTAATAATGCAATCAAAGTTCCAAAACTGAGAGCACCGGAAATAAAACTTTTTGTTCCGTCAATAGGATCAAGAACCCAGACATATTCAGCATCAGAATTATAATTGCCAAACTCTTCACCAATAATTCCGTGTGATGGAAATTCTTTAATAATCAACTCCCGCATTTTTTCTTCAGCAAATTTATCAGCGATTGTTACCAGGAGAAAAATCTGATTTGCTTTCACTTTTAACTGAAGAACGAAAATATCTTTTTAATAATTGAGGCACTTTCGTTTGCAAGTAACTAAAAAAAGGAGTTATTCTTCTAAAATACCCATACCAAAAATCCTAACAATTTTGTTGTCGATAAGATAACTAAAATCAGTTTGTAGAAACAGTAAGTATGATTATATTTGCCACTCAAATTTGTTCTTTAAATATAATTATAATTTTTACGGAGAGATGGCAGAGCGGTTGAATGCGGCGGTCTTGAAAACCGTTAAGGATGCAAGTCCTTCCGGGGTTCGAATCCCTGACTCTCCGCTTCTAAAAAATGGCTTGGAATGAGAATCAAAAACCTCATTTTCAAGCTCTTTTTGTATTCAGTATCCCACCTGATACTACCAAACACCATTACTTTCCACCTATTGATGAGACATTTATGAGACCTTTGCTATAAAAATAATCTATAAAAAGATGAGTCTCAGATAATCGTAATCCCATTTTCAAAATCGAAGAAATGTAATTTTTGATTATCAATTTTAAGGTTTTTGATAGAGCCATCCTCGGGAACATTCCTTGAAGAAATTCTTGAAATGAACTGAATATTGTCAATATTGAAGTAAAGAAATGCTTCATTCCCCATTGGTTCAACCACATCAAGTTTTATGGTGAATGCTGTGTAATTCGTATTTAATGATTGATCGTCATCATCGTGTATATCTTCAGGTCTTACTCCTAACCAAATCTTTTTGTTAATGTAATTATTTAATATCTGTAATTGCCTTTCGTTTAATTTTATAATAAGTCCTTTATTCTGGGACTCAAATTGTTGATTGTTAGTAATGATCCCCTCAATAAAATTCATTGCAGGACTCCCAATAAATCCCGCTACAAATTTATTGCTCGGATTATTATATAAGTTAAGCGGAGTGTTAATTTGTTGAACTATCCCGTCTTTCATTACAACTATTCTATCTCCCATCGTCATCGCTTCTGTTTGATCGTGTGTTACATAAATAATTGTCGCTCCAAGCTTTTTATGCAGTTTGGATATTTCTGTTCGCATCTGTACTCTTAGCTTTGCATCAAGATTGCTAAGCGGCTCATCAAACAAAAACACTTTAGGTTTACGTACAATAGCTCTACCCACAGCCACACGTTGTCGTTGACCACCACTTAAAGCCTTAGGTTTCCTGTTCAAATAATCAGTAATACCAAGAATTTCAGCAGCTTCATTAACTCTTTCGTTAATTTCACTTTTAGGAATCTTTCTCAGCTTTAATCCAAAAGCCATGTTTTCATAAACAGTCATATGAGGATAAAGCGCATAGTTCTGAAAAACCATCGCTATATCACGATCTTTGGGTGGAACATTGTTTACAAACTTTCCATCTATTACTAATTCCCCTTCACTTATTTCTTCTAGACCTGCAATCATTCTTAATGTTGTTGTTTTTCCGCAGCCTGATGGACCAACAAGAACTACAAACTCTTTGTCTTTTATCTCAAGATTTACTTTGTTTACTGCAACGATTCCCCCTTCGTAAAATTTTGAAATGTCTTTTAAAAGCACATTTGACATAAGTTACCTGCTTTCAAACTGAATGGTAAAATGATTTTCGTTCGCTTCTGCAATATGATGAAGGGTTAATTCATATTGATTATTAATCTTCTTTTCAGAGTATGCATTATCAATTTTAACTCCATCAATTAATATAAAACCAACCTTGCTTGGAGAAAGAATTTTGATTATTGAATCATCACCCTCTAACGAATTAATCTTAAAATTGAGGGTTTTTTCATTCGAATCATAAACTGGATTGTATATAAATCCGTTTGCAGAACTTAAAATTGGTTCAACTGTATCACCCAATTGTACAGTTATTTTTTTAAGATCAATTAAATCTTCAGGAATTATCAACGAAGGTATTTGCCTGTCGTCATATTTTATAGATGTTACATAATCACCATTACCTGATATAACAACATTAACAAGTTTCCCTTTGCAAGTTAAATTGAAATTAACTGAATCAAATCCCATAGGTAGACAAGGGTTGAAAGAAATATTCCATTCGTTTTCTCTTAATCCAAACAAATTATATAAAGTGTAGAAATACCATCCACCTGCCCACAAAAATTGAGGTTTATCAATCTTACCATAAATTGCCGGATTATTTTTATCACTTATCCTATACTCATATAAAGCAGGTTGACCATTAGGACTATTTATAATTCCATTCAGTGTCATGGTTTTTTTAATGAATTGGAATGCATCCTCTTTTAATCCATTACTGATTAAAGATAGGGCATACCAGGAATTTCCGTGAGGCCAAATTCCACCATTAGCATAATGATAAGGTTCACCTGCTTCATTTCCAGCAAACTTCATATAACCAATTAGTAAATGCAGATCCATTGGGAATAAAGTATAGATGCCAAGTTTTTCATCTAGTAAATTTTCTTTTGCAGTTGTTATCAACTTTAAATTTTTATCTGCATCAAGTAAATTAAAATGCGAAGCAAGCAGCGAACCCATATAAATATGAGTGTCTTTCGATCCATCTTCAAAATAGCTTATTAGATAATTCAGTTTATCATCCCAGAGTGAATCAATTAAATTTTTATTCATTCTATTTGCAAGCTCATTGTAGAATTGAAGTTTAGAATTTTCTTTTTTTAATGATGCCGATATATAATTAAATTCTCTTAATGCGCGAATTGCAAGTATTGTCATATATGCTCGTGGTCCAAAATTGTTTCCTATATCCCACCAATCAGGTCTAAATGACCACATTAAATCATCCTTACCTTTATTCTTTAAAGCTGTTTTAATACTTTGTTCGATGTAAGGATAAAGTTGATTTAAGAACTCCAAATCACCTGAATGCCGCAGATAACGTGCACTAACTAATGAAAACCAAAAGTGATTCCAGTTTTCTGTGCCTGCATATTCGGTTTTATACTCCGTATCTTTCCAATAGTAGGCGTGAGGAATTGTCTTATTTGTATCTGCTAAGCTGATAATATATTTCAAATCATTCTTAACTCTATTGAGATCGAAATTAACTGCAGCTAAATCAGTAAGCAATGCATCGTGAGTGAAATAAAAATTATATTCTGCCTGGGCTGGCATTGGGACAATTTGCCCGTTTAAAAAATGAGCATTTGTTGTTAATACTGCTTTTGCCCACCTCGAAGTAAAATCAAAATCTTTATCGCCGGTAACAATAACATTTTTATCTAAAGATTCTTTTAATATGTAATTTTCATATTCCTGAACTTCTTTTTGATAATTTGCTAATAAATATTCCGTTTTTTCTTTCGCTTCTGAAATTAGCGATGATCCCACAATTTGAATGATCTTAACTGATTCTTTTGGTGATAATTGTTTTTTATAAATGAAAGCAGCAACAGGTTTACTGAATTTTTTCTTTGTGATTATTTGTTGTGGTAGCGGACTATTGTTTTTCAACCACCAATCATCCAGATTTTCAAATCCATTACCGATTTCCTTTTTTGTAGTAAAACTTGAAGGTTCCATTCCTGTATTTATAACAAATATTTGCGAGTTGCCTGTTTCTACAAAAGGATAATTCACTCTGATTATTGATCCGCTTTCTTGATATTCTGTATAAGCACTATCAATAGTTTTATACGTATGGCTCGTTCGAAGTGTTGTTTCTAATCTTGTATATACTTCATAATCTTTTTTCGAATCAGATGTATTTGTTATTTCATAAGTAATCACCATCGCAGGTTCATTTTTACAAAATTCGTATTTGATTTTTATTTCACTATTCAAATCATATCCACTAAATGAAACAGAATAGGGTGTTTGAGAAACTTTGTAAATTTGATTTTTCAGAAATCTTTTTTCTGAATCACCAACCTTCAATCCGATAGATATAATCCTGAAATTTTCACGTTTCCAATAATCTTCACTAATATCAATACTATTTGCTACCGGATAATAAAAGCTTAGTCTATTTAGTAATGGGAAACTTTTATGAATTTCAATCCCGACATACGGACTTCCAACTTCTATCTGGCCAACTTCTTTTGTGCTTTCAATTGTTAGTAAGTTTTTATTTTGTCCTTTGACTCTAACTGTCATTAGAATTATCAAAGAGACAATAAAGATCGAAGAATATTTTAATTTCATATTAGTTCTCTTTAATAAACTATTTATATTTCATTTTAGTAATGTCATTTTCTTTGTATCTGAAAAATTATCAGAACTGAACTTTATAAAATAGATTCCTGAATTCACCGAATCTCCAAAATCATTTTCCCCATCCCAGCTTACTGAATAATTACCCGGATATTTTTCTTGATTGATTAGTGTTCTTATTTTTTGACCAAGGATATTATATATCTCTAATTTTATCAGAGATTGGTTTGGAACCTGAAATTCAATATTTGTCTGATTATTAAATGGATTGGGATAGTTTTGTGCTAATCCATAATTTATTGGAATCTGGCTTACATGTTCATCGCTAACGTTTACTACATAATCATACAGCGATTTAATTTTGCTATAGGATAAAGCATAATTGTAAATTCTTATGTCATCCAAGACACCTTTAAAATTATATTGGGTATTGCTGGGCAGTACTTGCCCTATCATTAAATCAATTGGAGTTGTTAATATTAACCCGGAAAAGGAAGTAAAGGCATCTAGTTCACCATTAATATAAATTTCAAAATCATATCCATCGTAAAGAACAGTAACATTATAAAGATTATTCTTAATCAACTCTGTTTCAGAATCAAGATCTTTAATTCCCTGGTTAGTTTTGACAGTCCATCTAATATGTTTATTTGTAATGGATATTTTCCATCTATTCTCCCAATTACCATGTGAAATGGGGTAAGCTTCCCTATCGAAAAAGTCTCCGATTTTTATCCAGAAATTAATGGTTATACTATTCTGAAAATTTAAACTTGTGCTGCTTAAAACTCTAATGTTGTCATTTATACCGTCAAAATAATATGCACTAGCTGTATTGCCGAAATGATCATCAGTTAACAATGCACCCGATACAGTTCCGTTATTATTAAACCCACTTAAATCATTTGCATTACCATTAAAAGGATAATAAGCTACTAGATCTCCGGTTTGCTGAATTGTAGTATCGCGAACAGAAACACCGATGCTGTCAATTGCAGTTCCTCCACGTCCATCATTTACTGAACACAAAATAAAGTAATTACCTGGATTAATTGGTGCAGTCCATACGATAGATGAGTCACTTCCTGTAATTGTTCCAAATGTTGATAACCAATTGAAAGTTAATGAGTCTCCATCTAAATCTGAGGCAGTGCAATTAATATCAGCATTTGAACCAATTTGAATTTTCCGGGGATTTGCTATTATTTCTTCAATAATTGGGATATGATTGATGAATTCAACTTCTTCAATTAATATGGAGTCAGAAGCTGCTCCTCCAACATTATCCCTTACTATGCATTTAATTAAAATATTTCCGGGTGTTGTCCCGGTATACCAGGTTACAATCGGATCCGTTCCTATAATATGACCACCTGAAGTTGACCACTCATAATTAAGTTGGTTATTTTCCTTATCAACTGCTGAGCAATAAATTTTTGTTGAATCTCCAATCGTTAATATCTGCTCCGCTGATGAAAGTGATTTTATTCTTGGTGGATAATTTAAAACTGTTTGCCCGGATAAATAATCAATAACTATCCCGTTAGCTAAAACTTTATCAAGATCGTAAGTTATTGTGCTTCCTGTAGGAATGATCACAGCAATCACAGCTCCATCTGCAGGTATAGTAATGGGTGTTTCCCCAGTTATTCCTGATTTAATTATAGTATTAGACACTGCATCATAAATATCACCGGGTTCATTTCCAACATTTATAATTACGGATTTTTCTAACTGATAAGGATTGTAATAAAGAAAACTTGGGTAGGCATTTTTATGGAAGTAATCAGTTTTAAGTAAATCTAATTTTAGTATCATTGGTACATTTGTAGTATCAATTATTGCTCCGAATATCCCGACATGTGAGGAACCATAGAGTGCAAGATTAGTTGCACCCCAACCGCCACTAATAGCATCTCCTGTTGCATACGGACTATTGGCATAAAGTGTTTGACGTATCGCTTCATGTCCGATATAAGAATTAGGATCATACTGGTGTGCCCATTCTTCGCTATCCTGATTTTGATTGGGAAGATAATTGGTATAAAATAATCTGGCAGAATTAGCAGCATTTAATACCCATTTACCAATAGCCCGGGCATAACGGTCATCATATCGAACCAATGGGACAAGTGCCCCTGCTTGTTCAAATGTATTCATTAAAAAAGCATAATCATTAGTCCCATTAACCTCCCCAATTAATCCGTTAACATCATATACTCCCCATTTTCCAACAATTGCACCCCAGCTCCTTAATGGTCCAACATCAAAACACCAATTAATTATTTTTGATAAGTTATAAGTTGTACCCAATTCAGCATTCATTCTTGCGGCTGTGTAAGCACCATAAGATAATTGTAATTCGTAGGAAGGATTTGAAGTTAAAGAATTCAAATATTCCATACACCATTCAGCACCAATTCTGAAATTATTATTACCTGTTTCTATATAAGCGTTATAAAGTAACCACGCAATTGCGCCGGCAGCTTCAGGTTCGACAACTCCTGATGCATATGGAGTCATATCCATCAGATTAAATGCACGATAATTCATATAAGGGTTTTGCCAGGGAGTAGAACTCCCTCCCATTGTTTTTACAGCATTCAACCATCTGTCGGCAACAATCGGAAACTGGTTAGAAAAATTACCAACATTGGGATACCTACTATAGAGTTGGTAGAAAAATATATTTGGCATTACATCGTACCACCAATCATCCCAATTACTTCCTGTGGGATGATTAAGATAAACATTCGCGTCGTTTTCTTTATTAAAATATTCCTCACTCATTAGTACCCAGTTGTATCCATTCTGATTGCTCTTATCTATCCCTATTAATGATGAACCTATTACTGCGGGTAAAATGTTTATCGCTTCGGAAGAATATGGCGAAGTTGTCCCAACTACTGTGTGAAGACCGAAACTGCTGTGCTCAGGATAATTAATTGTGTTAGTATTTATCCAGCTAAGAGGAAGATATTGTCCTGTCCGGGTAAGATCAAAGACAAGACTATCATAGCCGGTAGTTACTTTTTCCCAATCTCTCATTTCATAAGGAGATGGAAGATTAGTCATCAGCTCAACTCGATTGATATTGATCTGCTGAGCGCTTGTTTGATTTATTGCTGGGAAAAACAAAACAACAATAAATAGGACGATAATATATTTAATAATGCGACTCATAATTACTCCTTCCAAATATTGGAAGATTTATCTTTTTACCAGGCATAATATTGCGGGGATTTACCTGCCGGTGGAAAAATCTCATCTAATCTTGAAAGAGATTCAGCATCAAAATTAATATCCAGAGTTCTAAGTGAAGTATCAAGTTGCTCAAGTGTTCTTGGACCAATTATCGGGGCAACGACAGCGGATTGATTTAATAACCAAGCTAAAGCTGTATTTGCAGGTTCCTCTCCAAAATCAGTACAAAAGTTTTCCCACTTTTCAATTTGTTCTCTGTTATTTTTTAATTTATTTATAATCTCGTCTTTACCTCTTCGTCCTTTACCTAAATTTTTTATTACTCCACCTAATAATCCTCCTTCAAGTGGACTCCATGGAATAATTCCAACCCCATAATATTGGCAAGCAGGTATCATCTCTCGTTCAATAAAACGATTGAATAGATTGTACTTGCTCTGTTCGCTGATCAATCCGAGTAATTTTCTTCCTCTAGCTTCTTCATTTGCTGTGGCAATATCCCAACCGGCAAAATTGCTGCTGCCGACATATATTATTTTCCCTTCCCAAATCAATTGTTCCATTGCTTGCCAGATTTCATCCCAGGGAGTATCCCGATGAACATGATGCATTTGATACAAATCTATATGATCAGTTTTTAATCTTTTTAAACTGTCTTCGCAAGCCTTTTTTATGTGATATGCTGATAAATATTTTTCATTAACCCACTCACCCATTTCCCCATATACTTTAGTTGCCAGAACAATTTTGTCTCTTTGCTCTTTATTTTCGTCTAACCATTTGCCAATAATTTTTTCCGTAATACCTTCTCCCTTTTTACCACCGTAAACATTTGCGGTATCAAAAAAATTAATTCCGAGTTCTAAAGCACGATCCATTATTTTATAACTCTCTTTCTCAGGAGTTATCGCTCCAAAGTTCATTGTACCAAGACAAAGTTTACTGACCATTAAACCACTACGACCTAACTTATTATATTTCATTTTATTTCCCTCTCTTTCAAAATTTGTTATTAATTTTTTAAGTAGTCATTTAATGAATAAGTTTTAATATCCTTAATTTTTAACTGGCTTGTTTTTTTTGCACTAGCCTTTATTTCAATTTCTTCTTCTGGCAGAATAAAAAATCCGCGATCTGAAAAAGAAAATTTTTGATGATATACATCAATGAAGAAAACGGGATAATTGCTTTTTAGTAATAAAGAAGTTCCATCTTTTCTTTTCCGAATTTTCAACTTCAATTCTGATTTTTTTAGAACCATATGCTTCCATGGTTTTGTTAAAAAGTAATTCCTGGAAATGATTTGGTTTGATTCATTATATAAAACTGCTGTTATGATCCAGTTATCATCTCGCGGTAATTTTTCCCTAGCTATGGTTTTAATTTCCATAATGCTTTTATTAGCAGCACTAACTTTATAAAAATTATCTTTCTTAATCTCGCCCGATACTGTATTAATAATCGTCAATCTCAATTTGCCTTCTATGCCGATCCTATTCTGATTAAGTAAATTAACTTTAATCTTCGTCCCGTTATCCATAAAATATAGTAAAATCGGAGAGAATGCATTTTTAACAAAATAGTATGATATTTTCGGCTTGATTTCAGAGTCAATTATTGCCCAGCTTGTAACAGGCCAGCAATCATTTATCTGCCATATAATGCTGCCGTTCGTTCTACCATTTGTCCGCCAATGTTCAAGACAAGTCTTTAAGGCAAATGCTTGATTCAATTGTGCAAGATATAAATAATCATCCCAATCTGTTTTTATTGGCAGATGACTGCTTAAAAATTTAAGTATCCTTTCTGGTCCCTCTATCTGTTTATTATGATATTCAAAAATTCTATCACTGATGTTCCTGTTATTTGCAGGTAACCATTTTTCAAAAGTTTCTTTATTAGCAGGACCTTGAAATCCGAACTCAGTAACAAATAAACTTCTATCATTCTTTACTTCATCATAATCAATCCATCTACTCCAAATATTCCACTGATGAGTATTCCCGCTTTCAAAAGAATTCGGACTCTCATCATCTCCGAAAGGGGAAGAAGGCCAGTATGGAATAGTTGGATCAATCTTTTTTAAAATATCTGGAATAAGTTTATGATAAATTTTATATCCTGGCATTTCCTTATATGATATTTTCTGCTCTTGAAACCATATCCATTCGTTTTCATTATTACCACATAAAATTGCAAGGCAGGGATGATACTGAATTCTTAAAACATTTTGAGTTACTTCCTCACTTATATTGGCTATAAAATTATCATTTTCAGGATATGAGCCGCATGCAAACATAAAATCCTGCCAAACAAGTAAACCAAGCTCATCGCAGAGCTTATAGAATTCGTCATTTTCATAAATACCGCCTCCCCAAACTCTAACAATATTCATACTGGCTTGTTTAGCTAACGAAAGTAATTCAGAATATTTTTTATTTGTAACTCGCGGAAGGAATGAATCGGCAGGTATCCAGTTTACTCCCTTACAATAGATATCTCTATTATTAATTCGGAATTTAAAAGTCGATGCTTCTTTATCTTTTAATAGTAAATCAATTGTTCTGATTCCAACATTTCTTTTCACTTCGTCCAGAACAATATTATTATCAACTATTTTAACTTGCAACAAATATAAGTTCTGATCACCCTCCCCATTTGGCCACCAGAGTTTTGGATTTTTAATTTTAAATTTAATTTTTTGCTTTTTTGATGAACTAATCGGGATGCTTTGTTCGTAATGGATATCATCGTCAGATAAAGATACTTTTAATGAAAAATTATTATTATTTAGATTCTTTGTACCAACATTAACTTCAACTTCCGCATCTTTTTTATTGATACTAATTGTATTAAAAATTATGCTTTCAATTTTTATATCGGTCCATTGTTGTAAATACACTTTGCGCCAAATACCTGAAGTCGGAAAAGATGGTCCCCAATCCCAACCAAATGAATACTGTGCCTTTCTTATATAGACTCTATTTGAGTTAAGAGCAACAGGGAGTTTGCCATATTTCCTTTCTTGTTGAGCAGCATATTTTACCGGAGATTTTATGAGAACTTTCAATGTATTATCCGTGGGTTTCAAAATATATTTAACATTATAGATGTAGGCAATAAACATATTGTCAGTACCGCCCAGCTTTACACCGTTTAGATATATTTCGCAAATTGTATCTAATCCTTCAAAAACTAAATCATAGTTTTCACTGCTATTTCCATTAAAATCAAATTTAGTTTGATACAACCAATCACATTCAGAGATCCATTTCATTTTTGATTCATTATCCGAATAAAAAGGATTATCGATAAGATTATTATTTAACAAGTCTGTGTGAATAGTCCCTGGAACCGTTGCGGCAAACCTTCTTTTTGATTTTATTTTTTTATTTGCTATAGCTTCATATGAATACGAAGATTTTGCTAATGAAAATGTCCATTTTCTATTTAGATCGAATTTCTCACTCAAATTATTTGCCTTTATTTGGTCTATCATTATTGTTCTTGGAAGTACACAAGAAAAACATCAAGCTTGAAAAACACATTTGGGGAATAGAGATCAATTATTGTTTTCAAATTCCTTTAATGCAATCGGGTTTATGGATATTCTCAATAAAGACAGCAACCCTTCAATAGTTGATTCTGCACCGGAATTTCTATTAACTAAATTTTCATTTTCAATACCATCAAAAAAGATTCCATTTTCTTGATTATACATTGCAACCTTTGCCGGATTCTTGCCTGTAAACCACTTTGCAATTTTGCCAGCTTTTATCGCATAACGTTGAATCTGATGTAATATTATAAGCTTCAAGCAGTGCAAATATCATTGGTCTCAATTGCATAAGCTATCTGGGAATATTGATTTGACTCGACTACTTCATAATTACATTTATTCTTTTGCACTTTGAAATAGCTTAAGAAATCATTTTTAATTAATCGATCATAAAAATTGTTTAGTTCAAGCAACGCACTCTCTTTTATTCTTCTTATCAATTAAAACCTGGTAAGCTTTCAGCAATGCATAAGACTGAGAATTGCCCCAGGCATGCCAGGTATTTTGCCAGCTTAAAAAAGCACCATTAAATTCAAATTCAGAATCATTTATCTGCATCATAATTATTCCATCAACCAATGATTGAAGGTAATCCAAGAATTTCTTTATCCCCGGATAATTTATAATATTCAGATAGACTTAACACTAAAAGTGCTGACTGATCCGATGCATATTTAACGGGAAGCCAATCCGGAAATTCAATTCCATCAATTAAAATTTTCCCTTTTTCTTTAGGAATATTGTGCTTTATTGCTGTAAATATTTTTTCAATACTTTGTTTAATCCTGAGACTTCTATCGTCAACTGAATTTTTAACTTCCTCATAGTTTTCCATCAAAGCCCAAAGTGCTCGCCACGACCACCAATTCGGTTCTGCAACGCTTGTTTTAAATGTCTTGTTAATCGAATTGTCTTCCCAAATAAAATTATAGAAGAAGCCATTCTCTGCTTGCATATATAATAAGAACTCAATAAGGTTAAAATATTTATGAAGACTTAAACTATCATTGTTTGCTTTATAGTATTCTAAATAAAATATTGCAGCACGAGCAGCATCATCAACACAGGCATAGCCCTCATCATCATCTCCAACATAAGCGTAGTCCGGTGCATTACTATAAATATGGATAATAGCCATCTGTCTTCCATCTACTTCAATTTCTTTATATAAATAATCGAGATGAGATTTATTAATAATGAAAGTCTGTTTGACTTTGAGATATGCTGCTACAAAGTGCAATAATAAAAGAGATTAAAATATACTTTGGAAATAAAAAATTAAGTCTCATTATAATTTTAACTATTTACATAGTGATAAAAGATATTCAACATTCGTTTCAGCCAAACAAATATTCATATCAGCACCTGAGTAATAAATCTTTATATCTCCATTTTCTTCCACTATCCAACCGTTTGAAAATATTACATTATTTACATCACCTATTCGTTCGTAATTATAATCCGGAGATAGAATTGGTTCTTTGCTTTTTCCTATTACTATCCATGGTTTTTCAAGATCAAGTAGAACAACCCTAAGTTTATAGATTGAACCTGTACCGAATGATCTAACCCCGTGATAAAGCATTAACCACCCTTCTTTTGTTTTTATCGGATTACTTGATGAACCAATTTTATCTTGTTCCCACGTACCTTGTTCAGGTTCCTGAAGCACTTTATAACCGCCCCAATGAATTAAATCCGGACTACGACTTATCCAAATATCTCTTCTTGTTTCCGCCGTTGGGCGATCAACTTTCCAATAATAACCATTAATTTTTTCGGGAAATAATACACAATCTTTATTTGATGGTTCAGAAATAGGTCCGTGGATTTTAAATTTTGTAAAATCGAATGTTTCAGCCAAAATTACTAATGGCTGATATTTGTGAATAACCTGTATATGCTAAATAAAATTTATTTTCAATCTGCGTGATTCGTGCATCTTCAATCCCCCATTTCACATAATCATAACAATCTATATGATCTTCGGGAGTAAGTATTGGTTTTGATGAAACTTTAAAATTATATCCATCTCTACTTTCAGCAATTACCAAGTGATGATCTACCAGTCGGCATCTCGACTCTACAAAGAAAATATATTTCCCTTTATACTTAACAGCACCAGGATTAAAAATACTGTTTACAGTAAATGGAACATCGTCTTTTGTCAGGATTGGATTTTTAAAGTATCTATTAATTCCCAATTGCTTCACCTCTTTATATCTATTTTGTTAAAGACTATCTTAATTTTTTGAATAATTCCGAAATTTTAACTTTTGCAAAACCACAAGCAGAATCAGAAAATGCATATGGTATTATTAAGTTACTCTTATGAACAATTGAACCGCATGAATAAACAACATTTGGTGTGTAACCTTCTCTCTCCTCTTTGTTTGGTTCAATTAATGGATCATTTAATGTCCCAATAACTTTGGATGGATCTTCCAGATCGAGAAGTACTGCACTGATTACATATTTTCTCATAGGACCGACAGCGTGAGTAATTAATATCCAGCCTTTATTCGTTTCTATTGGTGAGCCGCAATTTCCTACTTGGATATATTCCCAGGGTCTTTCAGATGTTTTAATTACTTTTGCATCATTCCAATAATAAAGATCATCCGAAGACATTATAAAAATATTTTCACTGTCCTGTCTCGATGTAATTATATATTTCTTATTAATTTTTCTAGGAAATAAAGCCATTCCTTTATCGCTAATTGCATTCCCATGAAGTGTTCCGATTTTAAAACTTTGAAAATCTTTAGTCTCAATTATTTGAGTTCTGCATTTCCTTCCATTGTAAGCTGTATAAGTACCGAAATATGTAATAGTCATTCGTGTCAAAAAATCTTACAAACCTTGCATCCTCCATTCCGATTGATTCACTTTTTGAATGTGGAAATAAAACTCTTTCACTTAATTGAACATTCTCGGAAAAATCACATGAATAATTAGAATCCAATAAGTCTTTTATTTCCGAATTAGATTTGTTGTGTACTTAAGTTTTTCATTTAAAATATCATCTCGTTTTAATTTTATTATTTTGGGATGTGCTAAATATTTTGAGTTCTTATATAAATGAACTTCAGAATTTTTATTAATGACACCTTCCCTGAATTCGATAGATGATAAATGACCTTCACCGGTAGCTCTAAGACTTATCACGAAACGAAGCGAATCTTTTTCTATCTTCCTTTGATCTGGATGAGGTACCATTGACGGATTAAATAGTGCGGCAGCACTGGTTGAATATTCTTTAGAAAAATATGACCCTATCAGCAACTTCCTGTTCCTGCTCATCAATTCTGAGAACGGAACAAACTTTTCAACCTTCTTAAAATTTAAGAATATAATTTCTTCAAAATTCTTATGTCTTTTTGAAAAATCATTGAAAACTTTATTAAGAATGTCACTAACTTCTTTTTCATCTAATGAGGAAACCATCTGGATAATCCTCTTAGTTCTTACAGCGTTTAATTCAAAAAATTGCAGTAAAACTCTTTTGGGATCAGGAAATAATTTTGGTGTAAGCCTTGTAATCATTTTAAAAAAATCTTTCTATTCTTTTAAACCTGTAGATGCCATACTCTGTATAAAGTATTTTTGGAAAAATATATAAGCCAGTACAATAGGTAACGCTAAGCATTACTGCCGATGCAAGTTTTACTCCTAACTGAGATTCAGCTCTTCCGCCAACAGCAAATAAGGTAACAAGCTGTGGCATTGTCATTAAGCTTTCATCGCGAATTACTATTAGTGGCCATAGTACTTCGTTCCAGGAAGCCATAAATGTTATTATTCCTATTGTCACTATAGCCGGCATTGAGTTAGGCCAAAGTATCCTGAATATTATTTGCAGCTCATTACATCCATCAAGTCTTGCAGCATCTATCAGACTATCAGGAATTGATTTAAAATATTGTCTGAACATTATAATACTTAACGCATTTATAAGATAAGGAACTATCAAAGCCAGATAAGTATCAATCCAGCCAAATTTTACCATAATTATATACTGAGGTATGAGTGTAATCTGGAAAGGTAATGTCATTGTAAAAATGATTATGTAAAAAATTAAATTCCTGCCTTTAAAAGTGAGTTTTGAAAGTGCATAACCAATCATAGAACCAAAAACTAAAACTCCAATCGTGATTGAGGAGGCAACAATGAGGCTATTAATAAATGCTCCACCAATTGGAATCTTATCAACCATTTGCGAATAACTGTTTAATGTTAATGATGTTGGTGACTAATGTTAAACTACCAATTTCATTTTCCGGTGCAATTGAAGCCATCACCATCCAATAGAATGGATAAACAAAGATTAGTGCACTGACAGTAAGAGAAGTATAAAACAATATGGATTTAATTTTTTTCAATGATCTCTTTCAATAAATTTTTTCTGAATCATTACAACCGCCAAAATGATGAGAGCAAAAAACAAACCTAGCGTAGCAGCATATCCCATATGATAATAGAAGAAGCCTTGTTTATAAATATAAAGCACTGCAGACATTGTACTATTTAATGGTCCTCCACCAGTCATAATATATGGTTCAATAAATAATGAGAATCCCCCTATTGTTGAAAGAATCACTACCATAAAAATTGTCGGGTTTATCATTGGTAGTGTAATTCTGAAAAATTTTTGAATATGTGTTGCTCCTTCAAGATCAGCTGCTTCATAATATTGTGTCGGAACCGTTTGAAGACCGACCAAAAACAAGACAATATAAAGCCCAACATTTTTCCAGGTTGCCATTAATGCAATGGAAGGCATTGCAATATTCGGATCCGTTAGCCATCCGATTTTACCTAATCCAAGTCCGGTGAGTAGTCTGTTTAACAGGCCTGTATCATAACCAAGTAGCTGTTGCCATAAAATTGTAACTACAACCCCGGAAACAATTACCGGCAAGAAAAAATGCTCCTCTGAAAGCTCCTCTTAATTTGATTTTTTGATTTAAGTATTTCTGCAAGAAAAAGTGCAACAATTATTTGAAGCGGGATATGAATAATTAAGAAATATTAAAGTGTTCCCCATTGATTTTAAGAAGGTTTTGTCATTGAATAATCTGATATAATTATTTAAACCGGTATATTCCATTGGTGATATTATATTCCATTTATGAAATGTAAGTACGATAGAAAATACAACAGGAAAAGCGACAAATAACATAAAGTGTACTAAATAGGGAGAAACTAACAAATAGGGTAATATTTTTTTCTTATTTATCACGTTAGAGAATCTTATTTAAGAAATAATAAGTTTACTGCATCAGCAGCATCTTTTACTGCCTGTTCGGGTGTTTTTTTTCCATAAACAACACAAGCTTCGTACTGTTGAGAGATCAGGTCGAAAATCTCTTTAAGAACAGGTGATGCATCGGTTCCTTTAACATATTTTGACTGGTCTGCAAAGATCCTCATCTTCGGATTTTTAATAAAATAATCATTAAAAAAAGGATCGGTATTAAGATTTTTTCTTCTTGGTAACTGATTTGTTAACTCCAGATAGTCTTAAATCACCTTCATCACTAATCAGTGTCTTAATATAATTCCATGCAGCCTGAGGGTTTTTGCAGGTTTTAAATATGACTATATTCTTTGGATCTCCGTAAGTATATACAGGTCCTGTCATGATCATCGGGGACAGGCATGAAAGTATATGCATATTCAAAACCTTTTGGTTTGAATTTTTCGGCGTGCGCTATTTCCCAGGGTCCTGTAAATCTTGTTGCAGTTACACTGGCAAGAAAAGGATCCTGTCGTGCAGAAAGTTTTTCCTTAGAAAAGTAATTTTTTTTATATAATTCACTCAGAAAGGAGAAAACCTCAACCGCATATTTATTATTAAAGACCGCCTGATTATTTTTAACTAACGGGGCTCCACCCGATGCAGCAAGATACAAAGGATAAAAATCAAAAAATCTTTGCCACCATGTTACATCTACCTCACTATAACCAAACCATCTATCAACATATCCATCACCATTAACATCTTTTTGAAATTTTTGTGAGGCATCGAAAAAATCGTTATATGTTCTAGGAGGACTTTTGAAGTTTTAAATCATTTATCAGATTTATGTTATAAATCAACATTATCGGATTAATTTTCCAGGGTATCTGGTAGATGTGACCATCAAGAGATTTTATTTCTTCAATAACCGAACTATCACATCGTTCATAAAGAAAATCCAGAAAACCATTTAGAGTATCAAGTGCAACTAAAACTCCAGCCTGGGCGTAAGCTTCAACATCTCCCTGCCACATATTGGAATAAATATCAGGAGTAGTATTACCCACAACTGCGGCAAGTATAATTTCCTCGCTTGATCGCCCTTCAGGAACTGGCTTGATATTTAATCTTGATCATTCGAATGATTTTTGTTCCATTCATTGTTCTATCTTTGGCAAACTTTATTTCATCTGTATTATTCGAACACCAATATAATAATTGCATCATTTGATTGTTTGTTTTTGTTACTACAGCTAATTAAAACATAAATAAGTAAGATCAGAATTATAATATTTAATAAATATCTCATTTGCTTTTTATTCCCAGCTTGCCCAATCGCTATCGATTGTAGGAAATGCCGGTCTTGGGAATCAAATTGCCTCTTTTAACAATATACATATTGATAGTAGTTTTATCATTTTCAGATGAAACTTTTATCCATCTAAGTACTCCTTCATTTATTGTAACCTTATACTTTTTTTTCAGCTCAAGAATTTTGTGCAATATTTTTTTTGATAATTCATCACTGCAAATTTCAGACTCAGATTTTTTCTTTTCATTTATTAACCGTACTTCTTCAGAATTTAAAATAATTGAATTGGCTAATTCATTTCTATAGACGCTGTAAGAGATTTTATCTTTCCACCATTTTTCCTGTTTAGTAACCCATTCGGATTTGTCATAACCTTTCTGATAAGCTTTAGCACTAAGTAATTTATCTCTTATCATAAGCCAGACTAAAATCTTCTAAAGATTTTGAAAATGCAACCAAATCATTTTTTAACAAATTAACATATTGCTCTCGGTTTCTGTACCAGATAATAAATTCATCCAGCGATATGTTCCTGCTCTTGCATTCAACTAATGCCAATCCTGAATATTTATCTTCACTCTTAAGTCCAAGATTTGCTAAAGAATTATTTAGTTTATTATCTAATTCCCATTCGGAATATTTTTCGGGTGTAAGAAGAAATTTTCCCAAGATATGATCGAAGCACATTAAATACATTTCTTTTAATTACTGGAGCTTCCTCAGAAAATAATTCCTTTATATACTGATTTGATAATATATCCAAGTTTACTTTTAGTAATTGCTTCTTTTGATTCAAATTTAAGCTTTTCATATTCTGACTCACTTGTAATCAAATTCTTTAGAATGTTATCAATCTTAATTATGTACCAGCCGTCATCAGTATGAATGGGATCGGAAATCTTTCCTGGATTGAGAGTATCAATGATTTGTGCAAACTGGGGATTTTTTATATAGATATTATAAAGACTGCTTTTTAATTGTCTGTCATCGATCAGGACTGAATCATTTAACTGAGTATTGAAAAGAGAATCGAATGTGATACCATTTTTTAAATTCCTTAAATAATATTCTAATCGATCCAATTCATTCGCATAGAGCCATCTTAATTGGTATTCTTTCTGCTTCGTTTCAATTACTTTCTTAATCTCTGCATCATTTATCTTAACTTCCGGAACTATTTCTTTGTTGAACATTTCTTCAGTGGCAAGGTCCGATTTGATGTTATTGTAAGCTTCTTTTGCGTCTTCTTTTTCCATGATATTTTTTTCATATCCATCCAAAGCAAGAAGTTTTTCATTTATCATATAATTAAGATATTTTTGTTTTGAATTCTGCATTTCTTTTGGGAAAAGCTGGCCCAAATTCATAACCGTAAATAAATTCCTCAACAGTTATTTTTATATTCCCAATTTCTGCCACGATATCATTTTTTTTAACTGAGTTTTCAGGATTTTCAAAAAATAATATCCTGGCATTGAATCCGGGTCGGAATCAACAGAAGTAATATTAAGATAAATGTTTTCAATTAATTATTATTCAAAATCAGAAATATTATTAAAATAATTTCCCATCAAAATTTAATGCCCACTGAAAAACTGTGAACATTATTCAATTTTCCAAAATCTCTGAATGCATAATCAAATCTCACTAACGCGGAACTCAGAAGCATTTTGGAATTCACACCTGCCCCAAATGAAAGTCCTCCCTCAGCATCTTTGAGAAACAAGGAATTATATCCTCCCCTAATTGAAAAGAAATCCATGAATGAAAATTCAGCACCGACATTTAAACTTTGATAATCATTATTAGGAACTAAAGCATCAGCAGATAACCTTAATTTATAATTATCATATTGGAAGGCATAAGTTGATAAACCTATCTGGAAGTAGAGCGGTAAATCCCAGGAATCAAGATCAATATTAGTTGGTATCCTGTCGTTTGATCCTTGTTTTGTTTGGTCTACACTAATAAAATATCTTGTATCTCTTCCCTCTAATCGCATTGGAGTTCCAAAATTTGACATCACAGCACCAATGGTCATACCTCCCAGAAAATCTGTCCTGAAAAAGGTGCCTGCATCAATTGCAAATGCTGATGCACTCATATGCCAGATGGATTGTTTTATATATTTAGCGGTAATACCTATTGAGAACCTATCCGTGAATTTTCTTGCAAAAGATAGTGCAACTGAAATATCAGAGGCGCTGAAATTCTCCCCCGTACCATCTGGTTGTTCTACAGTCGTAACTTTCATATCATCCATAGAGAGTGAGGTAAAACTTAGACCCAGATTTCCGAAATCACCAAGAGGAATTACAAGACCTGCATAATCAAATTTTGTATCTGCAATCCAATTAGTATGCACAAGTATTGCTTCATACTGATCTAGGTTTGCTATTCCGCCAACATTCCAATATAATGCGGATGCATCATTTGCAAGACCTGCGAACGCGCCTCCCATTGAGTTTGCAGTAGCACCGACTCCAATCTCTAAAAAGGATGCTGCCGTCGTTCCTGTCTTAGAAACATTTTGGGGATAAATTGTCTGTCCAACTAATAGAAGGATCAGAATAAGTAAAAATATTTTTGCGCGAGTAATTTTATGCATTGTATCCTCATGCAATAATCTAAACTTTTTTGACTTTATCATTTTATTACCGCAAACTTTCCGATTTTTTGGCCGACACCCGGAGCATCTATTTGATAAACATAAACTCCGAATGCTATATCCATTCCGTCTTTTGAAACTAAATCCCAGCTTTCCTGTCCATTTGATATTGAGCTGGAATGCTGGATCTTATCCACAAACTTTCCGCTAATTGTATAAATGCTGATTGTACATTCGTTGGGTAGATGCATAAAGTAAATACGTCTTTCACCACGTCCTACCTCAGTTGAAGACGGTTCCCATGATGCTGCGCCCACATAAGGATTTGGTACCACAGATATTTTATCCAGATCAGATTCAGCTTTAGTGTTATCAAATCCTTGGCCTTTCATTGTGAATTCATAAAACTCACCTTTTCTGAATGGCTTTTTATTCACGACCTTAAAAACATCATTGTACTGCGGAGCTCGTTGTTCATTCTCATTGATCGTAGTATCCATCACCAATGAGACAGACCAGCTTACATGCAAGTTTGAAAAATTGGCAGCTCTTTTACCGAGGGAATCGCCAAATACAAAAAATATTGCATCACCAGCATTAAATATTTGATCTGAATTAGCATCCCTAAAAATGAACTGAAAATGTTCAATTCCCTCAGTAAGATTATTGACAATAATATTTGATTGTATCGGCTGGCTAAATGCTGTCGCAGGAAAGGACAAATCACCTTGACCAGGTTCTGTAAGTTTTATTTCAAAGTCTGCCGGATAGTTTACTTTTTTCCCTAGATAAGCTGCCTGATATCTTGAATCAAAACCCACCTGCACTATATAATTACTGTTTCCAATAACCCATCCTGTTTTATCAAAATCTATAACTACTGCAGTATCACTCTTAATGTCAACTGTAAATCCATCAAGGACGGGAGTTTGTTCCTCAACCCCATTTATTCTTTGTTTAGTCACTAATGTATCACCTTCTAAAACATTTGTTAGTGAATATTCAGGGTGTGCGGAATTATGGTAAGGAGTGTTTTCATTGAACTCTAGTTTATATGTACCAAAATTCTTTATTGAATCCGGATTGAGTATTGTTATCGAGATGCTACCTGTGCCGGGTCCGCTTCCTTCAAAGGAAGCTACCTCGGGCGCAAGATAACCTGCAGCAGGAGCTCTTGGAGTAATAACCGCTGTATTTATATCAGTAGTAATATTACCATTAATGTCTTTCTTAAGAATTGTAGTAGTCTCTGAAGGCGGTATACCTTCAAAATTTCCTTCGATAGTAGTTGTTTCAAACCCTCTGTCATATGCTGCAACTGCATAATAGTAGGTCTGACCATTCTGCACAGTTGTGTCAATGAAAGAATGCTTTAAACCAGTGTCATCTCCAAGATAGAACATTGCACCATTCACATTTATTGGATGAAGCCCTGTAACTCCATCTATCATATCGAACTGAGCAATCGGAGATCTGAAAATTGGCTTACCATATGCATCTGTAATTATTTTGTCTTCAAGAAAGTTAGGTTCAGTCGATCTGTAAATTCTATACCCTTCAAAATTTATTCTCTGGTAAAATTCATCAAAAGTCTTTTCAGCTCTATCATCCCAGTACAAAATAACTTTATGATCACCAGGGACAGCAGTTAAAATTGGTTTTTCAGGTGGTTTGGCAAAACGATAATTTGCATTATAAATCTGCTGCACTGTCTTTTTTCTTCTAAACAGGTCATCTTTGTTTATTCCAAATATCATTGACATTGAAAACCTTTCCGTCTCACCCTCCTCCTGAATAGCACCGGTAGTTGTGGAATATGTATTTCGTCCATTCATACTGAAAAGATAACTTGAGAAATAATTTGCCAAATTAACTCCGACAAGCGTCTGACCATGTGGAGCTGGCAATCCTGAAAGAACGGTCCAGTTTTCTTCATCATTATCTAGCTCATAAGTATGTACAGCATAAATCTTAAAACCCGTAAGACCCAACTGATCGGATTCATCTTTATCAAGTATACCAAAGTTTGGTTCGCCCTGATCACATTTTCCGTTTGCTTCAGTTCCGTCAATGTCCGGTCCTGTATAGCCATTTTCAAAAGGTCCAATCCCGTCTGAACCCACGTCATTATTCAGTGGTTCTCCTACATCCCATACGCCATTGTTGTTTACATCTGTAAAAGATTTCCAGTTGGCATTCTCGTCTGCATCCCAATGGGGCCTCCAGGAATAACCATAAAATTCTCTAAACTTTGTTGTATCCTGGAATGGATTTCTCAAATACGGATCCTGATTTGGATCAACAATAAAAATAGAAGCACTGTTATTCCTATTCTCATCGGTCAGTCCATCTGAGTCGTTATCTTTTGAATCATCCGGAACACCCGGACTCTCAAGAAATGCGTAACCGGCTAAACCTACAGGACTCCAGTTTCCTGGACTTCCGAAAGGCACGACAGACCATGCATACGACATATCCAATAGCTCATTATAATCGCCTGCATTATTAGAAGAATTGTCATGTCCGCCTATTCCCCAGTCCACATATTGTGAAAATAGAGTTTTTTGATAATCATAAGTTCCCATATTTGTTATTTCGTAATACCAGAAAATTACATCTTCAGCAAGTACCTGAGACCATTGAAAACCCCGTGCGCGGACCTGCATTCCTAATCCCCCTCTTGTTGGATCATCTACATCTGGTGTAAAATTATTATTAAGCAGATATTCACGGTCTTCGTTATCATCAAATACAAAATAAGTTTCAACGTCTGCATTTAGAACCCCTTTCCCAAAGAATCCATTCCAGCTTCCATTCCAATCTGATGGTCGGTCCGGCCATACTTCAGGCCAGCTTTCAGGCACATCACTCCTTGCCGGTATAGTGCTGTAAGGTGAATTATATCCGGGTAAAGGCCACCAGCCGTATGTTACTCCTGTTGCACTATTATATCTTGTAAACTCATAATAGTTTGATTCCAAGGGATGAATCAGTTTACCTGCAGGATCTGTTGCTTCTGCTTGAACAATTATTGCTACTCCATCCACATAGGTATGGTTGGTCCCTTTTGGCCAGACACCACTTCTGCTTGGTTCATTCTGCCAATCTGCAATTTCACCAAAGTTATAGTAAACAGTTGCAGCAAGATTGCCATCCATATATCCCTTTTTTGTCTTATTGTGATCTCCTTTGTTTTTATCAACTATCCTCTGACCGATAATCAAATCAGAATTGATAAAGAATGCTACCACAATTAGAATAGATCAAACCGAAACTATTTCTTGTTATCAACATTTTAACTCCAATTAATAGATAACCTAAAATGTAAATTCAGCACCTAGGACAATTTGCCTGGGTGATGAATAAAAATCCGGTCTAGTAAAAAATTCTTTAGTTGTATTTACACCTCTGGGAGGTGTTTGATTTCTAGTAAGTTCCAATGTATCTCCCGCTCTTCCTGTATCACCAAAAACGTTAATCTCATTCAGAGTATCAAATAGATTAAAGATCTTCATAAATACTGAAAGCTGACTACCTGCTATTTCAAAATATTTAGTTATATAAAAATCCACATTGTAGTAAGCAGGTTTATTATCGCTGTTTTCTAGTCCCGTTCTTTGATTTTGTAATGATGGTGTATAGGGTAAGCCCGATCCCAGTCTTCCAACGAAACTTGCAATATAATTTCCAGGAATTCCAAGTGTTAGAGTAAAATTGAGTGAATGTGTTCTATCCCAGTCTAATGGTACAAGTTGCTTATTGGGGGCAATTGGCGGATTAGACTGTGCATTATTAAATGCAGCATTAGGATCCGAAGCGCTACCTTTTGCAACTTGGAAAGTATAATCTATTGTTGCGCCTATCCCATTGCTAAATCTCTTTTCAAAAGACAAAGTAATTCCTTTTACAGAACCGTAATCTTTATTGATAAGTTTACTAAATTTTCTAAATTCATTTTTTATAAATATCTCTGATGCAAGTAAATTTCTAATATCTTTATAATACCCTGTGATTGTAATTCCTAAATCATCAGTTAAGGCTTGCTGTAACCCTATTTCATACATAATGGTTTGTTGTGGTTCTAGATCTGCATTCCCAATCGTGTTACCGATATTCTCCGGGAAGTCACCTGTTAATGGTATCCTGAAATTAGGATTACGGTACAAATTTTCAAATGGAGGAATCTGGAAAAAGTGACCATAAGAAATATGAATCGCACCTTTATCTGATATTGGATAGGATAATCCGATACGCGGACTTAATTGATATTTAGATTTTGCCTTCGTTAATAATGAATCGGGAAACGGAGGTTGAAGTTCATCTAATAGATTAATTTGATTAGGGTCTTTTAAATAACTACCATCAGGTTCAAAATAATCAAATCTAAGACCGACATTTACTATTAAATAATCGAGCTCTATTTTATCCTGTGCGTAATATGCAAATTGAAAAGGATTTGCCTGATATGTGTTAAAATTAAATGCACCCGGTGCTGGTATCATTGGCTTATAATCCGATGTGGCATCAATAATAATTTGAAAATCTTCGTAATTAAGTTTATGAAATGTAAAATCAATTCCGGATTTAATTTGATTAATATTATCTACTTGCCAAGTGATATCTGATTTTCCAGTAAAGCTAGTTGTAGTATGATTGAAATGCCAGTTTTCTGTACCGCCGGTCAGAAATGCATTTCCACTAACATCTTTTTTCCTATCTGGATTTACATATCTCGGATCAAGCGGATCCTCATAAACATATTGTTTAAATTCCGATCTGAGACCTGAAGCAGAAATATCTATAAATGCTGAATTACTTAACAATAAAGTATAACTTGCTATACCTAAAAAACTCTTTTGAAATTTTTGATAATCACCATCGGGATTAAGTCTATAAATATGATCATAATCTCTGTATTTATTATCCTGATAAAGTCCGGATAGTACAATACCTTTTCCACCACCAACATTAAGAGCCAATTTACCTTGTAAAGATAACTTCCGATTGAAATTCATAGGCACATAGGCTTTATCACCTGTGGCTCCGACATACCAATCTGCAGGATTATTGGCAGAGAAGTTGGAAGAGTCTGATGGATTAAAAATCCTTTGTCCATAAATAGCTCCTGCATCATAATTATAACTTCCCGAAAAAAAGAACTTAATTAAATTTTCTAACCCCGGTACAGGACCGCTTAAATTACCCTGTATATTATAAACATCAGTTGGGCTTATATGATCAATATTTGTAAAAATATCTTTATGCGAACTGACATAATCACCAGAATAAGCAGAGATATTTCCATTTAATTTATCTCCTGCAATTTTTGTTACCTGATTGACAACACCTGAAAGAGCTTCACCGTATTCAGCGTTAAAGGTACCTGTAAGTACCTGAATTTCTTCAATACTGTTTACTTCAGCCGACAAAGATGATTGACCAGAATACACATCATTTACAGGAACACCATCGATTAAATATTTTACTTCATTACCTCTACCACCTCTAAAGTGTCCATCAACAACGCCTGCTTGTAAATTTACAACTGCAGAAACGTCTTCAAGAGGGAGCATAGAAATATCATCACCATTAATATTAGCTTCTGTAGAAGTTAGGTCTTTTCTAACTAAAGGTTTTTCAGCAGTAACAAGAACATCAGCTAGTTCGATTGACTCAGGACTTAATTCAAAATCAATTTTTGTAGTTTGATCAACTGATACTCTTACCTTCTGAATTGTAAATGAGGAATAGCCAATCATTGAGGCTTTAACCTGGTATTCGCCAGGTGGAATATTCAGTATAAAATAATTCCCATCAATATCAGAAGAAGCTCCTATTGTTGAACCAATAATTAATATATTAGCTCCTATTAGTGCTTCACCGGTACTTTTATCAATTATTTTACCTGCAATTTTCCCTGTTGTTCCGGCATAAATCAATGGACCTATCAGGGATAATAATATACAGATTAATGAAAAAAATACTTTATTACAATTAGTAGCAGTGAACATTACATCCACCTATTATTACATTAAAAGAATATTTTTAATTAGACATTTAATTCAAAAAAGGGCACCCGATTTAGGTGCCCTAATTCAAATAACTTACTTCAAGAGAATCATTTTTCTCGCTTGATAGTAATCGCTTGTTCTAATTGTGTAAATGTATGTTCCGCTTGAAACCTTTGATCCCAAATTATTATCTCCATTCCACTGAACATTATAATTACCAGTACTTTGTTCACTATTAATCAAAGTTTTCACTTCACGCCCAAGCATATCATAAATTCTAATCGTAACAAAGGAATTTCTTGGTAATGAATAATTAATTAAAGTACTCGGATTAAATGGATTTGGATAGTTTTGAGATAAACTGAAACTTGTTGGAGTTTCAATTCCGTTATTTACATCTGTCACTCCATTCTTCCTTATCTCGAGTTGATCCAAATAAATTGTACCCTGGAATCTTCCTAATGGATGCAGTCTTACTGATAATGCTACTGCTCCATCCTGTACAGGTACATCTACATAAAACTGTGTCCAGTCAAATGATGTTGCATTCGGGAACTTTAACGGTATGTCACTTGCCCATATCTGATTGAAGCCTTCATTGTTCCCTATTGTACTATGGAACGTTGGCGTTATTGCTACACTCCATTGATCTCCTACTACCGCTGCTGAATCTGGCTTTAAATTCATTCCCTTTATCCAAACACTGATCCTAAGTATATCACCCGGCACTACTCCATTCAACGCAGTTATATCCATAGGAGCATTCTGTGAAGTAGTTTTACCTAAAGTTTGATTATTTAATGGATATTTTCTTGTTCCAACAAATCCATCTCGGGTTCCTACCGGTATATCAAATTTTAACGAATAGTCTCCATTATATGCTTCTTCATCCGTTATCCTAGTGTTCTCATACCCTGCACTCAATACTCCGTCATTGCCTCCTATTGGCGGCAACCAGTAATACCAGCCTGTCGGTACTCCTACCTGCGTGTTCCAGTCCTGACCCAACCATCCTCCACGGCCATTCATTATAAAATCATCTGCCCACACTGTCCCTGTTGCATCCTTTCCACCTACAAACCTGATTATCGTTTTCCACGAATCTTCAGGTAAGCTTATTTCACCTACTGCTGTGGTATCTGCTACCCAACCGGTTGTGCTTGCTATGCTCTGATCCAACTCGAATTTCTTCTCGCCTATTAAGCTTCCATCTTCTCTATAAAATGAATAGCTCACATACCACTTCTGATCATCAGTTGTCGGGTTTGTGTTTACTCCTGATGTCATATAATACATCCCCATAAACATATCTACGTTTGCAAAATGTTTTTCAGACCACAAATCACACATATTCTCTGATTGCCACATCGCCGCTTCTGATGTCGTTGTCTTTGTTATCTTCAAAGATCTGCCCATCGAATGTGATTCGTCTGTCGCCCAGCTTAATGTCGCTCCGCCTGGCTCTGCGCCCTTTGTCCAGTACGATGGCAATTGCTGCTCGAAACTGCCTATCTCACTAAGTGTTGGTATGTCCAACTTCTCTACCGTCAATTGATCCAAATAAATTGTACCCTGGAATCTTCCTAATGGATGCAGTCTTACTGATAATGCTACTGCTCCATCCTGTACAGGTACATCTACATAAAACTGTGTCCAGTCAAATGATGTTGCATTCGGGAACTTTAACGGTATGTCACTTGCCCATATCTGATTGAAGCCTTCATTGTTCCCTATTGTACTATGGAACGTTGGCGTTATTGCTACACTCCATTGATCTCCTACTACCGCTGCTGAATCTGGCTTTAAATTCATTCCCTTTATCCAAACACTGATCCTAACAACATCACCTGCAACAACTCCGCTTAATGGATATTTTCTTGTTCCAACAAATCCATCTCGGGTTCCTACCGGTATATCAAATTTTAACGAATAGTCTCCATTATATGCTTCTTCATCCGTTATCCTAGTGTTCTCATACCCTGCACTCAATACTCCGTCATTGCCTCCTATTGGCGGCAACCAGTAATACCAGCCTGTCGGTACTCCTACCTGCGTGTTCCAGTCCTGACCCAACCATCCTCCACGGCCATTCATTATAAAATCATCTGCCCACACTGTCCCTGTTGCATCCTTTCCACCTACAAACCTGATTATCGTTTTCCACGAATCTTCAGGTAAGCTTATTTCACCTACTGCTGTGGTATCTGCTACCCAACCGGTTGTGCTTGCTATGCTCTGATCCAACTCGAATTTCTTCTCGCCTATTAAGCTTCCATCTTCTCTATAAAATGAATAGCTCACATACCACTTCTGATCATCAGTTGTCGGGTTTGTGTTTACTCCTGATGTCATATAATACATCCCCATAAACATATCTACGTTTGCAAAATGTTTTTCAGACCACAAATCACACATATTCTCTGATTGCCACATCGCCGCTTCTGATGTCGTTGTCTTTGTTATCTTCAAAGATCTGCCCATCGAATGTGATTCGTCTGTCGCCCAGCTTAATGTCGCTCCGCCTGGCTCTGCGCCCTTTGTCCAGTACGATGGCAATTGCTGCTCGAAACTGCCTATCTCACTAAGTGTTGGTATGTCCAACTTCTCTACCGTCAATTGATCCAAATAAATTGTACCCTGGAATCTTCCTAATGGATGCAGTCTTACTGATAATGCTACTGCTCCATCCTGTACAGGTACATCTACATAAAACTGTGTCCAGTCAAATGATGTTGCATTCGGGAACTTTAACGGTATGTCACTTGCCCATATCTGATTGAAGCCTTCATTGTTCCCTATTGTACTATGGAACGTTGGCGTTATTGCTACACTCCATTGATCTCCTACTACCGCTGCTGAATCTGGCTTTAAATTCATTCCCTTTATCCAAACACTGATCCTAACAACATCACCTGCAACAACTCCGCTTAATGGATATTTTCTTGTTCCAACAAATCCATCTCGGGTTCCTACCGGTATATCAAATTTTAACGAATAGTCTCCATTATATGCTTCTTCATCCGTTATCCTAGTGTTCTCATACCCTGCACTCAATACTCCGTCATTGCCTCCTATTGGCGGCAACCAGTAATACCAGCCTGTCGGTACTCCTACCTGCGTGTTCCAGTCCTGACCCAACCATCCTCCACGGCCATTCATTATAAAATCATCTGCCCACACTGTCCCTGTTGCATCCTTTCCACCTACAAACCTGATTATCGTTTTCCACGAATCTTCAGGTAAGCTTATTTCACCTACTGCTGTGGTATCTGCTACCCAACCGGTTGTGCTTGCTATGCTCTGATCCAACTCGAATTTCTTCTCGCCTATTAAGCTTCCATCTTCTCTATAAAATGAATAGCTCACATACCACTTCTGATCATCAGTTGTCGGGTTTGTGTTTACTCCTGATGTCATATAATACATCCCCATAAACATATCTACGTTTGCAAAATGTTTTTCAGACCACAAATCACACATATTCTCTGATTGCCACATCGCCGCTTCTGATGTCGTTGTCTTTGTTATCTTCAAAGATCTGCCCATCGAATGTGATTCGTCTGTCGCCCAGCTTAATGTCGCTCCGCCTGGCTCTGCGCCCTTTGTCCAGTACGATGGCAATTGCTGCTCGAAACTGCCGAATTCATTAATCCCGCTTTGCCCATATAAAGGGATCAACGCTAATACCACAAAAATGAAAGTGATCCTCGACCACCATCGAAAACCATTGTTGCTTTGATTCATAGCTGCTCCTGTAAGTTAGTTGTTAATTATTTGAACCTTGATGTTACCTGCAATAATATTATCAGAAAAAAAGTTTGGTATATCGATCAGATTAAGTTGCTTTGTAAGTAATTCTTTGACACTAATTTTTCTATTTATGAGAAGATCAACCGCTGATTTGAAAGTGAATGGATTAAGATAAGAGTTAAAAATCTTAAGTTCTTTTTGGAATAAATGCTGAAGATTTAAATTAATGGTTTGATCTTTTGGAGCCAGACCGAAAATAACAACTTTTCCACCCTTTCCTGCAATTTTAATAGCGTTATCGACGGCGTCTTTATTTCCCACGCATTCGAGTACAATATCAACCTGATTATTAGTTATATCATTAATCTGTTCAAATAATTTTTCACTGTCCGGATTGAATGCATAATCAGCTCCAAATTTAATTCCCAATTTTTGTTTATTTAAGTTGGGTTCTATCAAAATAATTTTTGATGCTCCGGTAATTCTAACTAGTTGTACCATTAATAAACCGATTGATCCCCCACCTATAACAACAACCGTATTGCCAAGTTTAATATCCGCATTATTAATACCTCTTAAACAACATGATAGAGGTTCTGAAAAAGCCGCAACAGACAAATCAAAATCATCTGGTAGAATATAAGCCTGGGAGGATGGGACAATACAATATTCAGCAAACCCACCATTCAATGTCACTCCAAGGGCTTTTAGATTTTCACAAAAGTTAACCATTCCTTTCCTACAATAATCACATTGACCACAATAAATATTCGGATCAATCACAACCTTTTGACCAATTTTGAATTTAGAATCCGGATTCCCTTTTCCGACGATAGTCCCACTAAATTCATGGCCCAAAATAATCGGGATACTTGAAGGAGCTTTGCCTTCATATATATGTCGGTCCGTCCCACATATCCCACAGCTTCTAATTCGAATCAGAAGTTCATCTTTCCCTAATTTAGGAAGGTTATGAATACCAAGATTAAATTTTTTATTTCCTTGGAATACTGCAGCAAGCATAACTTTTTAATTTGTTTTGCAAAATGATGTTGACTCTCTTTTAATTAATTCAACCGGGACAAGTATTTTTTTATTTAGTGTTTTTTTATTCTTTAATGTATTAACTATTAATTTCAAAGCCTCGCCGCCCATTTCAATTTTGGGAACTCTTATCGTCGAAAGTGGAGGATTCAGCATTAGATCTGCTTCAACATCATCAAAGCCAATTAAAGATACATCGTCAGGTACTGTGTATCCATTATCATTTAAATAATGTAATACTCCAATTGCCATCGCATCATTACCTGCAAAGACCGCGGTTATATTCTTATTCTTTTCAAATAATTTTTTTGCTGAATCAAATCCGTTTTGTCTATCTGGGTATTTAGCATCCGTAACAATTAAATTATTTTTGATCGGAATATTTGCATTATACAGTGCCTGTTTGTAACCATTCAGTCTATCAGACAAACTTGGATGCTTTATATCGCCACCTATAAAGGCAATATTTTTGTGGCCTAAACTGATCAAGTGATCTGTTGCCATTAAACCGCCCTGAATATTATCTATTAAAACTAAAGAGCAACAATTTTGCGGCGGGATGTAATCTATAAAAACAGTTGGGAAACTATAAGAAGACATTCTTTCTATAAGGTTTAGGGGAATTTTGCCGGCTATAATAATACCATCAACACTTCCGTTTAATATAAATCTTGGTAATGGTTCATTTTCATTAAAATCAGGATTGATCGATGTGAGTATAATATAATATCCCTCACTTCGTGCTTCGAATTCAGCTCCTAAAAAAATTCTTGTGTAAAATGGTTCTGTTCGTAAAAAGTGATCGTCTGTAAGAATAAAACCTATATTACCAGTTCTGCCAGAGACTAAGTTTATTGCGGATTTGGATGGATGATAGTTGAGGATCTTAATTGCTTTTAATACGCGAGTCCTTGTTTCAACTGATAAGGGTTTGCTTTGATTGATTACGAATGAAACTGTCGCAATAGAGACACCAGCTTTTTTTGCAACATCTTTAATTGTTGGTTTCATCTTAAACTTGGTTATTTGGTTAAACGTTTAACTATAATTTAACTTATTTAACCATTGATGTCAAATTAATTTTAATAAAAATATTTATTTGAAATGATTATAAATTGAAATGTTTTAAAAACATCATTTATCTAAAACAAGATTTTCCCAAACAGATTCTTTAGATTTAGTCAACAACAGAATATGAAACTGTTATATAATTGATTATCATTGTTTTATATGCACTATTGTTTTAAAGTACTGTCTTTTTTTGCATTTAGTTTATAGAGAAGGGTTTCCATATATTAATTAAAAAATATGCGAGTTTTATGCGAGGGAGATAATTTTAGTTTTATTTTTAACTTAAAAACAAAATAATCTGGGTGAAGAAACTAGTCCCTGACTCTCCGCACCTATTTTTTTGAATGCGAGGATTGCGATTTTAAGCTATTCTCGCATTTTTTATCTCTTTGATTCATTAAAATATTTACCCCCATTCAAAACTCAATTCTCATTTATAACCACGATTTGATAATGATATTTTATTTTAATCTTTAATTAAAAACAGAGGCAATTTATCTATTATAAAATCGATTACTATCATAATGATATTGAATTTCTCTTAAGAAGTATAATTAATTAAATTTATTAAAGATATTTTATTAATTAAAAACCAAGATCATCATATTTTTAAAATGGACAGGGAAAAAGATTCAGAATTTGAAAATGGGAATAAATCAATTGCTGTAAAACGTATTACTGCGCTTTGGGCTTTAAGCGAAACAACTTTGGGAGGCGTTTTGCATGCCCTTCATATTCCGCTAACCGGAATTTTTATTGGCGGTGCAGCTATAATATTTATTACCTTAATCGCTTATTTTTCTGAACAAAAAGTTTCTATAATTAAAGCAACACTTATTGTCTTGATAGTAAAAGTTGTTGTCAGTCCCTATACACCAGTTGCTGCATATTTTTCTGTTTTACTGCAAGGAATTTTTGGACAAATCATTTTTATTAACAAAAAGCATCTCTCACTATCTGCATTTGTTTTAAGCGTAACTACGCTTTTATTTTTTGGATTTCAGAAAGTAATAATTTATACAATTGTTTTTGGAAAAACTTTGTGGCAATCAATTGATGTTTATGCAAATTTTATCCTTGAACAATTTCAGATTAACGGGCAAAATGCGCAGTCAATACATTTTAGTTTTATAATGATTTCAATTTATATTCTTATGCATCTTATTGCGGGCATAATTATAGGAATTCTTGCTGGTAAGATTCCAAATTGGTTAACAAACTCTATTGAGAAGAATGATTACTATTTAATTAATGTCACACCCGAATCTGAATTGAAATTTTTTACTGCAAAAAATAAAAGAAATAAACATTTAGGGAAAAGAAGATTTGGCTTTTTGTTTTTTGTTGTTGCCATAGGATCAATAATTTTATCATATCTAACACCTGGACTTGGATCAAATCAGGCAATTGATGTTGCTCTAATGATTTTCAGAGCTTTGACGATAACACTTATATGGTATTTTTATTTTGCTCCATTGCTGATTAATTACTCGAAAAAATATTTAAATAAACATCAGAATATTTATGCCGAGGAAGTTGAGGAAATAATCACACTGCTTCCGCATCTAAAAAATATATTATTTCATTGCTGGGCTAAGTCTTCCAAACACAAAGGTCTTCAGAAGTATCGTCTCTTTCTAACTTACTCATTAATAACAATGCTGTTAACAAATTTTAATTTTGAATGAGCAAATTTTTTTTACTTTCCGGTCCCATCCATACAGGTAAAACCACAAGACTTAGCGAATGGATAAAAAATGAAGATGATGTTGATGGAATCCTCCAGCCGGTAATTGATGGGACGAGATATATCAGACATATTTCATCCGGGGAAACCAGATTATTAGAATTAACGGCTGATACGAACGAGAAGAATATATTAAAGATTGGTAATTATAAATTTAATAACGAAGTCTTTATTTGGGCTCGCTCAAAATTATTTTCAGCATTCAGCAAAAATCCTCAATGGTTAATTATAGATGAAGTTGGTAAATTAGAAATGGATGGAAAAGGTTTGGAACCTTCTATTAAAAAAATATTTTTAAAACTGAATGATTTTTCGGACATGAATCTTGTCTTCGTAGTAAGAGATTATCTTGTTTCTGATTTTTTAAAGAAATACAGTTTAAACAAAAAAGATATTTGTAACCTTGATATATAAAATAATGTTATCTGTAAATATTGAATTGTATATTTGCCATGCAGTTTACAAATATTTTGCTGCTTAAAATTTTAACCTAATTATTGTGGAGTAAAAATGTTTGATTGGGATTGGAAAATTGAAAACAAAAATTATTTACAAAAAACAATTGAAAGATGCAGACAACAGAAAATTGTTTTACCAACCTTTAATGAACTAAAACATCCCGATACCATTCCTGAATCTATTCAGAAAAAGCTTGAAAAAATTGATCTACAAGCACTTAATCCTTTAAATTTATTCAGAATAAATTGGCGTAATAATCCTGTAAACGGACGAATTGGCGGAATAAATTATTTTGAAATTCCACGCGAAATTACAGGTGTAAAGCCCCGCATAATCGGACTTGTTGGAAAGTTTTTTCCAACTGGTGCTCATAAGGTTGGAGCAACTTATGGATGTTTAGCTCCATATCTTGTAAGCGGAAAATTGAATCCTGAATATCATAAAGCTGTATGGCCTTCAACAGGAAATTATTGCCGCGGCGGTTCATTTAATTCAGCATTGTTATCTGTTCATGCAGTTGCAATTCTACCGGAAGAAATGAGTAAAGAACGATTTGACTGGCTTAAAGAAATTGGTGCAGAAGTATATGCCACACACGGATGTGAAAGTAACGTAAAAGAAATTTATGATAAGTGCCATGAACTTGAAGCAGAGAGTGATGAATATTTAATTTTAAATCAGTTTGATCAGTTTGGTAATGCAGTTTGGCATTATGAAGTTACAGGATATACAATTGAGAACTTATTCAATCAAATTAAAAAAGGAAATCAAAGATTAAGTGCTTATGTCAGTGCTACAGGTTCTGCAGGAACATTAGCCGCTGGTGATTATCTTCGCGAAAAATTTCCTTCTTTAAAAGTTTTGGCGACAGAAGCTCTGCAATGTCCGACTTTGTTGTTGAATGGTTTTGGTGGACACAGAATAGAAGGAATTGGAGATAAACATGTTCCGTGGATTCATAATGTAAAAAACACAGATGGTGTTGCTGCAATTGATGATGAACAAACTTTGAGAATACTGAGATTGTTTAATGATCCAGAAGGACATAAATGGTTAACTCAATTAGGTGTGAAAAAAGAAGAAATAAATAAATTATCTTACTTAGGTATTTCATCCATTTGCAATTTATTAAGTGCAATTAAATTATCTAAATATTTTGAATACAATGAAGATGATGTCATCTTTACAGTTTTCACAGATTCAGTTGATCTTTATAATTCAAGACTGAATGAAATGAATGATCAATTGGGGAAAATATTCTGAAAGACAAGCTGAAGTAGATTGGACGAGCATTTTCAAACATCAGGGTGTAGATTATTTTAAAGAATTATCTTACAATGACAAAAAAGCTATTCATAACTTAAAATATTTTACCTGGGTGGAACAGCAAGGAAAAAGTGTAGAGGAATTAAATGCTCAGTGGTATGATGAAAGTTATTGGAAGGAAAGATTTTCTATCGTTCCTAAATGGGATGAGATGATTAAAGATTTTAACAGTCAGGTTGGTTTAAAGGTTTAGAATATTTAGGAACAAAGATTTTAACTATGTCAGATAAATCTATAAAAATTCTAAAAAATGTTTTTTTATCTACGAATGAAAACCAATTAAAAATTGTTGATATACAATTTTCAGATCGCATAGAAAAAATAATTGATAGAACTTCTAAAGACATTGATTGGAAAGAAATTAATTCACTTGAAAAGACGAAAAATAGTTGTTCAACAATTACCAAAATCTGAATATCCCTCAAATGCAAAAGTTTATGATGGTGAATTTCTTGTTGTAATTCCGGGTGGAATAGATTCACATGTTCATTTTAACACTCCGGGTTTTGAAGACAGAGATGATTTTGAACACGGTTCTACTGCGGCAGCTTTCGGTGGTGTTACAACAGTAATCGATATGCCATGCACTTCCCTTCCTCCTGTTACCAATAAAAATAATTTTGAAATAAAATTAAATGCACTTAAAAACCGAAGTCTTGTAGATTATTCCTTTTACGGCGGTGTTTGCGGAAATGATTTTGATAATAATCTTGATATCGAAGAACAAATTAAAGATCTTGCTAAAAAAGGAGTTGCAGCTTTTAAAACTTATCTGATTTCCGGAATGAGTACGTTTACTGATTTAGATGAAGAAAGAATTCTGCAAACAGCAAAATGGATCAAGCAAGCAAACAAACCAATGGCAGTTCATGCGGAAGACAAAAAAATGATTGCGGAAAGAACTGCAATCTTAAAAAGTGCCGGACAAAATAATTGGCAAGCTTACTGTTCAGCAAGAGACGATCAGGCTGAAGCCAAAGCAATTAAACTGCTTATTGATATTGCGGAAAAAACAGGATGTCGAATTCATATTGTTCACTTAAGTTCTAAGTTAGGATTGGATCTTATCAGACAAGCTCAAAGCAAAGGATTAAAAGTAACTGCTGAAACTTGTCCGCAATATTTATTCTTTACACAAGAAGATTTTAATAACTCAAAAATCTCGGCTTATTTAAAAACTGCTCCTCCGGTTAAAAACGAAATAGATCGTGAAGCATTATGGAATGGATTGAAAGACGGAACTTTATCTTTTGTTGTTACCGATCATGCCGGATGTAATCCTGAAAAAGAGAAATCATCAAATAATTTCTGGGAGGTTTATGGTGGGATTCCCGGAGTTGAACATCGTGTTCCTTTTTTATTCAGTGAAGGTTTTTTAAAGAACAAATTAACATTATCTGATACAATTAAATTATTATCATCTAATGTTGCAGATTATTTTAATCTTAAAAGATCAAAGGATATATTAAAGAAGGATATGATGCTGATTTTGCATTGATAAATCTTTGGGACAAAAAAGTAATTAACTCCAAAGAAATGCACAGCAAAGGTAAATACACTCCGTTTGAAGGAGTTACTTTTAATGCAGTTGTAGAAAAAACTTTTTTACGTGGTGAATTAATTATGAACAAGTCAGGGAAAATTGAGCAAACGATTGGATACGGAAAATTTATTGAGGCTGGAACTTAGAATATGATTTTCACTCTAGTTTATTGTTTCTATTATAATTTGGAAACCGTTAAAACGGTTATTTATTAATTTTTGTTTATTAACCCACGACTTAAGTCGTGGGTTAATTAGAACTTCAGCTTATTTATTCAACCGTTTTAACGGTTTAAATAAGAAGCAATCGACTTAATAATTTTTATGAACACAAATAAAAATATAACAATCACAAATGCGTGGATATGCCAGATATCAGGACAAAAAATTATTCCTGTGTTTGGAGATATTTTAATTTCTAATGGGTGCATTTCTGATATCACAAAAAAGGATTTCAAAAAATTTCCTTTACAGCCAATACAAAGTTCCGATAAAACTATTGATGCCGGTGGCAGAGTAATAACCGTCCCTATGATAAATTTTCATGATCACTTCTACTCCCGCTTAGCAAAGGGGCTTCCAATAAAAGGATCAATGGAAAATTTCAAAAATATTCTTCAAAACCTTTGGTGGAAGTTGGATCTCGCTCTCGATTCTGAAATGATTCGTGCTTCTGCTCAAATGGCTGCTCTTGAGTCAATAAGAAATGGTGTTACATATATTTTTGATCATCACTCATCCCCAAATTCCGCAAACGGAAGTTTGGAAGTAATTTCAGATGTACTTAGTGAATTTGGACTTCGAGGAGTCCTTTGTTTCGAAACAACTGATCGTAATGGAAATCAACTTTCTGAAAATGGAATTACAGAAAATTTAAAATACTTTAGAAACTCAACCAACAAAGATTTTAAAGCAATGCTTGGTCTTCATGCTTCTTTTACTCTGAATGACGATACGCTTAAAAAAGTCTCTGAATTAGTAAAAGAACTCAAGCATTGGAATTCACATTCATTTATGTGAAGATAAAGTTGACAGAGAAGAAAGTTTTACTAAATATAAAAATCTTCCGGTTGATAGACTTATCAAATTTGGTTTACTTAATGATAAAAGCATTTTGGCGCATGGAATTCACTTAACAGATAAGGATTACGCTTCGATAGCAAATAATGGCAGTGCAATTGTCTATAACTTAGATTCTAACTTTAATAACGCAGTCGGGCTGCCGGAATTATCACGCGCTCCATTAAAAATTCCAATCCTTACAGGAACTGATGGAATGAATTCAAACCCCGCCAGAACAATTAAACAACTATTTCTGCTTGCGAGACATCAGGGAATGACGTTTGAAGAATCATTCAACTTGATTAAAAAAGTTTATTTTGATCAACTAAATTTTGTACAAAAATATTTTCCTGATTTTCCTTCACTTAACATCAAAGATAAAGCTGATTTCATTATCTGGGATTACGTTCCCCCAACTCCTTTTATGGAAGAAAATTTTTGGGGACATTTCATATACGGAATTCTGGATCGTCCTATTCACAGCGTTATTCACAATGGTAATGTATTAATGAATAGCTTTAAAATTTCTTTTGATGACTCGGAATATCAAAAAAACATTACAGCACAAGGCAGCAGACTCTATAATAAAATGTTAGAATTAAATTCAGATTAACCAAAGGGAAAAAAATGGATCTTGCAAAAACTATTTTAAATAAAGCTGAAGAATACAGTAACTACACAGCAACCAACTTATCGAAACTGATAAAAATAAAATCCTTAAGTGGTGAGGAAGAAGGTGTTGCGAAAGCTCTTAAACAAATGATGGAAGAGGCTGGTTTTGATGAAGTTAAAATAGACGGGCTTGGAAATGTTATTGGCAGAATTGGAAATGGGGAAAAAATAATTGCTATTGATGGTCATATCGATACAGTTGATTTAGGCAATGCTGAAGATTGGGACTTTCATCCATTAAGCGGAGAGATAAAAGATGGGTTCGTTCTGGGAAGAGGATCAGTTGATCAGTCCGGTGGACCAGCAGCTTTTGTTACTGCAGGAAAAATTTTAAAAGAAATTGGATTGCCTGATGATGTAACCGTGTATTTTACAGGAACAGTTATGGAAGAAGACTGCGATGGTCTCTGCTGGAATTATATTATCGAAGAAGATAAAATTAAACCTGATTGTGTAATTGTAACCGAGCCTACAAATTTAAATATTTATCGCGGGCATCGTGGAAGAATGGAAATCGAAGTTTCCTTTTACGGATTATCTTCACACGGTTCTGCTCCGGAAAGAGGTAAGAACGCAATCTATATGGCTTCAAAAGCTGCGCTTGAAATAGAAAAGTTAAATGAAAGGCTTACTGTTGATTCCTTCCTCGGAAAAGGATCCGTTACGGTAACCGAATTTATTTCCTCAAGTCCTTCATTATGTGCTGTTTCCGATTTTGCTAAAATTCATCTCGATAGGAGATTAACGTGGGGTGAGGATAAAGAATTGGCTCTTAATCAGGTTAAAGAAATTGTTAAAGGAATGAACGCAAAAGTAGAGTTACTCAACTACGAAAAAGCTGCTTTTACAGGATTAAAATATGGTATGGAAAAATATTATCCCACCTGGAAAATTGAAGAAGATCATCAGGTAATTAAGAGCGGAGTAAAAACTTTTTCAGATCTCTTTAATCAAAAACCTAAGGTAGATAAATGGACATTTTCTACAAATGGAGTAACGATAAATGGGAAACATAAAATTCCTGTAATCGGGTTTGGACCTGGGAATGAAGTACTTGCTCATGCACCAAACGAAAAAGTTCCCGTTGAACATTTAGTAAAAGCATCAGCATTTTATGCTCTTTTCTGTTACAATTTTTGAATAGCCCATAGCTTCAGCTATGGGAAAGAAGGATAAAGCCAAAGCAAAAACCGTTTCAACGGTTTAGGAGATAATTAAACGTCGCACTCACTTATAAAAATTTGGATTCATGGTGTCTTTGGTACAAAGGACAGAGCGTCATTAATAAATAAAACTTTCGAAGTGCGGCTGTACGAACACATCAGACAAAAAATGGAAGATGATTTGGATTGCAAAGTAAGAACGATTAACGGAACAGAAGATCATATACATTTACTATTCCAACTTGCGCCTAATTTTAGCGCTGGGGATATTTTTAAAAATATAAAAGGTGAATCATCACATTGGATAAACCAATCAGATTTCGCAAACACAATATTTGCCTGGCAAATAGGTTATGGTGCATTTTCAGTAAGTGAATCAATGGTTAAAGATGTTGAACTTTATATAAAGAATCAAAAAATTCATCACAAAAAAATAACTTATGATGAAGAGGTTGAGTTATTTATGAAAAAATATGGGTTGAAATTCATAAACCGTTAAAACGGTTTATATTGACATATTCTTTTTTTATTATCCCACAACTGAAGTTGTGGGCTGCTTATAATATTTATACAAATTTCGGAGAAGCTATGGAATCAAAATTTAAGGGTAAGCATTTTCTTACGTGTGAAGACTGGACAAAGGAAGAACTTGATACAGTTTTCAAAACATCATCTGAATTAAAAAGACAATTTCTTAATGAAGAACCGCATCTTCATCTTATGTATAAAACTTTATTTATGATTTTCTTTGAACAATCGACTCGTACAAGAAATTCAATGGAAGCGGGAATGACGCAGCTTGGTGGTCACGCACACGATTTAACTGCCGATAAAATGCAGCTATCACACGGAGAATCTGCAAAGGATACAGCAATTATACTATCGCGGATGGGACACGGTATCGCTTCAAGAAATTGTTTTTATGGAATTGGTAACGATTATCTAAAAGAGATGGCTAAATATTCTAAACGCCCGGTGATGTCTTTGCAGGATGATATTTATCATCCATTTCAAGGTCTGGCTGATCTTATGACAATCTTTGAACACTTTGATAAAAATCCAAAAGGATTAAAAGTAACAATTTCATGGGCTTATGCCGATACACATTCCAAACCGCTTTCTGTTCCGCAGACACAAATATTACTTTTCCCTCGATATGGAATTGATGTAACAGTCGCCAATCCTAAAGAATTTCCTCTGAGTAAAACCATTGTTGATAAAGCAAAACAAAATGCCGCAGCAGGTGGTGGAAGTATTAAATTTACTAACAATATGGATGAAGCATTTGAAGGTGCCCATGTTGTAATTCCTAAAAACTGGGGCGGCTTTGGAGCTTATAGTGTGCCGGATTACTTAAACAATGAGGCTGAATGTAAAAAAGAAATGAAATCTAATTTAGAAAAATATAAATCCTGGATTTGCGATGATCACAAAATAAAACTTGCTGATAAAAATGTTAAGCTCATGCACGCTCTTCCCGCTGATAGAGGACACGAAGTAACTGATGAAATTTTAGATAATGAAAATATTTCTATTGTTTTTGATGAAGCAGAAAACAGGCTTCATACAGCTAAAGCCATAATGGCATTGACCATGTAAGATAACTAAAACAATATGTCAAATTACGTCTATAAATGTTCACAATGCTATAAAGAATTTGAAGCTAACGAGATTGAATCAAATTTCGTTTATCTCTGTCCATCCTGCGGCAAAGCTGAAAAGAATAAACCTCTTCAAGGTGTTCTTACCGTAGAATATTATTACAGTGAATTAAAAAAGAAAGTATCGAGAGAAAATTTCTTAAAACTTCCCGCAGGAAAATTCTGGTTGTATCCATATTTATGGCCGGTCAATTTTCAAAACTTCAGAGAAGATCAATTAACTAAACTTGCACTGCCTTCTGATCAACTTTTAAAATACACTGTTAATAAAAAAGAATTTTGGATTTTAGATGATACGCGAAACCCAACTCTTTCTTATAAAGATAGAGCATCTTCTTTAGTTGCTCTAAAAGCATTAGAGCTTGGAATATCAGAAATAGCGGCTGCATCAACGGGTAATGCCGGTTCCTCTCTTGCGGGTATTTGTGCACGACTCGGACTAAACGCAAGAATCTATGTACCCAAAAACATTCCCGAGGCAAAACGAATTCAAATAGAAGCTTACGGTGCAAAGCTTATTGTTGTTGACGGTGATTATGATAAAGCATTCGATGTTTGTCTTGAAGAATCCAAACAAAATAATTTGTACAATAGAAACACTGCCTACAATTCACTGACTATTGAAGGGAAAAAATCTGCTGCATACGATATATTTATTTCATCGCAAGGAAAAATACCGGATGTAATTTTTGTTCCGGTTGGTGATGGTGTAATCATATCAGGCATTTATAAAGGGTTTAAGGAACTGCTCACACTTAATTGGATTGATAAACTTCCAAAATTAATTGCTGTTCAATCAACCGGTAGTGATGCTTTATTTAGATATTTAACCACAGGTAAGTTCGAATATAAATCTGCTGACACAATTGCTGATAGCATATCTGCAGGAGCGCCGCGTAATCTTTATATGGCGGCTGATGCTGTTAAAGAAAGTAATGGTTTTGCCTTAGTAGTAACTGATGAAGAAATTTTATCTGCACAAAAAGAGTTTATAATGCAGACGGGAATTTTGTGCGAACCTTCTTCGGCTTCCGTTTATGCAGCGTATAAAAAACTAATTTCGGAAGATAGAATTAGTAATGTTGATAAAATTCTTTTGCTGATTACGGGTAACGGATTAAAAGATATAGAATCGTTAAGATAATTAGGAGGGTTTAACGGTCCTGTCTAGCTTGTGTTTTGTGGTCATATGTCAAATTGCTTTTTTTTCTGTCAAGTTGTGCATGGCAAAGTATTATTTTTTTGTAGGTTGACTTTCATGTTCCTGAAACTATTCTAAATATGAGTAGTCCTACAATCAATCCGATTGAAACGAAAAGCAAAATTTTTAGAATTTTGTTCCCCTTATATTGTTTTTCAAATTGTGTTGTAACTACTTTTTCAAAATTATCAATTCGTTTCTTCAATGAATTTTCATTTGCTTCAATTTTCGAAGTAACCTCTTTTGTTTTTGCCTGAATGTCGTCTTTAAGATTTCTTTCTAAATCCCCAATCCTTGTTTGTGTGTTTTGCAGTCCCTGATTGATAGCACTCACGGTAGCATCAATTTTATCGAGACGGATTGGAAAATCTACTTTATCAATTTTATCAATTAGTTTTTCATTTGAATTAATTAAGTTCTCATATACTTGGAGCAGTGGATTAACAAGCAAAGTAAGTTTGTTAACAAGAGAAATTAATGTAGCCGTGTTTTTATCTGCATCTTGCAAATGCTTCACGGCAGGTTCTAACTTGTTTAACTCCGTTTTGAGTTTTTCAAGATGTGTGTGAATATCCTGGCTCATATTTTTCCAAAAATTTGTTATTAAAGTTTTCTAACCATTCCGAATGAACTTTCACTGAAAGAATAGCAATCTCATTTTTCATTATCTCTTGAATACCCGAGTGTGTTGAAAATTGAAGAACATAATCCTTGTATTCTTCTGCTTCCTGCAAAACAAGGTCGAATGTCCAATCATTTACATTTTGGAACTCAATAAATCCTTTTGCAAAACTATTAGAAGCTTCTTCCATCATTCTATTGTTTTCAGGTTCTAAAATAAAAATTGAGAATGCTTTGAGCAAATGAAATACGGCATTATCGGGTTGTGGAATTAACAGTCTTACACATGCACCACGCAAATGTTTCAAGTTATTAATATGTCCACCTGATTTATCTTCATCAATTACTTGTATAAATTCCCACACCCAATTAATATTTTGTTGTCTTCCTTCTTCCGTTCTATCAGTTAAAGATTTATTCTCTCCGTTAACTTCATAACCTTTTCTTGCATACTTAGAGTTGAAATATAAATCAACAAATTCTTTGAACGCTACTCCTCCGTTTTCTTTTCCTATTTCGCATGCTTCTTTCATTACTCCAATTCCTTCAAATCTTTTCTTCTCAATCTCTCGATATACAAAATCCGTAAGGAAGTAAAGACATTTTTGAATAGCTGACGTTCCTTCAAATTCTCTTGCTTTTCTGATTTCTTGCTCAGTTCTTACCTCTGAATAATATTTTCTAATATAGCCTTCCAAGTTTTTGAAATATTGTTCGCCCGTTTTTCTGCTTGCATAAACAGTATAGGTTTTGGAATTGAAATCAACTGTGTAATCATCTATCACACCAAGAGTTGATAAGCGGTAAAGTGCTTTTTCAGTGTCGGATTTTTCTCTATAGCTATTGTAAAATCCCTTAAAAGCCTTGAATACATCACCTTGACTTAATCCTCTTTGACGGTCAATATGAAGTAAAGTAGTTTTAATATTTATTTCTTGTCCTGTCTTTTTTAAAAAACCATTTTCCAACTTCTCAAGAAATTCTTCAAACTTGTTAGAAATTGATTTTGCACTAAGCACGATGTCTTTATCAAATCGTTGGTCAACACTTAAACGCAATGATTGAGTAATTTTTTCAAAATAAGTAGCCGAATCGTTACTAAATTTTAAAATAATGTTTGGTGTAATTTCTTCTCCAATCTCAATTTCATCTAATCTTTTTTCAATCCCTTTCTCTTTAGATTTTTCTTCTAACCAAGATGTCCAATTCGTTGTTGGGGAATTTGCTGTAATAAACTCTTTTGCTTTTTCACATATCCGGTTTGAAAGGGTGGCATCATAATTTGAAAAGTGAATGCTTACTTCTAAATTCAATAAGTTCAAATATCCGTATGTGTTTGGATATTCACCATCAATGTAAAGTCGCACCCAATTTGGATTTTTCTTGATTTTGCAATTGACAATAGTCGTGCAGTCGTCAAAAATAATTTGCTCAATTTCTGATGTCTTATCCGGGCTATTAATTTCTGTTAACAATTCTGTTAGAATAGCCACTTCTTTATCCTCACCTTTAAATGAGGAATTGTGAAAGTATAAAAGATTGTCTCTGTCAATTTCAAATCCGTTTTGTTTTTTAGGATGGGCAATATTTTCATCATTGAACAAGATGTAACTTGTTGCAGGATTTCGGTCTCTCCCCGCTCTGCCCGCTTCTTGTACAAAACTTTCAATTGAACTCGGGTAATTTATATGGAAGGTGAACCGAATGTTTGGTTTATCAATCCCCATTCCGAACGCCTTTGTTGAAATAAGCAAATTCAATTTGTTATTTATAAAATCATCCTGTGCCTGAATTGAGTCTGATTCAATATGTTCTTTTATCTTCTCATCATCCGAATCAGAACCAATGAATGTTCCTGAATTTAAAAAATTTAAATCATTTCGTTTTAATTTTTCATAGTATGCTTTTCTTAAATCATCTTCTCTGTATCTATCTGTTACTCCAAAATACCATGCCCTATGAGGACAGAAAATAATACCGGAATAGATATTTTCAGAATCAAAAAAGTTCCTCTTGCTTCTTAGTATTTGAATTAATTCATCTTGTTTAGCAAAACCTATTTTTTCTTTCAATGCCCATTCAAATTCATCAAAAGGTAGATTGATATTAACGGTATTAAGATTTGCTACAACATTAATTATTTCATAAGTTAGCTCAGTTCTGTTTACGGTTTCGGTTCTAATCACAGAATCTTCTTTCAGTTTGTATCGTCCATCATTTCCTGAAAGTTCTCTTTGAACATCTGATAAAACATCAAAAGAAGCTGTTGCTGTCAAACCGAAAAGAGAAATTGGATTCAATATTTTTTCTTCCCCGTTTTCTACAATTAAACTTGTATTCTTTCGCCAACAATGTTTTATAGCATTCTTACCTAAACTCAAATAAGATGTTCTGAAATCATGTCCCCACTCCGAAACGCAATGTGCTTCATCAATTACACAATAGTTAAAATAAATCTCATTCTCTTTCATTTCCTTTAAAGTATCTCTGAACTCTTTTATTTGAAGTCGTTCTGGTGAAACGAATGAAATGAGGACTTCGCCATTTTTCAACTTTGCAGTTTCCCTTGTTTTTCGCTCTCTTGTTTTCAGCGATGAATTTATGAAATTGCAAGCATCAATTTGGTTGTTCTTCAAATTATCATACTGGTCTTTCATTAATGATTTAATCGGGTCAATGACCAAACAGATGCCGGGCTGCAACAATGCAGCAAGTTGATAAGTCAATGATTTACCTCCCCCTGTTGGAAGCAAACCAATTACACTTTCAGCAAGTAATGCTTTATTTAATATTTCCACCTGCCCCTCACGAAAAGTATTTTTCCTAAAAATGTTTTGAAGAAAATACCTGAGAGTTTGGATTGGCATAAACTCAAATAATGATTCTTCAGGTTTGTTTGGGTTATAGTTGACAAAGTTTTGATAAGTGATAATATCAGAAGTGAGAAATGTTCGTGTGCTTTGTTTGTGATATGAGGAACGTACAACACATTTCTCTCTTGATGGAATCAAAATTTCATTTCCCGAAAATCCTTTTCGTTGCAGAATAGAAATGTCAATCAAAACATCAAAGTCATCATTCATGTTTGTATTTGCTATGTCAAGGAAATTCATAGCTAAAAAATGGTCCGTCAAATCAACTTTATTTAAAATTGCTGACTGAAATTCTTTTGTAGTAAAAACCGTAAGTTCGATTCCAGGATTGAATGATTTACCTTGTAAAGCAAAGATGTTTTGTAGTTGTAGTTTCAAATCCGCAATCGCAATTGCAGCACATGGAACATCTCTTTCAATTACTGCAATCTTCCATACTGCTGCTGACAAATTGAGTTTGCTTTGAAGCAAGTATTGTATTAATACCTTCTGAATTCTCGAAATGGCAAAAGGAGATAAAACGAGTTGAAGAGCTTTCAAACCATCTGTGTCAAAATATAGAGGATTTTGATAATTGAATCTTATGGTTTGAAAAAAAAGTTGTTGTGCTAACTCTATGAGTTCCGAAAATTTGTTGTCAATATCATCAAAATTTCTTGTTTCAATTCTCAATGTATTGAACCAATCTACATTTACTGAGGCTGTATCTCTTTGCTGGTCTAAAATTATTTGATTTTGATTTTCCCAATGGTGAGGCCCATCAATTTCAATAATGATTCCTTTCTTATTCATGAGTGGGAAAGGGAATTCGACTGTAAAATCGGTACGCTGTCGGGTAAAGTTGTTATCAAGGTTTACAATTGATGTAAATTCTCTTTGTGATTCTAAAAGTTGAAACCACTCAGCGCCCAGAATTCTTGGGACATGGGAGAAAAGAAAATCCTCTTCATATCGACTTCCTATATTATCAAATTCAAAACTCTGCTGTAGTTGGTATTTAGTTATATCAGGATTTACTCTTGGGTCAATTATATGAAGTGCTTTGAAAAGATATTGAGAAATTAAACTGAAGGAATCATTCGAAACCGTTTCAATATTTCCTAAAATATCCGTTCGTGATTCGCCTATTTCAAGTGCGTTCAAGAAACTATTTTCTATGAACAAGCTTGGCCGTGTCGGAAGCCCTCTCGAAATAAGATTGTTGATTACCGCTAACTCTGATTTGTCATTTTCGTTTTCTTCTTCAAGTTTAGAGTCAACTTCAAAGTAAGATAAGTAGTCAAGCAGGGGCATAACTTCTGAGGAATCATGTTTACTCAGTAATTTGTTTTTAACGAAGTCAAATATGTAGCCAGCTTGTAGTTGCATTAATTTAGGTTTATTAAGCGATGGTTATTGCACTCTTTTAACTTGTGTCGTGTGGAAGTAAGTATAAAGGAATATGTGCATTGTGTAACAGTAATAAATAAAACTTTCTCGGATCGACTTGTATTGTTGGCTGTCATATAATTTTTCTTTTTTCGCTTATGCATAACATGCTACTAAATGCAATACCGCAATTTTTTATTAAATATTTTATTTTTATTTCATACTAGATTAATATATTCAGCTATTAGTAATGAACCTGTTATCCTTGTTAAAATTGTTTCTCACTTACCTACTATTACAAAATATAAATATATTTACCTGCAAAGTTATTATAAACTAACCAGAATAATCTATTTGACAACGAGAATTTGATGGAAAAAAAGATTCACGGTATCATCCTCTCAGCCGGACTTTCCGGCAGAATGAAAATGTTTAAACCTTTAGCTGATTATAAAGGAAAAACATTTTTATATAACATCATTATAAAACTTAATAAGATTTGTGATGAAATAATTATTGTAACCGGATTTAAATCAGATGAATTGAAAATAGAAACAATTAAAAGTTTAAAAGATAATAACCAATCCGAAGCGCTAAAAAAAATAAAATTTATTTTTAATGATTTGTTTCAAAAAGGAATGTTTACTTCACTGCAGAAAGGAATTTCTGAAACAAAAAATTGTGATTGGATTTTATATCACTTTGTAGATCAACCCGGATTGCCGGAAAATTTTTATCGTGATTTTATCAAGCAAATTGATAATAATTATAACTGGATTCAGCCTGTAAACAAAGAACAAAAAGGACATCCGATCTTACTTGGGAAAGAGTTATTCGAATTAATTACTAAATCGTCTCCCGATTTAAATCTTAGAGAGATTAGTAAAAATTCTATAGTAAAAAAGAAATATTGGGATTGTAATTACAATGAAATTTTTCAGGATATCGATACAGAAGAAGATTACCTTTCAAGCTTATAAATTTTTCTCAACTGTAACATTTAGAATAGGTTTAATACTAAATACTTTTCCTGAACAAATTAAAATTATCAGAATCTCTCGCGAAACCAATATTTAAAAGATATTTTTGATGAACTTTAATTGAACTTTCAGCTACGAGTTCCTGATATCCTTTATCCTTTAAAAAACTTGATTCTGCATAATATATAAACTTACCGTTTTTTAGATCACGATAATCCGGAATGGCATAATCAATAATTACCTTAATTTGTGCTGCTGATATCTCCTTATAAATAAATAATCCTACCGGCAAAAGATTTCGCAGTACGAAAAAACAATTCGCATTTGTCAGGTCATCCTTTTTGAATTCAGGAAAAAACTGCATTATATCTATTTGATAATAATCTATAAACTTATTTAAAAATAAATGTCTGTTATCAAGAACAGGCATTAAAGAAAATAGTTCTTTCTTTTTGTTCATCTCATATAAGTAATATATATCTACAATTGATATAAAAGAATTCAAAAGAAAAACCGGGTAAGCTCCAACAAGAAAACCATAAAGTGCAAACACAGAAGCACCTATTAAATTTACTCTGCGCAAATACAAAATGTTCTTCATCATCAATGAAACTGCTACAAGCACAGAACCAGAGTAACCAATTATTTGATACCAATCCATTTGCAAAACTATCATTTAATAAATGAAATTAAATTTTGATACTTAGACAAGATAATTATTTTGATTTTATTCTTTTCTTTATCGGCAGCTTATAATAACGTGTGCCGTCATACTGATAAAAAGCATTGGCAACAGCTGCCGCAGTTGGAACAAGACCGATTTCACCAACACCTTTAACTCCATAAGGTCCGTGTGGATCTGGAACTTCAATTCCAATCACTTCCATTTTTGGCATTTCTTTCGCACGTAAAATTCCACACTTCCGCAATTTTGTACTTTTGGGAACGCCTTCTTCAAGTTCCAGGTCTTCAGTAATTGCATAACCCAAACCCATATGAATTGAACCTTCAATCTGTCCTTCAAATAAGCTTGGATTAATAATCTTGCCTGCATCGTGTGCAGCATAAATTGTATCGATCTTGCCTTCATCATTAAGTACTACAACCTGCGTTGCATAACTGTATGAGTAATGCGTTATAATTTCTTTTGATTCATCACCAGGTTTTGTTGTCCAATCACAAACCCACTCACCATAATAAACTTTACCAGAAAGTTCCTGAAGTGAATGAGTTTTTAAATCTTCTCTTAATTTTTTACAAGTGTTTGCGATTGAGTTCCCAATAATTGAAGTGGCTCTTGAAGCCGTAGTCATTCCTGCGGTTGCACCTTCAGCAGTATCAACCCGAACTTCAACAATATCGGGATCAATTCCGGTTTCTTCACATAAGAATTGAACAGCCATTGTATTAACGCCCTGCCCCATCTCTGTCCAGCCATGATGAAGAATTATTTTTTTATCCGAAATAATTTCAATTTTTATTTTTCCTTCATCAGCCATACCGTTACCTATACCGGTATTTTTTATACCGCAAGCAATACCGGCAAACTTTGCATTGTTAAAAATATCTTTTACAGCTAATAAAGTTTGTCTTACACCGCTTCCGGCATGAATAACCTGACCCGTTGCGGTCATATCACCTTCAGTTAATGCATTATCATATCTGAACTGCCATCTGTCAAATCCACCTTTTTTACATAGATCATCAATGCAGCTTTCAACAGCAAAGGTAACCTGATTAACTCCAAAGCCACGCATTGCACCACAGGGAAGATTGTTTGTATAAACAGCACGACTTACAACATTGACATTCGGAATCTGATATGGTCCGGTCGCATGTCCGGCGGCTCGTTCTAAAACTTTCATTCCAACTGAAGCATAAGCTCCTGTATCACCTAAAATATCTGCTTTAAGAACTGTTAACTTTCCTTTTTTATTACATCCCAAAGTGTACTTCATTCTTAAAGGATGGCGTTTGGGGTGCATGATTATTGATTCATCTCTGTTCAAAAAAACTTTAACCGGCTTTTTTATTAAGAATGAATAAAGCGCCGCATGCCCCTGAACAGAAAGATCTTCCTTACCACCAAATCCACCACCATTGGGAACAAGAATTACACGTACTTTTTCCAATGGAAGATTTAAAATTCCTGCAATTTGTTTTTGATCTTCATAAACACCTTGCCCTTGAGACAAAACTTCCACACCATCTTCTTTTGTGCGTGCGATTGAACATTCAGTTTCCATATAACCGTGTTCAATTCTTTGAGTATAATAGACACCTGTAGAAATATGATCTGCTTCTTTGAGTGCTGTTTCAACTTCTCCACGATTGATTATTGTTTCTGATAAAAGATTCCCTTTAGAATGAATTTTATTTACATCCGAATTCTGAGCTTTCTCCGGATCAGTTAAAGGTTTTAGCACCTCATATTCTATCTCAATTAATTTGACTGCTTCACGGGCAATAGCCTCTGTCTCTGCAACCACACCGGCAATAACATCTCCAACATAACGAGTCTCTTCTCCGACATCAATCATCAACGGCCAATCAGAAATAATCAGCCCTGAGTAACGATTACCAGGGATATCCTTTGCTGTAATTATTTTTAGAACTCCGGGAAGTTTTTCTGCATTTTTGAAATTAATTGACACTACTTTTGCGCGCGGATGATCACTAAACTTAAGGGCACCGTAAACCATTCCATCTAATTGCATATCGACTACAAAAGGACTTTTACCAAGAACAAGGTTTGCAGCGTTATACTTTGGGTGTCGCTTTCCAACTTTTCCATTTGTTTTAGGAATTGGAATTTCTTTCAAATCTTTAATTGCATCAGCTGCATATAAAATTGAATCTACAATTTTTTTGTAGCCAGTGCATCTGCACAAATTCGGTTGAAGTGCTTGTTCAACTTCATCTTTGGTTGGCGATGGATTTTTATCAATCAAAACTTTTGCCTGCATAACAATACCCGGAATACAGAAGCCGCATTGAACTCCACTTTTTTCAACGAAAGCGTTTGCAAAAACTCTTTGCCTGTACTCATCAATTCCTTCGATTGTAATAACAATACCATCCTCAACCTTTTTCATAGGTACGACGCATGACAGAACACTTTTGCCGTTTAACTCTACAGTGCAAGCGCCGCAAGCAGCCTGAGGTGCACAGCCATCTTTAGGCGAGATTATTCTTTCGTGTTCTCTTAAATAAGTTAACAGGGACAGTTCAGGATCGCCTGTATAATCTTTTCTATTTCCGTTAAGTGTGAATTGCATAATACTTTATTTGATAAAATGAAATTACATTACTCAAAATGAGCGCTTAAATATTCATTGATTAAAAACTGTTGAAACAGTTAGACTATTAGGTTTTGGTTTTTAGTAACCCACGACTTAAGTCGTGGACTACATAAGAAAAATCATATCATAAACCGTTTTAACGGTTTACCAAAACTAATGGTCAAGCAGAATTACTTGAATATCTCCACATCTTTCAAATTCTTAATTAAAAAACACATCTCCGCTGCCTTATTAAGATTTATTTCCTTTACTGAATCAGATTGGAATTTAATATCTGAAAGTGATAAATCATCTTTGCTGAATTTGGCTTCAACTAAATCTGATTTATATGAAAAATAATTTTCATTAACAGTTAAGGATTCTGTACAACCATTATTCTTAAATTTCAGAACTTCATCTTTATAATAATAACCAACTGTTTCATTATTAAAACTTTCTTCGGTCAAATAAAACATGGGTTTGGTTTTATATGGGGCACTATTTGTCGGACAAAATGTATTACAATTGCCGCATTCATTACAGAAATTTCCGACAGTAAGAATCTGATTTTTTTGAGTGATGCTAAAATTACTTTCAGTCTTTACAATAATCTTCTCATCATATTTCGAAATAATATAAATTGGAATATCAACCGTATTTACAATGAATCCAACGTTTGCAAAATTAGGACAAACACCTACACAAATATTACAAACATCATCACAGAACAGACAGCGCTGTGCTTCTTTAATTGCATCAGCTTCAGTTAGAACAGGATGAACAAGATCAAAACTGTTGCGCTGTGCTAATTCGATTTCTGGTAAAACAACACCAAATTCTCTGTGAGTTTGTTTTCTCTGAAATTCAATTGGAGATAACTTCAGATCAGAATTTTCAAGAGTTATTTTTCCTTTATCGATTGCCTTCCGGACAATATTTTGTGCCGCTTTCTTTCCATCACCCATTGCATTTATTAATGAATCCGCTCCCCTTATTGCATCACCACCGGCGAAGATATTCTGAATTTGAGTTTCGTTTGTTTTACTATTTATTATTAATTTTTTTTCAGGTACAAAATCTAATTCAACATCCTGACCAATAGCAGTAATTATATTATCAAAAATTAAATTAAACTCTGAGCCTTTAATTGGAACGGGTTTGCGTCTTCCGCTTTCATCTTTTTCCTGAAGCTGCATTTTAAAACATTCCAGCGAAAGTGAACTGTTTTTATTTTGTTTAATTGAAATTGGAGTAATAAGTTCAAGCAGTTCAACTCCTTCATCAAGTAAGGAAGTTATTTCATCAATACCAGCAGGCATTTCCGCTTTTGTTCGTCTGTAAAGCATCATTACTTTTCCATCTTTACCAACTAATCTTTTTGCAGTCCGGGCTGCATCAATAGCCGAAAGTCCGCCGCCAATTACTGCAACCGTTTTGCCAATATCTACATTTTCTTGTTGGCGAATTTTCGATAGAAAATTCAATTGATCCATTACTCCACTTAAATTTTCTCCGGGAATTTTTAATTGCTTGCTTTTCTGAGCACCGATCCCGATATACAAATAGTCATTCGTCTTCTGCAGATCAGAAAATAATTTTTCATCAACCTTCTGATTGAAATGAAACTGGACACCTGCTGATTTAATAATATTTATATCAGCTTCTACACTTTTATCATTTAACCTGAAGTAAGGAATTAAACCCGAAACCATTCCACCCGCAAACGATTTGCTTTCATATACATTAACTTCAAATCCTTGCAAAGCAAGAAAATAAGCACAGGATAATCCTGAAGGACCGGCACCAATTACTGCAGCTTTTAATCCGTTTTTATTTTTTTTATTTATAACCGCGGCATCGTCGTATTTTTCAGAAACAAATCTTTTTATTCCACGGATAAGAAGCGGATTATCATAATTAATTCTTGTACACTTTGATTGGCAAAGATGATCGCAAACATTACCCGTCATATTTGGAAGCGGATTATCTTTCAGGATTGACTCAAACGCTTTTTCAAAATCTACCATTTGCAGTGTGATACATATATTCAGGAACATTTTGAGAAACAGCACATTCTTCAATACAGGGTGCGTGAATGCAATCGTATTCAGTTAATGTTCGATTTGTCTTGATGTTTTTATATGGAAAATTATTTTTATGATAAGATTTGATTTCAAGAACGCTGTCTGCATAATGTTTTAAGTTTTGAAGTCCGGCTCCGGATAATAAATTATCATCGCCTTTTACTTTTATAAAATCATCAATATTATTTTGATTAGTGCTCGTTATCGATTTTTGAATTTCTTCAAGATATTGTGTTAGCCTTAAGTAACCGCCAGGCTTTAATAAATCAGAACAAACTGTTATTGGTTTAAGATTGCACGCAAGAGTATCAGCCGCATTAAATGCATCAATGCCGGCAGAGAATGAAATATCGAGTTCACCATTAAAATCAGATTGTAATTTCCTAGCAAGATTTATGCTTATTGGATGAAGTGCACGCCCGCTTGTGTAAACCATCTTTTCTTTTTCAGGAAGCCAGTTGGTTGAGTTCTTTGATTCCAATGTATTTGTTAGCTTCAACCCGAATTCCACACCAGCATTTTTAGCACTTTGCTTAAGAGAATTAATTATCCTAATAGCATCATCATACTTTAAATCATGTTCAAAAGCTTCATCAGGCACAGTAATTTCATATCCAAGCTTATCATTTAAAATATTTCTTAAAGCTTCTTTACCAAGCAAAGTCGGATTAAGTTTTAGCGATGTGTGAAGTTTTCGTTCTTCAATCAGATATTGACAAATGTTTTCAATTTCATTTGCGGGGCATCCATGCATAGTTGATAAGGTAACATTATCCGAAATTTGATCCGGAATATTTACTTCGTGAATTTTCGGATAAAGTGATTCAAGTTTTTTAATCTTCTTTTCTTTTTCATTTTTACAATTATTCATCTTATCTAAAAACCACTGAACATTTGGTTTCTTGATTCCTTCCAGATCATAACCAACGCTCATATTAAAAATGAATCCTGGATCCAGATTTATCCCATCCAAATTTATCTTTTGAGAACGTGAATTATAATCCAAGCATTTAAATATTCATCAAAAGAATCTTCAATCTTAAGTTCCTGCGACCACTCGCAGTTGTATCCTTCGTCTTCCATATCAATACAAGGTTTCGTTACATCAATTTCATCTAAAGTTTGAATTGTTTTAAGTTCGATGTAACGGGCTCCGCAAAGCCACGAAGCAATAATATTATGTGCAAGTTGTGTATGAGGTCCGGCAGCAACTCCGATAGGAGTTTCAAGAGCTCTGCCATAACGATTCATTCGAAAAGTATCAGTTTCTTTGGGAGTAAAGAATAACTCTTTGTAAATACCAAAGATGCGTCCATTTTTTTCTTCTTCAAGAATCCACTTAAAAAGTTTTTCAATCGGTATTTTGTAAAATCTATCACTCATTAGTTGTTTTTTACTTTAATTATTTCTGCAGCAATACTTATTGCAATTTCTTCCGGTGTTTCCGCTTCAATTTCAATTCCAATTGGCGTATTAACTTTTTTAAATAAAACTGGATCAATACCCTGTTCTTCCAATCCATTGAAAATACTTTTTATCTTAACTTTACTCCCCATCATACCGATATACTTAATGTTTTTAGTAATAACAGATTTAAGTGCAATCATATCCGAATTGTGCTCTGAAGTAACAATCACAACGTATGATCTATCGCTTTCAACAATATAATTGATTAAATCGTTGTAGGAAATATTTAATTTTTTATCAGCATAAGTATTTTTTAACATTGTAAAAACATCTTTGCGAGGATCAATTGTAATCACATAAAAATCTAATGTGGACATCACCCTTGATACAGCTAATCCAACATGTCCGCCGCCAATAACATAAACAGTGTTTGGAAATCCGCTATTTTCTTCATACTGCCATTCATTTTCAGAAGTGAATGAAAATAGTATCTGTTCTTTATTTGTCTTTGAAGGAAGAAAAGATATTCCGGATTGATTTATTAGTAATACTCCTTTTTCTAACTTTTCAAAATTTTTCAGAATAAGTGCGATTGATTCTGTTTCATCAGAGTGCAATGATTTGATAATCATTGTCTGAGTACCGCCGCAAATTAATCCTGATTTATCACCTGATGCATTTTTGTTATGATATAATTTTTTTACGTAGCAAATTTTTTCATTACTGGATAACTGCCTTTTAGCTTCTTCCAATAAACCGTGTTCCATTATCCCGCCGCCGATAGTTCCAATAACATCACCATCATTAGCTAAAGCCATTTTAAAGGCTGTTCTGCCAGGCGAAGAATTACTTGATTCAGCGACAACTAAAAGAATAACAGATACATTATTTTTTAGTTTCTGATGAACAAATTTCCATAATTCAATTTCTTTCATTCCATTCTTTCTTCATTCATAATTAATACAGCAAGTATAATTTTTTCAAGATTTATTTTATGCTAATTCCAAATGATGCATATCTGAGGCATTAATTTTTAACTTCTAACTGATTCGGAACTTTATCATATATAGAAAGCAGTACCTTTTCCGGTGTTATGGGAGCAGAAATTTCAAAATCCTTTTCAGGTCTGAATGCTTTCATTGCATTTAAGATCGCAAAGTAAGAGCCTATGCCATACATCAATGGAGGTTCGCCGATTGCTTTTGAATTAAATGGTCCATATTGATTTTCTGAATCTTCTAAAAAACATACTTCGATTTCTTTTGGAGCAGCATATATATCAGGAACTTTATAAGTAGATAAACTATTTGATAATAATTTCCCTTCGCTGGAATGACTTACTTCTTCAACTGTCAGCCAGCCAATTCCTTGAGCAATTCCTCCTTCAACCTGACCAATATCTATAACAGGATTTAAGCTTTTACCAAAATCGTGAACAACTTTTACAGAATCGATTGTGTATGTTCCGCGCAAACAATCAAGAGTAACAGTCGTAATTCCGGTTCCATAAACGTGATATGCAAATGGTCTACCCGTATTTGTTTCTTTATCAAAATAAATGTTAGGCGTTGCATATAGTGCGTGGGAAGAAAGACTAATTCTTTTTTGATAAGTTAATTTGATTAATTCATTCCAAATTAAATTTGTTTTTATTCCTTTGTGGAAAATTACTTCATCTCTCAATTCCAATTCACTCGTGTCAGCAACTTTTAATTCTTCTGCTGCAACTTTTAATAATCTATCGAGAATATTTTTACTTGCAATAATTGCCGCATTACCATTAAGATCAGCACCGCTGCTTGCCGCAGTTGCGGATGTATTAGCTACCCTCGTTGTATTGGTTGTTTCAATCCTAATCCTATCTTTGGAAACAGAAAATATTTTTGAGACTGCAATTTTAATTTTTTCATTCACACCCTGCCCCATTTCAATAGCCGCTGTGCTTACTCCAATGCTGCCATCGGTATATACATGAACTAATGCACTTGCCTGATTGAGAAATGTATTTGTGAAAGATATTCCAAAACAGATCGGCATTAAAGCAATGCCTTTTTTGAATTGATAATTTTTGCTGTTAAAATTTTCAACATCACGTTTTAAATTTTTAACATCATATTCCTCTTCAGCTTTTACCCAGCATTTCTCGGCATGACTGTTTTCCACTTGCTGACCGTAATAAAAAGAATCTCCATCTTTAAGTAAATTTTTTCTTTGAATTTCAGAAGCATCTATTCCCATTTTTTCAGCAGCTTTATAAATAGCAGCTTCAATAACAAATTTACCTTGCGGACCACCGAAACCTCGGAATGCAGTATTGGGTGGTAAATTAGTTTTACAGCTAATTCCGGTCGCCTTTACATTTGGAATGTAATAACTGTTAGTTGCATGAAATAAAGTTCTGTCAAGTATTGCAGGAGAAAGATCAGCAAATGCACCGGCATTTTGAAAATAAGTAGCTTCGTATGCTAATATTTTTCCATCGATGGTTAAACCAATTTTGTAATCTGATGAATATGGATGACGTTTACCTGTCATTCTAATATCATCCATCCGATTCAAAACAAGTTTTACCGGTTTGTTCAACTTATGTGCAGCAAGTGCCGCCATTACAGCCCAGTGTGTCGCCTGATCTTCTTTACCGCCAAAGGCACCGCCTAATCTTAAAACATCCACTTCAATATTATTCATTTCCACACCAAGAATTCTTGCAGCAGTTCTTTGAACTGTTGTAGGGCTTTGTGTTGAAGATATTAGTTTTATCTTTCCACCTTCTTCAGGAATAGCAATTGAACCTTGAGTTTCTAAATATAAATGTTCCTGACCACCACTTTCAACTTTACCTTCGATCACAAAATCACATTTATCCCAGACATCATCAACATTTCCAAAAGAAAATATTCTTGGCGGCATTATCAAATTACCTTTTTCAAATGCTCACGTGGATCAAAAACGGCAGGTAATTTTTCGTAATCAATCTTAATTTTTTTTACTGCTTTTTTGGCAATCTCGTAAGAATCAGCAACAACAATTCCAATTGGTTCACCAACAAATTCAACCTCGCCTTCTGCAAAAAGAGTTTCATCAGGAATGATTCCACCGACTTGATTAATTCCAGGAATATCTTTTGAAGTAAGAACAGCTCTGACGCCAGAGATTAATTTTGCTTCCTCAATATCAATACTTAATATTTTTCCATGTGCAATTGTTGAATCAAATACAGCGGCATAAAGTGTTCCTTCTGGAACATTTATATCATCAATAAATTGTGATTCACCGCGTACGTGTTTTTCGATATCTGTTTTTCTCATATCAATTCTTCAACATTAATCAGTTCAGGAAAAAGTTCGATAAAATGAGCTTTGAATAATTGATTTATTAATAATCGTTTATAATCTGCACTGCCTCTTACATCGCTAATTGGAGATATTTCTGATTGAATAATTGGAAGTGCTTCAACTAAAGATTCCATTTTAATTTTTTTACCGATCAGAAATTGTGAAGTGCTTTCCAGATAAAGTGGAATTGGGGCAACACCACCGGCAGAAATATGAATGCTTGAAATAATATCGTTATCTACTTCCACATACATTGCTGAATTTACACTTGCAATATCAAGGTGCGTACGCTTTGATACTTTTTCAAAATTAAAGTAAGAATTTTTTGCTGGTAATTTAAATTCAATGTACTCAAGATATTCATCATCTGTTTTATCTAACTGTTTATAACCCTTAAAAAGATTTTTCAATAAAATCTTTCTTCGAGTATTTCCATCGCTCAAAACAACAGTAGCATTTAATGCAAGGAAGAAAATTGTTAAATCACCAATTGGTGAAGCATTAATAATATTTCCGCCAACAGTAGCACTGTTCCTGATCGGTAGAGAAGCAATTAAATCAAAATAGTTTTTGAGTTTCGGAAAGTATTTTTGAAAAACCGGAGACTCATTTATCATTTCAAAAGTTGTAGCCGCACCAACTTGACAAACACTATTATCAACTTTGATATATGACAAATTTTTATTTTTTATAAAAACTAATCTGCTGTTCTAAAAGTTCATCAGGTTTTTGGACAAACAAATCAGTACCGCCGGCAATAAAATATTTTGCCCTTTTGTCATGTCCATTCGAATTTTCGATTTGCAGTTTTTTCAATCGTTCTAGTAATTCCGGAAAAATAATCAGGAAGAATATTATTTTTTATCAGGAATGATATTTTATCCTGTTCTATTGTCATTGATAAAATCAGATTTATTCAACACATCATTAACTGCTCTTTTAATAGAATGTGTAGCCTGTGCATCGACAGATATTTCCTGCAATTGAATTTAAGGCTTTATCAATTTCATAAACTTCATTATTAATTAAGTAACCTGTAAGTGAAACTATAAAACCAGGAGTGCAAAAACCACACTGAGAAGCACCTTCTTTAATAAACTCAGTTTGAATATGAGTAAGATTAGTCTGAATTTAAACCTTCGATGGTAACTATGTGAGTATTGTTAATATTCCCTAATGGAAGCAGGCAGGAATTAACAGAATGATATTCAAGTTTATTATTTTTTAAATTACCAACTAATACTGTGCAAGCACCGCAGTCACCTTCTTTACATCCTTCTTTTGTTCCGGTTAAATGTTTTTCTTTCCTGATAAAATCCAGAAGCACAACTGCAGGATCAATCTTAACCGAAACAAAATCATTATTTAGTATGAAGGTGATTTCTTCAGTCATTTTATAAACAAATGTTTAATATTGAATGTAATTTATCTAAAAATTAATTAAAGGGCATTATCATTACCGGGTATGTTTAAGTTTAATAATCAGCCAAAAACAATTATGAAACAGATTATTAATAAAAATGTAGTAAAGAATATTTAAGATTTTAAATTAATTGACCTGTTCCCAAAGAGATGATCAATCATTAAATTAATGTAACAGAAAAAAGAGAATGTTAAAATGGAAGAGATTAAATCACCGCAGCATATTCGCGAAATTGCGAATTCATTCAGGGAAAGCCGCATATTATTATCTGCATTTGAATTAAAAATTTTTACTGTTCTTGATAAACATTTAATGACTTCCGATGAAGTATCAAAGAATATTAATTCCGACACCAGGGCAACTGACCGGTTTATGAATGCCCTTTGTGGAATGGGATTTCTAAAAAAAGTTAAAGAAAAATTTTATAACTCTGAATTGTCTTCAAAATACTTGGTTGAAGATAAACCAGAATTTATGGGCAATCTTTATCACACTAACCACCTCTGGGAAACATGGAGTTATCTGACTGATTCAGTAATAAAAGGTTCTTCGTTTCCTGGTGATCAAAATAAAGTTGAAAAAGATGAATGGGTTGAAGCATTTATTACTGCAATGCATTATCGGGGTGTTAAACAAGCGAAAATTCTTGCTATGATGTTTGATCTTACAAAGATTAAAAATATTCTGGATGTTGGAGGTGGCTCTGCAGCATTTTCTATGGAATTGGTGAAAAGAAATCCTACGATTAACGCTGTAGTAATTGATTTGCCGCATGTAATTCCACTGACAAAAAAGTATGTAAGTGAAGCAGACTTGCTGGATAAATTTAATTTTATTGAAGGTGATTACTTAATTCAAGATTTTAAAAATAGTTATGATTTAATTCTTTTATCTGCAATTGTACATATAAATAGCTATGAGCAAAATAAAATGTTGATTAAAAAATGTTCTGATGCATTAAATAAAAATGGTATAGTAATAATAAATGATTTTGTTATGAATGATGATAGAACTCAACCTTATCATGGTGCATTGTTTTCAATTAATATGCTGGTTGGTACCGTTAGCGGTGATACCTACACTGAAGGAGAAATGAAGGAATGGTTTGAATCCGCTGGTCTATCTAAAATTGAAAGAAGAAATACCTCATTTGGATCTGATCTGATGATCGGGATAAAATGATATAAATAATTTATTATAATTTTTGTAAAAATTAATCCGCTTATAGAAGTTTATTTAAATTTATAATAGATTATATTGATAATCAAACAACAAGTTCGCACAGGTAGAAATCTATTTCAAACTGCAGAAAAAATAAATGTCAGTTTCATATTGGATGAATTAAAATAATAATTACAATTAAATTTAGTGATAAATAGTAGGTATTATTTATAGCAAATATTTGTTGATGGAGAATACGTCATGAATAAAATAACAACAACTAAATTACTTGCCGGATCAAACAACACCCTTCTCAGTATTTCACTTCTGTTACTCCGCGGCACAATTGGTATTATATTGTTTGTTGTTGGATCAGGCAAAGTACTGGGCTGGTTTGGTGGATTTGGAATGGAACAAACCATTAAAATGTTTTCCCAGATTAGAATATCAGCACCTCTCATTTATCTCAGCAGTTACACTGAATTTATTGGTGGTATGCTAATAACAATTGGGCTTTTTACACGACCTGTTGCGGCTGCCGTTGTGATTAATATGTCCGTTGCAACTATTGTTACTCTACCTAACGGATTTTTAGGAACCAATGGTGCGGTACTTCCCTTTACTTTTTTAGCCTGTACAATTGTTATACTTATATCGGGTCCTATGAATTACAGCCTTGATAATTTATGGTTTAAAGAAAGAGAGTGAATGCCACTATCTCAAAACCACTGAAGTATTTTGAAGGAAACAAAACAATTACATCTCGCAGATAAAAATACCCCTACTAATTTTTATTGATAGGGGTATTGATTAAAATATTTTTTATTTATGAAATAACTTTATTTAAAATGTTAAATAATTCCGATCATTTTTAAAGCCATCAATATTCCTCCAATCACTAATGATATCATCAAGATCATTGCTTCCCATGGATATTTCTCTTTTTCTTTACTCTCTTTTTCGTTTGTTGTTCGATTTAATGAGTTATTCATTTTTTTACCTCTTAAATATTAATAATGGTTCATATGGGAGAAATAAAAATTCCAGAAGTAGAATTAGTTAAACTGAATTAATCAACAATACCTGGTATTTAAATTCTCATTTAAAACCTTAGATAGCATTAATTGTATCAAGAATGATTAACCCTGTTTTTTAGGGAAATTATTTCTCTTGTATTACTTAATTTCAATATTATGTGAATAAGGGAGGTGCTCTATTATTATGTTTATTTAAGAAATTTGAGGAATAAAATATCTTTTGCACATTGGTAGTTATCAAATATAAAGAAGGTCTATATATTTGTTCACTTGTCAGTGAGCAGGTAAATGTTGGATGGGATTTTAAAACCTTATTAGACCAACTCGTTTTGGTCAATTCGGTTTTTGATTCTTTTTGAGGTAGGAATGGAAATCCTTTACTTACAGTTGTTTTCTCAAATTTAATTGGTTTTTCACTTATTAGAGAAAGTCCTGCTAAACAAAAAACAATTAAAGGTAATATTAATATTTTATATCTATATAACATTGTGTTAAAATTACATAAAATTAATTTTAAAGTATATCCATTGCAAAAAATCAATCATACTTCAATCTTATTCTTCAAAAAATTAAAAGTCTCAATAGCGGATTTAAGGAATAAAAAAATGGTACTTTAAAACCATAGTTTAGGTATTTACAGAAATAAGATAACATAGACATATGTAGTTGAAATATATATATTTAATAAAAATAAATTGTTTATCACTTTGCAAACAATCTTCATTAATTGCTTTTTTATATCCTTGCAAATAGTGTCTTATTTTAATTTTACTACTAGTTTTTTTCTTGAGTAAAATGAGCTTAACTTAAATTTTATAATTAAACTTATTTAGCATAACATAATTAAATAATGATAAAATAACTGTTACGTTTAATTAAGATTTAGATAGTTTAAAGAATTAAAATCCAAAGGTTATCATGATTCTGATTGATTTGATATATAATCTATCTGTTTTGATTGCTCTTAGTGTGCTTTCTGGATTTATTGATTTAAGGTTTAACCGGACAAAGTTAAAAGGCAAAATATTTCAGGGTTTGCTTTTTGGGGTAACTGCGATAATCGGAATGTTGTATCCTTTCCATATGGTTGAAGGGATTATATTTGATGGAAGATCAATTGTAATAAGTCTTTGTACATTATTTTTTGGCCCGCTTTCTGGAATAATAGCCTCGACAATATCCATAATATTCAGAAATTATCTTGGAGGTGGAGGAGCTTTTATTGGATCAATGGTTATAATTTCATCTTTTCTTATTGGATTACTATTCTATTTCAGAAATAAAAAATCTTCAGAAGAAATACCTACCAGATTTCAATTATATATTTTCGGAGTTATTGTAAGCACTATAACGTTAATTTTATTTTATGCCTCTACCCTATAAAGACAAATTTGAATTGTATAAAATTCTAACGCCAACTGTATTAGGGATTTATCCATTTGCGACACTTTTAATAGGCAACATTTTACTTGATCAGAAAAAAAATCAGTTAATATTAAAAAAATTAAAAGAAAGTGAAGAATTATTTCGCACAACTCTTTACAGCATCGGTGATGGTGTAATAACCACTGATATTCAAGGACAGATAAGGCAAATAAACACAGTAGCAGAAAAATTGACCGGTTGGAAAGAAACTGAAATACTGAACAAGCAGTTTGAGAAAATAATTGTACTTACCGATGAGATTACAAAAAAAAGAATCGAGAGCCCTGTTAATAAAATTTTAACAGAAGGCGTAACAGTAAATCTGACAAATCATACTTTATTGTTGTCTCGCAATAAAAAGGAAATTCCTATTGTGGATAGTGGTGCTGCTATAAAAGATAGCAATGGTGAGATAATAGGATCTGTTATAGTGTTCCGGGATCAAACAGAAGAACGAGCAAAACAAAAAGAAATAAAAGAACGTGAGTATTGGCTAAGAGAATCGCAGCGTGTGGGAAGAATCGGGTCATATGAATTAAATATTAAGTCAAATATTTGGATAGCTTCTGAGGTTCTGGATGAAATATTCGGAATTACAAATAGTACACAAAAAAACGTTGCAAGTTGGAATGAAATTGTACATCCTGATTACAGAGAAGAGATGCTTAACTACTTTTTGCAGCATGTTGTCGCTGGTAAGAATCTGTTTGATAAAATCTATAAAATAATTCGTGCAAATGACGGTGCAGAGCGGTGGTTATGGGGACGTGGCGAGTTGAAATTTGATAATGATGGAAATCCGGAACAAATGATAGGAACAATACAGGATATCACAGAAATTAAACAAGCATCAGATGCATTGCACGAAAGTGAAGAAAAATTCAGAACTGTTTTTGAAACTGCGAATGAAGGAATTTGTATAGTTAATAATGATGATGAAATTACAACTGTAAATTCAAAGTTCAACGAATTGGTTGGATATACTGATATAGAAATTACAGGCAAGAGTTTTCAAATGCTTATACCTCTTGAGGACCTGGAAGGATATAGCAATAAACAAAAGGACAGGAATTACAGCAAAAAAGAAACATACGAAAGAAGATTACTTTGTAAAGATGGTACAATAATTTGGACATTAGTTAAAGTTTCCCATTTAATTAATGAATCACATACCTTTGTTGGATCTTTCGGAATGTTCACCGATATAACAAGTCGAAAGAAAATGGAAGAAGATTTATTAAGTGCAAAGGAGAAAGCGGAAGAAAGCAATCGACTTAAATCTAATTTTTTAGCAAGTATGAGTCACGAGTTAAGAACACCATTAGTTGGGATATTAGGATTTGCAGAAATATTAGGGAATGACCTTACAAACAAAGAACAAAAAGCAATGGCATCTACAATATTAACAAGTGGAAGGAGATTGCTTGAAACTCTTACATCGTTGTTGAACCTTTCAAGGATAGAATCTGGTAGAGAATATATTCTGGTTAGTAAAACTGATGTAAATCTAATAATAAAAGAATTTGCAAATTTATTTTCAGCCGCAGCCATTAAATCTAATTTATTTATTAAAACTGAATTAGAAAATGATTTTCAACTTGAAATAGACGAAAGATTATTTCGGGATGTAATTTCCAATTTGTTAAATAATGCTATTAAATTTACCGAAGATGGGGGTGTAACTGTAAGAACATTTTACGAAAAAGAAGATGGGATAGATTATGGAATTGTGGAAGTTCAGGATACGGGGATTGGAATTCCGCAAGATAAAATCAATTTGATATTTGAAGAGTTCAGACAAGTTAGCGAAGGAATCGGACGAAATTTTGAAGGTTCCGGGTTAGGGTTGACTCTTACAAAAAAATACGTCGAGTTGATGAAAGGGAAAATTACTGTTAAAACAAATGTGGGTGAAGGAACAATCTTTCGCTTATCATTTCCATTTAAAATAAACAAATTCCCAAAAGCAATTAAAAGGTCAGTGGAAATTGAAACAGTAACTGAGACAGAGTCTAATAAATATTTAACTAATGCTGCATCTAAAAAAGTTTTAGTTGTAGAGAATGATGAAATCAGCAGTAAGTTTTTATTGAGATGTTTAAAAGACATCGCGGAATGCAAAGTTGCAACCAGTGGCTATGATGCAATCAAAATGGCAAGAGATACAAGATTTGATGCAATATTTATGGATATAAATCTTGGTGAAGGAATTGATGGGATTGAAACAGCTCAGGAGATTAGAAAGCTTGATTGGTATTCTGATATTCCAATAATTGCTGTTACAGCTTTTGCTGCTGAAAAGGACCGAATGGAATTTTTATCCAAGGGATGCACACATTATATATCCAAACCATATTTTATGAATGATATAGTAAAACTTTTTAATAATATTTTTAATGGGAATTAGAATTAATTAAGGTCGGATTTTTTTAACTGATTTTATTATGAAAGATTTTTTGTTACTGAATTAATCCTTTATAGAGGCAGGAATTGTAAAGAAGAATTCCGAGCCATTGCCAGATTTACTTTCTACCCAGATTTTCCCATCATGCTTTTCAATAAAATCTTTGCATAAAATCATTCCTAAACCAGAACCTTTTTCGTTTGTGGTGCCGGGTGTGGTGAAGCCTTTGTTCATCTCAAATAGCATTATTTTTTGATTTTCACTCATTCCAACTCCGTTATCTTTTACGGAAAAACAAATCATATCATCTATTGTTGATGAAGATATAAGAATACTTCCATCTCGATTCGTAAACTTAATTGCATTTGTAATTAAGTTATTAAAAATTGATTGCATCATATTTTCGTCTGCATAGACAAAGGTTTCTGTATCAAGATTATTAGTAATGGTAATATTTTTTTGTTCGGCATTGGAAAAAAGAAGTGATAACGAATTTTCACATAATGAATACGCATTTAATTGTGCCGGATTAAATTCAATTCGCCCAGTTTGAAGACGACTCCATTCTAACAAGTTGCTAAGTAATCCGATAGTTTGTTTAGAAATATCAACTATACTTGAGGCAAATTCCTTTATTTCCGGCTTCTGAAGATCGTCAATATCTTCTGCAAGAATTTCTGCATAACCTATTAAGGCAATAATTGGTGTTCTTACATCGTGTGCAATTATTGAAACAAATTTATCTTTAGTATCATTAATCTGTTTTAGATCTTCTGCAATTTTTAATATTTGAGATTCGTTTTGCTTCTGATTAGTTACGTCTCGTAACAGCATTAGAATTTCATTATTATGACTTTTTACAATGCGAGCTTCATAGTGTTTTTCAGTTTCAGTACTTTGAAGTTTGAAATCATACGTTTTTAATTGACCCGATGAATATGCCTCTTTAATTAAACTAAAAATATTTTCTGCTATTGGATAAGGAAAAATATCCCATATTTTTTTGCCAATTGTGTAAGATGGAGATATTGGAAATTCCGAGTTGCTTCCTGCTTTAAAGTCAGTAAACTTTCCATCTTCTGACAGGATAAATAAAATATCGGGTAAAGCTTTTATTATTGCATAATCACGTCCGATTACATCACTTATAAGCTCATCAACAATTTTTCTTTCTGTTATGTCTTCAGCTATACAATCATAACAAACACTGTCATCAGATGAGTTGTAATATTTTTGTATAAATTCGTTGACATAAACAATTCTTCCGTTTTTATTTCGCCAGCGTGATTCAATCCCTTCAGTATTATTTATTTTTAAAAAATGTTGTTCGTATTTTGACCGCGAAAAGTTTTCGCGAAATGATTCTTCATTTTCAAAAGTTTCCATCATTTCTTTAAAGGTGTTAAAACCAAGCATACGAAGTAATGTTTGATTTGCATAAACAGGTATCCCGGAAAATGAAATTCTGTAAAATGCAAAATGCGGACTTGCCTGAAAATTTAAAGATATATTTTCTTCATTAAATAGTTTTTTAGTGGCGTACATCAGTTTAATAAAATTAATTTTCTACAAAATAATATGTCCCCTTACAAATTGACTTTAAAAACCGGGAAATTCTTAATCGTAATGTGTAAGTACTTTAATAACAACCTGATTTATTTTACAAGTTAAATGCCAGTAGAAAATCACTACCTTTTCAAAACGACTATTAATATCTTACAAATATTAGGATTATAAAGTGAAGTTTTCTTCTTTAAGAAATATTTAATTTAGGTTAGAATAAATAGTGTACAAATAACTTCGATGGGCTAATATTAACCAATATATACTTTGCTGAATAAGGTTACAATTAATATCAGCATACTCAAAAATTCAATAAAAGCTCAGCAAAATTAATATTAGTTTGAAGTTTTCTAATATAATGAATACTGTCTAATCCAAAGTTTATTTGTGATATTTGATTTGAATAAGCTATAGATTTATTCCGGTCTGTGATAATTAGCGGCTTACTTTAAACCGGTAAATTAATTGGAATGTTGTTATCCTGATCTGTGTTAAATTACCTGGCAGAATTACTTTATAACTTAACATTGATATTAAGTATCTTTATAATTTTTCCCCCATTATCATTAAATGGTTTCATGCGAAGATTAGTGGATAAAACATCCCCCGTTACTTTTTCAACAAAGGAAATTATGTTCCTGTGAATAAGTGAAAGTTCAGACCGTAATTTCTTTTCATCACCATCAATAAAAATAGAATTAATCTCCGGGTTGTTTGAACTTTTAAGTAAAATGCTGTCGTATAAGGAAAATTTTTCAAATAATCTTTTAATATATTCTGTTGAAGATACAAGTATAGCTTGTGAATAAACGGCAGGATCAAAATTAAAAGAAATTATCGTCTGATATTTGTGTTCTGATAATCCGGTAATTTTTTGATCTGAAATCTTATAGTTGATGTCGGATGATTTGGAATCATTAATACTTACTTTTGTACTAAACAGTAAATTATCTACCTCAAATTCAATATTAAACTCATCAGCTTCAGTTTGCTCAAATGATTTTAGCTGCCATTTAAGTTGTGATAGGTATCTGAATGCAGATGAAAAACTTAATGAATCTGAACCATTTGGTTTTCCTCCTGAAATAGCGGGTAAAGAAGGAACACCAGAGGTAAAACGAGTGTTATTCTTAAATTCAGCTGCTGCTGTGATATTTTCGATTTTTTTTAGCATTTTCCCAGTTCTCCATCTTATTATCGAAAAGAATTGGAAAAGTTTAAGCCTAAAATATCAATCGAATTTAATCATTTTGCTATTATCGCTGTAATTAATTATCTGCGGATTTTCCAAATGTATCAACTGTTGAACGAATGTCTGAATTCTTTCAATAGACTGCTGTATTATTTGAAAGTCCTCTTCGGTTTGATTTGTGTTTTTTGATGCGACAATTTCTTTAAGATCACTTATTGCAAGTTTAAGACTGCTTAGTGGATTATTAATATTATGCCCGATTGAACATGCAAGTTCTACAATGGCTTTGGAGTGTTCTATTGTTTTAAGTTCACGCTGCAAATTAAAAATTCTAATTCCAGATTTAATTCTTGCTACCAGTTCCTGGTTTTCAATAGGTTTCATCAAAAAATCATCAGCACCAACGTCCAGCCCGGTAACACGATCTCTTAAAGAAGTTCTGGCGGTCAGAATAATAAAATAAATAGTTTTATACTTTTCATTATTTTTAATTTGATCACATAATTCCAATCCATCCATTATAGGCATGGTCCAATCTGCTAAAATAACTTTTGGGTCATATGTTTCAAGAGCCTTAAGTGCCTCCTGACCATTGTTGACAGCCAGTACTTCAAAATTATTTTTGGTCAACAGCTTTTCAAGGATGAATCGTGTGTCACGTTCATCTTCAACAACTAATATTTTATCTTTTTCTGTCAATTGGTTATGTATGTATTGATTTTATTTAAAAAACGATTGTAATCCAAAATTGGTTTTGTAATTATATCCTCTGCTTTACTGTCTTTTAGTAATTGCCTCAACTGGCTTGATAAAGAATAAGCTGTTACTAAAACCAAAGGAACATTTTTAAGTTGTTCATTGGATTTAATTTTGTATGATAGTTGAATACCATCAATTTTTTCACCCTTAAGATAAGTATTACTTAGATTTATATCCATAAGGATCAGACCAATATTTCCCAAGTGTAAAGTTTCAAGAACTTTATCACCGTTATCTGTTATAATAGCCTCGAACCCGTTTTTGTTAAAAAACATAGAATAAAATTGCTGTGTTATTTTATCATCTTCAACAACAATTAATTTTTTCATTTGGGCTCCTCGGTAGCAAATTTTATTATAATACTAATTCTTCTATTAACAAGATTGAATGGATCATTTTTATCAAGTAACCTTGAATCAGCATAACCACGAACCTCGTCAATTCTTCCATAATTAAGTCCATCTTCAACAAGAGCTCTTCTGGCAGAGTTAGCTCTATCTACACTTAATTCAAAATTTGTATAACCTCCGCTAATGTTAGCATAAGGTCTGGAATCTGTGTGTCCTTCGATAATAATTTTATTTGGAATCGTCGCTAAATTTTTTTCAATAATTTTCAAAAGTTTCTTCGCTTCGGGTTTAAGTTCAGCAGTACCAATTTCAAAAAAAACAGCATCGTTTGATTCGACCATTTCAATTCTAAGTCCTTCATCTACAATTTCCATTTTAACCTGGTCCATCAAATTTGCAAATTCATTATTGCTCGAAAGACTTTTAACAATCGAGTCTTTCATCGCATTCAATCTTTCCATCTCCATTTTTCTTTGATTAATTTTATCTATTATAGATCTTGAACTGTCTGAAGGCAATGAAACTCCTGCGCCTATCACAGAAATTGCTTTCATCTTTTCACTAAAACCAACAGGATCCTTAAAATAACCGGCAACATTTTTAATAACTTCTTTATCCTGCCCCAAAATCCAAAGCACAATAAAAAGAGCCATCATAGCGGTAACAAAATCAGCATAAGCAACTTTCCAGGCTCCACCATGATGTCCGCCATGCTTATTAATTTTTTTTACAATAATTATGTTCTCATCACCACTTTTCATTTACTCGGTTTTCCCACGCATATAATTTTCAAGTTCACTAAAAGTGGGACGAACATCAGAAAATATTGTTCTCCTTGCAATTTCGACTGCAATAATTGGAGGATTGCCTTTTGCATAGGCGATAACACAAGCTTTAATTGTTTCAAGATATCTCATTTTTTCCTCTAGCCCGACTTCCAGGTTTGTAGCAATTGGACCAACAAATCCATAAGCCAAAAGAACGCCCAGAAATGTACCAACAAGTGCAGCAGCAACATGTTCACCAACCACAGCTGCGCCCTGATCAATTGAACCCATTGTAATTATGATTCCCAAAACAGCAGCAACAATTCCTAATCCCGGAAAAGCATCACCCATTTTTGTAATCGAATTTATCGCTGGTTTTGTCTCAGCTTCCAGAGTATTAATTTCGGCATCAATAAGATTTTCTAATTCGTGAGGCGGCACACCACCGGAAAGCATGACTTTCATAGTATCACAAAAAAATGTTTTCGCTAATTCGTTATTCAAAAATTTTTGATTTTTGGAAAGTATATCGCTTTCTTCAGGGGTTTCAATATGTTTTTCAATTGATAGCAAGCCTTCTCGTTGTGCAAGAAGAAAAAGATCATTAAACGCTTTTAAAAGTTCAAGATAATCAGCTTTGGAGTAAGCATGCGATTTGAAGATGCCGGGTAAAGTTTTTATTATTTTTTTCATTACAGCAGGTGGTGCGGAAATTAATAAGCTCCCGACTGCAGCTCCAACGATAACTACAAACTCTGCAGGTTGAATTAGCAGTATAACATCTCCGCCGGCAAATAAAAATCCGCCAACAACTGCTAATACTACAACCACTATTCCGATTATTACAAACATTTATTTTTCTGTATCTAATTCAACAATATTTTTAGGAACGAGGGAAAACATTTTTTCACATTGACTGATTATAAAATTCCAATCAACCTTATCAGACGACAAATTAAATTCTAAATTTCTGCATATATCACTCACTTGCGGTAATCCGACTGTTTTTCCAATACCTTTTATCTGATGAAAGACTACTTGTAGTTTATTTTTATCTCTGATATTTACAGAATCAATAATGATTTTCTTTTGTGATGGAAAAGATTCTATAAATATTTTTTGAAGATCGGTTACAGCATCTTCCTGAAAATCATTTGTTGGTAATTCCAAACTCATTTTTTTTTCTAATTTATAACCAAGCAGTTCATTAGTTGTTTCAATTAATTCACCAACATTAAATGGTTTAAGTAGAACTTTGTCCGCACCATTTTCAATTGCAGCAAGCATATTGCTTTTATTTACGTTTCCACTAAGAATTATTACGGGAATATTTTTAAGATCATCAATTACTTTTTTTATCTGAAGAGTTTTTATTCCATCAAGGTTCGGCATAAGAATATCAAGTATTATAATATCCGGTTTGTTAGTAATTGCTTTCTGAATACCGTATATGCCATCTTCACAAGTCTCTGTCTTACAATTATATTCGTTAAATATCCTTGTTAAAGACGCTCTTGTAATATCAGAATCATCAACAATAAGAATTAATGGTACTTGTTCCTTAAACATTGCTTAATCAATTTTTTTAATTTTAAGATTTGATAAACCGATAGGTTTATCTTTAATTGATTTAATAGCTTTAACAGAACTTTCTTTTACCTTTTCGTATAACTCAGTCCTAACAATCTGGATATTTGAGGGTGCATCGATTCCAATCTTTACTGTATTGTCGGAAATAGAAAGTACTTTAATAGTAATTCCGCTTCCAATTTTTATTTCTTCTTCTAGTTTTCTTGTAAGTATTAGCATTTTATAAACTTTATTTTTCTTCAAAAAAAAGATTGTAATCGATAGGATACTTATCACTATCTATAATTTTCTGGAATCCACTTTTTTTATCCTGGTTAATGTAAACCGGAGCTTTAAGATTAATTTTTATATCAGCAGGATTCTTGCTTAAAGTTACAATCCCAAATGATTCGCTATCATTTTCTATGGGATATTTCTCATCAATAATCCTGGTGCCGATTAACGGGAACGCGATTTCCGGCTGCTCGATTGAATTAAGCCAGTAAAAAAGATCTTCATCAGTTTTTATAAAGAGATATTTGTGAAGATGTTCAAATCCAAACAGTCCATCTTCAAATTTTATTATTAGATTTTCCGTAAACTCAATTTCACCAAATTGATATGTGTTTATTTTCATAACTTTATTTTATTTAATTATTACTATGTCAACTCTTCTGTTAGATGATCTGCCGATAATTGATTGATTAGAATCCATGGGCTTGTACTCGGCATATCCAACAATCGATAACTTTTCCGGGTCCAAACCTTCTTCAGTCATTAAAAAATAAGCTGTGCTTAAAGCACGGGCAACAGATAAATGCCAATTGGATGGAAACTGTGATGTATTAATTGGAACATTATCAGTATGTCCTTCAATTCTTATATCATTTGGTAGTTTCCTGAGTATTGATGCTAATTGTTGGAGTACAATTTTTGAACTTTTTTTCAACTCAGCACTACCTGAAGGAAAAACAATATCTTCAAGAATATGGATTGTAACTCCACGCGTATTTTCTTCCAATTTAATTGAACTTGTATAATTATGTTTTTCAATCAGATCATTAATATCTGTTTTCAAATCTCCAAATACAGATGCACCTGATGATTTAGTTTCGGGAAATACTTTAATTGTTTGGCGATCGCCCCCGAAAATATTATCCATAGCATTTACCATATTTTCATACTTTTGTACATCAAGATTGGAAGCCGTGTAAAGTAAAATAAATAGCCCCAACAACAGAGTAATTAAATCTGCATAAGTAATAAGGTAACGATCTTTTTCTCCACCTTCCGAAAAGGGTGATTCTTCAAACTCATCTACCTTATTTTTTTGTCTAACTCTCTTTGAAAAAGCATGCTCTCCTGATCTTTTTGCGGCAGCATACTTACCAATCTTGTTTTGACCATTGCTGGGATATCCCCACTCTGCAATGCCAAGACTCCTTGTAAAGAGAGTTCCATCATTTGTTTCTCTTCTAGATGACATTTTTTTAATTTATCTGCAATTGGTAACCAAATTAAGTTTGCACTAAAAACACCCCAAAGTGTTGCGATGAATGCAGTGGCAATACTTTTAATTAATGAATTGGGATCTGCACCTGCATGAGATAGAGCCATTATTAATCCCATCACAGTTCCCAAAATTCCCATCGTGGGCGCATATCCACCCATTTTTGTAAAAATAAAAATATTAGAATAATGTCTTTCCTGAACTGACTTTATTTCAAGTTCTGCAAAGTCCTGTAAAGAATCTACATCGGTTCCATCAACTACATTGCGCAATAGCTTTTTACAAAAAAAATAATCGACTTTATTGATGTCCCTATCAAGTGCAAGTAATCCTTCTTTTCTTGCTTTATATGAAAATTGAACTATTTGGTTTATAATTTTTTTAGGTTCATACTTTTGCGGGAAATATGCAAGCTTAACAAGTCTGAACATATTCCTAAAATTTTCATATCCAAATCCAATAATTACCGCTGAAAAAGTTCCGCCAAATACAATAATAATTGGGGATAGTAAAAACAGCGCATTAACAGTTCCCCCTTCAAGCAAAAAAGCTCCGAAGATTGATAGTATTCCTAAAACTAAACCATTAAATGTGCTGTATTTTTTTATCATAAATAATCAAGCAACGTCTTAGGTAAAAGTATTGAACCAAGTTTTTGTGAAACCTGAAGTAAATAATCCTGGTTTTGTAAATCAACAATTGCTTTTGCTACATCTACCCCATTTTCATTTTGTGCTAATTCCTGCAAATTATAACTCTGCTGGGTTAACATATTTTCAAGTGTTGATATTTGATTAATTGTATTTCCAACTTCTGATTGTTTTGATGTAAGTCGAGAATTAAATTTTTCTACCAACCCAACTTTATCACTATCCGGAATAATCCCGTTTTTTAAATCATCGCTTATCTGCTTTAGTGTATTAAAAATATCTGTGGGTTGATTTGCTGATGTACTTACTGAAGTTGTGGAATCATTTTCAGATAGTGTTTTAAAATCCATTGTAAATTGAATTTTGCTTGCAGGAACATTTACTTCAAAAGATAATTTTGACGTTGAGCTATCAACAGAAACCAGGTTTCCATTTAAAGAATTAAATTCAACTGATTTTGCTGCAGGAGGAGCAGAGAATACTGACGTATTTGTTCCATCAACAATATCATAAGTCATTTGATAAATATTTGAACCTGTTTTTCGATAATTGGTTTGCAGCTGATATTCATTCCCGAGATTATCATAAATTGTTGATGTACTATTCGTTATTGTTCCAACTGCATCAGAGGGATTAAAAAATCCTCTGGCAGATACAACAGTCCCAAATAATTCTAATCCCGGTAAGTTTATACTTTGAACAACGCTTTGAGAAAACTTAACATTTATTTTTCCACTTGTATCTGTATTAACTTCATACGATTGGTTGTCAGCAGAAATTCCATAAGGTTCATCAGAATAATCGGTACCACCAAAAACATATTTGCCATCAACTTTTGTGTTTGCAGTTTCAAGCATTATTTTTAATGAGTTATCAATCATATTAGCATACAAATCCAAATTGCTCTGATTAATTGGGTTTTGGAGGTCTGTTAATTTGCTAACAAGATTTTGAACCTCTGATTGTATCGATTCCATAGCAAAGTTAGTCTCATCTAAAAAAGAGAGACTGTTTTGGATATTTTTCTGATAAGTTTCAACCTGCCCCATTTGATCTGAGATTCTAAATAATCTTGATGTACCGGTAGGTGAATCAGAAGGTTTTTCAATTTTGTTCCCGCTAAGAATTTGTTTATTCAAAACAGAAATTCTATCCTTAATCTTATTTGTGCTTCCGAGATAATTGTCGGAAATCATTAAATCACTAATGCGCATTTTACACCATATTTAAAATTGTTTGCAACATCTCATCAGCAATTGTGATAAGCTTAGCTGATGCTTCGTAAGTTCTTTGAAACTTCAAAACATTTGTCATCTCTTCATCAACCGAAACACCGGACTGAGAAGCTTTTAATTGTGCAAGTTCATCCAAAACCATTTGATTAGCCTGCGTATAATTATCCTGAAGCATCCCATCGTTGCCAAGCCCGTTAATCATTGATGAATAACTTTCCTGTAATGTATTTCCATCTATTAATTTTGTATCTGTAAGTTGTGCAATTCGTAATGCTATTTCTCCATTACCTTCGGTTCCATCGGAAGAAATTGCAATTTTATTTGGATCATCATTAAGTTCAGAATTAATTATTAATTCTCCGTTCTCGTAACCGTCAAAAAAGTTAAGTCCGGTTTCCTGCGGATCAGTAATTGTGTAGCCATTAGCATGTTCACTGTTTACAGCTTCTACAAGTTTATTTATCACAGCATCAAGTTTTTCCTGGTAAGCAGGAATCTTTTTTGAATAAACTTGCGACAATGCATTTAACTCACCTCCGGTTAATACGATCGGATAAGTTCCGTCTTTAACTTTTAGATTTAATTTCCCGTTTACTTCTTCTGCAACAAACTCTGCAGCATGCATTCTATCCACAGCTAAAGCCCCGCCAATGGAAATTACAGCGGAATTGTTATCATCATAAACGACACTAATGTTTACTAATTTACTAAGTTCATCAACTAATGAATCTCTTTTATCAAGAAGATCATTAACGGGAACGCCATTGTAAGAGTTTGAATATTGCTCGTAATTTATTTGATGAATTTGTTTTAATAGGGAATTAACAGAAGTTACCTTCTGTTGAAATTCTTGTTTAACGTCTCCTTTAAGAGTTGTTAATGATTGATTTACGGATGTTACTTTTGCTGAAAGATTATTTGCAGCATTTAAAACATTTGTTCTTAACGGAACGGAATTGGGAGTTACCGCAAGTTCATTAAAGCTGTTAAAAAATGTTGTCATCAAATTTGAAATGCCAAGATCAGAAGGTTCTGAGAAGATCTTTTCAACATCACCAACTAACTGACTTTGCCTGTTGCTGTCAGAAAACTTTTGATTTATCCCGATAATATGAACATCAACCAGGCGGTCTCTAACACGTGATACATCAGCAATCTTTACACCGTTGCCCCAAACTAATCCTGCTGTAAAATTGGAAGTTTCTGTCTCAAACATTACCCGCTGTCTTGAGTAATCAGGGTTAGCTGAATTAACAATATTGTGCGACGTTACTTCAAGAGCCTTTCTATAGACTGATAAACTTCTTGACGATATATCAAATATTTTTGTTAATGACATTATATAGCTCTAAATTTTTCTATCAAAAAAATTTTCTTTCTTTGAGCCAAGAATATTTTTAATTAAATCACGAATAAATTTTCTTGAGTTACTAATTATGATTTCATTTTGCTGGTTAATTAACAAAACCTCATTTACTTTTTCCAAAAGGATTGTTCTTGATTGATTAAACTCATTATAAACTTCAGGATTAAGTGCTAATAATACATCAGCAAGTACGTCTAATGATTCGGATTTATCAGCTTCGATTTCATAATGATTTAAGGAAACCTTTATTGCCTCAGCTCTATTGCCCTCACAATTTTTTATACGATGTAAGACCTTTTCTTGCTGATCAACAGCGATTTCAATACCTTCTAAATCATTTTTGATTATAGAACTTTGCAAATGCCTAAGTATGTTGACAAAATCAGTCAAGTTTGAAGTTTGTTCATAATTCAATTCTAATATTTTATCATAATACATTTTCTGCCTCATTAAAATTTTTAAGATAACCCATAACCCGTTTTACATAAGTTTGTGTTTCAGAAAACGATGGAATCCCATTATATTTATCAACATTTCCTGGTCCGGCGTTATATCCGGCAAGAGCAAATCCTAAGTCCCCATTATATCTTCGAAGAAGTTCGGATAAATATTTAGCCCCCCCCGTAATATTTTCTTTCGGATCAAAAACATTGCTAATTCCCAGATAATCTGCAGTTGAATCAATTATTTGCATCAATCCTTTGGCATTTGCAGATGAAACCGCATTTTCTTTGGCTGACGATTCTGCCAAAATAACCGATTTAATGATATTTTTATCCACACCGTGAAGTTCAGCAGCATTATTTATTATGTCTTCATACTTACTTAATCTGTTTAAAGACTGATTTGAAGGTTTGATAACAGGTACTTCTGTAGTGGTTGAATTTACCTCAATCTTTGGCTGTTTTTTTATTGGTTCCAAATGTGGATTTAGAATATCGCCGGTTAACTTCTCCCCTGTTAATCTCTGGTAAATTTGATTAGCGACACCAAGCCCGGTTCCTTTGGAAATCTGGTCGGCAATTTCATTTTGAAATATGGAATCAAATAAATCTCCACCAAAACTGTTTTCACCAAACATCCCGCCACCGGTTTGATTCATACTTTTAAGCATCATTGAGGTAAGCAAGCTTTCAAACTGCTTAGAAGCATTAGCAAGTTTTTGCTTTTCCGAAACAGAATAATTTTTCGGTTCGGGTGTAAATGCAATATGCTTTTGTTCGTTAGTTATTTTTAAACTTAGTTGATTCATCTTAGATTATAACTAATTCTGCTATTAAAGCCCCAGCCTCTTTTAAGGCTTGGAATATTGCTATGATTTCTTCCGGTGATACTTTTAAGGAATTAAGTGCGCTTGCAACTTCCTGAACATTTGACGCTCCTGAAATTGCAATTGTATTTGTTGAATCCTGCCTAACAGATGGAATGAAATTATTAATCACTGCGGTAGTGCCGTTTGAAAATGCGCCGGGCTGTGAAACGATTGGATAGTTTTCAATTGTTATATTTAAACTACCGTGTGTAATTGAAACTGGTTTTATTAGAACGTTTGATCCGGCAACTACAGTTCCTGTTCTTTCATTAAGCACCACCTTAGCAACGTAATCTGTTTGAACATTTAATACTTCAAGTTCAGCTAAAAATCCCACAATATTTTTTTGTCTATCACCGGGAACATTTACTCTTATTTCAGAAGCATCAACAGATGTTGCAATACTATCACCAAATTTTGAATTAATAGAATTAGTAACATTATTTGAAGTCGTTAAATCGGGCATTCTTAGATAAACACTAATTTGCTGATCATTGGATAATTTATTTTCTAGTGATTCCTTTACTACTCCACCTTGCGGAACTCTGCCAGCGAGAGTATGATTTTTTGCAATTCTATTACCTGTAGGCGTTTTATAATCATAACCACCAACAGACATTGATCCTTGAGCAAAAGCATAAACATCCCCGCTGATGCCGGATAGCGGGGTCAAAAGTAAGGTACCACCAAGCAAACTTGAGGCATCACCCATCGAAGAAACTGTAACATCAAATTTAGCCCCGGGTTTAAAATTTGAATTTAAATTTGCCGTTACCATTACCGCTGCAACGTTTCTTGTTTTAACATCCGTCTGAGGAACAGTAATACCAAATCTTTTTAGCATACTTGTTATTGACTGCATAGTAAATTGCGTTCGATAACTATCACCGGTTCCTGCCAATCCAACTACTAAACCATAACCAATAACTTGTTCGGAGTTGTTACCCGATATTGTTGCAATATCTTTAATCCTCTGTGGATGAATAAAAGAGGAAAAAATAAATAGCAGTAATAAAATTTTAAAAATATTCAGGTTTCTATTTTGAGGAATCCAGGATTTTTGAAAGCATGAAAAATCTGGACTAATTAAAAAATTTCTTTTCGGATTAATCAAAGTTGAAATAATACTCTTATTAGAAAAAATATTTTTCAGAAGTCTAAGAATTAAAACTTTACTAACACGTTTCATAATTATCCTTAAAAAATCCAATGAAAAAATTTGGTTAACCAGCCTGGCGATTGAGCGTCATCAATAAGTCCGCTTCCTTCAAAACTTATTTCAGCATCAGAAATATTATATGATAAGACGGAATTATCAGCTCTAACATCTGAAGTTCTAACAACTCCTTTTATATTAATTAATTGTTCCTCGCCGTTGATTGTAATTTTTTTGCTTCCACTAATAATTAAATTGCCATTGTTTAAAACCGAATCAATCGTTGCACTGATTTTTGTTTGGATGATACCCGAGGTTTCAGTTGACCCAGCTCCCTTAAAATCATTTTTTGAACCGATCCCAAGATTAACATCAGGTAAAGCACTGCCGTTAACAGAACCGGCAAGGTTATATCCTAAATCGCTTTCTTTTCCACTGCTTGTTTTAGCTTTATTTGTAGCGAGCGAAGACTCAACAACAATAATTGTTATTGCATCGCCGACATAAGATGCTTTTTGATCAGAAAATAATGAGTAAAAAGAATTCTTACGCATATTTTGTGGATAAACAGTGGCAACTACGATAATTGATATTAAAATTAGTTTTTTCATAAGATTACTCAACAATTACTTTTTTTGCGTTAACAATTTTTGCTGTAATTATTTTATTTTTTGGTAATACGAGTTCAATCCGATCACCAGTGCTGCCACATTGTCTGGCAACAGCAGATGTAGTAAGAATTACATTGCCATTTATTACTTCTGCAACCACTTTATCACCAATATTAATCACAGGTACCTTTTCAATTTTTTCTTCAAAAAGGATATCACCTTTTTTAAAAAATGATTTTGACCTATGATTAATAAAGTCAAAATTAATTTTCACAGGGTTGCCATTAAGATTTGTAACATCTGATAATTTTTCTTCAAAACCATTTTTTGTTAAAGCTTCTTTTTTCTCAAAATCTTTTACAGCTACAAAAACTTTTTTAAACAATCTTACTTTTACAAAAACTGTCGATCGAGATTCTTTTCCCTTTTTTGTTTCAACAACCGGAATGAAGGCTGTATTGTGCTCCAAATTAATTTCTCTTGTGTGATCAACAACTATCTTCACATCCGAAAAATTATTTTTTTGAAGCTGCAGCTCAATTTTTTCGTATTCCGGGAATTTCTTTTGCAAATACTTTTCAGCATCCTGTTCAAATGTTTGAGCGAGTATTTGTATTCCGAACAATATGAATAAAACGAACTTCATTTTATTTATTATCTTTTAAGGTTGTTCGCCATTGTCATCATTTCTTCAACTGTTTTTACAGTCTTACTGTTAAGTTCATAAGCTCGTTGTGCAGTTATCATTGATATCATTTCTTCCACAACATCAACATTTGATGATTCAAGATAACCTTGTTGAAGTTCGCCAAAATCATCAAGCCCCGGGTTTCCGAGTATTGGTCTGCCGCTTTCTGGTGTTTCGCTGTAAAGGTTATCACCAAGAGCAAGTAATCCTCCTGGATTTAAAAATCTAACAAGTTGAATGTTTCCGACCGGAACTCTGTTCCCATCTGATTGCTGTAATTCAACGGCACCATCTTTCCCAATAACTACTCCGACAGAATTTTCATCAAGAGCAATTTCAGGATCAAGTAAGTATCCGCTACTTGTAACAAGATTGCCTTCCGAGTTTAATTTGAATGAACCATCACGAGTATAAACCATTGTTCCGTCAACTTTTCTTACCTGAAAAAATCCTTCACCCTGGATTGCAACATCTAACGGATTGTTGCTAGCGGTTATATCACCTTGCAAAAAAGATTTTTGTGTAGATGAAGGCTTTACTCCGTTACCAACTTGTACTGTTCCTGTCCCTGCGTTTGAATTACCTGGTGTAGTTGAATTGACGGTATTAACTAAAACTTCCTGGTACATCAAATCCTGAAACTCAGCCTTGTTTTTCTTGAATGCTGTTGTATTCATATTTGCCATATTATTTGAAATCACTTCAATGTTTATCTGCTGCGCAAACATTCCTGAAGCTGCTGTTCTTAATGCTCTATTACTCATAATAATCTCCTATTAAACTTTTAAATTCTTCCAAGATCATTTGTTTTTTCTAATGAGCCGTCCAAATAATTAACCATCTTATAAGCAGTTTCATAATCTTTAGAAACGCTGATCATATTTTCCAATTCAATCATGGGATTTACATTTGATTCTTCAAGGTAACCCTGTTTTAGTCCAAATTCAGATTCCAAAGCAATATCTTGAATATCTTGTGTAGAGTTAAAATTTAAACCCATTTTTCTATTTTCATAATTATCAATTTTAACAACAAGTAGATCGGCAACGGGCGTATTATTAATACTTATCTCACCATTGTTTGCTACTTTGATATCTGTTTGCTCACTATTTAAATACTCTTGAAGATTTATTTCACCGTTTTTCCCCATTACTTTATCACCTTTTTGACTAACAAGAAATCCATCATCAGAAATTTTAAAGCTTCCATCTCTTGTAAATTCAAAACCATTTTCTGTTTTAATAGTAAACATCCCATCACCAACAATGGCAAGATCAAGAGGATTTTTTGTTTCATAAATATCACCCTGCGAGGAATCAACAGAACTTCGTATTTCAGAATTTCCAGCAGATCTGAGAATTTCAGAAAATAGCCCTTCTTTTTTAAATCCGATAGTATTAAGATTTGCCAGATTACTTGAAATTCTTTCCATATTTTTATTAGCAGCCAGCAAGCTTCTTGCAGATTGATAAATACCTTTGATCATTTCATTCTCACTAATGTTATAAAACTTTAAAAGTTATTTTGTACTCATATGAATTTTAATGGCAAGCAAAATTTCACCAGCGGGTAATCCCATTTTTCTTGCTTTTTTTATTATTTTTTCTTGATTCCCTTCGTCAGATACTTTTATTTTCTTTATCAAATGTTGTCTTTTCTTTTCCAGTTTTTTATCTGAATGAGTCAACAGTTTTTCTGTGCGAAGTAGTTGAATATTTTGTTTTAGTTTTAAATTTGCTTTGTCCTTTGATCTGTATCTTTTAAAAAGAAAGAAGGCTAAAACAAAAATCGATATAGCAATTATGGAAATTTTTGTTACAAGTAATCCTGTTAACATTTTTTAATCCCTTTTTTTTCTTTTTAATGGAAAAGAAAAAATTAAACCGGTTCCTCTATCCGAATTACCGTTTATTCTCAATTCACCTTCATGTTTTTCCATAAGGTGATTTAAAATATTTAATCCAAATTCTTTATCTTCATTAGATAATGAATCGATTGTATCTGTAAATAACATTTTAACAATTATTGTTTCGTTACTATAACGGCTTTGAATTATCATTCCTCCTCCTGAACCACGCAAAGGATTTATTAAACTGAACGCATTCATAAGTATCTGCTTTAAGCTGTTATAGTTACTCAGTATTGAAGGTATTTTATCTTCAAGATCCAAAACACATTCATAAGAATCAGCATGCAAACTGTGTTCGATAACTTTAAAAAAATCATTAATAGCAGTATTAATTGAGCAAGAATACAGTTTAGGTTTACTATCGCTGTTATTTATAAAGTTACCAAGCCGATCAAGAATTTCTTTGATATTATGAACCTGGGTTTTTATAAGTTCTGTCGCTTCTGCATCCATTTCAGGATTTTCCTTTTGAAGCAAATCTGTGTAGCTCATAATTACTTGCAGCGGGGACCCAATTTCTTCAATGCTTTTACTTGTAAGTTCACCAATTGCAGCGTATTTAAAATCATTAAAAAGTTTTGATTGCAATGTCTGGTATTCATTATAGGTTTTATTCAATTCATCTTTTAAGCGGAGATACTCCCATCTTGAAAAGATAAGATTAAGAATAGTTATTAGCGATCTGTACTCAAATGAATCTGCACTTAAATACTTAAGATTTGTAAGTGCTGCTAAAACGCCGGCAAATCTATTGTTACTGAATATAGGAACAACTAAACAACGCAACCCAGATTTTGCTGCTGCAGCATCTACATCCCATGGTAAAAACTTTAGATTTTTTGATTCAGCAACCCAATCAAGAATACCGTTCTTCAGATAATTTTTAATAAAATAATGAAGTTTTTGATTGCAATTATTACTAAGCGGTTCACATTCATTTAACTTATCATTTAATGAAAATATTTCGATATCAGAAAAAAAAGATAAAAGATTGGCTTCTGATTTAAAGGATTCAATAATTTGCTGGGATTGATTTATCGAACTCAATTTTTCAGAAAATGTCAATAAATCTATCTTAACATTACCCCCGGATAAAACACTAACTTGCTCTCGGGATAAAGGAATATTTGTATTTACTTTTATTTTGTATTTGCCATTACTTGATTTTTCAAGTTGTTCCACGGAACTTAAAAAAGGTAAATACTCATGTCTGTTTTCTTTTAATAATCTCAACTTAAAAACCTTACAAATTCAATTTGGTTCCAAAAAATATCTCGGTATCCATCTATAAATCTTTCAACATCAAGTTCACGTTCAAGGTTAAATTTACTTGCCGTAAAAGGTGCAAGCACTACATCCTTATCCCATGGTGCGTTAGAAAGCTTTAAGCGGTTTGTGATATAGTCAGCAAGATTAACAACGGCTCCTAAAACAGGGCTGGAACCGGGACCACCCGGCTGATGGTGTGAAAGAATTGGTTCAGAAATTTCTTTAGGAAAATTCCATCTATCTAATAAATAGTAACCAGTTTGTTCATGCGTCATCCCAAGAATTTCCAGTTCAGCATCTCTGTAAGTTATTCCTTTGGTTTCAACCATCTCAACTATACTTATATAGCTTGAATGCAAATATCTGTGAACGATTGAAATCCCTATATCATGTAAAAAGCCAGCAATAAATGCTTCACCGGAATTATTAAATCCAACATCTGAAGCAAATTTCTTACAAGCAGTTCCGGTTAGATAAGAATGAAGCATAAATTCTTTTGAGTTCAAATATTTATCACTCATATTTTTAAATGCTTCGGCAACAGAAAGAGCAGAAATAATATTTTTAAGCTCACGGTAACCAAGTACTAAGATTGCATACTCGATTGTTGTAACTTTTCTTTGTAACCCGTATAACGGTGAGTTTGCTATTGTTAAAATCTTTGTTAATAAAGCCTGGTCTTTTGAAATTATTTTATTCAACTCGCTGGCGGTAGTGTATTGGTTATCTAAAAGCTTAATTGTATCAAACATCACTTTGGGAATAACCGGCAAGTTTATAACATTTGTAAGTACCTTTTGTGTTTTTTCTTTTTTATCAAGAATTTCTTGAGTCACTTCTTCCATTATCTCCTCATTAGAATTTTATTGAATCAATCTGAACACGGAATAACTGTTCATAACTTTGAATGAAACTTTCTAAATAATTTTGATCACCAAGATTTAGTATATCAATTATGCCCATATCAAGTTCATAATTTTCATCCCAGCCTAATTCGCCAATTACAAAGCGTTGTGTCATATAATCAGCCAGATGAATTATTGCCGCCATTTCTCTTTCATTTTCTGCTTCTGAAGGATTGTGATGAAATAAAATAGCGTCACCAAGTGAAATAGGTAAATTCCATTTTTCTATTAAAAATTGTCCGATTTCCTGGTGTGATATTCCTAAAACGTTTTTTTCAGCATTTGTATATTTGTTTTGCTGTTCATTAACCAGACTTATAATTTCTTTAAAACCTTCATAAAAGTATCTTTGTATTACAGAGATGCCCAGATCGTGAAGCAAACCGCAAGTAAAAGCCTCGCCGGATTTCCTATAACCAAGATCATCGGCAATCCTTTTTGCGGCACTTGCTGTAATAAGTGAATGAAGCCAGAATGTTCTTCTATTCCAATTTTTATCTTCTTTACTTTTAAAAGCCTCCATCATCGAAAGTGCTATCACAATATTTTTTATATGATCAAAGCCAAGTATTACAATTGCAAACTCTATAGTGGAAACTCTGCGCGGCAATCCATACAAAGGTGAGTTTGCAACACTAAGTATTTTCGCTACCATCGCCTGATCTTTGCTTATTAATCTGCCTAATTCAGAGGCACCTGTTCGTGGATTATCAAGCATTTTAGAAAGCTCAACCATGATAAATGGAACTGCAGGAAGATTTCTTATACTGGAAAGTAATCGTTTGTTTTTTTCCCTGGTAACTTCAATGTTTTCGGAATAACTATTCATTTAAAACCATTAATTTAGATTTAAGACTTTTAACTATACGTGAATGAATCTGTGAAACTCTTGAGACTGTAATTTTCATAAGTTCTGCAATTTCTTTATAGTTTAGATTTTCAAAGTAATACAAGCTTAATAACAACCTATCCCTTTCATTAAGATTCTTAATCGCTTCCATTAAATATTCTTTCATCTCATTCTTTTCTACAGTAATGGATATAGGTTCTTCATCATTTGAAATTACTTCTCCAAGTGTATAACCATCTTCATCCTCCGGAGATTTGCTAAGTGAAACATTTGTATAAAATGATTCTATTGTAGACCCGTTTTCATCATTTTTAAATTTACTTTGTAATTTTCTAAGTTCATCAATAATTTTTCCGCGTATTCGCTGTATTGCATAAGTTTCAAACTTGGTACCGTAATCAGGGTCGAACCTATCTATTGCTTCATTCAAACCTTCAATTCCGTATTGAAAATAATCTCTTTCATCAAGAATATTATTCATCCCAAATTTTGAATGATGAATTACATAATGAACCAGGTTTACGTAATTTAAAATAATTTGCTTCTTTAGAATTGGTGATTGATTTTGTTTGAATTGCGACCAGAGTTCTGTGTTATTATTATGCATTCTTCATTACTCACTTTTATTTGAATCTGCAGTAGTTAAAGTTTCGTTTTTATTTATGATCTTTAGAATGAACAACGCCACTATGCTTATAACTATTGTTAATGTTATAAACACTATAAATGATTTAATAACTACATCCTGTAGCGGCATCCCTCTTTGACTGAAAAAAATCAGGGCAAAACAGAAGATCAATAGTCCAAATTGTAATAGTACTTTATTCATTTTTTCCTCTGCATAGATTAGGCAAACCCTGTACCAATAATGGCGGCGGAAAAAAACTTTATTAATTATGATTAAAAGCTGTTTTTAAGGCTTTTGTTAGAAATGCTTGAACTGGATTGGTTAATATTAAACACTTGATGAATTTTAATAATCTTGTTTACTATTGCCTGAATTGAACTTATGGGCTGACTTGATTTGCTGCTTAAAGATAAAAGTTTTTGGTCAATAATTGATTTTCTAACTTCTGCTGATTCCAAAAGCCAGGATAAATAATTTATCTCTACTTTTAGGAAATGATCCACTGCGGATTTAAGATTTGTAAATGCTTTATTCCCTTCTTCTTCATCCAGACATCTATTAACAATAACATGAAGCCCTTCACTTGTTTCATTATGCTTTAGCAGTTTTATTAAAACATATGCATCCATTAAAGCAGTTGGTTCAGGGTTTGTTAAAATTAGTTTAGTTTTAGCCTTGGACAGGACAAAAAGATTTTCATCACTAATACCTGCTCCCAAATCAAAAATTATCAGATCATATTTATTATCAACATTATTTATTTCACCCAGCATATTTTGTAATTGATGAATTGTTGGCTTGCTTGTACTAATCAAACCGGCATCACCAAAAATTATATCAAGATTTGGTTTATTATTAATAATGATCTCACTAAATAATGCTTTGGATTCAAAATAAGCACTTAATGTTTTTTGTGGATAAGCATTAAAAAGCAAATGAAGATTCGATAAATTAAAATCCAGATCAATCAATAAAACCTTATGTGATATCGCATATTGATAAGCAAAGTTTGCAGCAAAAAATGTCTTTCCTGTTCCACCTTTACCTGATGTTACCGCCAATATTTTTTGCGAGATATTTGGGACAGAACTAAATAACTTTTCAAGTTCACTTATCCTGTCAAGCTGACTGGTCATGATCTTAGTTGACCTGTATATATTAAGTTTGCTATGTAATCTTTATCAGCAGAAATTATATCATCAGGAATAGTTTGACCGTTAGTTAAAAATGCAATTGGACTCGCAGTTTTAGTGGAAAGGTTAATTATATTACCATGAACAACCGCTTCATCTATTTTGCTAATAATGAATGAACTATAATTAAAAATCTTAAATTTTTTGGCTATCTCGGTAAGATTCTTTGTCGAACTTGTTGCAGACAAGACTAAAAATGTTTCATCAACTTTTATAGATGCAAGAAAATCTAGATTAGATTTAAGTTGTGCTTCATTTTTATGATTTCTTCCAACCGTATCAATAAAAACAATATCTTTTTTGCTAAATTTCTTTAACAATGCAGGCATTTCTTTCGGTTCATAAGCTACAAGAAAATCCGTATGGCTAACATCTGCAAAACTTTTTAATTGATCTATTGCGCCGAGTCTGTATGTATCAATTGAAATTAGCCCAACATCAAGTTTGTGAATTATCTTTGCAATCAAAGCAAGTTTTGCAATCGTTGTTGTTTTGCCAACACCGGTTGGACCAACAAGTGCAATAACTTTGTTTTGTTTTTTACTATTCAAATCCAATGTTTTAGTTAAGATTAATGAGCTAAGACAAGTTTGAACATAATTTTCGATATTATCTTTAGATAAAAAATTCTTATACTTTTTAAGTTGTTCCATAATTGAAATTACAACTGATTTCTGAACCTCTCTCTCTGTAAGGTTTTTTATAATTTCTTTCAATTTATCATCTGCAGCCGGCTTATCTTTTGGTACCTTAATGTCCCCCGCAGCTTTTGTTTTCAATCCATAGGTGTCATTTATTTTTTGCTTGTGATTTTGATTTTGCTGATAAACTTTGTCAGACATCTTTTTCATTTCATCAACAAAATTAGCTTCAACCGGAGGAATAGACTTAAATATTTTTGCTTTTGTTTCAGAAGCAACTTCATATTTATCAATCCCGGCGGTTATTTCGTATAACTTAATTCTCTTATCAATATCGTCATTAACTACTTTGGTACCTAAAATTAGAGCTTCAGAGCCAAGCTCATCTTTCATAATTTGTGTTGCTTCTTTTAACGACGATGCTCTGAATTTTTTAATATACATTTGTTAGCTCCAGGTTATCGATAAATTCTATTTCAACTTGTGATGGAAGTTCAGTGTATGATAGAACTGTTACGTTTGGAAATGAAGAATTAATTAATCTATAAAAATATGGTCTGATTGTGGCTGATGTTATAAGAATAGGTTTATAACCCAATGCATCAAACTTGTCAATTACATTTTGCATCCTGTTTTTCAAATCGGATAACATTAAAGGATTCATACCCAATGTTTGTATTGCATCTTTCTGACTCTGAAATGAATTGGTAATAAATGCTTCAAGTTTTTCACTTATTGCCGAAGCGTGAATAATACCGTTGCCATCTTTATATAGATTAGCAATTGTGCTGCTCAATGAATGTCTAACATACTCTGTCAAAACATCAATATTTTTTGTCACTTTAGAATAATCAATTAAAGCTTCTATAATTTGTACTAAATCTTTAATAGGGATTAATTCTTTAAGTAAGTTTTGTAACACTTTTTGAATTGTGCCGAGTGGTAAAACATCAGCCGAAATATCATCAATTACTGCCGGATAGTCTTTCTTCAGATTCTCAAGTAATTGTTTAACTGCCTGTCTGCTTAAAATCTTATCAAAGTTAGTCTTAAGAGTTTCCTGCAAATGAGTCGACAAAACAGAGATTGAATCTACAACTGTAAAACCTAACAATTCCGCCCTGTCTTTTTCTTCACGAGTTACCCAATAACTTTGCAAGCCAAACGCAGGATCTTTAGTAACTATTCCGTCAACTTTATCTTCAATACCGCCCGGATTCATTGCAAGAAATCTATCGGGATGAATTTCAAATGAAGATACGATGTTTCCTTTAATCTTAATAATGTATTCATTAGGTGAAAGCTGCAAGTTATCACGTACACGCACAGGTGGAATAAGAACTCCAAATTCTAATGCAATAAATTTTCTTGTTGAAGATATTTTATTAAATAAATTTCCTCCCTGCGCTTCATCAACCAGACTAATTAAACCGTAACCGATTTCTATCTCAATTGGATCAACCTGTAAATATTGTTCTACAACTTCTTCACCCTTTTCGGAACTAACAAGTTCTTCTTCTATAATAGTAGCTTCATTTACTTTGTTTTTATTTTTAACGAAAGACGTTACTCCCAAAGTTGCTCCAATTAAAACAAAAGGTATTGTTGGCATCCCTGGTAAAAAAGAAAAGATTATAACAGTAGCGGCAACAATACCAAGTACACGTGAATTTGCAAGCAACTGACTTTTAATTTGTGTGTCAAGTGGTGTACCAGCCGCACTTCTTGTAACAACCATACCAGCAGCAGTAGAAATTAGTAACGCCGGTATTTGAGAAACTAAACCATCTCCAATTGTAAGGATGGTGTAATGCTGTAAAGCTTCTGTTATTGAAAGATCCCTTTGCCCGATACCAATTATAAATCCGCCGACTATATTAATTACATTTATAATTAACCCGGCAATTGCATCCCCTTTTACAAACTTACCGGCACCATCCATCGCACCATAAAATTCGGCTTCTCGCGAAATATTATCCCGACGTTTTCTTGCATCTGCTTCAGTAATTAAGCCTGTATTCAAATCTGCATCGATAGCCATTTGTTTACCTGGCATTGCATCAAGTGTAAATCTTGCGGCAACTTCAGAAATACGTCCGGAGCCTTTTACAATTACCATAAACTGAACAATAAGCAGAATTATAAATACTATAAATCCAACTATATAATTTCCGCTGACAACAAACTGTCCAAACGTTTCAATTACTTTTCCGGCATATCCGTCAATAAGGATCAATCTGGTTGAGCTTATATTTAACGAGAGCCTGAACAATGTTGAGATTAATAATAATCCCGGGAATACAGATATTTCCAATGGAGTCTGGATATATAACGAAACAACAAAAATCAGGATTGAAATTGTTATACTAAGTGCAAGGAAGAAATCAAGAAAACCCGCCGGTAATGGAATAAGCATCAATCCAATCATAAGCAGTAAAGCAAATGCTAAAACAATATCCGTATTTCTTCCAAACATTTTCATCACAAGTTATACAATACTTTTCTTTTTAGATTTTTTAAGATTGTAAACGTAAGCAAGCACTTCGGCTACGGACTTAAACAATGATGATGGTATTTTGTCGCCCACATCGCACATTTTATATAATGCCCGGGCAAGTTCCCTGTTTTCCTGGATTGGAATATTATGTTCTTTAGCAACCGCCTTTATCCTTTGTGCAAGTTCATCCACACCTTTTGCAATTACTTCGGGCGCTGAATCCTTTTGCATATTATATTTAATAGCAACAGCGTAATGAGTTGGATTTGTTATAACAACATCAGCTTTGGGAAGCTCTTTCATCATTCTTCTTTTTGAAGCTTCAAACATCAATTTTTTTATTCTTGATTTTACGTGAGGATCACCTTCGGTTTGCTTCCATTCTTCTTTTACTTCTTCTTTAGTCATCATCATATCTTTTTTAAACTTATATTTTTCCCATGCAAAATCAGCACCAGCAATAGCAAGATATACAAGACCAACTTTCCAGATTAAGGCAAAAGCTGAATCAAGCATAAAGACAAGTATTTGATTTATGCTAAAAGATTCTAATTCAGTAGCAGATGTGATTAAGTCATTAAGTATATAATATGTAAATCCACCGGTAAGTAACAATTTGAAGACAGATTTTAAAAGCTCGGCAAGTGATTTGGTAGAAAAAAGATTTTTTATTCCTTTAAATATATTGAGCTTATCCAAATTTAATTCTAATGCTTTTGGGCTCAATTTTATTCCTACCTGCGAAACATTTGAAACAAAGATAATAACTATAAGCCCTGCCATTATTGGGGCAAGCGTAAGTATAAAAAAGAAAAACCATTCGGTCATAAAACTTGAGATTAGTGAAATTCTGTTCGGGAATGTATCAAGTGAATCAAAGATTGAAATGGAAAAATCTTTAAGCCTTGATCCTATAAAGTTTTGGAATAAATAAAGTAAAACAAACCCGGTACCAAAAACAGCTAATGAATTTACTTCCTTGCTTCTTGCAACTTGTCCCCTGCTTCGTGCATCATCTAACTTTTTACTAGTTGGTTGTTCGGTTTTTTCTTTGCCATCTTGTTCAGCCATTTTTAGCTCCCCATCGCAGCAATTAAGTTGTATAACTTGTTTTCATAATCCTGTAAAAGATTTTTAATTACGTAGATATAAAGTGGTGTTATTGATGCAAGTAACAGCAATCCAATTCCGATTTTAAGTGGCTGAGTCACAAAAAATACCTGCATCTGTGGAATTATGCGGGCAATAATTCCTTCTGCAATGTTAATTAGAAAAAATGAAACAATAATAGGGGCAGCAATTTTAACAGCTATTATAAATATTGAGGCTGAATAAATAATAATTAAATCGTAAACAGGTTTTGTTAAAGTAAATTTACCCAGAGGAATTACCGAGAAGGAATGTTTTAGTGAACTGATTATATAATGATGTCCGTTAATTATAAAGAAAATCATTAGTGCACCGTAATAAAGAAACTCCCCAATTATATTATTATTATCCTCGGAACTGGGATTAAAAACTTCCGCCATTGTTAAGCCCATATCAAACCCTATTAAAGTTCCGGCATAAGAAACACCCCAAAAAACAAATTGAAGCATAAACCCTATTATTAATCCGGTAATTGCTTCTTTAATTGAAAGTATAATAAGCATCCAGCCTGTTGGAACACTGCTTATGCTGTTTCTATCAATTGTAAGATAAACTACATAAGAAATAACCATTGAAAAAAATAATTTTGGTAGGAGTGGAACAATTTTACTTCCAAAAACAGGTGAGGTAACTAATGCTGTTGATACTCTAATAAAAATAAGTATCACCATTATAAAATCTATTATACCAAACATTATTACCTTACAAGCGTTATGAACATTGTGAAGTATTTTTCAGTAAATGCTACAAGTGTATCTATTATCCACGGAAGAAGAAGTACAATTGTTAACAATGTTAGAAATATTTTGGGAACAAAAGTTAGCGTCATCTCCTGTATTGATGTTGCCGCCTGAAATATCGAAACAATGATTCCCACAATCATTGCTACTGCAAGTATGGGCAGTAATATTATGAAGGCTGTTGTAAACGCATCTTTTAAAATCATAACCAGTAATTCTTCAGTCATTAACCAAAACTCCTTACTACTGAACCAACAATTAAATTCCATCCATCAACAAGGATAAACAGAAGTATTTTAAACGGTAGTGAAACCAGCATAGGCGGAAGCATCATCATACCCATAGACATAAGAATGCTTGAGACAATCATATCCACCATTAAAAAAGGAATAAATAAAAAGAAGCCGATGATAAATCCAGTTCTTAATTCGCTTAATACAAATGCAGGAATAACAATGTATGTTGGGAGGTCGTTACGATTATTTGGTCTTTTCATATTTGCAAGCGAAACAAAAAGACCGAGATCTTCCTCTCTTACATGCTTAAACATAAAATCTCTTATTGGCACAATACCTTTATTATATGCTTCTTCAGTTGTTATCTTTTCATCCATAAGCGGTTTTAGGGCTTCTTCATTCACTTTATTCCAGGTTGGCGCCATCACAAAAAATGTAATAAAAAGTGCAACACCGGCTAATAGCTGTCCTGGTGGCATTTGCTGAGTACCGAGTGCACTTTTTAGAAAATGAAATACAATGATTATTCTTAAGTATGCAGTGGTCATAATCATTAATGATGGCGCCAGCGCAAGAATGGTCATCAACAACAAAATTTGCAGCGTTACTGAAACATCCTGTCCGTTGCTTGAACTTCCAACCTGTACATCAATTTTAGGCAGAGGAAAAGAAAGACTTTGCGTTGGCTGCGTTTGCTGCGCAAAGACATTTGAGGCTAACAAAAACAGAAGTATAAATAGTATATAGTGATTTTTATTTTTCATTTGTGAAGATATTTTTTTAACAAGTCTGCAAATCCCTGGTTTGGGTTTTGCTCCGATTCATTTGCCAATTCGTTTTCATCAGCATCAATTTCTTTTAGTAAAGTTATGCTGGTTTCACTGATACCAAGGATTAAAAGTTTATCTTTTACTTTCACAACAGATAAAAACTTTTTAGGCATAATCATTTGGTTGTTAAGCACTTTAACATTTAATAAACTTTTTCCGCCACGCTTAAAAGAATATTTCTTGACAAAATAAAGCAATCCATACAGCATCAGGCTTATGATTATTAACGGGAAAATCAGTTTTAGTAGTTCAAAGAATGACATTATTAAAGTCCTTTTAGGCGGCTGTTGATATCAACAAGGTTTACGATTCTGATTCCAAAATGTTTGTCAATTACAACCACTTCGCCTTCAGCAATTTTTTTGTTATTGACAAAAATATCAACCGGTTCACTTGCAAGTTTATCAAGCTCAATTACATACCCACGCTCAAGCTCAAGAATTTCTTTAATCTGCATTTGTGTTCTGCCAAGTTCGATATAAATACTTAATTGAAGATCTTTGAGAAAGTTTAACTTTTCCATTGAATCATTACCGCTGAATCTGGATTCTTCAAACTCCGGAAGCTCAGCCTCGGTTATAACTTTTTCTTTGCCATTTCTCGCATCTTTTCTCGAATCTTCACCTTGTTTTAATTCTTCTTCCATCACAGATTTTCCTTAGAATGAATTATTGTTTAATAAACTTTTTGTGATTTTTATTGCTTTGTGATTGTTTGTAATCCCGGGATGCCCGAAAAACAATACTTTGTTATAAACTTTTACAATGTGTTCATCATAGATTTTATTCTCCAGAACAATCACATCACCTTTCTTTAACTCAGAAAGTTCTTTTATAGAAATTGAAGACTTACCAAGCTCAACTGTTACGGGGACATAAGTACGATTTAAATGTTTGCTAATTAATTCTTTTGTTGTTTTCCCCTGGTTCTTTGATGGTCTTGACGATGAAAATTTTTGTGATGACATTTTCGCAAGAATCGAATCAAATGCAAAAGTTGCAAAACATAAGTTCATCAAATAGGATTCTTCACCAAACGAAAACTCGAATGAAACTAATAACACAGATTCATTTGGTGATGTTAATTGTACAAAATCAACATCAGGTTCAAAGTGGTCAACAATAAAATCCATATTGTCTATTATTTGCCATGTCTTTTTTAAATCCAGCATCACTTTCTCAACAACAACACTTAAAACTTTTTGTTCGATAAGTGTGATATTGTTGCTTTGTTTTTTACTTGAACCATTACCGCCAAGTAATCTATCAACAAGTGCTAACGCTAAATCAGCATTGAGCTCCAAAATTCCTTTGATATCAGTATTCTTTATCTGAAATGTATATAAGCAGGCAGGATTGGGAACAGAAAGTACGTACTCTGAATAGTAAATCTGATCTATACTATTAACTTTTATGTTTACAACTGTTTGAAGTTTTGTTACAAGAAATGAACTTAGACTTTCTGCAAAATTTTCATGAATGTTCCTGATTGTCCTTAATTGAGTTTTAGAGATCCTATTTGGTAATCTAAAATCATAAGGAACAACCTCATCCTCAACCTGGGCTTGTGGAACAGTTTCTCCACCGCTTTTTAACAGCGCATCTATTTCGGATTGTGATAATACTTCTGACATAATTTATGTTACTGTATGATAAATTTGCTAAAATAAATATTATTTACTTTTGTGTCGGGCATTTCAACTGCAAGATTTTTTAGAATCTCAGTTTTCAGCGTATCTCTATAAGTAGCACTGCCAAGCTGATTTACATTTTTGCTCGATAACACACTAAGGATTGCATCCTTTACAATCACTTGTTTTTCTTCCAATACTTTTTTGGATTCTTCAGATTCAACCGAAAGCCCCAGGCTGGCAAGTAAAAGCATTTTACCGTTTGTTTGAGCTGGATTAACAATCATATCTTCAACAGAAAAGATCAATCCACCGGTCTCACGTCCGGAAGTTTTACCTTCCTCGTTTTTACCGGAATGTTCACCGGATGTTCCTTCAATTTGAGTTTCTGATTTACTTTCTGCTTTCGTAGTGCCGGAATTACTTCCCGGCATTAAAATGTTTGCAGTTATAAAGTAAACAGCAACTAATTGAACAATAAAAATTGGAAGACCAATCATTAATATTTTCGGATTAAACATCGATGGTGCTTTTTCCGTTTTTAATATTTCCGGAGTTAGATTTGTTTTTTCTTCATTCATAACGGCTTATAAGTTACAACCGATATGCCAGTAAAGAATTTTTAAGAAATTGAGAAAAGGAACAAAAAAGTTAAGATTTTCTGGTTAATATTATGCACCTGTATAAAAAAGATTGGTTAAGAGATTCGCAAAGAAATATTTCTGTTGTATAATATTCGGTATTAGATCGTTTTATATAATGTTAATAAATCATTCAAGTTTTTATTTTATAAAAAAGGGAACCTTTCGGCTCCCTTAGCTTAACTATGATTATTAGATGTGTTATCTAACGAGGTTGGTTATTTCTTGAAGAAGCGTATCTGATACGGTTACTATTCTTGCGCTTGCCTGAAATCCGCGCTGTGAAACAATCATTCTTGTAAACTCTTCAGAAAGATCAACGTTTGACTGTTCAAGAGCACCGGATTGGATTGTTGTTCCGGTTGATTCCCCTGGTGCACCAATTAAAGGATCACCCGTGTTTGCGGATACAGTAAACATATTATCACCTACGCTTATCATTCCGTTTAGGTTTGGGAAAGTTGCAACAAGTATCTGTGCCAGTTGTCTTGATTGACCATTTGAGAACACACCAACGATGTATCCGTATTGGTCAATATTAATATTGGATAATGAGGCTGCAGAAGAACCATTTTGTGTTAATGCAGATACTACAGAACTTGACGATGTTTGTGTTACACCTGTAAAATTATCACCAAGACTAAGCTCGATATTTTGTGAACTTGCACCGCCGGTTGGGTTAAAAGTTACTACCGGCGGATTTGGAGAAATTGCATTGATAGAACCATCAGGATTAAAAGATATTGTCCCGGTGTTTCCTGATAAATTACCATCTGCCGAAGGAACACTTGTACTCCAGTTCCAGTTATTGTTTGATGTTTTTGTAAACTTTAGCGTTAAAGTGTGCGCCGAACCTAATGAATCAAATATTGTTACAGAACCTGTTACGATGGTAGAATCACGATTATCATCAACATTTGATGCCAATGAATTTGAATTTGCAGCCTGGGTAACGGATGTAGGATCAAAATTAAAATTAATTCCTAATGCTGCATCTGTAATTGCAAAAGGAGCTGGTGCCGCACCGCCAATGGTCAGCATTTGACCAGTTGCAGGATCAAATGTAACCGATGCTGTTGTTGGAGCAACCACAGCTGCGCCAGTTGAATCCAATAATTGATAAGTCATATCATAAGTATCAGCCGCTGTTTTTGTATAAGTAACATCAAATGTATAAGCGTTTCCATTTTCATCATATACTGTGTTCTGATCCGTTACAGAATCCCCAGCTAACAAAGCTGAATTTATATTTCCAGTTTGTAGATAATCTTCTGATCTTGTAAGACTTGAAGAACTATCTAAGTTTCCACCCCATGCTACATCTGTTGTTGCAACTGCCGGTAATCTTAAATTAGAATCGATTATAATATCTTCAAGATAGTTTCCGGGAGGTACTGTACCTTCATCATTCGCAACCTTGCCCTGGACAATTGCACCGTTCTGGCTGTTAACTAATCGACCGTCTGCATCAAAAATAAAAGCACCTGCTCGTGAATAAAATCTTTCACCATTATTATCTAATACAAATAATCCTTTACCTTGAAGTGCGAGATCAGTTGTTGTGCCGGTTCCTTCAAATGTACCTTGAGTCCAGTTGCGATCAACTGAATTCATTTTCATTCCAAGTCCGATTTGAAATGTATTTGTTCCGCCACCGGTATCTGTTGGGTTAGAACCGTAACGGATTACTTTATTAAAAGTATCGCTAAATGTTACGCGCGATCCTTTGTAACCAATTGTATTTACGTTTGCAATATTGTTGCTAATTACGTCCATCATTGCTTGATGGTTGCGAAGTCCGGAAACACCGGAAAAGAGAGAGTTTATAAGAGACATTTTAACCTCCTAAGGTTTTTTATTTTTGATTGTTCAACTTCAGTCAGTCGGTCGAACAGGGCGTCCTTTGAAGGTCCCGCCCGTAGTTAATTAATAATTTTTATACTGCAAATACTACGCTGTCAATATTCGTAAAAACATTTTCCTTGCTATCTGCAATTGGCATAGCAGTAATAACTGTTTTATTTGGAATATTAACGATGAACGCCGTAGAGTTCATCATCACGAGTGAATCTTTTGCTCCTTTCAATTCTGCTCTTTCAACTGCAGTATTGATTTTAGACATTTCATCATCACTCAGTTCAATATTTCTTTCTTCCAATCTTTTAAGAGCATGTGAAGAAAATTTTACTTTCTCCAGTTCTTTCTGAAAGATCGATCCAAAACTGTCCCCTGAACTTTTTATCCTGGGGTTGTTTCCGTTAAAATCGCCTATAGGAACAAACGGAACACTAATTCCATTAATTTCCGGCATTTGTTTTATCCTTAATCATTTGAATTATAAATTTCCATTATATCCGACAGATTATACTGAGCACCGTTTACAACCAGCATTGTACCTGATTCTGTAAACTTGACACCATCAATTTTTCCAAGAGCATAAGTTGAATAAGATAACAGGTTACTATCGGCATCTTTTGGTTCAACTTCAAAACTGTACATTCCTTTCGGTACACTGTTACCCTCATTATCGGTAAAATCCCAAATAAGTTTATTGTCTCCGGAATTTTTAGAAGCATTTTCTATAGTTTTTACCAATGCTCCGCTTTCATTATAAATTTTTATATTTACACTGCTTGCGGCTGCGCTTAAGTTGTAACCAAGTGTCGTGTTTGCCTGCCCATCATTCTGGAAAGAATTACCATTAAGTTTTACTTCCTTACCAATTAGAGTAGCTGCAAGCGTATTGTTTATCGATTGTGACAAATAATAATTTGCATTTATACTTGTATCCATTGAATCATTAAGATTCATCAATTGTTCTAATGATGTAAATTGAGCTAATTGGGAAGCAAATTCAGTCCCCTCCATTGGGCTAAGCGGATCTTGATTTTGTAATTGTGCAAGCATCAGCTTAAGAAAATCCTCTTTCCCCATTGTTGTTCCGTTTGTTAAACTGCCTGTTGCATGACCACTATTTACACTTGATAGTCCATCAACCATTTTGTCTCCTATACCAAATATTCATAAGTATTGTAACCAAATTTTTTAGGTAAAATCGATTCATCAACTTCTTCCAACTCATTGTCAGCTTGATAAGAATTATTCTTTCTTTTCTGATTTTGAAATCCATTAGGTTTTTGATCAGAGCTATGATATGAAATGTTAATTGAATTTACTTGTACACCGCTTTGCAAAAGATTTTGCTTAAGCTGTTCAACATTATTTCTGACTATCTGCCCAACGTTTTCATTTTCAACTTCAACTTTTGCAGTAAGAACATTATCAACAGTATCGAGCATAACCTTCATTGAACCAAGCTCCTTTGGAACCAGTCTCAGTACGATTGATTGTTTTTCACCGCTTTCAAAAACTTTATAAACCTCTTTTAATATTTCACCGGATGAAATTACTTTAACTTTTTCAACCATCTCTGCTAAACGCGAACCTGGTTTTGTGTTTTCATTATGCAATTCAGGTTTTAAAATATTATGCTCTGTTTTAATTTCAGGCTTAAAGCTCAAAACATTATCCGGTTGATTTGTTGCATTATGATTTTGAGCAACGGGCTTCTGTTCCGTGTTATGATTAGTTTCTACAGAAATTATTTGTGGTTTTGATTTTTGATTTTCGTGTGATTCTTTTTCCGAAAAACTCTTCTGCACCAAATCTTTTTCGATCTTATCAATGCTTGCATCAATTGTAATCTTACTCTGGTGAGGTGATAATTCCCTAACATTACTTGAATTTTCTTTGTCATTTTTTTCTAAACTTAATTTAACCCACACTTGCTTTTCGGTTTTAGGTTTTTGTTCGGCAACGTTTTGTGATGATTCCGGACGTTCAATTATTTGTTGAGCATTTTCATTTTTATTCGTTTCAGAATTCAGAACAGTATCTTTTATATTCTTTAGATCTGTTTCATCGAATAAAACTTCAAGTGGTGGGATTTGTGAATAAATTCTTCGCTGCATCAAATCAATTTTTACATTTTTACTTTGCAATTGATCAATACTTGCGGAATTAATGTCAGTATTTTTAGCATCTTTTAAAGCAGTATTGGAATTCTTCCCTGTTGTTGGTTTGATGTCCTCATCAATTGGGAAAAATTCTTTTACTTGATCTGTTGAAAATGATGCTTGATTATTAGTTAAATTCTCTTTCGGTAATATTACTTCTGGTTGCTGATCATTTTTTATCACAGTTACATTATTAATGTTTTGTTTTGTGATTTTTTGATAACTTAGGTCAATCTGTCTTACATCAGTCTTTTCAATTAATTCTGTTAGTGAAGTTTTTTCTTGGACAGAGTTGCTGTTTATTGAGACAGAATTAATTTTCTGGTTAGCTTTTAAAACAATCTTTTTACTTACGCGGTCATTTTCTTTAACATTTAATTCAGAGGTTTGTTTAACTGTTTCGGAATTTTTAATAATTTCATCAGAGGATAAAGCAATAGGTTTTAATTTTACTTCACTTTCTGTTGTTTTAATTTCAGTGTCAACAGGTTTTTCAATACTTGCCATTTTAGTATTGAAATTATTTAACTCTGATAAACCATCTTTTTTCGAGCTTGCTATTTCTGATTTTAATTGTAATTCACTTTGATCCGAAGATAATGATTCCTTCTTTAAATCAGCATCAGATATTGATGCAATTTTGGAATTCTCTTTTAATGATTTAGCTGATTTATTTATAGGAGCGATAGTCTGTTTTACGACTTCTATTGGCTGTTGTAATCCATCTTGGACTATAACAGAACTATCCTTAATCGTTGCTGTGTTTACAACATCATGCTTAGAAATAGGTGTTGTTCCAATTTCTTCTTTTTTATCGGAATTACTGAGAATGTTTTCTTGTTGAGTAACAGTCTTGGTGGTTTCATCTTTAATTGGATTAATACTTGCATCAACTTCTTTTTGATTACTTTTTACAAGAATTTCAAAATCAGAATTTGATTTTAATTGTTCATTGACCCAATCTTTAATTTTTACAATATCTGTGTTCAACGAATCAATTTTTATGGATTGCCCATTAGCAATTAGAGAAATTTCAACGCCCTTTATACTGTCATCATTTCCCTTATTCAGGGTATCAATAATTTTTTTAATCTCTTTTATAAACTCATTCTTGGTTAAGGAAAAGTAACTTGCAAACTTTTCCTTATTCTTCGCGTTACCAGGATCAGACAGATCCTCCGGAATTTCCCCTGTTTTAAGTTTAGAGAGAAAACCTGAGATTATCATTGAAATGTTTGGATTATCTGGTGTAATTTTTTTATCTGAAAGGAGAGAAACATTTAATAATTCATCCTCAGCATTATTCTCTGTTGCGAGATTTAGATTTACCATTTTGATTGGGGTCGAATTTTCCTGCTCATCTTTCACTATTCTAAAAACATTAGAAAACAAATGAGTAAAATCATTCGTACCATTAACGGTGTTCGCAACTGTACCTTGCCCTGGTATCGATTTAGGCAAAAAGATCGAATTAATGAACATTATTCAAACCTAAATATCCTGTTTGCTGTTTCCGGATTTAATTCAGAGACAACCTTCGCTGCTGTCTTCTTATTCATATTATATAAAATATCTCTTGCTATATTATCGGAATAAGTCTGAATTATTTTAGCTGCTTTTTTTGATTCCATTGCTGCGTAAATACTTGCCACTTTTTTTACCCAACCTGCGTATTCTTTGCTTTGTACAACATTATCTTTTACCTGAGTTACATTTTGCGGTCGATTTGATGCTAATTCTGTTTTTTGATTTTTTGTATCAGGCTGAACAACTATTTTTTTTGTATCAACTTTTTCCAGTTCTTTTTTGGTCGGCTTACTTACAACTGTATTAGTTAACACTGAATCCTTTTTTTCATCAATAACCATAGAGGAAAGCAAAACGCTATCCTGGATGCTTGTAGAATCAATTTGCACAGGTTGTTCCTGATTTTCTGCGATTTTTAATGAGTCAACTTTGTTTAAATCTGTATTGGTTGAGTCAGATATTTGAACTGAAGACTTGGGTGAAAAATTGAATTGGAATATATTTTCATAAGTTGAGTTGAAAAAAATTATCAACCCTGTTACAATTACAAACACAAAAAGGAAAGACACTCCGTAAATAATCCCAGCTTTCATTTCTTTACCTTATTAAAATTTTGTACAGCTATTTCATCGAAGTTTTTTAACTCAGCAGAGTTGATATCTTGATAAAATTTTTCCCGATGATTTTCTTCAAGCTGATTAAGCATTTTTTTTTCTTTTGTTTTCACAACTACTTCTTCAATTTTTTTTTCTCTTTTCTTCTCAAGCTTGGTTATCACCTCTGTTTGCATCTCAATTTGCTGCTTTAAAACGCTATCATAGCCGCCAAGAAATTTAAGTTCAGCCACATTCATCTTCTTTTTAAAAGCTGAATTACGCAGATCATTTATTTCATCAACTAACTTTTGCCTTAGCTCTTGATGTTTTGTAATAAACAAATCTATTTGAGCAAGATCCTTTTGTGCTTTCTTTTCAAAAGCTTCTTTAACTTTTTTTACTGATTCAAATTTGAATTTGAAATTTGACAATGCTTTCTTTACTCCCCTGTATTTAGACTTCAATAATTTCAGATAATCTTTTTAATGTTAAACTATATTCTGATGATTCAAAAATATCCTGTTTTAAAAACGATCTTAGTTTACTAATCTTATTTAAAGCATGATCAATTTGAGGATTACTTCCTTTTACATAAGCGCCAATATTTATCAAATCCTCCGCTTCACGGTAAGTAGCAAGTATCTCATTAAAAACCATGGTTCTATCTCTATGCTGCTTTGTAACAATATCCGGCATAACACGGCTAACACTTTGCAGCGGATCAACTGCAGGAAACTGTCCGCTGTTTGCAAGTTTTCTGGATAGAACAATATGTCCATCCAATATTGATCTTACAGCATCGGCAATCGGTTCTGTCATATCATCACCATCAACAAGCACAGTATAAAGACCGGTAATAGAACCGGAATCGGTTGTTCCGGCACGTTCCAACAATTTTGGCAAGTGCAGCAAAAACAGATGGAGTATAACCTTTAGTTGTTGGCGGTTCGCCAATTGTTAAACCAATTTCTCTTTGAGCCATTGCAAATCGTGTAACAGAATCCATCATTAAAACAACATCCATTCCAAGATCACGAAAATATTCTGCAATAGTTGTTCCGATATATGCGCCTTTCATTCTAATCAAAGCAGATTTATCGCTTGTTGCAACAACAACAACTGATTTTTTTAATCCTTCTTCACCAAGATCTTTTTCAATAAACTCTCTTACTTCTCTTCCACGTTCACCAATTAAAGTAATTACATTTACATCAGCATCCGTATTACGGGCAATCATACCAAGTGTAACACTTTTGCCAACTCCGCTGCCGGCAAAAATTCCGATTCTTTGACCTCGCCCAACAGTAAGCAAACCATCAATTGCTCTAACTCCGGTTTGAAGAACTGTGCTAATTCTTTTTCTTTCTAAGGGATTTGGGGGTTCTCTGTGAAGTGAGCGATATGAAGTAACTTTAATCTCACCTTTTCCATCAATAGGATTTCCAAGTCCATCAATTACTCTGCCTAATAATTCTTTTCCAACCCCAATAGTAAAAGTTTTTCCGCTTGCAATTATTTCACACCTAGGAGAAATTTCTTGTACTTCACCAAGTGCAATTGACAGAACTTTCCCATCTTTAAATCCGACTACCTCACATTTACAAACTTCTTGCCCGTTTTTATTCACAACAGTACAAACCTCACCAAGTGAAACATTTGGACCAACAGAAACAATAATTAAACCAATAACATCAGTTACCTTACCATTTAATTTTATCAAATCTACGCTGTTTATACGATTAAAATATTTTTCTATGTATTGCTTGGTTAAATCCATTTTATCTGATCATTGATTATTAAAACCTGATTCAATTTTTCTTTTAAGTTCATTAATCTGCGATGATATTCTTCCATCTGCATTTCCAATTTCACTTTCAATAAAACATCCGCCTAATTCAATTCGATCATCCTTTTCAAATTTTATTTGTGAAAATGAATCTTTAAGTTGAAACGATTTCCCGTCTAAAATAATAGATTCATAATCTTTAGGGTTAAGACGAACGATAATTTCATTTGCACCAATAACTTTTCTTAGTGCTTCATCTAGTACTGTTTTAACGATTGATTCTTTTTCAATTTCTCGTTTAAGAATTGTTTCTGAAATAATAAATGCCACATTCATAACAAGAATTTCAAATTGTGAATCCAATTGAACAGTTTTATCATTCAATCCGGAAATAACATTATTAAGCTCAGAATACTTTCTTAAAATTTTTTCATTAAACTCCTGCTCGAGTTTAACTCTTAAAGCTTGCTGACCATCAGTAAACCCCTTTGTATACTGATTGTGCAATTCAACTTCATAGTTTTGTTTATTTTGCTCGTCGCTTGTCTGAAAAACGGTAGTGCCTTCGGAATAGGCGATAATATTTGTGGGTCGTTTGTTGATTTTAATTACCTCAGACATAAACTTCCTCTTTACTGCCTTGTATATTAAGAGATATTTCTCCCGTTTCTTCAAGTGCTTTTACGATATCAATAATTTTTGCCTGGGCAATTTCAACTTCTTTTAATTTTACCATACCCATAAACTGTAATTCTTCTTTCAGCAAGTCTGCAGCTCGTTCAGACATATTAGAAAATATTTTGTTCTTAAGTTTCTCATCTGCAACCTTAAGTGACAGAGCAAGATCTTTACGATCAACTTCCTTAAGTATTTTCTGAATATCTTTATCCTGAATATTGATAATATCTTCAAACAAGAACATTAGTCTTTTTATTTCAAGTGAAACATCACTGTCCTGTGTATCCATTTTTTCAAGAATTTCCTTACTCATAGTTACATTTAATCGATTAAGAATTGTTGCCAGGGTTTTTGTTCCGCCTATTTTACTTACAGATTGGCTCATTGTAGAACCAGCCATTTCATCTACAACGCGCTCAATTTGTTTTAATGTTTGTGGTGATACTTTACCAAGAGTCGCAATTCTGTATGCAACATCTGATCGAAATGGTTCCGGCAATTCTTTTAATGCTTCAGCAGTTTGATCTGGATTTAGATGGCAAAGTATCAACGCAATAGTTTGCGGATGTTCTTTGCTTAAAAAGTTTACAAGCTGCGTTGATTCAGCTTTTTTAAGTACATCAAATCCTTTTAAGGTTGTAAGTGTTCTAACTTTTTCAATAATCTCAATTGCTTTTTGTGGCCCGAAAGATTTTTCAAGAACAGCTTGAGCATATTCTAATCCACCTTCTAAAACATATTCACGCGCAGTAACCATATCGTAAAAATCCTGCATCACTTTATCAACAACGCTTGAAGAAATATTTTTTACGCGCGAAATCTCAGCAGATATTTTTTCAACTTGTTCAGGATCAAGATATTTAAAAACTGTTGAAGCTGTTTCTATATTAAGCGCTATCAACAGCAAAGCAGCTTTTTGTACACCTGATATTTCCTGGTACTGTTTCTTCTGTTCTTACTGAATTATTCATCTTCGTGTAACCAAGCATTTATTAATTTTGCAGCTTCTGTTGGATTTTTAGAAACATAATTACTGATTTTTTCCTGCCTGTTCTTCTTATTAATTGCTTCATCTGATATTTCATCTTCAATATCACCAATAGGTAATAGTTCCTTTTTCTTTCTCATATCATTTAACACTTGAGGAACTTTATGTTTGGGTGAAATATTTCCTGCATTTATAGCTGGCTGCAATGCCAATTCATGATTAACATTTCCTATAAATATTTGCTCATTTTTAAGTTTAGACATCAGTCCGCGCAGCAAAAATATTGCACCTACAATTGCAATAATTACCAATACCAGGTTTGAAATACCGTTGGCATCTTCAAACCATGGTGAACTTTCTTCAACAAAATCATTAGTGGTCGGTTATTTCAAAAGGCAGATTAACAATTGAAATCTGATCATTTCTATTCGGGTCTAACCCAACAGCATTTTTAATTAACTCTTCTAATTTTTTAATTTGTTCCGGTGAACGAGGTTCAAAAACTACTTTTTTTACATCTCCTTTTTGAACTTCTTTAGGTACGTCATTTATTACTGCAGCAACACTTAACCTAGTAATATTTCCGCTGCCTTGAACAACACGTTCAATAGTTTTACCAATTTCATAATTTGTTGTGCTGCTCTGATTATTTTGTGCGGATGTATCACTTACACTTTTGCCTGCATTGTTAGAAACCATTGTTTGTTCACTAACAACAACTTGCTGATCCGGATCATAAGTTTCCATTGTTTTTTCAACCTGATCAAAATTTAAATCAGCATTAACCTGAACCATTGCGTTACCATATCCAAGAACATTATCAAGCAAGGTTTGTGCTTTCTGAACAAGATAGCTTTCAACAGAATTTTTAATTTCATATTGCTTGTTACTTGAAAATGAAATTGAGTTTTCATCATCTTCTTTCCAGAGTAATTTACCTTTTGTATCAATAAGTGTTATAGAATTAGTGGTTAGTCCTTCAACAGCACTCGCAACAAGATTTACGATGGCAACAGAACTTGAACGTGGTAAAGAAAAATTATCCTTTAACTTTAATACAATAGATGCCGTTGGTTGTTTTTGCTCATCGCGAAATATTGAGCGTTCAGGAAATACAATATGCACTCTTACACCGCCAATTCCATTTATCCCAAGTATTGTTCTTGAAAGCTCACCTTCAAGCGAACGCTTATAGTTGAGCTTTTGCATAAACTCAGACATCCCCATTGTACTTTTATCAAATAATTCATAACCAATAGTTCCTGATGTTGGAATTCCTTTTCCAGCTAAATTCAATCTTGTTTCATACAATTTATCTTTTGGAACCTGTATTGTTTTCCCGTTATCATCAATCTTGTAAGGAATTTTTTGAGCATTCAAAAATTCAATTACTTTTGAAGCATCATCAGAAGTAAGGTCCGAGTATAAAGGAGAGTAAGTCGGTTCATTGAGAAAAGTTAAAAGAACGATTAAAAGAATTGTTGTCAGAACTGCTGAACCGCCGATTATAACTTTCTGTTGAAGCGAAAGTTGATTTAGCAGTCCCATTATTGCGTCAGTAGATTTGTTACTCATAATATTTTATTCTGGAGTTAGATAGATATTCTGGTTAATTCACGATACATATCAACTGTTTTGTTTCTTATCTCCATCAAAAGCTCTAAACTTGTTTTAGCTTTTTCACCGGCAATCATTACATCATGTATTTCTATACCGTCACCATTAATAAAACTTTGCGTGGATTTTGAAGCATCCATTTGAGCTTTATTAACATCACCGATAAAATCAGTTAACAAATTTCCAAAATCCCTCTGCCGGAGATTTTTTAACTTCCTGGTTTGCAATTATGGAAGGAAGACTGCTTATAATTGGTTGAATTGCCATTTTTATCCTCTCCTATCTAAATTTGTTCCAACGGAAATTCCATTCATACGTCCAGATTTTTCATAATAATAATATTCCATTATCTCAGAATTTTTTGCGGGATACATTTCAGCAAAAAATTTTTTTTCATCTGTATTTATGTTATCGTTTTTTGACACAGCATCATTTTTAATATTAGGTTTACTCGCTTTTTGTCGAGTTTAATCCATATGATGTATAGTTTCCAACTGAATTCATGCTAACTGTCATTCTAATCTCCTATATATCTAATGAATCTTTAGCCATTTGTTTTGATGAATTGAAAGCAGTAAGGTTAGCTTCATAACTTCTGGTGGCTGCAATCATATCAATCATTTCATTTATTGTGTTAATGTTTGAAAGTTGAACATAACCGTCCTCATTTGCATCAGGATGTTCGGGCATGTAAACAATATCACCTTGTTTAGTATCTTCCTTAACATTGAATTCTAACCCATCTGATTGTTGAGTTTTAAACTCAAAGTTTGATGGAACAGTAATATGATTTGAGTTTGTTGTTGCAAGCTTAATTGTGTTCTTCATATCATTAAAAGAATCATTAAACGGTGTATCAGTTTGTCTAACAGTAAGAATTTTCCTGTTAACAGGTTTACCATCTTCAGTTCTAACAGTATTTCCGTTAGCAAGATTTTCTGCAATCAAATTCATTTTTTTTCTTTGTATGCTCAATCCCTTAGAACTGATACCAAAGCCTAAAAAGTTATCACCAATTTTCACAGTTTACCTCCGCCTTTAATAACGTTTTGTAAATTCCTGTAATAATCACCAATCTTCCTTGAAGCAAATCTGAACTGAATAGAATTAGCTGCCAGTTCAGACATTTCTTTATCAATATCAACATTGTTGACCCCCGAAACATTATCCAATGATTTATCCTTTGATATTTCAAAAGAAGGTTGTGTAGCCTGGGAAAGTTTAAGATGTTTTGTATTTGTAGTTTTCATCTGCTCCATATTATTTGAAAGGATTGTTTTAAATTCAATATCCTCTCTTCTATAGTTTTCAGTTCCAATATTGGCAATGTTTTTACTGATTACTTTGTTTTTAACAGAGCAATAAGAAATAAATTTTTCTAAAGATTTAATATCAGATGATTGCATCTATGTGTCTTTTTTTTGATATGAAAAAGACAAGAATAGTACCAGTTAGAAATTGAATAGAAATGCGAATATTTAAGGAAAACGAACAGAGGGTTGGCTAAAAGTAAACAGTTGTCAGTTATTACTCAGAATAATCTAATGCAATTGATTTTGTTTGACCGCAAGAACAAATAAATTTAATTTCTTTGATATTATTATCAGCATCTTTTGTTAGAATAATTTTTATTCCTTCAGCGTGATCTTCTTCAAAACAAATTTTTGAACTGCCTGTAACTTGAACATCTTCTTCTTTTATTAATCCAGACTTATACTTATCAGTTTTGCAAGAAACTGAATTAAAGACTGCTTCTTCAATTAAATTATTCATATTACACACGCCCTATTTATTGTGTTAGCGATACTGTCAAGCGATAATACTGCATCGGCATAACCCGCATCTACGATAGCTTTTGGCATACCATAAACGACACAAGTTTCTTCATCCTGTGCGATTGAATATCCGCCCTTCATTTTCAATTCTTTTATTGCATCCGCACCATCTCTACCCATTCCAGTCATTATAACACCAAGGGCATATTTATTGTAAACCCTGATAACAGAGTTTAACATTATATCTACAGAGGGGCGATGAAGCGTATCCGAAGGTTGATCCGAAATTACTATTTGAATTTGATTGTTTACTGTTTTATCAACCATCATATGAAATCCACCAGGAGCAATGTAAACAACACCACCTCTAACAATTTCTTTGTCTTCGGCCTCTTTTACTTCAACCTGGCTTAGTCCGTTCAATCTTTCTGCAAGTGATTTTGTAAATTTTGGAGGCATATGCTGAACTACAAATACTGGTATCGTTAACTTTTTGGAAAGCATCGGAATAACTCTTTGAAGCGACATTGGACCGCCAGTAGAAACTCCCAATGCAATTGCACGGAAACCTATTTTCGGAATTGATTTTGAATAATGTTCCTGTTTTAGCACTGAAAGTGAAGTGTTTTTGCCAGCATTAAGATTCTGAATTCTTTGTAATCTTAAACTCAAAGATTTTTGACTTACAATAGCTTTTACTTTTGCAACAAGATCCTCTTTGATTTTAATGATGTTAACATTAACATAAGAAAGCTCTTTGGGGATAAAATCAACAGCACCATATTCCAAAGCTTTTAAAGTTTCTTTAGCACCTTCTGTAGTTAATGAGCTTACCATTAAAACCGGTGTTGGATATTCCTTCATAATTTTTTGAAGTGCAGTTAGTCCATCCATTCGTGGCATTTCAATATCCATCGTAACAATATCAGGAAGTTTTAATTTTACCATTTCAACACCTTCCTGTCCATCTCTGGCAGTTGCTACAACTTCAATTTCCCCGGTGCTTTCAAGCATAAGCGAAAGTGATTTTCTCATAAAAGCAGAATCATCTACTACAACAGCTTTTATTTTTCTTGCCATTTTATTTTTCCGCTATGTGAAGCAATTCATTAACATCAACAATCATCACAACAGAACCATCACCCATAATTGTTGAACCAGCTATACCCGGTACTTTTCCAAAATAATTTCCAAGTGATTTTATTACAACTTCTTTTTGTCCAACCAAACTATCAACTTTAATTCCATATCTTTTTTCAGCTATTCCAACAATAACAACATACTGCCAGATTTTATTTTCATCCGGTTCTTCATAACCAAAAAGAATTTCTTCAACAGATACTAGTGGAAGCACACCATCCCGCATTTTAATTACAGGTTTTTGATTTATGGAATAAATATTTTCTCTGTGTACTCTTAAAACTTCAAGCACTGTGTTTAACGGAATCACAATTGATTGGTCCTTAACCTTTAACAATCATTCCCGGGATTATAGCAAGTGTCAATGGAAGCTTTATAATAATTTTTGTTCCTACACCAGGTGTAGATTCAATATTTATTATACCACGAAGTTTAGTAACGTTTGTTTTAACAACATCCATTCCTACACCACGTCCGGAAATATTTGTAACAACTTCGGCTGTTGAAAATCCCGGTAAAAAAATAAGATTAAGAATCTCTTGTTTAGATAATTCTTTTGCTTTTTCTGCTGAAATTAATCCTTTAGAAACTGCTTTTGATTTTATAATCTCAGGATCAATTCCTTTTCCATCATCCTCGATAGTAATAAGAATATTATTACCTTCGTGTTCTGCTGAAAGAGTTAATGTCCCGGTTGGATTTTTTCCATTAGCTTTTCTTGTATCCGGATTTTCGATACCATGATCAACACTATTTCTAACAAGATGAACAAGAGGATCATTTATTTCCTCAATCAAAGTTTTATCTAATTCGGTTTCTTCACCTTTGATAATGATATCGATTTGCTTTTTGGCATCACGTGATAAATCACGGACAAGGCGAGGAAATTTGTTAAACACTTTCCCAATCTTAATCATTCTGGTTTTCATCACCACCAGCTGCAATTCATTAGTCATCAAATCAATTTGCTTTGTTACATCAAAAATATCACGCGAAAATTTTGTGCCTTCGTTCTCAAGAGCAAATTCCGAGTTGACCTGTGCCAGGCGATTTCTTCCGAGCACTAATTCTGATACAATATTTAGAAGTTCATCTAACCTTTCTACATCAACACGAATCGAATTTTCAACTTTTTTTGTAGAATCTTGTTTTGCTTTCTCAGTACTTACCTGTCTATTTTCATTTTGTGGTGATGTCCTGTTCATCGCCAGATTCTTCAATTTCCTGAACATTAATTATTTCTGATTGCAAGTCGGGTATGGCAGCTTCAATAACTTCTGTCTTCTCAGAATCAATTTTTTTACGATTTACCGTTTTCTTCTTTGATTTTTTAACAGGTTTTTTCTTTTCTACAATAACTCCGCCATTTTCTAACATACTTATAAGATCTGTCAATTCTTTAACTGTATCATCAACATCAATATCTTCGTTCTGGAATTCTTCAATACTATATAGAAGCGACTTCATTTTGTCATAAGCCGCAAGCAGTGAATCCATAATTGTCGGATTTAAACTAACTTCACCTTTACGAAGTTTGTTCAAAATATCTTCACCTTTGTGAGTTACTCCTGTTAGTTTGTCTAAACCAAGAAAACTTGAAGTACCTTTTATTGTATGAAAATGCCTGAATACACTGTTAAGAAGGTCATTATCATCCGGACGTTTCTCCATTTCTACCAGGTCAACATCAAGCTTTTCTAAAATCTCTTTTGTTTCAATAATAAAACTCTCAACAATTTCCTTCATATCAGGATCGATAAGCATCGGATTTTGGTTTAATTCTGTCATATCAGTTAAATAATTTATCTATTTCGTCTTGTGATGCTGTTTGCATCTCTTTATTAAAAATTAAATCTACTTCTTGTTGTGGAACCACAGAACGCGAATATCTGGCATTGGGATCAAAAGAAGCACTTTCTGGTAATTCTAAATTTTTGTCATGGTTATCAATAATTTTAGTTTCTCCCAGATCTGCAATTAAAGATGAAAGACGTTCTTGTACAGATTCGATAAGATGATTTACGGTTGCTAATTGCTGAGCAGTTATGTCCTGCACTTGCAAAGAAATTGTTATGCTGTTTGAATCTGACTTCATTTTCCCTACTTGCAGCAACAATTCACCAAGTTTTTCCGAGCTGCTGTTCTTACGTAGAAAATCTTTTATAAAAGTTTCAGCATCTTCTCTTTTTAACATAGGGATTAAGCTCAATAGGAAATCTTGTTTATCGGTTTCTTTTGCCAAAATATTAACCATCGTCTTTTCAATAGAGCTAAGATCAGAATTAAGAGAATCAACTAGATCAAGAATTTCGGTCGTTGCCAATTCGGTAGCACTTGTAACGTTTTGTATCTGATTTGTAGCTTTGGGTATTTTGGAAGTGCTTTCAGCAATTGATCTATTAATGCTTTCAAGCAACGGCACAGTGTCTTTCATAAACTCACCAAGACTGTGAAGAATTGGGATAAGTTTTTCCCCGTAAGAAAATACTTTTTTAAGGTCGTTTAATTTTGCAAAAAGCTGTGACATGTTTTCTGAATTCATCATTAATTTCTTCCTCCATTATTAGCGAGTATCTGATCAATCTTTTCTCTAAGGATAGTTGGTGTAAAAGGTTTAACGACATAATTATTTACTTTGGCTTTTAATGCCTCGATAATATCATCTTTAACGCCACGCGTTGTTACCATTAGAACAGGAATATTTTCCATTTTTTCATCAGACCGGATTGCCTTAATAAGTTCTAATCCAGATAACACAGGCATATTCCAATCTGTAATTACAAAGTTTAATGTGTCATCAGAGGCAAGCTTTAGAAGCGCTTCTTTCCCATCACCAGCTTCTACAAAATCTTCATAACCAAGATTTTTAAGTGAGTTAGCAACAATTCTGCGCATTGTTTGGGAATCATCCACAATTAAAAATTTTAAATTCATATTCTATCTTTCTAGTTTAAAAATTTTGATACTTCGTATAAAACTCTTTTAGAATCAAACGGTTTTAATAAATAAGCATTTGCACCGTATTGAATTCCTCTTTCAATTTCTTCATTACCGGAAAGCGATGAAAGAATAATTATAGGCAGTTCTCTATAATCCTCATTAGAACGAATTGTTTTTATCAGTTCAAATCCATCAACGTTCGGCATATTTAAATCCGTAATAACAAGATCGATCTGCTCGGAAGGAAGTACTTCCAAAGCTTCCATTCCGTCAGACACTTGAATTATTTCAAACCCTTTTACTTTTAGTGAGATTGAAACAAATTTTCTTATTGTAGGAGAATCATCTGCAACAAGAATAACTTTTTTCATTTATTTTTACTCCTTTTTATACCCAATTGTTTTGGGAAAACTTATTAACTTAAACGCCTTTGATATTCCATGTAACGTTTCCGAGTAACCAATAAACAAGTAACCATCTTTATATAATGAATTATATAAGTGATTGACAACCTTAACCTTAGAAGTCTGATCAAAATAAATTAAAACGTTAGCGCAAAAAATCACATCAAAATTTATCATTGTTCTCATACTCAGGTCATCATATAAATTTAACAATTTAAAAGTGGCCATACTTTTTATTTTAGGATCAAGCTCAAAAGATGTTCCATTAGTTCTAAAATACTTTTTCAAATAATATGCTGGGGTATTCCTAATAGAATATTCTTTATATATACCTCTTTTAGCCGTATCAATCACAGTATTGCTTATATCAGTTCCAACAATTTCATATTCAATATTTGGATACTTCGGTTTGATAAGATCATTTATCATCATTGCTATTGAATAGGCTTCTTCTCCACTTGAACTTGCGGCACTCCATATACGTATTCTATTTTTTCCCAATTTCTGTTTTGATGAAATAATTTCCGGAAGCATAGTTGTTACCAAAGCATCAAGTTGAGGCTGGTTCCGGAAAAAAAATGTTTCATTTATTGTTATCGCTTCATATAAATATTTAATTTCTGTAGAACCTGATGGGTTGAATTTTATAAAATCAAAATATTCTTCAAATGTTTTAATGCCAAGATGCATAATGCGTTTTTGCAGTCTGCTTTCAAGCAAATATTTTTTATTATCCTGAAAATAAATGCCTGTACTATCATAAATATATTTACGCCAAATCTCGAAAGATTTAAGAGATAAAATAAGTTTTAGCCCCGGCATTGTTATAACGGGCTGCGGCATTGTATCACTTGTTGATGTAAAATCGGACATTAGTTATAAGATTAGTTGATATAATATTGTTTACGAAGTGCCAGTTCTTTTGCTTTTTCACTTACCATTTCTTCAGTATCATTTGTCAATCTTTCAAATACTTCGGTTATTAAAGGATGTTCGATATCAGCTATTAAATCTAATAATCTCATACGATTCCAAAAATTTTCATCACTAATCATCGTATCTATAAAAAGCAAGGCTGTGTTCACATCAATTTTAAATAAAAGTTCAGTGACAGAAATGCGCACAACCTCATCAGGATTAGTAAGACTTTGCGAGAGTGATTCTGTCAATCTACGTCTTTCAAGTTCAGATAATTGTTCTAATGATTGTGAATCATTAAGTATTATATTATTTAATAGTTCTAAAATCGGAGCAAGATTTTTATTGGCGTTATTTATTACAAGATGTAGTTTGGATAAGATTATTTTTTTATTCTCCATAAACTTGTCAAATAATATCTCATTTAGTCCCATATCTAAACCATAAATATTCAAACAGGCGTATAGAATTTCGGGATCATCAAAAACACTAACTAAATAAGCTGCTACAATCTTGTACCTGGTTTCAGCGTTTATAATTGTTTCAAGTACATATTTTTTTATTTTCTCATCAAATGGTACTTCAAGATTATAATTGATTTTTAGTTTATAAATTGATTCTAATAATGGCCAAATTAAAGCCCCGCTTAAATTATCCAGTTGAGATAATAGGAAATAAAAAGTGGTTTCGTCCCCAATTTCGCCCAAACTTTCAATCATAGTAAATTTTAACAATTCATCATCGGAATTGAATTTTTCAGTAATGAACTTTAATGATTTAAGAGTTTTAATTTTTCCTACCGCTTCAATTACAACTGGTTTTAAAACATCACTTTTGTCATACAAGGGAAGAATCGAATCCACAGCCTTTTCACTATTTATATTACCTAATGCTTCAATACAAGCAACGATAACATTTTCATCTTTGTTTTCGGCAAGTATATTAATAATTAGATCTTCCGAACATTTGTTTCCGATCAGACCCAGGATATCAACTAAAAATTTTATGTCATCATCATCTGTTATCTGAAGCAGCCTGGAACAAATAATGTCGATTGAATCTGTGGATTTTTTTAGAAGAATTTCACCAGCAAGATTACGAATTGATATCTCCTGCGAACTTATATAATCAATTACGTTTGTACATATAGTTGGATTGTTATTTTGTATTAAGAAATTTGATACAGCGTTACGAACTGCCTTATCATCAATCTCAATCATTTTTGTAATAGATTTGATTATTTCATCATCAATACTTTCATTCGCTAAATTATATAATGCTTCTGTATTCTCATTTGGATCATCGGAAAAAAGCATTTCCAGATAATTATGATCAAAATTATTTTCTGTATTCATACTGCTTCGGTATTGATCCATGTTTTTTTCATTTTTTTAGATAAAATCAATAATAGTGCCGCTGATTTTATATCAATTCTCAATAAATTTTCACTCGCCACACAAGCAACGTGCATAATATTAGCCAATTGCATTTGCCACGATATTTTAAATTTTTATTGTTTAGGAATAATGAGCACTTAACATATCAACATTTTGACTAAACGATTGTTTTTCACTGCCTGAATTTTCATCAGCACCAACTTTAAATTTGGATATTAATGATCTTAAATTGTTTGTAAGCTGATTTAACTCTTCTGCTGCGTGTGCTATTTGTCTTACGCCTGTTGCACTTTGTTGTGTAACGTTCGTAATCAGTTCAATATTCTGAGTAATTTGTTCAGAAGCTCTGGATTGCTGCTCGCTTGCAGCAGCAACCTGAGTAACAATATCAGCAACACGTTCAGCACCAGTGATAATTTCTTTAAGCGATTCACCAGCTTTTTCAGCAAGAGCTTTTCCATTTTCAACTTCTTTAGTTCCCTGTTGCATCGATGAAACTGCACCTTCAGTATCCTTTTGAATATGTTTAATCATGTTGGCAATTTCCTGTGTAGCTTTAGAAGTGCGCTCAGCTAGTTTTCTTACTTCATCGGCAACAACAGCAAAACCTCTTCCCTGCTCACCAGCACGTGCAGCTTCAATTGCGGCATTTAATGCAAGCAAGTTGGTTTGGTCCGCTATATCATCAATCACTTGAACAATTTCACCAATTTCATTACTACTCTTACCCAGTTCTTGAACTGTCTCTGCGCTTTGTTTAACTACATTAGAAATTCTAATCATTCCATCAATAGTTTTTTCAACTACCTTTCCGCCCTCGACTGCAACTTTACCTGCATTTTTACTTGCTTCAGCAGCAGTTGTTGTGTTTTTAGTTGTTTCAAAAATTGTTTTTGTCATCTGTTCAACAGCACCCGCAACTTCGGATGCCTGCATGCTTTGCTCTTGGGCACCTGCTGCCATTTCTTCTGTGCTTGAGCTGATTTGATCTGCTGCACTTGCAGCAGCAGTTACCGCCTGTGAAATATCGGTTATTGTTTTTCCCAGTGAGTGAGTTACATAATTGATAGAATTTTTTATTCTTTCATGATCACCCGAATATGCTTTTGTTATCTTCACTGATAAATCACCTGCAGCAATTTTTTCAAGAATAACAATTGCTTCATTTATGGGTGCATAAACTGCATCTAATGTATCATTCATTCCTTCTATGATAGTTTTGTATCCACCGCTAAAAACTTTATTATTTCCCCGTGCACTGCTGTTTCCTTTTATTGAAGCGGTTGTAAGGAATTTAATTTCGAGCACTAATTTGTTCAGATTTTCAATCATCTTTTCAAAGCTTTTTGAAAGCGAATCATGTTCTGATAATAAATTAATTTTATGATCCAGATCTCCGGATGCTATTTTTTCAGCAGCTTCAATTTTTTCTAATTGTGAGTCTCTTAGTTTGTTAAGCATTACTGCCATTTGTCCAAATTCATCATTACTACTTGCATCCATTTTATGTTCAAAGTCACCTAATGAATACTGATTAAGCAATTCTTTAATTTTATTAATAGGTTTAGTTAATGCAGGAATAATTTTGAAGAATGTAAATAGGAACGCAATTGTTCCAATTATTATTCCAATAATTATCAAAGTAATAGTTCTTGCCATAATGGTGCTAACTTCAGCTTCAAGTTTTCCCTTACTTAAGTCAATATTACTCCTGATGCCTGCAAGTTCCTTATCAAATTTTACACTTAACTCTTCACCCGAAGTAGTTGCGATAAAAGAAGCCATTTCAAAATCTTTCATTGCAGCAGCACTTAAAGTTCCATCTACAACTAATCCAAAGTATTCATTAATTATCTTATCAAGCTTTTGAGTATGACCTGCAAAAATTTCTGATAATGTCGAGTCTTTGATTAAGGACATTGTATGTGAAATTCTTTTTTTTGTTTCATCAACGTTTTTGAAGTTTTGTTCAAATTGATTTTCAAAACCGGGGATTGCAAATTTTAATAGATAAAATTGCATGTCCTGAAACTCACTTTGAATATCAGTTAGATAATCTCTTGAAACTATGATCTTATTATTCAGATTTTCGCTAATCTTTGAAAGCTGGAAGAAATGATACAGATCATTTACAACCATAATTGTAGATATAGCAGCAATAATGAAAAAAGCAGCTTGCACTTTAACTTTAAATGAAATGTCCTTTAGGTTTACCATTATATTTCCCAGATTTATTTAATTTTAAATGTAACCGAAATTGTAGTTTTAACTTTAACAGGTTTACCATCATGCTGTCCAGGTTTAAATTTGGAAGCATTAAGTACACGAACAACCTCTTCATCACATCCACCACCAAGACTTTTAATTATTTTAACTTTATCCACACTACCATTCTCATCCACAAAAGCCATTGCATAAACTTTTCCTTCAATTTTGTTATTTTTTGCAAAAGTAGGATATATAATTTTTTTCGAAAGCTGTTCCATTCCACCCTCCAACTGAGGCATAGTAGTAGCGAATGCAAGATATTGTTCGTCTTCTGATGGAGAACTTTGTGAAAAAGCTAAAGTGCTGAGTAGAATAATTAAGGTGAGAGTGTAGATATATGATAGCAATTGTTTAGTTTTCATAATAATTCCTTTTTATTTTTTAAAATTTTCTACCTCATTATCGAAAATAATTGTGAATAGTTAAGCATTTTTTTAATTGGTTTGTCTGCTTTTTAAAGAAGAGTCTGGTCGGATCGCTTTAAAATTAACGTTGGAATGATCAAAAAAATTTTGATTCTTTATTCAACCGAAAAAAGATATGCAAATAAAGTTTCTAATAAAAAAATAGTTTGATTTTCTTAAAAAAATAAAACAAACATATTTCCACCACAGAATGACCCGTGAGTATAGTATTATATAATATACTGCTTTATTGAATGATCATTACTATCAAGCCAAAATCTGCTTAAGCAAATTTTTAAGTTCAACAGATGTAAATGGTTTTGATATGTAATGTGTAAACCCTTTAGATAAAAATTCATCTTTGTCCGATTTTGCAGCATATGCAGTAACTGCAACAATTGGAATTTTTTTGTAATACTCAATTTTCTTTATTCTCTGCATAAGCTCAATACCATCCATTCCTCTGCCAAGATTAATATCAAGCAGTAAAACATCATATTGTTTTTGGGCTGTAAGTTTTAATGCAGTTTCTGCATCGGATGCGGTTTCAAGATCATAATAAGATTTTAGTACAATACTAATAAATTGAAGTGCAACTGTATCATCTTCAACAAATAAAATATTCGGTCTTTTATTAATGATTCTTTTAGTATTGGGTTCAGCAGTCTTTATCTCTGGTTTTGCATCAGGTTCTTGAACATCAATATTATCAAAAGGAAGTTTTATTGTAAACACGGACCCTTTATTTTCTTCGCTTACAAGTGATATTTTGCCGCCAAGTAATTCAACATATTTTTTTGCAATAGTTAGTCCTAACCCCGTTCCTTCAAAAGAACGATTAAACCCTTCACTTGCCTGGCGGAACTCCTGCCAAATTACTCCCTGTTTTTCTTTAGGAATGCCAATTCCTGAATCCTCAACCTTTATACTTAAGCTAGATTTATTATTAAAAGAAATTTTTTGAACACTTAATTTGATAAAGCCATCATGCGTATATTTTACCGCATTATTAACAAGATTATTAAGCACATCTTCAAGAATCCTATCATCTGAATTTATGATTAAACTTTTTTCCTCAATTTCAGTATCTATCGTCGTGTTATTAATTTTAGCCGAGCTTTGGAAAAATACAGCAACTTGCCTTACAAGAGCACAAACATCAAAATTTCTATACTTGGGTTCAAGTTTATCAAATTCCAGTCGAGTTATATTTAGAATTTTGTTTAAAGTTTCAGTTAATCTTTTGGAAGATCTTAAGATCTGGTTAACATATTCCTGCAGATCGGAATTTTCTAATGAATCTTTTAGTATTTCAGCATAACCTAAAATACCAACAAATGGTGTGCGCAATTCATGACTCATATTTGCAAAGAAGTAAGATTTAAGTTTAACAATTTCTTCAGCTTTTTCTTTAGCTTCTGTTAGTTCTTTAATCATTACTTTTCTATCTGTTATATCACGGATCACGCTAAGTAAAAGTAAACCATCCTCTTCTGTCTTTACAAATGAATTGGTAAGTTCAATCCAGATCACCTTTTCGCATTTTAATTGAATTTCGGCTTCGAATTTTTTCTGAATTGTCCGGTTTGCAAAATCATTTTTAAATCCGGTAAGAGATTTATCATTTTCCTTTACGTAATAGGACACGTTGAATAGATTTCCTATTAATTGCTCTTTACTTAACCCGAATAAATTACAATATGCATTATTTACATTAATGATAATGCCATTTTTATCAATCAACCTCATTGCGTCAACTGAATTTTCCCATACCGATCGAAATTCTTCTTCAGACTTGATCAGTTTTTCCTGCATATTTTTCTTTTCAGTGATATCTTCCTTAACAGCAATAAAACTTATAATGCGCCCATCCACATCATAAATTGCAGAAATTACAGCTTCTTCCCAAAATAGCTCACCGTTTTTCTTTCTATTATGAAATTCTCCTTTCCAGGAATTCCCTGTTAAAATTGTATCCCATAAATTTTTGTAAAACTCTTTTGTTTGCTCACCCGATTTTAATACTCTTGGATTATTTCCAATCGCTTCATCATAAGTGTAACCTGTTACATCTGTAAATTTAGGATTTACATATTCTATATTGCCTTTTGTATCCGTTATTACAATAGTTGCCGGACTTTGTTCAACTGCACGAGAAAGATTTCTTAATTTTTCTTCAGTTAGTCTGCGCAAACTTATATCGCGGAAATTTATTACTATTGCTTTAACATTGTTATCATTAAGCAAATTAGTAAAGATTGCCTCAATCCAAATCCAATTTCCGTTCTTGTGTTTAAATCGGCATTCAATAGTTGGCACATTGGAAGGGTTTATAATAAGTCCTTTAAGCTTACGCATAACCAAGGATAAGTCATCCGGATGAATCAAAGCGACTGGTCTAATATTTACTTCTTCATTTAATGAAAAACCAAAGATTTTTTTTGCAGATGGACTCACATATTTAAGATCACCTTCGGCAGAAATTTGGACGATACCATCAGGTGCATTATCAATCATCTTCTCAAAATGGATTTTCGTCCGGATAAGTTCTTCCTCGGTTCTTTTTCTCAAAGAGATGTCTCTTGTGATGCTGATTATATGAGGTTCACCATTTAACTCAATAGCTGCGGCAGACATCAATCCATCTATAATGCTCCCATTTTTCATCTTGAATTTGGCTTCAAGGTTTTCAACAAATCCTTTTTCTTTTAATCTATTTGCCAAAATCTCTCTGTCTTTATTATCCGCCCAAATATTTATTTCAAGTGATGTTTTACCAATTATTTCTTCTTCAGAATACCCTGTTATTTTTGTAAATCCATTATTAATTGAAATATACATTCCATCTGAAAGCCGATTAATATTTATAGCATCCGGACTTGTTGTGAACGCTTTTCTAAATCTTTCCTCTAAAGCTTTAAATTCTTTTTCAGTTGCTCTAAGTTCTGTTATATCTCTCATAAAAGACTGATAAGTTCCATCAGGCATTTGTTTAGAAATCATCTCAACAAGTACAGGTTTTCCATCTTTTCTAGTAATTATACGTTCAATTTTTAGTGTTTCTTTTGCGTCCAATTTGTCAAATCTCAAAGGTATAGTATTAAGAATTTCTTCTGAGAATAAATCTTTTATGTTCATTCTTAAAAGTTCTTCTTTATTATAACCTGTAAGTTCAACAGCTTTATTATTAACAGTTATAAAATTCCCTTCTTTATTCCCCTGAAAGAATGCATCAGAAGCAAAGTCTAACAACATTCTATACTTTTCTTCATTAGCTCTTAAATTTTCTTCAAGTTTTTTACGTTCAGAAATATCATGTATTGTTAATAGTAGCAGCTCTTCATCATTAATTTTTAAAATTTCTCCTGATATTAGACCTACTAACAACTCACCACTCTTTTTTCTTCCAACCGCTTCAAAATTTCGCACCAGACCTTCGTTCTTTATAATTGTAACTATATGTTCTCTAACTTTCGGATTAATCCAAAGGCCTAAATCTAATGTTGAATGACCAATCATTTCATGACGGGTATAACCAAACATTTTCTCAAATCTGTCGTTAATTTCAATAATTTTACCTGTACTAATTTGGGTTAGGCTTATTGCATCAGGAGACGAGTTAAATATTTTAGAAAATCTAGCATTGCTTTCACGTAAAGAATTTTCCTTTGCACGCTCCTCTGTTTGATTTCTGAAAACAAGTACTACTCCGATAATATTCCCCTTATCATCCCGTATGGGTGAACCGCTATCAGCGATTGGAATTCGCATGCCATCTTTTCTAATAAGTAAGGTATGATTCGCTAGTCCAACAGTTGCACCTTCCCGTAGCACTATATCAACCGGACTTTCAATAATATCATTTGTTTTTTCATTCCTTATATTAAATACTTCACTTAATAATTTCTCCTTACTATCTTTTTCAGACCAGCCAGTCAAATTCTCAGCAACACTATTCATATGCTTAACAAAACCTTTTGCATCTGTTGTAATTACTGCATCACCAACACTATATAAAATGGTTTTAAATTCTTCTTGTGTTTCTGAAAGCTCTTTTTCTTTTAAGAAGAGATTTTTATAGATATGACCCTGCTTTAATTTGTATATATACATTGCAAGTAAGGCAAAAAGCAAAACGGTGATTATGAAGATCAGCACAACTATCTTACGTAAGAAAAACAATTCTGCATAAATTTCATCTTTATCAACTTTGGCAACTAAATACCAATCAGTGCCGGGAATATTACCAAAAGAAGCAAGCACTTCATTACCCCGATAATCGATGCCATCTACTATACCACTTCCTTTATCAATTTCTTTAAGACTACCAGAGTCTTTTTCATTTAAGGGAATTTTTGATAATGCATTATTACTATTCTTAAAATTTGGCTCACTTATAATTCGTAGTTGTTTATTTTCTTTTTTTAAGATTATACACTCTGCTGTACTGCTCGGTGTGGGCCATTTTTGTATAAGAGGAAATAAGTATTCATTGGGGTCAATTACAAGTATAAATGTTCCTATTATTATTCCGTGGTTGTCTTTTATAGGGGAAACAATTTCTAAACAGATGCCTGAATCTCCGTTACAAGAATCAAAATCAACGAATAATATAGAATCTGCTTCAATCGACTTTTTGCTAAATTTATAAGTAGTTGAGTCTAGTTCTTGCACTTCAGGATTAAGCGAGAACAAAATTTTACTCTGTACATTGGCTACCAAAATGTTACTATATTTATGTCTTTCTTTGATAGGGAGAAGTGTACGAATAAAATAATTTTTTGCTATTGAATCATTAGAATTCGCTATGAGAAAGTCTGTCGCTCTAATAAACTGTCCCATCGTTGGGAAAAATTTTGCTTCAGATAATCTTTCATCCTTCCACTTTAGAATTTGATCAATCTTTATTGTTGATATGGCATTAAGATATTCATATTTTTCCAGCCGCATTTTTTTTGTTTCTGTGTAATGAAAATAATATGCAGCAACACTCAAAAAAATACTTGCGGCAAATACGATTAAAAACATCTGCCATTTAGATAATTTTATCATCATAAATACCAATTATAGTTATCATAAAATTTAACCAAATAAAATAGTTTAACAACCTAATAGAGAAAAAACTTTAAAGTGATAATAAATTTATCAATAGTTTGCGCCCATTTATCTATAATAATAAGTAACATCAAGATACGTCTCAATTTTATAACAATACAAAACAAATAGCAATCAAGAGAACTCAAATAAGTGAGTTGTAACTGTTTTGGCTAACTGATTACCTGGAATAATGGAAGATTGGAGGAACAGAGTATTGTAAAGATGAATAATGATTTCTTTTTTTCATTACTCAAATTTTCCACAATTTGATCACTCCATTATTTTATTGCTCTCAAATTTGGTCTGCATAAGTTTGTAACTAATTAAATATCTCCGCTAATAAACCTTTTAATTCAGCAGTATGAAATGGTTTTGAAATATAATGAGTAAAACCCTTTGCTAAAAATTCATCTTTGTCCTTATCTGCCGCATAAGCTGTAACAGCAATGACGGGAACATTTTTGTAATACTCAATTTTTCTTATTTCCTGTAACAGTTCAATTCCATCTATACCACTTCCAAGATTAATATCGAGCATTAGTACATCATAGTAATTTTTCTCAACTTTTTCTAAAGTTATTTTTGCACTTAGAGCAGTGTCTATTTCGTATTCTGATTTAAGTACCAATTCAACAAAGCTTGAGGCAACAGCATCATCTTCAACATAAAGCAGTTTGTTTTTTTTAGTCTCCATTTCGCTGCTTTTTATTTTCTTAGGTTGTTTTGATGGACTGTTTTCATCATTAATTCCTTCAATATCAAAAACATTACAAGGTAATTGTATTGTAAATACAGTCCCAATTCCTAATTCACTTTTCAGAGAAATCTTTCCACCAAGTAAATCAACATACTTTCTTGTAATAGAAAGTCCCAGGCCTGTCCCTTCAAATGATCGGCTATAACCTTCGCTGGCTTGTCTAAACTCTTGCCAGATTATTTCCTGCATATTTTGAGGAATACCAACGCCCGTATCCGAAACTACAATTTCTAAAATATTTTTATCATCAACTCTAACTCTGTGAACTGAAATTTCAATACTACCGTTATGTGTAAATTTCACGGCGTTGCTAATAAGATTTGTCAATATTTCATCCAAAAGTTTTTTATCAGATTTTATATTGTGCTTATCAAATAACAAATTTGTTTTAATAAAAGAATTATTAATTCTTGCAGCTTGTGTAAATAAGAAAGCTAGTTCAGTGATTAATTTGTTTATGTCAACATTAGTGAAATTAGGTTCGCATTTGTCATACTCCAGGCGAGTAATATTTAATATTTTATTTAAAGTATCTGTAAGTCGTTTAGCTGATTTTAAGATTTGTTCAGCATAACCTTTAAATTCAGGATCAGGTAGGGATTCAACTAATAGTTCTGAAAAGCCAATAATTCCAACAAAAGGTGTACGAAGCTCATGACTCATATTTGCGAAGAAATACGATTTAATCCTATTCATTTCCTCAGCTTTATCTTTTGCTTCAATGAGTTCAGCGTTTAATCTTTTTCGTTCAGTTATATCTTCTTTAATTGCAATAAAATTAGTTATTTCACCCTTCTCATTTTGGATAGGTGAGAGCATTGCAGATTCCCAATATAATTCCCCATTTTTTTTCTTGTTATAAAACTCACCGCGCCATTCTTGCCGGTTAAGAATGGTATTCCACATTTCCTTATAATCTTGTTGAGTTTTATCTCCCGATGATAGAATTCTTGGGTTTTTTCCTATTACTTCATCAAATGTATAACCCGAAACTTCTGTAAACTTTGGATTAACATATTCAATATTACCTTTAATATCAGTGATGATTATGATTGCTGGGCTCTGCTTTACAACTAATTCATATTTTAATAGTTCATGTTCTGCTTTTTTCTTTTCCGTAACATCATGAACAATTGAATGCAAGTAATCTTTTCCTCCAATAATTACTTTACTCATATATACTTCTACATCCCGGATTGAGCCGTCAGCCTTTCGATGTTTAAATTCATAGTAGTTTCTACTTTTTAACATCGCTTTTTTCATTTCACTTTTAATTTCATCTTGAGAAAGGGTATTAATCTGTGAAATATTCATCTTTTTAAGTTCATTTATAGACCACCCATAAAATTCTTCAGCAGCATTATTTGCATCTACAATATTTTGATTATCAGGATCTATTATAATTTTAACTGCGGAATGGTCTTCAAATAAACTGCGAAATTTTTTTTCGTTTACTTTTAGCTCATCCTGTAATTTTTTTTGATCAGTTATATCTGTACCGGAACTCAAGAAGCCAATTATATTTCCAGAATCATCTCTTAATTGATTACTGTGCCAACCGATTATTTTTATTTCACCCGATTTTGTGATAACAAAATTCTCAAAATATTCTTCCGGCTGTAATAGGCCAGAAATGATCTGGTTAAAGATGATCTTTACGCTTTCCCTCGCATCATCAGGCAAACATAAATCAAACCAATTTTTACCAAGTAATTCATTTTCGTTATAGCCAAGTACTTCAGCTCCTTTTCTGTTTATCATTGATATTGACTGGTCTTTATTTATAGCAACCAGCATTACCTCGGCAATATCAAGATAGTTCTGAGCTTTTTCTTTTTCGTGTAAAACTTCAATCTCATTTTTTTTACGGTCCGTTATATCCTGAATTGTTCCAAATAACTTAATTGGATTTTGATATTCATCAACTTCAAGTTGTGCAACACCCTGCACCCATAATACTGCTTTATCATTTTGCCTTATGATTCGATAATCTTTATTAAACTGATTTCTATTTTTTATAAAAAATTCTTCGACATAATTTTTCATCATTTTCTGATCATCGGGATGAACCAGGTTTAACCAACCATCAAAATCACTTTTGTAATCTTCATCAATTCCAAAAATGTTATTAAGTGCTTCCGAACTCGACCATTTACCGGTAGGAATATCCCAAACAAAATGTCCGAATTTTGCAATAGTCTGAGCCTCTTTAAGTTTTGTTTCGCTTTCAATCAACTCATCTTCAATAATCCTTTTTGCCGTTATATCTGTTATAAAGCCTTCGAGATAAAGCAATATTCCGTCATCCGAATATACGCCTTTACCTCTTTCCCAAATCCACCTTGTTGTATTTTGTTTAGTATGAATTGGATATTCATATTCAAAAGTTCCTTTATCCTTTAATACCAGAAGCCATTTATCCCATATAGGTTTTTGATATCCTTTATGGATTATATCATTAAAAGCAATTTTACTATTGTTAATAAAATCTTCAGGTTTATAACCTGTTATATCGAAACAACCATCGCTTATATATTCCATAGTCCAATCTTTATCCAATGCACTGCGATATACAAACCCTGGTAAATTGCTAACAAGTGTAGAAAATTTTCGTTCTCTTTCTCTTAATTCCTTATTAAATTCATTTTCGGTAGTTTGATCTCTAAAAACAAGGACTACTCCTATTATTTTACCATCAGAATTTTTTATTGGAGCGGCACTATCGGCAATTGGAATTTTATTTCCCTTTTTAGAAATCAGTAAAGTGTGATTTGCCAATCCAACAATTGTGCCTTCTTTTAATACTCTTTCAACTGGATTTTCTACTTTTAGTTTTGTTTCTTCATTAATGATCTTAAAAACTTCACTTAATAATTTCCCTTTCGCGTCCTTTTCTTTCCATCCCGTTAGAGATTCTGCTATTAAATTCATATTAACGATGTTACCGGTTTCATCCGTTGTTATAACACCATCTCCAATACTATAAAGTGTGGTACGATACAGTTTTTCTCTTTCTTTAAGAGTATTTATAAAATTTTCATTCTGTTCCTGGTCAATAAGTATTTTCCCAATTAAAATTGTTACAAGCGGATATATACCAAGAATTGTAAGCGAAACGATTTGATATGTTTGAATAATTTGTTTTGAAGGAAGGGTTAATACAAATAACAACATAAATGAGTGAACAATTACACCAAATAAATAAAACTGCCAGCTATTGAGATTTTTAAATAATCTTTTTTTTCTATAATTATAAAAAAAATAACCAGTAAGAAATGAAAAAGCAATAACAAGCGTCCCCATCAGAACGCCAGCCCCACCAAGTATTAGTCTATAGATAATTGCCATAATTGCTGCAATTAAACCGGATAGAGGTCCGAAAAACAATGCACATAAACTAATTACAATAGATCTTCCATCAAATATTACCCCTTTAGCAAGTACAAATGGATATGCCATCCCTATGATTGCCGTAATTCCGAATAACAACCCCTGTAATATTTTATCAATTAAAGAAGTTCTGTTAACTCTATTATTTAAAAATCCAGATAACACACTAAGAGCTACCAGAACTGATAAATTATATATTAATTCTACAACGATCACAAAGACCTCAAAAAATTATAATTCTAAAATATCTAATTAACTTTTCAGGTGATAATTTTAGTTTTTTTTGATTTAAATCCGTAGTTATCAAACAATTTTAAAAGCAATATTTATATAGAATCGGTTTTTAATTTATCCCTTTAGTTTGATACAAATGCAATTTACTTGAAAGATTACCTAAGATGATATACCAATTTATTATTGAATTTATTTTTAATTCCTTAGTTACCAGTTAGGCAGCCTCCCCTTGACTGCCTTTTCCATAATTCATTTTGAACAATTATACATGTATCAACTTTCCATTTGTGCGAACTGCCATTTTACTTGTACCAGGTATCTCATCAACTTTAAACTGTGATATAAGTTCTTGAAGATTTAAAGTTAACCTGTTTAGATCTTCCGACGCGTGAGCTATCTGCTGTATTCCGCTGGCGCTCTGCTGGGTTACACTGCTTATCGATTCTATATTCTTACTTATTTGTTCTGCTGCACTTGATTGTTCTTCACTTGCTGCGGCTACCTGCGTTACTATATCTACTACTTGTTCTGCCCCGTGAATAATCTCCTGTAAAGATGTTCCGGCTTTTTCTGCTAACTGTTTGCCAACTTCTACTTCCTTTGTTCCTTGCTCCATTGATTCTACAGCACCACTTGTGTCTTTCTGTATCTGTTTTATCATTGTCGCGATTTCTTTTGTTGCCTTGGTTGTTCGTTCTGCAAGTTTTCTTACTTCATCTGCTACAACTGCAAAACCTCTTCCTTGTTCACCTGCACGTGCTGCTTCTATTGCTGCATTTAATGCAAGCAGATTTGTCTGATCTGCAATATCATCTATTACCTGTACTATCTCTCCAATCTGATCACTGCTCTTGCCAAGTGCTTGTACTGTGTCTGCACTTTTTCTTACTACTTCGGCGATGCGGTTCATTCCGTGGATTGTTTCTTCTACTACTTTTCCACCTTCTTTGGCAACTTTTCCTGAATTCTTGCTTGCCTCTGTTGCCTGACCTGTATTCTTTGTCGTTTCATAGATTGTCTTTGTCATCTCTTCTACTGCACCTGCTACTTCTGTTGCCTGGGAACTTTGTTCCTGTGCACCTGCTGCCATTTCTTCTGTACTTGAACTGATTTGATTTGCTGCACTTGCTGTTGCTTGGACAGCTTCAGTAACTTTGCTAATTATGTTTCTTATGTTCTCAATAACCTGGTTAAATCCGGTAAAAAGTTTCCCAATTTGATCATCTTTTTCAATGTAAAGTTCAACTGTTAAATCGCCCTGAGCAAATTTATTCATCTCCTTCAACATCTCATTGACTTTGTTTGAAAGATAGTTTTGTGCATTTTTTACTTCGCTAATATCAGCAACAAACTCTACCGCACCGACTATATTGCCTGATTTATCTTTAACAGGTGCCCCTGTGTACATTATTGGCAATGATTTCCCATTTGGATTAGCAATGGTTTCTTCTGTTTTACTTATACCTTTATTCATCGCTTGGGCGCAAGAACATTTTTCTGTTCTGCAATCTCCTGTTTTAAAATTATCGTAGCATTTCTGATCAATAAGTTCCTTCTGCGTTTTTCCAAGAATTGAAGCACCAGCCTGATTCATATATTTAATATTGAATTCTTTGTCTATTACCATAACAGGAGCGGGGATATTATTAAGATATTGATCTTGTTCAGAACTTTTTATCATCATTTGTCCAAATGATTTTGATAATTCCCCTATTTCATCCTTCGATTCAATTTTTAATTCAACATTCTTTTCGCCTTTTGAGAACTTATCCAATGCTGAAGATAATTCTCTAATTGGGGTATTAATGAGATTTGAGATACCCACTCCTATAGCAACTGCTAAAAGTGCCGAAGATATTATCGCAGCCAATCCGCTTAGATATAGTGGTATTTGGTTAGACAATATTGAATAGACTAAATATCCAAATATTGTTGAGATAACAGACACTGCGAAAAAACTTATAAGCAGTTTCTTTTTTAGTCCTAAGTTTTGGAACCAATTCATTTTATTTCTCCTCTTATTACAAATAATTTTTAACAGATTATTACAACACTATTACATTGTTTATTTATTATGCAGCTGATTCAAGAACATTAAATTCTGAAGTTGATAGTATTTTTTCCAGATCGAGCAGTATTAATAATCTGTCCTCAAGTTTACCTATCGAGGTTATGTAATCACTATTTACTCCCCCAACCATATCGGGCGGTGCTTCAGTTATTTCTTTTGGAATTCTTAAAACTTCACTTACTTCGTCAACTATAAATCCAATAGTTTGTCCCTTCAATTCTACAACCACTATACGTGTATTCTTTCCATGATCTTTCCTTACCATACCAAGCTTTACCCGTAAATCGATAACAGGAATTATTCTTCCGCGCAGGTTAATTACTCCTTCAATAAATTCCGGTGTGTTAGGTACTTTAGTTATTTGAGACATTCTATTAATCTCCTGAACGCTAAGAATATCGACACCAAATTCTTCATCCCCAATCTTGAAACTAACAAGCTGCAGCAATTCTTTTTGATCTTTTTTTGCTTCTTCGTGTTTTGCCATTATTAACCTCTGATATTTATTTTTAATTAACTTTTTGATCTAAGCCAAAATGCGTTCCAAATAGATTATCGAAAGACTTTGGTTTTAATTAAGCAGAAATGCTTTTATTTTTTTGTTTTAGGCATTGTTTTTGTGGGAGCGAAATTATTGTGCAATATCAACTAAGCTAATATTCTTCTATTGGCTAAAATTACGCAGGATATTTATTTGATGGTCGCAGCTAAAGTTACGTTTGAATATTTAATAGTCTTGACAAGAATAATTCTATCTATTAAAAAAGGGAATCACTCCCCTTTTTATAAAAAAAATATTTAAAACAATTATTAAGATTTAGTTCTTCATTTACCGCGGCAAACTGAGCTGCACTGATATTAGTTTTAACTTGTTGGTCCAACTTTTCGTGTAACTTCAATTCCAAGCTGTTCCATTCGATACCGAAGTTTTGATCTTGAAAGTCCAAGTACTTCTGCAGCTTTAACCTGGTTTCCGTTTGTTATACGAAGAGTATCTTCAATAAGTTTTCTTAGTACCAATTCAATCTTTATTCCTTTTGATGGAACTTTTAAAACAAATTCATCGCTTTGCTTTGTATTCAGCTGACCTTGCGGAATTAAAAACTGGAAATGTCTTTCTTTTAGTTCATCATCTTCCAGGAGGAGTGTAACCCGTTCCATTACATTTCTAAGTTCGCGGATATTACCTTTCCAGTAATAATTTTGCAGCAGTTCTAAGCGCACCTGGTTCTATGCGTTTAATTTTTTTATCAAACTTTTGCGCAAACTGATTAAGAAATGCATATGCAAGAACAGGAATATCTTCTTTTCGTTCCCTGAGTGGGGGAACATTAATATTGCCGACATTCAATCTGTAAAAAAGATCTTCACGAAAGTTTCCTTTTTTAACTTCATCTTCAAGATTTTTATTTGTTGCGGCAAGCACTCTTACATCAACATTTATTTCTCTTTCACCTCCAACACGATAGAATTTCTTTTCCTGTAGAACACGAAGCAGCTTTACCTGCAAATCCTGTGAAAGTTCTCCAATCTCATCCAATAAAATTGTTCCACCCGAGGCAAGTTCAAATTTACCAAGTTTTGTTTTTTGCTGTGCGCCTGTAAATGCACCTTTTTCGTGTCCAAATAATTCGCTTTCGGCAAGTTCTCTTGGAATGGCTGAACAATTAATTTGAATAAATGGTCCCCGAGCACGCGGGCTGTTTTGGTGAATAAACTTTGCAAACATTTCTTTTCCCGTGCCGCTTTCACCATCAATAAGAATGGTGGTATCGATGCTCTTTGCCAGTTTTTCTACGGAGGAAAGGATTTTTTTGATTTTACTGCTTTTACCAAAAAAATCTTTTGTAAGTGTATCATCTTTAACCATTGCCTGAAGTTTGTCAACTTCGGCTTTAAGATTAATATTTGCAAAAGCTTTCTCCACTATTAACTTTAACTGATCAATATCAACGGGTTTCAGTAAGAAAATCATAAGCTCCAAGTTTCATAGCCCTTACTGCAATGTTTACGTCACTGTAGCCTGTAATCATTATAACCGGAATGTTAAAAAATTCATTCTTGAAACTGTTTAAGAATATCTAATCCATTAACTGTTGTAAGATAAATATCCAGTAATATAAGATCGGGTTCAAAGGTTTTTGCTTTGTTCAATGCTGATTCGCCATCGAGACAATATTCAACCTCATATTCAAATCTTAATAATACCCGGTGCAGTGTTCTGCAAACAAGTTCGTCATCATCAATTATTAATATTCTGTTTCTCATAGTGGTTTGTCATTTAGATTAAATTTAATAAAAAATTTAGAGCCTTGCTTATAAGTACTTTTAAAATCAAGCTCGGCATTGTATTCCTTTAAAAGTTTTCTACAAACGCTAAGACCAAGTCCTGTGCCCTGTTTTTTACTTGTATAAAAATCATCAAATATTTTTCCCTTATATTCGTCTTTAATTCCTATTCCATAATCTTCAACTTCCCAATAGATTGCTTTGTCATCACTGGAATCATCCAGATAACTCCTGACAAAAATTGTATTTTGGGTATTTTCAGCTTCAATAGCGTTAGTAATTAGATTTAGAAAAACTTGAAGCAATTTGTCTTTCTGAAAATATATGGATGGTAAATTTGGTTGTAGTTCTGTTTCAATATACATATTTATTTTGCAAGCATTACTGTGCATAATGTTTACAGCTATCTGTGTAACATCGTTTATAGAACAGAGTTCTGTTTCTAAGCTGTGCTTTTTAGAAAAGTCTGAGAAATTCTGGATAAGAAACATTAATCTATCCATCGCTTCTTCACAGGATTGGATGCTTTCACTAACATCAACAGAAACCTGCGAACGAATAGTTGACAGGTAATCCAGATTTAATTTTAACGCAAAAAGCGGGTTTCGAATTTCGTGAACAAGACTGGCTGAAAGTTTACCAAGTAATTGAAGCTTATTATTGAGTATGTCTGCAGTACTCATCTTATCCGTAAATAATTAACAAACAGAAAATATATTGTTATAAATATAAATTATTAAGTTTAATAAAAGAAGTATTAGGGAAGGAATTTAGAAGATTGGTAAAATAAGTACTATTTACCAATCTCCTTTAATATTGCATCAGCAATTTTGCTTATAACTGTATTGGAATTGTAAAATCCACTTTCAATTTTTTTCTGAATATCAGCTAAGTTTTTTACATCACCTGTTGTTTGTAAGGCTTTAGCTTGTTCGGATATCTCAATTTTATCTTTTTTTGCAACATTATTATTTTTTGACGAGGTTTGTTTAACCTTGTCATCGCTTTTATAAACAGATGATAATACGCTTTTAATTTCCATTGTCTTACCTGTTATATATTGTAATTTTTTTCTGATTCTGAGCTAATTCTATTTCTTTTTGAACTGTCTTTAGCTTATTAGCCCAATCTTTAATTACATTATCGTACTTATCAGAAATAAGTTTAGCCTTGTCTATAATTTTTTTTGATGGCTTAAAATCCTCAGTTTTTGAATAATTTTCGTCTTTTATTTCTATGGCTAACTCCATTTTCGATTTTGCATCCTGAAGTTTTTGATCAAAATTATCTTCCGATATTTCCGATAGGTTCTCAAATACTTTATCTAAAAGATCCTCAATCTTTTTAATATTATCTGACGTTTGACTTGTTGTTTGCATAATTATCAAGCTAAAAGATCATTACCAAATATTCCGTTTGAAGACAACAGTTCACTTAATTGACTTTGTAATTGAATATACCTGTTTCTTAATACATCTGAATCTTTGTCTATCTTAGTCTGGATCCGGGTTATAGAATCACTTATGGATTCAATATTATCATCAACAGTATTTTTCATATTAGAAAGATAACCGGAATAACCGGTGTAAGGGAGTAATTTGTTGTACAGGTTTGCAGCTATTCCTGTGTTTGAAACAAAAGTTTGTTCAACTTCTTCAATATTATTTGCTAAAACATTGTTCAATTGATCTGAATTTGTAATTGATAGACCGGTGTTGATGTTAAAAGTAATTCCCATTTCTGAAAGTGAATTAATTGTACCGGAATCTAATCCGCTAACAGGTGAATAAGCCGTTGAACTTAATAGATTTAACAATGAACTTGCCGAAGCATCACCAAGCAAAACACCTCTTGTGCCATTTTGTGAGGTTGTATTGGTTTTTATGTAAGTATAAACTTCATTAAACGAAGTAATAAATTCATCTATTTTTGTTTTAACAGCACTTACATCGTTTGTAACATCAACGGTTACATCGTTATCATCAACAGACATAATTGATTTTAAATTTAAGGTAACACCTGTTACAAGATCGGAAATGCTGTTTGAGTTTCTTTCAATATTTAACCCGTTAAAAGAAATTTTAGAATTTAATATTGATGTATCATAAACATACCCGGCTGTATCAATACCGCCCGCATTTTGAACAAATGCAGTTCTGTCTGCTCCGATATTTAAACCAAACTCACCAAGCACTCCACCGGATAAATCTGATATATCTTCCATTTTAAAACCTGAGCCAGAGTTTTTAGCAGTTAAAGAAATCTGAGTCAATCCAGTTGAGGGTGAAAATGCAGTTGCGGAAACAATACCGGAAGCACCCTTTTCCTGGTCAACAGCAATCCCAAGTTCAGAAACAAGAGAACCTGTGTCTCCATTTATAGAGATATATTTTGATGAATCTGTAACCGTCATTTTGAGCTGTACGTTTGAACCATCAACAACTTTTTCTGCAGCCAATCCTGAAACACCTTCTAACTGTGTAATAATGCTGTCGATAACTTCTTCATAAGTTCCGGATGAATAGTTAATTGTGGTTGTTGTTCCATTAAAATCAAAATTAAACGAACCTGACGATAAAGTACTTCCGGTAACAAAATTAGACGTTACAACTGCTTTATCATCGTTAATGGCTTTACTAACTTTTGTCGCAAGATCTTCAAACGAAATATTTCCATTGGTAAAATCATCCGCTGCAAGTTCAACAGAAACATTGCTTATAAACTGCCCGCCCTCACCATTTCCGCCTTTAATTGTAAAAGAATAAGTGCCCGGTGTTGTAATGGATGAAAAATCTGCAGAGTTTTTATCCACTGAAACCAGTAAATCATTTTTTGCAAGTTGATTGACCCGAAGTGCAAAAGCACCCTTCTGTGCGGCTGTACTTGCATTGACGGTAACAGCTGTCGTGTTGCTGGAAACCGCAGTTTTTGTTGCAAACGCAGATGAAGTTCCTGTAGCCTTTAAAATAGACATCTTACTCTTGAGCGCATCAACCTTGGTTAATAAGCCTGAGTAAATATTTGATATGCTTGTATATTTTGTTTTACGAGTTTCAAGCGGTGCAATACGTTTTTGAGCTTCGTTATTAGCATAATAACTTACTAACGAATTTATTCCCGAAGTTGTTAAAAGATCATAAGCCATTTTAGGGTCTATCTATTTTGAATTGCTTGTAACCAGCTTTGTCTAAGCTCGGTTAATATTTTTGTAACTATTCCAAAATTTCCTTTGCGTGCCTGATCCTGGCAAAACTGGTATAGTCTTAATAAATTAATTGAAAGTTCTTTATAACTATCATCATCAAATCTTAAAATTGCAATAAGTTCTTGTAAAGCTTTGTTGGTTTTAATCATATCTTTTTTTTCAGAATGCACTATTGCAAAATCGAATGCTTTAATTAAAAGCTGTTCCGGAGATGCGTTAAGAATCTGATTAGCCAGATATGGATTTATTTTATTTTTATTTAGCACAGCAGCTTGATACATTTTATTTTCCCGGTTCTTTTTATAAAAACCCCCCGGAGCATTTTCTCCGGGGGAACACCCAGTTACTTAATTAAAGATTATCTGAATAATGAAAGGATACCTTGTGGAGCTGCGTTAAGTGTACCTAACATTGCAGTACCAACTTGTGATCCTATCTGACCTTTTGTTGAATTCAATTGTTCCATAGCCATATCAGCATCGAACAAACGTGATATTGATGCAGTGTTATTGGAAATTGAAGAGCTTAGATATTCTTCTCTTGAATCAAAAGTCTGTGACCAGTTACCAACATAACCTAATGCAGCTTTTACACCATCCTGAAATGCGGTTACACTTTGAGTTAATGAACCAGCATCGCCAGCTTGAAGTGCAGTTAAAGCAGCCTGGTTTGTTGTAAGATCAATCGCACCACCAATGTTAATACCAGCATCACCTGATCCGCCAACACCAAATGAAACTAATGTATCAGCGAGAACATCTGTTCCGTTAATCTTTGTGCTGGTAAGAATGCTATCGATTTCATCTGCTAATGCTTTTACGTCGTTTTGAAGACTTGTAGCATCTTTTAATGGATCTTTTGCATCTTCTTGTTTTGCAGCAATCTGATTAATTTTGTCGTTTACAAGTATCAAAGCAGATTCAGCAGTTGCTAACCAGTTCTTACCTGAAGAAATGTTATTCAACTGAGCTTTCATCTTCAAGTTTTGTGCTTCTAACTCTTTACCAACTTTAAAACCAGATGTATCATCAGCTACACTGTTAATTCTTTTCATTGTAGCTAAACGTAACTGAGCTTTTGTGGTTTGAGCATTAACTTTTGCTAATGCGTTGTATGCATTTAATGCATCCATGTTGGTGTTAATTTGAAATGCCATGAGAACCTCCGTGTTGTTTTAACCAAGCATCCTTGCTTGATTGTTTGTTAATGTTGTTTATTAAAAGAACTTTTTGTGTTCAATTAGATTATCGGAGGTGCTTTAGATTTGTTTAGAGATACTTACAAAATATTTTCTAAGGAATTGTTGTTGCTTCGATTTGGTTGAGAATGTGGTTGAGTTTTTCGCCTAAAACTTCAATTTGAGATCTGATACTGGGTATATTAGAATAGTTTTTTAAAAGAGTTAAATATAATTCCTTTACCTGCTGATAATCTTTTTTCCCAATATAAAGTGAAATAAGATGCATATAAACTGATGGATCATCCTCAATTTTTAATGCTTCATTGAACAATTGTATGGCTTTATCATTATCAATATTTAAATAAACCGAGGCGAGATTTTTATTGATTTGTGCTGAGTTTGGAAATAAAATGTTTAGTTCTATCAAAATCCTTTCTCTTACAGTCATCAGATTATTTCTTTTTAGTAAATCCAAAAACGATTGAAGATTAGTTTTATTTATAATTGAAACCAAAAGAATAATTTCATTTTCATTTAACTCTTTACTTATTAATAAACCTGATATGCTGTTAAGCACAATTTGCTGATTAACTCCAATTGCTGAACTGATATAAGATGATATACCATTAAATAGTTTTTCGAAATCCTTTTTATCTTTCAATTGGATTGCAAGGTTGATTGCTCTAAAGTATAAATCAGTTTGGTCAGATATGATTTCATTTTCCGGGGAAACACTTTTGTTTATAAGATTCTGATTTCTTTCAACAGCTATTAACAAATGTTGAAATGATTTAATGATATTATCGGTATTTAAGTTTAAAATTGAAATCAAATAATTTAAATATGCATGCTTTGGAATATATTTATAGGCTTTCAATGCGCTATCAAGAGAAGCGGGAATATCATTATTTTCATACTTTAAAATCGCAAAGTGCATAAATGCAAAACCACGTAACTTTGGTTCAACCGCTGTATCGTTAAATAGCTTTTTAAATTGAATTTCCGCTTCATCAAATTTTTTAAGTCCTTGAAGTGTTTGCGCTAATCTTAAAGTATCATAATGATTAATTTTCTTATCATCTGCAATTAGAAGTAACTCAAGATTTCGTTCGAGCTTTTTATTAGCTGATTCTTCATCAAGAATATAACCATAATGAATAATTTCTATATCAGAATCATTTAATGGAATTTTGTTTTTATCAAGTGAGTTTTGAATTTGCTCGTGAACTATACCTTCAAATTTTATCCTGGTATCGTTCGGAAAAAGTCTGGGGTATTTCATAATTCCAAACTTTGATTTTTCTGTAGTTAAGCTCTTTACAATGCAATTTATTGCGGCGGACTTTTCATTAATCTTTTTTTTAAGATTATAAATACTGTCACCACTTAATTCCTCATCAGCATCAAGATAAAGAATCCAATCACCTGTACATTTATTTAATGCAAAATTTCTGGCAGCAGAAAAATCATTTACCCAACCAAAGTGAAATATTTTAGCATTAAATGATTCTGCAATTTCAATAGTTCTATCATCCGAGCCGGTATCAACAACAATAATCTCATCCGCAACATCTTTGACGGAGGAAAGACATCTGGCCAGGTTCGGTTCTTCATTCTTAACAATCATACTTAAACTTAACTTAGACATAAATCATTTAACCGCTTCAACGGAATTTGTTTCAACTTCAAGCAATGAATTATGATTTAATGGCAGGGCTAAAATTTCATTAACGGATTTCAATCCTTCAATAGCACTTTGATTTTCTGGATTATTTTTAATCGCCCACTCTAACATAGTTTTAGAATGCTCAAACATCTCAGCTTGATAGAATACTTGTCCAAGTCCAAAGCAAGCATCAGAAGAAGTTGGATTTAATTTTAATGCTTCTTCAAAATTAGTTTTTGCTTTTTCTAAATCTTTAACAATTAACGAAATGTTAGCGGTAAGAATAAATAAGTCTGCTTTACTAATAATAGAGAGGGCTTTATTTGAGAATTCAAAATTATCAATAGCCAATTCAAGTTCACTTAAAGCAAAATCGTATTCCTTATCCTCAATATTTTTTTGTGCACGTTCAAATCTTTTAACAAACTCATCTTTTTCAATTGAAACAAACAAACTTCTCTGATGATTGAACGATTTATTCCGTAACCAAATTTCATCAGCATCAGCACCCCATTTATCAACAAATATTTTATGATTTGTTTTAAGTCTTTCGATGTACTTTATCTCACCATCAGCTTTAAAACTTTTAGAGCCGTAATGATGAATAAAAACATTTTGAGCAATTACAGTTTTATATCCAGCTAATTGAGCACGCAAACAAAAATCATCATCTTCGAAATTTCCAGGAGAAAATCTTTCATCAAGTCCGCCAATTTTTCCTATTAACTCTCTTTTAATCAGCGTGCATAAAAAAGCCACTCTTGGAAATTGAATGATCATATTTTTGTTCTTTTCCCTAACAGAGTCGGCATACAAATGCATTCCATCAATTGTTTTGTAATTAGCTCCCTTATCTTTTTGCACACCGCTAACTTCATTACTAATTGGACCAACAATTCCGATAAAATTGTTTTTATTTGCAACGTCCAAGAGATTTTCCAACCAGTATTTTGTAACTACAATATCATTATTCAAAATCAGAACAAAATCAGAAGTTGATTCGCCTATTCCTTGATTAACACTTCTTGGAAATCCTTGATTTTCATCATTACTAATAATCTTTAGGTTCTTAAATGTGCTATAAATATTTTGTAAATATTCCTTTGTTCCATCCTTTTTGTTATTTACGATTACTATGAGCTCAAAAGGAATTTTTGTGTACGCAAAAATTGATTCGATACATTCTTTTGTAAATTGTATTTGATTATACGTTGGAATAACAATGGAAACAATTGGTTTTTGCATTGAATCATTTATCCAGATTTTTTGGAATTCAGAAATAATTTGAGATTTATTTTCAATGCTATTTATCTCCCTTGAATAAAGCTTATTTATTCTTTCATAGAAAAATTTAAATTCTTTTTGTTTTGATGATGTAATTGTAGTTCCATCATCTTTCCAATTAACAACTGTTGTTGGCTTTTTTATGTGATAGAATTCTGAATAATTAGAAAGTCTTAACCAAAATTCCCAATCTTCTAAAACTGTATAACTTTCATCAAAAAAACCTGATTTGTCCAAAAGCAGTCTGTCAAAAACAAAGCAATTAACAGGAGAAATGTTACCAAGCAGAAGTTTGTCTCTATTATAATCGATTGAATAAGGAATCGATCTCTTTATCAATTTATATTCATTGTCTGTTTTTAAATATGTATAACGATACGCATCAGTATAAACCACATCGTAACCTTTTCTTAAATATTTTAATGCAGTATCCAGATGATTACTTAAATAAATATCGTCATCATCTAAAAAAACAATGTATTTACCTTGAGCAATTTTAATTCCGGAATTTCTTGCTGCAGCAGGTCCTTCATTTTGCGATCTATTGACAATCTTTATTCTTTTATCATTAAATTCTTGTAAATATTCCTCAACAGCATTTCCAGAATCATTTACGACTATTAATTCAAAGTTGGCATTGCTCTGATCAAGTACACTTTGTACGGCATTCTTTAATTGTGCGGGTCTGTTAAAAGTTGTGATAATCACAGAAAATAATAATGGTGGATCTGCTAGATTTATAAAGGTTGATTTGTATTTATTATGGTTAAGTGATGTTAAATGAATTTTATCAGCATAATATTTTCGTACTTTAATTGTTTCACTGATCATTTCATTATTAAAACGATGTTCAATACTATCACTCGATAAACAATATAAGCCTAATTTTTCTGCGATGTGTTTAAATTTAATTTTCTCTGATATTCTCAACCACCAATCATAATCTCCAGCTACAACTAACTGACCATCAAAATAACCAAATTGATCGTGTAGATTTTTCCTCCACATTGGTTGCGGGCCACAAATAGCACAATGGATTAATTGGACTCTATCAAATTCTGGCCATTCAAAATTTCCAGCAGTAATATGTTTATCAAAAGATTGATTTTCATAGTACGTTACAAATTGATCTGCGTAAACCAATCCAATGTTTTCATTTTTGTCTAATTGCTTTGCTAAAATTTCCAAAGCATCAAATTTATGGCGGTCATCTGTGTTAGCATTCGTAATATATTTACCGGATGCTATTTTTATCCCTCTATTCCACGCACTGTAGATTGTCTCTCTTTCAGTTTTTAAGTATTGAATATTTTCAAATATGTTCTGGAATTCTTTAACAATGTTTTCTTCATTTTCTAGAGATCCAGAATTAACAATTATAATTTCTAATTCGCCTTTTTTATAAAGTGTTTGATTTAATAAATCTTCAATACACCCACGAATAAAATTTTCTGAATTATAAGTTGAAACAATCGCGGATACTTTTATTCTATTTTTATCTTGTTCTTTATTTTGGGGTGAAAGTGATTTTAAAAGATGATTAGTTTTTTGCACCAATAAATTTTCGGAAATATTTTCATGGTTAACAATCTTATAAATATTTGATTGGATCTGTTTTAATACAACAGAGAGATGATTTTCTGATAAATATTTTCTTTTCTTTATTAATACTTTATCCTTTTTTAATAAATTTCTTTTTTCCCATTTATTAAAAAAATAGTAAGTATCGGAAAAATACCGATCTCCGGAATTTTCCTGCTTTAATCTGTCAGTAATATTATTATGATCCACTAACGAATAAGTTGAGATTTCTATTTTATAACCGGCTTCCCATAATCTTAAACAAAGATCAACATCTGCCCAATAGAATTTGAATTTTTCATCAAATCCACCAGCAATTTCAAAAGCAGATTTTTTAATAAGTCCAAAATTTATATATGGGAATTGTCCAACCTGGTCAATTCCATAATTATCAAAGACACTACCATAAGTTTCAATAGTGTTTTTATGCAGAAATGTAACACCACCAGTTGTTTCGTTTAATTCAATTTGCGAAAATACATTCCAAAAACAGAAAGGATAGAATTGAATATCATCACTTGCATACACTACCCAATTGCCATCTGAATTTGCAAAGCCATGATTCATAAGTTTTGGCCAGCTAAATTTTTCAGTAACAGAAAATACATCTTCATCAAAAAATACTTTTGATATTTTATATTTTTCTATTACAGGATTTAGATTATCAATATTTTTCTTGCTGCTGTATAAAATTATTTCGTATTTAAGTTTATGCATTGCAAGAGGTAAACTTTCAAGAACTTCTTCCAATCCATCATTTCGATCTTTAGTTGGGATAATAACACTTATGAGTAAATCCGTTATTTCTTTTTCAATATGTATTTTTGATTTTTCTACTAACTCTGTATTAAGTCCAATCGTTTCTATTTCCATCTCTTCTTTGACAAGATTGGTATAAGATGTTAATTCTTTTAATCGATTTATACTTTCAGAATGTTTGTTATTTGCAGAAACAATCGCTCTATAAAATTTTTCTGCAGTAAGTACTTTATTTAATTTATAGGCTACATTTGCAGCGAGAAGTGTTATTCTAAAATTTGGGACACTGTTGTTTAATAATTTTAAATACAGATTTAATGCTTCATCAAATTGCCCTTTAGATTCAAAAATAATACCCGACCAATAAATAAGCATAAGATCATTTTTTGATTTTTTACAAGCAAACAATAATTCTTCGAACTCATTATTGGTAATATGTTTTATAATACGTTTTTCAGTTTCTGCTAGTTCAGAAAAATCGAATGACAATCCTTGAGCATTAAAACATTTGATAGAATCGGAGTAAGCTTTTAACAATTCTTTCAAACCAGGTTTACTATAAAAACTATTTAAATATCTTTGCCAGGAATTAATTGGCTCTGTTTTATTTAGTGAAAATTTTTCTACACTTGCAAATAATGTTTCTAATGTTTCAACAAATATTTTGCCTGTTTTTTCCCACGAAAAACGTTTTACATTCTCATATCCTTTTTTTATCAGTTCAGTTCTAGTTTCAATATTTTGAACCTGAACTAAGGCTTCTTTCATTTTCAAAATAGCTTTTGGATCCACAAGAATGGCGCTATCTCCAGCAACCTCAGGTATCGAGGATTTATTTCCTGCAATTACAGGACATCCTAATTTCATAGCTTCAAGAATTGGAAGTCCAAATCCTTCATATAGAGAAGGGTAAACCAACGCTACTGCTCCACTATAGGCTGCTGATAGTTCTTTATCATTTAAGAATTGTACTTGAAATTTTGTTGATCCAAGCAATTCAGCGAAAACTTTTTCCATTTCTCTGGAACCACCAGTGAAAAATATTTCAAATTGATCTTTATTGGGTAACAGATTAAATGCTTTTATAAAAGACACTGCATTTTTATAACCTAACCTGTGACCATTAAAAATGAAATATGGTTTTTTAATTGTAAAAGTTTTAACAAATAATTTTTGTTCCCAGGGTTGGGACGTAATAAAACTTTCAGAAATCGATAATGGTATCGTTGTTATTTGTTTTGAAACGTGCTGAGGGTAGTAAATATAAAAATCTTTTTTTGTCGCTTCAGAGATTGAGAAAAAAGCTGAACTTTTTTCAATAGCTTTTTGTTTTGCTCTCCATTCAGGATGATTGAGATCGAATGACATCGCTTCGGGAATCATATCATATAAAGTAGTTATGCAGGGCGAATTTTCTGGGTATGTATAGTAAGTTGATAAAAATAAACCGCCTCCATTTTTATCTATAATGTTTTGAAGATAAAGTGAGTCAGATTCAAAAGTGTTTTGCGAATACTCATTACCTTGAATCACATTAAATCCTTCAATATGAGGCATTGTTTTTCCTCTATCAATAATAGTTACAGTATCAGCAAGTTTAGATTTGGAGAGTTCAGATAACAAAGAATGCCAAACTCTACTTATACCACCGGGTCTTCCTTTTTGAATTTGAAAAATTACTCCGTCAATAAATATTTTTTTGTTACTCAAATTTCTCTCCACCTAAATCAGTACTAAAATCCATTTTATTGAATATATGATTTTAGTATTTCAATGATATTTTAATTTATTTATACTATTTAAATTTTCAATAAATCCTGTTTAATGTATTCTAAATTTTCTATTGCAACTTCATTATGGGGTTCTATGGTTAATATCTTTTTTAGTATTTGTTCGGCGTTTTCATAATCTTTTAATAGAATATTAATTACAGCTAAATCATTTAAATAGTTTAGATTTTTCAGTTCTATTTCCAATAGGAATGATAGTATAGCTTTTGATTTTGAATATTCAGTTTGTTGTATAAGTTCTTCAGCCAGATTAAATAAATTACTAAACACATATTTGACTGACACAATATTACTTTCAGTATCATTCAAAATATTTTTGTACAAATTACTGTACTTGATCACCTGAGCTTCTGATGAATACTCTTTAACAGCTTTACTTCTACAATTTTGTTTTAACTCCAAATAATTGCTTTCACTTAATACCCATTTAATTCCTTCAGCCAAATCGTTTTCATCTTTTGCATTTGCTAAATATCCATTTACTTTATGATCAACCTGTTCCTTTACTCCGCCAATGTTAAATCCTACTACAGGTAAACCACATGCTAACGCTTCTATCACAACATTAGGTAAATTATCTTCTAAAGATGGCAGAACAAAAACATCCGCACTGTTGTATATGCCAGCTAATTCATTCTCATCTTTTACTTTTCCATAATTAATTATGATGCAGTTATCAGGTATATTTATATTGTTAGGATAGTAACCAAATACACCAAGTACTATTTTAAAATCTGTAATCTGCTTGCTAAGTATTTCTAAGGCTCCGACTAAATAGTTAAATCCTTTTCTGTTGGTTTCATAATCTGCACCAAAAAGAATTATTCTATATTTAGAAAAAGATTCAATACCTATATCAAATTGTTTCTTTGAGTTGGGTTTGAAAACCTCCAATGGAAATCCATTTGGAATAACTGTTATTGGATTATTAAAAAATAATGAACTTTCTGCAGCACATTCTGCAAGCCATTTACTTGGTGTTACAATTGTCAGATTAATATTTTTATAAGCATTATATTTTTTTAACCAGATCTGATGCGACAAATCATTCTCATCATCTGAGCCTAACTGGGGACAAGCTCCACATCCATATTTGTATTTATCACAACCTGCTGAATAATGACATCCACCTGTAAATGCATTCATGTCGTGCAAAGTCCATACAACAGGTTTATTAAAAAAAGCTAATTGCATATAATTAGAATCAAGCAATCCAGCCGTCCAGTGCAGATTAATTATATCAGCCTTTTTGATTTCATCGATATTGTGAAGCGCAATCTCCGAATTAATGTCTGTGAATATTTCATTCCCTTCAGGTTTATTTGGATATTTGATTGCATCAGCCTGGCATTTATTCCATTGGTTCAACCAAATATTTTCTTGTTCACCAAATTCGATAAGATCTTCAATTTTTTTTATACTTTCATCGTCTTTTGATTTGCTAAGTACTAAAAATGCTGAATTGATTTTGTCCTTAAGAAGATTAAGATGAAGTCTATAAGCAGCTATCCCAGCCCCTCCATTATCAACTGAAGTTAAATGGACAATATTTAAACCTTCAATACTATCTATTCCTTTCGTTTCAGTAAAATCAAACATAGGTTTATTATCTAGCATTTTTTCAAATTTATTTCTATTTAAAAGAGCCAAATGATTTAAATAAATTATTCTGGATAATTGATTGGTGTCTTTTAAAAATCCTTTTATTTTACCTCCGGCGGTGTAATCTATAGCAATAAATTTACAACCAACATTCGAAGCAAAAACAACTGAGTGAAATCTCATTGAAACACAAAAAGAAGCAGATACCATTGCCTTTAATATTTCTTCGGGACTCCGGGGTTTAATATCAAAAGTAACTCTTTCATTGTTAATTACTCTAACAATACGTTTTGCAAATTCTCGATCATCTTTTCCAACAGGGAAAAAATGCATTGCATTTAATTCAATCCTTTTTTCGGGATACCACATCAATAATTTTTGAATAAATGTTACTATATTCTTAAAAGCTGTTTCCGATGTAATCCCTTGTGGATACTCATCTGTTAGTTCTCTAAAAAAACAACGTATCACATTATCATTTTTTGAATTTTCTAACTTTAAGTTTTTAATAAAAGTGCTTGATGGATCAGAACGAACATTGATTTCTTTTTTTATCCCAAACAGCCTTAATAATTCTTTTGATGCAGAATCACGCACGTTTACTTTATTTGCTAACCTTACTGTTTGGATAACATTGTTTTTAAACTCATTATTATTAAGTGGTCCAATCCCACATCCCTCAATGATTCTTGGTTTTTGTTGATCGTTGAAAAAACTAAAAAGCGCAGCTATCATTTCTGTTTGCGGAATATCCATCAGCGGACCTCCTGCCATTACTATTGCATCACTTTTAAGCGCAGCATAGTATGATTCTTTTCCATGATAATCTAAAATTTTAACTGATTTTTCTAAATCTTTAAATGTTGTTTTAGAGTAAAATGGGAAAAGGCTGAACAGAATAAATTTCAAATCAGGATTAATTTTAAGATATTCCTGTACGATCCCTTTTAAGATGGCAATATCTCCTGCTGTCTCAGTTCCATACCAGCCTACAAGTAAAATTGTTTTCATGCTTCTAAGATCAAGATCAATGATAGGTGATTCATCGTGAATCAAAGGAGGTGACTTTTTACTATACATTAAACTATCATAATGTTCTTTGCTTTCAATTTCAGATATTATTTGTGGGATGTATGTGGAATGATAATCGTGAATACAAGTATCACAATAATTTGATTTTATAAAAGCTCGTTCATCAAAATTACTTTTGACTGTTGAACTTATATCTTTTTCGATCTTGTGTAATTTACCTTTAGGTGCACAAATTGAAAAATTACCTTCACTATCAAGATTTATCGCATTCAAATTCTGATAAGGACATTCAATAATTCTTTTACCACCAGTTAAAAGAGATAAGATAGAAGTATAAGTGGCTTTAACAGATTCATCATTTCCATAATCATTTATCAGCAGATAAAAGAACGAGACCAAATGTTTTATTTCATACTTATCAAAATTTTTAATTTGATGATTTAAATTTTCATTATAAAGTCGGTTTATAAATTCTGCTACCCTAAATCTAATGTAGATATTATTTTCTTTGCCCCAATTCAATAGATCATTAATCTCGTAAACATTTTCTTTAATGATAGTACAACAAGCAATTACTTGAATATTTTTTGATTTTAATCCAAGTAATGTTTTAACAGTTTTTTCAAATGCATTTTTTTTTCCTCTAACTTTATTGTGAGCATACTCCAATCCATCTATTGAAACCATTCCACTAAAGTTTAGTCCTTTTTTCAAATAGTAATTATTTATTTTGGAATAAACATCAATAGCTTTTTCTGGTAACAACCCATTAGTGATAAATGATCCGCCTTTGAGATTTGGAAGAACTTCAGGAAGAATTTTATATACCTCAAACAAATCATCTCTAAGAGTTGGCTCACCACCGGTTATTCCAACATTTTCTACCTCCGAGAAAAAAGAATCCGAAAAAATTTTATAAAGCTCATTTGGATTAATTTCGATTTGTCTTTTTTGCTGCCAGATATTACACATTAAGCATTTGCTGTTGCAAATATTATTTGCCTGTAGGTTTACAGTCTTTGGCTTATCAGCACATAATATTTTTGGTATTTCCAGTTCTATCGAAACACTTTTTGTCATATAACAATCTTTAATTTTGCCCACAAAAGCCAACATCCATACCAATAAAATAAAATGATAATTCCATTAATGTTTAGAATTTGATACTAATTATTGTACTTATTCGGAATGTTGGCTAATTATAGCCAAAGTTATTTTACGTAAAGTGTGCTAAAATTTTCTTTGAATGGTGCTAATTGTGCCTCAGCTTCAGCAAGAAGTAATGGTTCCTGACGGGCTTTTTCTTTTTTTATGTCTTCTATTTTTTTCTTGTGTCCTTCTATCCTTTCAATATATCCTTCCGATAATGCTTTTTGTTTTTGTTCTGCCTCTTTTTTAAGCATATCAATACTGATTTCTTTTTGCTTTTGTAATTCTAATGTCCGCCGTTCAAGACGTTGTTTTTCATTGGAGCGATCAAACAATACTAAACCCGAAATAAATACTGAAATAAAAAATCCTATTACAAATGTTAGCGATGTCCATTTAACTCCTGTAAGAATTATGCGTCCAAGCATTACGTAAAAATCATTTTCAAAATAGCTGGAGTTATTAAAATATGCTGCTACTCCGCCAATGATAAAAACAATTATTGAAACTATTACATTATAGCTCATTGAGTTACGAAATGAAACCGCGGGATCAAATTTGTTTTGAAAGTTTATGTTTTTTTTTCTTTCTTCTACTTCCCAAAGTTCATCTTTTACATATTCTTCAATTTGGTGCACAGATGTAGAAAGTTTTTTTTGCATACCGGCTTTTATTTCATCAACTTCTTTGCTGTATTGCTCTGTAAGCTTTTCACTTTCTTCAATCGATTTTTGGTAAAGACTCATAATTCGATTATAGTTTTCGTACTGCTTTTCTTTAATATTTGATAAAATATCATCAAGCAGCAAATGAAATCTTTCATTGATATAATTACCGGCAAAACTTAAAAATACATTTTGGTTATCGCTATGTTGTTCGCAAATATCATATAAGAATTTGATCGTTTTTATTGTCTCTTCCGGATAATATTCTTCAAATTCAAATTTCTTAAGCTTATCAAGCCGATTAAATAGATTCTGCAGAACTTTTTTTGTGTCTAAATTATTGGTTATTAGTTCTAACTGTATATAATCAGAATATGGCGCAAATTCATAGTAAAAAAATATATTTGGAAATATCGGATTATTAAGAAAAAAATTTAGCAAAACATTACTGGAGTTATCAATCGCATACCTTAATCGTTCAAGATCAAACTGCATTATATCACTCAATAAAGCTTTTGTAAAATCGTACCTTTTCTGAATCGCAGAGAGATAAGCAAAATATACTTTAGCTGTGATACCACTAATTTTGTTGTCGATTGCAAAAGACAATTCTTTGGAAGCTTCTTCCATTTCACCCAGGGCTAATAAAGCATAACCTTTATAAAGCTGAATCAAATAATTAATATTTTTTCTTACTTCAAGCTCACTTACAGTTTCTTCAACTATTCCTTTTGCTCTTTCTAATTCCTCTAAAGCTTTAACCGGATTATTGAAGGTTTCATCAAATATTAGTATCAAGGCGTAATAAATTAAATCAATAAATGTTAAAGAGTAAGAACTATTTTTTATTGTTTTTAAAGTTATTGATGCAAAAATTTTTTTTTGTTCCCGTTCAGTTGCAATTACCCATTTTGCATAGTTTTTCTTTATTTCATCCTTGTCAGAATTTTTATTCCAATTGTTGTTTTCATTAATCAGTTTTTCGCACGTTAATAGTAAAGGGGATTCCAAAAGCCAAAACAATGGGGCATTTTCTTTTTTAAGAAAAATTTCATCTATGGTTTCAGGTAATTGAAAAATAAAATGTCTTGAACCTGTCTTTAAAAAATCCAGGTAATTCCCGCTTTTATTGATAAAGTTTTTAAAATACGTATGCTTTAGCTTGTTAAACCTAACAGCATTATCTTTAACTAAATCCTCTAATTGATCGATTTCTTGTATTTCTAATTGTTCTTCAGCCATTATCCACATAGTAATTTTCTTCATTATCGAAGAATTACTGTTTTTCTTAATGACAGAATAATGCAAAATTTATTAGTGCTATCAGATTGTTCCTCTAGCGATTAAACCCAATTTAAGAATGGGTCTGTTGCATAAGTCAAATCAAGGTCATTTCGATCCCGATTTATCGGGAGGGAAATCTTTTTCGTAGTATAATTGAAAGATTTCTGAGTCGAATTCGCCATGGCGAATCCATCGAAATGATCCTTTGGGAGTTATGCAACAAACTCATAATGAAAATGGGATAAGCTTGCTTAGCTATAATTTATATAAAGTTAGATGCTCTGTTTCAAATGAATAAGAAATATTACTTGTTTAATTAAAAGACGATATTTTATGTAAGCTATTTCAAAAGTCTTTTTTTGTAAACCGAATACATAGTTTGATTTATAATTTATTAGATTGCTACATAAATTTATAGCATCTCTACCAATTAGGAATAAATATGGTTGAAGATAAGATTGTTATTGTTGTTAATGACACCGACATCTCGCAAAAATTAGAAGAAAAGCTGAAAAAATCCGGATACTCTGTTCTAGTGTCTGACCCTAAAAAGGAAGCAGCGCTTTTACTTGTCTTACAAAATAATCCTTCCTTAATTGTAATTAGTCCCAAACTTGATTCAGATTATGCTGGAATTGAACTTGCAAAACAAATCAAGGAAAAGTTTGAAGTTCCGATCGTTTTTATTTCTTTAACCACGAATAAAGATGCGTATCTAAAAGCTAAAGCATTAAATCCAATTGCATATTTCACCGATCCATTTAATATAGAAAATCTTATATCCACAATTGAAATTGGACTGGAAAATTTTGATTTGCAAAAAAAGACAAAAGCTTTATTTCTAAAATCTTTGGAAGAACTTAAAGAAAACAATAATTCAAAAGATAAGTTTTTATCTATAATATCTCACGATTTAAGGAACCCATTCAATTCATTATTAGGTCTTACTGAACTTTTAGCTTATAATATTGATGACTTTACAGAACAAGAAATTAAAGACTCTGCTGTATCTTTGAATCTGACGGCACACAATCTTTTTAACCTGCTAACAAACCTATTAGAATGGTCAAAATTGAAAACCGGCAACTTTACAATTGAAAAATCCGAGTTTACACTAAGTCAGATAATAAATTATATTTTAGATGTTTTTTCTGATTCTACAAATGCCAGACAAATTAAAATTATTAAAGAAATTGATTGTGAAATATGGGTAACTGCCGATAGAACTATGATTGAGACAGCATTAAAAAATATTATTTCTAATGCTATCAGATATACTCATGATGGCGGAATAATTACAGTCGGTTGCAAATTGAATGAAGACTATGCCGAAATATTTGTAAAAGATAACGGTGTAGGAATTCCTGAGGAGAATCAAAAAAGATTATTCAAAATTGAAAAACGATTCCTGACCGAAGGAATAAATAATGACAAGGGAACTGGTTTTGGATTATTATTATGCAAAGAACTTATAGAACAAAATAATGGAAATATAAAATATAAAAGTGAAGTCGGTAAAGGCTCAATTTTTATAATATCATTGCCTATTAATTCAGTCTAGAAAAATCACATTAAATTCTTAAAAATTTCCTCCGGATAATTGGTCATCTAAGAGAAGGGATGAAAATTCAACAAAAAAAAGAAAAACATTCAATTTTACCCAAATAGCCATTCTTAACACCAAACAAATTTTATCAATCGCGAAGACATTACATTGATTATCCAAATTTTTTATTTGACAATGCATTAAAATTCTGATTAAGTATATTTTTTATATACTTCAGGTATTATCTATTAACAGCTTTCATTGCCTGTTCTGCGTATCTCATTCCTTTGGTAAAACCATAAGGAGCAACTTCGCTAATTTTTTTCAAATCACTATCCGATAGTTTTATATTTATTGCAGCAGTGTTTTCTTCGAGATACTTAATTCTTTTCGTCCCGGGAATAGGGATAATATTTTTCCACTGATGTAATACCCAGGATAGAGCTAATTGGGCTGTGGTGCAGTTTTTGGACTCTGCTAGTTCCTCAAGCTTCTTAACTAATTTAAAGTTATGTTCAATATTTTCTTTCTGAAACCGAGGATGAGCTCTACGGTAATCATCTTCTGGTATTTCCTGGTCCGGTTTAAAGTGCCCCGATAGGAATCCTCTGCCAAGCGGTGAATAAGCAACAAAACTAATTTCAAGATCTTTACACAAATCCAGAATTTCAATTTCAGGGTCTCGTGTCCACAATGAATACTCTGTTTGAAGTGCAGTTATTTTATGAATTTTATTTGCTCTTCTAATAGTATTGGGGGCTGCCTCAGAAAGACCTAAAAATCTAACTTTCCCTTCTTTAATTAAATCAGACATAGCTCCGACGGTATCTTCAATTGGAACATTAGGATCAACCCGGTGCTGATAATAAAGATCAATAACATCTATACCCAATCTTTTTAAACTTGCATCACAAGCTTGCTTAACATATTCGGGTTTTCCATTAACTCCAAGAAAACTGCCATCACTGCCCCGAACATTTCCAAATTTAGTTGCAATAACAAATTTATCGCGGTTACCTTTAATAGCTTTTCCAACCAGAATTTCATTTTTCCCCACACCGTACATGTCTGCTGTGTCTAAAAAATTAATACCAAGCTCTAACGCCCGGTGAATTGTTTTTATCGATTCATCATCATTAGTTTTTCCATAAAATTCTGACATACCCATACATCCCAAACCAATAGCAGATACTTGTAAATCATTTTTGCCTAATATTCTTTTTTCCATTTTAATACCTCATTAATATTTAATACATAATTACATTTACTTTTAAACGAATTGCATTCATCGATAAAACTGTCTTACGATGAAAAGTGCAAACCCACTTTTATAAGATGAACCAATTATAAAAAGTATAATCAACATCAAATGTTAAAAATCTAAATTAAAAGTGCCGATAAATTTTAATGGTTTAAGTTAATTTAGTATCAATTATATATTTGTCTTTTCTATCACAAGCATAAAAATTGTGGTAAAATATTACATAACAAGTTGATAACTAAATCACAAAATATATTTATTTTATATGAGTCGATAAAATATAATCCTTGTTAATCAAGATTGAATATCAACTTTTAAGGATAATAAAATGTTAGCTAAAGAAACTGTGACTTTGAATGAGGAGTTGACCAGAGATATAATTATTAAGAGTATTATAAACGAGCTAAATGATTTCCACTTACTCCCCAAAGAATATATCAACCTTGCAAGCTCAATACTAGATTTAGCTACTAAAGTCCAGGCCAACAATATCTCACAAAACAATGAAAAAATCATTGAAACTTTTGAATCATTACCAATAGAATTTGAAGACTTAAAAATTTCAGAGCTTGATTACAAAAAAAATAAAAAGATAATTCATAAATGGATTGATAACGAAGTAGCCCGTGATTTTATACACTCCAGAATTGATGATATTGAGTTTGAACCAGAAGAATTTTTTATGAATAAAAAAAATATATTTGGTTTAATTGAAACAGATAAAAAACCGATCGGAATTATGGGGTTTTTACATTATGATAAAAAAAATAATAAAGCTGAATTGCGAAAATTAATTGGTGAAAAAGGATACCGGGGCAAAGGACTTGGTAAAAAATCTACAAAGTTATGGTTAAGCTATGGACTATATGGGCTTAAACTAAGAAAAATTTATTTATATACGTTTGAGACAAACCTGCTGAATATCAGAATTAACCGCGAGATGGGTTTCCAATTGGAAGGTGTTTTTAAACAAGAAAACATTGATGATAATATTTCAAAAGATATTATCAGGATGGCATATTTAGCTTAATTAAAGCATAAAAATTTTGAATTGTTTTTTTGATCTTTCAATTTTTCAGATGTTACTTTTAAAATAATCTTACACAAAATATTTGATCAACGATTTAATTATAAAACCCATCGGTGTTGTTCAATCAAAATTTGAACAGCGTTATGAAACCCCCAGACAAGGTGTTTTAGCCGGCAAAGAAATTTCCGTAATCACATTAAATCCACATAATAACTTTGAACAGGCAATAAAAGATCTTGAAGGATTTGAAAGGATCTGGGTAATTTATCTTTTTCATCTAAGTAAAAATTGGAAACCTCTAGTTACACCTCCAAGACATACAAGGAATAAGGTTGGTGTTTTTGCAACACGTGCACCTTATCGTCCTAATCAAATTGGATTAAGCTGTGTTAAACTTGAAAAGATTGATAGACTTAAAATTTTTATATCTGAATCAGATATGTTAAACGGTACTCCCGTGATTGATATCAAACCGTACCTTCCCTACTCAGATTCATTTCCCGATGTTACTACTGGCTGGGCAAAAACTGATTTAAAAAATATCTATCAAATTAAGATTACAAAAAAAGCGGAGGAAAAAGCATCAGAATTAATAAAAAACAAAAATATTAATCTTATTAATTATGCACGCGTACAATTAGAATTTAGTCCTATGGATACAACGAGAAAGAGAATTACTATAATAAAAACAAATTTAAAAGGTATAAAAGCAAAAATTAATTTATTTACTTTGGCGTATAGAGATTGGCGTATCATTTATAACGTAAATGCTGATAAAAAAACGGTTAGGGTCGAAGATATAGTCTCAGTTGACGAGTTTAAACATAAATTTTTATAATAAACATTTAACAAATTGAAAGTTAAAATATTTAATTACATTTTAAGTGTCGGGCAAGTCATTTTTATTAAATGTTCTTCAAATATTCTGGTCCACCAAGTGAGTTTATTTGCCTGATTATCCAGGTTTGTCTTCCTCTTACATAGCCTGATGGTTTTAATACGGAATACCTAATTGGATTTGGTAAAACGGCTGCTAACAATGCAGACTGTGAGAGTGTAAGTTTACTTGGTGGTTTTTTAAAATATATTAAGCTTGCAATTCCAACTCCAAATATGTCCTCACCTAATTCCGCAATATTAATATGTACTTCAAGTATTCTTTTCTTATCCCATAGCAATTCTAAAAGAATTGTGAAGTATGCCTCAATTCCTTTGCGTATAAAACTTTTCCCTTCCCAGAGAAATAAGTTTTTTGCAACTTGCTGTGTAATTGTACTTGCGCCCCGTATTCTTTTGCCTCTTTTATTCTGCTTTATAGCTTTCTCAATCTGTTTAAAATCGAATCCGAAATGATTGGGAAAGTTTTGATCTTCAGCGGCAACAAAAGCAATGGGCAGGTACTTAGAAACATCATCATAATTTACCCACCGATATTTTACTAAATCGAAATTACCTTTCAGAAAAGATGACACCTGTCTTTGAATCATGATTGAACTTGTAACAGGATTTATCCACCTCATTGCAAAAACAAGAAGAACAGTTAAAATGAAAAAAAATATCGAAAACTTTAAAATCCATTTAAAGATATTCAATATTCTTTGCTTAATTGATTTTTTATTTGTTGTAGATTTTTTTACCATTTTTAAGAATTATACAGAGTTCATTCTGCGTTTTCTAATTAAAACCAGTTACTCCCATGCTTATCCGCTTTTGAAGAACTGAACTACAAATCTTTTTATGGAACCGGATCATAGCCGCTTCCGCCCCAAGGATGACAACGTGAAATTCTTTTTATTCCCAACCATCCACCTTTAAATAATCCATATTTATGTAAGGCTTCAACTGTATAATGCGAACAAGTTGGTGTATATCGCAAGCCGATGGAAATAATGGTGAAATCAATAATTGATAAATTTTTATCAAAGATTATGAATGGGAACTGCTAATAAGCTTAAGTATTAATTTATATACTTTCTTAATATCACATAAAATAAAATTGTGATGTTCTTATCAAATATTATTGCAAAAATTTAATCATAAAATTGAATTGGATTCGAATAACTTAAGTCTCAAGAAAAATAATAACTTTGAATTTTGATTTTTTTATCGGTTAATTTGCAAGCGTTTTTTTTAAAAAGAATTGAAGAATAATGGCAAAAAACTTAGTTATTGTTGAATCTCCCGCAAAAGCAAAGACAATTGAAGGATATTTGGGGAAAGATTTTCTTAGTTACCTCAAGCTACGGACACATTCGTGATCTTGAAAAGAAAAATAAAGGCGTTGATATTGAAAACAACTTTAAACCGATTTATAAAATTTCTGAGGAAAAGAAAAAAGTCGTTGCTGAATTAAAAAAGCTTTCTAAAAAAGCTGAAATGGTTTGGCTTGCAACTGACGAAGATCGCGAAGGAGAAGCAATCTCATGGCATCTTAAAGAAGCTTTGGAACTTGAAGAAGATAAAATAAAACGAATTGTTTTTGATGAAATAACAAAAACAGCAATTCTTAATGCAATTAAAAATCCAAGAAAAATTGATTATCATCTTGTTGATGCACAACAGGCAAGAAGAATTTTAGATCGCTTGGTTGGATTTGAAGTATCCGGAATTCTGTGGAGAAAAGTAAGATCAAAACTTTCCGCTGGTCAGTGTTCAATCTGTTGCTGTAAGATTGATTGTTGAACGTGAACGTGAAATTGATTCTTTTATTACTGAATCACGTTTTAAAGTTGTTGCAAACTTTATTGTTGAAGATGAAAAAGGCAACAAAACAAATCTAAAAGCAGAGCTTGCACGATATTTAAAAGATGAAAAAGAAGTTGAAGAATTTTTAAAGCAGTGCTCAACTTCAGATTTTATTGTTGAAGATGTTGAAAAGAAACCGGTAAAGCGTTCGCCTTCTGCCCCATTTACAACTTCTACACTTGCAGCAAGAAGCTCAAGAAAATTACATTACTCTGTTTCGCGAACCATGCTGCTTGCACAAAGACTTGTATGAAGCTGGTAAAATAACTTATATGCGTACCGATTCTGTTAACCTTTCTGATTTTGCTCTTGATGCTGCTGAACAAACCATAAAACATGATTATGGAAAACAATATCTTCAGAGAAGACAATTTAAAACAAAATCATAAATCGCACAGGAAGCACACGAAGCAATTCGTCCTACTGATTTTAATATGGAAACAATTGACGGACCTAAAGATGAAAAAGCTTTGTATGAATTAATCTGGAAACGTGCAATTGCTTCTCAAATGAGTGATGCGGAAATTGAACGTACAATCGCGAAAATAAAAATAACCGGAAACAAAGATATTCTTACTGCAAAAGGTGAAGTAATTAAGTTTGATGGATTTTTAAAAGTTTATCTTGAAGATACTGACGATGAAAATGGTGAAAATGGTGATGAGGCAATTCTTCCGCCATTAAAAGCCGGACAAAAGCTTGAAATGAAAGAAATTGCTTGCAACTGAAAGATATACTCGTCCTTCGGCACGATTCACAGAAGCAAGCCTTGTAAAAAAATTGGAAGAACTTGGAATTGGAAGACCTTCAACTTATGCTCCAACTATCAGCACAATTCAGAAACGCGGTTATGTTCATAAAGAAGAAAGAATGGGAACTGAACGTGAATATAAAATTTTAATTTTAAATAAGAAAAAAGAAATCAAAAACGAGAAAGAAAACTGAAATTACAGGAGCTGATAAAGGGAAACTTTTTCCTGCCGATATTGCAATGATTGTAACGGATTTTCTTAAATCAGCATTTTCCGCAGATAATGGATTACCAATTTACTGCTCATGTTGAAGATGAGCTTGATGAAATAGCAATGGGTAAAACTGAGTTACGCTAAAATGCTTGGTGAGTTCTATTTCCCATTTCATGAAAAAGTTGAACTCACAATTGAAACAAGTGAACGTGTTTCTGGTGAAAGAATGCTTGGTGTTGATCCAAAAACAAAAAAAACAGTCTCTGTCCGCATGGCACGTTTTGGTCCCGTTGCACAATTGACTGATCCTAATGATACAGAAGTAAAACCTGAATATGCCGGATTAAGAAGAGATCAGAAATTAGAACTGATAACTTTAGAAGAAGCTCTTGAATTATTTAAACTACCAAGAGTGGTTGGACAATTTGAAGACAAGGAAATTGTTGCAGCTATCGGAAGATTTGGTCCTTACTTAAGACATGATGGAAAATTTTATTCGCTTAAAAAAGGAATATGATCCGCATACAGTTTCTGAAGAAGATGCAATTATTGTTATAGAAGCAAAACGTGTTGCCGATGCTGAAAAGTTTATCAAGGTTTTTGATGAAGATCCTACTTATCAAATTCTTAATGGCAGATGGGGACCATATTTAAAAGCCGGGAAAAAGAATGTAAAACTTCCTAAAGATCGTGAACCTTCATCTTTTACATTTGAAGAATGTGTTGAGCTTGCAAATAATGCCGTTGAATCTAAAGGGAAGAAAAGAACTTTTAGGAAAAAAGCAGAATAAGCTTTTTCAATTTATTATAAGTCATTAACCGATGTCACGCTGAGCGAAGTCGAAGTGTGACTTCAGTCTTCGACAAGCTCAGACGGACACCTGAAGTTAAGTACAATTTTTATCTCTTTGCATCACTTTACATATCAAACTATATTTACAAACAATTATAAAACAATTATCAAATTAAAATGATTATTTCATCAATCTTCTGGAATGTTAGTCCAGAAATAGTAAAACTTGGTCCATTTTCATTACGATGGTACGGATTATTATTTGCTCTTGCATTTGTATTCGGATATATAATCCTTACAAAAATTTATAAAATGGAAAAGAAACCGCTTGCTGATCTCGAACAACTTTCAATTTACGTTATACTTGGAACAGTTATCGGCGCAAGGCTTGGGCATTGTTTATTTTATGATCCGGTTTACTATTTATCACATCCCATTGAAATTTTAAAAGTTTGGGAAGGCGGACTCGCAAGCCACGGAGCTGCGATAGGAATCCTAATATCAATTTATCTTATTACAAAAAAACAAAAAGATAAAAGTATGTTATGGATTTTGGATCGGCTGGTTATTGTTGTTGCACTTGGCGGGGCATTAATAAGATTGGGAAATCTTTTTAATTCAGAAATTATTGGTAAAGCAACAGATTTGCCGTGGGCATTTATATTTGCAAGAATAGATGATATTCCCCGTCATCCGACACAACTTTATGAATCATTTTTTTACTTGTTAACGTTTGCTGTGCTTTATCTAATTTACCTGAAAACAGATAAAAAATCTAAACAGGGTTATTTATTCGGGTTAGCAATTGTAATGATATTCGGTTTTAGATTTTTTGTTGAGTTTGTTAAAGAAAACCAGTCCCCTTTTGAACAAGGATTAACACTTAATATGGGGCAATTGCTAAGTATCCCATTTGTGCTCGCGGGTTTATATTTTATGTTTATGAAACCAAAAGCAATAATTGGAAAAAAGAAATGAGGTGCTTAAAATTTTTTACCTTTTCTTTATTTCTGTTAATAGCTGGATGTTCACCATCTGAAAATAAAAAAGAAGTTGTAACAACAATCTATCCTTTCAAAGCCATTCTTCAGGAAATTGTTGGAAACAGATTTGAAATAAAAACAACATTGCCGCCGGGTGCTGATCCTCATACTTATGAAATGCTGCCATCTGATTTTCAGTCAATACAAAATTCTTTAGCATTCTTTTATGGTTCAATAAATCTTGACGGTTGGGCAGCCAAAATAAATGTTAACAATAAAATTGAAATGATCTCACTTGTTCCTGAACAAAATCTAATAGAAATAACTGTTCATCAACAGGGTAATGAAGATGAACATTTGGGAATTGATCCGCATTTTTGGACGGACCCAAATACTGTAAAAGCCATGCTTCCTAATCTTGTTAATACCTTAGTTAAGTTAGACCCAAACGGTGAAAAGGTTTATAGAAGCAACGAACAAAATTTTTCAAAACAACTTACAGAACTTGATCTGAAAATTCAGGAAGAAGTAAATAATATTAAATTTAAAAATGTTTTTACTGCCCATCCTTTTTATAATTATTTTTTTGATAGATACGGATTTAATGTTGTCGGCTCACTTGAAATCACCCCCGGGACACAAACCACACCAAAAGGACTTAAAAAGTTGATAGAGTTAGTACAAAAAGAAAACGTTAAAGCAATTTTTGTAAACAAACAACACAGTGATAAACCTGCAAAAGTATTGGCTGAATCTGCAGGAATAAAAGATTACAAACTAGATCCGCTTGGTGGCGTTAAAGATAGAATGACTTACAAAGAAATTATTTTATACAATCTGTCTATTATTAAAGAAGCATTGAAATGAACAATGCAATTGAAATAAAAGATCTTTCGCTTAGCTATGGTGCTATAAAGGTTTTAGAAAACATTAGTCTTTCTATTCCTGAAGGTGCCTTTGTCTCAATAGTTGGTCCAAACGGAGCTGGAAAAACAACATTGATGAAGATTCTATTAGGCTTAATCAAAATCAGTTCTGGTGAAGTAAAAATTTTTGGCAATAAAGTCTCGGAAGTTGATCCGGCACTGATCGGTTATGTTCCTCAAATTAAAACAATGGATAGAAGTTTTCCAGCGCTTGCAATTGAACTGGTAACTTCGGGAATAACACGAAGATGGCCATGGTTTGTTAAAGGTGAAGAAAAACAAAAATCATTAGAAGCACTTTCGCTTGTAAAAGCAGAAAATCTTGCTTATAGAACTTTATCAGAACTTTCCGGAGGCGAATTACAGCGTGTTTGTTTGGCAAGAAGTATTGTCCGAAATCCAAAACTTATTGTGCTTGATGAACCTGCAACGGGAATTGATGCAATCGGAGAAGCTGATCTTTACAAACTTTTAGAAGTTTTTCAGGAAAAATCCGGAGCTACAATTTTAATGATTACACACGATTGGCATGTCGCTAATCATCATTCAGATTTTGTTTTATTGTTGAACCGTAAACAAGTTAGTTTTGGTCCCCCATCAGAAGCGTTAAGTGAAAACAATTTGCGAATTGCATTTGGTCATATCGGGCACATTCATAAAAGCAAAATTAGTTCATAACTGTCATGCCAGTTTCAAAAGAAAATAAATATTAACCTGAACTCGTTTCGGGTTCAAGTATTTAACTATGAAAAGATAATAATGTTTGAAATTCTTACACTACCATTTATGCAGCGCGCACTTATTGCGGGCACATTTGTTGGATTTCTATCAAGCTATTATGGCGTTTTTATTGTTCAACGCGGATTAGGATTTTTAGGCAGCGGGCTTGCTCATGCTGCATTTGGAGGTGTTGCACTCGGCATTTTACTTGATCAAGAACCACTTTGGATTGCTGTACCATTTACTATTATTGTAGCAATTGGGATTACTTATGTAAAAGACAAAACTAATCTTGGTGGTGATACAACGATTGGTATTTTCTTTTCTGTTTCAATGGCACTAGGCATTATTTTTATTTTTTTAAAACGTCAATACACAAGTGACGCATTCAATTACCTGTTTGGTTCAATTTTATCCGTAACAGCGGCAGATATAATTGTTCCGGGCATTTTGATATTAGCAACATTAATACTTTCGCCTTTTTGGAAACGCTGGGCATATTCATCCTTTGATCGTGAATTAGCACAAGCGGATAGGATTCCCGTTCAGTTTGATGATTACTTATTAAGTATTCTTATTGCAGTTACAATTGTTGTTTCAATAAAAGTTGTTGGTATAGTTTTAATTGCTGCATTCCTTGTTATTCCACCTGCAACATCAAGATTGATAAACAAATCATTTAGCAAAATGACTTTCACCTCAATAATGATCGGTGTATTGACAGCACTCGTAGGATTATGGATTTCATATTATTTAGATGTTCCAAGCGGTGCGACTATTATACTTATACAAGCCTCATTGTTTTTTATTGTGATGATTATTAAGTCAATGGTACATTGATTTATAAATACTATCGTGACGATTGATTTTTGATATATTTCTGTTCTAAGTTTTATACCAATTTGTATTTTCACTCCATTACTCAGTTATTCTATTAATCTAATATTTCATTACATTATAAAATCAAATCTTAATGACTTTCTGGAAATCCACACAATTATTCTATAATTTTACAATGGAATTAATAATATCAATTCTTCTAAGGAGCATTTATGTTTGATAAACAAGTATATATTGATCGCAGGAACGAACTAAAAAAGATATTCAAAACAGGTTTAATTTTATTTCCAGGGAATGACGAATCTGCGATGAATTATGCAGACAACACTTATAACTTCAGGCAGGACAGCACTTTTCTTTATTACTTTGGACTTGATTTATCAAACTTATTTGGTGTTATTGATATTGACGAGAACAAAGAAATTCTTTTTGGTAATGAATATTCACTGGAAGATATTGTTTGGACGGGACCTCAACCAAAACTTGCAGAGCTTGCCGGGTTAATTGGTGTTGCCCAAACTGAATCAATTGATCAATTAAAAAAATATCTTAAAACTAAAAGCAGCAAGCAAGTAAAAATTCATTTCCTCCCAACTTATCGCGGGAAGCAATCACTTAAGCTTGCAGAATTACTCGATGAAAATCCTTACAAATTAAAAAGTAAATTCTCTAAAAAATTAATTGAAGCAGTCGTAGCTCAACGATCAATAAAAGGAGAAGAAGAAGTTGCAGAGATTGAATATGCAATGGAAATTGCTTATCAAATGCATACAACAGCAATGCGTATGGCAAAACCAGGTATTGTTGAGCGCGATATTGCCGGCGCAATTGAGGGTATTTCACTTTCGCTTGGTAGTGGGGTTTCTTTTTCACCTATTGTTTCTAAAAACGGACAAACACTTCATAACCATTTCTATGGAAATGTTTTAAAACAAGGCGATTTACTTGTTTGCGATGCAGGTGCAGAATCTCTTCTTCACTATGCAAGTGATATTACACGAACAACTCCAGTCGGAGGAAAATTTTCTTATCAGCAAAAAGAGATTTATGAAATTGTTCTTACTGCACAAAAGAATGCTATAAATATGATTAAACCCGGAGTTAAACATGTAGATGTTCATTTAACAGCTGCAAAAATTATCGCTGCAGGTTTATCACAAATCGGTTTAATGAAAGGCGATTTGAATGCTGCTGTTAAAGCCGGCGCACACGCACTTTTCTTTCCACACGGTTTAGGACATATGATGGGACTTGATGTACACGATATGGAAAATCTTGGTGAAAATTTTGTTGGATATGACGAAAACACAAAACGAAGTGATCAGTTTGGATTAGCTTATTTAAGATTAGCCAAAGAACTGAAACCAGGTTTTGTTTTTACTTGTGAACCTGGAATTTATTTTATTCCTGAATTGATTGATCAATGGAAAGCTAAAAAGAAATTTAAAAACTTTATTGATTATGATAAGGTTGAAGAGTATCGCAATTTTGGTGGAATAAGAATTGAGGACAATATTTTCGTTACTCAAACCGGATACAAAGTTCTTGGTCGTCCAATTCCGAAAGAAGTTGCAGATGTTGAGGCGTGGGCAAAATCATAAAGAAGATTTCTTCACCGCAGAGACGCTAAGGCGCAGAGTTAAATCTCAGCGACTCTGCGTCTCAGCGGTAAAACTCCATGTCTATTTTTTATGAATTTCCGAAAAATTTCTTCCAGCTTTTAGTGCATCTATATTAAACTGAACAATTTTCTCTCCTTTTCTTCCAAAAATTTTCTTAATTCCATTTTCAAGTGATTGATATGGGATATCTATAAATGGAGAAGCTGCACCAAGCATTACCATATTTGAGGAACGCGGAGATTTTACCTGTCTGGCAATTTCATCAGCGTTTATTGCTATATGATGTGGAAGCTTTTCAATCTCTGCAATCAGCTCTTTCATTTCGGGATAATCCGTTATGTTAACAAATGGAGTTGTGTTTGTAACAAGCCATCCATTTTCTGAAAGCCACGGCAAATAACGTAAAGATTCCATCGGCTCAACAGAAATTATTATATCTGCTCTGCCTTCGGGAATTAGATCACTCGCAATTTCTTTTTCAGAAATTCTAAGATGAGATTGCACAGCACCGCCGCGCTGACTCATTCCGTGTACTTCTGCTTGTTTTAAGTAAAGGTGATTTTCCAATGCAGCCATTCCAACAACGGCAGCAATAGATAGAATTCCCTGTCCTCCAACACCTGATAATATTATGTCTGATTTCATTTTACTACCTCTTCCACCTTAACTTTATGCTCTCTCTTATGTTTTCCTAAAGTCTGGATACATTCTCTTCTTGGAATAATCACAGATACACCTTCATACAACATTTCTTCACGGAAAACATTTACCATTTCATCATGGTGCTTTGGTAAAGGAGTGAGTGTTCTTATGTGCTCTGGGTTAACACCAAGCCCAATACAAATTTCTTCAAGTTTTCCTGTTGCATGGGAATCCTGTCCACCAGTCATTCCTGTTGTTCCATTATCAGAGATTATAACTGTAACAGGAGTATTTTCATAAACACAATCAAGTAAAGCCGTCATTCCGCTGTGTGTAAAAGTAGAATCACCAATAACCGCAACCGAAGGATGAACACCAGCATCAGCAGCACCTTTAGCCATTGTAATTGATGCGCCCATATCAACACAGGAGTTTATTGAATTCCAGGGCGGCAATGCCCCAAGTGTATAACAGCCGATATCAGAAAAAACTTTTTGCTTACCAAATTCTTTCATCGTTTCATTTAGTGCATTGTAAATATCACGATGGCTGCAGCCTGCACAAAGTTCAGGTGGACGACCGGCAACAATTGATGGGACGGGCTTACCAACCTTTACTTTCAATCCTAATGACTTTGCAATTATATCCGGATTTAATTCACCATCACGAGGAATCGTTCCATCTAATCTTCCTCTAATCTTTGTATCCTTAGCAAGATAACCTCTTAACATTTCTTCAACAAAAGGATAACCATCTTCTAAGACAAGAATATTTTCACATTCATCAACTATCTTTTCTACTTTTGCAAATGGAAGTGGATACTGTCCTATTTGTAGTATCGGATGAGGACATTTATTGCCGGAATAATTTTCTATCAAATAATTATACGAGATACCACAAGCAATAATTCCTAAAGATTTATTTCTACCCGGATAATATGTGTTATAATTAGATCTTTCCGATTCCTGTTCCATAAGTGATTGAATATTAAGCAAACCTCTATATCGTTTTCTTGCAATTGATGGAAGAAGAACAAACTGAAGCGGATCTTCAGGATAATGTAATGGATTTTCTTCTTTTAATGGACGTGTTTCAATACCAGCACGAGAGTGTGAAAGCCGGGTTGTTATTCTAATCATAACAGGCACTTTAAGTTTCTCAGAAAGTGTAAAAGCCTCATACGCCATATCATAAGCTTCTTGCTGATTCGCAGGCTCAAGGATCGGAATCATTGCAAACTTACCATAGAAGCGCGAGTCCTGCTCATTTTGTGATGAATGCATAGAAGGATCATCCGCAACCGTGACTATCAACCCGCCATTAACACCAGTAATTGCGGAATTAATAAAAGCATCAGCAGCTACATTTAATCCAACATGCTTCATACAGACCATTGTACGTTTACCGGCGTAACTCATTCCAAGCCCGGCTTCCATTGCGGTCTTTTCATTTGCAGACCACTGACTATGTAACTTCCTTTCGATTGCAATTTTATTATGTTGAACGTATTCTGTTATTTCAGTTGAAGGAGTACCAGGGTAAGCATAAATGCCTGACATTCCGCCATCAATTGCACCTTGTGCTATTGCTTCTGCCCCGAGTAATAAAAGCTTTTCCATTGTTTTCTCAAAGATTATACAGGTAAAAAATTATTTTTAATAATTTAAAAATAAAGAAAGTAATTCCTGTCCCCAACCTATATTTTGGTCAATAAACTGTAATAATTATTAACTTTGCATTTATAAAACTTATTGTTCCGTCATTCAACGGTTTTGAATAACATTTAAATAACAAATATTTCTTATGATAATTGAAGAATTAAAACATATCACACCTGTTAATGGCGTACTAAAAATTTCAGAAGTGGATGATTCTTATGAAAAAATGTTGCTCAAAATAAAAACCATTGAAAAAAGAATTTATACCGATGAAGAAGCTAAACTGCTCCCTTTCGCCTCAAAGCTAAACCCGCATAAAGAAGAATGGAATCTTAGAGTAAAATCTTTTTTAAGATTTAAAAATTATCTCTCTCAAAAAAAATCGGGATTAAATATTTTAAACCTTGGATGCGGAACCGGCTGGTTTGCTGCTCAAATACTGAGAGAACAGGATCATAACTTTTTTTGTGTTGATATAAATTTACAAGAACTTCAACAGGGTGCAAGGATTTTTTCATCTGAAAATTTAAAATTTATTTATGCAGATATATTTTTAGTTAAGTTTCCCCGTTCATCTTTTGATATGGTAATTATGGATTCATCAATCCAATATTTTTCTGATTTAAGTAATTTAATGCGCGAACTTTTTTATCTGCTGCACCCTTACGGTGAAATTCATATTATTGATTCACCTTTTTATAAAGATGAAGAACTTGAGATAGTTAAAGACAAAACAAACAAGTATTATGAATTACTTGGATTTCCGGAAATGAAAGAAAGATATTTTCATCATTCACTTAAGAGCATTAAAAATTTGAATTATAGTTTTTTATATAATCCTAATACAATTACAAATAAATTACTCGGTGTTGCATTTAGTAAAGATTCATCTAATCCATGGATAGTAATAAACCGGTAAGCAAACATTACTATGAATCCAAGTAACAATATTAATCCAGGAATTTTGAGGAATAAAATAATCTGGATACTTCTTGGGTTTGGGATACTACTTTATTCAGTATACTTACTTATAGTATCCCCAAGCTTAACGTATGATGCTAAACCAGATACTGTGAGCAAAATATTATTTGTATCCCAAAGAATTTTAATCGGCATCCTGTTTTTTCTTGCGATAATTAATATCAACAAATTACCTCTTAAGGAAAGCTGGATTGCATGGATAATCTTTACCGGTTTATTTGCCCGTATTATTTTAATTCCTTCTGCTCCTATACTTGAAGATGATTTTTACAGATATATGTGGGATGGAGCAGTAACTGCAAATCAATTTAATCCTTATGTCTTAAGTCCATTGCAAGTACAGCAGCATGATCCTATTGTACCGGAAAAAATATTAAAGCTTGCCGATCAATCTGGTGAAATTATTAATAAAATAAATCATCCAAAGATTAAAACACTTTATCCAACGCTTGCACAAATTGTTTTTGCAATTTCTTATTATTTTTTCCCGTGGAGTTTTACCGGCTGGAAGTTCATCATGCTGCTTGGAGATTTGATATTGCTTTTCTTTTTAATAAAAATCTTACGCGAACTAAAATTACCCATTTCATTTGTTGCAATTTACTGGTTAAACCCGGTGATACTTAATGAATTTTTTAACACCGGCCATTATGATTTATTTGCTCTTTTATTTACAGCAATTTCATTCTATTATTTTTTGAAAAATAAAAACATAACGGCTAGCATTACTTTAGCTCTTGCAGTTGGATTTAAGCTCTGGCCTGTTCTTTTATTTCCTTTTTACCTGCGTCGATTATCAAACCAGAGACTAAAATTATTATCAAGCACATTTGCTTTTTCAGTTTTCATCGTAATAATTTTTATTCCTGTTTTTCTCGCTGGTATAGATGAAAATTTTGGATTTATGAAATATGCTGCCAATTGGATTAACAATGCCGGCTTTTATTCTATCTTAAAAGAGAGTATCGATTTATTTACCACAACTTTTAAAATCTATTATGTGTGCGCGGACTGTGTGGCTAGATGGATTACTGTTGGATTGATGGTAATTACAATCTTATGGCTTATCAGAAAATCTGCTTATGATAATAGAGAGCTTGCGGATAAAATGCTTATTGCTGTTGCAGTTATGTTTCTAATCAGCCCGACCCAATTTCCCTGGTATTATACGTGGTTAGTTTTATTTCTTGTATTCAGTCCAAAATTTTCTTTGTTGATGTATGCTTTTCTGATACCACTGTATCATCTTAATTTTCTGGGTGGGTATTTTATTTATATACAGCACATTCCGGTTATACTTTTATTTTTGTATGAATTGAAAACAGGATCCGGTTTTGGATTTTTTGATCCTGATCAAATTTATTTAAGGAACCAAATGCCCTAATTCATCGGGACTTCAATCAATACAAAGTTAGAATCTTCAAGAATATCGATAGCTAATTTATCAGTTTCATAAATTCCTATGGCATCCCTTCTAAAAATTTCTTCATTCTCAATTAATAAGTGACCATCAATTACAAAAATGTAAACTCCGTTTAATGGACTGTTCAACTGGTAATTTATTTTTTTACCTTTTCCAAAATTTCCAAGCTTAATTTCCGCATCCTGATGTATGTAAAGAGCTTCCTCTTTCTTAAGGTCCAATCCTGAAACAGCCGTAATCAAATTATCTTTTCTATTATCAACCGGAAATGATTTTTGATCATACCTTGGTTTAATATTTTTTTCTTTAGGAAAAATCCACAACTGAAGCAGATTGACTTTTTCATCCTTTGAAGGATTAAATTCCGAATGTGTTACTCCAGAACCAGCAGACATAACCTGAATTTCATCTTTATGAATCACACCGCCAGTGCCCATACTGTCTTTATGTTCAAGCGCTCCTTCAAGAATAATTGTTATTATTTCCATATTGTTGTGAGGGTGCATATCAAATCCCCTTCCCGGTGCAACAATATCATCATTAAGTACTCTTAATAATCCAAAATTCATCATATCGGGATTATAATAATTACTGAAACTAAAACTATATCTTGTTTCCAGCCAGCCAAGGTTTGCTTTCCCTCTATCTTCAGATCGAAATACTATATTTTTCATTTTAATGCCTTATTTAAATTTTTTAATTTTTATAATATCACTTTGCATTATTAACTTATATTATATCTAATATTTTATATCATTTAAAAAATTAAGAGTTTTTATAAAAAATATATTATTAAATTTTAGTGTATGCTTAAAAAACAAATAAAATATTCTGAAACTAATTACTTATATTTTTTATTTTTTTTGATGTTCTATCTCACACCTTATAATCTTCACGCACAGGATTATCTGTTTCACCAATTAAGAATAGAAGACGGACTTTCTCAAAGTACAATTTTAGCTTCATTACAGGATATTGATGGCTATCTGTGGTTTGCTACACGCAGCGGATTAAACCGTTATGATGGATATAAATTTGTCGTTTTCTTAAATGATCCAAATGACACAACTTCTATTTCTGATGATGCAATCAATTCTTTATTTGAAGATAAAGATGGAACTCTTTGGATCGGAACAGTTAATGGTAATCTTAATAAATATGATCGCTTTACTGAATCGTTTAAATACAAAAATGTGTCGTCGCTTATAGAAAATTTTCCGGAACAAACTGACGAGTTCTATGAGTACCCGCTTTCATTTTCAAGAAACCAAAGCTCAACTATTACAACAATTACTGAAGATGTATCGGGCAATTTATGGGTTGGAACCTGGGGAAATGGAATTTTGCAAATAGATAAAAACTTTAAAAAGTTAAATCATTTCTATGCCGATACAAAGAATAAAAATGGAATACCAACTAACAGGATTATGAGTCTGCATTTTGATGATCATGAAAATCTTTGGATTGCCACATTTGGCGGTGGATTAAGTAAACTAACCATTAACAAAAATAGTAAAGACGATAAATTCATTTTCGAGAATTTTTCTACCGGCAGTAATCAATTCTCTCTAATTGATTCTAAACTGCTCACATTATTTCAAGACTCTGAAAAAAACTTATGGATTGGTTCTTATTATGGCGGCGTCAGTTTTATAGAGCACAGCCAACTACACTTACCACCCGGTAATGCGAAGATTAAAAATCTCTTGCTTACAACGACTAAGAACAATGTATCGGCAAATACTGTTATGGCATTAGCTGAAGATAATTATAAAAACTTATGGATTGGTACCTTTGGCGATGGTCTGATTCGTTACAATAAAACAAAGAATGAATTGTTGCATTTTTATAATGAACCATTAAACATAAACTCACTGGGAGATAATGATGTACTTTCTCTTTGTGTTGATAAGTCGGGAATTATTTGGGCTGGTTCACATCTTGGTGCAGGCATAACAAAGATCCAGGTTAATAATGCAATGTTTCATCACATTAAACACATACCGGGCAATATTAATTCGTTAGATGATGATGTTGTTTGGGCTATTTATCAGGATGCAGATAATATTTTATGGATCGGCACTTACAAAGGTGGATTAAATAGATATGATCCTGCTAAAAATAAATTTTCATTTATAAAACATTTTAATAATCTAAAATCAATAAGCAGTAATCATGTAAGATCAATCAAAGAAGATAAATATGGAAATCTTTGGGTAGGCACTTATGATGGCGGATTAAATATTTTAAATAAAAAGACAAATCAATTAAAAGTTTATAATACTAACCCATTGGATCCGTTTAGTTTAGGCGGAAATCAGGTTCAAGACATTTTTATAGAATCTGAAAATACTTATTGGATTGGTGTTTTTGGCGGCGGTTTAAATAAGGTTGTGGTTGATGAAAATCCACTTAACAAAAAGTTAAAATTTATTAAATATAAATTTGACAGAAATAATCAAAGTACAATAAGCGATAACCGTGTTTATAAAATTTTTAAATCAAAAAATGGATCGTTTTGGATATGTACTTACGGTGGAGGATTGAACAGTTTTGATCCACAGACTGGTAAGTTTAAACGTTATCCGATATATCCGGATCCAGAGGCTAACATTGATATTAAGAATTTAATGACAATTGCAGAGGATTCAGATGGGATATTATGGCTTGGTTCTTATGGCGGCGGTTTAACCAGCTATGATAGAAAAACACAGAAGTTTAAGAGGTACTCTGCTCTTGAAGGATTAACCAGCAATGTAGTTTATGGAATTCTTGAAGATGAAAATAAAAATTTATGGATAAGTTCTGATGATGGATTATTCAAACTTAACCTTAACACAAAAGACATTAGAAGATTCGACATTCAGGATGGAGTACAAAGTTTAGAATTCAGCGGCGGCGCTTATCTAAAAAATGATAAAGGCGAAATGTTTTTTGGCGGGATTAATGGATTTAATTATTTTAATCCGGAAGAAATAAGAACCAATAAATTTATTCCGCCTATTGTAATTACATCCATCAAAGTATTTAATGAAAGATTTAAAGGCGATCCATCACAAATAATTTTATCTTACAAAAAAAAATTTTTAAGCTTTGAATTTTCATCACTTGATTATTCAGACCCGCTGGATAATCAATATTCATATATCTTAGAGGGTTTGCAGGAAGAATGGCAGTTTACAGATGCTTCAAACCGTGTAGCAAATTATACTAATTTATCTCCAGGCACCTATGTCTTTAAGGTTAAAGGAACAAACAGCGATGGATTATGGAGTGATAATTATGCGTCAGTTAAAATCACAATTTTATCTCCCCTTTGGCAGCGATGGTGGTTTATAGCGATTGCAGTGATTCTTTTGGCAGCTTTAATTTATTACATCAGTACATTAAGGATTAAAAACTTGCTTGCAATTGAAAAACTAAAATCCAAACTTGCAGCAGATTTGCATGATAATGTGGGTTCCGGTTTAACCGAAATTTCTATATTAAGTGAAGTTGCGTCAAGAAATATTTTTAATGACAAAATTGAATCAGCAGCCGAACTTGGAAAGATTAGCGATTTATCACGCCAGCTTATTGATAATATGAGCGATATTGTTTGGGTTGTTAATCCCTACAGAGATTCTTTACATGATTTAATTTTCAGATTAAAAGATTCATACAATGATGCACTTAATTCATTGGGCATCTCATTTAAGACAATAAATATCGATAAAATTGAGAATGTTAAACTGTCAATGGAATTTAAGCAAAATCTTTACCTGATATTTAAGGAGGCAATAAACAACTCAATTAAGCACAGCAAATGCAGCAAAATTATTCTTGATATAAATTTCAGAAATGAAGTTATTGAAATTTCCGTAAGTGATAATGGTAATGGCTTTGATGAGAATAATATCCGCTATGGAAATGGGATTAAAAATATCGAAAACAGAGCCGCACAGATTGGTGGAAAGATAAAAATTAAATCTTCACCTGAGTCTGGAACAAGTATCAGGTTTATAGGAAGACTTGGAAAAATTAATAAGTTAAACACCTTTTTCAGAAAATGATTAACGTAGCCATAATTGAAGATAACAATATAATTAGAGAAGGACTTGCCGCTTTAATTAATGGAACGGATGGATATAAATGTATTGGTTCGTTTGGCGATGCCGAATCATTCCTGAAAAAAATTGAATCAATTGAACCCAATGTTGCTTTGATGGATATTGGATTGCCGGGTATGAACGGAATTGAGGGTGTTAAATATGCTTTACTTAAAAAACCCGGTTTAAATATACTTATGTTAACTATTTATGAAGAAAGCGAATTTGTGTTTGATGCTTTATGTGCAGGCGCTTGCGGATATCTTGTAAAAAAGACACCCCCAACCAGATTGCTTGAAGCTATAAAGGATGCAAACAATGGCGGCTCACCAATGAGTTCTAGAATTGCTCGACAGGTCATAACTGCTTTTAAAGAAGGAAAAAATATTTTTTCTTCTGCATCTGATTATGATTTAAGTGAGCGAGAAATAAGCGTATTAAACTTACTTGCTGATGGATACAACTATCAGGAGATAGCAGATAATCTTTTTATTAGTGTTGATACTGTCAGACATCACATCCGGAACATCTACAAAAAATTGCACGTACATTCGCAGTCCGAAGCTGTTGCCAAAGCCATAAGAAAAAGAATAATATAAAATCATTTTAAGAAGAAAACCTTTTACATCTGAGTCGTAATCCATTCAGGCATTACCCAATAATTATGTATTAACATCAGGTCTAATAAATTTCCAGTTATAAAAACCGCATATTTATGCAGTTGCACTCGGGGTAATAAATTTGCACTTTTATCCTAGAAATTGGATTAATGATTTTTTACCATCCCATACGAAAGAAAAAGCAATCAAAGCACTAAAAAATATACTCGCTAACAAAACAATAGGAGGATGTTATGGAAAACTCACAATATCCAAAAATAATTTCCAATCCGCTTTCTGATCTTATCAGCGATGAAATATGGGAACTATTAAATAGCAGAGGACTGATTAACGATAGATCCGTAAGAGATTACATTATTAGAAGAAGATTTAAAAATTTACGCTCACAGAAAATTAGAACCGGCGATGCTATCGATAAATTAAGATCCGAATATCCATATCTTCAGTTTGATACTATCAGGAAAATAGTGCATAATCCTCCTAAACCTTCAGCGGGAGCATAAGCAAAGTTGCTACTATTTAAAGCCCTGTTCTTTATTTTTTAAGAACAGGGTTTTTTGTTTTAAATTAATTTGAATTTAATTTTTCAAAAGCTAAACACAGATTGATTAATTATTACTATGACATCATTTCACAATATGATTTTAGATAACCCTGAAACCCCTTTAATTGAAGTCATTGATCAACGGCTTTTCGAAAGTGAAATTAAACTTTTTATAAAACGAGAAGATTTAATTGATCCTGAAATTTCCGGTAACAAATGGTTCAAGCTTAAATATAATCTTATAGAAGCCGAAAAACTGGGGTATAAAACGCTTCTTACATTTGGCGGTGCTTTTTCAAATCATATACATGCAATTGCATCTGCAGGTAAAAAATATGGCTTCAAAACAATTGGAGTAATTCGCGGTGAAGAACATTTGCCTTTAAATCCAACTTTAGCTTCTGCCCAGGAAAATGGAATGACAATTGAATATATAGATAGAAAATCTTACCGCAATAAATATGATGATGAACTTATTAAAAATTTTAAAAATAAATTTGGAGAATTTTATCTTATTCCCGAAGGTGGGTCAAACCATCTGGCTGTTAAAGGATGTTCAGAAATTATTCCCCGCATAAAAACAAATTATGATTTTGTTTGCACTGCCTGTGGCACCGGCGGAACTTTAGCGGGACTAATACTTGGACTAAATTCTAATGCAAAAGCTATAGGGTTTTCTGTTTTGAAGGGTGGTAATTTTTTAAACAACAATGTTAAAAATTTCTTATCAACTTTCGGAAAAGAAAATTTATCAAACTGGCAAATTATTTTAGATTATCACTTTGGCGGTTATGCTAAAGTTAAAAAAGAGCTTATAGAATTTTGTAATGAGTTTGATACTCTTCACAATATAAAGATAGAACCAATTTATACTGGCAAAATGTTGTATGGAGTTTTTGATATGATCAAAAATAATTATTTTCCAAAACAATCTGTAATTGTTGCTATCCACTCCGGTGGTTTGCAAGGTTTAAAAGGCTTGGGACAAAGAGGATTGATGAAAAATCTTAACCTCCCTGGATAATTTTGTTAAGGGTTTATAGATATAGTTTAAATTATTATTTCTTTAGATTTGTGCACAATTTTGAATTTCGTATTCATTTTTAAATAAATATCCATCTTAAAAATACAGGATAGAACATGGCAAATAATACTCCCGGGTCCAATCAAAATTTCCTAAAAAATATTCTTAAAGAAATCTCACAACCGTTTATTGATTTATTTAAATCTTCCCGTGCATTGTGGGGTATTAACCTTTCTTATCTTTTAGAAGGAATTACATATTTCGGTGTAGTTGGCTACTTAGTAATTTATTTTACAGATTTTATTAAGCTTAATGATATTAATGCAGGGCAGATGGTTGGTTTTCAAACAGCAGGTATAACTCTTGCAATGCTTTTCTTAGGTGCAACCGTTGACTGGATTGGGATAAGAAAATCTTTATTTTATGCCCTATTCTTTATGTTAATTGGTCGAACCTTTCTAACGCTTGCACCAACGATAACTGACAACACAGGATTATGGTCATCCGCTCATCTTGTGGCGATGCTTGGTATCTTTGGAATTATACTTGGCTATGGAATTTACCAGCCAGCGGCTTACACTGCCGTAAAACTATTTACAACTGAAAAGACTGCTGCGATGGGTTATGCTATGTTATATGCAATTATGAACCTTGGAGGTTTTCTTCCGGGCATCATTGCCCCGCCTATTAGGAAAGCATTTGCAAGCGAACAGGACGGCATATTGGCTGTAATGTGGGTCTATGTTGGATTAACAGTTTTAGGAATTATTGTTGTAGCTGTAATACTTACAAAAAAAACTATTGAAAAAACTATCAGAGAAGTAAGCACAGAAACAAAAGAAAAAATTGAAGCGGATCAAAAAGCAGAAAATGAAAAATCAGCAAAAGAAAAAATAATGTTCTACTTGAAAAATTTTCCAATTAAAGATTATAGGTTTATGTTTTTTATCTTTATACTAATTCCTGTTCAAACATTATTTGCTCATAACTGGTTAACACTTCCGGTTTATTATAAAAGAGCATTTATGGGAGTTGTTTCAGATAATTTTGAATTTTTCACAAACTTTAACCCTCTATTGATATTTATCTTAACACCAATGGTTGCTGCTTTAACTGTAAAACGCGATACATATAAGATGATGATTTACGGAACTTTTATAATGGCTTTCCCGGCATTTATTTTAGCTTTGGGACCAAGCATCTATACAGTTTTTACTTACCTTATTATAATGACAATTGGCGAAGCAATATGGCAGCCAAGATTTTTACAATGGGTAGCAGAAATCGCTCCAAAAGGAATGACGGGAATTTATATGGGCATCGGACAGTTTCCGTGGTTCTTAACAAAAGTAGTTACAAGTTTATACTCCGGCTGGTTCTTAATGCATTATGCCCCCGAAGGTGTTCCGCCATCACAAATGAATACAGAAACAATGTGGCTTATTTATGGCGGGATAGCAATGATAAGCAGTATTGGTTTATTTCTTGCCCGTGGCTGGATGATGAAGGGATTTAAAACAAAGCATGTTGAGTAAAAGAATTAATTGTTTAATTACACTGGAATTATAATAAAAATATTATAAATATCGTGTGCGGGTATATCCGCTGTGATGAAATGTTTTGCAGAGATATGGGATTTATAAAATAATTTAAAATGGATACTGAAAATGAAAACAAGAATCTTATTTCTAATTTTCGGTTTACAAATATCTTCGTTCATTTTACAAAGTTGTTCATCGTATCTGTATAAAGCCGTTTACCCAACTTTAGGGGATGGGAAATACGATAGCGAGTTTCCATACAAATCATCTTCAGAGGAATTAACCAAAATTAGCGAAACAATTCAAAGAGTTAATTCTACTGCATTTTATAAAATTTATATTTTTGATGAAGAAAGTAAATATTCTTTAATTGATCTGGAAAAAAAACAATTAGATAAAATTGCTGTCTCAGAAGCTCTGGCAGATAACTCATCAGCGGGAACTGCCCTTATAGTTTATTCCGAAAATGGAAACGTTGCTTTATTATCTTGCGCCCACACAGTAACATTCCCTGATACTATTGTTGCTTATAGACTTGATGAGAAAGGAAATCCTACAAGTTATATTGAATCAATTTCAATCAAAGAAAAACAAGTTATCTATATTGCGGGATTCCCGGAAGGCAGCCAGGTTGACGTAATAGTTAAAGACGATCAAAAAGATATTGCAATACTTGGACGGAAATATAATTCACTTACAAAATTTACTTTACCCGCCTTTAAATATCCAATTGGAAAAGCCAAAGAACTTGAATGGGGCACTTTTGTTTACCTATTTGGTTATCCAATAAATTTTAAAATAATTACTAAGGCAATTGTCAGCAGTCCAAGGCGGGATGAAAATGGTTCTTTTCTTGTTGACGCTGTCGTTAATCCGGGTTTTAGTGGTGGCCCGGTTTTAGCAATTCGTGATGGTGTTCCGAATTTTGAGTTTATGGGTATAATACATTGGGTACCCGATGAAGAAGAAAATTTAATCTATCCTGAAGATTTGAGAAACAAAACTAATTATAATCCTATTGTTCCTTACAAAGGAGATTTATTTGTTCGAAAACATTCATCAATAAAATATGGGATAGCTAAAATTATTCCTGCTGAAATTATTATGACTTTTCTTCTTCAAAATAAATCTTATCTTAACAAAAAAGGATTTTATATTTTTCAATAACTTCTACTTTCTTTAGTAACTTTAATTATTGTTTATGCGTCTTAATGTATATCGAGAACCTGAATGACTAAAGAGTTTGAACAAATAAAAATTAACTCCATATGCCCAATATGCAAAAAACCCATTTCGGAGATATGGGTTGCAAAGTTAGATTCTGTAATTGGGGTAAGATATGCTTATATATGTTTAGAGTGTAAAAATTTAATTAAGATTTCCAAAGAAAAATATTTAAGCTCAGCCCAGCTTAACCAGTCTATTTTACTTTCCTGAATTTATAAGTTATTTACAATTCTTTTGAAGAATATTATTCTAAAATAACACTTGCACCAAGACAAATATCACCATTATAAAAAACAGCGAATTGACCTGGAGCAATCCCCCTATCTTCTTTGTCAATTTTTACAATAGCGCTATCATCTTCAAAGATCAAATTACAACTATAGAAATTTTCACCATGTCTTATTTTTACAAGATAATTTCCATCCAAAGGTTTTTCATTATCTATCCAGTTGAATTTGCCGACTTTAAATTCACTTCTTGCACGATTGATTAAATTTTCTTTTGAGATATAAATGATATTTTTTTCAATATCCTTTTTAACAACATACCATGGTCCTCCGCCTAATTTTAAACCTGATCGTTGACCGATAGTAAAATAATAGAACCCTTTATGTTTGCCCATTACTTTGTTAGAATCTATGTCTATTATTTCCCCTTCAACTTCGCCGAGATGATGTTTTATAAAATCATTAAATTTTATTTTTCCGAGAAAACAAATACCCTGACTGTCCTTACGTATCATATTCGGTAATTTATAGTTTTGAGCAATTTCTCTAACCCGCTTTTTGTTAAAGATACCGATTGGGAAAAGTGCTCTGCTTAACTGTTGTTGTGTTAGATAAGCTAAAAAATATGTTTGATCTTTTATCGGGTCAGGTGATGTTTTTAAGATATATTTATCACTTACATTTTCAACCTTTGCATAATGACCGGAGGCGACTTTTTCGAATGAGGTATCAATCTTATTTATAAACTGCCCAAACTTAATTAATCTATTACAGAACATATCCGGGTTGGGAGTTCTTCCTTCTTTAACTTCTGAAATAGTATATGATACAACCGAATCCCAGTATTCGTTTTGCATATTTATTATTTCAAGCGGTACACCGGCTTGGTTGCAAACTGAGCGGGCAAATTCTAAATCTTCTTCCCATGGACAATCACCAAGAAAAGAAAATTCATCCTGCAGCCAAATCTTTAGATAGAATGCTGTAATTTCATGCCCTTCATCTTTAAGTAAACGGAGTGCAACAGAACTATCAACACCGCCAGAAAGTAAAACTGCAATTTTCATTTGTTTTTGTTTTCCGGTTTAATTTTACTTGACTCTAAGTTGGTGATTACTTCATCATAAATTTTTTTATCAACTTTACTTAAAATTATAGTAACAAGTTTATTTGAGTTCTCCATTCTATCAAAAAAACCGATACAAATTTTGTTTTTACCGTCACAAACCTTCATCAAACCACGATATTTCCCATCAAAAATACCACCTGTTAAAGATTCTATATCTTTATAATTGATGGTTAATATTTTATCACGAAATAGAAAATTTTTACAAACTAATTTTTGTTCATCTGCCTCAATCAAAAACGGCACAAGCTTATAAAAAGTAAAGTATGATTTATTAATAAAGTAAAGCAGTATTAGTGAAATTATAAACGGCAAAAGAAAAATTAAATTTTTATCAAGCTGCAAAGCTACCGGCAAAATGTAAAGCAGGAGCAACAGAGATACTAACAAATTCCCATAACGATAAGTAAATTTCCAGAAGTGAGAATAAGTAAAGATTTGCATAAATATTTTATTTTTCTTTATAATTTATTGAATTTCTGTTAATGAAAACAGATAAAAAAAGGGCTCAATCGAGCCCTTTAATTTCTAACAGAACTTTATAGCTAAAAAATAATTTAAAATTTAACTGTTATTTTATCTTTAAACTCAACTTTAATTCCTTCCATGTCCCCAACTGCTTCTTTGAATTGATCCATAGTTTTAGGTTTAATTTTTTGTAGCTTTTCCAAAACATCTTTGTGTTTTAGAATTTCAGAAAAATCAATTTGCATAAGAGTTACTTTATTTCCATCAACAAAAGATGCATCGGTTTCATCAATATCATCATTAAAATTAATTGTAAGATTCATTTTTAATCCATCAAACATTTCCGTTAACTTATTTGTCATATCGTCCTTAAAAGCTGAGTCTTGTATTGCCTCTGTATCTTCAACAACAGAATCAACTTCTGCCTGAGGTTTAGGAAAATCAATTATGAGTGTAGATGGATTTCCTTTTGTAAAATTAAATTTAAGATAGTCATCAACTGATTTTTTTTCATTTACTTCAGCACTCATAACTTCTTGGCCAAAAGGCATTTTATCATCTGGATTTGGGCTAAGCTTAATCTTATTGATATCCTTAAAAGCATAAACAACTTTGTATCCTTCATAGCCTTCGATTGAATATTTTTTACCTGAAACATATTTAACACCTTCACCATAATCAGCAGCTTTACTTTTTAGCTCATCTTCTTTAAACATCTGAAACTCTTCGTTCTTTGTTGAATCGAACATCACAGCAAATTCTTTAAACATCTGAATAACTGCATTTTTCATTACAACAGTTTCTTCAATTGTTCCGCTTCCATTTTTGTTGACATTTACTTTGGTATCTACTTGTAAACATCCAACAAATAAGGTTGATAATATAAATCCAGCAAAAATAAATTTTATTTTTTTCATGATGTTCCTTTTATAAAAGATTGCTTGCTAATTCTGCTAGCTCAGATCGTTCACCTTTTTCAAGATTAATATGAGCATATAATTTTTGTCCTTTAAACCTATCAATAAGATATGATAGACCATTTGATTGTCCATCAAGATAAGGATGATCTATTTGATATACATCGCCAGTAAATACGACTTTAGCTCCTTCACCAGCGCGAGTTATAATAGTTTTTATTTCATGCGGAGTAAGATTTTGTGCTTCATCAACAATAAAAAATATTCTTTGTAAACTTCTTCCTCTAATGTAGGATAGCGGTTCGATAACTAGTTTTTGTTCTTTTATCATTGTATCAATTGCAGTATTCTGCTTATCATTTTCCGGAAACTGATCCTGAATCACTTTAAGATTATCCCAAAGCGGCTGCATATAGGGCGCAAGTTTACTTTCAACATCACCCGGCAAGTAACCAATATCTTTATTGCTCAATGGCACAATTGGTCTTGCAATAAATATTTGGCGATAATGTTTTTTAACCGCAAGTGCACAAGCTAGGGCTAAAAGCGTTTTCCCGGTCCCAGCCTTACCCGTCATTGACACAAGTTGAATACCCGGATTTATCAAAGCATCAACAGCAAATGTTTGCTCTGCATTACGAGGAGTTATTCCGTAAACATTTGTTTTATCTACTTTAATTACTAATTCTTTGTTCTGATCAAGATGGGCAAGTACAGATCTGTTTGTATTTCTAAGAATATAATATTTATTCGGCAGCGCCTCTCCGTTAAATTTTTTTAAAAATGATTTAGCCGGTACTTGAAATGGCGGTTGAAAAAGTTTTATCAATAGTTCATCATCAACATTTTCAATTGTTGCTTTACCGCTGTAAAGTTCTTCGATACTTTTTACTCTGTCCGTTGTATAATCTTCAGCAAGAATGCCAAGTGCTTTGGCTTTCATTCGTAAGTTAACATCTTTGGTTACAAGGATAACCTGCGATTTTTCTTTTAACTTTGCCTGCCACTCATAAGCAACACTTAAGACCCGGTGATCCGGAGTATCATCTCTAAACACATCTCGTATTGCGGGAGCCAGTCCTTTTAAAATTGCTATTCGGAGTTTACCCCTTCCTTTACCCATCGATATTCCACCGTTAAAAAGTGCTGACCCAGTTATGGAATCAAGTGTGCGGGCAAACTCACGAGCATTTAAATTTATAACCTGGTTGCCGCGTTTAAAATGATCAAGCTCTTCAATTACGGTAAGCGGAATAACAACATCATTTTCCTGGAACATATTTATTGATTCAGCATCGTGCAAAATTACATTTGTATCAAGTACAAATGTTTTCGGTGATTTTTTACGCGGTAGATTTTTTTTTGCTTGCATAAATTTTTAATAAATTATAAAATATTTAAAACTTCTGAGACTTAAGAAATGAGTAGTTTTTAGAAGATTTATTTTCAGAGAAGAAATTTTATATATCAAAGCTTGAATGTACTTTTTATTAATATGATTTAATTGTAAAAATCCGAAATATGGTTATCAATTTCAAACAAAAGTAATTTATTTAATTGTTATAGTACAGAAAAAATGTTTTTAGGAATTGTTATCAAAAACTCACTTCCATTATTTTCTTTACTTTTGACATCAATCTGCCAATTTAATTTTTCTATAAGCTCCTTAACCAGAACTAAACCTAAACCGGTGCCTGATTCTCCCATTGTCCCTTTGCCCGTAGATACTTTACCAACTACAAAAATATTTCTTAGCTGTGATTCTTCAATCCCAATTCCCTGATCTTTAACTGATAATATATAGCTGTCTTGCCGCTCAAACAACGATACATTAATCTCACTTAACGAATTTGAAAATTTAATCGCATTATTTATCAAGTTTCCAACAATTGAATGTACAATAAATCTATCGGCATTTATACGAATATTGTTCGGGATATTTACGCTCAACTTTATTTTTTTATTTTGTGCAGTTTGTAGATAAGGATGAATGGACTCGTTTATAATGTCTGTCATCAACATATTTTCCGGACAAACATCAATCCTTTTTGTAGATAACCTTGCCCACGTAAGTAGATTTTCTAAAAGTCTCATCAAATTTTTAGAAGATGCATTCATCTGACTGATTATTTCTTTTTTATCTGCTTCACTTAGCCTGTCATAATCTTCTTCCAATAAATCAGAAATATTTACATAAGCAGCAATTGGATTTCTTAAATCATGTGCAATAATTGAAAAGAATTTGTCTTTTGTAGCATTTAATCCCGCAAGTACTTCATTTTTTTCACTAATTTCTTTTCTGTGGTTTTCAATTTCTTCATTTTTAATCAGTAGTAAATCTTTAGCTTTTAATATCTTATTTCTGTTCCTGAATAAAATCCAGATGAATACAATAAAAGTTATGGCAAGCAAGGAGACTACAATTGCAATAATTTTTTGTGCTTTAATAACTTTTTTTTGTAATTCATTTTCATCTTTCAATAATTCTGCCTCACGCTTTTTTTGGTCAAGTTCATACTTCGTTTGAATTTCAGCAATTTTATCATTGTTAGAAATAACAAAGAGACTATCACTAAAAGTTTTATATTTTTTGTGATACTCATATGCTTCTTTATAGTTTTTATTATTGAAATATAAAGATGATAACTCACCGTATATTGCACTTAAATCAGTTAATGATTTTAACTCTTCTGCTAATTTAAAAGCGTTATTTAAATGTTTATTAGCTTCAGAGAAATTACCAACTTTATTATAAAATTTTCCTAGATCTGTCAAGGAATGAATTATCTCTAGTTTGAAATTTGTTTTCTGTGCAAGTTTTAATGATTCCTTAAAATAATTTTCAGCAACACTGTAATTAGCTTTATCCATCTGGATATATCCCATGGTGGAATATGCCCAGATAAGACTTTTTGAATCGTTTGAAAGTTTGGAATTTTCTATTGCTTTTTTTAGATAAACTTCCGCCTGCGAAATATTTTTTATACTCAAATAAACTTCGGCAATATAACTTTGAAGTAAAGCCAGTGAAGCCATATCTTTATTATCAGCATATTGTAATGCATCAAAATAATATTTCAAACATTTTTCCTTATCACCGTTATTATCATACATCACACCAATATTTAATAAGGTATTTAGAATTGTTGGTTTATCTCCAAGCTTTTTTGCAATTTCAAGAGATTTCGTAAAGGTTATAAAAGCAAGATCAACTCTTCCTTTCATTTGATGATTTATTGCCTGAGAATTAAAAACCTTTATCAGACTTAGCGAGTCTTTAAACTCTTCATAAATCTGAATAGCTTGATTATAATGCTCATCAGATTGACTGATTTCACCAAGGTGCCATAATGCAACACCTTTATTAAAAATAGCATCGGCTTTACCCCATTTATTTTTGAGTTTATCAGCTAAAGAAATAGCTTTATCAAGATACTCAATAGCTTCGGTCGGATTTTCAGAAGATAAATAAAAACCAATTTCAATAAGCAGTTTAAGTCTTTGTTTGTCGTTAGAGTTACTTAAAAGTCCCTTTAGAGAATCAACCTGAGTTTGAGAGTGGATTGGAGAAAGAAATAAAAGTGAAAGACAGACCAGGTAAAATATTTTGGTATAATTAATTATCATGCTATGCTGGAATCAATAACATTAACTCAAACAAATTCTTTAAAGAGTAATGTTTGCTTATCAAATTTAAAAAGATTATCATATATTTGTATATAAAATAAGAATGCCATTGCTCAAAAACTATTTTAAAATATTAAAAAGATTTGAAGTTTTAAGCCACTTTAGGAGTGGCTATTTTTTTATTAGAAAGAATATGATGAATTATGAATAATAAAAAAACAAAAGCTAAACTAATCCTTGAAGACGGGAGTGAATTTGCCGGCTACAGTTTTGGATATGAGGGAAACACTAACGGTGAAGTTGTTTTTAATACAGGAATGGTGGGTTATCCGGAAACAATGACTGATCCATCATACCGCGGACAAATTTTAGTTTTCACTTATCCGCTTATTGGTAATTACGGAATCCCATCTAAAGAAATGGAAGATGGATTATATAAGAATTTTGAATCAGATAACATTCATTGCAGAGCTTTAATTGTTACTGATTATTCGTTTGAATATTCTCATTGGAGTGCAGAACGTTCTTTATCAGATTGGATGATTGAAGAAAAAATTCCCGGCATTTATGGAATTGATACAAGAATGCTTACAAGAAAACTTCGTGATAAGGGAACGATGCTTGGAAAGATTATTATTGATGAAAAAGCCGATATTGGATTTCAAGATCCGAACAAAACAAATCTTGTTGGTGAAGTTAGTGTTAAAAATGTCGTTGAGTATAAAGCAGGCAGCCAAAAAATAATTCTTGTGGATTGCGGAACAAAGAATAATATAATTCGTGCTTTTCTAGGTAGGGATATTACAGTCATTCGAGTTCCTTATGATTATGATTTTACAAAGATAGATGCAAATGGAATTGTAATATCAAATGGTCCTGGCGATCCTAAACTTAATACAAAGACTATTGAACACGCTAAGATTGCGATGCAATCTAACAAGCCTATTCTTGGAATTTGTCTTGGCTCTCAAATACTCGCACTTGCTGCAGGAGCTGATACTTATAAATTAAAATATGGTCATCGCGGACACAACCAACCCTGTAATGAGCTTGGAACTAAGCGCTGTTACATAACTTCGCAAAATCACGGCTATGCTGTTGATGCAAAAACTTTAGCACAGGATTGGCGTGAATGGTTCGTAAATGATAATGACGGAACTAACGAAGGAATAATTCATATATCAAAACCATTTTTTGCTTCACAGTTTCATCCGGAAGCTTCTCCCGGTCCAGACGACAGCGAATTTATTTTTGATATGTTTGTTAGAGCTTTAAAGTAAACCTCTCTGCGCCTTCGCGCCTCTGCGGTTAAAACTTTTTCACCGCTGAGTCGCAGAGACGCTGAGCAAAACAGAAAAAAAATATGATAAAAAAAGGTAAACCAAAAAAAGTTTTAATTCTTGGCAGCGGTGCTTTGCAAATCGGGCAGGCTGGTGAATTTGATTACTCAGGCTCGCAAGCAATAAAGGCACTTAAAGAAGATGGAATTACAACTGTACTTGTTAATCCAAACATTGCAACAATTCAAACATCGGAAAACTTTGCAGATAAAGTTTACTTCGTTCCAATCAAAACTGAGTTTGTTGAAAAGATAATTCTTAAAGAGCAACCCGATTCAATTCTACTTCAGTTTGGTGGACAAACGGCTCTTAATGTTGGAGTTGATTTATACGATAAAGGAATTTTAGAAAAGTATAATATTAAAGTTCTTGGAACTCCAGTTGACACAATTAAAGATACTGAAGATAGGTTGTTGTTTGGAGATCGTGTTGCTGAAGTTGGATTAAAGATTGCAAGAAGTAAAACAGCAAAAAGTGTGGATGAAGCTGTAAAAGCGGCTGAAGAAATTAACTTTCCTGTAATGGTTCGTATTGCTTATGCACTTGGTGGATTAGGTTCGGGAATTGTAAACAATAAAGAAGAGTTAATTGAAAAAGCACGAAGAGCATTTTCATTTACAAATCAGATTTTAATTGAAGAATCACTTTACGGCTGGAAAGAAGTTGAATACGAAATTGTTCGCGATAATTATGATAATTGTATTACGATCTGCTCGATGGAAAATATTGATCCGATGGGAATACACACTGGCGACAGTGTAGTAATCGCGCCAGTTCAAACTTTATCTGCTAGAGAAAATTTTAAACTTCGCTCAATAGGAATAAAATTAATTCGTCATCTCGGAATAATTGGCGAATGTAACATCCAATACGCACTTGATCCAAATTCTGAAGATTATAGAATTATTGAAGTAAACGCACGATTGAGTAGAAGTTCTGCGCTTGCATCAAAAGCCACAGGTTATCCGTTAGCATTCATCGCAACTAAACTTGCACTTGGTTATGCACTTAATGAAGTTGTAAATATCATCACTCAGGAAACATCTGCAAACTTTGAACCAGCACTAGATTACGTTGCTTTAAAATTTCCTCGTTGGGATTTACAAAAATTTCAACAAGTAAGCACACAACTTGGTTCAGAAATGAAATCCGTTGGCGAAGTAATGTCACTCGGTAGAAGTTTTGAGGAAGTATTACAAAAAGCAATTCGAATGCTTGATGTAGGAATGCAGGGATTTGTTGGCAACGAAATGAACTTTGCAAATCTTGATAAAGAATTATCAGAACCAACTGATAAAAGAATTTTTGCAATCGCTGTTGCACTTAAACAGGGTTACTCTGTTGATAAGATTCACGATCTAACAAAAATTACAAAATGGTTTTTGTATAAGATGAAAAATATTGTTGATCTTGAGAATCATATTGCAAATAAAAAATTAAAAGATGTAGATGAAAAATTAATGCGTCATCTTAAGCAAAATGGATTTTCGGATTATCAAATCGGCAAACAAACTAACACAAAAGAACTTGATGTTCGTGAATATCGCAAATCATTAAATGTAATTCCGGTTGTAAAACAAATTGATACAATGGCTGCTGAGTTTCCTGCTCAAACAAATTATCTCTATCTAACATATCACGGAATTGAAGACGATATTTCACTCGGAGAAAAAGATCAGATAGTTGTGCTTGGCAGCGGTGCATATCGTATCGGTTCATCAGTGGAGTTTGATTGGTGCTGTGTTAATGCTGTTAACCAGGTTAACAAGAGTGGTTACAAATCAATTATGATTAAGGACGGCATGGGCCGCGTGCTGCGGCGCGAGAGGCAAGGAACGAACACGGAGTATCTGGAGGTGGAGCTCCCGCCCGAGCTCGTGCGATTCGTGGTGGAGAAGGGATCGCTGGCGGTAGACGGCGTGAGTCTGACGGTAGGGCCGGTGCGCGGCCGCCGGGCGGGGTTGTACCTGATCCCGTTCACGCTGGATGCTACGACGCTTCGCGATTGCCATCCACCCGCGGAGGTCAATCTGGAAGTGGATCTCCTGGCCCGGTATCTGGACAAGCTCAACGGCGGCGCTCCGGCGCAACGCCGTGGCCGGGTCGCGACTGGCGGCGAGAGAAGGGATGGAGCATGAGCTCGAAGACGACGGAGTCGCAGCAAAGCGGTCTGTCGAGCGTGGAAGAGGCGATCCGGGATATCCGGCTCGGCCAGATGGTCGATCGTCGTGGACGACGAGGACCGCGAGAACGAAGGCGACCTCATCATGGCCGCCGAGAAGGTCACGCCGGAAGCGATCAACACGCTCACGAAGGACGCTCGCGGCCTGATCTGCGTTCCGATGACGGGCGAGCGGTTGAGGGAACTGGGGCTGGGCCTGATGGTCACCGAATCGAATGCGCGCATGCAGACGCAGTTCACCGTTTCGGTGGATGCGATCGAGGGCACGACGACCGGTATCTCGGCCCAGGACCGCGCGCGCACCATCCGCGCCCTGGTGGATTCCAAGACGCTTTCGGCCGACCTCGCGCGTCCGGGGCACATCTTTCCGCTTCGCGCTGCCGACGGGGGCGTACTGCGCCGCGCGGGCCATACGGAGGCCGCGGTGGACCTCGCCAGACTTGCGGGCCTGTATCCGGCCGGAATCCTGTGCGAGATCATGGACGAGGACGGCACGATGGCTCGCCTCGAGACGCTGAAGAAGATGGCGCGCCGTTCCGATCTCAGGATCATCACGATCCGGGACCTGATCCGCTACCGCCACCAGCACGAGCGGCTCGTGCGGCGGATCGCGGAGACGTCGCTGCCGACGCGCCACGGGCCGTTCCGCCTGCACCTCTACGAGAGCCAGATCGAAGGGGACCATCACATGGCGCTCGTCGCCGGCGACATCCGGGGGGATGAGCCGGTGCTCGTACGCGTCCACTCGCAGTGCCTCACCGGCGACGTCTTCAGCTCGCAGCGGTGCGACTGCGGCGAGCAGGTGGGACGCGCGCTGGAAGCGATCCAGAAGATCGGCCGCGGCGTATTCCTGTACATGCGCCAGGAAGGGCGCGGCATCGGACTCCCGAACAAGCTCAAGGCGTACGAGCTCCAGGACGCAGGGATGGATACGGTCGAGGCGAACCAGCATCTGGGCTTCGCCGCCGACGAGCGCGATTACGGCATCGGCGCGCAGATCCTGGCAGACCTCGGACTCTCGAAGATCCGGCTTCTGACGAACAACCCGATGAAGCGGATCGGGCTCGAAGCGTTCGGCCTGACGATCACCGAGCGCATTTCGATCCCGGGCACCGTGAACGCGGCGAACCGCCGCTACCTGCGCACGAAGAGGGACAAGCTGGGGCACCTCCTCGAGCTGCCGCCCGAGGATGGGGTCCCCGAAGGGGAGGGGTGATGAGGCGCGAGATTCGGGCGTCGCTCGACGCCACCGGTAAGAAGTTCGCCTTCGTCGTGACCCGCTACAGCGGCATCGTTTCCGAGCGCCTGCTGGCGGAGGCCGAAGACTGCCTGGTGCGCCACGGGGCGCGTGCCGACGACATCACGATCTACTGGGTCCCCGGGCGCGTTCGAGATCCCGCTCCTCGCGCAGAGGGTCGCGCAGCAGGGCGCCTGGCGACGCCGTCATCGCGCTCGGAGCGGTGATCCGCGGCGAGACCTCGCATAACGAGCTGGTAGGCGGCCAGGTGGCGCGCGGCGTGATGCAGGCCTCGCTCTCGACCGGAGTGCCGGTCATCTTCGGCGTTCTCACCGTGGATCACATGGAGCAGGCTCTCGAGCGGACAGGGGTCAAGGGCGCCGGGCGCGGGTGGGACGCGGCGCTTTCCGCGATCGAGATGGCGAATCTCAACGCGTCGGTGAAGAAGCCGAAGTAAGGGGCGCATGGGCCATTCGAAGGGTGAGAGGCGTCGCGCGCGAGAGCTGGCGTTCCGCCTGATGTACGAGATGGAGGTGACCGGTGACGCTCCGCCAGCGCTGCTCCGGGCCGAGGACGTCGCAGGCCCCGCTCGCGCCCGGCGTGCGCGCTTTCGCGGCGGAGCTGATGGAGCTGGTCGCCTCGCATCGCGATGAGATAGACGGCGTGCTGGCGCGGCATGCGCGCAATTGGACGCTGGAGCGGCTGGCGGCCACCGACCGCGCCGTGCTGCGGCTGGCGATCGCCGAGTTGCTCTACCGGCCGGACGTGCCGTCGAGCGTGGTGATCGACGAGGCGATCGAGATCGCGCGGCGCTTCGGCGACCGTGAATCCGGTGGCTTCGTCAACGGCGTGCTGGACGCGGTCCGGCGCGATACCGAGAAGCCTTCGAGAGCCGAGGAAGCCTGAGGACGGCATGCGCATTGCGATCTTCTCCGACATCCACTCGAATCTCGAAGCGCTCGAGGCGGCGCTCGCAGCGAGCGACGATCTCGCGGCGGACGCCCTCTACTGCCTCGGCGACATCGTCGGCTACGGCGCCTCTCCCAACGAATGCGTCGAGAAGATCCGGGAGCGCGCCGCGATTTGCCTCGCCGGCAACCACGACCATGCCGCGGTGAACCTGCTCGACGCCGGCGGCTTCAACGAGGACGCGCGGCGCGCGGTGTCGTGGACGGCCCGGGCGCTAACGCCGGAGAACGCGGCGTACCTGCGCTCTTTGCCGATGACCCATGCCGAGCGCGACGTGCTCTACGTGCACTCCGCGCCCAGCGAGCCGGGCGCGTGGGACTACATCCTTCGGATCGATGACGCGAGCTACGAGTTCGATCAGGCCGACGCCCGGCTGTGTTTCTTCGGCCATACGCACCGGCAGGTCGCGTACGAGGCCCGCGACGGGGAGGTGGGCCTCGTCGGGCGGCCCGAGTTCTTCGCCAACGATGGGGCGCGTTATCTCGTCAACGTCGGCAGCGTGGGACAACCGAGGGACGGCGATCCGCGCGCGGCGTTCACGTTCTACGACGAGGCGGAGGAGTCGGTCCGCTTCGTGCGCGTGGCCTACGATATCGACAAGGCGGCGAAACGCATCGCCGAGGCCGGGCTGCCCGGGCTCCTCGCGCACCGCCTCCACCTTGGCCGCTAGAGGAAACGACCCCACGTGACCCTCAGAGCCTCGACACGCGAGCACTGGGAGCGCTACTGGGAGAACCTCCCGGAGCTCGACGACGTCTACACGAACGAAGAACGCGTGGTGGCGCATCTCATGGACCTCGAACCCGCCGGAAAGCGGGTGCTCGAGGTGGGCGCCGGATCGGGCCGCGACTCGATCGTGCTCGATCGCGCCGGGGCGAGCGTGGTCGTCGTGGACTACTCGCCGACCTCGCTGCAGGTGGCGAAGCGCGCCGCGAGCGCGGCGAACGCGGATCTCCTGTTCGTCTGCGGCGACGGCACGCGCCTTCCGTTTCGCGAAGGCGCCTTCGATATCGTTTTCCATCAGGGGTTGCTCGAGCACTTTCGCGATCCGATGCCGTTGCTCGTCGAGAACCACCGGGTGACCGCCCCCGGCGGCCACATCCTCGTCGACGTCCCGCAGGCGGTGCACGTGTACACGGTCGCGAAGAAGATAATGATCCTGCTCGGGCGGTGGTTCGCCGGCTGGGAGACGCAGTTCACGGTAGGGCGTCTGGAACGGCTTCTCCAGCGCGGCGGATTCCAGGTGGTCGGCGCCTACGGCGATTGGATGGTCCCCGGCTTCTTCTACCGCTCGCTCCGTTACGGGCTCCGGCGTTTCGGCTTCGTTCTGCCGAAGTACCCGCCGGGTATCCCGCCGTTCGCGCAGATCGCGGGCTTCGCGCGCGAGCGGTTCCGCGGCACGCGGCTCGCTTTCTACACCTTCGCGATGATCGGAGCCATCGGACGCAAGCCGGGGAGGGGTTGATGGGGCTTCGGATCCTGGTCGTGAGCTACCGTGATATGCGGCACCCGGAGGCCGGAGGCGCCGAGGTCATCGTGCACGAGATCTTTCGCCGGCTCGTGTCGCGCGGGCACGAGGTGCATTTCCTGACCGGCGGATTCCCCGAAGGGGCCGCCGAGGACCGGATGGACGGATACTCCATCCATCGCGTGGGGCGGACGCTGTCGTTCGCGCCGCTGGCCCCGGTCGCGTACATCAGGAGGCTCCGGCAGCTGCGGTTCGACGTGATCTTCGAGGACCTCAACAAGATCCCGCTCATGACCCCGCTCTGGGACCGTCGCGTGCCGGTGCTGGCCAACGTGCCCGCATCTGTTCGGAACGACGGTCTTTGACCAGGCCAGCCTTCCGGTGGCAGGATCCGTCTGGCTCAGCGAGCGAGCGATTCCCAGCGTCTACCGGAGCGCGCCGTTCGCGGTGCTCTCGGAGAGCACGCGCGACGACCTGGCGGCGCGAGGGATCCCGCGGGAGCATCTGCGTGTGATCCGAAGCGGAATCGATCACGAGCTATACACCCCCCGGGGGCAGCGGGAGCCGCCGCGGCCGGTGATGACGTACCTGGGCCGGCTCAAGAAGTACAAGCGGATCGAGTACCCGATCCTGGCCCTGCCGGAGATCCGCAAGCGCGTGCCGGGGGCGGAGTACTGGATCGTGGGGGAGGGGGACTTCCTCCAGCCGCTGAGAGACTTCGCGGAGCGGGCGGGGGTGGCGGATGCGGTGCGCTTCCTCGGCTATCGCGGGGGCCGCGAGAAGCTCGAGACGCTCCATGCGACGCGCGCGCTGCTGTACACATCGCCCAAGGAAGGGTGGGGGCTTTCGGTGATCGAAGCGAATGCGTGCGGCGTGCCGGTGGTGGCGAGCCGCTCGCCGGGGCTCTGCGAATCGGTGCGCGACGGCGAGACCGGCTTCCTCGTTCCGCACGGAGATCTGAAGGCGCTGGCGGACGCGTCGCACGCGCCTGCTCTCCGATGATGCGCTCTGGCTGCGCATGAGCGAGGCCGGCATCCGCTGGGCGCGGCGGTTCGACTGGGAGATCGCGACGTCGGAGATGGAGGCCTATCTCATGGAGACAGCGGGAGCAGGGTCGGCTGCGGCCGCGCCCGCCGCGGTACGGGAGGGGCGATGAACGAGCGGCGAGCGATCACCCTGGGGGCGGCGCTCGCGGGCCTCGTCCCGCTCGTCGTCTACGCGATGACCGTGCAGCGCACCGTTCCGTTCTGGGACAGCGGCGAGTTCATCGCGACCGCGCACGTGCTCGGGATTCCGCACCCGCCGGGGACGCCGTTCTACGTTCTCATCGGGCGGCTCTGGTCGCTGCTGCCGTCTCGGGACGGACCGCGCTCGAGGTGAACTTCCTCTCCTCGGTCGCCTCCGTCGCGGCCGTCGTCTTCACGTATCTTCTGACGACCACGCTTCATCTCGTACTGGTTCCACGGAGCGCCGGGCGATCGCCGCCGAGCGGCGCCGTCTCCGGATGCGCCGGCCACGTTGGAGACCGCCATCCGCGTCGGCGCGGGGCTCGTCGCCGCCTACTTCACGGCGTTCTCGTACACCTTCTGGAACAACGCCGTCGAGGCGGAGGTGTACGCGATATCGAGCGGGATCATGACCTTCACCGCGTGGCTCACGCTTCGCTGGTGGGAGCGCTCGCGGGAGCCGGGCAGCGACAACATCCTGCTCGCGATCGTCTACATCCTCTCGCTCTCGATCGGGATCCACCTGGGCACCTTCCTGGTGGCGCCGGCCCTGTTCCTCTTCGTCCTACTCGTGGACTGGCGCCGGCTCCTTTCGGGCAGGGAGCTGGCGGCCGCGATCGTGATGCTCGGGGCCATGGCGCTCTTCACGGTGCTCCAGGCGGTCGGCTCGAGCCTCCAGGCGAGCCTCGCGATCTCGCTGGCCGCCGCGGCCCTCGTCGCTGGCGCTCCGGTGGAAGCAGCTTCTCCATCGCAATCTCGTCGCGTGGTTCGGGGTGCTCTTCGTGATCGGCGTGAGCTGCCACATCTACCTCCTGATCCGTTCGCGGCTCGGCCCCTCCATCAACGAAGCCGCCCCGTCGAACTGGAAAGACCTCTGGCTGGTGCTCACGCGCGATCAGTACAAGCCGGGAAGCCCCTTCGAGCGGCGCGCGCCGTGGTGGTACCAGATCAACCACATGTACTTGCGCTACCTCGCGCAGCAGTTCGTGCTGGGGGATTGGCTGGGGTTCGTCGGGCGCTTCGTGCCGTTGTTCCTGGGGATGCTCGGGGCGCTCTCGCACTGGCTGCGGGAGAAGAAGGGGTTCTTCTTCCTCTTCATGCTCTACTTCTGGACCGCGATCTTCCTCATCTTCTACCTGAACTTCAAGGAAGGCGAGGTCCGCGAGCGCGACTACTTCTTCGTGATGTCGTTCCACTTCTTTGCCATCTGGATCGGGATGGGGGTGGCGGACCTGGCGCTGCGGCTGCGCGACGCGGTGCGGCCCGCGCGCCTCGCGGTCGCCGGGACGCTGGCGGCCGGCGTGCTCTTGAGCCTTCTTCCTCTGACCCACCAGTACTTCCAGCACGACCGCAGCCGGAACTGGGTCGCCTACGGCTACGGGCACAACATGCTGGTGGGCCTGCCGAAGGATTCGATCCTCTTCACGAACGGCGACAACGACACGTTCCCGCTCTGGTACATGCAGGAGGTCGAGAACTTCCGCAAGGACGTCCGGGTGGTGAACCTGAGCCTGCTCAACACCACCTGGTACATGCGGCAGCTCCGCGACGTCGAGCCGCGCGTGCCGATCGCCTGGGACGACGAGCAGATCGAGGGCGGGAAGCAGATCGATCCCTGCACGGGCATGACCGACCCGTACGTGGTTCCGCAGCGCGACCGGGTGACCGGCGGGATCCTCATGGTCAAGGACCTCGCGGTGAAGCACATCATCCAGCAGAACGCCTGGAAGCGCCCGGTCTACCTCGCGGTGACGGTCCCGGACCAGATGGGGCTCGAGAAGCAGCTGCAGATGGAGGGGCTCGTCTTCCGCATCCATCCCGATCCGCCCGGCGACGATGGTGAACGAGCCGGTCGCGCTCGAGATGCTCGACCGGCAGTACGATTACCGCGGCCTGCTCGACCGCGACGGGTTCTACGACCGCTCGGTGTTCAAGGACGAGAACGAAGCAGCGGCTCTGCCAGAACTACGCGGCCGCCCGCGTGCGGCTCGCGTATCAGTACGCGCGCGCGGACGAGACGAAGCGGGCGCTCGGCCAGATGGAGGCGGCGGCGAAGATCTCCGTCGGATTTCCCGGGCGTGCTCGACTACCTCGGCGGGCTCTACCGCGAGGCGAACGACCTGCCCCGCGGCGAGAGGTTCATGGCGCGAGCTGATTCGGCGCGAGGGACGGACGCCGTTCCTCCTGCGCTACCAGGCGGATATTCAGGCCGAGGCAGGCCGACTACTCGAAGGCCGTGGAGATCTACAAGGAGGCGATCCGCCTCGATCCGGACCTGCGGGACGGCTACTGGAATCTCTTCCTCACCCTGTGGGAATCGGGGAAGAAGCAGGAAGGACTGAACGTGCTCGATGACTGGCTCAAGCGAAGGCCGGAAGACAGCGAGGTCCGGCGCTACCGCGACGCTTTCCACGACTCCCTCGCGAAGCAGGGTTAGAGCCGTGCGCGCGCTGATCACCGGCGTGGCGGGGTTCATCGGCTCGCATCTGGCCGACCGGCTGCTCTCCGAAGGGCACGACGTGCTCGGCGTGGACGCCTTCACCGGTACTTATGACATCGCCCAGAAGCGCCGAAATATCGAAGGGGCGCTCCGGCAGCCGCGGTTCCGGTTCGTGGAGGCCGATCTCAAGACGCGCCGCTCGAGCCGCTCCTCGAGGGCGCGGAGGTGGTCTTCCACCAGGCGGCGACGGCCGGGGTGCGCGCCTCCTGGGGCGCGGAGTTCGAGGGCTACACGGCGAACAACGTGAACGTGACGCAGCGGCTGCTCGAGGCGTGCCGCGGGCGCCGGCTTCGCCGCTTCGTCTACGCCTCGTCCTCGTCGATCTACGGCGAGTCGGAGCGGCCTGCCGACGCCGGAGGACGCGCTCCCGCGGCCGATCTCGCCCTACGGCGTGACGAAGCTCGCGGGGGAGCACCTGGCGCGGCTCTACTGGGTGCAGCACGGCGTGCCGACGGTGTCGCTGCGCTACTTCACGGTGGTGGGGCCGCGGCAGCGGCCCGACATGGCGTTCCACAAGTTCGCCCGCGCGATGCTGGACGGGCGGCCGATCACGGTCTACGGCGACGGCGAGCAGACGCGCGACTTCACCTACGTCGGCGACGCGGTCGAGGCGAACGTTCTCGCCGCCGAGACGCGGCGAGAACGGGGCGGTGTACAACATCGGGGGCGGGGGCCGGGTGAGCGTGAGGCAGGCGATCGCCGATCTCGAGGAGATCCTCGGCGTCGCGGCGCGCGTGGAGAACGCGCCGCCGCAGCACGGCGATCCGCGACACACCGGCGCCGACATGAGCCGCGCGCGAGAGATGCTCGGTTACGCGCCGCGGACGCCGCTCAAGGAGGCCCTTCGACAGGAGGCCCAATGGCTGAAGGCGTTCCTCGGCCGGTCCTGACAGCCGCTCCCGCCGCGGCGACCCTGGATTGGTCGGCGATCGTGCCGGCGTACAACGAAGCCGAGAGCCTGCCGGAACTGATCGAGCGCATCGGCGAGGCGTTCGAGCGCCTCGGGGGCGCTGGCGAGATCCTCGTCGTCGACGACGGATCGACCGACGGCACCGAGCGGGTGCTCGAGGACCTCGCGCGCTCGGAACCGCGCCTGCGCGTGATCCTCTTCCGCCGCAACTTCGGCAAGTCCGCCGCGCTCGCGGCCGGGCTTCAGCGAGGCGCGCGGCCGCATCGTCGTTCACGCTCGACGCCGATCTGCAGGACGACCCGGCGGAGATCCCGGCGCTCCTGGCCACGCTCGAAGAGGGGGCCGACGTCGTCTCGGGCTGGAAGCGCGAGCGCAAGGATCCGCTCACGAAGACGCTGCCCTCGAAGTTCTTCAACCGCGTCGTCTCGCGCGTGAGCGGCCTCGCGCTGCACGACATCAACTGCGGGCTCAAGGCTCTACCGCCGCGAGGTGGTGGAGCATCTGCCGCTGCACGGCGAGCTGCACCGGTTCCTGCCGGCGCTCGCCCACTGGCACGGCTTCCGGGTGGGCGAGCGGGACGTGCGCCACCATCCGCGCGCGCCACGGGCGCTCGAAGTTCGGCGCGAAGCGGTTCGTGAACGGCTTCCTCGATCTGCTGACGGTGATGTTCCTCACGTCGGCCAGCGCAGCCCGCTGCACCTGTTCGGCCGGATGGGCCTGGCGTCCCGGCGCTCGGGCTGGCGATCCACGCCTACCTGTTCGGGGTCTGGGTCACGGGGCGCGGCTGCGGGTGCGGCCGCTCCTGCTGCTTCGGCGTTGGCCTGGTGATCTGCTCGGCATCCAGTTCATCTCGATGGGGCTGCTCGCGGAGATGATCGCCGACGGACCGCGCGAGACGAGGACTACCCGTGCGCCGGCGGATCCCGGAGCGGGGGGACGGAGGACGTTGAGGATTCTGATCACCGGCGGCGCGGGGTTCATCGGATCGCACCTGTGCGACCACCTGCTCGAGCGCGGGCACGAGGTGATCTGCATGGACAACCTGCTCACCGGCGACGTGCGCAACATCGCCCACATCCGCGACCCGCGCTTCGCGTTCATCCAGTACGACGTCACGAACTACATCTACGTGGACGGCCCGCTGGACGCCGTGCTGCACTTCGCGAGCCCCGCGAGCCCGATCGACTACCTGAAGCTACCCGATCGAGACGCTCAAGGTGGGCGCGCTCGGCACGCACAAGGCGCTCGGGCTCTCGCGCGCGCAAGAGCGCGGTTCCTGCTCGCCTCCACGAGCGAGGTCTACGGCGATCCGCTGGTCCACCCGCAGCAGGAGGCGTACTGGGGCAACGTCAACCCGGTCGGCGTCCGCGGCGTCTACGACGAGGCGAAGCGCTTCGCCGAGGCGCTCACGATGGCCTACCATCGCTACCACGGCGTCGACACGAAGATCGTGCGCATCTTCAACACCTTCGGCCCGCGCATGCGGCGCGACGACGGGCGCGCGGTGCCGAACTTCATCAACCAGGCGCTGCGCGGCGAGGACCTGACCGTCTACGGCGACGGCAGCCAGACGCGCTCCTTCGGCTACATCAGCGATCTCATCGAGGGTCTCTACCGCCTGCTGAACTCGAGCGTGAACGAGCCGGTCAACATCGGCAATCCGCAGGAGATGACGGTGCTCGAGATCGCCGAGGCAGATCTTGAGGCTCACCGGATCGAAGAGCCGGATCGTCTTCCGGCCGCTGCCGGAGGACGATCCGAAGGTGCGGCAGCCGGACATCACCCGCGCGCGAGACCTGCTCGGCTGGGAGCCGCAGGTCGCCGGTGCGCGAGGCGCTGTCGCGCACGATCGGTTGGTTCCAGGAAGGGATGGATGGGGGGACGGCCCGTTGAGGATGTTGGTCATCATCCCGACGTACAATGAGGCGGACAATATCCAGGCGATCATCCCGGCGATCCTCATGCTGTCCCCCAGCATCGAGGTGCTGGTGGTGGACGACGGCTCGCCGGACGGAACGGGCCAGATCGCCGAGGGGATCCGCGCGCGCATCCCGCGCGTGCACGTGCTGCATCGCAGCCACAAGATGGGGCTCGGGGAGCGCCTACGTCGCCGGGTTTCGCTACGCGCTCGAGCACGGCTTCGACCTGGTCTTCGAGATGGACGCCGATCTCTCCCACGACCCGGGCGCGATCCCGGACTTCCTGAAGGCGATCGAGCAGGCGCCGACGTCGTGCGTCGGCTCGCGCTACCTGAACGGGGTCACGGTGGTGAACTGGCCGCTGAGCCGGCTCTTCCTCTGCTACGGCGCGAACCTCTACACGCGGATCATCACCGGCCTGCCGCTGCACGACGCGACCGGCGGCTTCAAGTGCTTCCGCCGCGCGTGCTCGAGGCGATCGACCTGGACCGTATCCGTTCCGACGGCTACTCGTTCCAGATCGAGATGAACTTCCTCGCGTGGAGGCGCGGCTTCCGGATCATCGAGATCCCGATCACCTTCACCGACCGCCGCGTCGGCGTCTCGAAGATGTCGCGGCGCATCATCTGGGAAGCGATCTGGATGGTGTGGCGGCTCCGCTCGACCGACCTCTGGAAACGGCTGACGGGGCGCAGCGACCGCCTCCCGGCGCGGGCAGCGGCGGAGGTCCGGCACGATGAGATTCCCGGTGACCGCGGTCGTCGTGACGTACAACTCGCGCGCGTTCATCCGCGAATGCCTCGCCTCGCTTCGCGAGGCGGGGGAGCGTGGCTGAGGTCCTCGTCGTCGACAACGCGTCCACCGACGGGTGCACCGAGATCGTCTCGCGCGAGTTCCCCGAGGCGCGGCTTCTCGTCAACGACCGGAACCTGGGGTACGCGCGCGGCGTCAACCGCGGGCTGCGCGAGGCGCGGGAGCGCTTCATCCTGATCCTCAACCCGGACGTGCGGCTCCTGCCGCGGGCTCGGTGGACGCGCTCTGCCGCACGATGGAGTCGAACCCCGCCGTCGGCATCGCGGCGCCCAAGCTCCTGAACCCCGACGGCACGCTCCAGTACTCCTGCCGCCGCTTCTACACCTTCGGCACCTTCCTCGCGCGGCGCACCTTCCTTCGGCCGCCTGCTGCCGCTGCGCGCGCATCGAGCGGCGCCACCTGATGGCCGACGAGGACCACGAGCACGCGATGACGGTGGACTGGGTGATCGGCGGCGCGCTGCTGGTGCGGCGGGAGGCGGTGGAGGAGGTGGGGCCGATGGACGAACGGTTCTTCCTCTACTTCGAGGACGTGGACTGGTGCTACCGGATGGGCATGCGCGGCTGGCGCGTGCTCTACCAGCCGGAAGCGGTGATGGTGCACCACCACCGGCGGGAGAGCGCGCGAAGCCCTCTGGGCCGTTCGCTGCGCATGCACATCGCCTCCTCACTGCGTTTCTACGAGAAGTGGAGCGGGCTCCTCTACCTCCTCAAGCGAAACCGCACGCGGCTGACCGGCGCGATGCTCCTGGCCGGCGACATCGTCGCGCTGAACGCCGCTTTCCTCCTCGCGTACGCGGCGCGCACATGGCTGGCCTTCGCGCTCAGCAAGCCGGTGTTTCCGCTGCGCGTCTACGGCCCGTACTTGCTGTTGGTGGACATGGTCGCGCTCTTCTGCTTCTACGTCTTCGGGCTCTACCGGCGCGGCCGCATGGGGGACTGGGCCGACCGGCTGGTGGAGACGAGCCGCGCGCTCCTGGCCACCACGATCGTCGTCATGGCGCTTACGTTCCTCTCCTATCGCCAGACCTTTTCGCGCACCATGCTGGTGCTCTTCGCCGCCGCGGCCGCGGTGTTGGTCACGATCACCCGCGGACTTCTCATCCGCCTCTACGAGGCGGCGGTCTCGCAGCGCTTCGACCGGCGGCGCCTCGTCGTGCTCGGCCCCGAAGAGGCGGTCGCCTCGGCGCAGTCGGCGCTCAAGCGGCGCCCGCAGCCCGGGTACGACCCGATCTTCCTTGCCCTCGGATCCTCGCCGCCGGCACGCCGCCCCGAGTCGCTCTTCGCGTTCCTCCAGGACGAGCGGGTGAGCGACGTGCTCCTTCTCTGGAGCGGCGAGTGGCCGCCGGAGTGGGCGGCGGCCGTGCCGTCGTGGATGCGCGCGGGGATCGTCGTGAGAATCGCGCCCGACTTCGCGCCGCTCATCGGCGGCCGGATGCGTATCGAAGAGGTGGGAGGGCTCGCGTCGCTGCGGCTCGACAGCGCGGCACGCCCCGGCCTCATGGGCTTCGGCAAGCGTGCGAACGACACGCTGCTCGCGGCCCTGCTCCTCATCGCGCTCGCGCCGTTCCTCGCGGTCCACGCGGCGCTGCAAGCGATCCGCGGAGCCCCCCTCGGGATCGAGCGGCTGCGCGCGGCAGGGCCGAAAGGGGCCGTCACGCTTCGGAGGCTTCGCGGGGTGCGTTCGCCGGCGCTCGCGGCCTACGCGGGCCTCCCCGCGGTGCTGGCCGGGCGTGTGGCGCTCGTGGGCGTGGCGCCTCTGACGCCCGAGGAGGTCTCGGCGCTCCCCGCACCGCTCCGGAACCTGCACACCGAGGCGCGCCCGGGCCTGCTCGGCTCCTGGGAGCCTTACCGCGGCCTGCAGCCTTCGGAGCAGCGGCGGTGCGACCTCGAGTACGTGCTCGGCTGGACGGTAGCCCGCGACTGGAAGATACTGATGCGTAGCCTCGCCGGCGGCCGTCAGGCCCCGGATATCCCCGTCCATGCGGAGGTGTCATGATCGGCCGTCGAATCCTCGCTCTTGCCGCATGCACGCTCGCGGCAGCCGCCGTCGTCTTCCCCGCCGGCGCCGCCGTCGGCGACTGGACGAGCTACACCTGGTCGAACGGCGTGAACGACATCGCCGTCAGCGGCAACACGCTCTGGTGGGCCACGACCGGAGGCGCCGTCCGCACGGATCTCACGAGCTTCGAGACCGAGGTGCTCAACCGCGCCCGCGGCACGCTCGTGAGCGACACGTTGACCGCGGTCTGCGTGGCCCCCGACGGCACGGTCTGGTTCGGTTCGGCTGACCGCGCGGTGAGCGCCTACATTCCATCCAGCTCGTCGTGGCGGCGCATCCAGGGGATCGACGGCCTGCCCGATCCCCGCGTGCGCACGCTGAGCTGTCTCGGAACCTCCCTCTGGGTGGGTACCAGCCGCGGCTTCGCCGAGTTCCGGGACGGGCTCGTCACCTCCAACTCGTGCGAGCAGGGGATCGACCTCGGCTGCGGACTCGTCTCCTTCGATGTCCGCGCCATCCTTCTCAGCGGCTCGACGCGCTGGTTCGGGACCGCGCTCGGAGTCTCGCGTTTCTCGGTGGGAGACTGGGACACGCTCAACACGGGGCTCGTCTCCAGGGCAGTGAGTTCGCTCGTGACGCTCGACGGGGATGTCTGGTGTGTCGCGGGGACGGTGCGGACCGACGGCAAGTTCGTCAGCGGTTCACCGTACCGGTGGAACGGCGATGCCTGGGTGCGGACCGACGCCGGAGTGGCGGAGGTCAATACGCGCCGGCTCGTGGTGCTCGACGGCGACCTCCATGCGGTGACGGAAGACGGGCTCTACGCCTGGAACGGCGCATGGACGCGCATCGGATCCCATCTCGACGCCACATGCGCGGCGCGCGATGACCAGGGCCGGATCTGGGTGGGAACGGTGGAATCGGGGGTGTTCCGCTGGGACGGCAGCGCATGGAACCAGTTGCTGGCTCCGGGACCGCGCTCCGAGAGGTCGATCCGCTCCCTCGCGATCGCCGACGACGGCGCGCTCTGGTTCACGCATACGTATCCGGTGCTCGGGAGCTACTCCTCCGCCGGCTGGACGCAGTACAGCGCCGGCAACACAGGCGGCGGGCTCGAGGACCAGTGGCCCGCGGGGTTACAGCTCACGGGCAACGGCGATCTTTGGGTGGGACACTGCTGCTGCGAGGGGGACGTGAACTGCCGCGTGGACAGGCGAAGTCCCGGCGGCGGCTGGACCGGGTTTCCCGCGATCCGCGATGTCATGTCGATCGCGGAGGACCCCTCGGGCGATCTGTGGTTCGGCACCGTCAGGAACGGCACGGAGGACGTCGCGAACGGCGTGTACTTCCTCGCGCACGACGACTCGACGCAGACCCGCCTGCTCGTCGCGGATACCGGGGGCTGCCTCACCTTGAACCAGGTTCGCGTCCTGATTGCGCCCTCCGACGGCCGCGTGATTTTCGGCACCCCGGGCGACGGCGTCGCCATCTGGGATTACGGTCCATCGGTCACCGATCTGACGGACGATGATTGCACCTCGTACCGCCAGTCCTCGGGAGATCTCAGGGGTGACGACATCACAGCACTGCTCCTTCGCGGCGGCGATCTGTGGGTGGGCTCGACCGCCGGCATATCGGTGATCACGCTCTCCAGCGGCGCCTCGCGCTTCATCAGCACGAGCCAGGGGCTCGTGGGGGATCAGGTGAACGGTCTCGCATCCGATCCGCTGGGCCGCGTGTGGGCGGCCACGCGGGCCGGGGTGAGCGTGATCACGCCGGCGGGATCCGGACAGACGATCGAGAGCTTCACATACCCGGAACTCGTGAACGACCGCGTCACCGCACTCGGCGTGGACGAGCGGACCGGGCTCGTGTGGTTCGGCACCGATCGGGGCCTCTCGTCGTACCAGGCGTGGGATCCGAACGGCACGCCTTCGGGCGGCATCGAAGTCAGCGTCTATCCGAACCCATACCGGCCCGCCGTCGACGGGGCGTTGAGCCTGCGCGCGGACGTCCCGGGCATCTTGCACGGTGAGATCTACGACCTCTCGGGCCGGCGCGTGGCGAGTTTCTCCGGCGCGACGAGCGGCGGTTCGTTCTGGGACGGCACGGCCTCCTCCGGCGCGGCCGCGCCGAGCGGTCACTACGTGATCGTGATCCGCACCGCCTCCGGGGACGTGGCGCGCGCTCACGTGGCGATCCTCCGATAGCGCCGATGCCGGCGAACGGGCAAGGGGAGGGAAGCGCGAAGCGCGCGCTCGTGGTCGCGTATTTCTTCCCGCCGCTCGGCGGGGCCGGCGTGCAGCGCACCACGAAATTCGCGAAGTATCTTCCGGGCTTCGGTTGGAGCACGAGCGTGCTCACCGTCGCCGCGCGTGATTACTGGATGCAGGATCCCACGCTGCTCGCCGATCTGCCCGCGGGGCAGGAGATCCTGCGCACCCGTTCGATCACCGGCGTCGGGCTCTTCGGTACCTTCGAACGGCTCCTCGGGCGGCGCGGAAGCCCCAGCCGGCGGCGCTCGACGCGCCGGCTCGCCCGGCTCTCGCAGTGGGTGCTCGTGCCCGACACCTACGTTGGGTGGATTCCGTTCGCGGCCCGCGTGGCGGCATCGCGGCTCAGGCGCGGCGACATCGACCTGCTCTATACCACTTCTTCGCCGGACAGCGCGCACCTTCTCGGTTTCCTTCCCGCATGTCGCGGCGTGCCGTGGGTGGCCGACTTCCGCGATCCATGGACGCGCCGGCTGACCTTCGAGCCGCCGACGCCGTTTCACCGGCGATTCCACGAGTGGCTGGAGGGTCGCGTGCTCGAGTCCGCGGACCGGGTCATCGTGACCTCCGAGCGGACGGCGGCGGATTTCCGGTCGCGGCATCCGCGGCTTCCGGCAGAGAGGATCGTGACGATCACGAACGGGTTCGATGAGGATGACTTTACGGATGAACCGCCGGTAGCGTTCTCGCGCCCCACGCTCGTGCACACGGGCCAGCTCACCGACCGGCGCACGATCGAACCGCTGCTCTCGGGGCTTGCGGCGCTGGCGGCGAAGGACCCCGAGGGGCAGTGCCGGCTCTCGGTGCTCCTCATCGGCCCTCGCGATGCGGAGAACGAAGAGCGCGTGCACCGGCGCGGGCTGGAGCACGTGGTCCGGTTCCTCGACCCGGTGCCGCATCGTGAGGTGGTTCGCTTCCAGCGAGGCGCCACGGCGCTGCTCCTTCTCGAGAGCGGCGAGGAGCGCGGCAAGCTCATCCTGCCTGGAAAGGTGTTCGAGTACCTGGCGGCGCGGCGGCCCATCCTCGCCATCGCTCCCGAAGGCGCTGTACGGGACCTGCTGGCCCCCCTCGGTGCGGCTCTCTTCGCCCCGCCGGGAGATCCCGCGGCGATCGCCGAAGCGCTGGATGCGGTGCGCCGGGAGGATTTTCCACCCCCCACGGATCGCCACCGCCTCAATGAGTTCTCGCGCCGTGAGTTAGCGGGGCGGCTCGCCCGCGTCTTCGACGAGGTCCTCGCGGGGTCATCTGCGCGAGGGACGCTCCGAATCTAAGCCCGCGAAACGATCGTCTCATCTCCTTCGATACCAGCCGGTTAACAGCCTCTTGCGAAATCCACTTTATCTTAGAAGATTCCAAAAGAACGACGTTGACGACTTGGGGAGCCGGTGGCAGAGTGGCCTGGCTCGATGGGGGGTTGTGGGGGATAAGGGTAGAAACGGCGTAACAAGTGTGAAAATTTAGGGGTTGCGATGGGTCGATGCATCGGGAGATACGGACGCTCCCTCGACGAAAAGGGTCGCGTGACGCTGCCCTCGAAGCTTCGTCGGGCGCTTCTGTCCCCCGAGGAAACATCGATCGTCGTCCTCCCGGGCCACGAAGGCTGCCTCTACATCTATCCGGTCCCGCGATTCATGGAAGAGGCGGACAAGATCAGCGGCGGTTCCACGGCCACCCGCCCCCAGCGCGAGCTCAGGCGGACGATGGCGATGGATGCCAGCGAGCAGGACGTGGATGGACAAGGCCGGGTGCTGCTGACCGATCAACTGCGCGACTACGCCGGTCTCGCCAAGGGGGGCCGGGTCGTTTTCTTGGGTGTCATGAACTTCGTCGAAGTGTGGTCGCTGGAGCGCTACCGCGAGAGGGTGGAACCGCTGCGCGGCCGGCTCGACGAGTTCACGGACAAGGTTCACGAGGAGGAGCGGTCATGAGGAGCGCGGCGATCCGCCCAGCCGAGTGCTCCGACGGCACGAAGGCCGTCTGGATGTTCGAGCGTCGCGAGGGCATCCGCCTGGTGCGTGTGGCGGGCCGGTTGGGTCTGGCCGAGATGCGGATGCTCGACAGCCAGCTGGAGCAGATCGCGCGGCCGGGCGATCAGGTGGTGCTCGATCTCCGCGCGGTCACGCACGTCGACTACCGGAGTCTGGAGATCCTGGGCCGGAGAGCGGAACGGCTCGCCCGCGAGGGCGGGGCGCTCGCGCTTTGCCGGATGAGCGCATACGTCCGGGCGATCCTCATGTTGGGGGCTTCGCCCGGCCTCTTGGAGGTGCACGAGCGGGAAGAGGAGGCGTTGGCGTCGGTCGCGACCGGCGTCTCCTAGACCGCGCGTGGAATCGGCTTGCCGCATACCCCGGTTCTACTCGAGGAGGTGCTGAGCCATCTGGCGATCGAGCCGGACGGGCTCTATCTCGACGGAACCGTGGGGGCGGGTGGTCATGCCGCGACATTGCTCGAGAAGCTGCCGCAAGCACGCGTACTCGGCCTGGATCGCGATGCCAGCGCGATCGGGGAAGCGGCTGGGACGCTGCGGGGCTTCGAAGAGCGTGTGACCCTGGTGAACGCGTCCTTCGGTGAGATGGATCGCGTGGCCCGCGAGATGGGGGTTCTCGGTTTGGTGAACGGGGTCCTTCTCGATCTCGGGGTCTCGTCGACTCAGATAGATACGCCGGAGCGCGGCATGAGCTACCGGAGCGAGGGGCCGCTCGACTTGCGGTTCGACAGGGCGCACGGGGAGAGCGCGGCGGACTGGCTCGCGCGAGCCCCCGCTCCGGAGATTTCCCGGGTGTTGCGTCAGTACGGTGAGGTGGCTCGCGCGGGCGCCCTCGCCGCCGCGATCGATCGCGAGAGGCGGCGAGCGCCGATCCGGACGACCATCGACCTCGTCGAGGCGCTGGTGAGACAGCTCAAGACGGTTCAACCGGGGTTGCTCTCGAAGATTTTCCAGGCGCTTCGGATCGAGGTGAACGACGAGCTGGGAGAGTTGCGGCGCGGAATCGACGCGGCCGCCGAAGTGCTGGCGCCACGCGGCCGGTTCGCGGTGATCGCCTACCACTCGCTCGAGGACCGGTTGGTGAAACGGGCGTTCAGGCCCGAGGCGGGAAGCCGCCACGTGCCTGAGCGGCCGCAGGGACCCTGGGAGCCGGTGACGCATCGCGCGATCCGGCCCCTGCCCGAAGAGGTCGCACGCAACCCAAGGGCGCGCAGCGCGCTGCTGCGCGTGGCCCAGCGGAGGCCGCTCGCATGACCCGGTTCGCGCCGCAGTACAGGCCACCGAGGCGGCGCGACCTCACGCGGCCGGTGGTCTTGGGGGCGTTGCTCGCCGCGGCGTTTCTGTACGCGGTGACCTGGTTGAACGTGAACGAGGCTCGGTGGGCCGCGCGGGCCGCGGCCAAGAGCCGTGAGTTGCGCAGGCTCCAGCAAGAGATCGTGGTACTCGATGCCGAGGTCGAACGGCGCGAGCAAGCGGTTGTCGGTGACTCCGTGAGAGTGAGTGATCTAGGGCTGGAGTGGCCGCGGCCGGGACGTCTCGTGGTCCTGGACGCGGGCTCTCCGTCGCAAGCGGCGGGGGCTTTCGAGGAGCTTCCCGGGCGCTGAGAGGGCGGAGGTCCGATGCACCTCGGCGGACCGTATCGCAAGCGGCTCTTCATGGCCGTCATCGCCGGCGGGCTCGTTTGGGCCGCGCTGGTCGGGCGCCTGGCGCAGATCCAGATCGCCGATCACAACCGCTACGCGGCCGAAGCGCTCCGCCAGCAGGAACGTCGCGTCATCCTCCCGGCCCCCCGAGGATCGATCCTCGATCGACGCGGTGAAGCCCTCGCCGTGGACGTCTCCAATCCCTCGCTCTTCGTCGATC